>NZ_JBXAQC010000001.1:0-808890 GCF_058806855.1 Caulobacter sp. GW821-FHT12F03
AGTAGTCACTCCACGATCAGCGACATCGCTGACGAAAGATCAGGCCCTCCGGTGGAAACACCGGGGGGCTTTTTCTTGGGCGGTGGGGCGAAACTTGAACCCTTCCGGCCTTCAAGCGCTGACGGAACGCCGCGCCCCGGTTAAGACAGGGACCTGCCCGCGAAGGAGCTGTCATGCCTGAATCCGCCCCCGTACTCGTCCTCCTCGGCGGCGCGGGCGATCTGGCGATGCGCATGCTGCTGCCGTCGCTGTTCCATCTCGAGCTCGACCACCTGCTGCCCAAGGGGCTGCGGATCATCGCCGTCGGCCGGGCGCAGGGGAACGCCGACAGCTATCGCGCCGAGGTGAAGGCCGATCTCGAGACGCGCGACGTGTTCGACGCCGCCGGCTGGGACCGGCTGAGCGCGCGGCTCGACTACTGCGCCGCCGACGCCGGCAAGCCGGAGGGGGCGAAGGCGCTGGCCGAGCGGATCGGCGCCCACGGCGACCTGGTGTTCTTCTACGCCCTGTCGCCCAGCCTGTTCGCGCCGGTGACCGAGGCGCTGCGGTGCGCGGGTCTGACCGGCGCGCGGACCCGGCTGGTGCTGGAAAAGCCGATCGGCCGGGACCTGGAAAGCTCGCGGCGGATCAACGCGGCGATCGCCGCCGCCGTGCCCGAGACCCGGGTCTTCCGGATCGACCACTACCTGGGCAAGGAGACGGTGCAGAACCTGATCGCCCTGCGCTTCGCCAACACCCTGTTCGAGCCGCTGTGGACCAGCCGCAGCATCGACCATGTGCAGATCACCGTGGCCGAGACGCACGGCGTCGGCGACCGCTGGCCCTACTACGACGACTACGGCGCGATCCGCGACATGTTGCAGAACCACATGCTGCAGCTGCTCTGCCTGGTGGCCATGGAGCCGCCGTCGGATCTCGAGCCGGACGCGGTGCGCAACGAGAAGGTCAAGGTGCTGCGCTCGCTGCGCCCGTTCACCCGCGCCTCGGCGACCAGCGATAGCGTGCGCGGCCAGTACGGCGACGGGGTGGTCGATGGCCAGGCGGTGAAGAGCTACGAGAGCGAGGTCGGCCGGCCGACCTCGACCGAGACCTTCGTCGCCCTGACCGCCTGGATAGACAACTGGCGCTGGGCCGGGGTGCCGTTCTTCCTGCGCACCGGCAAGCGGATGGCCGAGCGCTGCACCCAGATCGTCATCCAGTTCAAGCCGGTGCCCCATTCGATCTTCGGCGGGGCCGCGGTCGGCGACCTGGAGGCCAACCGACTGGTCATCGAGCTGCAGCCTGACGAGGACATCTCCCTGACCATCATGAACAAGCGGCCGGGCCTGACGCAGGACTCCATGCGCCTGCAGCCGCTGCCGTTGTCGCTCAGCCTCGCCAAGGCGCTGGGCGAGGAGGGCGGCCGCCGGCGCATCGCCTATGAGCGGCTGCTGCTGGACGCCCTGCGCGGCGACCAGACCCTGTTCGTGCGCAACGACGAGGTCGAGGCGGCCTGGCGGTTCGTCGACGGCGTGGCCGACGCCTGGGTCGAGGCCGGCATGACGCCCAAGCCCTATGCGGCCGGCTCCTGGGGCCCCGGCGGCGCCTTCGCCCTGATCGAGCGGTCCGGCCGGTCGTGGAATGAATAGCCGCCCCGACATCGAACTCTGCGAGACGGCCGAGGAGGCCGCCCTGGCCGCCGCCGAGGCGATCGCCGACTGGCTGGCCGCGGGTCTGGCAGAGAGCGACCGCGCGGTGTTCGTCGGCACGGGCGGGTCGTCACCCGGCCCCGTCTACGACCTGCTCTCGACCCTGCCCATTCCGTGGGAGAAGGTCAGCGTGACCCTGTCCGACGAGCGCTGGGTCCCGCCCACCTCTCCGGAGTCCAACGAACGCCAGCTGCGCGAGCGGCTGATGGTCGGGGAGGCGGCCGCCGCCCGCTTCGTGCCCCTGTGGTCGGACGCCGCCACGGCCGAGGACGCCGCCGAGGCGGCCGAGATGGCGCTGGAGGACCTGTTCCCGGCCGATGTCGTGCTGCTGGGCATGGGCGAGGACGGCCACATCGCCTCGCTGTTCCCCGGCAGCCCCGTGCTGGAGGAGGGGCTGGACCCGCTGGGCGGCAGCCTCGTCATCGCCGTGCCGGCCGGCGAGCCCGCGCCGGCGATCGATCGGCTGAGCCTGACTCTCTACGCGCTGCGGCAGGCGTTCCTGATCCTCGTGCTGATCCGGGGCGAGGCCAAGCGCCGGATCATCGAGGAACGGGACGACCTGCCGATCCATGCGTTGTTCAGGGCGGCCGAGGGCATGCCCGTGCGCGTGATCTGGTCGCCCTAGTGTCCAAGGAGACGCCGATGCATCCCGTCGTTCAGGCTGTCACCGACCGCATCATCGCGCGCAGCGCGGAGACCCGCGCCGCCTATCTGGCCCGGATCGACGGCGCGCGGGGCGACAACCCCGGCCGCGCCAAGCTCAGCTGCGCCAACTGGGCCCACGCCTTCGCCGCCTCGGACCCGGGCGACCGGCTCAAGGCGCTGGATCCGAACGCGCCGAACCTCGGCATCGTCTCGGCCTACAACGACATGCTCAGCGCCCATCAGCCGCTGGAGCGCTATCCGGCCCTGATCAAGGCGGCGGCCCGCGAGGTCGGGGCGACGGCCCAGTTCGCCGGCGGGGTGCCGGCCATGTGCGACGGGGTCACCCAGGGGCGGCCGGGCATGGAGCTCAGCCTGTTCAGCCGCGATGTGATCGCCATGGCGACCGGCATCGCCCTGAGCCACGACGCATTCGACGGGGCCCTCTACCTCGGGGTCTGCGACAAGATCGTGCCGGGCCTGGCCATCGGGGCGCTGTCGTTCGGCCATCTGCCGGCGATCTTCGTGCCCGCCGGGCCGATGAGCTCGGGTCTGCCCAATTCCGAGAAGGCCAAGGTCCGCGCCCTGTTCGCCGAGGGCAAGGTCGGCCGGGACGAGCTGCTGGCCGCCGAACAGGCCAGCTACCACGGGCCGGGCACCTGCACCTTCTACGGCACGGCCAACTCCAACCAGATGCTGATGGAGATGATGGGGCTGCACCTGCCGGGGTCGGCCTTCATCCATCCCGACACGCCGCTGCGCGACGCCCTGGTCGCCGCGGCGGCCCGGCGCTGCGCGGAGATCGGGCCGCGCTCGGCCCAATGGACGCCGGCCGGCCACGTCGTCGACGAGAAGGCCGTGGTCAACGGCCTGGTCGGGCTGATGGCGACGGGCGGCTCGACCAACCATGTGCTGCATCTGGTCGCCGTGGCGCGGGCGGCGGGCATCCTGCTGCGGCTGGAGGACTTCGACGACCTGTCGCGGGCGACGCCGCTGCTGGCCCGCGTCTATCCCAACGGCTCGGCCGACGTGAACCAGTTCCACGCCGCCGGGGGCATGGCCTTCGTCGTGCGCGAACTGCTCGGGGCCGGACTGGTCCATGACGATGTCCTGACCGTAGCCGGCCGGGGGCTTCATCGCTATCGGCAGGAGCCGCATCTGGACGGCCAGGCGCTGGTCTGGCGCGACGGGGCCGTCGAGAGCCTCGATCGCGCCATCCTGCGGCCCGTCGCCGATCCGTTCGAGTCCGAGGGCGGCATCCGCCAGCTGGCCGGCGGGCTCGGCCGGGCGGTGATCAAGGTTTCCGCCGTCGCCCCGTCCCATCGGACGGTTCGCGCGCCGGCCGTCGTCTTCGAGACCCAGGAAGCGCTGCAGGCGGCGTTCCGCGCGGGGGACCTGAACAGGGACCTGGTCGCCGTCGTCCGCTTCCAGGGGCCGCGCGCCAACGGCATGCCCGAACTGCACGGCCTGTCGCCCGTGTTGTCGGTGCTGCAGGACCGCGGGTACAGCGTGGCGCTGGTCACCGACGGCCGCATGTCAGGCGCCTCGGGCAAGGTGCCGGCGGCCATCCACCTGACGCCCGAGGCCGCCGCCGGCGGTCCGCTGGCCCTGGTGCGGGACGGCGACATGATCCGGCTGGATTGCGCGGCCGGGGTCCTGGAGATCGAGGCCGATCTCACGGGACGCGACCCGGCCCCCACGCCGGCGGGCGGCGAGGGCTATGGCCGCGAGCTGTTCGACGTGTTCCGGCGATCGGTCGGGGCGTCCGACGCCGGCGCGTCGTCGCTGTTCTAGACGTCCGGCATCGACCTGCGGCGAACGGTCGCGTGGCGGCGGCGCGGCCCTATTGTGGCGGGAAAACGGCCCGAATTGCTGCGCTGCAATTGTTGGACGCTGGTATGCGAGTCCGGTTGACGTTCGGGCAGATCATACCGCATCATCGAAACATGTTGGCTGACGGACCATTCGGCTCGCGTCGTAATGACGCGCCGGAGCGTCCGGACAGCGCCACAAGCCTTGAGGGGGCTGGTTGACGCTTCTGTCGCGCACCAGGATCGGGTCTGCAAAACGGGCGTTTTCCGCCCGCCGGAGCGACTCACTCTCCAAACCTCTTCACATGAATCCCCCGGCGGCGTTGTCGCCGGAGGCAAAGCCGCGTGCGTCTACGCGATCCTCAGGAGGACCGTAGCGCGAGCGATAACGCCGTAACCGTCATTCGAAACAAACAAGACGGGCCGGCATGGGAGAAAACAGGGAGGGTTATCATGCGAAAAATAGGCTACCTGGCCGGGGGCTCCGTCCTCGCCATGGCCTTGTCGCTGGGAGCGGTTTCATCCGCCTCCGCGCAGGCCGCACAACCGACGGAAGTCGAAGCGATCGTCGTCACCGGCTCGCTGATCGCGGGCACGCCCGAGGACGCCGCGCTGCCGGTGGATGTCATCGGCGCCGAGGAATTGGCGAAACAGGGTTCCCCCACCACCGTTGAACTGCTGAAGGGCCTGTCGGTCTCCAACGGCGTCCTCGGCGACACCAACCAGTTCGACTCCCGCGCCCAGGGCTCGGAAGGTTCGGGCTCGGTCAACCTGCGGGGTCTCGGTCCCACGCGGACCCTGGTGCTGATGAACGGCCGGCGCCTGCCGATCAACCCGTTCGCCCTCGCCGGCGCGGGCGCGGTGGACACTAACATCATCCCGTCCGCCGCCATTGGCCGGGTCGAGGTGCTCAAGGACGGCGCCGCGGCCACCTACGGCTCCGACGCCATCGCCGGCGTGGTCAACTTCATCACCCGCACTGACTTCGAGGGCATGGAGCTGAGCGCCAGCTACAAGGCGATCGACGCCTCGGACGGCGACTACACCGCCAGCATGATCTACGGCTGGCAGGGGGATAACTCGAACCTTCTGCTCAGCGCCGGCTGGCAACACCGGTCCGAGCTGGGCATCAAGGATCGCGACTGGGCCAGCCTGCCCTATCTGACCAACCCTGAAGGCGGATGGTCGGCGGCGGGCAACCCGTCGACGATCATCCCGCTCGCGGCGTCTACGACGGCTTTCCGCGACGATCAGTGCACGCCGCTCGGCGGCTACGCAGGCTTCAGCGGCCTGACCCCTGTCTGCTACTGGCAGTACAACCAGTATGACAACCTCGTCGAACTGGAAGATCGCTACCAGCTCTACGGCGAGTTCAACGCGAACCTGAGCGATACGACCAAGCTGCATATCGAAGGTCTGTACGCCAGCACCGACGTGCCGGAGTGGAAGACATCGCCGTCGTACGCGCTCCTCGCCGCCCCGACGTCGACGGTCTCGCCGGTCCCCGGTCGCTACTATGTGCCCGGAACGAACCCCGGCCTGCAGGCCTACATCGCCGCGCATCCGGGGAACATCGCCACCAGCTCGCTGGCCACCGGCGCCGCTTCCAGCCTGCCTTCGGCGTCCCTCGCGGCGGGCGTGCTGATGGTCGCCAACCGGCCGTACGCAATGGGCGGCAACCCGATGTTCGGCTACGGCCCCTCGGAAGGCTCGCGGAACTTCAAGGCCTACCGCCTCGCCGCGGACCTGAGCGGCGAGTGGAACAACGCGGTCAACTGGGACTTCTCGATCTCCTACGGCGAGGAGCGCGGCAATCGCACGGGCTATGACACCGTCGTCAACCGCTATGAGCTGGCCCTGCGGGGTCTCGGCGGCGCCAATTGTAACGGCATCGTCGCGGGCAACGCCGGATCGACCTGCGAGTGGGCCAACCCCTTCTCGTCGTCAATCCCGGGCAACGCCATCACCGGCCAGGGCGGCACTACCTTCAACCCGGCGCTGGCCAACAGCGCCGCGCTGACCCGCTGGTTCTTCCAGAAGCTCGAAACGACCCAGACCAGCGGTCTGTTCGTCGTCGAGGGCCTGTTCAGCGGCAACCTGGGCTGGGAGCTCCCGGGCGGCGAGTCCAAGTGGGCGTTCGGCATGCAGTATCGCCGGTCGACCTTCGAGGCCACCTACAACGACATCTCCAACCGGGCCAAGAATCCCTGCCTCGATACGCCCATCACCGGCACGCTGACCTGCGCCACCGGCCAGGGCCAGGGTCCGTTCGCCTTCCTCGGCGTGGGCAGCAATGCTGACCTGAAGCAGGAGGTGAAGTCGGCCTTCACCGAAGTGGTGCTGCCGTTCACCGACAACTTCAACGCCACCATCGCGGCGCGTTACGAGAGCTATGACGGCGCCGTCGGGTCGACCTTCGATCCGAAACTGTCGGTCCGCTGGCAGGTGGTCGATGGCTTCGCCCTGCGCGGCTCGATCGGCACCACCTTCCGGGCGCCGCCGCCGGTTTCGCTGAACAGCGACTTCATCACCTCGCTGCAGTCGATCAACGGCACGTTCCGGGCGGTCGACATCTACGGCAACCCGAACCTGTCTCCGGAAACCGCCACGACCTACAGCGTCGGCGGCATCTTCGAAGTCGGCAACTTCAAGGCGACGGTCGACTACTGGAACTTCGACTTCCAGGACCCGATCACCACCGATCCTGTCGCCGGCATGGTCAGCAAGCTGTTCAGCAACGGCATCGGCGCCGGCGCCCAGCTCAACTGCGCCGGAGCGGGCCCGATCTTCAACCGCTTCACCTTCTCGAGCGGCAAGACCTGCGCCCAGTTCAATGCGCTGGCCAGCCCGGCCGCCACGGCGTCGGGTGAAATCCAGCGTCTGCGGACCGAGACGGTCAACGGCGCCGGGGTGAAGACCTCCGGCATCGACGTGATCGCCGACTATACCTTCGATGATTTCCTGGGCGGCAGCCTCGGCATCGGCGGCACGGCCACCTACGTCATCGAGTACAAGACCGAAGCCACGGACGTCGCCGGCGTCACCGTTGCTCCGGCCTTCGACGCGGTCGGCCTGTTGAACTACCAGACCACGGCCTACCCGCTGCCGCAGTGGAAGGGCAGCGTCTATGCGGAGTACACCAACGGACCGCACAACCTGCGTCTGACGGTGCGCTACATCGACAGCTACACCGACCAGCGGATCAGCATCTTCTGTACCGCCGTCGTCGCGCCCTGCACCTCCATCCCTTACAAAACGACGGCCGGCGTGGCGGTGGGGCAGCCCAACGGCAAGATCATCGACGCCTTCGTCACGACCGATCTCGCCTATCGGGTCTTCCTGCCTTGGGACACGACGCTCACCGCCTCGGTGGACAACCTGTTCGACAAGGATCCGCCCTTCGCCCGACTGGACCTGAACTACGACCCGTTCACGGCCAGCGGCCTGGGTCGCACCTGGAAGTTCAGCCTGACCAAGAAGTTCTAATCCCCCCCGGTTCCGGGATTCACCTTCAGGGGCGGCTTCGGCCGCCCCCTTTTTTTGTCCGGAACGTCGGCTAGCGGGTGAAGACACCCAGCAGCAGCGGGCGGGCGAACAGGGCCGCGGCCTCCCCGCGCTCCAGCCCGGGAACCCACTGGTCCAGCGAGGCGGCGGCGTTGATCGTCGAGCTCAGCATGTGCGCAGCGACCAGCGGATCGACGGGCCGGATCGAGCCTTCCGCGATGCCGTCCGAGATCATCCCGGCGAAGCGGTCGGAGACACGGTTGTAGCGCTCGACTGTCTCGAATCTCAGGTCCTCGGGCAGGGCCGTCATCGCCGAGGCGCGCAGCAGCGGTCCGCTGTCCGACAGCTGGTATTCGACCAGAGCGGAGGCGGCGGCGGCCAGCCGGGTCCACTGGTCGACCTTCAGCTCGCGCGCCGCGACCTGGATGCCGCGCATGACGCCGAAGGTCCGTTCGAAGCAGGCGGCGACCAGGTCATCTTTGGCTTCGTGGTGATGATAGAAACTGCCCTTGGTGACGTTCAGCTCGGCCGAGATGTCCTCCACCGACGCTCCGCGATAGCCCTTGCGGTTGATCAGCCGGGTGGCGGCGACCAGGAAGGTCTCGTGGTTGACGTCCGGTCCGGACGGCTCGCCGCGCACCGGCTCGGGCAGGGCGGGCGGGGCCCAGGCGCGGGCGCCGACCGCCAGGCCGCCGGACAGGATGTCGAACATCCGGTCCCGCAGGCGCGGATAGTCCTCGATGTCGTAGCGGGGCAGCCAGGTGACCGTCCAGAAGGCCTGCTCCAGCAACAGATGGGTCCGCGCCGTGGCCTCGCGCCGGTCGAGGCCCGAGAACTCCGGGTCATCGAAGACGCCGCGCACGCTGCGGAACAGATCATTGAAGGCGTCCGCCACCTGGGTCCGCAGCGGCTCCTTCAGGGCGCGCATCTCGCTGAAGGCGACGATCGGCGGGGCCTCCCGGGCGCGGATGCGGCGCACCAGATCAAAGAACAGTTCTAGAAACCGGGCCAGCCGGGCGCGGGCGCCCGGCGCGGCGGCGGCTTCGACCGCCAGGCCGTTGAAGATGGCGATGCCGCGGATGAAGCAGGCGGCGGCGAGGTCTTCCTTGCGCCGGTAGTAGTAGGTCACCGAGGTGGTGATCAGCCCGACCTCGGCCGCCACGTCGGCCAGGGTCATGCCCTTCACCCCCTGGCGGTTGAGGATGTTGGTGGCGGCGGTGAGGATGGCTTCCTTCTTGGCGGCGTAGCGGGCGGTGGCGGCCGTGCCGGGGATTTCGGGCTGCGCGCTCAAGCCGCCGGCTCCGCGATGGCGACGACAGGGGTTGGGGCGGGCCAGGCCATGACGGGTCTCTTCGCTTTCCGGTTGCGGCGCAGCCTAGAATGCTCGGTGTGGCTAAGGAAAGGCCGTTCCGCGCCGGGCGCCGCCGCAAACCGCGTCGAAGCGTCTCAAGCCGCCTGTTCGTGATCCGGATCGGCGACGATGGCCATGATCTGGGCGATCAGCGCCGTCGGCGACAGGGGCTTGGCGACGATGCCGTTCATGCCCGCCGCCAGATAGGCTTCCGCCTGATGTGACAGGGCGTTGGCGGTCATCGCCAGGATCGGCGTCGAGCGGACCGGCTCGGGCAGGGCGCGAATCCGCCGCGTCGCCTCGACGCCGTCCATCACCGGCATCTGGACATCCATGAAGATCAGGTCGAAGGCGGACCGGCCGGCCGCCTCGACGCCGCGCAGGCCGTCGTCGGCGGTTTCAACCTGGGCCCCGAGCTGCTCCAGCATGCGGGTGGCGATCAGGCGGTTGGTCGGATTGTCCTCGACCACCAGCACGCGCAGGCCCTCCAGCAGGCCTTCGGCCTCCGCGGCCTCCGCGGCCGGGACGGCGACGGCGGGTGCGACCACCTCGATCCAGAAGGTCGAGCCCTCGCCCAGCCGGCTCTCGAAGCCGATCTCGCCGCCCATCAGCTCGGCCAGCCGGCGGCTGATCGCCAGGCCCAGGCCCGAACCGCCGAACCGACGCGTGGTCGAGCCGTCGGCCTGGTGGAAGCGCTGGAACAGGTCGTTCTGCGCGCCGGGCGCGATGCCCACGCCGGTGTCGCGGATCTCGATCCGCAGGCGGTTGTCGCCGGCGCCCTCGACGCGGCTGAGCCGGGCGTCGATGCCGCCGGTCAGGGTGAACTTCACCGCGTTGCCGATCAGGTTGAACAGGATCTGGCGCAGCCGGACGGGGTCGACGGAAGCCCAGCCGAGGCCCGGCTCCACGTGGGTCGTCAGCCACAGGCCGCGACTCGCCGCCTGCGGCCGGAGCAGGCCCGCGACGCTGTCGAGCAGGGCGGCCGGATCAACCGGCTCGGGCGTAAACTCCAGCCGTCCGGCCTCGATCTTGGAAAAGTCGATCACGTCGTTGAGCAGTTCCGCCAGCATCTGGCCGCAGCCGACCGCCTCGTCGAGCAGCTGGCGGCCGTCGTCTGACAGCTTCTCGCTCTTGAGCAGATGCAGCACGCCGAGCACGCCGTTCATCGGCGTGCGGATCTCGTGGCTCATGTTGGCCAGGAACTGGGCCTTGGCCTCGGCCGCGTCGAGGGCCGCGTCGCGCGCCTCGGCGACTTCGCTGACGTCCTGGGTCAGGCCCAGAACATCCCAGCGACCGGACGGCCGCCGGCGCAGGCCTCGCCAGGCCGCCCGCAGCCGCGCCCAGCCGCCGTCTTCCGCGCGGAAATGGCGGTACTCGACCACCCGCGGTTCGCCGGTGGCCAGGGTGTGGAAGAAGGCCTCGCCGACCCGCGCCTGGTCGTCGGGATGGATCTCCGAGGTCATCTCGTCGGCGGTGATCGTGCGGCTGCCCGAGGCGCCCGGCGCGCCGGCCTTCGAGAGGTCGGTGTCGATGTCGTAGAGGCCCGTCTCCGGGTCGAAGCGCCAGACGAACACGCCGGCCGCCTCACGCAGCAGGTCGTTGGTGCGGGCGGCGTCGGCGCTTTCGGCCGCGCGCTGGTGTTCGGCGGTCACGTCCTGCAGCACGACGATGGCGGCGTCGCCGCCGCCGCGCTTGACCCGCGCCCGGACCCACAGCACCTCGCCGTCCTTGCGCAGCAGCCGGTGTTCGGCGCGCGCCTCGCCGACGGCGATCAGATCACCGACCAGACCCTTGACGATGGCCGCGTCGCCGGGGTGGATGAAATCCTCGATCGGGCGGCCGACCGTATCCTCGGCCGACCAGCCGGAAACCTCCGTCCAGGCCGGATTGATCCGCGAGATCATCCCGCCCCGAATGAGGACGAAAATGTCGACCGAGTTCTGGAAAAACCAGCGCGCGGCCTCGATGTCGAGTTCGGATGGGGCGTTCGCCCTCGTTTGTCCGAGCATGGGGTTTCCTCTTTGTGGGCTCACCCTAGGGCAGGTTTGGTAAAGTTAGGGTTGCGGCATACCGGGGCTTCGATATTGGAAATGGATGCTCCAGGGAGATGAACGCGTGACCAAACCGGAAAATCTGGGCCTCTCGTCCGACCGTCTGGCGCGGATCGCGCCGTTCCTGAAGCAGCGCTACATCGACAGCGGCAAGCTGCCCTGCGCCCAGGTGCAGGTCTGGCGGCGCGGGCATCTGGCCTACGAGACGACGCTGGGCCTGGCCGACCGCGAGCGGGGCAAGCCGCTGGCGGCCGACTCGCTGTTCCGCATCTACTCGATGACCAAGCCGGTCACCTCGGTGGCCTTCATGATGCTGGTCGAGGAGGGGCTGGTCGCGCTCGACGATCCGGTGGCGAAATACATCCCGGAGTGGGCGAACCTCGGGGTGTTCGCCGCCGGGACCGACGCCGGCTGGGCGACCACGCCGCCGGCCCGGCCGATGCTGGTCATCGACCTGCTGCGCCACACCAGCGGCCTGACCTACGGCTTCCAGATGCAGGGCAACATCGACGCCGCCTATCGCAAGTTGAAGGTGGGCGAGGACCTGCGCCACGGCACGCTCGACGAGTTCATCGCCACGCTGGCGACGATCCCGCTGCAGTTCTCGCCGGGCGACGCCTGGAACTACTCGGTCAGCACCGACGTGCTGGGCTACCTCGTCGGCAAGATCAGCGGCGTGCCGTTCGCGCGGTTCCTGCAGGAGCGGATCTTCGGGCCGCTCGGGATGGTCGACACCAGCTTCACCGTGCCGGCCGACAAGGCTGACCGGCTGACGGCCTGCTACGCGGCGGGCGTGCTGGGGTCCAAGTCGGTGCTCCAGGGCGCGCCCAAGCTGCAGGATGATCCGGCCGTCAGCCCCTACCTGACCGAGACCCAGTTCCACTCCGGCGGCGGCGGGCTGGTCAGCACCGCCGACGACTACATGCGGTTCGCCCGCATGCTGCTGAACGGCGGGGAACTGGACGGCGTCCGGCTGCTGGGCCCCAAGACGCTGCAGCTGATGGCCTCCAACCACCTGCCCGGCGGCAAGGACCTGACCCAGATGTCGAAGTCGCTGTTCAGCGAGGCGACCTACGCCGGGGTCGGGTTCGGCCTTGGCTTCGGGGTGACCATCGACCCGGCGGCGACCATGCTGGCCGGCAGCAAGGGCGACTTCTTCTGGGGCGGCGCGGCCAGCACCTTCTTCTGGGTCGATCCGCTCGAGGACCTGGCCGTGGTGTTCCTGACCCAGCTGCTGCCGTCGTCGGCCTACCCGGTGCGGCGCGAGCTGCGGACGCTCGTCTACGCGGCGCTTACGGAAGTGGCGGGCTAGCGGCCTCCGCGGCTTCGACGCGGGCCGCCAGCTCGGCCACCGTGGCCTCGTGGCCCGCGCGGGTGATGTTGTAGGCGGTCATCGCCGCCAGGGCGCCGCCGTAGAGGATCGCCAGCGTCGGCATGTAGACCAGCGCCAGGTTGCGGATCACCTCGGGGTCGACGTCGGCCGGCTTGACCCCCTGGGGGAAGCTGACCAGCGTCAGGATCACCCCCGCGACCATCACGCCCACGCCCGACACCGCCTTCTGCACCAGGCTGGTGAAGGCGAAGAACAGGCCCTCGTTGCGGCGGCCGGTGCGCTGCTCGCTGTACTCGACCACGTCGGCCAGCATGGCGGTGATCAGGATCGAGGCGGTGATGCCGAGGATGCCGCGCACCACGCCGTCGAGGAACAGCCAGGGCACGATGGTCGGGATGGCCGTGCCGGCGATCATCTCGCCGTTGTCGGGGAACAGGCCGAGCAGCCGCAGCATCATCGGGAGGAAGCCGACGAGCACCGAGGCCGCCAGCAGGATCGCGCCGCCCAGCTTCTTGCCCGAGCGCTTCGTCAGCATCGGCGCCGCGACCAGGGCGATCGAGGAGGAGATGAAGCTGTCCATCACCAGCAGGCCGGTCCAGGCCGAGTTCAGCTCCCAGAAGTAGGTCGAGAAGTAGAAGGTCAGCGAGAAGCTGACGCCCTGGGCGATGGCCGCCAGCAGGCCGACCCCGGTAATGGCGATGAACGGCCGGATAGCGAGGGTCTTGCCGACTTCCTTAACCGTCTGGGCAAGGCTCAGGCCCCGGTCCGGCTTCGGCTGCGGCAGCCAGGGGATGAAGCGGTGGGTGCCGGCCGCCGAGACGACGATCGAGATGAACATCAGCGCCGCGGCCAGATAGCCGTAGTGGGAATAGCCGTCGCGGTTCAGCTGGCCGATCGGGTAGT
Source organism: Caulobacter sp. GW821-FHT12F03 (assembly GCF_058806855.1). Taxonomy (NCBI): domain Bacteria; kingdom Pseudomonadati; phylum Pseudomonadota; class Alphaproteobacteria; order Caulobacterales; family Caulobacteraceae; genus Caulobacter; species Caulobacter sp. GW821-FHT12F03. The sequence goes on from NZ_JBXAQC010000001.1 coordinate 13,284, forward strand.
CGGGCGTCGGCTGCAGGAAGACGAAGAACATCACCACCGTCAGCGCCAGCCCGCCCCACCAGCCGAAGAAGAACCGCCAGCCGAGGATCGCCGAGCGCTCGGTGTAGTCGGTGGTCAGCTCGGCCGACATGGCCGAGGAGGGGATCTCGTAGAGGGTGATGAAGGTGCGGATGATCACCGCCACCACCACCAGGTACCAGAACAGCGCGTCATGGTCCCAGTCCGGCGGGTTCCACAGCAGCAGGAACGACAGCGCTACCGGCAGGGCCGAGGCGTACATGAACGGGTGCCGGCGGCCCCAGCGGCCGCGCCAGTGGTCCGACACATGGCCGATGACCGGATCGATCAGGCAGTCGACCAGCATGGCCACCATGATCGCCAGCGCCACCTTCGACGCCGGCAGGCCGATGACCTGGTTGTAGAACAGCAGCAGGAAGACGCGGAAACCGTTGTCCTTGATGCCGTAGGCGATCGAGCCGAAGCCGTAGAGCATCCGCGTGCCCAGCCCGACCCGGGGCCGCGGCCCCGGCCCGGCGACGTGGCCTCCGGTCCCGCCGGTCGCGCGCGCGTCGTCCGTCATGCAAGTATCCTCCCGCATCGCCCACGCTCTGACGTCGCGGGTCGGTTTCGAAGGTGGAGTACGGTTGCGGTGCGAGTCAATCGCAAGAACGGCGGCGCGGCGTGGTTTGCGGCGCGCGCGGCCTTCGACACGCCCCTTCGGCCCGGCCCGGGAAGACGTATAGACTGGCCGTCGGGGTGAGCCGCGGCGCGCGGGGCGACCCCGCACGATCAACCCCGGAGCCCGACCCCCATGATGGTCTCGACCACCAACGACATCCCCGGCCACATCATCGTCCGCCACATCGGCCTGGTGCGCGGCATCACCGTCCGCTCGCGCAGCGTGCTGGGCAACCTCGGCGGCGGCATCCAGGCGATCTTCGGCGGCAAGCTGTCGATCTACGTCAGCCTGGCCGAGACGGCCCGCGCCGAGGCCTACGACCACCTCGTCGAACACGCCCGCGAGATGGGCGCCAACGCCATCATCGGCATGCGCTACGACGCCAACGAGATCATGGACGGCATCACCGAGGTGCTGGCCTACGGGACCGCGGTGGTGGTGGAGTAGGACATTCCTCTCCGCGAAGCGGGGAGGGGGACCACGCGGAGCGTGGTGGAGGGGCCGGCGCGAACGCCAGCGTGAAGTCGGGTCTTTCCGGCCCGGCCGGCGCTGACCCCTCCACCAGCCTCCGGCTGGTCCCCCTCCCCGCAAGCGGGGAGGAATGAGCGCGGGAGGGGTAGGTGTCACGGCTCCGCCTCCCGCTCCGCCTCGCTCCCCCCGCCCGGGCTGACATAGTCCTCCGGCAGGCCGAGGTTGCGCCGCCATTGGCGGGCGCGTTCGAGGTAGGCGGGCAGGATCTCGCCCTTGCCGGCCATCAGGGCCTCGGCCAGCTCGCCGGCGATGTTGAAGGCCAGGTCCTGCAGGGCCGAATGTCTCGACTGGACCTCGTCGGCGTCGTCGACCTCCCACGATTGCGGCACCACCTCGTCCAGTTTGGCGATCAGGCCGGCGGCGCGGGCCAGGCGCAGGGCGTCGGCGCTGCGGCCGCGCGTCAGGGCCGTCATGGCCAGCGACAGGGCCTTGCGCGCCACGGCCCCGGCGTCGAGCGACGCGGGCGGCACGGCGAGGGCGTAGAGGTTGGCGTGGTCGAACGGCAGGTCGTCCGGTCCCGGCGCCGGGACGGGCGGCGGCGAGGCGGCGGCGGGCGCCGGGTCCGGCCAGGGCGACGGCGGCCCGACCTGCACCCCGCCGCGCCAGTTGGCCTGGGCCCGCTTGGTCCAGCCCTCGCGCTGCGCCCGCTTGCGCAGCCCCGACACCGAAACCCCGAACCGCGCCGCCACCGTCGGCGCCGACAACCCCGACAGATAGGCCGCCCGGATCATCTCCCAGGTCCGGCGGGAGGCGGTGACGTAGGTGCTGGTCGGATGGGCTTTCATGCCGGGCATTATGCGGCCGGCCGGAGGGGCGGGGGTTCGCGGCGGTGTTTCCGGTCGGGGAGTCCCGGGAATGTCGTGCGATGTCGCGGGTTTATGCGTCTTCAGAGTCCATCTTCACCACCGCGCTCATTCCTCTCCCGGAGGGAGAGGGGGACCCTCCGTCGCCGCGAAGCGGCTAAGGAGGGTGGAGGGGCGGCGCGAACGCGAACGGCCCCATCCTGAATTCAGGCTTGTCCGGCCAACCCGGCGCCGCCCCTCCACCGCCGTCCCGGCGGTCCCCCTCCCCACTGCGTGGGGAGGATCGGCGGACTTGACCCTCCGCCCCGCCGGGCGATGATGCCGTCATGAGTTTCCAGGCCTACCTCGACAACATCCAGGCGAAGACCGGCAAGACCCCCGCCGACTTCAGGGCCATGGCCGCCGACAAGGGCTTCGCCGACGCCGCCGGCCTGCGCCCCGGCGTCAAGGCCGGCCAGATCGTCCAGTGGCTGAAGGACGACTTCGATCTGGGGCACGGCCACGCCATGGCCATCGTGGCGCTGCTGAAGGGGAAGGCGGACTGAACCCTTCTCCATCGCGGAGACGTGGGTCGTCGTTGATCACATTCGGGCCGGCGCCTGGCGCCGCCGAACGCGCCGCCGCCGCGCTGCATATCCGCAAAACCATGTTATCCGGGACTCGACTCAAGAGAGAAAAACAGCCTTAATGACTCCATAAGCTGTGTCACCGGAGGGGGCGATGGGTCTGTTTTCTGGGCTTATGGGGCGTGGGGCGGATACGAGCCTCGATGTGGGGACCGCCGTGATGATCCCCATGGTCGCGGGCATGTTGGCCGACGGATCGATTGACGATGACGAGGTCCGTCAGATTCGGTCGATCTGTGTCTGGAGCCCGATCTACGCGCGGAACAGCATGGATCGGGACACCGAAATCATCCTGAAGGCCATTCGTCTGGTGGAGGACTTGGGGGCGCAATCCGCATGCGAGAAGGCGCGCGACTTCCTCTCGCCGGGCCTGCGCGAAACGGCGTTCATTTCGGCGGTCCGCCTCGTCTTCAGCGATGGCCACGTGGGCCAGAAGGAACAGCGGACCGTCGAGAACCTGGTCGGCTGGCTCGCGATCGCGCCCGAGAGGGCCCGAATGCTCGTTGAAGCCGTCTCCATCATGCAGCACACCGAAGGGGCCTAGGCGCCCGCGTCGCTCGACCTGCAAGTCCGCCAACCCCGAAAGAATGGGTTTTCGCGATGAAGAACCTCGCCAGGCTATTGGCGTCTCCGATTCATGGAGCGGGAATGGAGGGGCCGCCGGGACGGCCGGAATCCTGGAAGTGCCGGAGCTGTGGCGCTTCGGTTCCCAACAGGCTCGCAACCTGTCCCAGGTGCGGCGCCGGACGGTAGGCCGCACGCTCGAACAAGACCACCCGGAGACCCCCATGTCACAGTATTCCAGATGTCCGAGCGGCTGCGGGAACACGACGCGCGGAGCCGCCGTCTTCGAATGCGGCAGGTGTGGAAAGAGATACTGCCAGAAGTGTGGAAGCAGCCGGTTCGGGGATGTCTGCCCGCGGTGCGATCAGGCGGGGCGTCCCGCCGGCAGGATCGGATAGGCGGTCCCGAAATCCCGAACGGATGACGCGCCGGACGATCCGGATCCGTCCCTCGACGGCGGAGCCGGCGCGATCCGGAAGGACGGCCGTCACGTCGCGCGGGGTTGGGGCCCCCCCCATCCCCGCCCCTTCCCCATCGACCGGGAAGGGGGATGGCCCTTGATCTCATGCGGGCCAGCGTGCCGGACGGTCCAGGTTGGTCCGCCGACGCAGACCCTGCGGGCCTGTCGCTGCGCGACGCGCAGCGCCCTCGAGTTAAGGAGCGGCGGCGCGATCTTCGCGCCGCATGCGGCGGCCACCGGCCGACGCCGCGACGAAACTGGCCCGCCCGGCGATCGTCTCGGCATGAAATGAAGGGGTGGTGGGCGCGCGCGCTCAACGATCAAGACCACCCACGCAGGGGGTCTTTACTACACGCGGCATTCCTGCAACCTCGAAGCGAACGGGCAGGGAGGATTAAAGGCCATGGCAGGTGGATTTGAGTTGGGGACGGTCAGCCTTCACGATCATGACCCCCGATACCAGAAAATCCCTGGAGACGAGTACGGTCGCACCATCTCTTTCTCTAGTGAAGCAATCGGTCGAGGCGGGGCCCGCGTTTCAGTCATTATTGGAAATAACGGAACCGGAAAGAGTAGCCTTCTAAAGGGTATTGCAAATTACTTCCTTAGCTTGAAATCAAAATACTACCCACAATCTGAAACGGACAGGGGAGAGTTTCGATCAATATCATATTCCAATTGTGACCATAGATGTGAAATTCTCAATACTACTGGAAGAATAAAAAGTGAATTAGTTGACGGATCGCTCGGCGGCAATTCCGACCTTGCCGCTCCAGCGCGCGTTATTGCGCTAACGACAACGCCCTTCGACAAATTTCCGCTTCAACCAATTCAGCGGAACGACAACGACATATATCGATACATGGGATTGAAGGATAGGACCGGACGCTCATCTACGGCGCGTTTCCTATTCGAAACTCTATCGAATCTGGTCAGCGAGGGCGACGACTCCGTAGTTCGGCAGCGCCGTGTAGCGAGAGTATTTCGTTTTCTAAATTATGATCCCGCAATTCTTGTAACTTACTCTATGAGAGCAACGCGCGAGATCGCCGAATATGTTCGTGGAAGATCGGGATGGCTTGAGCGGATTGGCGAGCGGGAGACAATCTCCAACTTAAGTGTTGCTGCCCAACGAGAATTGGATCGCTTAAAACGCCAAGCTGCTAGGTACAAAATATCAGAGAAGACAATTAGCGACGCCTTTTTCCAGATTGAAAATCTGACCCCATCCGGAAGTTTGAATCTCTATATGAACTTGGAGGATCCGAGCGAGAATATTGGATTGCTGATTGGTCTAAACAACCTACGAAGGATTGGGTTGATTAGCATGCGATCGATGAAATTGATTAGGAAGGGGGGCGGCGAGGTCGATATTTCACGGGCTAGTTCAGGCGAGCTTAGTATCGTATCTTTATTCGCGGGCCTAGCGTCTGTTATGGAGGATAATAGTCTCATTCTCATTGATGAGCCGGAAATCAGCCTTCACCCGGAGTGGCAGGCGAAATATGTTGATTTATTGACTTCTATTTTCAGTGAATACAATGGATGCCATTTCATAATAGCAACGCATTCACCAATCATCATTTCGGATTTACCGGATAAGGCGGCCATAATTTCACTAGATAGTAGTGAAACTACCAATGCGGCGATCGCGTCGGGGCAATCTCCGGACTATGTCTTGGCAAAGGTTTTTCGCTCACCCGGAGATGGCAATTTATTCGTCAGAGAGGAAATCGTTCGAGCCGTCCGGCTGGCGGCTGATGGAATGATACTGTCGAATGAGTTCGGATATATAGTTAAGGGGCTTTCGAGCATATATTCGAATGTCGATGACGGCGGAGAAGTGGCCGCGGTAATTAAGGAATTGGAACACGCGCGAAATTTAGCGGGTGAAAAATGAACCCAGTCGTTTATTCGAAAGCGGAAAAATCTGTCGTAAAGCATTTTATAGATAATGTTGAGAATCTCGGATCGGGATATTGGTCCGATCCCGGTGCCGCTGGAATAAAAGAGTCCATCAAGAGGCATTATATAAAGGAACAGAATTATCGTTGTTGCTACTGTAAGTCAATAACATTAAGCGATAATATGCTGGTGTGGAGTTGTGATCATATAATACCGAAGAGTGTGTATCCGAAGTTCCTATTTGAACCGAGAAATCTCGCTATTTGTTGCCCGGACTGTAACACCAACAAGGGTGAAAAAAAGTCACTGGATCGAGATGATCGCGTGAGATTTCCAACGACATCCGGAGCGTACAATATATTTCACCCCCATTTTGATCAATGGGACGATCACCTTGGGAAGGTGGGGAGTTATATATACTGGTCCAAAAGCAAAAAGGGATCCAAGACGATTCTGGACTGTGCTCTTCATCGATTTGCAAAGATGGCTATTGGGGCGCGACGTGAGATGGACGATGAGAGATTTGAAGAACTTGTGGATCGTCTGATATTTGGAAAGAAGGCGGTAAAAGAGACAGCATTGGCAGAGCTTGCCGTAATTGTGGCTGGCATCGGTGACGACTAATGGCGGCGTAGTCGGCGCACCACGATAGGGGTCCGGTCCGATTTCCTCGGTCAGAGGTTAGGGCCCGCCCCCCTACAGCTTCCCCTTCCTGAACCGCTCCTGCGCCTCCGCCCGGGCCGCCTTCCGCTCGCGCATCGGCGCGGCCTTGTCGGCCGTTTCGCCCTCGGCCGTCATCAGGTCGTTGGCGAATTCCAGGTCCATCATCTTCAGGCGCTTGATCTCGTCGCGCAGTCTCGCGGCGGTCTCGAACTCGAGGTTGCCGGCGGCTTCGCGCATCTTTGTTTCGAGGTCGCGTAGGGTCGCCTGGAAGTTGGAGCCGAGGAACGGCCGGGCGTCCTCGGCCACGCCGACGTCGATGTTGACGCGGTCGCCGCGCTCGTAGGGGCTGGCGAGGATCTCCTTGATGCGGCTCTTGACGCTCTCGGGCGTGATGCCCTGTTCGAGGTTCCAGGCGTGCTGCTTGTCGCGGCGGCGCTGGGTCTCGCCCATCGCGCGCTCCATGCTGCCGGTGATGCGGTCGGCGTAGAGGATCACCTTGCCGTCGACGTTGCGGGCGGCGCGGCCGATGGTCTGGATCAGGCTGGTTTCCGAGCGGAGGAAGCCCTCCTTGTCGGCGTCGAGGATGGCCACCAGGCCGCACTCGGGGATGTCGAGACCCTCGCGCAGCAGGTTGATGCCGATGAGGATGTCGAAGGCGCCCAGGCGCAGGTCGCGGATGATCTCGATGCGCTCGAGGGTGTCGACGTCGCTGTGCATGTAGCGCACGCGCAGGCCCTGCTCGTGCATGTATTCGGTGAGGTCCTCGGCCATCTTCTTGGTCAGGACCGTGACCAGGGTGCGATAGCCGCGGGCGGCCATCTCGCGGGCCTCGGCGATGACGTCGTCGACCTGGCTGGCGTTGTCCTTCGTGACCGGGCGGACCTCGACCGGCGGGTCGATCAGGCCGGTCGGGCGGATGACCTGCTCGGCGAACACGCCGCCGGCCTTGTCCATCTCCCACGGGCCGGGGGTGGCGCTGACGTGGACCGTCTGCGGCCGCATAGCCTCCCACTCCTCGAACTTGAGCGGGCGGTTATCGAGGGCGCTGGGCAGGCGGAAGCCGTACTCGGCCAGCGTCCATTTGCGGCGGTAGTCGCCGCGGTACATGGCCCCGATCTGCGGCACCGTCTGGTGGCTCTCGTCGCAGAACAGAAGGGCGTTGTCGGGGATGTATTCGAAGAAGGTCGGCGGCGGCTCGCCCGGCCGGCGGCCGGTCAGGTAGCGGCTGTAGTTCTCGATGCCGGCGCAGCTGCCGGTGGTCTCGATCATCTCGATGTCGAAGCGGGTGCGCTGTTCGAGGCGCTGTGCCTCCAGCAGCTTGCCGTTGGCGATCATCCAGTCGAGGCGCTCCTTGAGCTCGGCCTTGATGTGGGTGATGGCCTGGTTGAGCGTCGGGCGCGGCGTGACGTAGTGGCTGTTGGCGTAGATCTTCACCGACGGCAGGTCGGCGGTCTTGCGGCCGGTCAGCGGGTCGAACTCCTGGATCGTCTCGATCTCGTCGCCGAACAGCCCGACGCGCCAGGCGCGGTCCTCGTAGTGGGCGGGGAAGATCTCGATCGTGTCGCCGCGCTTGCGGAAGGTGCCGCGCTCGAAGGCCGCGTCGTTGCGCTTGTACTGCTGGGCGACCAGGTCGGCGACCAGCTGGCGGTCGTCGATCTTCTGGCCGACCGCCAGCTCGAAGGTCATGGCCGTGTAGGTCTCGACCGAGCCGATCCCGTAGATGCAGCTGACCGAGGCGACGATGATCACGTCGTCGCGCTCCAGCACCGCGCGGGTGGCGCTGTGGCGCATGCGGTCGATCTGCTCGTTGCGGCTGGAGTCCTTCTCGATGAAGGTGTCCGTGCGCGGAACGTAGGCCTCCGGCTGGTAGTAGTCGTAGTAGCTGACGAAATACTCGACCGCGTTGTCCGGGAAGTAGCTCTTGAACTCGCTGTAGAGCTGGGCCGCGAGGGTCTTGTTCGGGGCCAGGATCAGGGCCGGCCGCTGGGTCTCGGCGATGATGCTGGCCATGGTGAAGGTCTTGCCCGAGCCGGTGACGCCGAGCAGCACCTGGTCGTGCTCGCGGGCCTTGATGCCCTCGACGAGGTCGCGGATCGCCGTCGGCTGGTCGCCGGCCGGGCTGTACTCGCTGACCAGCCGGAACGGGATGCCGCCCTCGGACTTGGCCGGCCGCTGCGGCCGGTGCGGGGCCCACATCGGCGGGGTGGCGGCGTTGGCCAGGTCATGCACGAAGGCGGCGGAGACGTCCTCGACGCCTGCCTGGATCTCGGGGGAACGGGCCATGAACAGGAACGTAGGGCGGCGGGGGCGGGATGGCTAGGGGCCGCTGCTGACAGGGGTGTGGCAGCAGGGTGGCGGTGGGTTGGCGGGAGGCGCACAAACCCGCTCATCCCGGCGAAGGCCGGGACCCAGGCGTTTTTGATTTTTCCGCAACGGTCGGCGTGTTCGCGAAAAAACCTGGGTCCCGGCCTTCGCCGGGATGAGCGGAGATATTGAGCCCTATTTCCCAAGCAGCGCCTTCACCGCCGCATCGAGCTGCGCGTCGCGGCCGGCGGCGGTCTCGCCCAGCGGGCGGTCGACGTCGATGTCCACCGGGCGGGGGTTGCCCTCCATGTTCTGGCCGCGCAGGTCCTCCACGCGGATGAACGGCAGGCGCACGCTGGAGCCGTCGATCAGCTCGCGGCCGCCGGTGAAGATGATCCAGCCGGCCGTGGGCTTGCCGACCACCTTGCCGAGGCCCAGCGACCGGTAGCCCTCGGTGAAGTCCTCGGCGTCGGACAGCGACGACTCGTTGGTCACCAGCACGGTCGGCAGGCCCAGCGCGCGCTGGCCGAGGTTCTGGCGCGACGGCACCGGGAAGCGGTCGCGGGCGGTCATCAGCAGGTAGTTGCGCCGGGTGAAGACGTCGAGCACATAGCCGTTGACGTAACCGCCGTTGTTGTTGCGCACGTCGATGACCACGCCCTCGCGGCCCTGGTTCTGGGCGTCGAGGTCGATGTAGAGCTGGGCCAGAGAGGCGTCGCCCATGTCGGCGATGTGGACGTAGCCGAGCTTGCCGCCGCTGACGCGCTCGACATAGGCGCGGCGGTCGCTGACCCACTGGCGATAGAGCAGGCCGCTGGCCACGGCCGGGGACACCGGCCGCACCACCGCCTCGCGGGTCTTCGCCGGATCGCCGGCCGCGCCGATGGTCAGCACCACCCGCTTGCCGGCCTGGCCGCGCAGCAGCCGGTCGAGGCTGACGCCGGGGGTGAGTTTCTCGCCGTTGACGGCGACGAGGGATTCTCCCGGCTTGATCGTGCCCTCGACGGCGGCGGGACCCAGGGTGATGACCTCGCGGATGATCAGGCCCTTGCCCGCTTCGTAGGCCTGGCGGTCGTAGCGCAGGCCGAGGTCGCCGATGCGGCCGGGCGGCGGACCGGTGTCCGGGCCGCGGATGCCGCTGTGCGAGGCGTCCAGCTCGCCGATCATCAGGTTGATGTCGCGGCGCAGCTCGTCGCCCGTGCGGGCCCCGGCGATGTAGGGCAGCCAGGCGGCGCGCAGGGCCTTCCAGTCCTTGCCGTGGAACTTCGGGTCATAGAAGCCGCGGTCGAGCGTGCCCCAGGCCTGGTCGAACACGACCATCTTCTCGGCGTCGAAGTCGATGTCGAGGTCGGCGTTGACGGCGAGGGCCTTGGGCTTGGGCGACTCCACCGGGCTGGAGAAGATCGTGCCGCCCTCCAGATAGAAGACCGACTTGGAGTCCGGCGTGAACACGCCCGAGCTCTTGCCCTTGCGGCTGGAGGTCAGCTGCACGGCGACCGGCGGCTCCTTGGCCAGCTCGTCGAGGTTCCAGGTGTAGTAGTTGACCACCCCGGCGGCGCGGGCCTGGAACAGCAGGGTCTTGCCGTCCGGGCTGATCGTCGGATCGCCCGAGTCCATGCCCACCGGGATGAAGGAGGCGCGTTCGCGGATGCCTTCAAAGACGATCTTCACCGGGTCGGGCTTCTTCGCCGGCCTGGCGGGCGCGCCGGGCTTGCCCGGTTTGGCCGCGTCCGCGGCGGCCGGGGTCGCCGGCGGCGCCGCATCGTCCGCTCCCGGAGCATCGGGCGCGGGGGAGGGGCTCTCGGGCGTGGTCGTGGGCTTGAACAGTTCGCGGAAGGCGTCCTCGCGGTACTTCGGCGTGTTCGGCAGCAGGTCGATGCGCAGCAGCTTGGCGTCCTCGCTGCGCTGGCCGGTGTCGGTGACGATGTACTTGCCGTCCGGCGACCAGACGATCTTGCCGCCGGTCTGGCCGTTGGCGAGGAAGCTGATCTGGCGCGCCTCGCCGCCGGCGGCGGGGATCACATGCAGGTTGCCGAAGGCCTTGCGGTCGGTGACCACGAAGACGATCCAGCGGCTGTCCGGCGACCAGACCGGCGCGCCGTCCTCGAACCCGTCCAGGGCGCCGGACCAGATGGTCGCGTCCTTCGCCACCGCGCCGCTGTCGCTCAGGGTGATGACGTGCAGCTCGTGGCCGTTGCGGACATAGGCGACCATCTTGCCGTCCGGCGACCAGACCGGGACCGTGCTGCGGTCGTTGCCGGTGGTCAGGGCCCGTTCCGTCGCCGTGGCGAAGTCCCAGGCGTAGACGTTGGCGCTCAGGCCGCGCTCGGAGGCGTAGAGCAGCTGTTTGGAGTCGGGCGACCAGACCGGGTCGCGCTCCAGGCCGGCCGTGCGGGTCACGCGCTGGGCCGGGCCGCCGTCCTTGGCCGTGGTGGCGAACAGCTCGCCATGGGCGATGACCGCGACCTTCTTGCCGTCGGGCGACAGGGCCAGATCGTCGAAGTCGGAGACGCTGAGGCGGCTCTCGCCGGCCGCGGCGGGCGCGCCCTGCAGGGTGATCGGCACCTGCCGCGCCTTGCCGGTGGCCGTATCGAGCGACCAGATGGCGAAGCCGCGCTCGAAGACGATGGTCTTGCCGTCGTAGCCGATGGTCGGCCACAGCACGCGGCCGTCGCTGAACCGGGTGATCTGCTCCGGCTTGCCGCCAAGCGGCAGGCGCCAGAGGTTCTCGTTCCCGCCCTCGTCGCTCATGTAGTAGAGCGCGCCGCCATCGGGCCGCCACATCGGCCAGGCGTGCCGCGCGCCCGACGGCAGCAGCTGGCGGTAGGGCGCGCCGGTCGCGATCGGCTTGAGCCACAGCTCGGTCTGGTCGATGTGGCTGCTGCCGTGACGCCACCACTGGCCGTTGCTGATGCCCTTGGCCATCAGGGCGATGGCCTGGCCGTCGGGCGAGGGGGCGCTCTGGAATTCGTTGAGGTAGCGCTCGTTGCTGACTTCCAGCGGCACGCCGCCGGTGGCCCGCACGCGGAAGATGTCGCCCTGGCGCTGCACGTCGTTCACGCCCGAGGTGAAGTAGATCCACTGGCCGTCGCGCGACCAGCCGTCGAGCGCCTCGTTGCTGTCGGCGAAGGTCAGGCGGGTGACCACGCCGCTGGCCAGCGACAGGATGTAGAGGTTGGCCACGCCGCTGCGCGTCGAGACGAAGGCCAGCTTCGTCCCGTCCGGCGACCAGAGCGGGCGGGACTCGGTGGCCGGGTCGGTGACCAGCAGCCGCGCGACGCCGCCCGCGGCCGGGACGGTCCAGATGTCGCCGCCCGAGGCGAAGGCGATCGTCTGGCCGTCGGGCGACAGCGAGGGCTCGGCCAGCGAGGGCAGCGGCTGCACGGGCTCCCGCGCGCCGGCCAGGCTCCAGCCTCCGCCGATGACCACGGCGACGAGCACGGCCAGGGCGGCCTTGATCCGGATGTGCATGAAACGGTCCCCACCAGGCGCCGCCGGCGCCGCAATCCGCGACCCTCCCGCAGGACGGGCCGCGAGGAAAGAGGGGCCGGCCGGTCGGCGGATTACATTTTGCTCATGCTTCGATCATCCGCCAGCCGCCGATCGGCCTGACCGTGGCGCAGCTGGGGCCGCCGTCCCTGGCGATGCCGGGGAAGCGGGCCTCGAGCCGTCGGCCGGTGGCGGCGGCCTCGCGGGCCAGGTCGTCGGGCAGGTCCTCGAACCAGACCTTGCCGCGGCGGCTCCAGGGCGAGTCATGCTGGCCGGCGCTGGTCCCGACGCGGAAATAGACGAAGCGGCGACCGCCCTGGTTCTTCACGAACGGGCCGAGATAGCGCACGCCCTTGCCGTCCTCGACGAAGCTGACCGTGACATCGAGCGACAGGTCGCCGCCGTCGGACATCGCCTGGTCGATCGGCGCGTCATCCTTCTGCAGCGCGTACATCACGCCGGCGAGGGGAGCGACGAGGATGATGCGCAGATGCAGGGGCTGACCGGCCATGACGACAGACTATACCCGAAGCCCCGGCCGCCGCCATGGTGACAGCCTGTTGTCAGCAGGCCGCCCGGACGCGGTTTCCCCGGGGCCGGGTTCGGTTAGGATCGCCTCCCGAGCTGGAGACCCTCATGCCCAAGATCGACCTGTCGACCGCCCCCCGCCGGGGCGGATCGCGCTATCCCGCCCCGATGAACGAACCGTGCAAGCACCGGTCGTGGATCGAACTGGCGCAGGCGGCCGGCCTGACGCTGGTCGGGGTCAACCTGCTGACCCTGCCGGCCGGGCAGTGGTCGAGCCAGCGGCACTGGCATGCCGACGAGGACGAGTTCGTCTGGGTGGTGTCCGGCGAGGTGGTGCTGGTCGAGAATGACGGCGAGACCGTGCTGCGGGCCGGTGATTGCGCGGCCTGGAAGGCCGGGGTGGCCGACGGCCATCACCTGCAGAACCGGTCCGACCAGGACGCCCTGTTGCTGCAGGTCGGCAATCCCAGCAACGAGGCGACCGAGTGGGTCGACTATCCGGACATCGACCTGTGCCTGCGTCCGGGGCGCGGCGTCTACCTGCACAAGGACGAGACGCCGTACTGACGGGCCGTGCTCAGGCCGGGATCAGGCGCAGCCCGCTGTCGTGCGGGCGACGCTGGTCGAGCCGGCGCAGCAGGGCGACCAGGCCGTCCTCGGCCGGTTCGTCATCGCGCCAGGGCGCGCGGGCGGCCGGAACGGCGGCGGCGGCGACGGCCACGGGGACGGGCGGCGTCGGCGGGGCGCAGCGCGCCGCAGGGCGCGGCGCCGGCGCCGGGTCGCCGCCCCGCAGCTGTCGATTGCTGGCGGCCAGGGCCCCGAGTCCTTCCGCGAGCGCGGCCATGACCCGTTCCCGTTCGGCGGCGGCGGCGGCCTCGCGCGCGGCATGCTCTTCAGCAGCCTGGCGCGCGGCGATCGCGCGCCGGCGCAACAGGGCGCTCGCGGTCATGATCCGGCCGGCCTCGTCGGTCCGGCGGGGGTTGGTCGCCCGCTCGGTGAGGTCGCCGGCCGCCAGATCGTCGAGGGCCTCGACGGCGTCGACGATCGGCGCGACGAGCCGACCGCGCAACCACAGGCAGGCGACGAGACTGGCCAGCATCGCGGCTGTGCTGACGCCCAGCGTCGTGTCCATGCCGAAGCGCAGCATCTGCATATAGTTGGACGCCACTTCATGGGCGGCGGACTGTGACAGTCGGACATATTCCAGACCCGTGACCGCCCAGGTGATGGCCATGGGAGTAACGACGGCCGTCAGGGCGATATTCATTTTCTGACCAAGCGGTGCGACTTCGTGAAACCAGCGGATCATGGCGACCTCCCCGTTTGTTACATGGCCCATCACGACGTGGACTGTATCGAAAGCGTAATCCCGCCGTTTCGACGCTCCAGTGCGGAATATTACCTATCCAGATTGTCGCAGGGACCTAGAGTCCCGCCGCCAGACCCACACGAACGGCGTCCGACAGCGAGCGCACGCCCAGACGGTGCATCATGTTGGCGCGATGGATCTCGACGGTCCGCGGGCTCAGACCGAGGTGGAAGGCGATGACCTTGTTGGGATGGCCCTGCAGGAGACCCGCAAGCACATCCCGTTCCCGAGGCGAGAGGCGGTCGACGGCCTCGCGGGCGCGGCGGGCGGTCTCGTCCTGCGCGGAAGGGCCCAAGGCCGCGCCCAGGGCCGCGTCGAGGGCCGCGAACAGCAGGGCCGGGTCGAACGGCTTTTCGATGAAGTCGCGGGCGCCGGCCTTCATCGCCTGCACCGCCTGTCCGACTTCGGCGTAGCCGGTCAGGACGATCAGCGGCATGGTCGATCCCAGACTGTTGAGACGCTGCTGCACCTCAAGACCGTTGAGGCCGGGCATGTTGATGTCCAGAAGGATGCAGCCGAACGGTTGATCCTCATAGCGCGCGAGGAAGTCGACGCCCGAGACATGCAGGACGGCGCGGTAGGCGCCCGCCGCCTCAAGGACGAAGGCGAGGGAATCGCGCATCGCCTCATCGTCGTCGACGACATGAACAATGCGGACAGTCAACGAATGCCCCGGGGGGGCCTTCGCGAAGCAGAGGCTGAAGTCCGGGCCGCCACGGAAGGGACCCCTTATGACGCGCATGACAGGCGCGGTTCACCCGAAAATTGCGCCGTGGCTTCCCTTGCGTCAACCTCTCATCCCGTGGCGGTTTGTCCCATGGCCAGGGCCAGGCAGGGGCGTCCCGCGCTCTGGACCGCCTTGCAGGCGGCCTCGGCCACGCCGGGGGCCGGCGCCTCGAACCGGGCCCGGTAGAGTCCGCCCGGCGCACGCTCCACATGTCGCGGCAGCGGGCGAAGCACGTCCGGCAGGCGATCCGTCAGACCACTGAGCTGATCGCGGGCCTCGTCGGCGGACCTGAAGGCGCCGATCTGGATCACCCAGCCGGCGCTGGACGGCGGCGCCGCGCGGGCGACCTGGGCCACGGGCGCGGCCGTCGGCCGCGGGACTGGCGGCGGCGGCAGGGGGGCGATGTCATTCTCCGCCACCAGTCGGTCCGGGGCCGGTTGTCTCCGCGGATCCACGACGACGATCTTGAGGCTCTCGCCGGGGACCGAGGACTCCGGGCTCCGCAGGGGATCGGGCGAAGCGGGCCCGGGCACGCCGGTCAGGGTGACCGGGCGTCCCAGCAGCGCCTGGCGCACGACCACCGCGGCGGCGTGGGCGAGCGCGCGCGCGTCGGACAGGCGCGGGGCCGGGCGGCCGAGGATCACCGCGATCACCTGCTGATCGGGCGCCTTCACCGGCGGCGGCGTTCCGCACGCGGTGCGGTGAACGGCCGGCGCCAGGCAGGCGGCCGGCGCGACGACCTGCAACAGGGCGGTTTGGCGAAGTCCCGCCGGGCGATCCAACGCGGCGGTGTAGCGCGGAAAATCGCGGGAAAGGGACCAGACGAGACTGGCCATGTCGCGGGCGCTGCTGACCTGGCGGGGATCGTCGGCGCCGGTGAGGTTGACGAAGCGGCTGTGCGCCATGCCCAGCGCCCGGGCCCGTTGCGACATCTGCTCGACGAAGGCGGCTTCGCTGCCCCAGAGCCGCCGGGCCAGCGCCGCGGCCAGGGCCGGGGCGGATCCGTCCGCCATCGCCCGGACGCCGTCCGCAACCGTGGCCGGCGGGTGGCCTGCTTCCGACGGCAGGCGGTCGGACAGCCGCACCCGGCCGGCTTCCAGCCCCTCGAAAGCGAGGTACAGGGCCATCAGCCGCGTCGCGGCGCCCGGGGCCCGCGGCGCGTCGGCGGCCTGCTCGTAGACAACGCCGCCGTCGGCGGCGTCGACCATGACCGCACTGACGGCGGCGTCCTCGCCAACCGGTTCGTTGACGAACTGAAACCCGGCGCCCAGGATCGCCCCGGTCAGGGCGAGCGGCATCAAGCCTCCAAGGCGGAAGCGGCGGGCGCGCGATGTGCGGTGGGTGAACATGGCGTGACTCCCTCCCTCACGCGTCAGGCGGCCAGCGGTCGGGGCTCGCGAAGCACGAAGCCACGCCCCCATTCGGTCTGCAGGTAGTCGCGGCCGCCGCAGGCGCGCTGCAGCTTGTGCCGCAGCCGGCAGATGTAGACGTCGATGACCTTGTCGCAGCGGTCTTCCAGGCCGCCGTAGAGATGGTCCAGCAGGGCGTCGCGGCCCATGACATGACCCGGGCGCAGGCCCAGCACTTCCAGAACCGCGTATTCCTTGGGCGTGAGCGCGAGCGGCCGTCCGCCGACTTCCACCGTCCGGGCCACGAGATCGAGCCGGATCGGTCCGACCGACACCGCCGACTCCGCCAGGCCGTAGGTGCGCCGGACGACGGCCGTCATGCGCATGAACAGTTCCTCGGCGTCGAACGGCCGGCAGAGAAAATCGTCGGCCCCCAGGCCAAGGGCGCGGATGCGCACCGCGGCGTGGACCGCCTCGGACAGGATGATCACCGGGGTGGTCGCGCCGGCCCGGCGGACCGCCTGCACCATCGCCGCCGCGCTGTCGCCGACCGGGCCGGATTCGATAATCAGAAGATCGAAATCCGACAGGCGGGCCAGCTGGATCGCGTCGTCGGCATCGTCGACCCCCTCCACCACATGGCCGTCCCTCGCCAGCAGATCGGCGGTCAGGTCCCGGCGGTTGTCGATCGGATCCAGCAGCAATACACGCATTCCGGCCTCCCCGTTCCTCCGGCGCCCTGGTGGCCCGGTTCGGGTTATGGAAGGCAGCGGGCCGCCGTCCGCGCAGCCGCGTATTTTTACCTAGAGCCGGGAACGGTCGTTCCCGCCGCCGCCGCAAGGCCTTGTTAACCAAGGAGTCCGCGGTCAGGCGGCATCAGCCGGCTAGGTAGTCGTGCGGAATGACCGATTGTCGCGGAACGCCTAGAATCCGCCCCAGTAGTCGCCGCCGAGCGGCGTGGTGACCGGGCGGCCGACCCTGGCCAGGGCCGCCTGGACGTCCGGACGGGCCTGGATCGCCAGACGGCGGCGGTTGAACTCGGCCAGCCACGGCGTGATCACCGGCGGAGGCTTCGCCGACCAGAAGGGGTCGAGGGCGCCGGCGCGGTGCTCGGGGTCCTGCAGCCGCCAGATCAGCAGGGCCGCGGCCTCGTCCAGACGGTTGGCGCAGATCAGCGCCTCGCTGAGGGCGCCGGGGTTGTCGTCCCGGCGCTTGCGCAGGGACTCCAGCAGCGGCTCGGCGGTCTTCGGATCGATGTCGCTCCAGGCGCAGGTCTTCTGGGCGTCGATCCAGGCCTTGCCGTAGGGCGTGACATAGTCGGTGTCGATGCCGTCCAGCACCTTCAGCACGTCCCGCGGGCGGGCCAGGTCGAGCAGCCGGCCGCCCCAGTTCATCCGCGCGTCGGTCGAGTCGCCGCGCGCGTCGTCGGGGCCGATGGCCTCGATGAACACCGCCTCGGCCTCCCTGACGTCGCCGGTGTCGACGAGGGTGTTGGCCAGCTGGATCAGCACCTGGTGGCCCTGCTCCTCGCGATCGTCGAAGGCCTCGCCGTCCTGCAGCCGGGCGCGGTAGGCCTGACCGATCAGGATCGCCTCGTCATAGCGGCCGAGCGCGCGCAGGGACGCCAGCGCGTCATGAACCGGGGCCAGGGTCTCTGGCGCCGACTCCATTTCGGAGCGGGCGCGGGCCAGGGCGGCTTCCTCCAGCGCGGTCCAGTCGAAGCGCGCCGTGTCGCTCCAGGTCTTCTCGAACCGGCGGTCGGCGGCGACATACATCAGCACGCGCGGATCATCGGCCGCGGCCACCGCCTTCGCCGCGTCGGCTGTCCGGCCCCGGTCGCCCAGCTGCCAGCCGTAGGCGAGGGCCCATTCGTTCTTCGCCGCGCGCTGGCTCTGCGGATTCTTCCAGGCGAAGGCGGTGATCCGCCCCAGGGCCGTCAGCGCCAGGTCCGGATCGTCGTCGAGATAGTCAGCGAACACGCCGACCATGGCGGGGCGCCAGATGGCGACCGCCGCGGGCTGGGCGTCCATCAGCTTGAGGAAGCGGCGCGTGGCGTCGGCCATGGCGTCGCGCGCGATGGCGTCGGAAATCTGGATGGTCTGCACCGCCCCGATCTCCATCGGCTCGGTGGCCAGCGGTTCAAGCCTGCGGGCGGCCTCGAGGCCGAGCGGGCGGTCCTTGATCTCGCTGCAGAGGATCACCGAGAACAGGAACGGCCGGCGGACCTCCTCGCGGATCCGGTCGAACCGGGGATCGGCCATGATCGCCCTCAGCGTCGGCAGTCTGGCCTCGCAGGCCTTGAAGTCGCTTTCCGACAGGACGCCGACCACCGTGGCGGCCTGCTCCTCGAGCCGCAACAGGTCCATCTGTCGGCCGATCGACTGCGGCGCGGCGGGGAAGGCGGCGCCCGTGGCCGTCAGGGCGGACAGGGCGACCAGTACTGAACGTAAACGCATGCAAATCCCCGAGGGCGGCCTTGGGCGCCAGTCAGGCCCCCGGGCGCGTCCAGCGTCAAGCGATCAGAAGGTTTGACCGCCCGTCAGGGATCGGGCCGTCAGGACGCGTGGTAGGCGTCGCGCACGTCGAGACAGGCGCTGCGGGCGAAATTCCACTTCGAGGCGGGGCCGTCGCCCTCGGCGCGGAGCATGTCCAGCGCCTCGCCGCGTCCCTTGACCACCGCCGGGCCGAGGGCCGCGATGGCGTCGGCGCGGTTGACGCCGCGATCCTTCATCACGCGGTCGACGGCGTCCTTGAAGAAGGCCACGCCCTGGGCTTTCGCGTCGGCGGCGCCGGCGGTGTCGCCCGTCTCGGCGCGCCAGGCGCTGGCCGCGCCGTAGACGCCCGCGCAGTTGGCCTGGACGGCCCAGTAGGGCTTGCCGGCGACGCCTTCGGTCAGCGCCGTCCCGCCCGGGTAGAGGAGATCCGTCGCGAGGGCGGGCGTGGCGACCAGGGTCGCGGCGGTCACGAGGTACAGCGCCAGTTTCATCGTCTTCTCCCCAAGAGAACGCTCCTGGGGAGAAGGGTGACTCCAGTTCGCGGCGCTGGCAACGCCGGGCGGACTAGTTGGGCTTCTTGGCTTCGTTGACCACGGCGCCGGCGGCCGCGCCGACGACCGCGCCGGGCGGTCCGGCGACAACCGCGCCGGCGATGGCGCCGGTGGCGGCGCGCTGCTGCATGTTGTGGCCGCAACCGGCGAGGCCGGCGCCGGCCAGAGCGATCAGGGTCAGGGAAAGAGTCGTCTGGATACGCATGAGAGTGGCCTTGTGGGATGGCCCGAGTCGCGGGCTGACCCGCGTTCAACGAGCGCAAGCAGTCGTGGTTCCGCCCTGCCCGCACGGCGAGAATTCGCCGCGCCGCACCGCTTCGCTAGACTCTGCGCAACCTGTTGAATCTCAAGAGAACCCCGCCGAGCTCCTCGATCACCTGACGCGGGAATTATGTTGCAGCGCAACATCCTATTGCGAATCGTGGCCAATTGAGTCATAAGGCCGGCCACAAGTCGGATTTCGGCCATTTCGTGAACCGGTCGAATCCCCATCCTGTCAGATCGCGTTGGCGTCTTTCGGGGTGATTGTCGGGGGGCAAATCCGCCCTCGTCGCACAGGACACGAAACTCTTGTCATTCCAATCGCAGACGCGCGCACCCGTGCGCGCGCTGATGAGCGTCGCTTTGACCGGAACGCTGGTAGGCTCGGCCTGCGGCGCGATCGTCGGCGCCGCGTACCTTCTCGGCGGCATGGCCCAGGCCGCCGACCAGCACCACCGCGTCTCGGAAATCGCCGACGTCGCATCGGGCAGCTATTCGGACGCCTCCCTCGAACGGATGGTCGGCGGGATGGATCCCGCGGCCCTGGCCGTCGCCGAGCGTCACGACCCGTTCACCAGCGCCGGCGGCGCCCAGCGCGACCGTCAGGCGGCCCTGTTCGCGGCCCGCCTCGAGCGCCGCGCCTCGACCCAGCGTCCGTCGGCCGAGGGCCTGCTGCTGCGGGCCAGCTTCGGCGGGCCGTTCAATCCCGCCGCCGAGCCCTTCCGCCTCAACGGGGCGCTGGAGGACTCGCGCGATCTCGAATGCCTGACCCAGGCCGTCTATTACGAAGCTCGCGGCGAGACCCCGGCCGGCCAGGCGGCCGTGGCCCAGGTGGTCCTGAACCGCGCGCGGCACCCGGCCTTCCCCAAGACGGTCTGCGGCGTGGTGTTCCAGGGCGCCTCGACCGGCGGCGTCTGCCAGTTCAGCTTCGCCTGCGACGGCTCGATGCGGAAGCGTCGCGAGCCGGGCGCCTGGGCCCGCGCCGAGCGCGTGGCGGCCCGCGCCCTGTCGGGCGGCGTGATGAACGAGGTCGGCAACGCGACCCACTTCCACACCATCAACGTCTCGCCGGGCTGGGGTCCGCATCTGGTCCGCGTGAGCCAGGTCGGCCTGCACATCTTCTACCGCTTCGGCGGTCGCGGCGGCGCGCCGGGCGCGTTCGACCGGGCCCCCGCGCGGTCAGGTCCGGAGCTCGGCGATCGTCCGATCTACGCCAGCCTCGGCATGCCGGGCGAGCCCGTGCCCTACGCCGGATCGGCGCCGTCGACGGAGGCGGTGTTCATCGCCGCCACCGCCCAGACGACGCTGGAGGTCTCGAGCAGCGACCGGGCGCTCGGCGGCCCGGCCGGCAAGCCGGCCGAACCGGCCTCCGCGCCGCACCGCGAGCCGGTGGCCGATACGGCGGCTAAAGCAGCGCCGACGCCTTCAAGCGCTTCCTGATCGATCCCGGCATGAAGCGGGTGGCGAAGCGCAGCTGCTTGCCCGCCTTGCCGACGATCGAATGCACGTCCTTGCTCTGCAACGAGCGCCAGATCACGTCGGCGGCTTCCTCGACGGTGTAGACCTCCGAGCCGCCCGCGCGGATGGAGTCGGCGATCTTCTCGTTGCTGCCCTGGGAGCCGGCCTGCAGGATCGGCGTGTCGACGAACCACGGCATGATGCAGCGCACGGCCACGCCGTGACGGCTGAACTCGATGTCGAGCGCCTCGGACAGGCCGCGCACGGCGAACTTGGTGGCGCAGTACATGGCCATCTTCGGGGCGCCGAACAGGCCGGCGCAGGAGGCCACGTTGATCAGCGTCGAGCCCGGGGTGGCGATCAGCAGCGGCAGGCCCGCGCGGGCGCCGTTGGACACGCCCTTGATGTTGATGTCGATCTGCCGGTCGATCTCGTCGTCGGGTTGATCCTCGAACCAGCCGTAGTTGGCGATGCCGGCGTTGTTGAGCAGCACGTCGAGCCGCCCGCCGGTGGCCTTGGCGAAGGCGGCGATTTCCTTCTTCCAGGCGGCGCGGTCGCGGACATCGAGCTTGTGGGTGCTGCAGTTGCCGGCGCCGAGCGCGCCCTGGGCCAGCTTCAGGCCGGTCGTGTCGATGTCGGCCAGGCCGACGAACCAGCCCTCGGCGGCGAAGCGCTTGGCCGTGGCCAGGCCGATGCCGCTGGCCGCGCCGGTGATGAAGATGCTCTTGCGACCGTCGGCGCCCATGGTTCGTCTCCCCGTTTGTTTTGCGTCAGACAATCCGGTTGCCGCCGGGGCGGTCAAGCGAGGAACATGCCGACGCCCGCGACCGCCATCACGCCGGTGGCGATCCAGCCGAGGATCTTCAGCGTCCGGCCGATGGTGAACGGCCCCATGACGGACGGGCGCGAGGCCAGCACCATGGCCGTGACCATGATCGGCACGGCGACCAGGCCGTTGAGCACCGCGCTCCAGAACAGCGCCTTGATCGGGTCGATCGTCGTCAGGCCCAGCGCCACCCCGCCCAGGGTCGCCGCCGCGATGATGGCGTAGAAGCCCGGCGCCTGGCCGAGCTTGCGGTCCAGCCCCATCGGCCAGCCGAACGACTCGGAGATGGCGTAGGCCGCCGAACCCGCCAGCACCGGCACCGCCAGAAGGCCCGTGCCGATGATGCCGAGGCTGAACAGCAGGAAGGCCAGATCCCCGGCGATCGGTCGCAGGGCCTGGGCCGCCTGGGCGGCGCTCTGGATGTCGGTGACGCCGTTGACGTGCAGGGTGACCGAGGTGGTCAGGACGATGAAGAAGGCGATCAGGCTGCAGACCGCCATGCCGGTCCAGGTGTCGAAGCGGATGCGCTTCAACTCGGCCGGGGCGAGGTGCGGCGTGTGCAGCAGGGACCGCTTTTCCGGATCGGTCCCGAGATCCTCGACCTCCTGCGAACTCTGCCAGAAGAACATGTAGGGGCTGATCGTCGTGCCGAACACGGCCACGACCATGGTCAGGAAGGCCGGGGTGAAGCTGATCTCCGGCACGAACGAGCGCAGCGCCACCTCGCCCCAGGGGATCTTCACCGTGAACACGATGCCCGCGTAGGCCAGCAGCGACAGGGTCAGCCACTTGAGCACCCGGACGTAGCGCTTGTAGCTCATGAAGATCTCGAGCAGCACGCAGCCGACGCCGAAGGCCAGGGCGAAGACGAACTTGTCGACGCCCGGCACGACCAGGGCCGCGGCCTCGCCCATGGCGGCGATGTCGGCGGCGATGTTGATGGTGTTGGCCACCAGCAGCGACAGCACCAGGATGACCAGCAGCCAGGCCGGGAAGACGCGCTTCACATTGGCCGCCAGGCCGTGCCCGGTGACCCGGCCGATACGGGCGACGATCTGCTGGATGCCGGCCAGCAGCGGATAGGCCAGCACCACGCTCCACAGCATGTTGAAGCCGAAGGCGGCGCCGGCCTGGGAGTGGGTCGCCACGCCGCCGGGGTCGTCGTCGGCCGCGCCGGTGATCAGGCCGGGGCCGAGGCGGCCCAGCAGGCTGGGCTTGCGGGGGCGGGGCTGCGGATCGGTCATGGCGGTCCCGGTCGCGGGGGTGGGTCTCAGAGTTTCAGCAGATAGACGTGTTCGCCGTCCAGAACGACCTCGCCCTTCTGGTTGGTCACGGTGGCCTTCATGGTCACCACGCCCGTCGTCCGCTGGCGCTTCAGGGTCGTGATCTCCAGCGCAGGGTAGAGGGTGTCGCCCGGATACGCGCTCTTCAAGACCCTGGCGCGAACCTCGATCATGCCCAGCAGGGCGTCGCCGATCTCGTGCGGGAAAAGGCCCGCGCCGGCCGCCGTGAAGCACAGCACCTGCAGCCCGTGCGCCAGCGGCCCCGGATGGCCGAGCGCCTGGCAGTATTCGGCGTCGTAGTGGATCGGATGGTTGTCGAGGCTGACCGCCTGGAAGGCCGCGAAGTTGCCGTCGCCGAGGGTGCGCGAGGGCAGGGGATAGCGGTCGCCGACCTTGAGATCGTCGAAGCTCCTGGCGGGGACGAGGCGGTGGGCGGCGTAGACGGCGGGGAGGGGCATGGGCTCGGAGGGGCTAGGGAATAGGGGTTAGGGGCTAGTGGAGTAGGCGCGATGTTGGAGCGATCGGCTAGCCCCTAGCCCCTAGCCCCTAGCCCCTTCAGCTTGACCGCCACACACTGGAACACTAAAGAGAATGCTTTACTGATATCCAGTCGAGCCTCCCATGACCCTGCGCCTCTTCGCCCATCCGCTGTCGTCCTACTGCTGGAAGGCGCTGATCCCGCTCTATGAGGCCGGGACGCCGTTCACCTTCGAGATGATCCAGTTCGGGGCCGAGGACGGGCCGGTGGTCGAGTTCATGCAGCGCTGGCCGGTCGGCAAGATGCCGCTGCTGCGCGACGAGGCGCGCGGCCAGACCGTCGTCGAGTCCAGCATCATCATCGAGTACCTCGACCGCCACTATCCGGGGGCCGGCCTGATCCAGGCCGATCCCGACGCGGCGCTTACGGCGCGCTTCCTCGACCGGTTCTTCGACAACTACGTCATGACGCCGCAGGGGCGGCTGGTGTTCGAGGTCATCCGCCCCGAGGGCGCCAAGGACCCGTTCGGCGTGGCCGAGGCGCGGGCCCTGCTCGACAAGGCCTACGGCTGGCTGGAGGCGACCCTGTCCGACGGCCGGACCTGGGCGGCCGGCGAGGCCTATTCGCTGGCCGACGTCAGCGCCAGCCCGTCGCTGTTCTACGCCCAGCGCTGCCACCCCTGGGGCGACCGCCCGGTGCTGCAGGCCTACTACGACCGGCTGGAGACGCGGCCGTCGTTCCAGCGCGTGATCGCCGAGGCGCAGCCCTACATGCACATGTTCCCCGGCGGGCCGGCGTACTAGCGGGGACATGTACCGCCTTCGGTACGTGTCCCCCGCCGCTTCAGGGTGCTGGGGACACGCACTGACGCGCCTGTCCCCTATGCCGCTCTCGCCCGCCGCAGCGCCTGGGGCGGTTGGCCGAACGCGCGGATGAAGGCCCGGCGCATCCGCTCGGCGTCGCCGAAGCCGGTTTCCAGGGCCACGTCCTCGACCTGCAGCGGCTGGGAGTCGAGCAGGGTGCGGGCGGCCTCGACGCGCAGGCGTTCGATGGCCTTGGCCGGGGTGAAGCCGGTGGCCGCGGTGAAGGCGCGCGCGAAGTTACGTTCGCTCATGCCGGCGCGGGCGGCCAGTTCCTCGACGGTCAGCGGGTTGCGCAGGTTCACGCGGGCCCAGGCCATCAGGCTGTCGAAGCGGCCGCCGGCCTCCAGCTCCAGCAGGGCCGAGAACTGCGACTGGCCGCCGGGGCGGCGGTGGTAGACGACCAGCTGCTGGGCGGTCTTGCGGGCGACGTCTTCGCCGAGGTCCTCGGCGATCAGGGCCAGGGCCAGGTCGATGCCGGCGGTGATTCCGGCGCTGGTCCAGATCGCCCCGTCGCGGATCCAGATGCGGTCCGGCTCCAGCCTCACCTTCGGATAGCGGCGGGCGAAGTCCTTGCTGCGGTTCCAGTGGGTCGTGGCGCGTTTGCCGTCGAGCAGGCCGGCCTGGGCCAGCACATAGGCGCCCGAGCAGACGCTGGTCGTGCGGCGGGCCGTGCGGTGGGTCTGGCGCACGTAGTCGAGCGTCGCCGCGTCGATCGACGGCCCCCGCGTGCCCTCGCCGCCGGAGACCAGCAGGGTGTCGAGCGGGCCGGCGTCGGCGAACGACAGGCTGTCCAGCGTCACGCCCGAGGAGCTGGCCACCCGGCCGCCGCTCCGCGACAGAATTCTGATGTCGTAAGCCCCCGGCACATAGCGTCCGGCGATCTCGAACGCGCCGATCGGCCCGGCCGCGTCGAGCAGCTGGAATCCCTCGAAGACGAGGACGCCTATCGCGCGCATGGCGGAAAATGAGGGAATATTGTCATTTCGGACGGACGCTAGGTCCGGCAGGGTGGCGACGTCAACCGGAGCCCGCCTCATGACCACCGATTCCCTGCGCATTGTCTTCGCCCTGTATCCCGGAGTCACGCACCTCGACTTCACCGGACCGCACCAGTTCCTCTCGCGCCTGCCGGGCGCGGTGACGACGGTGGCCAGCCTCGACGGCGGCGAGATGGAGGCCGACGGCCTGACCTTCGCCGGCCTGACGCGGTTCGCGGACATCGAGGCCTGCGACCTGCTGTGCATTCCGGGCGGGTTCGGGACGACCCAGGCGATGCTCGACCCGGTGTTCATCGGCCAGATCCGGCGACTGGCGGAGGGCGCGACCTGGGTCACTTCGGTCTGCACCGGATCGCTGATCCTGGCGACGGCCGGGTTGCTGAAGGGGCGCAGGGCGGCCTGCCACTGGGCCTGGCGCGACCAGCTGGCGCTGTTCGGGGCGATCCCCGACCCGGCGCGGGTGGTGCGCGACGGCCGTTACGTCACGGGCGGCGGTGTGACGGCGGGCATCGACTTCGCCCTGACCCTGGCCGCCGAGATCGCCGGCGACGACTTCGCCCAGGGCCTGCAGCTGGCGCTGGAGTACGCCCCGGCCCCGCCGTTCAACGCCGGGCGGCCGGAGACGGCGCCGGCCCATGTGCTGGCGACGATCAAGGCGTTCAACGAGCGGGCGATGTCGGTGAGGACGGGGGCGGCGGAAGAGGCGGCGGCGCGGCTGTAGGGCGTAGGGCGTAGCAGAGGGATTGGCGCGGCGCCGGTGGCGCGCAAGGTCGAACTGCTTCCTGCTTCCTGCTCCCTAGCCCCACTGCACGCTCGTCATCGAAATCCCCGCGAAGACATCGTCGTTGAAGAACCCGACCGGCTCGCCCGCGTCCGCCGCGCCGAGTGCGTAGAGCAGCGGCAGGTAGTGTTCGGCGCTGTTGATGGACCAGGCCGCGTCGGGGCCGAGGCGCTCGAAGTCGATCAGCGGCCCGTGGTCGCCGGTCTCGATCAGGGCCTTGGCCGCTTCGTTGAAGCGCGGCGCCCAGGCCGGGGTCGCGCCGCTGCGCCAGTCGACGTCGCGCAGATTGTGGACGATGTCGCCGCTGGCCACGATCAGCACCCCCTCGTCGCGCAGGGCGGCCAGGCGGCGGCCGGCGGCGTAGTGCCAGGCGCCCGTCCGGCCGCGGTCGAGGCTCAGCTGGACGACCGGCACGTCGGCCGCCGGGTACATCGGCAGCAGCACGCTCCAGGCGCCGTGGTCGAGGCCGCGGCCCGGGTGCTGCACGACCGGATCGGGCGCCAGCAACTCGCCGACCCGCGCCGCCAGCGCCGGATCGCCGGGCGCGGGGTACTGCACATCGAACAGCGCCTGCGGAAAGCCGCCGAAGTCATGGATGGTGCCGGGGTGTTCGGCGGCCGACACGGCCGCGGCACCGCGCGTCTCCCAGTGGGCCGAGACGCACAGCACCGCCTTCGGGCGGGGCAGGCCGGCGGCGACTTCGGCCCAGCCGCGCCGCCAGGCATTGTCCTCGATCGCGTTCATCGGCGAGCCATGGCCGAGGAAGAGCACGGGCATGCGGGCGGTCATGGATGCCTCCTTGAGTAACCGGATCAGATACAGATAAGCGGCGGCCCGGCGATTGCAATATCCCTTGGCAGAGCCCGGAGTTTTCTCTTTTGACGCGAGATCTGTCCCATTCAGTAGCCCATTCCGGGGAGGCCGGCCGCGGTGGCGCGCTCGATGCGCTGCGCCTGGCCGCGGCGCTGCTGATCGTGCTGTACCACTATGGCGCCGAAGCGCCGCTGGTGCTGGCCGATCTGCACCCGGTGTTCGGGCGCGGTTATCTGGCGACGGACTTCTTTCTCATCCTGTCGGGCTTCGTGCTGGGCCGGGCCTATGGCGGTCAGATCCTGTCGGGCCGGGTGAGCCTGGTGGGCTTCGTGAAGAAGCGCCTGACCCGCCTGTGGCCGGCGCAGCTGATCGTGCTGGCGGTGATGGGCGTCATCGTGCTGGCGGCCGAGATGGCCGGCGACCGGCCCGTGCATCCGGCCAATTTCACGCCGCTGGCCCTGCTGATGCAGGCCTTCATGGTCCAGGCCTGGGGCGTCGCCGGCGGCGGCGGCTGGAACCACCCCAGCTGGTCGCTGTCGGCGCTGCTGGTCTGCTACGCCGCCTTCCCGCTGCTCTGGCGCTGGGTCAGCCGCCTGACCAGCCCGGCGGCCCTGCTGGCGCTGGGCCTGACCGGCATGATGGGCGCGGACCTGATCTGCAAGGCCGTGTTCCATCACACCCTCTATGACCTCGACTACAGCCTGGGCGTCGTCCGGGCCGCGCCGCTGTTCCTGCTCGGCGTCTGCATCGCGCGGATGGTCGAGCTGGGCGCGCCGTCCGTGTCGATGGCGCGCGTGCTGGCGGGCCTGGCGTTCGTCGCCTTCGTCATGCTGCAGGTCGCCGGCCGGGTCGACCTGCCGAGCCTGGTCTGCATCGCGGTCATCGTCTGGGGCTTCGGCCGCCTGCCCGTGCGCCGGCCATCGGCCCTGATCGAGCAGGGGGCCAAGCTGTCGTTCGCCCTGTTCGTGACCCATGCCCTGACGGGCCTGCTGTGGTTCGGGGCGCTGGAGACCCTGGCGCGCAAGGTGACGCTGGCGCCGGCCCTGCACTGGGGCCTGTGGGCGCTGTCGCTGCCGCTGGCCCTGGTCGTGGCCGCGCTGTTCCACCGCTATGTCGACGCGCCGGTGCAGGCCTGGCTGGCGAAGCGCCGCGCGCCGGGTCCCGCCGAGGCGCCGTCCGCCGCCTAGTGGACGTAGGACGCGGCGTTGATGTCGATCGTCGCGCCGGTGGCGTGATCGGCCAGGCCGCTGGCGAGGAACACCACCGTCGGGGCGATGTCCTTCGGCTCGGTCAGCCGGGTCAGGGCGATGTCGCTGACGGCGTAGTCCTCGCCGTACCGGTCGATGAAGTCCTGGGCCATGGCCGTGCGGGTGAAGCCCGGCGCGACGTTGAAGGCGACGATGCCCTGCTTGCCGTAGCCGCGCGCGATCGAACGCGTCAGGGCGACCATGCCACCCTTTGAGGCGGCGTAGGCGATGTAGTCCGGCTGGTCGCCGCGGAACGCCGCCCGCGAGCTGATGTTGATGATCCGCCCGCCGCCGCGCGCGATGAAGTGGTCGGTCGCCAGCCGGCAGAGCAGGGCCGCGGCGCGCAGGTTCACATCCAGGGTCCGGTTCCAGATTTCCAGCCAGCGGTCGATCGAGGCGTCGCCCGCGGCGGCGGCTACCCCCGCGTTGTTCACCAGAGCGTCGACGCGGCCGTAGTGGTCGATGACCTCACGCCACAGCCGCTGGCAGGCGGTCGGGTCGGCGAGGTCAGCGATGAACACCCGGGCGTCATGACCGCAGGCGGCGGCGACAGCGGCCGCCTCGTCCGGCGAGGCCGAACAGTGCACCGCGACCGTCGCGCCCGAGCCCGCGAGCGCGGTGGCGATGGCCGCGCCGATGCCCCGGCTGGCGCCGGTCACCAGGATGGTCTTGCCGGTCAGGTCGATGTGCATGGGTCACCTCTGGCGAGGATCCTAGCGCGATTCAGGTGGTCGCGGCCGCCGGGCCCGGCGGTTGCGGACGGTGTCCTGCGAACAGACGTCCGGCGGCGATGCGGGCGTGATCGTCGGCGGCACGGCATCGAACCAGGCGTCATCGTAGCGTTTGCCCGCGGCGTTGACCCGCACGTAGGCCTCGGGCGGCGGCCGGCGGATCAGGTCGGGCCGTCCCATCCGCGCCAGGGTGACGGCGATGACGCGGGCGCGGTCGCGGCTCCAGGGGGAGCCGTTGGCCTGCATCGACACGAGAGCCGGGGCCGCGCCCACGGCCGGGGCGCCGACCCGGCAGAGGCCGTAGGCCGCCGCTTCCGCGTCGCCGGGCTCCGCCAGCGCGCGGCTGAGCAGCGGAACCGCCGCCGGACCGAGGTCGCCGAGCCGGGTCAGCAGGTCGCCGGCGCCGTCCAGTGCGCCGGGAATGGCCGCCGCCCGCAGGATGGCCGGGCCCCGGGCGCTGAAGCTGTCCGCCGGCAGATCGGCGATGACCGAGGCGAGGGAGCGGCGCAGACCGCTCTGCCTGCGCGGGTCCTCGCGCGACGCGGTCCGGGCGAAGCCGGCGACGGCGGCGTCGGCCACCTCGGCCCGGGCCTCGGGGTGGGCGTAGAAGACCTGCGAGAAATAGATCAGGAAGTCGGCGGTCGGGTGCAGGGCGATGGTCCGTAGCAGCGCCAGGTCGTCGGCCGTGGGCGTCTCCGGCCGATCGGCCATGATCCTCAGGACCTGGCCGATGGTCTGGGCCTCGGCCGCGCTCAAGGGCCGGCGCTCCGCGGCGGCGGCGGCCAGCGTCGCGGCCGCGCTCTGGCGCTGGCGGGCCGGATCGACGGCGGGCAGGGGCGCGCGCGTCATCCGGAACAGGGACAGGATCCAGGCGTCCCGCCCGCCCGGATGGATCGTCACGCTCTGGCGTCGGAAGGCCCGGCGCAGGTTCATGTCGGCGTGGTCCTCGATGCCCACGACAAGGGGGGCGGCGAGCCGGCGGGCGGTGATCGTCGTGCGCACGGCGGTGGCGGCGCAGCCGGCGGGGCCGCAGCGCCAGATCGCGCGGCGGGTGACGCTGGTCAGACCGTCGGCCATCGGGTCGAGCCGCGGGGCGCCGCCGGCGCTCTCGACGAGGCCGGTGACGGCGGTGTCGAAGGCGGGGGCCGTGACCTCGCGGCCGATGATGCAGTGACCGGCGCCGATCACCGCCAGGGTGTCGGCCTTGACGTCGAGGTCCAGCCGGTTGCCGGCCGGGCAGGTGGCGGCCGGCTCGTAGGTGTAGACCCTCGCCGGCCCGGCGTACCCGCCCGCGAGGTCCAGCAGCTGGGGCAGGTCCCGGCCGGAGGGCCGGATGATCGCCTCGACCTTGCGGTTCAACAGCAGCCGGGCGCAGGTGTCGTCACAGGCCGAGCCGTCGGAACTGTCGTAGAGCCAGCGCCCGGCGTAGAGGCTGCCGGCCGCGCCCGCCGTGCGGCGATGGTCGTAGAGCAGCAGCCGGCGGGGCGCGCCGCCGGGATCGCGCTCAAAGTCGCCGGCCGTCTCGGCGGCGATGCGTTTGTCGAGGGCCTGGCTGGCGCCCAGCGGCAGGGCGGCGCCGATCAGCGCCAGGCCGAACAGGCCCGGCAGCCACAGCAGCGGGCGGCGGGTGAAAAGTCCGGTGACCAGCAGGTCGACGAACGGTGCGTAGAGCGCCACCGTCGGCGCCGCGACCAGGATCAGCCCCGGCACGATCAGCGCCAGCATGCCGAGGAACACCGCACCCGGCAGCATGCCGATGAAGGCGGTCAGCAGAAGCACCGGGTAGATCAACAGTCTCGCCAGACGCATCGCCCACCCTCTCTCGCGAAGGGTGTAGCCGCCGCGGCGGTAATGATCCGTGAATCGTCAGGCGTCGCCTGCGGAGGTCAGGCCGCGTCCAGGCCAATGTCCAGCACGGACGCCGAATGGGTCAGGGCGCCGACGCTGATCACGTCGACGCCGGTCTCGGCGATGTCGCGGACGGTCTCCAGCGTCACCCCGCCCGACGCCTCGAGCACCACGCGGCCGGCGGTCATGCCGACGGCGATGCGCAGGTTCTTGAGGCTGAAATTGTCCAGCATGACGACGTCCGGGCCGGCGTCGAGGGCCTCGGCCAGCTGGTTCAGGCTGTCGACCTCGCACTCGACCTTGACCAGATGGCCGGCGAAGGCGCGAGCGCGGCGGATGGCCTCGCCGACCCCGCCGCAGGCCGCGACGTGGTTGTCCTTGATCAGGATGGCGTCATCCAGGCCGAAGCGGTGGTTCAGCGCCCCGCCGCAACGGACGGCGTACTTCTCCAGCGCGCGCAGGCCCGGCGTGGTCTTGCGGGTGTCGGTGATGCGGGCGGTCGTGCCGGCCACGGCGTCGACATAGGTGCGGGTCAGGGTCGCCACGCCGCTGAGCCGGCCCAGCAGGTTCAGCGCCGTGCGCTCGGCCGACAGCAGGGCGCGGGCGTTGGCCGAGACCTTGGCCAGCACGGCGCCGGCCGCGACCTGATCGCCGTCGCTGACCTTCGCCTTGAACTTCGCCTGCGGGTCCATGGCGATGATCGCCAGCCGCGCGCAGGCGAGGCCGGCGATCGTCCCGGCCTTGCGGGCGCCGAAGGTCGCCTCCAGCCGCGCGTCGGCGTCGATGCAGGCGAGCGCGGTGATGTCGCCGGCCCGGCCGAGATCCTCGGCGAGGGCGGCGCGGACGACGGGATCGATCAGCAGGTCGGGCAGGGGGGCGATCATTCGGCGGCGACCTTGAGGGCGGTCTGGCCCGGATGGGTCAGGTAGGTGCGGGTCGGCGGCTCGGCCGACAGGGGATAGTCGGTGCGGTAGTGGGCGCCGCGGCTCTCGCGGCGGGCCAGGGCCGCCTCGGCCACCAGGCCGGCGGTGGTCAGGATCGGACCCTCGCCGTGGCGGGCCTTCATGGTCTCGACCGTCTCGACCAGCCGGACCAGGCCCTCGGCGTCGCGCACCACGCCGGCGTCGTGGGTCATGGCCCGGCGCAGCTCGGCCAGGGCCGGCGCCGGCAGGTCGGGCAGGGCCGGGCCGGGGATCATCCGGCCCGTCGGCGCGGCCAGATCGCGGGCCGCCGCCCCGGCGCGGGCGCCGAACACGGCCGCTTCCAGCAGCGAGTTGGAGGCCAGCCGGTTGGCGCCGTGGACGCCCGTCGAGGCGCACTCCCCGGCGGCGTAGAGGCCGGGCAGGGTCGTCGCGCCCGTGGCGTCGGTGACCACGCCGCCCATGTGGTAGTGGCAGGCCGGGGCGACCGGGATGACCTGGTAGCGGGGGTCGATGCCGGCGCTGACGCAGGCGGCGAACACGGCCGGGAATTCATCGGGAAAGTGCCCGCCGACCGCCGTGCGGGCGTCGAGGAAGGCGCCGCGGCCGGCGACGATCTCGGCGTGGATGGCGCGGGCCACCACGTCGCGCGGCGCCAGTTCGGCGGCCGGATCGTAGTTGATCATGAACGCCTCGCCCCGGGCGTTGAGCAGCCGGGCCCCCTCGCCGCGCAGGGCTTCGGTGGCCAGCGGGGCGGGGTCGCGACCGATGTCGATGGCCGTGGGGTGGAATTGCACGAACTCGGGATCGGCGATGACGGCGCCGGCCAGGGCGGCGAGGCCCAGGCCCTCGCCCTTCAGCTCGGCGGGGGTGGTGGTGACGGCGTAGAGGCCGCCGATGCCGCCGGTGGCCAGGATCACGGCGTCGGCGGTGATCTCGATCAGCTGGCCCTTTTGTTCGGCCAGCACGCCGCGGACCCGGCCCGTCGCGTCCTGCAGCAGGCGGCGGGCGCGGACGCCGGCGCGGGTGCTGATCAGCGGCGAGACGAAGGCCGCCACGGTCATGGCGCGCATGATCTCGCGGCCGGCCTGGTCGCCCTTGACCCGGGCCACGCGGGCGCGGCTGTGGGCGGCCTCGAGGCTCTGGGCGAAGTGGCCGTCGGCCGTGCGGTCGAACGGCGCGCCGAGGTCGGCCAGATGGCGCACGGCGTCGGGACCCTCGCGGGTCAGGATCTCGACCATCGCCGCGTCGCAGAGACCCGCGCCGGCGGCCAGGGTGTCGGCCGCGTGCAGCGCCGGAGCGTCGTCGTCGCCAAGCGCGGCGGCCATGCCGCCCTGGGCCCAGGCCGAGGAGCAGCCCTGGTTCAGCGGCGTCGGCGACAGCACCAGCGCCTTGCGCGGCGCCGCGGCCATGGCGGCGGTCAGGCCGGCCAGGCCCGCCCCGATGACCAGGACCCCGTCGTGATGAATGCGCTCGGTCATCTCAGTTCCAGTGCGGCTCGGGCGGGATCGGCCACGACCATGGCGTCGAAGGCGTCCTGCAGGCTGCAGCCGTGGCGGATCAGTTCTTCCACCACATTGCGGGCATTGAGGGGCAGCAGGCTGCTCCAGGGTTTGCTGACCTCCGGCGGGGTCGCCCTGACCCCGTAGGCGAGGCCGAGTTTGCGGATGGCGATCATCGCGGCGTCCCCTCAGATCAGCTCGACGTCGACATGGTGGCGCGCCTTGACCAGGTCGTAACGCGCGGGCTCGGCCGGCGGGGGCAGGTCGATCATCCGCTGCACGGCCAGCCGCGCGCGGGCGGCCAGCGCCGGGTCGACCGTGACCTCGAACTGTTCCTTCTCCAGCGCCTCGAGAATGTTCAGCAGGCTGATCTGCTTCATGTGCGGACACATGTTGCAGGGGCCGATGAACTGGGTGTCGGGGGCCTGGGCCTGGACGTTGCTGGCCATCGAGCATTCGGTGATCAGCACCACCTGCTTCGGCTTCCGCGCCACGACATAGTCGTTCATCGCGGCGGTCGAGCCGGCGAAGTCGGCGGCGGCGATGACCTCCTCCGGGCATTCCGGGTGGGCGAGGATCTCGGCGCCGGGATAGGCCTCGCGCATGTCGGCCACGTCCTGGGCGTTGAAGCGCTCGTGCACCTCGCAGCGGCCCTGCCAGGCGATGATCTTCACGTCGGTCTGGGCGGCCACATTGCGGGCGAGAAACTCGTCGGGGATCAGGATCACCCGGTCGACGCCCCATTGCTTCGCGGCCCATTCGACCACCTGCACGGCGTTGGCGCTGGTGCAGCAGATATCGGTCTCGGCCTTCACGTCGGCGGTGGTGTTGACGTAGGTGACCACCGGCAGGCCCGGGTAGCGCTGCTTGATCAGCCGCACGTCGGCGCCCGTGATCGAGCTGGCCAGGCTGCAGCCCGCGCGCAGGTCGGGGATCAGCACCATCTTGTCGGGGCAGAGCACCTTGCTGGTCTCGGCCATGAAGTGCACGCCGGCCTGGACGATGATCTTCGCGTCCGAGCGGGCCGCCTCGCGGGCCAGACCCAGGCTGTCGCCGACATAGTCGCCGACCCCGTGGAAGATCTCCGGCGTCATGTAGTTGTGGGCGAGGATGACCGCGTTCTTCTCGCGCTTGAGGCGGTTGATCCGCGCGATCAGCGGGGCGTGGACGCGCCACTCCAGCGGCGTGACCCGGCCCATGACCTTGGGCCACAGCGACGCCGTGGCGGCCTCGACCTCGGGCGTGAAATCAAGCGGAGCGAACCCGTCGGCCATCTCAATCCTCCTTATGCTCAACTTGAGCATTTCAGGGGCCTGTAAAACGCCGGAAGCGGACCAATCCACTCCGGCGCCAGCGACTTATGCTATATCTGAGCAAAAGCCGCAAGGGAGATATAGACCCGGCGCCTCTCGCGCGCAACCGCAATCGGTCAGGTCAGCCGGAAACGGAGGATCGGCCGGGCGGTTCGACCGCGTCGCGCACGGCCGCCGCCAGGGCGTCCAGCGTGTAGGGTTTGCGCAGCAGCGGCCAGGGCGCGTCCTCGGCCGAGGCCAGGGCCTGGCCGGTATAGCCCGAGCTGAGCAGCACCGGCAGATCCGGACGGGCCTGGACGGCCGCGCGGGCCAGGTCGACGCCGGTCATGTCGCCCGGCATGACCACGTCGGTCAGCAACAGGGAGACCGGCGCGTCGCCGCGCAGCCAGTCCAGCGCCGTGCGAGGCGTATCGGCGAACACGACGCGGTGCCCGAGTTCCCGCAGCATGGCTTCCGCGAGGGCGGCGACCTCCGGGTCATCCTCGACCAGCAGGATGTCCAGCTCGCGCAGCGCCGCGACGGGCTCGGACGGGCTGTCCACGGCCGGCGTGGCGCGGCCGTGGGCCAGCGGCAGCAGCAGGGTGATGGTCGAGCCGACGCCGGGGGCGCTGTCGATGGTCACGCCGCCGCCGCTCTGGCGGACGAAACCGTAGACCTGGGACAGGCCGAGTCCGGTGCCCTTGCCGACCGGCTTGGTGCTGAAGAAGGGCTCGAACACCCGGGCCCGGGTGGCCTCGTCCATGCCCTCGCCGCTGTCCTGCACGCTGACGGCCAGGTAGTCGCCCGGCGCCAGGTCCTGGCCGGCGGGCGAAGGGGTCACCGCCGTGGTGAGCGAGACCACCCCGCCGGTCGGCATGGCGTCGCGGGCGTTGACCAGCAGGTTCATCACCGCCGCGTCGAACTGGGCCGGGTCGACGCTGACCGAGGCCTCGCCGGCGCCGAGCGCAAGATCGAGCATGAACCGCTCGCCGAGCGCGCCGCGATAGAGGGTCACGCTCTCCCGCAGCAGGTGGTCGATGTCGGTGATTTCCGGCCGCAGCGGCTGGCGGCGGGAGAAGGCCAGCAGCTGGCGGGTCAGGCGCTCGCCGCGCTGGGCCGCGTCCAGCGCGGCCTTGCCGAGGCGCGCCGTCCGGATGGTGTCCCCGGGATGGCGCTGGACGATGTCGAGCGCGCCGATGATCACCGTCAGCAGGTTGTTGAAGTCGTGCGCCACGCCGCCGGTCAGCTGGCCCAGCGCCTCCAGCTTCTGCGACTGCATCAGGG
This sequence comes from Caulobacter sp. GW821-FHT12F03, assembly GCF_058806855.1. Taxonomy (NCBI): domain Bacteria; kingdom Pseudomonadati; phylum Pseudomonadota; class Alphaproteobacteria; order Caulobacterales; family Caulobacteraceae; genus Caulobacter; species Caulobacter sp. GW821-FHT12F03. The sequence continues at coordinate 48,912 of NZ_JBXAQC010000001.1, forward strand.
CGGCCTGGGCCTGGTCGCGTTCGGCCACGGCCAGCTGGACGCGCTCCTCGAGCAGTTCGTTGATCCGTTGCAGGTCGGCCTCGACCTGTTTGGCCTCGGTCACGTCGAAGGCGATGCCGCCAAAGCCGGCGAACTCGCCCGCCGGGTTGGTCCGCGGCTGCGAAAAGGAGCGCAGCCAGCGCCATTCGCCGTCCGCCCGGCGATAGCGGGCCTCGAGCGTGAACGGCTTCATGCTGCTCTCGCCGGCGACCTGTTCGCGCAGGATGCGCTGGAGGTCGTCCTGATGAAGACGGGTGCGCCAGTCGACCACCCGCGCCTCGTCGTAGCTCGCGCCGACGAAGGCGACATAGGCGGAGTTGACGAACTCCCGCGCGCCCCGGGGCGCCGAGATCCACAGCAGCGCCGGCGCGCTGTCCGCCAGATTGCGGAAGCGGGCTTCGCTTTCGCGCAGCTGCTCGGCCGCATGGTAGCGCTCGGTGACGTCGAGGATGTAGCCGACCATCCGGGTGGCGCGGCCGGCGGCGTTGCGGTGGACCTGGCCGCGCACATGGAGCCAGCGCTCCCGGCCGTCCTCGCCAGGCGACCGGTAGTCGACCTGCAGCTGGGAGCCGGCCTTGATCGCATCGACGATCCCGGCCCGCAGCGGGTGCAGGTCGTCCGGATGGACCGATGCGACGAGGCTGCCGGCGGGCGGCGGCTCCGCGCGCGGGGCCATGCCGAGATTGAGATAGACGCCGCGCGACCAGTTGGCCCGTCCGGCCGCGATGTCCCAGTCCCACAGGCCCAGCCCGCCGGCTTCCTCGGCCAGCAGCAGCATGGCCTCGGCCTCACTGCGGGCGGCTGCCTCGCGGCGCAGTTTCACCAGGGCCGTGCGCAGGCCGGTGGCGACGATCACCGTCACCGCGCCGGACAGGCCGAACAGCGTCAGGGTGCCTTGCTGGGGCAGGGTGTAGGCGGGGTTCCAGGGAGAGAAGCCGCCGATGGCCAGGGCCACCGCGAGGGTGAACCAGCCCCACCTCTGGCCCGCGAACAGGGTCGCCGCGATAAAGGCCGGGAAGAAGGTCGAGGAGGGGCCCAGGCCCTGCGGAAATCCCAGCACCGCCAGCCGAAGGGCCGTGGCGATGACCAGCGCCGAGGCGGTCACGGCCAGGGCCTGGGGCCAGGGGGGCGGTTGCAGGGGAATCGCGCGCCAGAAGAGCGGCTCGTGATCGCCGTCGGCGGGGCGGGCGTTCGTGGCGGGCATGCGACCTCACTTGGCCGCCGCGCCCCCGACGCGCTGCGACATCTTGCCACGATGATGAACGACCTTCACTAGTCTGCGCAACACGGGAGACGCCTGATGGCCCGCCGGCCGAGCAACAACCAGAGGACCGCTTGATCGGGACCGGGCGCCATATCGGCCGCCGGGTCATGGCCCTGCTGGTCGCGGTCAGCCTGGCCGGCTGCGTCACCGACTACCGGGTCGCCGCGGGCACGGGCCGGATGGGCGGCGTCGTCGCGGTCGCCCGGGGCCTGTCCGACGACGCCCTGGCGCGGCTGACGGCCGACATGGACCCGGCCATGCTGGCGCTGGCCCGGCGCCACGACCCGGTGCGGGCCGCCGATCCCTGGGGCCGGGTGGTCGGCTGGACCAGCTATGACCTCAGCCGCATCCCGACCCTCGGCAGCCTCAATCTCGGCGCCACCGACGCGATGCTGATCAACGCGCTCAAGCCGTTCGGCGCGGGGCCGACCCTCCCGGCCCGGCCCTTCGTGCTGAAGGCATCCGCCGACGACCGCGCGCGGGCCGAGGAATGCCTGACCCAGGCGATCTACTACGAGGCCGCCGTCGAGCCCGTCGAGGGCATGCAGGCCGTGGCCCAGACCGTGCTCAACCGCCTGCGCCATCCGGGCTATCCCAAGTCGGTCTGCGGCGTGGTCTACGAGGGCTCGCAGCGGACCACCGGCTGCCAGTTCAGCTTCACCTGCGACGGCTCGCTGACGCGGATACCCAATCCCGTGCTGTGGGAGCGGGCCCGCGGCGTCGCCCAGCGCGCCCTGAACGGTTACGTGATGCCCAAGGTTGGCACCGCGACCCACTATCACGCCGACTATGTCGCGCCCTACTGGGCCCCGACGCTGTACAAGATCACCCAGATCGGCCGGCACATCTTCTACCGCTGGACCGGGCCGTCCGGCCTGCCGCGGGCCTTCAACGGACGCTACGCCGGCGGCGAGGCGAACCTGTCGGCCGACATCCTGCAGGGCTTTGACGAGCGCACCGAGGGCGACAAGCTGCTCGGCGACGCCGCCGTGCCGGGCGAGCCCGCCAAGACCGTTACGCTGGACGTCGCGGGGGAGAGCCGCACCTACACGCTGCAGACGCCCGGCGTCGCCGGCGAGGAGCAGATCCGCGTGGCCGGCGCCCTGCAGCCCGCGCGGCGTCCGCCGACCTCAGAGGAAATCGCGACCATCAACGCCCGGCTCAAGGCGATGGAAGATCCGGACGCGCCGCTCAGCACCGCCCCGCCGCCGGCCCCCGCGCCGACCGACCCCAACGCGGGCGACCTGCCGATCGCGACGCGGCGGGGGCAGTAGCGGCGACGTCATGGCGCGGGTTCGACACGCGCCTTCGGCGCTGCTCACCCTGACGTGCACGGAGCGACGTCATCCTGAGCAGCCGCGCAGCGGCGTGTCGAAGGACGCGGTCTAGTTCAGCTGAACGTCCCGGCGCTGGCCGGACGGATCACCAAGCGCCGATCTTGGCGGCCTCGCCGTGGGAGATCGGATGGTGGGCCGCCGCGTGGTCCTGCTCGGCGAGGAAGCGCACCGCCTCCAGCGCCGCCATGCAGCCCATGCCCGCGGCGGTGACCGCCTGGCGGTAGATGTCGTCGGTCACGTCGCCCGCCGCGTAGACGCCCGGAATCGCCGTCGACGCCGTGCCCGGCTTGACCGACAGATAGCCGCCCGCGTGGGTCTCCAGCTGATCCTTGAACAGTTCGGAGGACGGCGCGTGGCCGATGGCGATGAACACCCCGTCGGCGCTGACCTGGCGGGTCTCGCCGGTCTTGACGTTCTTCAGCCTGGCCCCGGTGACGCCCATGGGATCGGTCTCGCCCTGGATCTCGTCGATGGCGTGGTCCCAGATGACCTCGATCTTCGGATTGGCGAACAGCCGCTCCTGCAGGATCTTCTCGGCGCGGAACTCGTCCTTGCGGTGGACCACCGTCACCTTGCTGGCGAAGCTGGTCAGGAACAGCGCCTCCTCGACGGCCGTGTTGCCGCCGCCGACGACGATGACGTCCTTGTTGCGGTAGAAGAAGCCGTCGCAGGTGGCGCAGGCGCTGACGCCGAATCCCTGGAACTTCGCCTCGCTGTCGAGGCCCAGCCACTTGGCCTGGGCGCCGGTGGCGATGATCACCGTCTCGGCCAGCCAGTCCTGGCCGCTGTCGGTCCTGATCCGGAAGGGGCGCTGCGAGAGGTCGGCCTCCAGCACGATGTCGCTGATGATCTCGGCGCCGACGTGCTCGGCCTGGGCCTGCATCTGGTCCATCAGCCAGGGGCCCTGGATGACGTCGGCGAAGCCGGGATAGTTCTCGACGTCGGTGGTGATCGTCAGCTGGCCGCCGGGCTGGATGCCCTGGATGACCACGGGCTTGAGCAGCGCGCGGGCGGCGTAGATGGCGGCGGTCCAGCCGGCGGGGCCGGAACCGATGATCAGACAGCGGGTGGTGCGGGGGGCGTTGCTCGACATGGGCGCTAATTTAGGGATGATTCCGCCCCGGCGCGATGGGCCACGGCGCGAGGGTGCTGAAATGGCAAACAACAGCGGGATCGGGGTCGGCATCGCCGTGGGCGTGGCCATGGGCGCCGGCCTGGGCGTGGCGCTGCACAACATCGCCCTGGGCATGGGCGCGGGCGTGGCGATCGGCCTGGGGCTCGGCGTGGCGATGTCGGCGAAGGGCGCAAAGGGCAAGGCCGGCGGCAGCGACTCCGGTGGCGGCGCGGAAGGCTGGATCGGCGACGGCGGAGGGCACGGGCGTGGTCATCACGACAGCGGTGGGCACGATCACGGCGGCGGCGATGGAGGCGCCGGCGGTGATAGCGGCGGCGGCGGCGACGGCGGCGGCGGGGACTGATGCCGTCGAACAGGTCTAGGATGCACCCGACTCACGCGTATCGAGCCGTGCCATGACCATGCCGCCCACCCTCGAGATCGCCGGCCGCCGGATCGGTCCCGGCCATCCGCCGTACGTCATCTGCGAGCTGTCGGGGAACCACAACGGCAGCCTCGAGCGGGCGCTGACCATGATCGACGCGGCGGCCGCCACCGGCTGCGACGCGATCAAGATCCAGACCTACACCGCCGACACCATCACCCTCGACGTCGACCGGCCGGAGTTCGTCATCCACGGCGGTCTCTGGGACGGCCAGACCCTGCACGCCCTCTATCAGGAGGCGCAGACGCCCTATGAGTGGCACGCGGCGCTGTTCGCGCGGGCGGCCGAGCGGGGGGTGACGCTGTTCTCCAGCCCGTTCGACGAGACGGCGGTCGACCTGCTCGCCGGGCTGGACGCCCCCGCCTACAAGATCGCCAGCTTCGAGGCCGTCGACCTGCCGCTGATCCGCTACGCCGCCGCGCACGGCAAGCCGCTGATCATCTCCACCGGCATGGCCAACCTGGCCGAGATGGAGGCCGCCCGCGCCGCGGCGCTGGCCGGCGGGGCGGGCGGGGTGATCATGCTCCACTGCGTGTCCAGCTATCCGGCGACCTTCGAGGACGCCAATGTCCGGACCATCCCGGACATGGCCGCGCGGCTGGGCGCGCCCGTCGGGCTGTCGGACCACACGCCGGGCACGGCGACGGCGGTGGCCGCCGTGGCCCTGGGGGCCTGCGTGATCGAGAAGCACTTCACCCTGGCCCGATCCGACGGCGGCCCGGACGCGGCGTTCAGCCTTGAACCGGCGGAATTCACGGCGCTGGTGCGCGACTGCCGCGACGCCTGGGCAGCGCTGGGCCAGGCCCACTACGACGTGCTGGGCTCGGAGAAGGCCAACCGCCAGTTCCGCCGGTCGCTGTACGTGACCGCGCCGGTGAAGGCGGGCGAGGTGCTGACGAAGGCCAACGTCCGCTCGGTGCGGCCGGGCAACGGCCTGCCGCCGGCCGATCTGGACAGGGTGCTGGGCCGCGCGGCCAGCCGCGACCTGGCGTTCGGCGAGCCGCTGGACTGGTCGATGCTGGTTTAGCCTTCCGGCAGCAGCCCCAGCCGCTTGCCGACGATCCGGTCGAGGCCGCGCTTGGACAGCACCCGCTCGGACATGAACACCTGGAACGGCTCCGGCGAGACGGTGTAGCGGACCTTCGGCTTCGCGGTCGTGAGGGCCATGTGGATCACCTGGCCGAGCTTTTCCGGCGCGAGGCCCTTGGCGCCCAGGCCCAGCATGTAGCTCTGCAGGCGCTTCAGGGCGTCGGCGTAGACCGTGTTGGCGTAGGGCGTGATGTCCTGCTCCTCGGCCTTGCTCCAGATCGGCGTGGCCACCGCGCCCGGCGCAACCACGATGACGTCGACGCCGAACGGCAGCAGCTCGCGGCGAAGGGCCTCGGACAGGCCCTCGACGGCGAACTTCGAGGCCGAATAGGGCGCCATGAACGGGTTGCCGGTGCGGCCGGCGACCGAGGAGATGTTGACGATCCGGCCGGGGTGCGGGCGCGCCGGGCTCTCGGCGCCGAGCAGCGGCGCGAAGGCCTGCGTCACGGTGACGATGCCGGTGACATTGACCTCCAGCTGCTTGCGGAACTCCTCGACCGGCAGATGCAGCAGGGGCCCCGCGACGGCGATGCCGGCGTTGTTGACCAGGCCCGCCAGGGTCTTGCCGCCGAGCGCCGCCTCGACCTGGCGCGCGGCCGCGCGTACGGCAGCCTCGTCAGTGACGTCGAACAGCAGGGGGGTGAAGGCGTCGCCGAACTCGGCCTTGAGCCGCTCGCCGTCGGCCGCCTTGCGGACGCTGCCGAAGACATGGAAGCCCTTCTTCACCAGCACCTTCGTGGCGCCCCAGCCGATGCCGGTGGAGACGCCGGTGACGACGACGGATTTCTTCTGGCTGCTCATGATCGCCCCCCGAGTGCGTTCGCTTTGAGGACCATATGGGGCCAAAGACCGGCGTTCGCCAGTGCCGCGCCGAATTGGCTTAAGGTGGGCCGACTCACGCATCCGGCCGCCCATGACCTCGCCCCGTATCCTGTTCGTCTGTGACGCCGGCCCCGGAGTGGGCGGGGGACATGTCATGCGCTGCCTGACCCTGGCCGGGGCGCTGGCGGCGCGCGGCGCGGCCTGCGCCTTCGTGCGCACGCCCGAGGCCGCCGACATCCTCGCCCGCTACGCGCCGGACATGCCGCTGGTCGACGAGGACGCGGCGGCCGATCTGGTGGTGCTGGATTCCTACCGCATGTCCCCGGTGACGGAAGCCAGCTGGCGGGCGCGGGCCGGGCGGCTGGCGGTGATCGACGATCTGGCGCGGCCGCATGACGCCGACCTGGTGCTCGATCCCTCGTTCGGCCGCGAGGCGCGCGACTACAGCGCGCCGGTCGTGCTGGCGGGACCGGCCTATGCCCTGGTGCGTCCGGCGTTCGCGGCGGCCCGGGCCGGGGCGCTGGCGCGGCGGGGCGACCCTGCCCTGCGGTGCCTGGTGTCGCTCGGCCTGACCGACGTCGGCGGGATCACCGGCCGGGTCGCCGCCGCGCTGGCGGACGGTGGCCTGTCGCTGGACGTGGTCGTCGGCGCCGGGGCGCCGAGCCTGCCGGCGCTTGAGGCGCTTGCCGCGGACGGGCGGGTGATCCTGCACATCGACAGCGACGACATGGCCGGGCTGATCACGCGGGCCGACCTCTGTGTCGGGGCGGGCGGATCGAGCGTCTGGGAGCGCGCCTGCCTCGGCCTGCCGACCGTGACCCTGATCCTCGCCGACAACCAGCGCGACATGGCGATGAAGCTGGACACGGCGGGAGTGACGCTGGCGCTGGATGCAAGGTGGCCGGGGCTGGAGGCGCGGCTGTCGGACGCGGTGGCGCGGCTGGCGCGGGACGACGCGCTGCGGGCGGGGCTGTCGGCGGCGTCGGCGGCGCTCTGCGACGGGCTGGGGGCCGAGCGGGCGGCGGAGGCGCTGCTGGACCTCGTCGCATAGATCCTCCCCATGCAATGGGGAGGGGGACCGCCGGAGGCGGTGGAGGGGAGTCAGTGCACCGTCACCCCTCAGTCAGGCTCCGCCTGACAGCTCCCCACAAGGGTGGGGAGCATTGATCTACGAGGGAACCACAAACCCCTTCTCCCGCAGCCGCGCCGCCATCTCCCCGCGCTTCAGCGCCCAGTCTTCCGCCAGCAGGCCCAGGCCCAGCACGTCGACCGCCTCGCCGTCCTTGACGATGTGGCGGCGGAAGCGGGCTTCCTGCACGAAGCCGTGTTTCTCGTGCAGTTTCCAGACCGCCTCGTTGCCGGCCAGCACCTCGCACCACAGCTTGCCCAGGCCCTGCGGGCCGAAAACCTCCTCGATGATCCGGAACTCGACGACGCTGCCGAGCCCCAGGCCGCGCACCGACGGGTCGGCGAGGTAGTAGGCCCAGGCGCAGCGGCCATGGCGCCGGTCGATGTCATAGAGGTTGGCCAGGCCCACCGGCCGGCCGTCGGCCTCGATGATCCAGTAGCGCCGCCGGTCGTCGCCCGGGATGCCGGCGAACCAGCGGGCATGCTCCTCCGGGCTGATCCGGTGGTCGGTGTACATGTAGGGCCGCACCGCGTCGCTGTTGCGCCAGGCCAGCAGACGCTCGCTGTCGTCGGGCGTCAGGTCGCGCAGGGTGACGGTCGGGGCGGTCATATCCGGCGGTCTCCGCCGTAGTCGGCGAGGTCGGGGCGCTGCTTCACGAAGGCCCGCACCGCGTCCGAGGTGAAGGCCCGGTCGCCCTTGTAGAGCGCGTCATAGACGGCGGCCATGAAGGCGTAGTCGTCCGACCGGTCGACGGTCCAGCGCACCTCGCCCTCGTCGACCGGCTGGGAGTGGAAGGCCAGCCGATAGCGGTCGGGATGGTTCCAGATGCCCCAGGTGACGTGCTCGTGCTCCTCGTGCGTGGTCGCGGCGACCGCCGCCCGTCGCAGGGTGTCGGTCGTCATCACCTCGACATCGAGGCCCTTGGGAAAGGTGCGGTGCGGCGGGGTATTGCTGGCGTAGTCGGCCCCTGTCTCGAGCAGAGTCTCGATTGTCTCGTCGATGACGAAGGGATCGGCCAGCGGGCAGTCGGCCGTCAGGCGCACCACGTGATCGGCCGGCCCGTGCTCCTCCAGCGCGCCGAGGAAGCGGGCCAGCACGTCTTCGAGCGAGCCGCGGTGGACGGCGATGCCTTCCTTGCGGACGACCTTCTCGATGGCGTCGTCGCCGGGGCTCAGACTGGTGGCGACGACCAGCTTGTCGATGCGCCGGGCGCGGCTGACCCGCTCGATCTGCCGCACGATCATCGGCGCCCCGGCCAGCGGCATCAGCACCTTGCCCGGAAGGCGGGTGGAGCTCATGCGGGCCTGGAGGATGGCGAGGATCATGCGGGCGCTCTGTGGTGCGATTCGAAGACTACCGTGCGCCCGGCCGTCAGTCGCGCGCGTCCGGCTCGGTGATCGGACGGTAGCGGATGAAGCACAGCGGCATGATCTGGCCGACGCCGGGGAGGCTGGTCAGGGCCAGGAAGTTGCCGGCGCCGTCGTCGTCCCATTTCAGCGCCGTGATCTTCACGCTGCGGCCGCCCACAGCCACCACCGCGGAGGTGTCGACGGGCGCGCCGTGCAGCTCGGTCAGGCGCGTGGTCAGCCGGCCGCAGTCGCCCGGGTTCCGGAGTGTCAGCCGCACCAGATGCAGCTGCTTGCCCTTCCGGTCGAAATAGAACTGGCCGTCGTAGACGAAGCCGTCGTCCGTCACCGGGCCGGCGGCCAGCATCCACCAGTCATTGACCCGCTGGTCTTCCTCGGCGCGGGCGACCTGCACCCGGCCGCCGGAGCCCTGGATCACGGCCTTCGCCGACATGCCCCAGCTGGTCCAACCCCAGGCGGCCGAGGCCGGCAACGGCAGGGCCAGCGCCACAAGGGCGACGAGTGCGGCGACGAAGCGGGCCATGGTTCCTCCGGTGTCGCCGGTTCCGGCGTCTGTCGCGCCGACGATGGCCGGGCGGAGGCCGGGGCACAAGCCCGGCGACGGGCGATCAGCCCGCGGCGGGCGTGCGGGCGTCCAGGCGGGCAAGGATCTCGGCCGCCGCGCGGTCGGTCTCGGTCAGCGGCTGGTAGGTCCAACTGTGGAAGGCCCCGCCGAACGGACGGGCCGCGCCGTGGGTCTCCAGCTCCTCGTGGAACAGGCGGAACTTCAGGCTCTGGCCGTCCATCTTGAGGATGAACACCGGCTTGCCGGTGCTGGCCGCCTCGGTGGCCATGTTGGCCGAGTCCTCGGTGACCAGCACATAGTCGGCCCCGGCGAGGAAGGCGAAGTAGGGGTTGTCGCCCTCGTTGTCCCAGATGAAGCCCGGCAGGTGCTTCAGCCGGGCCGTCAGCAGGGCCCGCGCCTGGGGCGGGGTGCGGCGGGAGAAGGTCATCAGCAGCGAGCCGCCGTCCTGCTCGAGCGGCAGCTGGATCTGCTGGGCGATCTGGGCCGCCCGTTCCGGGGTCAGGTCGAAGGCCTTCGACCGCCCGCCGATCAGCACCGCCGCGCGGGGGTGGGGCAGGGGATCGATGGCGGCGGCGAACCGCTTGTATTCATCGGTCAGCTTCTGCGCCGTCACCCGGTGCGGGGCGCCGATGATCGAGACGATGTTGTCGCCCTTGAGCCGGTCGTGGTTGGGCGGGATGACCAGATCGAACAGGCCGGCCGGCGCGCGCGGATCCTGGATCTGCACGACGAAGGTCTTGCCGCCGGTCCATTTCCGCAGCCGGATCGACAGCGGCAGGGTGGCGCGGCCGGCGGCCACGACCAGGTCCGGCCAGGGGGCGTCGAATTCGCTCTCGGGGCTCAGCCAGCGGCGCGGGAAGAGCATCAGCCACCAGGGCAGGCGGCCGAGGCGGCCCTTCCAGGTGACCCGTTTGACGACCACGGTCGCCTTGCGTCGGCGGGCGATGGCCTCGGCCAGGCCGACGGCCTGGGCCTCGATGCCCGCGCGTCCGTCGGACACGGCCCAGATCACGAGGGGAGGTGAGGGTTGTTTCGCCACGGCGCCCTAATACTCGTCATGGTCGGGCTTGTCCCGACCACCCATGAGCACCGTCAGATCATGAGCGTGCATGGGTCCTCGCAACAAGCGCGAGGATGACGGTCAAAAATTGGCAGGTCCGGGGTCGGGCGCTAGGCCACCCACTCGACCTTGAGGATTTCGTAGGCCTTGACGCCGCCCGGGGTGTTCACCTCGACGACTTCGCCCACTTCCTTGCCGATCATCGCGCGCGACAGCGGCGAGGACAGCGAGATGCGGCCCTGCTTCACGTCGGCCTCGTGTTCGCCGACGATCTGGTAGCGGCCCTCGTCCTCGGTGTCCTCGTCGATCACGGTGACCGTGGCGCCGAACTTCACCTGGGTGCCCGAAAGCTTGGAGACGTCGATGATCTGCGCGCGCGCGATCTTGTCCTCGATCTCGGCGATGCGGCCTTCGATCCAGCCCTGACGTTCCTTGGCCGCGTGGTACTCGGCGTTTTCACTGAGGTCGCCGTGCGCACGCGCTTCGGAGATGGCCGCGATCACGCTCGGCCGCTCCAGCGTCTTCAAACGCTTCAGTTCTTCGTCGAGGGATGTGTACCCCCCGGCGGTCATCGGCACTTTTTCCATTCGGAGATTAGCTCGGGTTCGCCCTGGGGAGGTGTTGATATCCGGCCGCGGGCGCAGACGTCCGGGGGCGTGGAGATTAGTCCGGCGGGTCAGGAAATACAAGTCCGATGCTGCGATGCAGCGGAAGGGCCGGCTCATCGGCGGCAGGATTTCAGGACTTCCGGCGGAGTAGAGCGCGGTATTCGCGGCCGGGCCCGCGGGTCGCGGCCAGGAATTTCCGTGACCTGAGCTTGACGCCCCGGGGCATCGACCGGCGCGATTTCAGATAAGCAAGCGGGCCGGTCCGCCCCGGATTCAGCGCGGCCGGCCCCGCGGCGCCGCGAAGATCAGGACCAGACCGTGTCCCGATCGTCCTCGATCTGCGGGATACGTTCCGGCGCCAGGGGGTCGGCGTCGATGGGGCCGACCAGCAGCTGCATGGCCAGTTGCACCAGCACGGCCATGACCAGCCAGGAGCCGGCGGCGATGGCCAGCGGCCAGGGACCGTCGCCGAAGGTCAGGGCGCCCGCGCCCGTGGTCAGCAACAGGTCGCGGCCGAGGCCCAGGGCGACGAAGCCGGCGAAGAAGCCCAGCTCGCCGCCGGCGCCCCAGTTCCGGATCATCCGCCAGCCGACCAGACCGAGCCCTCCGCCGAACCAGAACATCACCGGCGCATAGGTCACCACCGGCGCGTAGGGGGTGTCGCCGAAGCTCCACCAGTCGAAGTTAAAGGCGACCATGTCGACGCCGAAGCGCAGGGCGGCCGCGGCCAGGCCGCCCATCAGCGCCGCCGCCGTGCGCCAGTAGCCGGCGCGGGTCAGCCACACGCAGCCAAGGAACAGCAGCACCGAGAACAGTGACGCGGCCCAGATGACCATTGAGACCATGACGAATTCCCCTCGGTCGGACGCTAGGGCCGTTCCACCGACTCCGCACCCGGCTTCAACCGCCGGGATGGACGTCGTGGTTAACCGTTCAGGCGAGGGTTGCGGGGGAATTCCTTGCGGTTGGGACAGGTCATCATGTCCCTTGGGACTTGATGCCCTGTCCCTCGTTCGCTGGCGGGGACGGGTTAAGCAGTCCCAAGGGACAGCTTAACCTGTCCCCTTTGAAGCGCCGCCGCTAGAAGGCGGTCATGAGCGAGATCATCATCCGGCCCTGCAGCCCCGACGACGCCGGCCGGCTGTCGGTGGTGGCGGCCGCGACCTTCGTCGAGACCTACGCCGGAATCGTCGAGGGCGCGGACATCGTCTTCCATTGCCGCAACACCCACGCGCCGGAGGCCTATGACCGGCTGCTGGCCGATCCGGCGAAGCGGCTGTTCCTGGCGGTCATGGATCCGGGCGACGCCCCGGTCGGCTTCCTGCTGATGGGTGAGCCTGACCTGCCGGTCGAGACCGGGCCGGGCGACATGGAGCTGACCCGCATCTACGCCCTGCACCGTTTCCACGGCCAGGGGCTGGGGCCCCGGCTGATGCAGACGGCCATCGACACGGCGCGGGCGGTCGGCCGGCGACGCCTCCTGCTGGCGGTCTACAGCCGCAACGACCGGGCCAACGCCTTTTACCGCAAGGCCGGCTTCCGCAAGGTCGGCGAGCGCCTGTTCCACGTCGGCGCCAACGACTACCAGGACTGGGTGCTGGCGCTCGACCTCTAGCGCGTCGGCGGGAACAGGCCCTGGTCGCGCAGGCGGCCGGCGACGAAGCGCGAGCCCTCCGGCGTCATGTGGCCGTAGTCCCACTGCAGCGGCGTGTCCGCATCGACGAGGGTCACGCAGGTTCCCCTGTCGCACAGCAGATCGAACAGCGAGATGTAGGGCACGCCCTTGTCCGCCGCGAGCTTGCGCAGGTCGCGGTCCACGCCTTCCGGCCAGTCCAGCATCCGCTTGCGGGGCAGGTCCGGGTCATGGAAGCGCCAGGACAGGATCAGCACCCGCGTCAGATCGTCCGAGTACTGAGGAATGGGTCCGACGAGGATCACCGGGATGTGGCGCGCCTTAAGCCAGTCCAGCGTCTCGGCCAGGCGCGGCAGGTCCTTCGCCCACCAGCGGCCGGCCAGCAGCACGCCGTCGGGCCGGTTGTGGATCAGCAGGTCGCCGTAGACCAGCTTCGACATGCGGTCGCAGACGTCGCGCTCGACCGGGTCCTTGGTCAGGGTCAGTTCGCAGCCCGAGGACGTCACCTGCATGACGTTGATGTCGGGGTTGGCGGCCTTGAGGCCCGACCACAGGTGGGCCGCGTGGCTGTCGCCGACCAGCAGCCAGTCCGGCTTCTTCGGATCGGCCGCGTCGCAGAGGTCCTTGCGGTAGTCCTTTGCGTCGTAGTGGTAGGAGATGAAGCAGGTCCCGTCGCGATAGCTGCCGCGCGACCGTTCCAGCCGCGACTCGGCCATGGCCAGCGAGCGCTGGTCGAAGCGCTGCGGCAGGCCCTTGCCGAGGATCACCAGGCCGCAGACGGCGCCCAGCAGCATGATCGCGCCGCCGCCGGCCATGAACACCTGCTGTCGCGTCAGGAAGGCGCTGTTGCGGAACGGCCGCTCGACGAAGCGCAGCGACAGGGCCGCCAGGCCGAGCGACAGCGGCACCGCGACGGCCGCCGGCCAGGCGCCCGGCAGCAGGTAGCGCTGGAAGGTCAGCAGCGGCCAGTGCCAGAGGTACAGCGAGTAGGACAGCAGCCCGACCCAGACCATCGGCTTGAGCGCCAGCAGCCGGCTGACTACGCCGCCGTTCGCGCCGATCACCAGCACCGCGCCTAGCACGGGCACGATGGCCGCCGCGCCGGGCCAGCGGGTGTCCCGGGTGAACACCGTGCAGGCCGCGAGGATCAGGGCCAGGCCGGCGATGCCGATCGCGTGCTGGATCGCGCCGGGGCGGACTTTCGGCGTCCACATCGCCAGCAGCACCCCGGCCAGCAGCTCCCACGCCCGGGTGAACGGCAGGTAGAAGGCCGTTTCGGCGTGGGTCCGGGTCAGCCAGACACACAGGACCAGCGAGGCGAGGCCCAGCGCCGCCAGCGCGGTCCGCGTGCGGCCGGCGAACCAGCGGGCGCCCAGCAGCATGAACAGCGGGAAGACGACGTAGAACTGCTCCTCGACGCCGAGCGACCAGGTGTGCAGCAGCGGCCGGATCAGGTCCTCGCCGCCGAAATAGTCGCTGGTCCTCCAGAAGAAGACGTTCGACAGCGACACCAGCGCCGCCGCCATCGAGCGGACGTAGGCGAGGAAGTCGCGCGGCATCAGCAGCCAGGCGGCGAGCACCGTGGTCACCGCCAGCATGGCCATCAGCGAGGGGAAGATGCGCCGGACGCGCCGCTCCCAGAACCAGCCGAGCGAGAAATCGCCCTGGCTCTGGCGCTCGGCGACGACGCCGCCGATCAGGAAGCCGGAGATGACGAAGAACACGTCGACGCCGGCGAAGCCGCCGGACAGCCACGGCACGCCGGCGTGGAATCCGACCACCGCCAGCACCGCGATCGCCCGCAGCCCGTCGACATCCGCCCTGTACTTCATGCGCCCCCGGCCCCGTATCGGGGGCGGGCTTTAGCGCGTGATCAGGCCGCCGTCGATGACCAGCTCGGTTCCCGTCACATAGCGGGACTCGTCTGACGCCAGATAGAGCACGCCCGCCGCGATATCGGCCGGGAAACCCTTCACGCCCATGGGGGCGGCCATGGCCGCGATGTCGTCGACCGAGGCCGCGCGGGCCGGGCCGGCGTTGCCGACGTCGCCGCCGATGGTCGAGGTGATGCCGCCCCAGATCGGCGTGTCGATGATCCCCGGATGCACCGAGTTGACGCGCACGCCGTCCTGCGCGGCCGCGCATTCCAGGGCGACCGCCTTGGTGAACAGCCGCACCGCGCCCTTGGTGGCGCAGTAGCTGGACATGTTGGCCGAGCCCTTCAGGCCGGCGACCGAGGACATGTTGATGATGCTGCCGCCGCCGCTCTCGCGCATCAGCGGCAGGCTGTGCTTCACGCCAAGGAACACGCCCTCGACATTGACCGCCTGCTGCTTGCGCCAGTCGGCGAGGCTGAACTCGGTGACCGGGCCGCCCATGCCGATGCCGGCGTTGTTGACCAGCACGTCGAGCCGGCCGAGGCGCTTGCGGACCTCGGCGACCACGCCGATCCAGGCGTCCTCGTCGGTGACGTCGTGGTGCAGGTAGACGGCCTTGCCGCCGATGCCGGCGACGACCTCCGCGCCCAGCGCGTCCTGCACGTCGGTGACCACGACGGTGGCCCCCTCGCGCGCCAGAAGTTCGGCGCAGCCGCGGCCGATGCCGCTCGCCCCGCCCGTCACCAGCACGACCTTGCTCGCGACCCGACCCGTCATTCCTGCCTCCCACGGCTTTTTTGTTATCGGCGATAAGGTGACGGGCGGACCGGCCGTCGTCCAGCGGGGAAGCGCAATTCAGGGGCAATTCAGGGGACAGCTTCCGCATTTCCCGATCGCTGAACGGCCGCTGGATGAAATGCGTAAGCTGTCCCCTGATTTGAGAGGGTGGCGCGTTTTGGGTCGCCCGCCTTGTGCGGTCCGGGGCCTCTGCTACGGAAGCCTGATCAAGAGGACCACAGGGTCCCGGGGCGGGGGAGACGATCATGTCCATCACAGGAAAGCGCCGGATCGCGGCGCTGACGCTCGGCGTCCTGGCGCTGTCCGCGCCGGGGCTGGCCCAGGCGCGGGACGTCGCGGCGGCCGACCCGGCCGCCACGGCCTGGGTGCTTTCGGCCTCGGCCCTGGTGCTGCTGATGACCCTGCCGGGGCTGGCGCTGTTCTACGGCGGCCTGGTGCGCCAGAAGAACGTGCTGTCGGTGATGATGCAGTGCGTGGCGATCGCCTGCCTCGGCTCGGTGCTGTGGTTCGCCGTCGGCTACAGCCTGGCCTTCTCCGGGACCGGCGCGTTGATCGGCGACCTGTCGAAGGGCTTCCTCGGCGCGTCGCCGCGCACCAGCCTGGTCGGCGCCCTGCCCGAGCCGGTGTTCTTCATCTTCCAGACGACCTTCGCGGTCATCACCCCGGCCCTGATCATCGGCGCCGTGGTCGAGCGGGCGCGGTTCCAGGCGGTGCTGCTGTTCTCCGCCCTGTGGCTGCTGGTCGTCTACGCGCCGGTGACCCACTGGATCTGGGGCGGCGGCTGGCTGGCGAAGCTGGGGGTGATGGACTACGCGGGCGGGCTGGTGGTGCACGCCACCGCCGGGGCCTCGGCCCTGCTGTTCGCCCGTCTGGTCGGGTCACGCGAAGGCTTTCCGAAGCACGCCATCCCCCCGCACAACCCGGGGATGACGATGACCGGCGCGGGCCTGCTGTGGGTCGGCTGGTACGGCTTCAACGGCGGCAGCGCCCTGGCCGCCAATGCCGACGCCGGCATGGCCATCGCCGCGACCCACCTGTCGGCCTGCATGGCCGGCCTCGTCTGGGGCGCGCTGGAATGGATCCGCTTCGGCCGGCCCAGCATGATCGGCGCGGTGACCGGCGTGGTCGCGGGTCTGGCCACGGTCACCCCGGCGTCCGGCTTCGTCAGTCCGGCCAGCGCCCTGGTGCTCGGCGCGGCGGGCAGCGTGGTCTGCTTCTTCTGCGTCGGCCTGGTGAAGGAGCGGCTGCTGATCGACGACTCGCTGGACGTGTTCGCCGTCCACGGTGTGGGCGGCATTCTCGGCGTGCTGCTGGTGGCGGTGCTGGCCAGCCCGGCGCTCGGCGGCGCGGGCTATCCTGTGGCCCACGGCATGGCGGCGCAGATCGGCCTGCAGCTGCTGGGCATCGTGGTGGTCGTCGCCTGGTCGGCGGCGGCGTCCTGGGGACTGCTGGCCCTGACGAAGAAGCTTGTCGGCCTGCGCGCCAGCGACTTCGACATCGAGGACGGCCTCGATCTCGCCGAGCACGGCGAGCGTGCGACCCAGGGCTGAGCGGCCTCAGGCGTAGGCGTAGGGGCCGCCCTTCTCGAGCGCAGCCTTGTAGGCCGGGCGGGCGTGGATCTTCTCGAGGAAGGCCTTCAGGCGCGGCCGCCCGATGAGGGCGCCGCCCCGGTCGGCCGCCGCCTCGATGGGGAAGCTCATCATGATGTCGGCCGCGCTGAAGGCGTTGCCGGCGAACCATTCCGACTTGCCCAGCTCGGCTTCCCAGTAGTCGAAGTGATCCTTCAACTGCGGATCGACGAAGCTCTTCAGCGCCTGGCTGGAAATCCCCTTCACCAGGCCGCGGACGAGGCCCGGCGCGCGTTCGGGCAGGGCGGTGAACACCAGCTTCATCAGCAGCGGCGGCATGGCCGAGCCCTCGGCATAGTGCAGCCAGTAGAGCCAGCGCAGGCGATCTTCGGTGCCGGGCGCCGGCTTCAGCCGGCCGCCGCCGTAGGCGTCGACGATGGTCTCGACGATGGCTCCGGTCTCGGCAAGGGTCGCCGGCCCGTCGGTGATCACCGGCGACTTGCCCAGCGGATGCACGGCCTTCAGCGCCGGCGGCGCGAGCATGGTCTTCGCGTCCCGCTGGTAGTGCTTGATCTCGTACGGCAGCCCCAGTTCCTCCAGCAGCCACAGCACGCGCTGGGAGCGGGAGTTGTTCAGATGATGGACGGTGAGCATGGCCAGGACCCCGATTGAGCGGGAGAGGCTAGTGCGCGGCGGCCGGCTGTCCAGTGCCGGCGGCCGCCGTCAGCACTTGCGGAAGCCGCCCTCGCGCGCCGCGCTGCGCACCATGTCGATCAGCGCGACCATCTCGCGGGACACGGCGACCACCTCCTCGGAGTCGCCGAACGGCTTGGCCTTTGCGAAATAGCCGGCGGCCGACTTGAGATCGCCGCAGGGGTTTTTCGAGCCGAAGCCCCCCGCGAACCCGTCGAAGGCGCGGCAGAAGCTGGCCTGGCCCTCGGCGGCCCAGGTCGGGATCAGCCCGCCGATCTTCATCCGCTCTGCGAACAGGCCCTGGCAGGCGGCCCGCTGGCGGACGAGGATGTTGGCTTCGCCGGGCCGGGCGGTCTGCGCCACGGCCAGGAAGGCCCGGTTGCGGGCGATCCAGATGTCGGCGGCTTCCTGTTTGGTCAGCATGGCGGCCCAGGCGGGCGTGGCGGAAAGGCTGGCGGCGGCCAGGGCGGCGGCGAGGCCGATGCGGCGGAACATGAGAAGCGACTCCGGTGGAAAACCAATGACCCTTCCAACCGCAGGGTCTTCCCGCTTTCAAGACCCCGGAAAAACGCGCCCCCCCTTTTGAGGCAAGGCCCCGGGGGTCATCGCGCAAGCCATCCCGTCAGCCAGCCGACGATCAACGGGACGGCGAAGACCTGCGCCAGGACTATCCCGAACAACAGCGTCCGGAACGGCTCCTTGCGGGTCTTGTGGCGCAGGGTCTGCTGGGCGAGCACCGCGCCGGGGCCGCCGCCGATCAGGGCCAGCAGCAGCAGGGTGCGTTCCGGCACGCGCCGGTCGCCGCGCACGGCCGCCCGCTTGTCCCACCAGAAGGCGGTCCAGGCGATCAGGTTGATCGCGGCCAGGGCGGCGAGGCCCGTCAGGAGCGGGGAGGCGGTCATGACGCCCACCCTCCCCGGGACGGCTGAAGGGCGGGTTACCCGGTCAGTAGCTCTGCAGCGCCCGCACCTCGAGGGCCGCCAGCGGGGCGCTGGTGATGGCCTGGGCGGCGGCGAGGGCGCCGGCGCTGGTGGTGTAGTAGGGGATCTTCATCATCAGGGCGGTGCGGCGCAGCTCGAAGCTGTCGGACAGCGACTGCTTGCCCTCGGTGGTGTTGAACACCAGCTGGACCTCGCCGTTCTTCATCGCGTCGACGATGTGCGGGCGGCCTTCCAGCACCTTGCGCACCGGGGTCGTCTCGATGCCCTGCGAGCGCAGCCACTCGCCTGTGCCGGCCGTGGTCAGCACCTTGAAGCCGGCCGCCTGCAACAGCTTCACCGGCTCTATGATCCAGGGCTTGTCGCTGTCCTTGACCGAGACGAAGGCCGCGCCGCCGGTTGGCAGTTCGACGCCGCCGCCCAGCTGGCTCTTGGCGAAGGCGCGGGCGAAGGCCGGGGCCATGTCGGCTTCGCCGTCACGCTTCCAGTCGAGGCCCATGACCTCGCCGGTCGAGCGCATTTCCGGACCCAGCACCGTGTCCACGCCGGGGAAGCGGGCGAACGGGAAGACCGCCTCCTTCACCGCGATGTGGTCGTAGGGTTTGTCGACCAGGCCGAAGCTGGCGAGGGTCTCGTCGGCCATGATCTTCGCCGCGATGGCGGCGACCGGGGCGCCGATGGTCTTGGCCACGAACGGCACGGTGCGGCTGGCGCGCGGATTGACCTCCAGCACGAAGATGCGCGGCGTGGCCGAGTGCGGCTCCTCGATGGCGAACTGCACGTTCATCAGACCGCGGACGTTCAGCGCCAGGGCCATCTCGACCGTCTGGCGCTTGAGCTCGGCGACGATGTCCTCGCGCAGCGAGAAGGGCGGCATCGAACAGGCGCTGTCGCCCGAGTGCACGCCGGCCTCCTCGATGTGCTCCAGCACGCCGGCGACGAACACGTCCGTGCCGTCGCACAGGGCGTCGATGTCCACTTCGGTGGCGCGGCTCAGATACTGGTCGATCAGGATCGGGGCGTCGCCGCTGACCTCCACCGCGGTGCGCACGTAGCGCTCCAGCTGGGCGTCGTCGCGGATGATCTCCATGCCCCGGCCGCCCAGCACGTAGGAGGGGCGGATGACGATCGGATAGCCGACCGCATGGGCGGCGGTGAAGCATTCCTCGGCGCTGCGGGCCAGGGCGTTGACCGGCTGGGCGATGTTCAGCTGGTGCAGCAGCTGCTGGAAGCGCTCGCGGTCCTCGGCGAGGTCGATGGCGTCGGGGCTGGTGCCGAGGATCGGCACCCCGGCCTGTTCCAGCGGATGCGCCAGCTTCAGCGGCGTCTGGCCGCCGAACTGCACGATCACGCCGGCCAGCGTGCCCTTGCTCTGCTCGACATGGATCAGCTCCAGCACGTCCTCGGCCGTAAGCGGCTCGAAGTACAGTCGGTCGGAGGTGTCGTAGTCGGTCGAGACGGTCTCGGGGTTGCAGTTGACCATGATCGACTCGATGCCGATGGCGTCGAGCGCGAAGGCCGCGTGGCAGCAGCAGTAGTCGAACTCGATGCCCTGGCCGATGCGGTTGGGACCGCCGCCGAGGATGATCGCCTTCTTGCGGTCGCTGGGCTCGGACTCGCAGTCGGGGATCTGGCCCAGGGCGCCGGTCTCGTAGGTCGAATACATGTAGGGCGTGGTCGCGGCGAACTCGCCGGCGCAGGTGTCGATGCGCTTGAACACCGGGCGGATGTTCATCGCGTGACGGCGGGCGCGGACCTCCATCTCGGTCAGCGCCGTCAGCTTGGCCAGCCGGGCGTCCGAGAAGCCCATGGCCTTCAGCTTGCGCAGGCCGTCGGCGGCCGGCAGGCCCGAGGCGCGGACGACGCCTTCCTGGCGGACGATCTCGGCGATCTGGCGCAGGAACCAGGGCTCGTAGGAACAGGCGCCGTGGATCTCCTCGACCGTCAGGCCGTGGCGGAAGGCCTGGGCGATGACCAGCAGGCGGTCGGGCGTCGGCGTGCCCAGGGCGCGCAGCACGGCCGCGTGGGCGGTGTCGGGATCGGCCGTGCCGGGGATGTCGATCTCGTCGAGGCCGGACAGCCCGGTCTCGAGGCCGCGAAGGGCCTTCTGCAGGCTCTCGGCGAAGGTCCGGCCGATGGCCATGACCTCGCCGACCGACTTCATTGAGGTGGTCAGATAGGGCTCGGCGCCGGGGTACTTCTCGAAGGCGAAGCGCGGGATCTTGGTGACGACGTAGTCGATGCTCGGCTCGAACGAGGCCGGCATGGCGCCGCCGGTGATGTCGTTGGCCAGTTCATCGAGGGTGTAGCCGACGGCCAGGCGGGCGGCGACCTTGGCGATCGGGAAGCCGGTGGCCTTCGAGGCCAGGGCGGAGGAGCGCGACACGCGCGGGTTCATCTCGATGACGACCATGCGGCCGTCCTTCGGATTGATCGCCCACTGCACGTTGCTGCCGCCGGTCTCGACGCCGATCTCGCGCAGCACGGCGATCGAGCCGGTGCGCATGCGCTGGTATTCCTTGTCGGTCAGCGTCAGGGCCGGGGCGACGGTGATCGAGTCGCCGGTGTGCACGCCCATCGGGTCGATGTTCTCGATCGAGCAGACGATGATGCAGTTGTCCGCCGTGTCGCGGACCACCTCCATCTCGTACTCCTTCCAGCCGAGCACACTCTCCTCGATGAGCACCTCGGTGGTCGGCGACAGGTCCAGCCCGCGCAGCACGATCTCCTCGAATTCCTCGAGGTTGTAGGCGATGCCGCCGCCGGTGCCGGCGAGGGTGAAGCTGGGCCGGATGATCGCCGGCAGGCCGACGTAGGCCAGGCCCTCGCGGGCCTCTTCCATGTTGTGCGCGGCCTTGGATTTGGGGCTCTCGAGACCCAGCTTGTCCATCGCGTCGCGGAATTTCTGGCGGTCCTCGGCCTTGTCGATGACGTCAGCCTTGGCCCCGATCATCTCAACGCCGTACTTCGCCAGGGTGCCGTCGGCCTCCAGCGCCAGCGCCGTGTTCAGCGCCGTCTGGCCGCCCATGGTCGGCAGCAGGGCGTCGGGCCGCTCCTTGGCGATGATCTTGGCGACGATCGCCGGCGTGATCGGCTCGATGTAGGTCGCGTCCGCCACGTCCGGATCGGTCATGATCGTGGCCGGGTTCGAATTGACCAGGATGATGCGGTAGCCCTCGGCCCGCAGCGCCTTGCAGGCCTGGACGCCGGAATAGTCGAACTCGCACGCCTGGCCGATGACGATCGGGCCCGCGCCGATGATCAGAATCGAGGAAATGTCGGTCCGCTTCGGCATGCTCGTCTCGCGCACAAGGGCGGTCGCGCAGATCTGCGCGCCCGGCCCCGTTCAAACTGCTGGTTAAGGGGCCGGTTTAGAGACGGAGTCGGACCCGCGCAACCCTTGATCAAACGTCGTGGCCGGGAAGGGGCGCGGGCCGGCGCCCCTCGCCGCAGAGCTGGGCGTCGCGTTCGTTTCTCTTGACTCAATGTTAAATAAACATAACATCGCGTCGAACTTTTCGAACCTGAAGGGGGCGGTCATGCCGTATCGTGAGAAATCCAACCTGCTGGCGCTGGCGGCGATGCTGGTCGCCTATGTCCCCTATTTCGCCATCGTGGCGGCGACGCCGGTCGAGACGGCGCCGATGCCCAACCTGCCGCTGCTGGGCCTGTTCGCGGCGGTCTCGATCCTGCGCGTGGCCGTGCTGGGGGGCGGGTATCTGTGGTTCCGCGTGCGGACGCCGGAGGATGTCCGCGAGAAGGCCGACGAGCGCGACCGCGACATCGAGCGCCGGTCGATGGCGGTGGCCTACTACGTGCTGATCTTCGGCATGATCCTGGTGGCGTGCATCATGCCCTTCACCCATGCCGGATGGTCGATCGTCAACGCCGGCCTGTTCGCCATCGTGCTGGCCGAAGTCATCCGCTGCATCGTGGCGGCCGTGAGCTATCGCCGGAGCGCGGCATGAGCGGCGGAACGATCACCAACCAGATCCGCACGCTGCGCTTCATGGCCGGCGAGATGTCCCAGGCCGAGCTCGGTCAGAAGATCGGCGTCACCCGCCAGACCATCGCCGCCATCGAAGCCGGGAAGTACTCGCCGTCGCTGGAGGCCGCCTTCCGCATCGCCGAGGTGTTCGGCAAGCCGCTGAGCGAGGTGTTCCAGTGGGTGAAGACCTGAATGATCCTCCCCGCAGGCGGGGAGGATTGGCGGGCCGATTGACCATCTCTCCACCCGGGCGCTACGACTCGCGCCAGACAAGAAAACAACGGGAGGTTTGCATGCGTGTTCTTCTGGGCGCCGTCGCGGCGCTGGCCCTGTCCGCCACCGCCGCCTTCGCCGGCGAGGAGGTCATGGCCTCGCGGTTCGGCAACACCACCATCACCAGCGACGCCAGCGGCGCCTCGACCAAGATCTACTATGAGGCCGACCACAGCTTCACCGGCGTGCAGGGCGACCAGCAGCTGGCCGGGACCTGGGCGGTCAAGGGCAGCCAGGTCTGCCTGACCTTCACCAGCGCCGCCCCTCCCGGATACCCCAACCCGATCTGCACGCCGGTCGCCGCGCACAATGTCGGCGACAGCTGGTCCAGCGGCCCGTTCACGGTGCAGCTGGTCGAGGGGCATCAGTAGGGCTGGGCCGCGTCCGTCGCCGGATCACGCCAGGCCTGCCCGGCGACGGTCCGGTCGCGGCCCATCTCGAACAGCCGGCGCATGTTCGCGGCCTTGAAGTCGAGGCCGCGCAGGCGGGCTTCGTCGTGGATTTTGCAGACGCGCATCGAGAGGCCGTTGCGCGCGGCGAAGGCGGCGGTGGCCTCAAGCTGCAGCAACGTCGAGGCCTTGATCATCGTGTCGTAGGATCGTTCGAGGATAGCGATCAGGTTGCCGGGCGTGAGGGCGACAACCGGATCGACCGGCCGGTTGACCAGGACATAGATGGCCCCGCGGTGGAGCCCGCTGTCGCCGCCCATGCCGAGCAGGACCGGCTCGGGGAGGGTGAAGAACGGAACCATCACGCCGCCGTCCGCATGCATCTCCGAGTCGCTCTCCGCGCCGCCGCCCTGTCCGATCAGCACGGGCGAGAACACGCCGGGGATGCTGGCCGAGGCGATCAGCACGTCGCGGAACAGGTCGACGGCGTCGGCGTCGCCCCGGCTCGCGATGGCGCCCATGTCCCAGATGGCCATCGCCTGGGTGTCGAGGTTGGTCGTCGCCACCAGCAGGCGCCGCCCCCGGGCGTGCTCGGCCGCGATGGCGTCGAGCATGCCGAAGTCGACGTACCGCTCGACCAGCCGGCGCAGGGCGACGTCGTTGAAGAAGGCGGAGCCGCCGAAGGCGCTGAGGCTGCGCAGGCTGATCAGCCGTTCAACCGCGCCGCCGGTGAAGGCCCGCTCCATGCGCCCGTCCCAGTCCGGTCCGAGAAAGGCGAACGCGGCGGTGAGGGCGCCGATGCTGACGCCCGTGACGATGTCGAAGCACGGCCGGCGTCCCGTCCGGCTCCAGCCGGTGAGCACGCCGGCTCCGTAGGCGCCGGTGGCCCCGCCGCCCGACAGGGCGAGCATTGAAAAGTCGCCGCCTTCGGCCCTCAGGCGCGCGAGCACCGCGTCGATGTCGGTGACCGGGATCGAGGGATCGGAAAAGTCGAAGCGAACGCCGGACAGCCTGTGGGCCGTCGGCCGAGGCGAAACCGTCGGCGGTCCCGCCGCGCCGCGCCAGAGCCGGCTCGTCGCGAGCCGGAGACGGGTCATCAAGGCGGCTATCCGGCTCGGCCGTCTGCGCAGCATGGCCCCAGATCCCTTTGTTCTCCTCTCGACCTAGCCCGGCCGAACAAGGATGAGAAGGGTCAGGCCCCGGCCTGCTTCCTGGCGCTGTCCATCAGCCCGGCGAACCGCTCGAACAGGTAGAGACTGTCGGTCGGGCCGGGCGAGGCCTCGGGGTGGTGCTGGACGCTGAACACCGGGCGGTCCGTCAGGGCCAGGCCGGCGTTGGTGCCGTCGAACAGCGACACATGGGTCTCGGTGACCGGGGCCGGCAGGCTGTCGCGGTCGACGGTGAAGCCGTGGTTCATCGAGACGATCTCGACCTTGCCGGTCGTCAGGTCCTTCACCGGGTGGTTGGCCCCGTGGTGGCCCTGCTCCATCTTCACCGTCTTCGCGCCGAGCGCGAGGGCCAGCATCTGGTGGCCGAGGCAGATGCCGAACACCGGCGTGCCGCTGTCGACCAGCTTGCGGATCTCGGGCACGGCGTATTCGCCGGTCGCGGCCGGGTCGCCCGGGCCGTTGGACAGCAGCACGCCGTCCGGCTTGCGGGCCAGGATGTCCTCGGCCGGGGTGTTCGCCGGCACGACGGTGGCGCGGGCCCCGATCGAGCTCAGCGCCCGCAGGATGTTGCGCTTCACGCCGTAGTCCAGGACCACGACCTCGTACTTCGGCGCGTCGGGCTTGGCGTAGCCTTCCGGCCAGTCCCACAGGCCCTCGTCCCAGACGAAGGTCTGGCGGGTGGTGGCGTCCTTGGCCAGGTCGAGGCCTTCGAGGCCGGACCAGGCGCGGGCCTTGGCGACCAGGGCGTCGAGGTCGAACGCCCCGTCCGGGCTGTGGGCGATCACCGCATGCGGCATGCCCTTTTCGCGGATCGTGCGGGTCAGGGCGCGGGTGTCGACCCCGGCCAGGCCGATGACGCCGCGGCGGGTCATCCAGCCGGCCAGGTCGCTGTCGGCGCGCCAGTTGGCCGGGTCGGTCGGGACGTCGCGGAAGATGGCGCCGCGGGCGGCCGTCTCGCTGCCGCCACTGATCTGTTCGAGGTCTTCGACGTTGGTCCCGACATTGCCCATGTGCGGGAAGGTGAAGGCGACGATCTGGGCCATGTAGGAGGGGTCCGTGAGGATCTCCTGGTAGCCGGTCATGGCGGTGTTGAAGCAGACCTCGCCGACCGCGTCGCCGACCGCGCCGACGCCGACGCCCTGCAGGATTGTGCCGTCCGCCAGGGCCAGAACGCCGGTGACGCCGGGGAGAAGGGTCTGCGGCATGGGCGGGGTTCCTGACGGGGGGACAAACGGGCGCGTTCGTAGTGAGTCGGGCCGGTCGGGTCAAACGCAAACGCGCCTGTCCCACGTCACGCTCCGGCCCGCACCATGAAAAATGCTTCACTTGTCCCATGAGTGGGACATGACTATAGACCGCGAACCTGAACCGGAGGCTGCTCGATGTCCCGCCTGATCGCCCTGTTGTGTCTCGTCGCGCTCGCCGCGACCCCCGCCCGGGCCCGGGAAACGCCGCTTCCGGAGGTCCTCGCCGAGGCGATGGACGGCAAGGCTGTGCCGGCCATGGGCATCCTCGTGATCCGGGACGGCAAGGTCGTCGGCCAGGCCGTACGCGGGGTGCGCCGCATCGGCGAGCCGGCGCCGGTCGTGCTGTCCGACCGCTGGAACATCGGCTCCGACGCCAAGGCCCTGACCGCGACCCTGATCGGCCGGCTGGTCGACAAGGGCCGGCTGCGCTGGGACACGCCGCTGGCGACGATGCTGCCCGACCTCGCCGCCGACATGCGGCCGGAATACCGCGACGTGACGCTGCTCGAGCTGCTGTCGCACCGCGCCGGCCTGCCCGAGAACACCGGCGACATGACTTTCTTCAACACCTTCTACAGCGACAGCCGGGCGATGCCGGCGCAGCGGCTGGCCTATGTGAAGCGCGCGCTGACCGAGGCGCCGGTAGGTCCCGCGCGCGGCGAGGCGAGCTACTCCAACACCGGCCTGATCCTCGCCGGCGTCATCGCCGAGCGTGTCACGGGCAAGCCGTTCGAGCAGCTGATGAAGGACGAGGTGTTCACGCCGCTGGGCATGACGTCGGCCAACTACAGCCAGGCCCCCGGCGCCGGCGAGCCGTTCGGCCACGTCGACGGCCGCGTGGCGACCACGGCCGAGGCCAATCCGCAGATCATCACCCCCGCCGGCGGGCTGCGCCTGTCGCTGGCCGACTGGGGCAAATTCGCCGTCGATCAGATGGAAGGCGAGCACGGCCGCGGAAAACTGCTGAAGGCCGAAACCTACCGCCTGCTGCACAGGCCGCAGGGCGAGACCATCTACGCCCTCGGCTGGGGCGTGCCGCCGGTCATCGCCGGCCGCCAGGGTCCGGCCCTGACCCACGCCGGATCGGACGGCAACTGGTTCGCCTTCATCTGCCTGTTCCCGGGCAGCGAGAACGGTGTTCTGGTGGTGGCCAACGCGGCCGAGAGCATGGGCGGCGACGCCGCGGCGAAGGCGGCGTTCAAGGCCGTCATCGCCGGCCTCGCCCCGCCCGCGCCCCAGGAGTGACCCCGATGCTGCAGATGCGCCCCAACTGCGAATGCTGCGACCGAGACCTGGCGGCCAACGCCGGCGACGCGCGCATCTGCTCCTTCGAATGCACCTTCTGCGCCGACTGCGCGGGCGAGCGGTTCGAGGGCCGCTGCCCCAACTGCGGCGGCGACCTGGTCGTCCGCCCGCCGCGCCCGGCGACCCTGCTGGCCAAGTATCCGGCCAGCACCGAGCGGGTGCTGAAGGACCATGGGGCGGGGACGTAGTCTGACGGTCGTACCGAAATCCGCACATGATCGTCCTCCTGAGGAGCCGGCGCAGCCGGCGTCTCGAAGGACGCACGATGATCCTGCGAGGTTCGAGACGCTCGCCTGAGGGCTCGCTCCTCACCATGACGATCAGAGTTGGCTTGCCCCGCCACCGGCGCTAGAGGCCTTGAATGACCATCACCACGGTCGGCCTCGATGCCGACGACACCCTCTGGCACAACGAGACGCTGTTCCGCCTGACGCACAAGCGGTTCACCGATCTGCTCGCGCCCCACTGCGACGAAGCGACCCTCGAGGCGCGGCTGGCCGAGACCGAGAAGCGCAACCTGCGGCTCTACGGCTACGGCGTGAAGGGCTTCACCCTGTCGATGATCGAGACGGCCATGGAGCTGACCGACGGAGCCGTCGAGACGTCGGTGATCCGCGAGATCCTCGCCGCCGGGCGCGAGATGCTGACCGAGCCGGTCGAGCCGCTGCCGGGCGTCGACGCGGCGCTGGCGCAGCTGTCGGAGCGCTACCGGCTGGTGCTGATCACCAAGGGCGACCTGCTGCACCAGGAACAAAAGCTGGCGGCCAGCGGCCTGGGCGACCTGTTCGCCGCCGTCGAGATCGTCAGCGAGAAGGACGCCGACACCTATCGCCGGGTCTTCGCCCGTCACGGCACGGGCCCCGAGCAGGCCGTCATGGCCGGCAACTCCGTGCGGTCCGACGTCATCCCCGCCCTCGACGCCGGCTGCTGGGGGGCCCTGATCCCCTATCCGCTGGTCTGGGCCCACGAGGCCGCCAGCGCGCCGCATGACCATCCCCGCTATGTGGAGCTGGCCTCGATCAGCGACCTGCCGGCCTGGGTGGACCAGCTTTCCTAGGGACAGACACTGACGGTGTCCGTCCCGAATCCATAACCCGCTCATCCCGGCGAAGGCCGGGACCCAGGCTTTTTTCCTGACAACGCCGCGTTGAACGCTAAAACTCCCGGGTCCCGGCCTTCGCCGGGATGAGCGGAGGAAGAAATGCTGCGAGCGTGTCTGGCTCTATGCCTGGGTGCCTTCCTCCTCTCCTGGTCCTCGGCCTCCACCGCCGCCCTGCCGGCGATGCCCTGGGCGCAGAAGGGCCAGCCGTTCGACATCGTGATCCGCAACGGGACCGTCTACGACGGCTCGGGCGGCGCGCCGTTCGTCGGCGATGTGGCCATTCGCGGCGACCGGATCGTCGCCGTCGGGAAGAAGCTCAGGGGTCCGCGCCTGACCGAGATCAACGCCGCGGGCCTGGCCGTCTCGCCCGGCTTCATCAACATGCTGAGCTGGGCCAACGAGAGTCTGATGGCCGACGGCCGCGGCCTGTCGGACCTCAAGCAGGGCGTGACGCTGGAAGTCATGGGCGAGGGCAGCTCGATGGGCCCCTGGTCCGAAAGGATGCGCAAACAGGAGCTGACGCGGCAGGGCGACATCAAATACCCGATCACCTGGTCGACGCTGGACCAGTATCTGAGCCAGCTGGAGAAGATCGGCGTCGCCCAGAACATCGCCTCCTTCGTCGGGGCCGAGACCGTGCGCACCAACATCCTCGGCGAGGAGGACGTCGATCCCGACCCCGCCGAGCTGGCGAAGATGCGGGCCCTGGTGGTCCAGGCGATGGAGGAGGGCGCGCTCGGCGTCGGCTCGTCGCTGATCTACGCGCCGGGCAGCTACGCCGACACCGACGAACTGGTCGGGCTCGCGACCGAGGCCGGCCGCTGCGGCGGCATCTACATCAGCCACATGCGCAGCGAGGGCAACCGGCTGCTGGAGGCGATCGACGAGCTGATCGAGATTTCGCGCCGCTCGGGCGCGCCGGCGGAAATCTATCACCTGAAGGCGGCCGGCCGGCAGAACTGGTCCAAGCTCGACGCGGCCATCGCCCGGATCGAGGCGGCGCGCGCCTCCGGCCTGCGCATCACCGCCGACATGTACACCTACACCGCCGGATCGACGGGTCTCGACGCGGCCATGCCGACCTGGGTCCAGGCCGGCGGGCGCGAGGCCTGGATCAAGCGGCTGAAGGATCCGGCGACCCGCCGGGAGGTCATCGCGGAGATGCGCGTCGACAGCCCGGCGTTCGAGAACCTCTACCGCTTCGCCGGGGCCGAAGGGACGCTGCTGGTCGGCTTCCGCAACCCGAAGCTCAAGCCCCTGACCGGCAAGACCCTGGCCGAGGTGGCGAAGATGCGCGGCGTCAGTCCCGAGGACGCGGCCATCGACCTGGTCATCGAGGACGGCAGCCGGGTGCAGGTGGTCTATTTCCTGATGAGCGAGGACAACGTCCGCAAGCAGACTGCCCTGCCGTGGATGAGCTTCGGCTCGGACGCCTCGGCCCAGGCGCCGGAGGGCGTGTTCCTGCAGTCCAGCACCCATCCGCGCGCCTACGGCAACGTGGCGCGGCTGCTCGGCAAGTACGTGCGCGAGGAGCGGGCCCTGACGCTGCAGGACGCCGTGCGGCGGCTGTCGGCCCTGCCGGCGCACAATCTGGGTCTGCATGACCGCGGCATGCTGAAGGCCGGCAACTTCGCCGACGTGGTGATCTTCAACCCGGCGACCATCGCCGACACGGCCACCTACGAGTCCCCGCGCCAGTTCGCCACCGGCGTGCGCTGGGTGCTGGTCAACGGCGGCGTGGCGCTGAAGGAGGGCGAGCCGACGGCCCTGGCCACCGGCCGCGTGGTGCGCGGCCGCGGCTGGAAGGGCTGGCCCGACGGCGGGTGTCGGGCGAGCGCGAAGGACTGGAGCTGGTAGCTCCCCTTACGTTCCTCCCCGCTTGCGGGGAGGGGGACCATGCGGAGCATGGTGGAGGGGTGGCGCCGGCGCCTTGCCATCCGCTCTGAAGACCACCCCCGGCCAAGCACGGCGTTCGGAATGTGGCCTCTGACGACGGCGCTGCCCCTCAGTCAGGCTCCGCCTGACAGCTCCCCGCGAGCGGGGAGCATCGCTTCAGCGAGTCCCCCGCACCCGCCTCATCAGCAGCACCATCCCGTACAGCGGCACGGTCGCGGCGAAGGCCCACAGGCTGGGGGCCAGCATCGACGGGTCCGAGGCGGCGACCACCCAGACCGAGAAGGCCGCGCCGGCGATCGCCAGGGCGCGGGCGGCCAGCCGCCGTCCGGGGGCCTCGATCCGGCCGGCGAAGGTTACGAGGGCCAGGGCGCACAGGGCGTACATCGCCATCGACAGATTGACCGCGATGTTGATCAGCACCGCGAACTGCCTGCCGAGCGTCGGCGACATGCTGGACGCGATCACCGCCGACATCAGCAGGCCGGTCAGGATCAGGTCGCGGACAGGCGCGCGGGCCGGGTCAGGACTGGACAGGGCCCTGGGCAGGAATCCTGCCGCCGCGCCGCTGCGGGTGGCCTCGGCGGTCACCAGGATCCAGCCGCCGAGCGTGCCGGCCGCCTTGAGCATGGCGCAGACGGCGATGATGGCGGCGGCGGTCGGGCCAGCCAGGGTGGCGATGGCGTCGGCGAACGGCGCCGTCGAGCGGGCCAGCGTCGCCGCGGGGATGGCGCCCATCAGGGCCACGGACGCGGCCATGTAGACGGCCGCCGCTAGGCCGACGCCGCCGAGCGCGGCCACCGGGATGTTCCGCTCCGGGTTCCGGACCACGGCGGCGGCCATGCTGGCGCTTTCCAGCCCGAGGAAGGCCCAGAAGATCGGGGCCAGCGAGGCGCCCACGGTCTGCGGCAGGGGCTTGCCGGTCACGTTCCAGCCCGCCGCGAAGGTGTCGGCGTCGAAGGCCAGCAGACCGAGCACGGTCGCCACCACGATCGGCGCCAGGCCGATCAGCAGCGTCATCCCGCCCAGGCGTGTGACGGTCTTCGCGCCGATGATGTTGGCCAGGGTCATCAGCCAGATGAAGCCGATCGTCGCCCAGACGCCGGCGAGGGGCTCCTTCAGCGCCGGGATGAAGAACGACAGGTAGCCGGTGATCGCCAGGGCGATGGCCGGAACGCCGGCCCAATTGGCCAGCCAGTAGAGCAGCCAGTTGGCGAAGCCGAAGAAGGGGTGCAGGCCCTGGGCGGGGTAGTCGACCAGTCCGTCGGGCGTCGGCCTGAGGATCGCCAGCAGGGCGAAGACGCCCGCCAGCAGCGCCGCCCCCGCCGAGCCGATGATCCAGCCGATGATCGTCGAGGAGCCGATCGCCGCGAGCGTCGCGGGCAGCAGGAACACCCCCGAGCCGATCATGTTGCCGGCCACCAGCACGGTGGCGAGCAGGGGGCCGATGCGGCGGGCGGCCGAGGCTGTCTCTGTCATGGGCCGAAGTGGTCCCGAGTTCGCCCGGCGCGTCAACGACCCTTGTTC
Source organism: Caulobacter sp. GW821-FHT12F03 (assembly GCF_058806855.1). Classification (NCBI taxonomy): domain Bacteria; kingdom Pseudomonadati; phylum Pseudomonadota; class Alphaproteobacteria; order Caulobacterales; family Caulobacteraceae; genus Caulobacter; species Caulobacter sp. GW821-FHT12F03. The sequence goes on from NZ_JBXAQC010000001.1 coordinate 80,151, forward strand.
GCCGGCGCGCGCTTGACGGCGACCGGCGAGCGGCGGTCAAAGTCGCCCGGCAACGGCCGCCGGGAGAGACCGCCATGAGCTTCGATACGCCCCTGACCCTCGTGGGTCCCCTGCGCGCGCCGCGTCAGATGCTGCAGGATCAGGAATACGGCGGTCACAGCTCGATCCACGACGACGCCATGGCCGAGAAGCTCGGCTTCCGCGCCGGGCCGATCGAGGGGCCGACCCACTTCAGCCTGTTCCCGCCGCTGCTGGCGAAGATCTGGGGCAATGCCTGGTTCGAGCGCGGCTGCCTGTCGGCCCACTACCAGAACATGGTCGTCGAGGGTGAAGAGGTGCGGGCCATCGTCGAGATCCCGCCCGAGGGCGCGACCCGCACCCTGGTCCGGGCGGAGAAGGCCGACGGCACGCCGGTGCTGGAAGCCTCCGCCAGCCTCGGTCCCGACCATGGCCAGACCCTGCTCGAGGCGCGCATGGCCGCGCTGCGTCCGACCGGCAAGCTGCTGATCCTCGAGGACCTGCGCGTCGGCATGACCGGCGCGGTCGACGAGCTGGTCAGGATGGACCCCGACCAGCACATGGGCGCCCTCTATCCCTTCTCGCTGAACGAGAAGCTGGCCCGGATCACCGAAAACTCGCCGTGGTACAGCGACGGCGCGACCTCGCCCTGGGGCCGGGCGATCATCCCGCTGGAGATGGTCAGCGTGCTGGCGGAATACTCCAGCCACAGCGCGAAGTTCCCGGTGAAGGGGCCGGCCGTCGGCCTGTTCGCCGACCAGGAAATCCGCATGATCGACGGGCCGCTGTTCGTCGGCGAGACCTATCTGATCCGGCGCGAGATCGCCGCCCTGGCCGACAGCCGCCGCACAGAGTCCTACTGGGTCCGCAGCCGCATCTTCGACGCCTCGGGCCAGAAGCAGGTGGCCGAGATGCTGCTCAACCACGCCACGCTGAAGGACAGCTACGCCGGCTACAGCGAGACCGCGCCGGTCTGAGACCGGTCTGCATTTTTCCGGCCGCGCATGTCACGGCGTGAGCGGCTCCGTCGTCTGGTCAACAGAAACGGAGCCTGCCCATGTCCCGATGGATCGCCGCCCTGCTCGCCCTGCTGCTGGGCGCCAACAGCGTCTTCCAGCTGATCGCGCCGCTGGCCTGGTACGACGCCGTGCCGGGCGTGGCCCTGACCGGCGCCTATAACCCCCACTTCGTGCGCGACATCGCCATGGCCTATCTGGTCGTGGTGACGGGCCTGGCCTGGTTTGCCTGGCGGCCGCGCGAAGGCTGGCCGGCGCTGGTCTGCGCGGCGGCGTTCCTGATCCTGCACGCGGCGATCCACGTCGGCGACGGCGTCTGCGGGTCCAGCGCGCTGAAGGACTTCCTGCGCGATTTTCCCGGCGTCTTCCTGCCGGCCCTGCTGGTCGGGGCCATGGCCTGGACGGCGCGACCCGCCCGACAAGGAGCCTGACCATGCTGAAAGCCATCCTGCGCCGCCGACTGCGCGCGTTCGAAAAGCAGTGGGGCTATGACGCGGCCTACATGCGCGACCTGCTCGACGCCTCGCCCTGGACCTTCATCCGCTTCGGCTTCGTCACGGCGCTCGGCCGGACGAAGGGCGCGCCGGGCGAGGCCATGGCGGCGGCCGGCATCGTCGGCACGCTGTCGGAGGACTGCGGCCCCTGCACCCAGATCAGCGTCGACATGGCCGCGGCCCAGGGCGTGAAGCCGGACGTGATCCGCGCCATCCTGGTCGGCGACCGGCTGGCCATGGGGGAGACGGCCGCCCTTGGCTACAGCTTCGCCCGCGCCGTGCTCGACCGCGACCTCGAGGGCGCAGACGCGGCCCGCGAGGAGATCACGCGGCGCTGGGGCAAGAGGGCGGTGGTCGCGCTCAGCCTGACGCTGACGACCGCGCGCATGTACCCCAATCTGAAGTATGGTCTCGGCCACGGGCGGTCCTGCACCAAGGTCATCGTGGCCGGGGTCTCATCGCCCTTCTCGTTCGCGGAACCCGTCGCCGTATGACCGACGCCGTCGCCCTGTTCGAAGCCGAGCGCCCCCGCCTCCAGCGGCTGGCCTACCGCATGCTCGGCGAGGTGACCGAGGCGCAGGACGTTGTGCAGGACGCCTGGCTGCGGTGGGACCGGGCGGGAGCCTCGGCGGACAACCCGCAGGCCTGGCTGGTGCAGATCGTCACCCGCCTGTGCCTCGACCGGTTGAAGTCGGCGCGGGCCCGCCGCGAGACCTATGTCGGCCCCTGGCTGCCCGAGCCGCTGGTCGAGGGCGTCGCCGACGATCCGCTGGAGCGGGCCGAGGACGTGTCCGTGGCCTTCCTGCTGGCGCTGGAGCGGCTGTCGCCGCTGGAGCGGGCGGTGTTCCTGCTGCGCGACGTGTTCGACCAGGACTATGCCGCCATCGCCGCGACGCTGGGCAAGGGCGAGGCCGCCGTGCGCCAGCTGGCCAGCCGGGCGCGGACCCATGTGCGCGACGCCCGGCCGCGCTTCGCGGTGCCGGCCGACCAGGCGACCCGGCTGGCGGCGGCGTTCCTCAAGGCCTCGGCCGACAACGACACCGCCGCCCTGTTCAGCCTGCTGGCCGAGGACGCGGTGCTGATCTCCGACGGCGGCGGCAAGCGGCCGGCGGCGCTTAGGCCGATGATCGGTCGCGAGGACGTGCTGCGGCTGCTGCAGGGCCTGGCCAGCCGGGGGACCTTCCCGCATCGCGGGCCGATGCGGCCGGTGCGGATCAACGGCCTGCCGGGCATGATCCTCTACAACGCGGACGGGCCCAGCGTGATCGCCTTCGAGCCGGACGAGACCGGCGAGCGGATCGCCGCCATCTACGTCATGCGCAACCCCGACAAGCTGGCCCACCTGCCGGTCTGATCAGCCGTCGATCCAGCGGCGGTAGTGGGGCGTGGTCCAGCGGGCGACGGCGTCGAGAATGGCCGGGCTCGCCGCGCGGCGCTTGTCGGCGACATCGGAGACGAAGGCCTGCTCCGGCGCCTTGGCGTCACGGCCGGCGGCGGCCCGCATCAGCGTCTGCTCGTCGGGCGTGAAGGGCCCGCCCGGCGCCGCGGTCAACGCCGCCTCCGGCAGGTCGGCGTAGTCCAGGCCGGTCAGCTGGTCGCGGTGTTCGCGGGTGGTCCGGAACAGGGCGCCGAGGATGGCGGCGGCGTGCTCTTCGCGGGACAGCGCGTCCCGCGCCGAGTCGGCGAGTCCCAGCTGCCCGGCCGTCACCGTTCCGCGGATCAGCGTCATGCTCGGCTGGCGCATCAACGAGACCAGCACCTCGACCGGATCGCGGTGGAGGAACAGCATCGGCGTCCGCGGAAACGCCCGTCGCAACAGCGGCAGGTGAAACAGGTGCCAGCAGTCCAGCTTGACGTAGAGCCGCGCGGGCGGGTCTGCCTGCGAGGCGCGCCAGGCGCCCATCAGCCCCCGCAGCAGGGCGATCCGCTGGTCGTCGTCCGCCAGCCCCGGCCAGCGCAGGATCTGGTCCAGCACCGGGGCCTCGCTGATCGCCAGGGCGTCCGGCAGGGCCGCCAGCATGCGCGACACGAGCGTCGAACCGCAGCGCGAGACGTGGAAGATCAGCGCCGTCGGCTCGGCCGGCTCCGCCGCCAGGGCGTCCAGCGGCGTCGTGGCCTCCGCCCCGCCGTCGCGGCGGAAGCGACGCAGGGTGTCCTCGTGGAACGACTCGCCGAACCGCCCGCCGTCGCCGGCGCGCCAGGTCACCAGCGGACCGCTCCCGTCGAAGCCCAGCGCGGTCGGTACGGCGTATTTCACGGTCATCCCCAGCCCCGTCGCGTCCAAGCCTAGCGCCACGGGCCGGGTTCCGCGATATGCTGTCGCCATGCGTTTCGACGACCGCTTCCTTGAAGAGATCAAGTCGCGCCTCCGCCTGTCGGACGTGATCGGCAAGACCGTGAAGCTGAAGCGTCAGGGGCGCGAGTACGTCGGCCTGTCGCCGTTCACCAAGGAGCGGTCGCCCAGCTTCTTCGTCAACGACGACAAGGGCTTCTTCCACGACTTCTCCAGCGGCAAGCACGGCGACCTGATCGCCTTCCTGCAGGAGACCGAGCGGCTCAGCTTCGTCGAGGCGGTCGAACGGCTCGCGGGGGAGGCGGGACTGCAGATGCCGGCGCCCGATCCACGCGCGGCCGAGCAGGACAGGCAGCGCCAGGGCCTGACCGAATGGCTGGAACTGGCGACCGTCTGGTTCGAGGGCGAGCTGCGCCGGCCGGCGGGCAAGGCCGCCCGCGAGACCCTGATCCGCCGCGGCCTGCCGGAACAGGAATGGGGCCGCTTCCGGCTGGGCTTCGCCCCGTCCGGCCGCACGGCGCTGAAGGACTATCTGATCGCCAAGGGCGCCCGGCCGGCCGAACTCGTCGAGGCGGGCCTGCTGATCGCGCCCGAGGACGGCGGCGCGCCCTATGACCGGTTCCGCGACCGGATCATCTTCCCGATCGCCGACCAGCGCGGGCGTATCGTCTCGTTCGGCGGCCGGGCGATGGATCCCGAGGCGCGCGCGAAATACCTCAACGGCCCGGAGACCGCCGTCTTCTCCAAGGGCCGGCTGCTCTACGGCCTGCCCGAGGCGCGCAAGATCCTGCACGCCGGCCCGCCCTCGGCCGACGGCGCCGACGCGGCCCTGGTGGTGGTCGAGGGCTACATGGACGTCATCGCCTGCCAGCGCGCCGGGATCGCGGCCATGGCGCCGATGGGCACGGCCCTGACCGAGGAGCAGATGGAGGTGCTGTGGCGCCTGCATCCCGAGCCGACCCTCTGTTTCGACGGCGACGGGGCGGGCCGCCGCGCCGCCAGCCGGGCCATCGACCGGGCCCTGCCGCTGCTCAAGCCGGGCAAGAGTTTCAAGTTCGCCATCGTCACCGGCGGCAAGGACCCCGACGACGTGCTGCGCGAACAGGGGCCGGCCGCCCTGCGTGCCCAGCTGGCCCAGACCACGCCGTTCGCCGAGGCCCTGTTCACCCGCGAACGCGACCAGGAGCCGCTCGACACGCCCGAACGCAAGGCCGGCCTCAAGGCGCGGCTGCGCGAGCGGGCCAACGCCATCGCCGACAAGGACCTGGCCCAGGCCTATCGCGACGACCTGCTGGCCCGGTTCGACCTGCTGTTCCAGAAGCCGCAGCAGGGGGCGCGGGCGCCGTTCGTCCCGAACCGGCCGTGGAAGCCGGGCGGCAAGCCGGGCATGGTTTTCGAGTCCGCCTTCCCGACGCCGGAGGGCAAGGCGGCCGCCAAACGGCTGTCCACCGCGCTCGATCCGCTGGCCGCGGCCCTGGCCAGGGCGGTGCTCGAAGACCCCCACCGACTCGACGATCATCTGGAGACCTTCGAGAAGGCCGGCTTCGGCGATCCGGCCCTTTCGGCGCTGGCCGCTGAAATCATTCGTCTTCGTCTGGAGGCTGACCACCTTGACTCCGGGGCCCTCAACCGCCATCTGCGGGATCGTGGATTTGCCGGGCTGCTGACTGACATCGACCGGGCCGCTGCTCAAGCAGGCGCGCCCTTCCTGAAACAGGATGTCACCCTCGCCACCGCCAGGTCCCAGTGGACGTACGCTTTTGAGGTTCTGAACCGATTGGCTGCGCTCGAGGCTGCTATTGCGTCCGCCAAGGGGAACCTTGGGGGTCGATCTGACATGGCGGCGCTGGAGCGGTTGAAAGCCGAGCGGGACTCCCTGAAGCGATCCGTGCGCTCGGGATCTTTGTGGACGGACGGTGAACCTATCCCCTGAGACGCGTCGCCGCGTCCCACGCCTGTTTCACTTGGCGTCCCGCCCAGACCGGGGGCGGCCCGCCGGAGATCGCCATGAGCACGACCGCCACCGAGCAGACCGACGCCCCCGAGGCCCCCGAGAAGGACGGCCCGCTCCTCGACCTCACCGATGCCGGGGTCAAGAAGTTCATCAAGCAGGCCAAGGCCCGCGGCTACGTCACGATGGACGAGCTGAACAAGGTGCTGCCGAGCGAGGAAGTCACCTCCGAGGCCATTGAAGACACCCTGGCCATGCTGTCGGAGATGGGCGTCAACGTCGTCGAGGCGGAAGAGGACGCGGCCGACGGCGAAGGCGGCGAGGTCGCCAACCGCGAAGAGACGGCCATCGTCACCGAGGCCGAGACCAAGTCGACCTACGACCGCACCGACGACCCCGTGCGCATGTACCTGCGCGAGATGGGCAGCGTCGAACTGCTGTCGCGCGAGGGCGAAATCGCGATCGCCAAGCGCATCGAGGCCGGCCGCGACACGATGATCCGCGGCCTGTGCGAAAGCGCCCTGACGTTCGAAGCCATCATGGTCTGGCGCGAGGAGCTCGGCACCGGCCGGATCCTGCTGCGCGAGGTCATCGACCTGGAAGGCACCTACGGCGTGATGTTCCCGGCCGCGCCGGTGATCGTGCCGACCGAGGACATCGAGCCCGCCGCGCCCAAGGAAGTCGCCGAGGGCGAGGAGAAGCCCGAGGGCGAGGACGACGACGACGATTTCGATGACGGCGCCGGTCCGACCGTCAGCGCCATGGAAGGCGAGCTGCGCGAAAGCGTCATGGAAACGCTCGACGCCATCGCCTCGGAGTTCGACGCCTTCCGCCGCCTGCAGGAAAAGCTGGTCGAACGCCGGCTCAAGGGCGGCGACCTGAAGGACGAGGACCGCAAGGCCTACGAGGCCGCCTCCAGCGCCATCGTCACCCGCCTGAAGACCCTCAAGCTGAACAACAACCGCATCGAGGCCCTGGTCGACCAGCTCTATGCGATCAACCGTCGCCTGATCGCGCTGGAAGGCCGCCTGCTGCGCCTTGCCGACAGCTACGGCATCAGCCGCGCCGAGTTCCTCAAGGCCTATTTCGGCTCCGAGCTCGATCCAAACTGGTCGGAGAAGGTCAAGTCCCTGGGCGTGCGCTGGACCAAGTTCAGCGAGAACGACGACAGCTCGATCCGCGACATCCGCCAGGAAGTCGCCGCCCTGGCCACCGAGACCGGCGTGCCGATCGACGACTACCGCCGCATCGTCCAGACCGTCCAGAAGGGCGAGCGCGAGGCCCGTCAGGCCAAGAAGGAAATGGTCGAGGCCAACCTGCGCCTCGTGATCTCTATCGCCAAGAAGTACACCAACCGCGGCCTGCAGTTCCTCGACCTGATCCAGGAAGGCAACATCGGCCTGATGAAGGCGGTGGACAAGTTCGAGTACCGCCGCGGCTACAAGTTCTCGACCTACGCCACCTGGTGGATCCGCCAGGCGATCACCCGCTCGATCGCCGACCAGGCGCGGACCATCCGCATCCCGGTGCACATGATCGAGACGATCAACAAGATCGTCCGCACCAGCCGCCAGATGCTGCACGAGATCGGCCGCGAGCCGACCCCGGAAGAGCTGGCCGAGAAGCTGGCCATGCCGCTGGAAAAGGTCCGCAAGGTCCTGAAGATCGCCAAGGAGCCGATCTCGCTCGAAACGCCGATCGGCGACGAGGAAGACAGCCACCTGGGCGACTTCATCGAGGACAAGAACGCCATCCTGCCGATCGACGCGGCGATCCAGTCGAACCTGCGCGAGACCACCACCCGCGTTCTGGCGTCGCTGACGCCGCGCGAGGAGCGCGTCCTGCGCATGCGCTTCGGCATCGGCATGAACACCGACCACACCCTGGAAGAGGTCGGCCAGCAGTTCAGCGTCACCCGCGAACGCATCCGCCAGATCGAGGCCAAGGCCCTGCGCAAGCTCAAGCACCCGAGCCGGTCGCGGAAGCTGCGGAGCTTCCTCGACAGCTAGGGGTGAGTAACACCCTCCCCTTCATGGGGAGGGTGGACGGCCGAAGGCCGGACGGGTGGGGGAGATTGCCGCCACCCGGAAGCATCCGGCACGTTATCCAATGGCCCCACCCTGGCCGCTTCGCGGCCTGTCCCTCCCCATGAGGGGGAGGGAGGGCGCCCCTACACCCCGCGCATCACCACGCCGGCCGTCAGGATGCCGAAGGCCAGCACCAGGGTGTCGACGACATGGGCGCTGACGAAGGGGATGCCGACATTGCCGTAGTGGGCGACGGCCGCGACGATGGCCAGCACCAGCGAGACCACAAACAGCGGGGTCGAGGGCGCGGTCAGCGCGAGGGATCTGGAACGGTTGGCCATGGGAGTGTTTCCGGAACGACGCGGGTCGCGCCTGATCGACAGCAACGCCCGCGACCGACCGCTGTTCCGTCGGCCGTCCAAACGCTAAAGAGACTGCTTCAGTTTTCGCTTGCCTGCGGCCGGGCGACGGAATACTGAAGCATATGCTTCAGCATCAGCAACGCTCCGCCCCGCCGCTCGACGCCGTGTTCCAGGCGCTCGCCGATCCCGCGCGTCGCGGCATGCTGGAGCGGCTGACCGTCGGCCCCGCCTCCGTCAGCCAGCTGGCCGAACCGCTGCCGATGTCGCTGGCCGCCGTCGGGCAGCATATCGCGGTGCTGGAAGCGGCGGGCCTGGTGACGACGCGGAAGATCGGGCGGGTGCGCACCTGCACCCTCGACACCACCGTGCTGACCCAGGCCGAAAAGTGGATCAACGCCCGCCGCGTCGCTGTCGAGGCGTCGCTCGACCGGCTGGGCGAATATCTGGCCGCGACCAAACCCGCCGACGAAGCCTGAAGGACCCACCATGCCCTCCGCCCTGACCCATGCCACCTTCTGCGTCGAGCGCGTCTACGACGCCGCGCCGGCCCGCGTGTTCCACGCCTTCACCGATCCGGCCGCGCGGATGCGCTGGTTTTTCCGGGTCCACGACTGGACGCTGCATGAACACAGCGGCGGCGAACTGGGCGTCGGCAAGACGGAGTCGAGCCGTTTCTCGCCGCCGGGCGCCGATGTGGTGATCACCAACGACAGCATCTATCTCGACGTGGCGCCCAACGAGCGGGTGATCTTCGCCTACGCCATGACCCTGGGCGGGGCGCCGCTCTCATCGTCGCTGTCGACCGTCGAGTTCCGGCCCGAGGGCAAGGGCACGCGTCTGCTGTTCACCGAGCAGGGGGTCTATCTCGACGGCAACGTGGACGGCCGGATCGAGGGCACCGAGGGACTGATGGAACGGCTGGGCGAGGAGATCGCGCGGGGGTGAGCGCCGACGCGGGGCCACGGCGCGCTGTCGTCGGGGACTGGCCAAGCTGTCCCTTGGGACTGCTTGTCCTGTCCCCTTCGGCCCCCCTCTCCCGGGTGGGAGGGGAAGATCGTCAGGCCAGCATGTCCAGCAGCCGGCCGGTCATCTGGTCGGCGGTGCGGATGACGGCGAGGTTGGCGCCGACCGCGGTGCTGGCCTCGATGCGCTCGACGGTTTCCTTGACCAGGTCGTCGAGCGGCGCGGCGGCCGTGCGGCGCGCGCTGGCGTCGAAGCGGGCGGCGGCATCGTTCAGGCCGGCGGCGGCGATGGGCAGGGCCTGCATGGACCTTCGTCTCCCGTGGTGCCCCGCCGTCTTCGCATGGCGCGCTTAACGGCCCGTCTGGAAGCAGGGTAAACGGCCCGCTTGCCAGAGCCGCGCCACTGCCGCACCTTCCCGGCCATGAGCCAGATCGACCCCGTGACCGGACGTTACGCCTCGTTCGAGGCGTTCTATCCCTTCTACATCCACGAGCATTCCAACCGGACCTGCCGGCGGATCCATGTGGTGGGCACGGGCCTGGTCATCGCGGCCTTCGTCACGGCGATCCTGACCGGAAACCCCTGGTGGTTCGCGGCCATGCCGCTGGTCGGCTACGGCTTCGCCTGGGTCGGCCATTTCGTGTTCGAGAAGAACACCCCCGCGACGTTCAAATATCCGCTCTGGAGCCTGATGGGCGATTTCCGCCTGTTCTTCGAGACGGTCACCGGCAAGCGGCGCTGGTAGCGCCCTCCATTCACAGGACATTTTCATGAGCACCGACCTCTTCTCCCTCAAGGGCCGCACGGCCCTGATCACCGGCGGCTCGCGCGGGATCGGCAAGATGATCGCCGCCGGCTTCATCGCCGCCGGCGCGCGGGTCTACATCTCCTCGCGCAAGGCCGCCGCCTGCGAGGCCACGGCCGCCGAGCTGTCGGCGAACGGCGGGGTCTGCATCGCCCTGCCGCAGGACGTCTCGACGGTCGAGGGCTGCAACCTGCTGGCCCAGGCCTACGGCAAGTACGAGACCAGCCTTGACATCCTGGTCAACAACGCCGGCGCCGCCTGGCTCGCTGAGTTCGACAGCTTCCCCGAGGCCGGCTGGGACAAGGTGATGAACCTGAACCTCAAGTCGCCCTTCTTCCTGACCCAGGCCCTGGCCCCGGCGCTGCGGGCGTCCGCGTCCCACGAGCGGCCGGCCAAGGTGATCAACATCGCCTCGATCGACGGCATCCGGCCCAATCCGCAGGAGACCTACAGCTACCAGGCCAGCAAGTCGGGGCTGATCCACCTGACGCGCCGGATGGCCGGCCGGCTGATCGAGGACAACATCGTCGTTACGGCCATCGCGCCGGGGGCCTTCGCCTCGGAGATGAACATCACCGCCCGCGACCAGTCGGAAGCCGTGGCCGCCCGCATCCCGTCCCGCCGGATCGGCACGGACGAGGACATGCAGGGCGCGGCCATCTACCTGGCCTCGCGGGCCGGCGACTATTGCGTCGGGATCACCCTGGCGGTCGACGGCGGCGTCTCCTACGCCGTCGCGTCCATGTAGGAGGCGGCCATGTTCAACAGCGCCCTCGTTCGCACGCGGCTCGGCCAGTACGGCGCGGCCTGGCTGATCAGTTTCGTCGTGGCGCTGCTGGCGATCCTCGCGGGGGCCGAGCTGGCGCACATGCGGCTGGTTGAGGTCGCCGACCTGGTCCTGCCGGTGCTGTTCGCCGGCCTGACCCTGGCGGTGCTGGCCGTGCTGGTCCTGACCCTGACGGCGGGGCGCGAGACGGTGGCCACGCGGCTGGTGATCTTCGTGCTGGCGCTGCTGCTTTTTCTGCCGCTGCTGTGGGGGCCGGTGCTCGGCGCCATCGCGGCGGCTTGGATCGGCCATGTCTCGATCGAATACTCCGAGGTCTATGCGCAGTTCCGCATCCAGATCAGCCAGGCGCTGTTCAGGCTCGCGAGCCTGATGTTCGCCAATCCGCTGATCGACACGGTGTGGGCGGTGTTCCAGGCCGTGGCGACGGTCGTGGGCTTCCTGTCGTCCTTCTTCCAGGTCTGGCCCCGCGTGCTGCGGCTGCTCGGCGCGCGCGAGGTGGAGGCCTGACGACAACCGAAAGGCCGGTCATTCGTTAGGCAGGAAGAGAAGGAGGATCAGCCCATGCGTCGCTTCATTTTCGCCGCCGCCGTGCTCACCGCCGGCATCCTGTCCGCCGCGGCCGGCCCGCCCGGAGCCAGCGGCTTCAGCCCGACCACCCGGGCCATCTGCGTCGATGTCGGCGGCCAGGCCCGGGCGGCGGTGTGCCGGACCACGGCCAGCCGCCTCGACGGTCGCGACGACATCTGCCAGTGCCCGGTCGGTCGCATCGTCCAGGCGCCGGTCTGCGGCCCGGGTGAGCGGCCCAACGCCGAGTCCCGCGCCTTTGATCGCGCGCGACGGGAGGCGTCGCAGGACGGCTCGCTGGTCGGCGACCTGTTCCGCGGCCGGCCGATGTGCGTCGCGCCGCGCAACCGCTAGGTCGTGCGCTCCCTCCCCGGTTGGGGGAGGAAGCGCATCCGGCTCAGTAGCCCCAGGTGGTGTAGCCGAGCTGCAGCGTCTTCGGGTAACCGGGCGCAAGGCCGTTGACCCGGAACTGGCTGATGCGGCCGGCGCTGGTTTTCATGCAGACGTAGCTGCCGACCGGCACGGCCAGCAGCGGCACGCGGGCGGTGCTGAAGCTTTCGGCGGCGCAGCCGGCGTAGCCGCGGTTGCTGCGGTCGCCGACGGCCATCTTCGCGCCGTTGCGCGGGGTCAGGAACATCTGGGCCGGGGTGGCCGCCTGGAACCACAGATCCGCGCCGCCTCCGCTGGTGACCGCACCGTTGTCGAAGTCGACCAGATAGGTCTGCGGCAGCTCGACCGGCCCGGTCGAGAACGTCGGCGGGATCGGCGGCGGGGGCGGCGGGCCCATCGGATGACAGCTGAAGCCGCCCGGACGGGCGCTGCAGACCATGCCCGGAGGGGCGTTGCGCTGGATGCTGCCGGCCGGGCCGTACTGGCACTGCAGGGCCGGCGCGCCGCCGATGTTGACCACCGCGGTGTTGGTCAGGGAATTGACGATCGGCGTGTTCCACCAGCCGCCCGGCAGCGGCGTGGTGATTTCCCGGCGCACCTGCGACGCCGGACAGTTGATCTCCGCGGCGCCGGCCACGGCCGGCGCGGCGAGCACGAGGAGGGCGGCGCCCGCCCCGGCGATACCATACGAAAGCTTGTCCATCATGACCTCCCAACGAGGGACCATCCCTCATAAGGACAGATAACGCCGGTCTTTCTGAACCCGCATTGACCTGTGTTGGTCAGCCGCCGTTCACCCACGGCGCGCATCGCGTTGACGTCGGGGCGGGGGCCTGCGAGCGTCCGCTCGGGAAAAACAAAAGAAGGGGGAAGCCCAGATGCTCGCCTCACTGCTGCTGCGTATCGGGGCGTTCACCCCCATCGTCTATTACGGCGTGCTGATCGCCGCGAGCCTGGCCTGGCCCGGGTTCAACCACATGACCTCACAGATCAGCGACCTGGGCACGGCGGCCTCGCCGCAGCATCAGATCTTCAACTACGGCCTGATCGCCACCGGGGCTCTGGCCGTTCTCGGCGGACTCGGCGCCCTGCTCGGCATGCGCCGTCTCGGCTCGGGGCTGATCCTGCCGGCGCTGGCCTTCATCGCCATCGCGATCGGCGGCGCGGCCCTGGTCATGGCCGGCCTGCACCCGATGCCGGACCCGCTGCACAACGCGCACAACCTCGGCCTGGCGGTGCTCGCCGCGCCGCTGCTGGTGTTCCTTGGCCTCTCGGACCGCAGCGACATGTCGGGCGTGAAGACCATCCTGATCCTCAGCTTCATCGCCGGCATCGCCCTGCTGGGCGTGTCGCTGAACTGGGGCGGCTTCAACGTCATGACGCCGGCCAACGCCGGCCTGGTCCAGCGGGGCCAGACCCTGGCGGTCTTCCCGTGGATGGGCCTGGCCTTCCTGGGCATCGCCCAGCGGCTGGCCGCGCGCGAACGCAAGAAGCGCGAAGGCTACTGACCAACGCGCCTGGGAGGCTACTTCCAGGCGTAGTTGAAACTGACGGAGATGCGGTCGCTTTTCGCGCCGTTGGCCGGCACCTCGTGCCGCAGCCAGCTCTCCCACATCAGGACGGTTCCTGGCGCCGGGGTGACGTAGACGAAGGTCTGCAGGTCCTCCGGCGCTTCCTTCGTGCGGCCGGGCGCGGCCATCATCATCGGCAGGCGCGGGTCCTCGAGCTTGAGGGCCGAGGCCCCCGGCGGCGTGGCGACATAGTAGGTGCCGCTGATCACGCTGTGCGGATGGATGTGGCTGGTGTGGGTCCCGCCCGGTTTGAGGATGTTGACCCACAGGCTGTCCATCACCAGCCGCCGGCCCTTGAGGTCGAACGCCACGTCGGCGGCGAAGGCGGCCGCCTGCTTGTCCAGCTTGCGCTTGAGATCGCCGAAGGCGGTGACCCGCGTCGCCAGGTCGTCCAGCGAGGCGTACGAGGTATAGCCGGGGTAGGCGTTGGCCTTGCACCAGGCGCGGCCGGCCCCGTCCTCGGCCGCCAGCATGCGGCAGGCGTCTTCCAGGTCGGCGTTCAGGGCGGCGTGGCCCCTGTCGCCGGCGAGGCTGACTTCATGCAGGCGGGTGGCGAAGAGGGTGCGGCTGGTCATGGGCTGCCGTTAGGCCGGGGGTGGCGTGCTGTCAAAGGACGTCGTGCGTCCTTCGACACGGCCCTTCGGGCCTGCTCAGGATGACGTGGATTTGTGTACGTCATGGTGAGCAGCGCCGAAGGCGCGTGTCGAACCACGCAATCAGCTCACCGCCTTGCGCGTGGCCGCATAGGGATCGCTGACCACGCGACTCTCCAGGTTGAACATCATCACCTGGCGTTTGGCGGCGTCGTAGGCCGGCCAGTAGGGCAGGAGCGGGGTGTTCGGATTGCCCGTGCGGGCGAAGCCGATCCAGGCGGCGCTCATCTGTTTGGCCAGCACCTGCGGCGCGGGACCCTCGCCGACCAGCACGCGGGCCTTGTCGACATTGTCGAAGACCAGCGGGATTTCCAGCGTGTGCGGGCTGCGGAATGGGCCGACCGGCGTCTGCCATTCCAGCAGGTACATGTAGGCCTTGGCGCCGCCCTGGGCGGCCTTGCGCTCGGCGACCTGCAGCGAGCCGGCGAACATCCGGCCATAGGTCGTCAGATGGCACGCCAGGTAGGTCGGCGAGTCGTTGGGAAAGTCCTTGCGCAGCGCCGCCAGGATCGTCGGCGCCTTCGGGCCGTAGATCGCCGCCGCCATCGACTCCAGTCCCGCGTCGTCCAGCCGCCCGAACCAGGGGGACGAAGCCATGAACAGGGTCATCTCGTCCTTGTTGATGCCGATCATCACCGGCACGTCGTGCGCCGTCGGCGGGGCCGCCGGGTCCCAGGGATTGATCGGCAGGATGTCGCCGTCGGCCACCGGCGAGAAGCCGCTGCGGTCGAAGCCGGCGCCCGGCTGCTTCGCCTCGGCCGCTGCGGCGGCGGCCACCAGCCGGTCCGCCGGCACGGCGCGCAGCGCGGCGACGTCGCCCGCGTCGAGCCCGAGCTCGGCATAGAGCGCCGTCGTCAGGGCCGCCGCGCGATCCTTGGGCACGGCCTTCACGCCGGGACCGCTCTCGATGATCGCCCGGTGGAACAGACCCTGGGCCTTCTTCATGGCCAGCAGGTAGCTGACCTTCGCCCCGCCGCCGGACTCGCCGAAGATGGTCACGTTGCAGGGGTCGCCACCGAACAGATAGATGTTGTCGCGCACCCATTCGAGCGCGGCGACGATGTCGAGCATGCCGGCGTTCCCCGAGCCGTGGACGCCGTCGAGGTCCGCATAGCCGAACACATTGAGGCGGTGGTTGAGGGTCACCAAGACCACGTCCTGGGTCGCGAGATTCGTCCCGTCGTAGATCGGCCAGGCGCCCGATCCGTAGGCGAAGCCGCCGCCGTGCAGCCAGACCATCACCGGCCGGCCGGTCTCCGGCTGCTTCGCCGTGGTCCAGATGTTGAGGTAGAGGCAGTCCTCGCTCTGCACCGCGACTTCGGCCGCCGTCGGGAAGATGGTCTGCAGCGCCTTGCCGAGGTCCGAGGTCGGGCGAACCGACGACGGCGAGGGGTTCTGGATCGCCGGCGGGCCGAACGTCGTCCAGTTCTGACGCCCGGTCGGCGTGGGCAGCCGCTGGGGCGGCGCGAAGCGCAGCGGCCCGACCGGCGGCCTGGCGTAGGGCACGCCCTTGTAGGCCGTGACGCCCTTGCCGCAGTCGACCCCCTTGAAGCCGGCCGTCAGCGAGGCGTTGGCCACCTGGGCGAGCGCGGGCTCGGCCAGGGCCGCCGCCGACAGCCCGAGTCCGAGCAGGCCCCGTCTGGAGATGTCGATCGTCTCGCGCATGGCCTGGCTCCGGTTGTCTCGAAACATCGGTATCCCAAGCGGCCCGGTCCGTCGAGATTCTTGCCCTCTTCGGGCGCGGCAGGCCTTTCGCTCACAGGGTGAACGGCGATAACGTCAGGCCAACCAGTTCAAGGGGAGAGACGTCGATGAAGGCAGCCGTGCTGCGCGAAGTGGGCAAGCCGCTTCAGATCGAAAACGTGACGATCAACAAGCCGGGCCCGCACGAGGTGCTGATCCGCACCAAGGCCGCCGGCGTCTGTCACTCCGACCTGCATTTCGTCGAAGGGTCCTATCCCCACCCGCTCCCCGCCGTGCTGGGCCACGAGAGCGCCGGCATCGTCGAGGCGGTCGGCAGCGAAGTGCGCACGGTCAAGCCGGGCGACCACGTCATCACCTGCCTGTCGGCCTTCTGCGGGCACTGCAATCACTGCGTGACCGGCCACATGGCCCGCTGCGTCAGCGGCGACGTGCGCCGCGCCAAGGATGACGAGCCGCGCCTCGGCAACGGCCTGAACCAGTTCCTGAACCTGTCGTCCTTCGCCGAGCAGATGCTGATCCACGAGCACGCCTGCGTCGCGATCCGCAAGGACATGCCCTTCGACCGGGCCGCGCTGATCGGCTGCTCGGTGACGACCGGCGTCGGCGCGGTGGTGCAGACCTCCAGCGTACGCGCGGGCGAGACCGTCGCGGTCATCGGCTGCGGCGGCGTGGGCCTGGCGGCGGTCAACGGCGCGGCCATCGCCGGCGCCGGCCGCATCATCGCCATCGACATGCATCCGTCCAAGCTCGCCCTGGCCAAGGCCTTCGGCGCCACGGACCTGATCGACGCCAGCCAGGAAGATCCGGTCAAGGCCGTGATCGAGCTGACCAAGGGCGGCGTGCAGCACAGCTTCGAGGCCATCGGCCTGAAGAAGACCACCGAGCAGGCCTTCAAGATGCTGGCCCGCGGCGGCACGGCCAACGTCATCGGCATGATCCCGGTCGGCACGATGATCGAACTGCACGGCGCCGACTTCCTCGGCGAGAAGCGCATCCAGGGCTCGCTGATGGGCTCCAACCGCTTCCCGGTCGACATGCCCCGCCTGGTCGACTTCTACATGTCGGGCAAGCTGAAGCTGGACGAGATGATCGGTCAGCGGATCAAGCTGGAAGACGTCAACCAGGCGTTCGAAGAGCTCAAGCGGGGCGAACTGGCCCGCTCGGTCATCGTCTTCGACTAGGACGGCGCGTAGTTGATCCGCTTCAGGGCGTTCGCCAGCCGGTTCACGCTGGCGAACGTCTCGCGGTAGGCGGCGACCATTTCCGGGGTCTCGAAGGCGTGTTCGGCGATCAGCACGCCGCGCCGTCCGTCCCGCACGCAAAGCCCTTCGCCGACCAGCAGGTTCACGTACCGACGGGTGGTTTCGTAAGGCACGCCGATCGAATGGGCGATCGCCATCACGCTGACCGGACGGCGTTCGCCCCCGCCGGTGACAGGCGCCGATTCACTGTTGGCCACCGCGATGGCGGTGAAGATGATGCCGCGCAGCAGGTCGCCGCCGTGCGCGCGCGCGACGATTTCGACGCCCCGCACGAAGAACTCCCCCGCCAGCCGCGCGGCGATGGCGACGTCATCGACCGAGGCGACGCCGGCCCTGTCCAGCTCGGCCGTCGCCGCCGCTGTCTCGCCCGGAACAAATGTGGATTGCACTGTCCCCATTTTGGGTAATTATTTCCTCATCTCGGTCGCTCGGGATTCTATCCTCGGCAACGGGCAGGTCGAGGGGGACGCTTGAGGCGATGGCGCCTGGGCCGCGGGGGCATCCGGCGTCGACCGGACGCCACGCCGGCGCGGGCTTCCGGCAAGCAGATTTTCCCCGAGCTGCACTGGCGAGACGACCGTCATGGTCGAAAACATGGAGCAACCGGGGCTGAAGGCAAGCGATCGTGCGTCGTCTGGCCTGGATGCCCAGAGATAGGGCGATCCCGCGCGACGGGGCGCCATCCGGAGTCGGCGGCCGCCTGCCCCCCCCCGATAGGGCCGCCTACGGGCGCCTCCTGGTCTCCTCCGAGGCCGGGAGGCGTTTGCCGGCCTAGGTCGCGAACTCGACTCCGCCCTCGCGCAGGTCGGCGACCAGGCGGCGCAGGTTCTCGAAGTTGCGGCGCAGGGCCATCGACATCTGGTCCCGGGCGATGACCGCCGCCGGAACGATGATTCCCGTCTCCGTGCGCACGCAGTAGCCCCCGGCGATGAGGGCGTTCACATGGCGTCGCGTCGTTTCGTAGGGAATGTCCAGCTCAAGGGCCAGGGCGTGGACGCTGATCGGGCGGCGCAGTTCATCCGGCACATTGTCGGACGCCTCGGAGTAGGACTGGCCGATGACGTCGCCAGGGCGGATGTGGCGGACGTTGGCGTCGACGATCGCCGTGAAGATGACCCCGCGCAGGATGTCGCCCCCGACCACCCGCGACATCAGGTCGACGGAGTGCAGCATGAAGCTGGTGGCGGCGCGAAGGGCCAGGCGGTCGCGGCGCTTGTCTGTCCGGGTTGGCATGTACGTTCCTCGCTTGTCTTCGGTGACCGTCGGGTAACCGCGATAACGAGTTCTGAAGCCAAGCCCTTGATATGCAAAGGGCGTTCCTACCCGATTTGGGGTAATTCGACCGCGACCAACGGTCGCGCAGTGTTATTCGGCGGCCTGCAGGTCCGCCGCGGCCTCGGCGTCGATCTGCGCGGCCCGGGCCTCGACCAGCTCCACAATGTGGTCGACCATCCGGTCGTTGTCCATTTTGTGGTCCGGTTTGCCGGCCATGTAGATCATGCCCGAGCCCTTGCCGCCGCCGGTGAAGCCGAGGTCGGTCATCAGCGCCTCGCCGGGGCCGTTGACCACGCAGCCGATGATCGACAGCGACAGCGGCGTTGAGATGTGCGCCAGCCGCGCCTCCAGCGCCTCGACCGTCTTGATCACGTTGAAGCCCTGACGCGCGCAGGACGGGCAGGCGATGATGTTCACGCCGCGATGGCGCAGGCCGAGGGATTTCAGCAGATCGAAGCCGACCTTGATCTCCTCGACCGGATCGGCGGCCAGGCTGACCCGGATGGTGTCGCCGATGCCGGCCCACAGCAGGTTGCCCATGCCGATGGCCGACTTGACCGTGCCGGTGCGCAGGGCGCCGGCCTCGGTGATGCCCAGGTGCAGCGGGCAGTCGATGGCGTCGGCCAGCTGCTGGTAGGCGGCCACGGTCATGAAGATGTCCGAGGCCTTCACGCTGATCTTGAACTCGTGGAAATCGTGATCCTGCAGGATGCGGGCGTGGCTGAGCGCGCTCTCGACCATCGCGTCGGGGCAGGGCTCGCCGTACTTCTCCAGCAGGTCGCGCTCGAGCGAGCCGGCGTTGACGCCGATGCGCATCGAGCAGCCGTGGTCGCGCGCGGCCTGGATCACGTCACGGACCCGGTCGGGGCTGCCGATGTTGCCCGGATTGATGCGCAGGCAGGCCGCGCCCGCCTTGGCCGCCTCGATGCCGCGTTTGTAGTGGAAGTGGATGTCGGCGACGATCGGGACCTTCGACGCCTTGACGATCGTCGACAGGGCCGCGGTGGACTCCACGTCGGGGCAGGACACGCGGACGATGTCGGCGCCGGCCTCCTCGAGCTGGCGGACCTGGTCGATGGTCGCCGCCGCATCCGCGGTCAGCGTATTGGTCATCGACTGGACGGTGATCGGCGCATCGCCGCCCACCGGCACGGACCCGACATGGATCTGGCGGGACTTGCGACGCTCGATGTGGCGCCAGGGGCGGACGTGCGTGTGATCGTCGTGGCTCATGAGACGCCCAAGGTAAGCCCGCGCGCCGCGTTTCCCAAGCCCGTCACGAAATCTTCGTCACCCGATGAGGGAAGAGATCGTGGCGGTCGTGCCGGTCATGGCGCCGCGCAGCTTGCCGGCGACATAGACGTCCATGGCCGCCGGATCGCCGACCTCCACCGACACGCCCTTGTTGTTCGGCGCCCGGTAGGCTTCGCCCGGCGACAGGGAGCGGGCGAAATAGACCGAGCCATCCGCGCCGCGGACGATCAGGGTGGTGGCCCTGCGGGCCTGGAAGGTGACCGTCGAGGCGCTGGCGTCGGCGCCCAGGATCGCGCCCCGGGGCACGAACGGCGTGCCCGGCGAGACGGCGGGGCCGGCGTTGGCCGCGGCGGCGACTTCGGCGTCCTTGCGGAGCTTCTGGGCGGCGGCGGCGGCGTCGGCCGAGCCGTCGGCGGCGGCCGCGGCTTCAAGGCCGGGCGTCTTGTAGACTTCGGGCGTCGAGGCCTCGACCGGCGCCGGCAGCGGCGCGCCGAGCGGCACGGTGCCGGACGGACCCGCCGGCGCGGCGCTGGCCACGCTCTCGGGCGCTGTCGGCGGCGGCGGGGCGTCTTCGCTGATGGCGCGCTGGGCGATGTTCCACAGCACGATGGCCGCGACGATCAGAACGCCGCCGGCGATGATCATGCCCATGCGGGGATCACGCTCGCGGCGGACGCCGACCGGCGCGCGCAGCGGCTCGTCGGGATCGGGCGAGGACTCCTTGAAGCGGTTCACCGCCTCTTCGGGGTCGAGGTCGAGATGTTTGGCGTAGGCCTTGATGTAGCCCAGGGTGAACGGCCGCGAGGGCAGTTCCTCGAGCCGCATGTCCTCGACGGCGGCCAGATAGGTGCGACGGATGCGGGTGGCGTCGGAGACGTCCTGCAGCGACAGGCCGCGGAACTCGCGCGCCGCCTTCAGCGCCGCGCCGATGTCGGGTCCGTAGTACAGTGAAGGCTCCTCGGTCGGACCATAGTGGTCAGCCGGATCCATATCCCCCGAACGAAACAGTTGCGTAACCCCGCCAGAATCGAGCGGCATGGCTACCGACGCCCCCACATACCCGCGCCACGCGAGAGCGCGGCGCACCGTTGTTCCCTTACGACGGGAACTGTTAACGCAGCGTTCTGGGTATCAAAATAACGTCCGGAATTCAATGTGCTAATCCGTCGCTGGTGGTTAACCGTCAGACGGCGACGTACAATTTCCGGGCCAGTGTCTCGATCTCGTTGCGCACCGAACCCGAGGTGCCCCGGATCAGGGTCTCGACTCCCCGGCGAGCGGCTTCCCGGTCAAGGGAAAGCACCATCTGCTTGACCGGCCCGATGCCGGCCGGCGGCATCGACAGGCGATCGAAGCCGAGCGCCACCAGGGCGAAGGCTTCCAGCGGCCGGCCGGCCATTTCGCCACAGACGGAGACCGGCGTTCCCGTTTCGGCACAGGCGTCGCCGATCTGCTTCAGCGCCCGCAGCGCCGGGGGCGACAGCGGGTCGTAGCGGTCGGCCACGCGCGGGTTCCCGCGGTCGGCGGCGAACAGGTACTGCATCAGGTCGTTGGTGCCGACGGAGACGAAGTCGGTCATCGGCAGCAGGGCGTCCAGGTGCCACAGCAGCGACGGCGCCTCGATCATCGCCCCGACGTCCAGCCGCGAGGGCGCGGCCCGGCCGCGGCGCTGCGCCCAGGCCAGTTCGGCGTCGACGAAGGCCCGGGCGGCGCGGAACTCGTCGACGCTGGCCACCAGCGGGAACATGATCCGCAGCGGCCGGCCGTGGGCGGCCCAGATCAGCGCCCGCAGCTGCAGCCGCAGCAGGGCGGGGCGGTCGAGGCCCATGCGCACCGCGCGCCAGCCGAGGGCCGGGTTCTCCTCGCGCTCCAGCTCCATGTAGGGCAGCAGCTTGTCGCCCCCGAGGTCCAGGGTGCGGAAGGTCACCGGCATGCCGTTGGCGGCGTCCAGCACCTTCTCGTAGAGCGCCCGCTGGGCGTCGAGGCGCGGCATGTCCTCGGCGACCATGAACTGGAACTCGGTGCGGAACAGGCCGATGCCCTCGGCCCCGGTCTCGCCGAGAATGTCGAGGTCGACGGCCAGGCCCGCGTTCATCAGCAGGGTGACCTTCGAGCCGTCCTTGGTGAAGGCCGGGGTGTCGCGCAGCCGGGCGAACTGGGCCCTGCGCTGGGCGCGGACCTCGAGGCGGCTGTTGAGCGCCTTCACCACGTCCGGACGGGGCCGCAGGAAGGCCTCGCCGGTCTCGGCGTCGACGATCACCGCGTCGCCCTGGGAGACCTTGTCGCGCAGGCCGGCCAGACGGCCGACGCAGGGGATGTCCAGGGCGCGGGCGACGATGGCGGCGTGGCTGGCGGTCGAGCCCTCTTCCAGCAGCAGGCCCTTGAGCCGCGTGCGGTCGTATTCCAGCAGGTCGGCGGGCCCGAGATTGCGCGCCACCAGGATGGCGTCGTCGGGCAGCTCGCGCGAGACGATGCCGTCGCCGGTCAGGTGGCGCAGCAGGCGGTCGTTCAGGTCCTCGAGGTCGTGCAGCCGCTCGCGCAGATAGGGGTCGCGCGCCTGGCCCAGCCGGGCCCGATGCTCGCTGCGCACGCGCTCCACGGCCGCCTCGGCGGTCAGGCCCGACCGGACGGCCTCCTGCAGCGACCGGTTCCAGCCCCGGTCGTGGGCGAACATGCGGTAGGTCTCGAGCACCTCGTAGGGCGCGCCGACCAGGCCGTGGTGGCCCTCGAGCATGCCGTCGATCTGGGTCTGCAGGGCGGCGATCGCCGCCGACAGGCGCAGTTCCTCGGCCGCCGCGTCGTCGGACAGCAGCTGTTCGGGCGCCACCGGATGGTCGTGCAGCACCACGGTGCCGTAGGCCAGGCCGTCAGCGAACTTCGCACCCTTGAGCCGCTCGGGCTTGTGGGGCGCGATCTCGACGTCCTTGAGCGCCTCGTTGCTCAGCAGCTCGCCCGCGCCGACCATCTCGGCCAGCACCATGGCGATGATCTGCAGGTCCTCGACCTCTTCCTCGCCGTAGGTGCGCTCGGTGCGGTTCTGCACGACGAGCACGCCGATCGGCCGGCCGCCGCGCAGCAGCGGCACGCCGAGGAACGAGTGATAGGGGTCTTCGCCCGTTTCCGGACGATAGGCGAAGGCTGGATGGTTGGGCGCGTCGCTGAGGTTCAGGGGGCGACCCAGGCGGACGATCTCGCCGACCAGGCCCTCGCCCGACTTCAGCCGGGTGACGTGGACGGCGTCGCTCGACAGGCCCTCGGTGGCGAACAGTTCCAGCTCGCCGCCGGCGCGACGCAGATAGATCGAGCAGACCTCGGCGACCATCGACGCGGCGATGATCCGCACGACCATGTCGAGCTTGACCTGGGCGGGCGCGTCGCCGGCCATGGCTTCGCGGATCTGCCGAAGCAGACTGCGCGGACCACGAATGGCGAAGCTCGACGCGACCATGGGGCCTATGTGTTCTCCCGTCCTGAGCGGCGCCTATAGCAGATTTCCGCAGCGGAACAGTGACCCCGACCGTGCAAAAGCCGTCAACCATCCACATTCAGCGGATGATCGATGAGCGCCGGGTAAATTGCCGCGAAATCAGGCTGATCGAAGGCGCCGGACCGCGCCGACGGGGCTAGAGCTGGTCGAGTCCGTAGGCCGCGTGCAGGGCGCGCACGGCCAGTTCGGTGTAGGCCTCGTCGATCAGCACACTGATCTTGATCTCGCTGGTCGAGATCACCTGGATGTTGACGCCCTTTTCGGCCAGGGCGGTGAACATCGTCTTGGCCACGCCGGCATGGCTGCGCATGCCGACGCCGATGACCGAGACCTTGGCCACGTCCTCGTTGAGCTGGACATCCTCGAAGCCGATCTCGGCCCGGCCGGCGTTGAGAATCTCGACGGCCCGGGCGGCGTCACGCTTGCCGACGGTGAACTCCATGTTGGCCGCGCCCTCGCTGCGGGCGTGGCTCTGGACGATCATGTCGACGTTGACGTTGGCGTCGGCCAGCCGGCCGAAGATCTTCGAGGACACGCCGGGCGTGTCCGGCAGGCCGAACAGGCTGATCTTGGCCTCGTCGCGGCTGTAGGCCACGCCGCTCACGATGCGCTTTTCCACGATCTCCTCCTCGTCGCAGACGATGGTGCCCTGTCCGGGCGCTTCGCCCGGCTCGACGAAGCTGGACAACACGCGCAGCGGAACGTGCTGCGACATGGCCAGTTCGACAGACCGGGTCTGCAATACCTTGGCCCCCAGCGACGCCATCTCGAGCATCTCCTCGTAGGAGATGCGCGCCAGCTTGCGGGCCTTGCTCTCAATCCGCGGATCGGTCGTGTAGACGCCGTCCACGTCGGTGTAGATGTCGCACGCGCCGCCCAGGGCCGCGGCGATGGCCACGGCGCTGGTGTCCGAGCCGCCCCGGCCGAGGGTCGCGATGCGGCCGTCGCGGGTCACGCCCTGGAAGCCGGCGATCACGGCGATCTCGCCCGCGTCCATCGCGGCGGCCAGCTTTTCCGGCGGAATCTCGTCGATGCGGGCCCGGCCGTGGGCGTCGTCGGTCAGGATCGGGATCTGCCAGCCCAGCCAGGAGCGGGCATTGAGGCCCATGTTGCGCAGGGTCATGGCCAGCAGGCCGGCGGTCACCTGTTCGCCGCTGGCGACCACCATGTCGTATTCGTCGTCGCTGGCGGGCAGGCCTTGCGCGGCCGCGCCGGCGCCGTCGGTCCAGGCGACCAGCTCGTTGGTTTTGCCGGCCATGGCCGAGACCACCACGGCGACCTGCTTGCCGGTCGCGACCTCAGCGGCCACCAGCCGGCCAACGCGACGGATCCGTTCCAGGTCGGCCACCGAAGTGCCGCCGAATTTCATCACCAGCCGTGACACGTCAGGCCGCTCGCCCCCTCGTTTGGCGGTTTTTTCTTGCCGAAGCGGCGTTACGAACCCCGCACCCGCGCAAGAGGTCGCCTTCTAGCGAGGCTTTCGCGGCGCCGCAATGCGCCAGATTGCGCCGACACGCATCCCGTCGACGGCCAGCTCCCGGCGCACTAGATAGAGGTCATGGCCACAGCCTCCGCAGAACTCCGCAGCAGCGTCGATCCGGCAGACGTCGAACGCTTTTCCCGCATCGCCGCCGAATGGTGGGATCCGCACGGCAAGTTCGCGCCGCTGCACAAGTTCAACCCGATCCGGCTGGGCTTCATCCGCGAGCAGGCGCTTGCGCGGTTCGGCCGGGACGGCTGCCTGCGCCGGCCGTTCGAAGGGCTGAAGCTGCTCGACATCGGCTGCGGCGGCGGGCTGCTCAGCGAGCCGATGAGCCGGCTGGGCTTTGCGGTCACCGGCGTCGACGCCTCGGAGCGCAACATCGGCACGGCCTCGACCCATGCGGCCGAGCAGGGCCTCGACATCGCCTACCGCGCCTCGACGGCCGAACAGCTGCTGGCCGAGAAGGCCGGGCCGTTCGACGTGATCCTCAACATGGAGGTGATCGAGCATGTGGCCGATCCGGGCGAGTTCCTGCGCACGACGGCGAAGCTGCTGGCGCCGGGCGGCATCATGATCGTCGCCACCCTGAACCGGACGCTGAAGGCCCTGGCCCTGGCCAAGATCGGCGCCGAGTACGTGCTGCGCTGGGTGCCGGCGGGCACGCATGACTGGAAGCAGTTCCTGACGCCGGCCGAGCTGCGTTCGTTCCTCGAAGGTCATCCGTTCGACATCGCCGGGCCGTTCGGGGTCTCCTACAACCCGTTGCTGGGCAAGTGGGTCCGCTCGTCGGACGCCGAGGTCAACTACATGATGACCGTGACCCGTCCGGCGAAATGACCATCCGCACGGCCCGTCTCAGGCTGGTCCCGGCGCTGTACGGCGACCTGCTGGCGGTCGGGCTGGGCGAGGATGTGCTGGCCCAGGGCCTCGGCGTGGCCATCGCCGCCGACTGGGCCGGGGCGGACGCCATGGACGCCATCGCCCGCAC
Organism: Caulobacter sp. GW821-FHT12F03; assembly: GCF_058806855.1. Lineage (NCBI taxonomy): Bacteria > Pseudomonadati > Pseudomonadota > Alphaproteobacteria > Caulobacterales > Caulobacteraceae > Caulobacter > Caulobacter sp. GW821-FHT12F03. Next base: position 105,498 of record NZ_JBXAQC010000001.1, read on the forward strand.
CCGCGACCGGCTGGCCGACGATCCCGAGCTGGCCCGGTGGTGGATGCACTTCATCATCCACGAGGCTGACAACACCCTGATCGGCCTCGGCGGCTTCAAGGGCGCGCCCGAGCATGGCCAGGTCGAGATCGGCTACGAGATCGCGCCCGGCTACCGCCTGCGCGGCCTGGCGACCGAGGCGGCCCGCGGCATGGTCGACCACGCCCTGGCTGACCCGCGCGTCGACCATATCCTGGCCCACACCCTGCCCGAGGAAAGCGCCTCGACGACCATCCTCCGCCGGCTGGGCCTGCGGTTCATCCAGGCGCTGGTCGATCCGGACGACGGCCCGATCTGGCGGTGGCGGCTGGATCGGGCGGGGTAGGGTGCGTCCTTCGAGACGCGGACCTGAGGGTCCGCTCCTCAGGATGACGAACAAAAATGCCCGTCATGGTGAGGAGCGAGGCATCAGCCGAGCGTCTCGAACCACGCACGCCGCTTCACCGATAGTCCGTCGCCGACACCATCCGCCGCGCGCTGTTCAGCTGGTCGGCGATCTGGGCCGACAGGTCGTAGTCCTCGTCGAGGAAGCCGCCCTTGAGCCGGTAGGCGCCCTGTTCGAAACAGCGGGCCGCCGTGGCCAGCATCATCGAGACGCTGTCGAAGACGATCTCGTGCTCGTCCTCGCCGGGCAGGAACTCGACCACGCAGCCGTAGTCGTCGGACTCCGTGTCGCAGATCACCGCCAGGTAGCCGCCGCCGCCGTCGGCGAGGATCGGAAACCAGCTGGCGGGCCAGAGGTCGGCGAGACCGGCGAAACCCCTGTAGTGGTCGGCCGCCTCGGCGATCGGCATCCAGTAGTGGCCGGGGATCACATGGCCGTCGCCGAGCGTGCGGCCGACCGGCAGGTCGACGCCGTCGTGGCGGCCATACATGGCGACCAGGTCCTCCGGCGCGCGGCCGGCCACGGCCACGGCGTCCTCGACGTCATAGGGGGCGATGCCCGGCTGCAGCATGTCGACGGCGGGACGGTTCAGCCGGCGCAGCTGGGCCGTCAGGGCGTCGACCTGCTCGAACACCAGCATCATCTCGCTCATCGGGTACGTCGCCGCATTTAATTCACTTCCGACTTTTTCGGTGGGGCCGGCGGCAGGGCGGCGACGGGCACGCCGTCCTCGACCAGCGCCTTGACCTCGGTGGGCGTGGCCTCGCCATAGATGCCGCGCTCCTCGCTCTTGCCCTCATGGATGGCGCGGGCCTCGCGGGCGAACGCATCCCCGACGTAGTCGAAGTTCTCCTCGACATGGGCGCGCACCTTGCCGAGCGCCTCCATCATCATCTGGCGGGCCTGGGGCGGCAGGTCGGCGCCGCTCTTCTGCGCCTTGGTGCCGGCCACGGCCGGGGCCATGATCTGCTTGCGCACGGCCTTGCTGGCGCAGACCGGGCATTCCAGCAGGCCGCGCGCGGCCTGGTCGTCGAAGTCCGCCGAGGCGCCGAACCAGCCCTCGAACGCGTGGTCGTGCTCGCAGGTCAGGGCGTACTTGATCATGGTCCGGTAAACGCGCGGGCGTTGGCGAGGGCGGGGATCGCGCCGCGGGCCTTGTCGGCCAGCGACAGGTCCAGATCGGCGATCAGCACGCCGGGCTCATCGTGGTCCAGCCGGCCGATCACCTCGCCCCAGGGGGCGACCACGGTCGAGTGGCCCCAGGTGCCGCGGCCGTCCTCGTGGAAGCCGCCCTGGGCCGCGGCCAGCACGAAACTGCCGGTCTCGATCGCCCTGGCGCGCAGCAGCACCTCCCAGTGAGCTTCGCCGGTCGGACGGGTGAAGGCGGCGGGTACGGTCATCACCGTCGCCCCGGCCAGGGCCAGGGCCCGGTACACGGCCGGAAAGCGCATGTCGTAGCAGATGGTCAGGCCCAGCCGCGCACCGTCGATGTCGGCCGTCACCGCCCGGTCGCCGGGCTCGTAGGTCGCCGATTCCCGCGCCGTCTCGCCGGTCGGCAGGTCGACGTCGAACATGTGCAGCTTGTCGTAGGTCGCGGTGATCCCGCCCTTCGGATCGATCAGAACCTGGCGGTTGGCGGCCTTGCCGTCCTCGCGCTTCACCAGCGCCGAGCCGACGTCGATCCACACGCCGAGCTCGGCGGCCAGCGCCCGCAGGCCGTTCACCACCGGGTCGTCGGCCAGCAGCGTCAGCTGCGGCAGCAGCCTGTCCCGGTTCCGGTCGAGGATGTTGGTCCCCTCCGGCGTCAGGATGAAGGTCGCGCCCTGGCCCGCCGCCTCGCGCACCAGCGGGAGGACGTGCGCCAGCGCGGCCGCGTGGCCGGCCGGCGTGCGGGTCTGGATCAGGCCGACGCGCAGGGTCATGCGGCCAGCAGGGCGTCCAGCTTGCCGTCCCGGTCGAGGGCCAGCATGTCGTCGCAGCCGCCGATGTGCGCATCGCCGATGAAGATCTGCGGGAAGGTGGCGCGGCCGCCGGACTTGCTGATCATCTCGTTGCGCAGGGCCGGGTCCATGCCGGCCTCGATTTCGGTGTAGTCCGCGCCCTTTTCGCCGAGCAGGCTCAGGGCGCGGGCGCAGTAGCCGCAGAAGGGGCGGGTGTAGATGGTGACGTGGGCCATGGTCTCTCAACGCTCACAGGGTTCGGGGTTCATATAGTGGTGTCCGCGCCGGCGCGCACCTTGGCGATGACGGCGAGGTCGACGGCCGCCGCGCCGGCCGCCTTGAGCGCCCGCGCGCAGGCGTGGGCGGTGGCGCCGGTGGTCAGGACGTCGTCGACCAGCAGAACGCGCCGCCCGGCGATGCGGTCCCGCCGGCCGGGCGGCACGGCGAAGGCGCCGGCGACGTTGCGCCGTCGTCCGCCGGCCGACTTGCCGCCCTGGCTTTCGGTGCGCCGGATGCGGGCGAGGGCGTCCGGGGCCACCGGCACGCCCGCCAGCGCCCCTAGCGGCCGGGCCATCTCGGCCACCTGGTTGTAGCGCCGCGACAGCAGCCGCCAGCGATGGAGCGGCACGGGCACGATGACCTCGGCCGTCGCCAGCAGCGGTCGGGCCGACCGCAGCAGCCAGCGGGCCAGAACCGGCGCGAGGTCCGTCCGGTCGGCGTGCTTGAGCTTGAGGACCAGGTCGCGGCTGTGCTCGTCGTACAGGCAGGCCGCCCGCGCCCGGTCGAAGGCGCGCGGCCGGGCCGTGCAGGCCGGGCAACGGATGCCAGGGCCGGGGTCGTACTCCCAGGGCGCGCCGCAGCCGTCGCACACCGGGTCCTCGAGAAAGGCGATGCGGCTCCAGTGGTCGGCGGGCAGGCCGCCGGTCAGGGCCGGGACGCCGGCGGCGTCCAGCGGCGGCAGCAGGAGGTCGAGCAGCGCCCGTCCCGCGCCGACGATGCGAGGTCCCGGTTTCAAAAGCGGCCGCGACAGGCCATCTTCCGCGCGCATGACCGCCAGCCCTCCCATCCTGTTCGACCGCGCCCTGCATCGGCGCCGCCTGGAACGCGCCGCGCCCGGCTATGGCGCCGCCGACTTCCTCAAGCAGCGGGCGGCGCAGGACGCGGTGGCGCGGCTGGAGGTGATCATGCGTCGCTTTCCGCTGGCCGTCGACCTGGGCGCCCGGCACGGGGCCTTCCGCGCGGCGCTGGCGACCAGCGATGCGGCGGCCAAGATCGACCTGCTGATCGAGACCGACCTGTCGGAGGCCATGCTGCGGGATCGCCCCGGCCTGCGACTGGTGATGGACGAGGAGCTGTCGGCCTTCGCGCCCGGGAGCCTCGACCTGGCCGTCTCTACCCTGGCGCTGCACTGGACCAACGACCTCGTCGGTTCGCTGATCCAGATCCGCCGCTCGCTGAAGCCCGACGGACTGTTCATCGGCGCGATGCTCGGCGGGGCGACCCTGACCGAGCTGCGCCAGTGCCTGCTGGAGGCGGAGGCGGAGATCAGCGGCGGCGCCGGCCTGCGCGTCTCGCCGTTCGCCGACGCCTTCGACGCGGCCGCCCTGCTGCAGCGGGCGGGGTTCGCCCTGCCGGTGGCCGACGTCGACAGCGTCACCGTGCGCTACGCCCATCCGCTGGCCCTGCTGCGCGACCTGCGGGCCATGGGCGAGACCAATGTGCTGCGGGAGCGGCCGCGCCGGCCACTGACCCGCCGCGTGCTGCTGCGGGCGCTGGAGCTCTACGGCCAGCGCTTCAGCGGGCCGGACGGAAAGGTCACGGCGACGTTCGAGATCCTCACCCTGACCGGCTGGGCCCCGCACGAAAGCCAGCAGAAGCCGCTCAAGCCCGGCTCGGCGAAGATGCGGCTGGCGGATGCGCTGGGCACGGTGGAGCGGAAAGCGCCGCGATAGTTCGCGGCAAATCAGGGGACAGGATACTCATTTCCGATGCGCGGGCGGATCGGTCTGCGTAGGAAATGAGTATCCTGTCCCCTGATTTGTGACGGCGGGATCAGTTGATCGCCGCCGCGATGGCGTCGCTGACGTACTGCATCTTGGCGGTGGTCTTGCCGCCGAAAACCGTCACCGAGGTGACGATGACCAGGAACACCAGCGAGGCGATCAGGCCGTATTCGATGGCGGTGGCGCCGGACTCGTCGCGCCAGAACCGGCTCAGATGAGATCGCGCAGGAACGCGACCAGCGGCGCGTCGGCCGGCGGCATCGGATAGTCGGTCAGCTTGTCGGGCTTCACCCACGCCAGCGCCTCATGCTCCAGCGCGGTGACAAACCCGTCCCAGCGCCTGCACAGGTACAGTGGCATCAGCAGGTGAAACGAATCGTAACCGTGGGACGCGAAAACGAACGGGGCCAGGCAGGCCTCGGTCACGTTGATGCCCAGCTCTTCCTTCAGCTCACGGATCAGACAGGCCTCCGGCGTCTCGCCGGCCTCGACCTTGCCGCCCGGAAACTCCCACAGCCCGGCCAGCTGCTTGCCCTGCGGCCGGCGGCAGATCAGCACCCGGCCGTCGACGTCGATCAGGGCCGCGGCGGCGACCAGCAGGATGGATTTGGCGGGGGCGTCTTGGGTCATCTCCATCGCCCTACCAGCCACACTGGCGCCACGCCAGCCGATCAGACAGGCGACAGGGCGTGATCCTCTGCTATGGAACCCCCACCACATGACAGGAGCCCCGCGATGGCCACGCTGACCCTCGACCGCTGGAACCTCTCGATCGGCGACGACCAGCCGCTGGTCGTCATCGCCGGGATCAACGTCATCGAGGACCTCGACCTGGCGCTCAACACGGCCCGGACGCTGAAGGCCATCTGCGCCGACCTCGGCCTGCCCTATGTGTTCAAGGCCAGCTACGACAAGGCCAACCGCTCCTCGCTCAAGAGCTATCGCGGGCCGGGGCTGGAGAAGGGCCTGGCGATCCTCGCCGAGGTCAAGGCGAAGGTCGATGTGCCGATCGCCACCGACATCCACACGGTCGAGGAGTGCGAGCCGGTCGCCGCCGTGGCCGACCTGGTGCAGATCCCCGCCTTCCTCTGCCGCCAGACCGACCTGGTGGTCGCCGCCGCCCGCGCCACGAAGGCCGCCGGCGGCTTGCTGCACGTCAAGAAGGGCCAGTTCCTCGCCCCTTGGGACTGCAGGAACATCCTCGACAAGGTCAAGGAAGCGACCGGCGGCGGGCTGGACATGACCATCCTCTGCGAGCGCGGCAACTCGTTCGGCTACAACAACCTGATCGTCGACATGCTGGGCATCGGCGAGATGAAGAAGCTGGGCGCGCCGGTGACCATCGACGCGACCCACGCGGTGCAGCTGCCCGGCGCCGACCCGCGCACCGGCGGCGCCTCGACCGGCGGCCGCCGCGACGGCGTGTCGGTGATCGCCAAATCGGCCGTGGCGGCCGGCGCCGACGGCGTGTTCCTCGAATTCCATCCGGACCCGGACAAGGCCCTGTGCGATCCGCTCAGCTGCCTGCCGCTGGACGGCGCGGCGCAGCTGCTGGCGACGCTGAAGGCCGTGCACGCCGCGGTGCGGTAGCACATTACCCGCTCATCCCGGCGAAGGCCGGGACCCAGGTGTTTTTGAAACAGCGGCGCACCGTCCAAGCAGCCGCTGGCCTTGCCTGAACCGTGAGCCGAAGCTCTGAAAAAGCCTGGGTCCCGGCCTTCGCCGGGATGAGCGGGAGTTTAAAGCGCCGTCGCCTGCTGCGGATGCTTAGGCGAGCAGGAACTGTAGATCGCCTTCAGCCGGACCATGTCGGCCTCGTAGTCGCCGGTCGGCAGGATCGCTTCGCCCAGACTGACCACCTTGCGCCTGTAGTCCATCATCCCGCAGACCATCGGCACGCCGGCGCCCATGGCGATGTGGTAGAAGCCGGTCTTCCACTGGCGCGCCTTGCCGCGCGTGCCCTCGGGCGCGATCGTCAGCATGAACTCGTCACGTCTGGCGAACTCGGCGACCATCGCCCCGACCATGTCCTTCGACTGCGCCCGGTCGACCGGGATGCCGCCCAGGTCCTTCATCATCTTCGCGAACGGCCAGCGGAACAGCGCCGCCTTGCCGATGAAGCTGAGCTTGAGGTTCAGCGCGTCGGCCCCGCCGATGAACCAGACGAAGTCCCAGTTGCTGGTGTGCGGCGCGGCGATGATGACGAACCTGCGCGGGATCGGCGCCGTGCCCTCGACCTTCCAGCCCCGCCATTGAAACCAGGTCGACAGCGCCCATCGCACTGTCCGCGCAAGCCAGCCCATAGTGTGACGTCCTCCCCAGGATCGGATCGACCCTATCGGATGAGGAGGCCTTCGGGAATCGGCCGTGCGCGGATTAGCTCCGGTAGTCGCCGTTGATCGCCACGTACTCCTTGGTCAGGTCGCAGGTCCACATCGTGGCCGAGCCCCGGCCGACGCCGACGTCGACGCTGACCTCCAGCTCCGGCTTCTTCATGTAGGCGCTCATCTTCGCCTCGGAGTAGGTCGGCGAGACGAGGCCGTCCTGGGCGGCGACCAGCTTGCCGAACATGACCTTGATCCGGTCGCGGTTGACCGGCTCGTCGGCGCGGCCCACGGCCATGACGATACGGCCCCAGTTGGCGTCCTCGCCGGCGAAGGCGGTCTTGACCAGCGGGCTCTCGGCGATGGTGCGGGCGATCTTGCGGGCGCTGGCCGCGCTCTCGGCGCCGCTGACGTTGATCTTGACGAACTTGGTGGCGCCCTCGCCGTCGCGGACCAGCTGCATCGCCAGGTCGAGCAGCACGGCTTCCAGCTTCTCGCGGAAGTCGGCCAGCCGGTGGTCGCCGGCCCGGCTGATGCGCGTCGCGCCCGAGGCGCCGGTGGCGAACAGCAGCAGGGTGTCGTTGGTCGAGCGGTCGCCGTCGACCGTCACGGCGTTAAATGTCGTGCGGGTGTAGAGGCTGACCAGGGTCTGCAGCGCCTTGGGCGCGATGGCCGCGTCGGTGGCGACGAAGGCCAGCATGGTCGCCATGTCCGGCGCGATCATGCCCGAGCCCTTGGCGATGCCGTTGATGCGCACCGTCTTGCCGTCGATCCGCGCGGTGCGGGTCGCCCCCTTGGGGAAGGTGTCGGTGGTCATGATGGCGCGGGCCGCGTCGGCCCAGGCGTCGTCGCTCAGCCGGTGCTCGATGTCGGGCAGGCGGGTGGTGATCTTGGCGTCGTCGAGCAGCACGCCGATGACGCCGGTCGAGGCCATCATCACGTCGCGCTGGCGGCAGTCGAAGCGCTTGGCCACGGCCCCGGCCACGCGGCGCACGGCGTCCGCCCCGGGCTTGCCGGTGAAGCTGTTGGCGCAGCCGGCGTTGACCACCAGCGCCTGCACGCCCTCGCCGCCGGAGCTGTCGAGCTGCTTCTTGCACCAGTCGACGGGCGCGGAGCCCACGCCGTGACGGGTAAACACGCCGCCGCAGCTGGTGCCCTTGGCGAAGCGCATGACCATCAGGTCGGGGCGCTCGTGCTTGTAGAAGCCGGCCCGGCCGATGCCGATCTGCACGCCGCCAATGGGGGGCATCTTCGGGAAGGGCGTGGCCAGCGGCGAGACGGCGAGGCCCGGCTTGCCCGGCGGGGCGGCGGGCTCGGGCTCGGCGGCGGCGGCCTTCTCCGGACGCTTGGCGGTCGCGCGCTTGAGCGCCGAGGCCAGCGGGTCGAGGGCGCTCTGCACGGCGTGCCCGACGATCTCGGCGGGCTTGGCGGCGGCTTCCAGGGCGCGGGCCGGAGTCAGCTTCGCGGTCTCGGGCTTCGGCTTCGAGGGCGGACGGGTCATTTCTTCGGCGGCGTGGCTGGAGCGGCGGCCTTGGCCGGGGGCGTGGCGGGAGCAGCGGCGGCGGCGTCCGGGGCGGCCGTCGCCGGCGGCGGGGCGGGCGGGGCCGAGGCCGGTTCGCGCGGCGCGCCGGGCACGTCCTGCGGCTTGCCCAGCAGCACCTGCACCTTGGCCGTGGCGCGCAGCTTCTCGAGCAGGTCGCGGACCTTGTCGTAGGTCAGGAAGCGGACGATCTGCGGCCGGGCGGCCTCGAAGGTGATCGGGGCCTCCTGGCGCTTCTCCTCGACCTTCACCAGGGCCCAGCCGCCCTCGACCGCGAACGGGCCGATCAGGTCGCCGGGCTTGGCGTCCTTCAGCGCGGCGACATAGGGCTCGGGCATCACGTCGAGGGTGAAGTAGCCGCCGATGTCGCCGCCGCTGAAGCGGGTGGCGGTGTCGGACGAGCGCTCCATGGCCAGGGCCTCGAACGAGGCGCCGGCGGCCAGCAGCTTCTTGATCTGCTCGGCCTCGGCCTGGGTGGCGACGACGATCTGGCGGGCCTTGATCTCGTCGCTCTCCTTCGAGAGCCGCAGCTGTTCCTGGTAGAGCTCGCGGATGGCCGAGGGCGTCACGGCCTTTTCGACCACGCTCTCGACCAGCATGTCGCCGAGGATCCGCTCGCGGGCGGCGGCCAGGCGGCGCTGGGCGACGGGATCGCGGTCCAGCTTGCGCTTCAGCGCCTCGGCGGCCAGCAGCTTCTGGTCGACGACCTCGTCCATCACGCGGCGGAACAGGTCCGACGAGGTGTCGAGCGGCTCGCCCTCGCTGATCAGGCCCTGGGCCACGGCCTCGCGCTTGACGTCGGACGACCAGACCGTCTTGCCGTCGATGCGCGCGACCGCGACGTCGCCGGCCTGCGGCGGCTTCTCGTTGCCTTCCTGGCGCCCGCAGGCGGCCAGCGTCAGCGCCACCGTCAGGGCGATGACCACGCCCCATACGCCGGTCGTAGCGGTCTTCATGGCGGACAGTTCTCCACGCGAGCCTCAGGCTCCGGTCCTAGCGCGCTTTCGGGCGAAGGGAAATGCGGCTCGCCCGGAGGAGGCGGGGATGGGGGCGCCGACGCCAATCAGGGATGGGCGGGGACAGGTTAAGCTGTCCCTTGGGAGTGCTTAACCTGTCCCCGCCGGACGCGCACCGATCGCGGCCAGGAATTCGGCATCCCCGAGCGGTCGGCTCGCCGACTCCGCCGCACGCAGCGCGGCGAATTCGGGAGCGTCCGCCCCCGCCGGTTCAAGCGCGTCGGCGAAGCGTTCGATCCTGGACAGGAGGGGGGCCACCACCACGAGCCCGTCGCTTCGTCCGGCCAGATGCGCCCGGACGCTCGACCAGGGCCAGTCCTCCGCTCGCGCTACCAGACGAGCGCGCACCGGGTTCAGGGCGACGTAGCGAAAGGCGGTCAGCAGGTGGCTTTCGTCCATGACCACGGAGGCGAACCGGGCCTGAAACAGGTGGCCGCTCCAGCCGTGGCGGGCATTGATCATCGCGGTATACCGACGGTGCGTCTGGCCTATCGACTTCGCCATGCCCGGTTCATCGGCGGGGGTCAGGATCAGATGGACGTGATTGGGCATCAGGCAGTAGGCCCAGACCGCCACCCCGTTGCGCCGGGTTTCATGCGCCAGCAGCTGCAGATAGCGCGCCTCGTCGCCGGGCTCGAAGAATATGGGTTCGCGGCGGTTGCCACGTTGGGTCACGTGGTGGGGGAGGTTGGGAACGACGATGCGGGATGAGCGCGCCATGAATACAATTTCAAGGAGTATTATGCCTCAGGTCAACCCTATCCGCGTGGGAAGCCGCGGCGGGGACAGGTTAAGCAGTCCCGAGTCCCGGGGGACAGCTTAACTTGTCCCCGCGCCCGCGCGCGCTGTGGCGTCGGGGCGAGACTCTCAGGACCGATACTCCCGGGACATCGCGGGACAGCACCGGGACTTCCGGCCCGCCCCGGGAAGTGACGCAACGGCGCCACGCCGCGGCGGCCGCGCCACGCCCTCTCGTTGACACTGGGGGACCCGCTGCTTAAGTCTCCCCCGCGCTTGAACGGGCGGAAATCCGTGCGCCCGAAAGGGCTTGCACGAACAGCCAACCGCCGCGCGCACGCCAGTTTCACCGGATCTCCCTACGCATGCTCGGCTTCGCCAAAACCCTCTTCGGCTCTTCCAACGACCGCAAGGTCAAGCAGTTCATGGGGCGGGTCGCGAAGATCAACGCCCTGGAGCCGGAATACGCGGCGCTCAGCGAGGAGCAGCTGCGGGCCAAGACCGACGAATTCAAGGCCCGGCTGGCGGCCGGCGCGACGCTCGACGACCTGATGACCGAGGCCTTCGCCCTGGTCCGCGAAGCGGCCAAGCGCACCCTCGGCCAGCGTCACTACGACGTGCAGATGCTCGGCGGCATGGTGCTGCATCGCGGCGGCATCGCCGAAATGCGCACCGGTGAAGGCAAGACGCTGGTCGCGACCCTGCCGACCTACCTGAACGCCCTCGAGGGCAAGGGCGTCCACGTCATCACGGTCAACGACTACCTGGCCAAGCGCGACGCCGAGTGGATGGGCCAGATCTACCGCTACCTCGGCCTGACCGTGGGCGTGATCGTCAACGGCCTGAGCCAGGCCCAGCGCCAGGAAGCCTACGGCAGCGACATCACCTACGGGACGAACAACGAGTTCGGCTTCGACTACCTGCGCGACAACCTGGTCTACGACGCGGGCGAGATGGTCCAGCGCGGCCACAACTTCGTCATCGTCGACGAAGTGGACTCGATCCTGATCGACGAGGCCCGCACGCCGCTGATCATCTCTGGCCCGACCGAGGACCGGTCCGAGTTCTACCGGGCCATGGACATCGTCGTGAAGGCCCTGATCAAGGAAGAGGGCATCTACGAGCACGACGAGAAGCAGAAGCAGGTTCTGCTGACCGAGCGCGGCTCGGAGCGCGTCGAGGAGATCCTGCAGGAGAGCGGCCAGCTGGCCCCGGACTCCGCCGGCCTCTACGACCCGGTCAACATCTCGGTGGTGCACCACATCAACCAGGCCCTGCGGGCCAACGTGCTGTACACCAAGGACAAGGACTACATCGTCAAGGCCGGCGAGGTGATCCTGATCGACGAGTTCACCGGCCGCATGATGACCGGCCGCCGCCTGTCCGAAGGTCTGCACCAGGCCATCGAGGCCAAGGAAGGCGCCGAGATCCAGCCCGAGAACCAGACCCTGGCCTCGGTGACGATCCAGAACTACTTCCGCCTCTACAAGAAGCTGTCCGGCATGACCGGCACGGCCGCGACCGAGGCCCAGGAATTCCTCGACATCTACAAGATGGATGTCACCGAGATTCCGACCAACCGCCCCGTCCAGCGCATCGACGAGGACGACGAGGTCTATCGCACCGCCGACGAGAAGAACCGCGCCATCCTCGCCCAGATCGAGGACTGCCATCGCCGCGGCCAGCCGATCCTGGTCGGCACGGTGTCGATCGAGAAGTCGGAAGTGCTGTCGGAACTGCTGTCGAAGCATGAGTTCGAAATCGACGGCAAGAAGATCAAGGGCATCCCGCACAACGTGCTGAACGCGCGTTATCACGAGCAGGAAGCCTATATCGTCGCCGACGCCGGCTTCCCCGGCGCGGTGACCATCGCCACCAACATGGCCGGCCGCGGCACCGACATCCAGCTCGGCGGCAACGTCGAGATGCACATGGCCAAGTGGCGCCAGGACCAGCTGGGCCTCGGCCTGGCGGTCGACCACGACGCCGAGATGGAAGAGAAGCACCGCTTCGAGGCAGAGATCGCCGAAGCCAAGCAGAAGGCGCTGGCCGCCGGCGGCCTGTACGTGCTGGGCACCGAGCGCCACGAGAGCCGCCGTATCGACAACCAGCTGCGCGGCCGGACGGGCCGTCAGGGCGACCCCGGCAAGTCGAAGTTCTTCCTCTGCTGCGAGGACGACCTGCTGCGCATCTTCGCCGGCGACCGGCTGGACGCGATCATGCGCTCGTTCGGCGTCCAGGACGGCGAGGCGATCACCCACAAGTGGCTGAACAAGGCCATCGCCACCGCCCAGAAGCGGGTCGAGCAGCGCAACTACGAGATCCGCAAGAACCTGCTCAAGTACGACGACGTCGTGAACGACCAGCGCAAGGCCGTGTTCGAGCAGCGCCAGGAGTTCATGGAGGCGACCGACCTCGGCGAAGTCGTCGCCCAGATGCGCCAGGACGTGATCGACGACATGATCGCCCGCGACCTGCCGCCGAAGGCCTATGCCGAGCAGTGGGATATCGACGACCTCGACGAGCGTGTGCGCACGACCCTGGGCCTGGAACTGCCGCTGCGCGAGTGGGCCGCCGAGGAAGGAATCGCCAACGAAGAGATGCGCGACCGCCTCGACGAGGCCGCCAACGCCCGCGCGAAGGCGCGCGAGGAGCTGGTCTCGCCCGAGCAGATGCGCGGCTTCGAGAAGAACTTCCTGCTGCAGATGATCGACATGCAGTGGCGTGAGCACCTGGTCCACCTGGACCACCTGCGCAACGTCATCGGCCTGCGCGGCTATGGCCAGCGCGACCCGCTGAACGAGTACAAGACCGAGGCCTTCAGCCTGTTCGAGAAGCTGCTGGTCGACCTGCGCACCAACGTCACGCGCTGGCTGATGACGGTCGAGTTCCAGTTCGCCGATCCCGAGCCCGACCTGCAACCGCTGAACTTCCAGGAGGTCCACATGGACCCCCTGACCGGCGAGAACGAGCGGGCCCTGTCCTTCGCCAGCGCCGGCGCGGACCTGTCGGGCGAGCAGCGCGCGGCCCTGCCGATCTCGGCCCTGCCGGCCGGCTGGGAACGCACCAGCCGCAACTCCGACTGCCCCTGCGGCTCCGGCCGCAAGTTCAAGCACTGCCACGGCAAGCTGATCTAGGGATCAGTCCAGGTCGACCTGGACGGTGTAGGTGAGGATCTTCCGCTCGCCCGGCGCCAGCCGGACGGCCCAGACCTCGTCGCCGCGGTCGCTGTGGTGGCGCATCGATTCCCGCACGACCCTGAAGCCGGGGCCGTAGGTCCGCGCCTCGCGGATCTCGACGACGACCGGCACGCTCTTGTCGTTGGCGATGGCCGTCTCGACCTCGACGCGCCGATTGCCGCCGACCCGCCAGTCGCGCAGGTTCGTGGACCGGACGCTGATGTCCATCGCGCCGCCCAGCTCGATCTCGACCGGCAGGCCGACGGCGATGTCCTTCATCCGCTTCTCGCCGGCGAGGATCAGACCGCCGCGCGGGCCGGGCTCCATCACCGACACGGCGCCGCCCGGCAACGGCTTGCCGAGCCCGCGGGCCAGGGTGTTGGTCAGCCGCAGCACCGCCTGCGGCGCGTAGGTTCCGCCGTCCTCGTGGCCGTCCTGAACGTCGAACACATAGACCCGCTCGAACGGCACGGCCGACTGTTCGAGCATCAGCACCTGCTTGGTCTGGTGCGCGGCGACGGTGGTCGGGTCGGGCAGGGTGTAGAGCTTGTAGTCGCCCAGCTCCGTCTGCACGGCGATGCGCGAGCCGGTGACGACGATCTCGTCCATCGGCGCCCGGGCCATCATCGCCGGCGGAGGTGGCGGCGGTGGCGGCGGCGGCGGGAGCCCCGACACCATGCCTCGCATGTCGCGCTCGGCATTGTAGATCGGCAGCGGCCAGCAGCGGGCCGCGAGATTGACCCGCTCGATGAAGGTAGGCTCGGTGTCGTCCTCGCGCTGCAGCGTGCCGGCGACCACCTCGGTCGGGGCGTTGGCGAAGCTGGTGGCGCTGCTGTTGGCCAGGGTGATCCAGCCGGTCAGGTCCAGCGTCCTGCCGTCCGGGCGGATGCGGGCGACGTAGTCGGCCGACCAGTTCAGACCGACCGCCAGATAGGACAGCCGCACCTTGTAGCGGCCCGCCGCCGGCGACCGGACGAGCACCGACAGGGTCGGGCGGTCGCTCAGACCGGCCGGGATCTCATCGAACACCAGCCGCTCGGGCAGGCCGCTGCAGCGCAGGGCCTCCAGCCGTCCGCCGAAGTCGAGCATCACCCCGTCGGGGCCGGAGCGGACCACCGCCGTCTCCTCGGTCGTGACCCCCGTGCCGGGGTTGGTGCGCACAAGCCGCACGGTCTTGCCGATCGACCTGGCGATCAGCGACCCGGGGCTCAGCAGGTCGTAGTCCTGGTTCCGCTCAAGCATCACCCCGGGCAGGCCTTCGATGGCCGCCGTCTGGGGCACGATGCCCTCGGCCACGCCGCGGAAGCTGACCCGGCTGGTTCCGGCGGGGATGTCGACCAAGCGGGTCTCGGTGATCAGCGCCAGACCGTCCAGATCCTCGCCGCGGGTGTCGAAGTCGGCCGTGTTGACCGGCCCGTCGCGATAGATGGTCACCGCCACCGTATCCGGTCGTTCGGACACGGGCTGGCCGTGGCCGGGGCCTGCCAGTCCCAGCGCCAGCGTCAGCGCCGCAGCCCATGTCCGGACGGGGAGGGGCATGGCCCTACCAGCCGGTCTCGACGGTGAAGGTCAGGGTGGTCTCGCCGTTGGCCGGCACGACCACGTCCCAGGCCAGGGTCGAGGCGTTCAGGCGCTTGCTCGGCGCGCTCTCGGTGACGACCTTGCCGTCGCGCCACAGGCCCGGCTGAACGACCTGCACGGTGGCCGGTTCGCTGCGGGCGTTGCGCACGAGGTAGCTCATCGAATACCGCGACCGCCAGGTGGAGACCTTCTCCATCCTGACCAGTGTCGGCTGGACCGTGACGTCGAACGCCTCGCCGGTCTTGACCGACAGTTCCGAGCCGCGCGGCGTGTGGTCGATGTGGTTCTCGCCGATGAACTTGGGATCGCCGTTGGCGTCGCGCACGTAGACGCGGATGATCCCGCCCGGCAGCTGGGCGCCGAGCCCGCCGCCGCTGGAATTGGCGAACTGCAGCACCACGTCGGCGCTTTGCGGCTCGTCCAGGCTCTGGAAGCCGCCGGCGCGGTACTGGTATTTCTTGACCGCCGCCACGCCCGCCACGTCGAGGAAGCCGACCTGCTTGGTCTGGTTCTGGGCGACGGTGGTGCGTTCGGCCAGCGGGTAGAGGTAGTAGTCGGCCACGCCGCCCTGGACGCCGCCCTCTACGCCGGCCTGGCGCTGGCCGCGGGCCTGGCGGGCCCACTGCTGCTGCTGCCAGTACTCCTGCTCGCTGCGGACCAGGTTGATGTTGCCGGCGACCAGCTGCACGTCGGCGTTCTCGAAGGCCGCGCCGGAGGTGTTGGTCAGGGTGATCCAGCCCTGCAGGTCCAGCTTGCCGGCCTTCTCGTCGAACAGGGCGACATAGTCGGCTTTCCAGCTGAGGCCGGTGGTCAGGTAGCTGAGGCGCGTCACGCGCGGGCCGGCGCTCGCCGCGTCTACGCTCACCGACAGGGTCGGCCTGGCGCGCAGGTTCGGCGGCACGCGGTCGAAGATCACCCGGGTGGGGATGCCGTCGTCGCGCAGCACCTCGATGCGGTCGCCGATCTGCAGCACCACGCCGTTGTTGACCGCCAGCACCGTGGCCGTCTCGGTCGTCTGGGCGCCGGTGGCGGGATTGGTGCGCACGATGCGGATCTGCTGGCCGACCGCCTTCTCCATCAGGGTGTCGGGCGAGAGCAGGTCGTAGTCGAAGTTCTGCTCGACGATGCCGATGCCCGCGCCGGACAGGGCGACCGTCTCGGGCCGGATCTGCGGCGAGACGTCCTTGAACTCGATGGTCTGGCGGCCGGCGGTCAGGGTCTCGGTCCGGGTGTCCTCCACCAGGGCCAGGTTGGAGTTGTAGACGGTGATCGAGAGCTTGCGCTCCTGCGCCGCCGCCGTCCCCGCGATCGCCAGCGCCGCCGCGCCCGCCAACAGCCAGTACCGCATGACGTCTCTCCCGGTGGTGTTTGACGCGGAGCGTGTCATGCGATGGGGGAGGCGTCGATACGGTTTCTGCCGGCCTCACTCCGTCGCGCCATAACGGCTTGCGGGCCCATCACGCCGGATTGATCGCTTCCGTGACCGCCGTTCTCCGGTTTCTGTTGCGGTGCAGCATCGACGGGCGTAGACCGCCGCTCCGCCCAATTGCGGGCGGAGAAAGAAGGTCCATCGTGGCCATTTTCACCGGCCTGGTCGTGCTGATCGGGCTCCTCGCCATCCTCTCCATTCGTATCAACCAGGAATACCAGCGGGCCGTGGTCTACCGGCTCGGGCGGCTGACCGGCGCGCGCGGGCCGGGGCTGTTCTTCCTCATTCCGCTGGTCGAGCGGGCCGTGGTCGTCGACCTGCGCACCGTCACCTTCTCGCTCGAAACCCAGGAGACCGTGACCAAGGACGGCGTCGCCGTGCGGGTCAACGCGGTGCTCTGGTACAAGATCGCCGACCCCAGCCTGGCGGTGAACGCCGTGCTCCAGCGCGATCACGCCGTGCGCCAGGCCGCCGAGACGGCGTTGCGCGACAGCATCGGCCAGCACCTGCTCGACGACCTCCTGCGCAACCGCATGGACGTCAACGCCAAGCTGGTGGAGCTCGTCCGCCGGGCCGCCGTGAAGTGGGGCGTCGAGGTCGAGGCCGCCGAGATGCGCGATCTCGACATCCCCGAGCAGATGCAGCGCGCCATCGCCCGCGAGGCCGAGGCGTCGCGCGAGGCCAAGGCGCGGCTGATCAAGGCCGAGGGCGAGGAGGCGGCGGCGCTGAGCCTGCTCAACGCCGCCAATGTCATCGCCGGCTCGCCGGCGGCGCTGGAAATCCGCCGTCTGCAGACGCTCACGGAGATCGGCGTCGAGCACAACTCGACGATCGTCGTGGCCATGCCGGTCGAGTTGCTGACCGCGGCGAGCGCGCTGGGGCGGAAGTAGAACGGTGCGGGTGCTCCCCTTTGGGGGAGCTGGCAGGCCGAAGGCCTGACTGAGGGGGTTACCCGCGACCTCAGCGGACCCCCTTCACCACGCTTCGCGTGGTCCCCCTCCCCCGATGGGGGAGGATCTAACGTCCGTCGACCCAGTTGCCGTGGAAGCCGAGCGGCACGCGGCGGGGGACGTTGGCCCGCGCGATCGGGCCCCTGTCCATCGCCTGGGCGTCGAACACCACGAAGTCGCTGCGGCCCTCGGCGGCGAGGTACTGCACCGCCAGGATCCAGCCGTCGCCCTCGGGCGCATCGGCCGAGCGCGGCACGAACACCGGCTCGGACACCGCGTCGCCGGCGCCGCTGACCCAGTCGGTCCGCTTGCGGGTGGTCAGGTCGATGTGGCTCAGGCCGTTGGTGCGGATGTCGCCGGGCTTGGCCGTCTGGGTCGAATACCAGCCGTGGCGGTTGGCCTTGAAGGTGAACCGCTCGTCGTAGCGCGGGAACTCACCGGCCAGGTCGTCCAGCTGCTCCTCCCTGATGACGTCGGAGGCGTCGCCCAGGTCGAAGGTCCAGCGCACCAGATAGGCGCCGGCCTGCTGGCCGCGGCTGCCGTCGGCCAGCGGGAACAGCGGGGCGACGGCGTACTTCATCACGTCGGCGACGATCTTTCCGTCCTCGTCCCAGGCGTTCATCACGTGGAACACGTAGCAGGCGTCGGTCTGGAACCAGCGGATGCTGTCGACCGCCGCGTCACGCGCCATGACGCCGACCAGGGCCGGCTTCTCCGGCTCCCAGGCGAACGGCGGCAGGCCCTTCATCGCCCGGTCCAGGCTGCCCGTCAGCGGCAGCACGGGGAACAGCACGTGCCCGGCCGTTACCGCGAAGTCGTGGATCATCGAGCAGTAGGGGGCCTCGAAGGTGTCGCGGCGCTTGAGCGTCCCGTCGGCGCCCATGACGCCGTAGCTGACGTTGGGCGAGAAGGGCATCGGCGCGTCGGCGTAGCCGAAGAACAGCAGGTCCTTCGTCACCGGGTCTTCCTTGGGGTGGGCCGTGACCTTGCCGCCGAAGGCCTGGTAGCCGCGCGGCTCGAGCGAGTCGGGGTCCAGCCCGAACGGCTGGTGGCCTTCCTCAAGCGCCAGCAGGCGGCCCCCGTGCCAGACGATGTTGGTGTTGGCCACGCCGGAGTCGACCTTGCCGAACACCTCGGGGTCGGTGGTCATCGGATTGCCGAAGGTGCCGAACAGCGACTTGCCGGCCTTGTTCTCGGCCTCCCACTTGGGGGTACGAACGTAGCGGTTGCGGTAGTGGACCTTGCCGTCCGCGACCCAGAAGCCGTGCACCATGCCGTCGCCGGCGAACCAGTGGTGGTTCGGATCGCGGGGCTCGAACTGCGGGTTGGGACCGATGCGGTAGAGGGCGCCTCGCAGGCTGGCGGGGATTTCGCCCTCGACGGTCAGCTCGAAGTCGTCTTCCGACCGCAGCGGGGCGAAGGCGCCCGTCAGATACGGATTTGCACGCACATCGCGGTCCATGTCGGCCTCCCTGGGTTCTATTGTTATTTACGTCGTAAATTTATGTGGCCGATCTCCGGGCTTGGCAAGTGCTGTTTCGCAGGGCCCGATACCCGTCATGGCGGGGAGGACGGCGTGACGACGGACCTGGGGATTATCGAGGGCTATTACGGGCGGCCGTGGTCCTGGGCGGAGCGGCGCGAGCAGGTCTCGTTCCTCGCCCCGCACGGCTATCGCTTCTACATGTACGCGCCGAAGGCCGACGCCTTCCTGCGCAAGCGCTGGCGCGAAGATCACCCGGCGGCCGAGACGGCGGCCCTGGCCGACTTCGCCGCCCATTGCCGGGCGTGGGGCGTGCGGTTCGGGGTGGGGCTGAGCCCCTACGAGCTCTATCGCGACTTCGGCGACGCGGCGCGCGCCGACCTCGCGCGGAAGCTGGCCTGGCTGGACCAGATCGGCGTCGACGACCTCGGCATCCTGTTCGACGACATGCGCGGCGACCTGCCGGATCTTGCGAAGTCCCAGGCGGAGATCCTGCACTGGATCGCGGCGCGCACCGGGGCGAGCCGGGTCATCGCCTGCCCGACCTACTACACCGACGATCCGGTGCTCGACCGGTTCTTCGGCGCGCGGCCGGACCGCTATCTGGAAGACCTCGGCGCGGCGCTCGACCCGGCCATCGGCCTGTTCTGGACCGGCGAGGAGGTGTGTTCGGCGGAATACAGTCCGGGGCATCTGGCGCGGGTCGAAGGGCGGCTGCGGCGCAAGCCGGTCCTGTGGGACAACTACCCGGTCAACGACGGCCCGCGCATGTCGAATTTCCTGCATCTGCGGGCCATGACCGGCCGGCCGGCGGCGATCGGCGCGCACCTCGCCGGCCATGCGGTCAATCCGGCCCTGCAGCCGGTGCTGTCCCGCATTCCGCTGCTCAGCCTGGCGGACAGCTATCGTCTGGGCGAGGCCTATGAATACGGCGCGGCCACGGCGCGGGCCGCCGCCGCCGTGCTCGGCGACGGGCTGGGCGCCATGATCCACGGCCGCCTGCTGGTGCTGCAGCAGACCGGCCTCGACAGGATGGAGCCGGATACGGTCGCCTCGCTGCGCGCCCGGTTCGCCGCCTTCGACCATCCCGGCGCGCGGGAGATTGTCGACTTCCTGGACGGCGGCTACCGCATCACCCGCGAGATGATGGCGGAAGAGGGCACCGGCTGACCAAGGCTGGAGGGGACTGGCCAACCTGTCCCTCGGGACTGCTTGTCCTGTCCCCGTCCGCTGACGGGGACAGGTTATCCAGTCCCGAGGGACAGGATAACCTGTCCCCATCTGCTCCCATCTGCTCCCCGCCGGCTGATCAGGGTGTGCAGATGAAGCCCTGATCGGGCGAGGCCGTGGCGTCGAGCACCTCGATATACGTTTTTGCCACGGCGTCCGGATCGGCGCGGCGCTCGACCTTCATCCAGCCGGCGGCATGCTCGACGAACACCGGCCAGGCCTTCGCGAACCGCGCCTCCAGTCCGCCGGGACCCCAGTCCTGGCGGCGCTTGGTGATCTGGTCGGGGGCGAAGAAGAAGGCCGGCTTCGCGCCGGGCAGGTCCGCAGCGACGGCCGGCTCGGCGTCCCAGTGGGTGCCGCCGACGACGCAGTCGTAGACCAGCTCCTCGCCGAACCGCAGGTGGACGGCCGTACGGACGCCCGCGTTGCCGGCGAAGTCGACATAGACCACCGGCCCCTCGACCGCCGCGCCGCCGAGGCCGGCGTAGGGGATGACCTGGTCGTAGCAGCCGAGGCTTTCAGTGAAGGCCACGTTGCCCGGCGAGGTCAGGCCGACGACCTGCACCGCACCGCGGCGGTGTAGCAGGTGGGCGAGGCCGATGGCCGTCTTGCTGGAGGCGCTCGACAGCACCACCGACTTCGCGCCGAAGAAGCCGTTGTCTTCGAGCATGTCGTCGATGACGAACGAGGTCATGAACAGCGGGAACAGCAGGGCCTGCTGGTCCTCATGCGCCTCGACGCCCTCGACCGCGCGGTACTGGTTGTAGGGCGCTGCCAGGCCGGACCGCCAGGGCGCGGTCTCGAAGAAGCCGCCGGCGGTCTTGCGCGGCGTGGCCGTCATGTGGGTCGACATCGGCACATAGCCGAAGAAGCGCTGTCCGACCGCGAACTCGGGATGGCGGCTTTCGCTGACCACGGCGTAGCCCCAGACCGGCACCCGGCCCCAGCCCTCCGGCGCGGGATAGAACTTCCAGTAGCCCATGCGCTCGCCGAAGACCGCGTAGGTGATGTTGTTGGCCGTCAGGGCGAAGGACTCGACCTTCAGCCGGATGTCGCCGTCGGCCAGGGGCGCGAGCGGCGCGGCGTCCACGCGGGTCTGGTGCAGGTCGGTCTTGCCGACGAGAAAGTCCCAGGCTGGCGCGGTCATGTCCCGTGTCCTTGCGTGTTGTTAGGCGTACACTGTAAATCTGCCTGACCGCCCGAGTCCAACGCTCCATGCCCCGCCTGCTGTCCGACACCGACGTCGCCGATTTCCGCGAGCGCCTGATCGCCGCGGCCGAGCGGCTGTTCGGCGAGCGCGGGCCCGACGGCGTGACGATGCGCCAGCTGGCCGCCGAGCTGGGGGTCAGTCCGATGACCCCCTATCGCTACTTCAAGGACAAGGACGCGATCCTCGCCGCCGTGCGGGCCAGCGGCTTCGCCCGGTTCGCCCAGGCGATGGAGGAGGCGACGGCCGGACTGACCGATCCGCAGCAGCTGTCGGAGGCCACGGGCCGGGCCTATGTGCGGTTCGCGCTCGGCCACCCAGACGCCTACCGGCTGATGTTCGACTTCTCGCAGCCCAACGAGACCGAGTACCCCGAGCTGGTCGCCGCCTCGGCCCGGGCGCGGACGATGATGGCCCGGCATGCGCAGGCGCTGGTGGCGTCCGGCGAGGCGCGCGGCGACCCCATGATGATCGCCCATATCCTGTGGGCTTCGCTGCACGGCGGGCTGGTGCTGCAGATGGCCGGCAAGCTGTCGCCCGACATCGACCCCTCGGCCCTGCGCCGCCAGGCCTTCGAGACGATCCTGCGCGGGCTGAAGCCGGACGCTTGACGGTCGCTGGGGAAGGGTGCCGAAGCTGGGTGCGTCCTTCGACACGCCGCTTCGCGGCTGCTCAGGATGACTGCTTTTGTAGGCTAACCCATCTAGTCATGCTGAGCAGCGGTCGAAGACCGCGTGTCGAAGCACGCACGGAGACCACCATGACCCAGCCCAAACCCTTCACCGTCGACTGGTCCGAGACCGACGTCCGCCGCGTGCTGGATCAGGTGCGGCAGTATCCCTGGCCGCCGGCGCCGGCGGTCGACGACGGCTGGCTGTACGGCTGCGACGCGGCCTTCCTCGAAGAGACCTGCGCCTACTGGGCCGACCACTACGACTGGAAGGCGGCGGTCGCCGAGCTGAACCGCTTTCCGCAGTTCATCGCCCGGGTCGAGGACTTCGACCTGCACTTCGTCCATGTGGTCGGCGAGGCCGGCGGCAAGCGGCCGCTGCTGCTGACCCACGGCTGGCCGGGCAGCCATTACGAATTCTGGGCCTCGATCGACAAGCTGGCCTTTCCGAGCAAACACGGCGGCAAGGCCGAGGACGCGTTCGACGTCGTGGTGCCGAGCCTGCCGGGCTTCGGCTTCTCGTCCAAGCCGCCGCGGCCGATCGGCCAGCGGGCCACGGCGCGGATGTTCAACACCCTGATGACAGAGGTGCTGGGCCACGATCGATATCTCGCCCAGGGCGGCGACTGGGGCGGTCTGGTCACCTCCTGGATCGGCTTCGACCACGGGGCCCATGCGAAGGCGATCCACCTGAACATGATCGGCTTCCGGCCCAAGGGCGGGCCGCAGTCGCCCGAGGAGATCGCCTGGCTGCAGCACAGCCAGATGATGATGCAGATGCTCGGCGCCTATTTCGGCCTGCAGGCGTCCAAGCCGCAGTCGCTGGCCTGGCTCGGCGCTGGCAACCCGGTCGGACAGGCGGCGTGGATCTTCGAGCGGTTCCATGACTGGTCCGACCTGCGGACCAAGCCGCTGATCGGGGCCTACACGCGCGACCAGCTGATCACCAACGTGATGATCTATGTGATGACCGGCAGCTTCACGACCGGCGCCTGGTACTACCGCGGCCTGATGGAGGAGGGCGGCATCGCGGCCATGGAGGGCCAGCGCTGCGAGACCCCGACGGCCTTCGCCAACTTCCCCGGCGAGCCGCTCTACAAGGCCCCGCCGCGCAGCTGGGCCGACCGCGCCTACAACATCACCCGCTGGACCGACATGCCGCGCGGCGGCCACTTCGCCGCGATGGAAGAGCCGGACCTGTTCGTGGCGGACGTGCGGGCGTGGGCGCGGGAAGTCTGAGCGGGGACATGTACCGAAGGTACGTGTCCCCTATCCGAGCGGAACCGAATGGGGGACACGTACCTTCGGTACATGTCCCCGGAACTCAGCCCGGGATGAGCGGCATGGGCTCGGAGTCCACCTTCGGCTTCAGCAGCAGCAGCGCCACCAGGCTCAGCGCGCAGGCGGCGCTGAGGTAGAGCCCCACCGGCGCGAGGCCGCCCTTGTTGGCCAGGTCCTGAGCGATCAGCGGGGTCAGGCCGCCGCCGATGATGCCGCCGACGTTGAAGGCCACGCTGGCCCCGGTATAGCGCACCCGGGCCGGGAACAGGCCGGGCAGCCAGGCACCGAGCGGGCCGTAGACCAGGCCCATCAGCACCATCGCCACCGACAGGAACACCCCGACCAGCAGCAGCGAGCCTGACCCCAGCATCGGCGCGAGGCCGAAGCCGGCCAGCACCGCCAGCACGCAACCGACCATCAGCACCCGGCGCGGGTTGGCCGCGTCGGACCAGTGACCGGCCCAGACGATGCCGCCGGCCATGAACAGGATCGCGACCAGCTGCACGCCGAGGAAGGCCTCGCGGCTGTAGCCGAGCGTCTTGGTGCCGTAGCCGAGCGCGAAGGCGGTCGAGATGTAATAGATGCAGAAGCAGGCCACGACGCCGAAGGTGCCGCCGAGCACCTCGCGCCAGTTGGTCCGCATCACCTCGCCCAGCGGCACCGACGGCGGCGGGGCTTCCTCCAGCGCGGCCTTGAAGGCCGGCGTCTCGGTCAGGCTGAGGCGCACCCACAGGCCGATGGCCACCAGCACGGCGCTGAGCAGGAACGGAATGCGCCAGCCCCAGGCGAGGAACTGGTCGGGCTTGAGCAGCAGGCCGAGGATCAGGAACAGGCCGTTGGCGCACAGGAAGCCGACCGGCGCCCCGAGCTGCGGGAACATGCCGAAGCGGGCCTTCCAGCCGGGCGGGGCGTTCTCGACCGCCAGCAGGGCAGCCCCGCCCCACTCACCGCCGAGGCCGAAGCCCTGGCCGAAGCGCAGGATGCACAGCAGCAGCGGGGCGATCCATCCGGCCAGGGCGTAGCCTGGCAGGAAGGCGATCGCCGTGGTCGAGCCGCCCATCAGCAGCAGAGAGGCGACCAGGGTCGACTTGCGCCCGATGCGGTCGCCGAAGTGGCCGAAGAACACAGCGCCGACCGGCCGGGCGATGAAGGCGATGGCGAAGGTGGCGTAGGAGCTCATCAGCTGCGCCGTCGGCGAGCTGGTCGGGAAGAACAGCGCCGGGAACACCAGCGAGGCGGCCGTGGCGTAGATGTAGAAGTCGTAGAACTCCACCGCCGTGCCGACGAGGCTGGCGGTGAGCACCGTGCGGCTGGAGGGGGCTGTCTTGCCCTGGATGTCGGTCGCCATGTGATCCCCCGGTGTGTTGTCCCTGAATGGCGGGGCGAAGGGCGGCGGGTCAAGCGTGCGTCCTTCGAGACGCGGACCTGAGGGTCCGCTCCTCAGGATGACGTAGAGAGGTGTTCGTCATGGTGAGGAGCGAGGCCTCAGCCGAGCGTCTCGAACCACGCACCCCGCCACAGCTGTGCTATAGCGCCGGCATGACCAATACCCCGCAGACTCCCGCCGAGAAGATGAAGGCCATCCTGGCCGCGAAACAGGGCGGCGCCGCGCGCGCCGGCCAGGGCGCGGGCGCGACTGGCGGCAAGGCCGGCGAGGCGCTGGCCGCCGCGCGATCGTTCTCGCAATCCAAGCCGGCCCCGCGGAAGTAGTCGCCATGGCCCGCTACGACTTCGCCTCCGACAACGTCGCCGGGGCCATGCCCGAGGTGATGGACGCCCTGATGGCCGCCAACACGGGCGTCGCGTCCGGCTACGGGACCGACCACGTCAGCCGCAGGGCCGCCGACCTGATCCGCGCCGCGCTCGACGCCGACGCGGTGGTGCGGTTCGTGGCTTCGGGCACGGCGGCGAACGCCCTGTCCTGCGCGACCCTGGCCCAGCCGCACGAGGCGGTGATGGCCCATGAGCACGCCCACATCCTGACCGACGAGACCGGCGCGCCGGGCTATTTCGGCGCCGGCGTCGGGCTGATCGGCCTGCCGGGCGCCAGCGGCCGCATCGACCCCGCGGCGCTGGCCGAGGCCCTCGCCCAGCCGGAAGTGTCCTATCGCCAGCCGGCGGCGGCCCTGTCGCTGACCAACACCACCGAATACGGCACCGTCTGCTCGGTCGAGAGCTTCAGGGCCCTGATCGATCCGGTGAAGGCGAAGGGCTATGGCGTGCATCTCGACGGCGCGCGACTGGCCAACGCCGTCGCCGCCGGCTTCGACCTGAAGGCCGTCCCGAAGCTCGGCGTCGACATCCTGATCATGGGCGGGACCAAGGCCGGTTCGACGCCGACCGAGGCCATCGTCCTGCTCAACAAGGACCTCGCCCGCCGCTTCGACGCGCGGCTGAAGCACGCGGGCCAGCTGGTGTCCAAGGGCCGGTTCCTCGCCGCGCCGTGGATCGGCCTGCTGGAAACCGGCGCGTGGCAGACCCGCGCCGCCCACGCCAACGCCATGGCGCGGCGGCTGGCGGCGCTGATGCCGTTCCCGATCGTGCATCCTGTCGAGGCCAACGGCGTGTTCGTCGCGATGGACCAGCCGACGCTCGACCGGCTCGCGGCCACCGGCTGGTTCGTCTACCGCTTCATCGACGGGACCGTGCGCTTCATGTGCAGCTGGGCGACCACGCCGGAGATGGTCGACGAGCTGGGCGAGGCGCTGAAGAGCGTCGCGTAGGTCGAATAGGGGGACAGCTTACTCATTTCACGCGCCCGGCGGTGCGGTCCGCGCCGGAAATGAGTAAGCTGTCCCCCTATTCCTGACGGCATCCGCTCTTGCCTCACCCAACGTCCGCCCGTTAGCTCGCGGCCATGAGCGAGCAATCCCATCCCGAGATCCGAGATGCCGTCCGCAAGCTGTGCGCGGGCTTTCCCGGCGAGTACTGGCGCGCGCTGGACCGCGACCGGACCTATCCGACCGAGTTCGTGAAGACGCTGACCGAGGCGGGCTTCCTGTCGGTGCTGATCCCCGAGGAATACGGCGGCTCGGGCCTGGGGCTTTCGGCGGCGACGGCGGTGCTCGAGGAGATCCACCGCTCGGGCTGCAACGGCGGGGCCTGTCACGCCCAGATGTACACCATGGGCACGGTGCTCAAGCACGGCAGTCAGGCGCAGAAGGAAGCCTATCTGCCGAAGATCGCCAGCGGCGAGATCCGCCTGCAGGCCTTCGGCGTGACCGAGCCGACGGCTGGCACCGACACCACCCGCATCTCGACCTTCGCCCGGC
Source organism: Caulobacter sp. GW821-FHT12F03 (assembly GCF_058806855.1). Lineage (NCBI taxonomy): Bacteria > Pseudomonadati > Pseudomonadota > Alphaproteobacteria > Caulobacterales > Caulobacteraceae > Caulobacter > Caulobacter sp. GW821-FHT12F03. The sequence continues at coordinate 131,765 of NZ_JBXAQC010000001.1, forward strand.
GCGAGGGCGACAAGTACATCGTCAACGGCCAGAAGATCTGGATCAGCCGGGCCGAGCACAGCGACCTGATGGTCCTGCTTTGCCGCACCACGGCCCGCGAGGACGCCGCCCGCCCGGCCGACGGCATGAGCGTGCTGCTGGTCGACATGCGCACGGCGGTGGGCAACGGCCTGACCATCCGGCCGATCCGCACCATGCTGAACCACGCCACCACCGAGCTGTTCTTCGACAACCTCGAGGTGCCGGTCGAGAACCTCGTCGGCGAGGAGGGCAAGGGCTTCCGCTACATCCTCGACGGCATGAACGCCGAGCGGATCCTGATCGCCAGCGAATGCATCGGCGACGGGCGGTTCTTCATCGACCGGTCGAGCGCCTACGCCAAGGAGCGCAATGTGTTCGGCCGGGCCATCGGCGAGAACCAGGGCGTGCAGTTCCCGATCGCGCGGAACTACGTGCAGCTGTCCGCGGCGGCGCTGGCGGTGGATCACGCGGCGGCGCTGTTCGACGCCGGCCAGCCCTGCGGCACCGAGGCCAACATGGCCAAGATGCTGGCGTCAGAGGCCAGCTGGGCCGCCGCCGATACCTGCATCCAGACCCACGGCGGCTTCGGCTTCGCCGAGGAGTACGACGTCGAGCGCAAGTTCCGCGAGACGCGGCTCTACCAGGTGGCCCCGATCAGCACGAACCTGATCCTCAGCCACGTGGGCACGCACGTGCTGGGCATGCCCAAGAGCTTCTGAGCCGGCGTCAGGCGCGCATGCGCTGGCGTTCGTAGGCCGCCCCGGTCGATCCGCCGCCGACATTGAAGCGGCCGATCAGGGTCGCCAGGCTGTCGGCCTGACGGGCCAGGGTGTGGCTGGCGGCGGTGGTCTCCTCGACCATGGCCGCGTTCTGCTGCGTCACCTGGTCCATCTCGCTGACTGCCGCGCTGACCTCGACGAGGGCCGTCGACTGCTCGCGGGACGAGCCGGCGATGCCGGCGATCAGGACGTTGACGCTGGCCACCTGGTCGACGATGCGCAGCAGGGCGTCCGCGGTCCGGTTGACCAGCGCCACGCCGGCGTCGACCTGCTGGCTGCTGGCCGAGATGTGGCCCTTGATCTCCTTGGCGGCCTCGGCCGAACGCTGGGCCAGGGCGCGGACTTCCTGTGCGACGACCGCGAAGCCGCGACCGGCGTCGCCGGCCCGGGCCGCCTCGACCCCGGCGTTCAGCGCCAGCAGGTTGGTCTGGAAGGCGATCTCGTCGATCACGCCGATGATCTGGCCGATCTGCCGCGAGGAGGTCTCGATCTCGCTCATGGCGGCGTTGGCGTCGCGCACGATCGCGCCGCTCTGTTCGGCCTCGTTCGAGGCGACCTCGGCGGCCTTGCGCGCCTGCTGCGCCGACTCCGCGGCGCTGTGCACCGTGGCGGACACCTCATGCAGGGCGGCGGCCGTTTCCTCCAGGCTGGCGGCCTGGCGCTCGGTGCGCTGGGCCAGGTCGTCCGAGGCCTGCGAGATCTCGCTGGCGCCCGACTTGATGCCGCCGGCGGCGTCCCGGACGGTCTGGATGGTGGTCTGCAGCTCGCCCATGGCGGCGTTGAAGTCGGTGCGCAGCCGCTCGTAGTCGCCCGGGAAGGGCTCGGCGATGCGGTAGGTCAGGTTGCCCGAAGCCAGGCTGTTCAGGCCCTCGGCAAGCGTGCTCACGACATGATCCTGCTCGGCCTTTTCGGCCAGACGCCGGGCTTCAAGCCGGGCGCGCTCCTGCTCGAGCGCCTGCCGGTCGTCGGCGGCGAGCATTTCGGCCTGGCGGTCGGCGACGGCCTGCCGGAAGGCGAACAGCGCCTTGGTCATGGCGCCGATCTCGTCCTTCCGCTCTGTGTGCTTGAGCTCGAGCGAGAGGTCGCCGGCGGCCAGGCGCGAGAGAGCGCCGGTGACGTCCACCAGCGGCGTGACCAGACCGCGCCGGGCGACGATGATCAGGGCCGCGGAGAAGAGCACGCCGATCAGCAGCATGGCGGACATCACCATCTCGGCCAGCCGGGCGTCGCGTTCGGCGGTCCGGGCGGCCTTTTCACTGGCCGCCTCGATCTTGGTCGAGGCGTCTTCCATGCGGCCTTCGAGGGCCGAGAACTTGGCGAGGAAGGCCGGCATGCGGGCTTCCCCCTCGGCGCGGTCGCGGCCGGCCGCCGCGACCAGGCTGTTGGCCGAGGTGATGTAGTCGTCCAGCGGACCTTCGACCGCCGCCAGCGCCGCCTTGGCGGAAGGATCGGCGGCCAGGCTCCGGCTGTGCGCCACCGCCTCCCGGAAGGCGTCGGTGTGGCTCTTGAGGTCGGCCCGGACGGCGGCCATCGAGGTCCCGCTCGCTGGATCGGCGGCGCGCAGGGCTGACAGCGCATCGGCGCGCAGGGCGTCGTGCATCATGTCCGCGTACATGTGGCTGCGCAGCACCGAGGCCGACCGGGTGGCCTCCCTCAGGTTGCTCGCCAGACTGATGCTGGCGACCAGGCCGGCGCCCGACGCCAGGCTGACCAGGACCAGTACGGACGCCCCGGCGATCATCGCCTTGCCGCTGATAGTGGAAAAGTTCATTTGGCCCGACCGCAATGAGTATTTGAATTCTTACGGTAGGATTTATGTCGTTACTGGTCGCTTAACGACGATGATAAGAATAATCATTACCGAGTTGAGTGACGTTTGTCCCCATTTCGAGTATAATATACGCGTATTGTAACTATTCTGGCATCTTGATATTCCGATGCGGATTGAAGGTCTCGTCTTGATTATATGATGCGCCGCTGTGCTCATTTTGAGGGGCGCAGTAGCGCGGGCTTAGGTCGATATCGGCAGGTTGTCTTCCAGATTGAGCCTGGGGAGGCGACATGTTCGGACGAGTTTGCGCGCAGGCGCTGAGGCGTGGGGCCGGCGGCCTCCTGGGGCTGGTGATGCTGGCCAGCGGGCCGGCGCTCGCGGCGGAGCCCGGGTCACCGGTCTCGTTCGAGGCGACCTACCGGGTCGACGTCGTCGGGCCCGTGCAAGGCGGGCTGCAACGCCGCGGCCGGGTGCTGGACGATCTCGATCTGGTCGCCGATGTCGACCTGGGCCGGGCGATCGGCTGGAGCGGCGCGACCCTTCACGGCTATCTGCTGTCGAACAACGGCCAGGCGCCCAACGATGACGCCGGCACGCTGCAGGGCGTCGACAACATCGAGGTCGGGCGGCAGGGCCTGCGGCTCTATGAGCTGTGGCTCCAGGCGCCGGTCGGCGCGGGCACGACGGTGCTGGCCGGGCTCTACGACCTCAACAGCGAATTCTACGCCAACGACGCCGCGGGACTGCTGATCGGTCCGGCGTTCGGGATCGGATCGGAGCTGGCAGCGACCGGCCCCAACGGGCCGTCGATCTTTCCGTCGACGGCGCTGGCCTTGCGCGTGAACCACGACTTCTCCGCCGGCTATGTCCGGGCGGCGGTGCTGAACGCGAAGGCAGGCGTGCCCGGCGATCCCGACGGCGTCGACCTCAGCTTCGGCGACGGGGCGCTGTTCATCGCCGAGGCCGGCATGACCGGCCGGGCGAGGGTCGGGGTCGGCGTCTGGCGGTACGGCGCGTCCCAGGACGACATCCGCGACCTGACGCCGGGCGGGGATCCCGTCCAGCGTACGGCGCAGGGCGCCTATCTGATCGGCGAGGCGACCTTCATCGACGGCGGGGAGGCCGACCGCACGCTGAGCGGCTTTGTCCGGGTCGGGCTTTCGGACGGCGACACCTCGCCGTTTCGGGGCGGCTGGCAGGCCGGCCTGCTGCTCGACCACGCCTTGCCCGGGCGGCCCGACAGCCAGGTCTCGCTCGGGCTGCAGCAGGGCGTGCTGTCGTCGAAGATGAAGGCGAACATGGCCGCCGGCGGGCTCGATCCGGCGTCGGCCGAGTCCGGGTTCGAGCTGACCCTGTCCGACCGCATCGCGCCGCGCCTGACCCTGCAGCCCGACCTGCAGGTGATCTTCGACCCCGGCGGCGACTCGCGGGCGGAGACGGAGGTGATCTTCGGTCTGCGCCTGACCGTCGACCTGACGCCCTAGGTTTTCATCCGGCGGGGCGGTATCGCTGGCCGGTGCCGAACCTGATCCCCATCGACGACCCCGCCGACCCCCGGCTCGAGACCTATCGCGACATCCGCGAACGGGACCTCGTCGGGCGGCAAGGGCGGTTCATCGCCGAGGGCGAGACGGTGCTGCGGGTGCTTGCGGGACAGGACCGTCATCGGCCGCTGTCGGTGCTGATCGCGGCCAAGCGGCTGGAGAAGCTGCGCCCGATCCTCGAGACGTTCGCCGACGACCTGCCGGTCTATCTGGCCAGCCAGCCGGTGCTGGACGGCATCGTCGGCTTCGAGCTGCACCGGGGCATCCTGGCGCTGGCCGAGCGGGCCGCGCCGGTGGCGGCCGACACCCTGTTGGCCGGTCTGCCCGACAAGGCGCTGGTGCTGGCGCTGGTCGGGATCGCCAACCACGACAATATGGGCGGGCTGTTCCGCAACGCCGCCGGGTTCGGCGTCGACGCCGTCCTGCTCGATCCGACCTGCTGCGACCCGCTCTACCGCAAGGCCATCCGTGTGTCGGTCGGCGGGGTGCTGCGCGTGCCCTACGCCCGCCTCGACGAGGGCGAGGATCTGATCGGGCTGCTGGAGCGGCGCGGCTTCACCCCGGTGGCGCTGAGCCCGGCCGGGGAGACGGCCCTGTCAGATCTGCCGGCCCTTGCCCGTCCGGCGCTGCTGCTCGGCGCGGAGGGGCCAGGGCTGCCTGCCGCAACCCTGGCCCGCTGCCGGACGGTCTCGATCCCGATGGCGCCCGGCTTCGACTCGCTGAATGTCGCGGTCGCCGCCGGGATCGCCCTGCATCAGCTGCGGATCAGTTAGCCCACATCACGTATTCGGCGTCCTTCGGCATCGGCGTGCCGTCGACCGGCTTGTCGATCCAGATCGGGCCCTCGATCAGGGCCGGCCAGATCGGCTTGGCCGCGCGACGGTCCTGGGCGTCGAGCATCGCCGTCAGCTGGGCCACCACGGCCGGGTTGGCCGCCGCGACGTTGGTCTGTTCGGTGGGGTCGGCCTTGATGTTGAACAGCCAGGTCTTCTTCGGCCGTTCCGACAGCTGCAGCTTCCAGTCGCCATTGATCACCACGCGGTAGTGGCCCGAGCGGAAGAACAGCGGACGGTCCGGAACCTGGCCCCGCGACAGGGCGACCAGGTCGACGCCATCGAGCACGCCGGGCTTGGCCGCCGGCGCGCGGCCCGCCGCCGCCGCCGTGGCGAAGATGTCGAAGTGCATGGCCCGCGCCGGGCTCGTCGAGCCGGCCGGAATCTGGCCCGGCCAGCGCATGAAGAACGGCACCCGCACGCCACCCTCGAAGAAGGTCGCCTTGAAGCCGCGGTACGGTTTGTTGATGTCCGGCAGGCCGATGTAGTTGGCCCCGCCGTTGTCGCTGGTGAAGATGATGATGGTGTTGTCGCGCAGGCCCTGGGCGTCGACCTCGGCCAGCACCTTGCCGACGTTGCGATCGAGCGCGCGGATCATCGCCGCATAGACGCGCAGGCGGTGGTCCTTGATCTGCGGCAGGGCGTCATAGTCGGACTTCAGGGCCTGCAGCGGCGTGTGCGGCGCGTTGAAGGCCAGGTACATGAAGAATGGGCGGCTCTTGTTGGCGTCGATCGCCCGGACGGCCTCGTCGCCGAAGTAGTCGGTCAGGTAGCGGTCGGGGTGGAACGGCTTGCCGCCGTCGAAGCGCACGGAATAGGGCAGGTTGGCCCACAGGAACCGGTCGATCGGATCGAAGTCCTGCTTGGAGTTCACGACGTTGGCGTCGTGCTGGTCCATGTACATCCCGCCGCCGATCAGGAAGCCGAGGGTGTCGTCGAAGCCCTGGTCCTCGGGCCGCAGGCCCTTGGCCTCGCCCAGGTGCCACTTGCCGATGTGCAGGGTGCGGTAGCCGGCCGACTTCATCGTCTCGGCGAGAGTCACTTCGCTGGCGGGCACGCCGAGATCCTCGACGGGCGGCATCGCCGCGACGCGGTCCTCGTAGAAGATCGGCTTCACCGGGCCGTGGCCGCCCAGGCGCTGGATGTTGCGGGCGAAGGCCACGGGGACGGAGGTGAACTCGAAGCCGAAGCGGATCGGATAGCGGCCGGTCATCATCGCCGCGCGCGAGGGCGAGCAGGTGGCGTTGCCGGCGTAGCCGTTGGTGAACTTGACGCCGTCGCGGGCGATGGAGTCGATGTTCGGCGTCGGCACCGCGCCATTGGCGACGCCCTGGCCGGTCGAATCGAGGTCGTTGATGCCGAGGTCGTCGGCGACGATGACGATGACGTTCGGCGGACGCGTGGCGCCGGGCGCCAGGGCCGGGGCGGCGCCCGTTCCCCAGGTGACCTCATGATAGTTCTGGATCGGATCCTTGATCCGCCCGATCACGCCGGGGATGTAGATCCAGAAGTGCTGGAAGGCGACGACGCCCGCTACGGCGACGACGGCGACGGACCCCAGGGTCCAGAGAAGCTTGCGGTTCACGGTCGATCCTCTCGTCAGCGGAGCAGGGTGGTGCGGGTGATGGTCTTGTCGCCGGCCGGCAGGTCGATCAGGTCGCCGTCACGGGCGATCCACAACGGGCCGGTATAGACCTTGCGGGCGTCGCCCAGGAACGGTCCTTCCAGCGCCTTCAGCGGCAGCGGCGGCACGATGTGGTTCAGCAGAAGGGCGCCGACCTTGTCGTCGCGGGCGATGGCGGCGGCCGCCGACGGGCTGGTGTGGTAGTTCTGGATGTCCTGCATGATCTGGGCGCGCTTGGCGTTGCCCGTGCGCAGCGAGGCCTCGCGGATCAGGTTGACCAGCGTCGGCGACAGGGCCTCATGGACCAGCAGGTCGACGCCCCTGGCGTATTTCGCCACCACGGGCGAGGGGGCGGTGTCGCCGCTGATGACGACGCTGCGGCCCTTGTAGTCGAAGCGATAGCCGACCGAGGGGCCGACCGGACCGTGGTTGACCCGGAAGGCGGTGATCTTCACGCCGTCCTCCTCGAGCACCACGACCGAGTCCTGGCCGTCGGGAATGGCGAAGGCGTGCGGCTGGATGCCCGCCGTCGAGGGCGGCATGATCTTCGGGCCGTGGTGGGCGGTGCGGTAGCCGGAATCGAGGGCGTAGGCTTCGGTGAAGCCGGCCGCGACGCGCTCGACGCCCGTCGGGCCATAGAGCTGCAGCGGCGTCATCAGGTTGCCGCCGCCCCAGCGCTGCAGGGCCACGTTGCCAAGGCCGTCGATATGGTCGGAATGGAAGTGGGTCAGCAGGACCACGAAGTCGGGTCCGAACAGGCCCATGCGGCCGAGCGTGCGGCCGGCCGCTTCGCCCGTGTCGACGATGAACATGCGCTTGCCGGCGATCACCGCCGTGCAGGGGCCGCCGCGGTCGTGGTCCGGGAACGGACCGCCGGCGCCGCAGACGGCGACGTGCAGGCCATCCTTGAGCGCGGGAATGACGGGATGGCTCATGGCCCGGTCGAGGCGGCGCTCCATGATCCGCAGGGCGATCTGGCCACGCACCGCGTAGGCCCCCGCCGCCAGCAGGATCAGCAGCACCAGCAGTCCGGTGAACACGCGCTTCATGTCGCCCCCCAATTCCGGCTTGCCTGCCTGAATTATATTGGCATAATTTGTGCCATTAGTTTTTCCGCCGGTCAACCGGCTTCACGACGCGCCCAGAGACAGAGCATGCAGGTTCTCCGAACCCCCGACGACCGTTTCGCCAACCTGCCGGACTTCCCGTTCGCGCCGCACTACGAGACCATCCGCGATGCGTCGGGCGTCGACCTGCGCATCGGCTACATCGACGAGGGCCCCCGCGACGCCGCGCCTGTGCTGCTGATGCATGGCGAGCCGTCCTGGTCCTATCTGTACCGCGGGATCGTCGCGCCCCTGAAGGACAGGCACCGCGTCGTCGCGCCCGACCTCGTCGGCTTCGGCCGGTCGGACAAGCCGGCGGAGAAGAGCGACTACAGCTACGAGAAGCACGTCGCCTGGATGAGCGCCTGGCTGCTGGCGCTGGACCTGAAGGACATCACCCTGTTCTGCCAGGACTGGGGCGGGCTGGTCGGCCTGCGCCTGGTCGCCGCCTTCCCCGAGCGGTTCGCCCGGGTGATCGTGGCCAACACCGGCATGCCGACCGGCTCGGGCATGACCGAGGGCTTCAAGGCGTGGCTGACGATGAGCCAGACCATTCCGGTCTTCCCGGCGGGTATGATCGTCAACATGGGCAGCCTGCGCGAGTTGTCGCCGGAGGAAATCGCCGCCTATGACGCGCCCTATCCGGACGAGACCTACAAGTCCGGCGCGCGGATCTTCCCGACCTTCGTGCCGGTGACGCCCGAGCATCCCTCGGTGGCCGAGAACAAGGCCGCCTGGACCGTGCTGGAGGCCTTCGACAAGCCGTTCCTGACCGCTTTCAGCGACGGCGATCCCGTCTCGAAGGGGGGCGACGTTCCCTTCCAGCAACGCGTGCCCGGCGCGAAGGGCCAGAAGCACACGATCATCGAAGGGGGCGGCCACTTCCTGCAGGAGGACAAGCCCGCCGAGATCGCCGCCCTGATCGACCGTTTCATTTCGGAGACCCGCTGATGAAGGTGGAGAACGCGGTCGTGCCGACCGGCGAGCAGTTGCAGACCCTTCTGGCCATGGGCGGCGACCGGCCGGTCGTCATGGTCAACCTGCTCAAGTTCCGCGAGCGGGCGGAATACGACGAGCCCGGTGAGCCGGAGATGACCGGTCGCGAGGCCTATGAACGTTACGGCCGGGTGATGGCCGGGGTCGTGCTGTCGCGGGGCGGCAAGCTGCGCTTCTCCAGCAAGGTCGACGCCCTGGTCATCGGCGAGGTGGGCGAGCTGTGGGACGCCGTCGCGATCATGGAATATCCCAGCCGGTCGGCGTTTCTGGAGATCATCGGCCTGCCGGAGGTCCAGGAGATCGGTCGGCACCGCAAGGCCGGTCTCGCCGGCCAGCTGCTGATCCAGTGCTCGGAGGCGAGCGCGTAATGAGCGCGCCGGGCCGGTCGCCGTCGCGGATCACGCTGGCTCTGCTGGTCCTGCTCGGGCTGATCAACCTCGTCCGCGGCGCGATCCACGTCTTCCTGCCGGACAGCGGGGCCGGGGTTATCGCCCATTTCGATCTGGCGCGGGGCGGAACGGTCATCGTCTTCCTGCTGGCGATGGTCGGGGCGAGCCAGATCGGCGCGGGCCTGATCGACCTGCTGGTCGTCTGGCGGTTCCGGGCGTTCGCCGCGCCGCTGCTGGCGATCGAGCTGCTGCGGGCGCTGCTGGCGTTCTATATCGCCTTCGTGTCCAAGTCGGTCGGGGCCGGCTATCCCGGCGCGAAGGGCATCGTCGGGGCGGCGGTCGTGCTGGGCCTGGCGACGCTTTGGGAGTTCGCCCGACCGGGCCGCCGAACCTGATGGCTTGCAGGATGCGCCGCTGATGATAGGCCTGATCCCATGACCGCCCCGACGAAACCTCCACGCGCCGCCGAACCCGTGGTCGACGGCCGCCGGCTGCGCTCCGAGGCCAGCCGGTTGCGGATCGTCGAGGCGATGATCGCCCTGGTGTCGGAAGGCCTGACCATGCCGCCGGCCGAGGCCGTGGCCACCCGCGCCGGCGTCGGCCTGCGCACAGTGTTCCGTCTGTTCGAGGACATGGACGGCCTCTATCGCGGCATGCAGGCGGTGATGACCGCGCGCCTTGGCGGTCTGCTCGAGGCGCCGGTCGAGGCGGCGGACTGGCGCGAGGCCATCAACATCCTCATCGACCGGCGCGCCGAAGCGTTCGAAATCCTGCTGCCGCTGCAGATCGCCGCTGACAGCCCGCGCACCCGGTCCGCCGCCCTGCGCGAGGGCCGCCGGCGCCTGGTGCAGGGTCAGCGCGACACCTTGCTGGCCGTCCTGCCCGCCCAGATCCAGGCGGACGCCGAGCGGGTCCAGGCGCTCGACCTGGCGCTCAGCTTCGAGGCCTGGCGCCGCCTGCGCACCGACCAGGGCGCCGACATCGCCCAGGCCCGGGCCGTCATGCGCCGCATGGCGGCCGCGCTCACGGGCGACGTGGCGTGAAACGCCTCCTGCTGGTCCTGTTGCTCGGCCTGGCCGCGTGCGGGCCGAAGGTCCCGGAGCTGGCAACGCCGACGCGCGCCTGTCCGGTTCCCATGCCGACGGGCGAGGTCGCCCTGAAGGGCGGGACCTTCACCCTGGGAGCGATGCCCGAGCACAATGACGAGGGGCCGCCGGTCCGGGTGACGGTCGGGCCGTTCTCGATCGACCGCACCGAGGTGACCAACGCCGAGTTCGCCCAATTCGTGAAGGCCACCGGCTACGTCACCCTGGCCGAGCGGCAGCCGGACCCGAAGCTTTACCCGGGCGTGCCGGCGCGCAAGCTGAAGCCGTCCTCGCTGGTGTTTGTCGGGGCCAAGGGTCTGGGCTCGGGCGATCCGTCGCTCTGGTGGCGTATCGTCGACGGCGCCAGCTGGAAACATCCAGAGGGGCCGGGCAGCGACCTCAAGGGGCGCGAGCGCCATCCGGTGGTGCAGGTCGCGTACGACGACGCCCTGGCCTATGCCCGCTGGAAGGGCCGCGACCTTCCGACCGAGGCCGAATGGGAATTCGCCGCCCGCGCCGGGCTCGACGGCGCGCGCTACGAATGGGGCGATGACAAGCCGGCCCCGGGCCAGCCGCGCGCCAACAGCTGGCAGGGCGTGTTCCCGGCGCTCGACACCGGCGACGACGGCTACAAGGCCCGCACGGCCCCGGTCGGCTGCTATCCGGCCAGCGCCTACGGGCTCTTCGACATGACCGGCAACGTCTGGGAGTGGACGAAGGACTGGTACGAAACGCCCAACCCCGTCGGTCGCTCGCACCTGATCAAGGGCGGCTCGTTCCTCTGCGCCGACAACTTCTGCTACCGCTATCGCCCGAGCGCCCGCCAGCCCGGGCCGCCGGACACCGGGACCAGCCACGTGGGCTTCCGGACGGTGAAGCGGGGATAGCGTTCCCCGCGTCCTTCGACACGCCCTTCGGGCCTGCTCAGGATGACGTGCAGCAGGTCTACGTCATGGTGAGCAGCGCACAGCGCGTGTCGAACCACGCATTGACGCCGCAGCCTCCTCAATCTGTTGCGCCTCCGGGTTCGAGGTTCGAGAATGGATGCAACAGGCAAGGGGAACACATCCATGGGCGGGATCACGGTTCAGAAGGTCGCCGGGGCGCTGGGCGCCGAGATCGGCGGCGTCGACCTGTCCGTCGCGCTGGACGACGCGACCATCGCCGCGATCCGCCAGGCGCTGGTCGAGCACCAGGTGATCTTCTTCCGCGACCAGGCCCTGACCCCCGAGCAGCAGCTGGCGTTCGGCCGCCGGTTCGGGCCGCTGAACATCCATCCCTACGTCGCCGGCATGGCCGACTATCCGGAGGTGATGGAGATCATCAAGGAGCCCACCGACCGGATCAATTTCGGCGGCGGCTGGCACTCGGACATGAGCTTCCTCGAGACCCCGGCGATCGGCTCGATCCTCTATGCCGTCGAACTGCCCGACTGGGGCGGCGACACCCTGTTCGCCAGCCAGGCGGCGGCGTTCGACGCCCTGTCGCCCGGTCTGCAGGCGACGCTGGAGGGGCTCAACGCCATCCACTCGGCCGAGCGCGAATACGCCCCGACGGGCCCCTCGGCGCAGAAGCGCGAGTCGATGAAGATCAGCGACGCCGAGGGCATGGCCGGCCGCTTCAGCCATCCGATGGTCAAGGTCCACCCCGAGACCGGCCGCAAGGCGCTGTACGTCAATCCGGCCTTCACGATGAACATCGACGGCTGGAGCCGGCGGGACTCCAGGCCGCTGCTCGACTACCTGTTCGAGCACAGCCGCAAGGAGGCCTTCACCTGTCGCCTGCGCTGGCGCCCGGGCACGGTGGCCTTCTGGGACAACCGCTCGGTCTGGCACTATGCGCTCAACGACTACCCCGGCCAGCGCCGGCACATGCGGCGGGTGACGGTGGATCCCATTCCGGCCTGATCAGGTCAGGAAGCGCAGGCCGCGGGCCGCGAGCAGCAGCAGGCCGACGGTCAGCAGCGGCGCGAAGATCCGCAGGGTGTTGCGTGTCAGGGGTTCGGGCAGGAAGGTGTCAAAGATCGGCCCCTCGCCCGCCCCGTAGCGGACGGCCACGGCCGTCAGCGGGCACTTCATGCCGCTGGTCACAAAGACCACGACCTCGGTCAGGGCGAGGCCGAGCGCCGCGAACAGCCAGGGGCCTGATCGCCCGGTGACGCCGGCGTAGTCGACGATCAGGATCGCCGCGGCCATCACCAGGTAGATCGCCGTGTGGATGGCGCGGATGAGGGCCAGTCGCTGCGGATCGGTCATGACTGGTCCTGGGCCATCCGGGTCACAGCCTTCGTCCTCATGGGCGGGTCACGGCCGGCGGCCGGCCCGCGCGCCGGCGTTCGCCGGTTCGGCGATCAGCGGGCGGATGCGGTCAGACCAGACCTGGTAGCCACGCCCGTTCAGATGTCGCCCGTCGAAGCTCATGGTCTTGGGCAGCCACCCTTCCGGGGCGAGCAGGGGGTTCAGGTCGATGTAGGTGCAGGCCCCCGTATCGCAGAGACGGCGGTTCAGGGCGTTCAGGGTCCGGATGTTCTGATTGAGCTCGGGACGATCGGTGTAGACCACCGACTGCAGATAGACCCGCCGGCCCTTGAGACCCTGCACGATCCGGGCGGTGTATCCGGCGACCCGATCGGGTCTGACGTGGAAGTTCTTCAGATCGTTCAGGCCGATCATCAGGAAGACGGTATCGGCCGAGGGTGGCACGGATACGTCGAGGCGTTTGAGCACGCCGAGCGACGTATCGCCGTTCACGGCGCGATTGCCGACCGTCGGACCCAGCCATTCGCCCCAGTTGCCGTTTCCGGTGATCGAATCCCCGATGAGAACGGTCGTCGGGCCGTTCTCAAGCAGCCGAAACTGCGATGTGCGCTCCCGGTAGAGCGTGGAACCCGACGTGTCTGGAACCCGCTCGCGAAGCAGCGAATCCCTGTGGATCTGTTGCTTCAGGTAATGGACCGAGTAGCCGGCAAGAAAGCTGGCGGCAACCAATCCCATCAGCATCAGACTTCGTCGGCCGAGGATCACGGGGGCGGCTCACGCGAGATGTTGGCGAAAACGCCGTTCGTGCGCATGGCCGCGGCGACAAACCTGGAGCCTTCGCCCGTCATGTGCGCGCCATCGTATTCAACCGGGGCGCCGCCCGGCAAGGTGGAGGTGCACGACGCCTCGTCGCAGAGAATATCCACCACCGAGACGTAGGGAATTCCGATGTCCCGGGCCCTGGCGGCCATCAGCCGGTCGACCTCTCGTGGCCCCGGGCGTCGGTGACGGTCGACGATCGCCGGATCGCTCCGGAGCCAGGCCAGGGTCAGGATGCGCGGCAACTCGCTGTCGTACTGCACCGTCGGCCCGACCCAGATCACCTGGAAGCCCTGCGCCTTCAGGGCCAGGGCCGTCCGGGCGGCCGGCTCGACGTCGAAGGCCTTCCAGTTGCCCATCAGGACCACCGCGTCGACCGGCCGGGTCGGGAGGAAGTCCTGATACAGGCGCCGGGTCAGCGCATCGCATCGGTCGTAGCTTTCTTCGGTCTGCACCTCGAGCGGCTTGCAGGCCGCGGCGGTCGCCTGCAGCCAGTGGTACTCCGGGTAGGCCTCGTGGAGGCCGAGCCAGAGGTCGGCGGCATGGCTGTCGCCCATGATCAGGACGTTGGGCCGGTCCGTCGCCGGCGTCAGGCAGACATCGTCATCGAGGTCGGACTTGTAGCGTTTCCACAACAGGCAGACGCCGCGCCGCGAGTTCGCGTCCGAATTGTAGTTGATGTAGCTCCCGTAGGGGCCCGCGTGACCGGGCAGAACGTTCGGCAGGCCGCCGGTCACAAGGACGAGAGAGCACAGGGCGACCAGCAGGGCGGACCCGCCGCCGAGCGTCACCGCCAGGCCTCGCCGCGAAATGCGCTTACCGCGGAACGGCTGTTCGACGAAGCGCCATGTCAGGTAGCTGGCGACAAACGAAAGGCCGATGACGACGATGCCGGCGCCGATCTTGGAGTCGTGGGGGAAGAAGGTCCAGGCCATGCGCTGGAACGTCAGGATCGGCCAGTGCCACAGGTACAGCGAGTAGGAGATCTTGCCGATCGCCACCATCGGGGACCGGGACAGCAGCCAGCTCGCGCCGTTGGGGCCCGAGCCGCCAACAGCGATGAGCGCGGCGGCCCCGAGGCAGGGCGCAAGGGCCGTCAGGCCGGGGAACGGCGTGATCGGCGTGATGAACAGGACCGACCCGCCGATGAGCGCCAGGCCGGCCAGGCCGACCAGGTTGCGGGCCGCGCCGGAGCGGATCGGCGGGACCGCGCCGATGGCGAGCAGCGACCCCGTCAGCAACTCCCAGGCCCGGCTGGGGAGCATGTAGAAGGCGGACGGCCAGTGGAGCAGGGCGCCCACGGCGCTGACGGCGAGTGAGGCGGCGAAGATCAGCCAGAGGACGGCTTTCGCAGAGATATTCCGCCTTGCCAGAAGGATCAGCAGGACTGGGAAGAATAGATAGAACTGCTCCTCGACGCCCAGAGACCAGGTATGCAGAAGAGGCTGGCTGTCAGCGCCGCGTTCAAAGTAATTACTCGTAAAAGAAAAATAGATATTCGATAAAGATGATATCGAAAATATCGCGGTCTTAGCGAAATTTTCGCGGTCCGATGGTGAAAATGCGATTATAGAAACCACAAGAAATGCATAAAGCACGGTAAGCAGCGCAGGTATGATCCTTCTTATTCTGCGCTCGTAGAATTTGATTATCGAGTAAGATCCGCTTTTCTGTTGTTCAATGATCAGGTTGGTGATCAGGAAGCCCGAAATGACAAAAAAGACGTCGACCCCGACAAAACCCCCGGTTGTAATTCCAATGTGAAAGAGAATTACGGGTATAATTGCGACCGCGCGCAGTCCATCGACGTCTGGTCTATAGTGCAATTTCCCGCCCCTGGAATATTTACAGCCATGGCGAAATCACCCCGATATCCCGTCGCGTCAAGACCTTCCGATCTACACACGATAATTCTCTCTAATCCCGGGTCTGTTCTATGATCACCCTCTACCACTGCGCCGATGCGCGCTCGTTCAGGCCGCTTTGGGCGCTGGAGGAACTGGGGCTCGACTACCAGTTGCGCATGCTGCCGTTCCCGCCGCGGTTCCTGAAGAAGGAGTACCTGCAGGAGAACCCGCTCGGGACGATCCCGCTGCTGGTCGATGGCGAGACGCGGATGACGGAGTCGGCGGCGATCGTCGAGTATCTCAGCCGCAGGTACGGCGGGACCAGCGGCCTGGCCGTGGAGCCCGACGAGCCCGGCTTCGGCGCCTGGCTCAACGCCCTGCACTTCGGCGAGGCGACCCTGACCTTCCCGCAGACGCTGGTGCTTCGCTACACGCGCCTCGAGCCGAAGGAGCGCCGCCAGCCGCAGGTGGCCGACGATTACGCCAAGTGGTTCCTCGCCCGGCTGCGGGGGCTGGAAGCGATCGTCAGCGAGGCCCCCTTCGTCGCGGCCGGCCGGTTCACCGGCGGCGACATCTCGGTGGCCTACGCCCTGCTGCTGGCCTGCTCGCTCGGCCTGGAGGAGAAGTTCCCGCCGGCCGTCGCCGCCTACTGGGCGCGCATGCAGGCGCGGCCGGGCTTCATCAGCGCCAAGGCGGCTCAGGCGAAGGCCTCCGCCGAACAGGGGCTGACCGCCGTGCCGCTGGATCAGCTATAGACGTCGGCACAATGACGCCCACACCCCTGATCATCGACTGCGACCCCGGCGTTGACGACGCGGTCGCCCTGCTGCTGGCCTTCGCCGCGCCCGAGGCGCTGGACCTGCTGGCCATCACCACGGTGGCCGGCAACGTCGCCGCCGACCTGACGGCCCGCAACGCCCGGATCATCCGCCAGATCGCCGGCCGCGAGGAGGTGCCGGTCCATGTCGGCGCATCGGCCCCGCTGGTCCGGCCGCCGGTCATCGCCAGCCATTTCCACGGCGAGTCGGGTCTCGGAACCCTGCCGGCGTTCGAGCCCGACGCGCCGGCAGCGCCGGGCGACGCCGCCCAGGCGATCATCGACATCGTCATGAGCCGCCCGCCGGGCAGCGTGTCGATGGCTGTGACCGGGCCGATGACCAATCTGGCGCTGGCCCTGCAACGCGAGCCGGCGCTGGCCGCGCGGCTGGGACCGGTGGTGGTCATGGGCGGCGCCCGGCGCGAGGGCGGCAACATCACCGCCTCGGCCGAGTACAACATCTACGCCGATCCGCACGCCGCCGACGTCGTGTTCCGCTCTGGCGTGGAGACCGTCGTGCTGGGCCTCGACGCCACCCATCAGGTGCGGGCCACGCCGGCGCGGGTGGCGGCGGTCAAGGCGATCGACACCCCGGCCGCCCGGGCCGTGGCGCAGCTGTTCGACTTCGCGGTCTGGACCGAACAGACCCATGTCGGCGGCGACAGCCCGCCGCAGCATGACCCCTGCACCATCCTCTATCTGCTGGCGCCGCAGCACTTCACCGCCGTTCCCGTCGACCTGCAGGTCGAGACCGGTTCGGAGCTCACCATGGGGCATACCGCCGTCGAGTTCCGTCTGGCCGATCCCGCGGCCGCGACCTGCCGTTGGGTGACGGACGTCGACCATGAGGCGGTGTTCGCCGTGATCCTGGAGCTGCTGGCCCGATGAGCGCGCCGCTGATCACCGTGGTCGGATCGATCAATCTCGACTTCGTCGCCACCGCCGCGACCCTGCCGGCGCCTGGCGAGACGGTCACCGGCGCGACCCTGGCCACCCATCCGGGCGGCAAGGGCGCCAACCAGGCGCTGGCCGCCCGCCGGCTGGGGGCAGAGGTGCGGATGGTCGGCCGCGTCGGCGCCGACGCCATGGCCGGTCAGGCGCTGGCCCTGTTGAAGGCGAGCGGCGTCGACCTGTCGGGCGTTGCGGTCGATCCGGCGGCGCCCACCGGCGTGGCCCTGATCGGCGTCGACGCCGAGGGCGAGAACCAGATCATCGTCGCGCCCGGAGCCAACGCGATCTTCACGCCGGACCGGCTGCCGGCGGTGATCGAGGGCGCGCTGATCTGCCAGATGGAGCTGCCGGCCGAAACGGTCGCGGCGGCCGTGGCGCGGGCGACCGGCTTTGTCTGCGTCAATCTCGCCCCGGCGCTCGACGTGCCCGACAGCGTGCTGCAACGCGCCGACCTGATCGTCGTCAACCAGGGGGAGTCCGAGGTCTACGGCAAGCGGCTGCACGGCCTGCCGGGGGTGGTGGCGGTGACCTGGGGCTCGCGCGGCGCCGGCCTGTTCCGCGACGGCGCGCGGCTGGCCACGGCCGAGCCGCCGGAGGTCGATGTGGTCGACACCACCGGCGCGGGCGACACCTTCGTCGGGGCCCTGACCGTCGCCCTGCTGGAGGGTATGGGCCAGCGCGAGGCGCTTGCCTTCGCCTGCGCCGCCGGGGCGCTGACCGCGACCCGGGCCGGGGCGCAGTCGTCGCTGCCGACGCGGGCCGAGGTGGAGGCGGTGCTGGCGGGGTGACGCAGGGTGCGTCCTTCGAGACGCTCGCTTGAGGCTCGCTCCTCAGGATGACGAAAAGGGTCGGGCTGCAAAATTGTTCGTCATGGTGAGGAGCGAGGCATCAGCCGAGCGTCTCGAACCACGCACACTTTGCCCGCTCTCATGATGGGTCTAATCATTCCTCCCATGACCCGATCCGTTCCCGAACTGAGCCTCAGGGCCTTCACCGAGGGCGACGCCGCCCAGCGGCAGGCCTTTTCCGACGCGATGATGCGCGGCCTGCAGGACTACGGCTTCTTCGTCCTCAAGGACCACGGCGTGCCGGTCGAGCTGCTGCAACGCGCCTACGGCGAGGCCGAGGGGCTGTTCGCCCTGCCGGACGACACCAAGCGCCAGTACGCCAAGGGCATGCGCGGCTACACCCCGTTTGGCGTCGAGCACGCCAAGGACAGCGGTCATCCGGACCTCAAGGAATTCTGGCAGGTCGGCCATGATCCCTCGCCGGAGGCCGGCGCCGATCTCGAGCCCAACGTCTGGCCTGCCGAGGCGCCGGGCGTGCAGCCGGCATTCCAGAGCCTGTTCGCCGCGCTCAACGAGACGGGCGTGATCCTGCTACGGGCCCTGGCCCCGACGCTCGGCCTGGCCGGCGACTTCTTCGACGACAAGGTGCGCTACGGCACCTCGCTGCTGCGGGTGCTGCACTATCCGCCGCTGGCGCCGGACGCCGACCCGAACGCCGTGCGCTCGGCGGCGCACGAGGACATCAACTTCCTGACCATCATGGTCGCCGCCAAGGGCGCGGGCCTGGAACTGCTCGACCGCGACGGGACCTGGCTGCCGGTGGTCACCGAGCCGACCAACCTGATCGTCGACAGCGGCGACATGCTGGCGCGCATGACCAACGGCGTGATCCCGGCGACGACCCACCGCGTGGTCAACCCGACCGGGCCGAACGTCAGCCGCTACTCGATGCCGTTCTTCATGCATCCGACGCTGGAGACGTCGCTGGCGGTGCTGGAGAGCTGCGTCGGCGACGGCGCGAAGTTCGAGCCGGTGACGGCGGGGGCGTTTCTCGACGAGCGGCTGAGGGCGATCGGGCTAAAAAAATGAGCCCCAAAAACACCGTGCATCCGCCGGGATGAGCGGGAGTGGGGGGCTAGCGGGTCTCGACCCCCGCCCGGCACGTCATCAGCGGCTGGATCTTCGTGCCGAAGTCCTCAACCCCCTGCACGAAGTCGTCGAAAGTCAGCAGCACGCCCGCCGTGTCCGGCACCGTCGCCACCTCGTCCAGCATCCTCGCGATCGACGCATACGACCCCACCAGCGTCCCCATGTTGAGGTTCACCGCCGCCTTCTCGGCCGCCAGCTGCTTTGTGTTGGTGTCCTCCGAGGTGTTGCCGGCTGCCTGGCCGACCAGCCAGGCCACGGCCTCCTTGTCGACGCCGTCGCGGTAGAGCTCCCACTTGGCCATGGCCTTCTCGTCGGTCTCGTCGGCGATGATCATGAACAGGATGTAGGCGCTGACATCCCGGCCGGTCTTCTCCTTCGCCGCGCGCAGGCGCTCGTTGACGTCGGCGAAGGCAGTCGGGGTGTTGGTCCCCTTGCCGAGCGCGAAGCTGTAGTCGGCGTACTGGGCCGTGAAGGCCAGGCCCTCGGTCGAGGAGCCGGCGCAGATGATCTTGGTGTCCCTGGCCTGCGGGCTGACCCGGCAGTCGGTCATCTGGAAATAGTCGCCCTTGAAGTTCGACACCCCGGTGTCGAACAGGTCGCGCAGGATCCGGGCGTATTCGGCCAGGTAGTCATAGCGGCGGGTGTAGTGGCTGTCGCCCGGCCACAGGCCCATCTGGCTGTACTCGGCCTCGGCCCAGCCGGTGACCAGGTTGATGCCGAACCGGCCCGGCGCGATCGAGTCGATGGTCGCGGCCATGCGGGCGACGATCGCCGGCGGCAGGGTCAGGGTCGCGGCGGTGGCGAAGATCTTGATCCGGTCGGTGACGGCGGCCAGGCCGGCCATCAGGGTGAAGCTCTCGAGGTTGTGCTCCCAGAACTGGGTCTTCCCGCCGAACCCGCGCAGCTTGATCATCGACAGGGCGAAGTCGAAGCCGTAGCGGTCCGCCGCCTGGGTGATGGTCTTGTTCAGTTCGAAGGACGGCATGTACTGCGGCGCGGTCTCGGAGATGAGCCAGCCGTTGTTGCCGATCGGGATGAAGACGCCGATTTCCATGGGGAGTCCTTGGGCTAGTGCGTCGCGCCGCCGAGGAAGGCGACGAGCGAGGCGTTGAAGGCGTCCGGCGCGGTCACGGTGAAGCCGTGTCCGCCCCAGGGGACGATGTCGAGGGTGGCGTTGGGCAGGCGGGCGGCCAGTCGGCGCGAGCAACCGACCGGGACCAGCATGTCGTCGGCGCTGGCGCTGATCAGCACCGGATGGGGAATCTCGGGCAGGCGGGCGTCGATGTCGAAATCCAGGAGGGCCTGGATGCGCGCCAGCATCACCTCCCGCGTCGGGAAGCCGGCGACGTGGTGCGGCTCCTCCAGTTCGAGTCGGTCGTGGTTCTCGCTGATCCAGTCGGCCGGGTAGAGGAAAAGCGGCTGGGCGTGGACATAGGCCTCCGGCCCGCTGTCGTTGAGCAGGCTGATGCGGGTGCGAAAGCAGCGGGCGACATGGGCGTTGGGAGCGGCCCAGCCGTTGATCACCGCCAGCCGGTCCAGCCTGTCCGGATGGTTCAGCGCCAGCGCCAGCCCGGCGATGCCGCCGGCCGCGTGGCCGACCACATGGGCCTTGGTGAGCCCGACCGCGTCCAGCACGGCGACGATGTCATCGGCCATGCGGTCCACGCTGTGGTCGTCGTGCAGCGTTCGCACGCTGCGGGCCGTGCCGCGGTGATCGTAGAGCAGCACGCGGAAGCGCTCGGAGAGGGCCGCCATCTGCGGCGCCCAGAAGGCCGCCGAACCGCCGAGCCCCGCCGACAGGACCACGACCTCGCGCATGTCGTCGGGCCCCGCGTCATGGAGCTCGTAGTACAGGCCGTCGGCGGTCCCCGCTTGCGGCACCGGCGTCAGCGCTTGCCGATGTGGGCGATCGAGGCGATCTCGACCAGGAAGTCGGGCCGCACCAGGCCGCAGACGATGCAGAACCGGGCCGGCTTGTCGCCCGGGAAATACTCCGCATAGACCTTGTTCAGGGCCGCGTAGTCGGCCCAGTCCTTGAGGAAGATGTGGTTCATGGTCACGTCGTCCATCGTGCCGCCAGCGGTCTCGATGACCGACTTGATGGTCTCCAGCACGATGCGCGTCTGGCCCTCGGCGTCGCCGACGCAGGCGACGTTGTTGTCCTTGTCGAACGCCAGGGTGCCCGAGACATAGACCACGCCGTCCGCGAGCGTGCCGGGCGAGAAGGGGGCGATGGGCGTCTGGGTCCCGGGCGGAGTGATGACGGTCTTGGGCATGATGGAGCTCCTCAGGATTTCGGCGCGACCTGGCCGAACGCGCCCTTGAAGTCGGCGACGCTGGACACCCAGCCGAAGAATTTCTCGATGTTGTAGATGGCCGCCTGCTGCAGGAATTCGGGGCCGGCCTGGTGGGTGGCGTCCTCCAGCACGATGCCGAAGTATTCGAGGAAGAAGCCGTCGCGCAGGGTCGACTCGACGCAGACGTTGGTGGCGATGCCGACCACGACGATGTTGCGGATGCCGCGTGAGCGCAGGGTGCTGTCGAGCTGGCTGTTGAAGAAGCCGCTGTAGCGGGTCTTGTGCAGCACGATGTCGCCGGGCTGGGGCTTGAGGTCGTCGACCAGCTCGTAGTCCCAGGTCCCCCTGGCCAGCAGCGTGCCCTGCAGTTCCGGGCGCTGTCGCATGGTCTTCAGGGCGTTGGACTTGTGGAAGTTGGGCGAGCCCGGCCCGCCGGCCTCGACATAGTCGGCGTCCCAGCCGTTC
Organism: Caulobacter sp. GW821-FHT12F03; assembly: GCF_058806855.1. Taxonomy (NCBI): domain Bacteria; kingdom Pseudomonadati; phylum Pseudomonadota; class Alphaproteobacteria; order Caulobacterales; family Caulobacteraceae; genus Caulobacter; species Caulobacter sp. GW821-FHT12F03. The sequence continues at coordinate 153,304 of NZ_JBXAQC010000001.1, forward strand.
TGGAAATAGATCACCGGCATGCCGGCCGCGCGGGCCACCTCAAGCACGCCCCTGGTGTTCTGGATGACCCGGTCGGCCCCGGAGATGTCGAATCCGGCCAGGTCCAGATAGCCGCCCGGCGAGGCGTAGGCGTTCTGCATGTCGATGACGATCACCGCCGTCTGCGACACCGAAACCGGGATCGGCTCGGGCCGGGCGGGGAGCATGATGAGGTCGTCGGGCGATGCCATGCCGAAGCGGGCCCTTGCGTTGTCGGGGCCGTACCATGGCATACGGGGACGTGGCGCCAACCCATACCGAGCCGGAGACCCCGTTCCATGTCCGATCGCCTGCCCGACGCCAGCCTTGACCAGATTTTCCGCACCGCCCGCACGCGCAACGGCTGGACGCCGGAGACGATCAGCGAGGCCTTGATTCGCGAGATCTACGACACGGCCAAATGGGGTCCGACCTCGTCCAACTGCTGTCCCGGGCGGTTCGTGTTCCTGACCAGCGAGGAGGCCAAGGCGCGGCTCGCGCCGCACATGTCGTCGGGCAACCGGGCCAAGACCCTGGCTGCGCCGGTCAATGTGATCCTGGCCTACGACATGGCCTTCTACGAGCGACTGCCCTACCTCGCGCCCCACAGTCCGAACGCCAGGGACTGGTTCACCTCCAACGAGGCGCTGGTCAAGGAAACGGCCTTCCGCAACGGCTCGCTGCAGGCCGCCTATCTGATGATCGCCGCCCGGTCGCTCGGGCTGGACTGCGGGCCGATGTCGGGCGTGAAGCTCGACGGGGTGAACGCCGAGTTCTTCGCCGGCACGACCTGGGAGGCCAACTTCATCTGCAACATCGGCCACGGCACGGACGAGCACCTGCACCCCCGCGCGCCCCGGCTGGACTTCGAGGAGGCGTGCCGGATCTTGTAGAGCGCAGAGCCAAGGCGCACACACCGGCCGTCATCCTCGCCCTTGTGGCGAGGATCCCTCGTGCAGCTGCAGCAGCGGCTCTCCAGCCTGACGCGTTCGGAACGTGTCGAGAGGGATCCTGGGCACAAGGCCCAGGATGACGACGGCAGGGCTAGCCGACCCGCTCCGCCCACGCCTTCTCCAGCGCTTCCGGCGTCCCGGTCCCGAACACATACCGGTCCGGCCGGACCAGCACCGCCTCGGCGGCGCGGCTGTTGAACCAGGGCGTCAGCTGGTCGGCGAACGGCGCGAGGGGGCCGTCGGCCAGCGACGCGCGTGTGATCAGCCACGGCCCCTCGCCGAGCCGGTCGTCGAGGCGGACGTCGCCCGCGCATGGCTGGGGGAAGTACTCGCCGCCGGGGCCGTCCAGCATCACGCCGGGGCCCAGGCGCGGCAGCGCGATCGGCGGCGGGGCCTGGCCGGCGGCGCGCTGGGCCAGCATGCCGGCGTCGCGCTGGGCCGCGGCCTGCGGGTCGCTGATGCAGACCACCCGGCCCATGGCGATGGCCAGCTCGATGACGCTGCGCACCGGCGGCTCGCGCTCGGTCTGGTAGCTGTCGAGCACGGCGGGGTCGGCGCCGCGCCGGATCACCGCCGCCAGCTTCCAGGCCAGGTTGTCGACATCGCGCAGGCCAGAGCAGAGGCCCTGGCCGGCGAACGGCGGGGTCTGGTGCGCGGCGTCGCCGGCCAGCAGCACCCGACCCTCACGCCATCGGTCGGTGACCCGGCCGTGGAAGCGATAGACCGCCTTGCGCTCAATCTCGACGACGTCCTCGCAGTTCCACGGCCTGAGCAGGTCGCGGATGACCGCGTCGTCGAGCAGGTCCTCGGGCTGTTCGCCGGGCAGCAGCATGAACTCCCAGCGGTGGCGGCCCTGGCTCATGACCAGGCAGGTGGTCGGTCGCGCGGGGTCGCAGATCTGCAGGTTGGCCGAGGGCAGCCGCGAGACGTCGCTGACCACCGCGTCGATGACCAGCCAGGGTTCGTCGAAGCCGTAGTCGCTCTGGCCGATGCCGAGGGCCTCGCGAACGGGGCTCTTCGCCCCGTCGCAGGCCACCATCCAGCGGGCGCGGATCGTCGCCTGGCCGTCCGGGCCCTCGACCGTCGCGGTCACGCCGCCGGCGTCCTGGGTGAAGGCGGCGAGCGTGCAGCCCAGCCGGGCCTCGATCAGCGGCGACTCCGACGTCAGCCGCCGAAGGGCGTGCTCAAGGCTCGGCTGGTGGAACATATAGCCCGGCGCCCAGCCGGACGGGCTGTCCAACCGCTGGTCGTAGCGCATCAGGATCTCGCCGGCGGCGTTGCGGAACTCGTAGGCCGCCGCCGGCTGCGAGGCCGCCTGCATCTCACCGGCGATGCCCAGCTTCTGGAACAGCCGCATGATCTCGTGGTCGAAGTGGGCGGCGCGCGGCAGGGGATAGACGCCGGTGTCCTTCTCCACGGCGATGGCCGTGACGCCCTCGCGCGCCAGCAGGGCGCAGAGCGCCGCGCCGACCGGCCCCATGCCGGCGACCAGGACATCGCAATCGTAGTCCATCAGACCGCCTCGCAGACCGCTTCGATGGCGCCCAGGCCGTCGACCTCGCAGCGCATCACGTCGCCGGCCTTGAGGAACCGGCGCGGGTTCATCGCCGCGCCGACGCCGCCCGGCGTGCCGGTGAAGATCACGTCGCCGGGCTCCAGCGTCATGGCCGTCGAGAGATGCTCGATCTGCGCCCAGACGTCGAACACCAGGTGCCTGGTGTTCGAGTTCTGCCGGGTCTCGCCGTTGATCAGGCAGCGCAGGTCCAGTGCGTGCGGGTCGGCGATCTCGTCGGCGGTGGTGATCCACGGGCCGAACGGCGCATGGGTGTCGAACGACTTGCCCAGCGACCACTGCGGCGTGCGGTGCTGCCACATCCGCTCGGTGACGTCGTTGCCGACACACCAGCCGAACACGGCGGCGGGGGCGTCCGCCCTGCCGATGTTGCGGCCGCCGGCGCCGATCACCGCGACCATTTCGACCTCGTAGTCGCACGCGGGGGTGGGGACCTGGACCGGATCGAACGGGCCGGTCACGGCTGTGCCGGCCTTGGTGAACCAGACCTGGTTGGGCGGCGTCTCCGCGCCGCTCTCGGCGATGTGGTCGGCGTAGTTGAGACCGATCGCCCAGATCTTGCCGGGCCGCGGGATCGGGGCCAGCAGGTGGACGCTGTCCAGCGCGAGGGCGCCGGTTCCGGCCGCCGCGATGGCGCGGACCTCGGCCTCGACGGCGGGCCAGGCCTTGATCAGGCCGATCATGTCGGCGGGCAGGCCGGGCGCGGCCCGATTGAGCGGCGTGATCCGGTCGCCGGTGACCGCGCCCAGTTCCGGCGCGCCGCCGGCGGTGAAGGTGGCGAGTTTCATGTCTGTCGTTCCTAGCCGAAGTCCGGCGGCGAGGGCTGGCCCCACTGCACGCCGAGAAGGTCCTGAAGGGTGGCGGTGTTAGGGGCTTCGGCGGCGGTCAGCAGGTCGCCGTCGGTCCAGTGTTCGAGGATGTGGCCCCAGGGGTCGCGCCAATAGTCGAACACCTGGCTGCCGAGGATGTGGCGGCCCACGCCCCAGGCGGCGGTGCGGGCGGCGGCCTTGAGGTGGTCGTGGCCGGCCATCAGGTCGTCCAGGTCGAGCACCTCGAAGGCGGCGTGATTGAAGCCCGGCCCGGTCGGCGCCTGCAGCAGGAACAGGGTGTGGTGGTCGGTGGGCGTCTCGCCCCGGTCGCAGCGCAGGAAGGCGCCGATCGAGAACTGCGGCGCGACGGCGATCTCGTCGGACGTGAGGAAGCCGAACCGCGCCTTGTACCAGGCCTCGGAGGTCCGGAAGTCTGACACGCCAAGCACCGCGTGGCCGAGGCGGAGGACGTGGGCCGGCCCCTGGCCGGTGCGCTTGACCGCGCGCAGGCGGGCGCGGGCCTCGATGCTGTTCCACGGCGGTCGCGGCTCGAAGGTCGCGGGCTCGGCCCAGGTCTGGCCGGCGACAACCTCGACCCGGTGGCCGTCAGGATCGGTCAGCCGCACGACCGATCCGCCGCCCGGCGCGTCCAGCGGCTCGACCGCGACGCCTTCGGCGGCGGCCAGCGTCTGAAGGTCGGCGAGGCTCGCGGCGCGGAAGCCGACGGCCGCAAAGCCGGCGTCGCCAAGTTCGGTGGCGTGCAGGAACGGCGCCCCGCCCTGGCCGCGCATGAACAGGCGCGTGTCATCGGCCTGGGCGACCTCGAGGCCGAACTGTTCGAGGAAGGCCCGCATCTGCGCCAGGTCGGGCGCGCGGAAGCGGACGTGGGCGATGTCCTCGATGCGGATCACGCTCATGATCGGGTCTCCGTGAATATGTCGACGGCGGCGGCGTCGCTGATGGCGCGGGCGAGGTCTTCGGCGACGCCCAGGCCGCGCAGCAAGCCGAAGTTCAGGTCGCGGCAAAGGTCCGCCGCCGGGGTCTGGCCGCGCGGTTCCAGGACCCGGCTGACGGCGACCATGGCCATGCCCATGGCCATCAGGACCCCGGTTTCCACGGTCAGGCCGCGAAAGGCGCCCGTCGCCAGGCCGGCCTCGATATCCGTCCGCACGCCCCGGTTCAGGGGCGCGTTCGGCAGGGTCGCGCCGGCGAACAGGCGCATCATCGCCCGGGCCCGTTCGGGGTTCTGGAGGGCGAAGCGCACGATGACGGTCTGGGCGCGGGCCATGCGGCGGGCGGGGTCGGTCACGCCGTCGTTGACGCGGTCGACCTGGGCTTCCGCTTCGGCGCGCACCTGTCTCGCGATCTCGCGCGCCAGGGCCTCCTTGTCGGTGAAGTGGTTGTAGAAGCTGCCCTTGGCCACATCGGCCGCCGCGACGATGTCGTCGATGCTGACCGCGTCGACGGACTGGGCGGCGAACAGGCTCTGCCCGGCCTGCAGTAACGCGGCCCGGGTGCGGGCCCGGCGCCGGTCCGGTTTGATGTCGATAGGGGCGGCGATCATCGCGCGGGTCCATATTTGACTGTTTAGTCATTATTGAACTAGTCAGTCAGAATTGCAAGCCGGTCGCGGTTCGGGCATGGGCTCTGCCCAGCAAGACCGCGCAGACGGCCTGACGCCACAAGGGGAAACGCCGATGACCACGCCCACGCCGATCAACCCCTTCGCCGGGCAGGACGCCCGCACCCTGATCGATGCGCAGGCCACGCGGCGCGGCGATCATCCCGCGCTGATCTGGGAACCCTTCGAGGGCGAGGGGCGGACCTGGTCCTACGCGCAACTGGCCGAGGACATCCGCCGCTTCGCAGCCGGCCTGCAGGCGCGGGGCGTGAAGCCGGCCGACCGGGTGCTGGTGCACCTCGACAACTGTCCGGAGTCGGTCATCGCCTGGCTCGGCTGCGCCTATGCGGGCGCGGTGGCGGTGACGACCAACGCCAAGTCCAGCGCCGACGAGATCAGCTATTTCGCCAGCCACAGCGGCGCGGTCGGCGGCGTGACCCAGCCCTGTTTCGCCGCGCTGGTTCGCGACGCCGCGCCGGGCCTCGGATGGCTGGTGGTGACCGAGACCGACAACGGCGCGCCCGCGACGGCCGACATCTCGGGATACGAACCCTTCTCCGCCCTGTCGGGCGATCCTGCGACCCTGACCGCCCGGCCGCACGATCCGATGGCCCACTTCGGCATCCAGTACACCTCGGGCACCACGGCCCGGCCCAAGGCGGTGCTGTGGACCCACGCCAACTTCCTGTGGGGCGCGAAGATGTGCGCCCTGCATGAGGACCTGCGTCCGGAGGACGTGCATCTGGTCTACCTGCCGATGTTCCACACCAACGCCCAGGTCTACTCCGTGGCGGCGGCGCTCTGGGCGGGAGCGACCATCGTGCTGCAGCCGAAGTTCTCCGCCTCGCGGTTCTGGCCGGTGTCGCTGAAGCACGGCTGCACCTGGGCCTCCATGGTGCCGTTCTGCCTCAAGGCCATCGCCGAGCAGCCGAAGCCGGACCGGCACAGCTACCGCCTCTGGGGCAACGGCATCTGCGAGCCGCCGACAGACAAACTCTTCGGGGTCAAGACCATCGGCTGGTGGGGGATGACCGAGACCATGACCCACGGCACGGTCGGCAACCCGCATCTGCCCGATGCGCCGATGTCGATGGGCCGCCCGTCGCCGGGATACCGCATCCATGTGCTCGACGAGCACGGCCGGCCGGTGAAGCCCGGCGAGACCGGCGACCTGCTGGTCGAGGGCCAGCCGGGTCTGTCGCTGTTCCTGGAATACGCCGGCGACCCGGCAGCGACCGCCAACGCCTACACGGCCGACGGCCTGTTCATCACCGGCGACCGGGTGCGGCTGGGCGAGGACGGGTTCCTGTATTTCGCCGACCGCAGCAAGGACATGCTCAAGGTCGGCGGCGAGAACGTCGCGGCGTCGGAGATCGAGCGGGTCGTCGCTTCGGTGGCCGGGGTCCGCGAATGCGCCGTGGTCGGCCGCCGTCACCCGATGCTCGACGAGGTGCCGGTGGTCTTTGTGATTCCGGTGGATCCGGCGGACACGACCCTGCCGGACCGGATCCTCGAGGCCTGCACGGCGACGCTTGCCAGTTTCAAGCGGCCGCATGAGGTGCGGCTGACGCCAGAGCTGCCCCGATCGACGCTGGAAAAGATCGCCAAGGCCGAGCTGCGGGCGCTGCTGGCGGCTGAACGATAGTCACTCCTCCCACTCTCGGGGGAGGATCGTCACGCGAACGCCGCCATCCCCGTCAGCAGCACTCGCCCGTCATCCGACCGCAGCGCCAGCCGCACGGTCTCGCCATGCTGGTCATGCGCCAGGGTTATCGGCTGTCCGGGAAACGCCTGGCTGGTGAACCGCGCCGCCAGCCGGGTCAGCCGTCGCGTGTCGCCGCCGGCGTAGAGCCGCGCCGCTTCCAGACCGGCGAGGGCCCAGAGCGCCGTGCCGTGGATGATGATGTCGGGCAGTCCCGCCGCCAGCGCGACATGGCGCTCGGTGTGGATCGGGTTCCAGATCTCGGCGCATTCCGAATAGATGTGCGGCAGACCCGGGCTGGTCGGGATCGTGACCGTGGGCGCATCCTCGGCTGGCGCTTCATACGCGGGCGAGGGCAGGTCCGGCGTCTCCGCGCCCGTCAGCGCTACGTCGCGATAGACCGTGGTCGACAGGGTCTCGACCATCAGTTCGCCGGTCCGGGCGTCCCGCGTGTCGAAGCGGATGGCCGTCACCACGCCGGCCCGGCTGGCCCGGGCGCCCAGCAGGGTGGCGGTGAGCTCCAGCGCGTCGCCGGCGCGGATCGGGCGGTGGAAGCGGCTGTCCTGGCCGGCGTGCACGGCGCGGCGCCCCTCGGCGGCGGTCAGGGTCTGATCCGGATGCTCGCGCGCCAGCAGCACCAGCACCCATTCCGGAGAGACCACCTGCATCGGCAGGGCGAACAGGCCGTCCGGCGCGGCGTCGTCGAGGCCGGCGGCGTCGTCCGGCGCCAGCGCGGCGCGATAGGCCAGCGCGCGTCGGGGCGTCATCTCCCATGCGACGGGCCCCCAGGTCGCACCCGCGAGATCGGCGTTGAACGGCATGGATGGCTCCCCGACTTGTCGCCCCTGTGTGCAGGGGTCTATCACCGGTCCCCATTCAGGAGCGAGACATGGCCGCGGGCTTCACCTTCACCGAGACGCTGACCGAGGCGGATCGCGAGATCCTCACCGACGAGGCGCTGGCCTTCCTCGGCGAGCTCGTCGACCGTTTCGCCGCGCGCCGCGACGAGCTGCTGGCGGCCCGCAAGGTCTGGCAGGCGCGGATCGACGCCGGCGGCCTGCCCGGCTTCCGGCCCGAGACGGCGACGATCCGCGAGGGCGACTGGACGGTCGGAGCCTTGCCGGCGGACCTGCTCGACCGGCGCGTCGAGATCACCGGCCCGGCCGAGCCGAAGATGGTCATCAACGCCCTCAACAGCGACGTGAAGCTGTTCATGGCCGACTTCGAGGACGCCCTGTCGCCGACCTGGGCCAACGTCGTCGGCGGCCAGCGGGCCTTGCGCGACGCCATCGCCCGGACGCTGACCTGGGACGATCCGGCCAGCGGCAAGCACTATGCGCTCGGCCCGAAGCTCGCGACCCTGGTCGCCCGGGTCCGCGGCCTGCATCTCGACGAGAAGCACATCCTGCGCAATGGCCGGAAGGTCCCCGGGGCGCTGGTCGATTTCGGCCTCTACTTCCACCACAACCACGCCGCCCTGAAGGCCATCGGCAGCGGGCCCTACCTCTATGTGCCCAAGCTGGAGCACCACGAGGAGGCGCGCTGGTGGAACGAGGTGTTCATCTTCGCCCAGGAACGTCACGGCGTCCCCGTCGGCACGATCAAGGCGACTATGCTGATCGAGACCCTGCCGGCGGTCTTCGAGATGGACGAGATCCTGTACGAGCTGAAGGACCACGCGGCGGCGCTGAACTGCGGCCGCTGGGACTATATCTTCAGCTACATCAAGACCCTGCGCCGGCACGGCGACCGGCTGCTGCCGGACCGCATGTCGGTCGGCATGGACAAGCCGTTCCTCGACGCCTACTCGCGCCTGCTGATCCGCACCTGCCACCGCCGGGGAGCCCTCGCCATGGGCGGCATGAGCGCCTTCATTCCGCGCAAGGATCCGGACGAGAACGCCCAGGTGCTGGAGCGGGTGCGGGCCGACAAGGCGCGCGAAGCGGCCAACGGCCACGACGGCAGCTGGATCGCCCATCCCGGCCTGTCAGACGTGGTCAACGATGTTTACGGCAAGGCCTTCGCGCCGGGGCGGACCAACCAGCTGGAGGTCAGCCGCGCCAATGACGCGCCGGTGACGGAAGCGGACCTGCTCGCCCCGCCCCCGGGACCGTTCACCGAAGCCGGCCTGCGCCACAACCAGCGGGTCGCGGTGCAGTACATCGAGGCCTGGCTCGGCGGGTCCGGCGCGGTGGCCATCTACGGCCTGATGGAGGACGCGGCGACGGCCGAGATCTCCCGCGCCTCGATCTGGCAGTGGATCCGCAATGGCGTGACGCTCGACGACGGAACGCCGGTGACGGCCGCGCTGTTCGAGAAGACCTTTGTCGAGGAACTGGCCGTGGTTCGCGCCGAGGTCGGCGAGGCGCGCTGGGCCTCCGGCCGCTGGGACGAGGCGGCGCAGCTGATGCGCGACCTCTGCCTGCAGGACGAGTTCGCGGAGTTCCTGACGCTGAGCGCCTACGAGCGGCTGTAGGGCTCGAGCCGACTAACTCCGTCATCCTCGCCCTTGTGGCGAGGATTCCTCTGGACGCGAAGCGAACAGCCAAGGCTGGAAAGCCGCACGTGCGGCTGCGCGAGGGATCCTGGGCACAGGGCCCCGGATGACGGGATCAGGGGACCACCACCTCAATCCAGTCCGCCTCGCCCAGCTCCACCTCGTCGAGGTTCTCGCCCGGACCGGCGCGGTCGATGACGAGGAAGTCGCTCTCGGCCTCCAGCGCCAGCGAATAGTGGTGCCAGGTTCCGGCGGCGTAGTTCACACCCTGGTCGCCGGAGGCGAGGAACACCTCGATCCGGTCCGGGTCCAGATCACCCGCCGGGGCCACGGCCACCAGGTACGACCGGCCGTTCAGCGGCATGAAGGCCTGGCTGCCCAGCGGATGGCGCTCCATGATCTTCAGCACGGCCGGGATGAGCGGCTGCGAGCGGAACAGGCTGACGATGGTCCGGCCGCCGCCCTCGGCCGTGTCGATGGCCGCCAGGTCGTTGAACCGCGTCGTGGCCCCGTAGTTGATCGGATACCGCTCGACGCCGTCGCGGGCCGAGATGACGTCGCCGTAGGGGGCGAAGGCCTCAGGCGTCATGAGCTTTGGCGTGACCCGCCGCATCACTTCGTCTCCGCCTTGATCCAGGCGCCGAGACGGTCGCGCTCGGCCCGGGTCATGCCGGTCTCGTTGCCGAGCGGCATGCTGTCGGTGGCCACGGCGCGCTCGTAGATGCGCGGGGCGTAGCGGCGGATTTCCTCGGGCGTGTCGTAGGCCACGCCGTTGGGCGGGCCGGCGAAGGCCGGGTTGGTCGGGTTGGCCGAGTGGCAGGCGATACAGTGGGTGCGGACGATGACCTGCACCTCGCGGAACGGCACGACCCCGGCGATCTCCGCGGCCTTGGGCTTCGTGCCAATCGCCAGCAGCATGACCAGCAGGAAGATGAAGCCGCCGCCGACGAGGATCATCGGCTCGCTGGAGCCGGCGTTCCGGCGGTTGAAGAAATGGCGGATGGTGACGCCGGCCAGGCCGATGCCGGCGACCAGCAGCCAGTTCAGCGGATGGTCGATGACCATCGGGTAGTGGTTGCTGACCATCAGGAACAGCACCGGCAGGGTCATGTAGTTGTTGTGCACCGAGCGCATCTTGCCGCGCTTGCCGAGCGCCGGGTCGACCGGTTCGCCGGCCAGCATGGCCGCGACGATCTTCCGCTGGTTGGGGATGATCACCAGGAACACGTTGGCCACCATCACCGTGCCGATCATCGCGCCCAGGTGGATGAAGGCGCCTCGGTTGCTGAAGAGGTGACTCAGCGCATACGCGGCGGCGGTGAGGATCAGGAACCAGACCACCCCGAACAGCCGCAGCCGCTGGCCCAGCGGCGAGCGGCACAGGCCGTCGTAAAGCAGCCAGCCGCCGGCGAGGAAGGCGAGGCCGATCGCCACCGCCTGCCACGGCGCCAGCGCCGCCTTGGATGGATCAATGAGGTAGGTCGGGGCGCCGAGGTAGTAGATCACCCCGAGCAGGGCGAAGCCGCTGAGCCAGGTGGTGTAGGCCTCCCATTTGAACCAGTGCAGGTCCTCGGGCATGTCCGGCGGGACCGAGAGGTATTTGCGCTTGTGATAGAAGCCGCCGCCATGGACGGCCCACAGGTCGCCCTGCACGCCCTGGGGCGTCGTCGCATCGGCCTTCAGCCGGGCGTCCAGCCACATGAAGTAGAAGGACGAGCCGATCCAGGCGATGCCGGCGATGACGTGCAGCCACCGGACGCCGAGGTTCAGCCAGGCGAGGAGGTCGGCGATCATGGCGTCTCGATCATCTGCAGGAGTTGGGCGGCCACGGCCACGGCGATCACTTCCGGCGCCTTGCTCTTGAGGCCGGGCAGGCCGATCGGGCTGGTCAGGCGGGCGACGGCGGCCTCGGGAACGCCGTCCTCGCGCAGGCGGCGCAGGAAGCGGGCGCGCTTCGTGTCGGAGCCGATCAGGCCGCAGTAGCGGAAGGTCCCGGCGGTCAAGGCGGCCCGCGTGAGCTGGTAGTCCAGGTCGTGGTTGTGGGTCAGGATGAGGACGAAGTCGGTTTCGGCGATGTCGCCGGCGATCGCGACCAGCCGTGCCTCGTCGTGCACGGCCACGCCGGGGGCGGCGGCCTCGTCGCGGCTGTCATGCCAGTCGAGCAAGAAGGGCAGCGGCGCGAACGCCCGGGCGATGGCCTGGCCGACATGGCCGGCGCCGAACATCAGCAGGCGAGGTTTGCGGGCGTCGACGGTCTCGATCAGGGCGTCGCCGTCGCCGAGCTTCGGCCGGCGGCCGGGGAGGGGCTGGCCGCTGGCGTCGACCATGCGGATGAGGGCGCCGGGCCATTGATCCATTCCTCCCCTCGCAGAGGGGAGGGGGACCGCGCGGAGCGCGGTGGAGGGGGCTGCGCCGGGGCAGCCGGAGGAGCCGGAATTCAGGATAGGGCCGCTGGCGTTCGCGCTGCCCCCTCCACCATGCTTCGCATGGTCCCCCTCCCCAACTGCGTTGGGGAGGATCGACCGATGGAGGGCGTCGCCGCGGACGCTGGCCTTCAGGCTGTAGCGTGCGCCGGCGGATTCGCGCGCCACCGCTTCGCCGAGCCAACCGGCGCTGCCACCATCCAGCCGCTCCAGCAGCAGCCGCACATGGCCGCCGCAGCACTGCTGCAGGAACGGGCCGAGCGGATAGTCCTGCAGCGCCCAGCTTCGCCCGGACGCGAGCATACGCCGCGCCTGATCGGTCGCGCGGTGTTCCAGCGCGCCGCCGCCGATGGTGCCGCTCTGGCCGCGTTCGCCGACCAGCATGCGGGCGCCGGCCTCGCGCGGGGTCGAGCCCTCGGCGGCGACCACCGTGACCATGGCCAGCGCCTCGCCACGGCGCACGGCGGTCAGGGCCTGGGCGGCCCAGCTCATGCCAGTCCCGCGCGGCGACGGACGTCGTCCACGGCCATCAGGATGCGCTCGGGCGTCGCCGGGGCGTCGAGGTCTGGCATGACCCGGTCGTCGCCGGCCGCCGCCACGGCCTGGGTCAGGGCCGAGAACACCGAGATGGCCAGCATCAGCGGCGGCTCGCCGACGGCCTTCGACCGGTGGATCGTCGGCTCGGCGTTCGGCTCGCGCCAGAAATCGATGTTCAGCACCCCCGGCCGATCGGAGGCCGTCGGGATCTTGTAGGTCGAGGGGGCGTGGGTCTTCAGCACGCCCTTGCTGTCGAAGACGAGCTCCTCGGTGGTCAGCCAGCCCATGCCCTGGACGAAGCCGCCCTCGATCTGGCCCAGATCGATGGCCGGGTTCAGCGAGGCGCCGCAGTCGTGCAGGATGTCCGTGCGCAGGCAGCGGTTCTCGCCGGTGAGGGTGTCGATGATCACCTCCGACACCGCCGCGCCCCAGGCGTAGTAGAGGAACGGCCGGCCCTGATGGCGGGCCCGGTCGTAGTGGATCTTCGGCGTGCGGTAGTAGCCCGCCGCCGACAGCGAGATACGGTTGAACCAGGCCTTCTTCGCCAGCTCGGCGAAGGTCAGGCTGCGATCTCCGCCGTGAACGGCATTGTCCGCGAACGTCACCTGGCCTTCGGCCACGCCCAGTTCCCGGGCCGCCACTTCGACCAGCCGGTCGCGGATCTGCGTCGCCGCGTCGAGCGCCGCCATGCCGTTGAGGTCCGAGCCGGACGAGGCGGCGGTGGCCGAGGTGTTGGGCACCTTGTCGGTGGCGGTCGCGGTGATCTTCACCCGGTCGAGATCGAGGCCGAACACGTCGGCGACCACCTGGGCGACCTTCACATACAGGCCCTGGCCCATCTCCGTGCCGCCGTGATTCAGCATGACGCTGCCGTCGGTGTAGACATGCACCAGCGCCCCGGCCTGGTTGAGGTGGGTGGCCGTGAAGCTGATGCCGAACTTGACCGGCGTCAGGGCGATGCCGCGCTTGAGCCAGCGGTTCTGCGCGTTCCACCGCTGTATGGCCGCGCGGCGGGCGCGGTAGTCGCTGCTGGCCTCCAGCTGTTCGATCAGGGCCAGCGCGGGACTGTGCTCGACCGTCTGGCCGTAGGGGGTCTGGTCGCCAGCCCCGCCGTAGAGGTTGGCCTTACGCACATCGAGCGGGTCCTTGCCCAGGTGCAGGGCCATGGCGTCCATCGCCCGCTCGACGGCCATCATCCCCTGTGGCCCGCCGAAGCCGCGGAAGGCGGTGTTCGACACGGTGTGGGTGCGGAAGCGGTGCGAAACGATCTCCGCCGTCTGCAGCGCATAGGCATTGTCCGAATGGAACATCGCCCGGTCGTTGATGGCCATCGACAGGTCGGCCGAATAGCCGCAGCGGCTGGCCAGATCGAAGGCCGCGCCGGCCAGTCTGCCGTCGTCGTCGAAGCCGACCGACCAGGCCGTTTCGAAGTCGTGCCGCTTGCCGGTCATGGCCATGTCGTCGTCGCGGTCGACGCGCACCTTGGCCGGGCGGCCGGTGCGCACGGCGATCAGCGCCGCCGCCGCCGCGAACAGGGCCGGCTGGCTCTCCTTGCCGCCGAAGCCCCCGCCCATGCGGCGGATCTCGACGGTCACCGCGTGGTCGCGGAGCCCAAGCACCCGGGCGACGTTGTGCTGCACCTCGGTCGGGTGCTGGGTCGAGGACCAGACGTGGACGTCGCCGTCCTCGCGCGGGGTGGCCAGGGCGATCTGGCCTTCGAGGTAGAAGTGGTCCTGGCCGCCGATGGCGAGTTTCCCGTCCAGCCGGTGCGGCGCGGCGGCGATGGCGCCGGGGGCGTCGCCGAGGCGCATGGTCTGGGCCGGCTCGATGACGCTGCCGGCGGCGCGGGCCTCTGCGATCGTCAGGACGGTCGGCAGGTCCTCGTAGGCGACCTTCGCCAGTTTCGACGCGGCGAGCGCCTGGTCGCGCGTCCCGGCCGCGACAGCGAACAGCGACTGGCCGACGTACTGCACCAGACCGTCGGCGAAGAGGGGATCATCGCCGGCCACGGGGCTGACGTCGTTGATCCCCGGGATGTCCTTCGCGCAGACCACATCGACCACGCCCGGCGCGGCGCGGACGGCGCCGAGGTCCAGCGAGACGACGCGGGCGTGGGCGCGCTGGCTCATGCCGAGGACGACGTGCAGCAGGTCGCGCGGCTCGGGGATGTCGTCGATGTATAGCGCCCGGCCGGCGACATGGCGCTCGGCGCTGTCGTGTTTGACCGCGGTGTGGACGATGCCGGAGTCAGCCATGCGCCGCCTCCGCGTCCAGCACGCTGACGGCCTCGCCCCGCGACTCCGCCAGCAGCCTGCGCAGCAGGTTCCGCGCCGCGGTCAGGCGATAGGCGGCCGAGGCGCGCATGTCGTCGATCGGCTGGAAGTCGCTCGCCAGCGCGGCCGCGGCGGCGTCGACGGTGGCGTCACTCCACGGCCGGTCGGTCAGGGCGGCTTCGCAGCCGGCGGCCCGTTTCGGCGTCGCGGCCATGCCGCCGAAGGCGACGCGGGCATTTTCAACAACGCCGTCTTTTATGGTCAGGGCGAAGCCGCCGCAGACGGCGGAGATGTCCTGATCGAAGCGCTTGGACAGCTTGAACACGCGATAGAGCACGGCCGCTTCGGGCCGGGGGACGATCACCGCCTCGACGAACTCGCCGGGCCGGCGGTCCTGCTTTCCGTAGGCGAGGAAGTAGTCCTCAAGCGGCAGTTCGCGGGTCGCCCCGCCCTGGCGCAGGACCAGCCTCGCGCCGAGCGCGATCAGGGCCGGGGGCATGTCGCCGATCGGCGAGCCGTTGGCGATATTGCCGCCGATCGTGCCGTTGTTGCGCACCTGCACCGAACCCAGCCGGCGGATCATCTCACCCAACGACGGATGCAGGCCCGTGAGGGTCTTCAGCGCCTCGCTGTAGCGGACGCCCGCGCCGATCCGCACGCTGCCGGGCGTCTCGCTGATTGTCCTGAGCTCGGCGACCTGGCTGATCGAGATGATCACCGGCAGGTCGCGGTTCTGCTTGGTGACCCACAGGCCGACGTCGGTGGCCCCGGCCAGCACGACCGCGTCCGGATGGGTCTCGACCAGACCGGCCAGATCGCCGAGCGACTTCGGGGCGAACCAGCGGCGGCCGTTGTGGCTCAGGCCCAGCGCCTCGTCGCGCGACAGCGCCTGAAGCGCCGCGACGGGATCATCTTCCGCCGGCATCCCCGCCGCTTCGCCCGCCGCCAGGATCGGGCCGTAGCCGGTGCAGCGGCAGAGGTTGCCGGCGATGCTGTCGGCCACCGGCGGGGGGCTGTCCTCGCGGCCGCGCGCCCACAGCGACATCACGAAGCCCGGGGTGCAGAAGCCGCACTGCGAGCCGTGATGCTCGACCAGCGCCGTCTGCACCGGATGGTCGCCGCCGAGGCTCTCGACGGTCTTCAGCGCCTTGCCGTCGAGCATCGGCGCGAACAGGATGCAGGCGTTGACCGCCCGCCACTTCACCCGCTCGCCGTCAAGTTCGCCCAGCGCCACGGTGCAGGCGCCGCAGTCGCCCTCGGCGCAGCCCTCCTTGGTCCCGGTCCGGCGCAGGTCGTAGCGCAGCAGGTTCAGCACCGTCGTCGTCGGGTCGATGTTCCGCAGTTCGCGGATCTCCCCATCGAGCACGAAGCGGACGACGTCGCGCACCCTCAGCTCCCCCGGTAGGTCGAGTAGCCGAACGGGCTGACCAGCAGCGGCACATGGTAGTGGGCGGCCGTGTCGGCGACGCCGAAGTCGATGACCACCGTCTCGAGGAAGGCCGGGTCGGGCAGGGTTATACCGGCCGCGCGGAAATAGGCCCCGACCTCGAATTCCAGCCGATAGGCGCCGGCCTCGATCGTCTCGCCCGACAGCAACGGCGCGTCGCAGCGGCCGTCGGCGTTGGTCACGGTCTCGACCAGCACCGCGCCGTCCCGCGACAGGCGCAGCGTCACCCCGGCGGCGGGGCGGCCGTGGGTGGTGTCCAGAACGTGCGTCGTCAGACCGGTCATGCTCGCTCCAGGGGCCGCGATATGCGGGGAGCCGTCCAGAATCCCCCTCGATTGCGACGAATGCAACCTTCGCCGCCGGTTAAGGCCTCGCAAACCTTGACGATGGACGCATCGCGGGCCTGCTATGTCCGTCCCATGAGCGACAGTTATCCCAGAGACCTGATCGGCTACGGCCCAAATCCTCCGCATGCGGACTGGCCGGGCGGCGCGCGCATCGCCGTGCAGGTCGTGCTGAACTACGAGGAGGGGGCGGAGAACAGCGTGCTGCACGGCGACGCCGGGGCCGAGACCTTCCTGTCGGACATGATCTTTCCCGGGCCCGTCGAGGGCGGCCGGAACATGAGCATGGAGTCGATCTACGAGTATGGCGCGCGGGCCGGGGTCTGGCGGCTGCTGCGCCTGTTCGATCGGTATGACGTGCCGCTGACGGTGTTCGGCGTGGCCCAGGCCCTGGCGCGCAATCCGGTGGCCGTGGAGGCCTTTCTACAGGCCGGCCACGAGATCGCCAGCCACGGCTACCGCTGGACCAATTACCAGGCCGTGCCCGAGGCCGTGGAACGCGAGCACATGGCCCGGGCCATCGAGATCCACACCCGCCTGACCGGTGAGCGGCCGCTGGGCTGGTACACCGGCCGCACCAGCCCCAACACGCGGCGGCTGGCGGCCGAGGAGGGCGGCTTTCTCTATGACGCCGACGACTATTCCGACGACCTGCCGTTCTGGTCGACCCAGACGGCGACGCCGCACCTGATCGTGCCCTACACCCTGGAAGCCAACGACATGCGCTTCTCTGGCACGGGGCTGAACACCGGCGAGCAGTTTTTCAGCTACCTGCGCGACGCCTTCGACGTGCTCTACGCCGAGGGCGAGGAACGGCCGCGCATGCTGTCGATCGGGCTGCACTGCCGGCTGGCCGGGCGGCCCGGCAAGCTGGCGGGACTGGAGCGGTTCCTGAAGCATGCGCTGTCGCACCAGGACGTCTGGTTCGCCCGGCGCATCGAGATCGCCCGTCACTGGCGCAAGCGGCATCCCTATGTCGGGTAGGGAGGGGTTCATCCAGCGCTACGGGGCGGTCTACGAGGACAGTCCCTGGGTCGCCGAGGCCGTCTGGCCGGGGGCCGGCGCGCTGCGCTCGGTCCAGGCGCTGTCCGGCGCGATGGCCGCCGTGGTCGATTCCGCTTCGCGCGAGCAGAAGCTGGCCCTGATCCGCGCCCACCCGCAGCTGGCCAGCCGCGCGCGCATGGCCGACGCCTCGGTGCGCGAACAGTCGGGCGCCGGCCTCGACCAGTGCTCGCCGCAGGAGTTCGCCGACTTCCAGCGGCTCAACGCGGCCTACAACGACCGCTTCGGCTTTCCGTTCATCGTCGCGGTGAAGGGCCTGACCCGCCGCGACATCCTGGACGCCTTCGCGGCCCGCCTCGACAACGACCCCGAGACCGAGTTCGCCGAGGCCCTCCGCCAGATCCACCGCATCGCCGCCTTCCGGCTGGCCGACCTGTTCGAGGACGCGTCTTGAGTCACCCCTTCAACGGCCTGATCGATCTGGCCCAGCCACGGCTGGGCGGCCAGGTCGTCTACGCCACCGACGACTTCTTCGCCGACAAGGCCCGGCTGATCGACCCGGCCGAGCCGGTGTTCATCCCCGGCAAGTACGACGATAACGGCAAGTGGATGGACGGCTGGGAAAGCCGCCGCAAGCGCGTCCCCGGCCATGACTGGGCGATCGTCAGGCTGGGCGCGCCCGGCGAGATCGCCGGCTTCGAGATCGACACCCGCAACTTCACCGGCAACTATCCGCCGAAGGCCTCGATCGAGGGCTGCGTCTCGGACGCGGCGATCCCCGCCGAGGACGCCGTCTGGACGACCCTGGTTCCCGTCATCGACCTGAACGGGAACGACCGGCGCTGGGTGAAGGCGCAGCCCGGCGGCGTCTGGACCCATGTGCGGCTGAGCATCTATCCGGACGGCGGCGTCGCGCGGCTGCGGGTCTACGGGACGATCCACAAGGACTGGAGCCGGGTCGCGCCGGGCGAGGTGCTCGATCTGCTGGCGATGGAGAACGGCGGCCGGGGGCTGATCGCCAACGACGAGCATTTCGGTCGGGTCGAGAACCTGACCGCGCCGGGCCGGGGCAAGGACATGGGCGATGGCTGGGAAACCCGCCGGCGCCGCGAGCCGGGCCACGACTGGTCCATCCTCGAACTCGGCCACGCCGGAACGATCGAGGAAATCATCGTCGACACCGCCCACTTCAAGGGCAACTACCCGGACCGCTGTTCAATCCAGGCCTCGGCCGAGGCGGCGGGCTCGCCGGCGGAGATCGCCATGCAGGCGGAAGGCTGGCCGGTCCTGCTGCCCGAGACGAAGCTGCAGATGGACCACGTCCACGTGTTCACCGACGGCATCCGCCCGCATGCGCCGATCCGGTTCGTGCGGCTGAACATCTATCCCGACGGCGGGGTCAGCCGGTTGCGGCTGAAGGGACGACTGGCCGGGGGGTGACGTCCCTCCTCCGTCATCCTCGGGCTTGTCCCGAGGGTCCATGAACACCGTGACAGCCGGACGTCCGCGCCATCGCCGCCTTGACGACCAAGGTCCGCGCGCATGGGTCCTCGGGACAAGCCCGAGGATGACGGGGGGAACGGGGACACGCACTGAAGTGCATGTCCCCAACGCCCTACTGGACGAACAGGCCCTGGATCTTGCCGTCGGCGTTGATCGACAGGGTCCAGTGCAGGACCGCGCCGTTCTGGAAGGTCACATCGTAGGTGTAGGGGTCGGCCTGGCTGGTCGCCGTGACGGCGGTCACCGGACCGAGGGCGGCCAGCTGGGCCGGGGCCGACGCGTTCTGCTTCACGGCGGCGGCCAGCTCGGGGATCATGGCGTCGTAGTTGGGCGCGCCCGACTGGATGGCGGTGATGGTCGAGCGCAGCGTGGCCTCGGCCTCGGTCGGAGTGGCGGCGAGCGCGGGCGCGGCGGCGCCCAGAACGAGGACGGCGGCGAGGGCGGCGAGGCGTTTCATGGCAATCTCCTGAACAGCGCGGAGTCCCATAGGACGCCGCTCTGACGACAGCAGCTTAAACCTTGGTCATGAATTCAGGCGGCCAGCGACAGGCCGCCCTCGCGCGCGATGAAATCGACGATCTCGTCCACGCCCCTGAGCCGCGACAGGTCGCTCATCACGAACGGCCGGGCCCCGCGCTGGGCCCGCGCGTCCGATTCCATCACCGCCAGATCCGCCCCGACGTAGGGCGCGAGATCGGTCTTGTTGATGATCAGCAGGTCGGAGCGGGTGATCGCCGGGCCGCCCTTGCGGGGGATCTTCTCGCCCTGGCAGACGCTGACGACATACAGGGTCAGGTCGGCCAGGTCCGGCGAGAAGGTGGCCGCCAGGTTGTCGCCGCCGCTCTCGATGAAGATCACGTCGAGGTCGGGGAAGCGGGCGTTCATGGTGGCGATGGCGGCCAGGTTGATCGAGGCGTCCTCGCGGATCGCCGTGTGCGGACAGCCGCCGGTCTCGACGCCGAGGATGCGGTCCTCGGGCAGCGCCTGCAGCCGGGCCAGGATCAGCGCGTCCTCGCGGGTGTAGATGTCGTTGGTCACCACCGCGACGCTCCAGCGGTCGCGCATCGCCTTGCACAGCTTCTCGGTCAGGGTCGTTTTGCCGGACCCGACCGGGCCGCCGATGCCGACGCGCAGGGGGCCGTGTTTGCTGGTCATGACAGGAACAGTCTCGGTTGAAGGGTCTCGTGCCGCATCGCGGCGATGTCCGACATCAGCGCGGCCGAGCCGAGGTCGTCCAGGGTCGAGTGGGCGGCGCGGGCGGCCGTCTCGAGGATGACGGCCTCGACGGCGGCCAGGCTGCGCACGCCCTCGGTCTGGCCGAGCGGCACAAGCCGCAAGGCAACGGAAACGAGATTGCCGGCGAAGGCGTGCAGGCTCGCGACCAGCGCGTCCCGGAGCGGGATGCCGGCCAGGCCACAGGCCGCACCGACCGCGACGGGCCAGGGCGCATCGTCGAGCGCCGGGCAGTGGTCCGGCCAGGCGCGGGCGGCCCTCAGGAAGGCGTTGCCCTGACCGAGCGTCTCGGCCAGACGCTCGGCCGACGGAGCCAGCGCCCGCGCTAGGTCGGCGACCCCGGCAAGGCGGTCAGGATCGCGGGCGGCGGCGTAGGCCTCGGCGAACAGCACCGCGTCGGTCCAGCCCGAGCCCGCCGTCACCAGCCCGTCGATCCAGTCGACCAGTGTCTCGCCATCCCGCACCGCCCCGTCGGAAATGGCCTGCTCCAGCCCGTGCGACCAGCCGAACATGCCGACCGGAAACGCCGGCGACAGCCAGGTGAGCAGGCGCAGCAGGGCCGCGGTGTCAGTCATGGTGATGATGGTGGCCGTGGTCGCCATGATCGTGCGCCTGGTGGTCGCCGCCATAGGCCCCGCCCTCGGGATGGAACGGCAGCGAGACCCTGCTGACCCGCGCGCCGAGGTGCTCGAGCATGTGGCCGATGACATGGTCGTACAGGATCAGGATGCGGTCCGGCTGGATCTCGGCGGCCAGATGACGGTTGCCGATGTGCCAGGCCAGCGTCAGCAGGTGCTTCGGATCGCGTCCCTGGATCTCCAGCAGGTCTTCCTCGGCGGCGATGATCTCCACCAGCCGGCCGTCTTCCAGCGCCAGCGCGTCGCCATGGGCCAACGCGGTGGTCTCGGCGAAGTCGACCAGCACCGCGTCGCCGTGCACGCAGGTCAGCCGCTTGCGGCGGATGCGGCGCAGGTCATGCGGCAGCACCGCCAGATCGAACGGGACCCCGTCGTACTGTCCCCGTCGCTTCACGCCGACGGCCCGGAAGGTGTTGCTCATGAGGTCAGCCCTAGAAGAGGAAATAGCGCTGGGCCATCGGCAGGACCTCCGCCGGTTCGCAGGTGAGCAGCTCGCCGTCGGCCCGGACCTCGTAGGTTTCCGGGTCGACCTCGATGTGCGGCAGGGCGCTGTTGTGGATCATCGAGGCCTTGGAGAGGCCGCCGCGGGTGTTCTCGACCGCCAGCAGGTCCTTGTCGACGCCGATGCGCCCGCGCAGGGCGTTGTCGACCGCCGCCCGCGAGACAAAGGTCACCGAGGAGCGGGCCGTCGTCTTGCCGAAGGCCGCGAACATTGGCCGGTAGTGCACCGGCTGCGGCGTCGGGATCGAGGCGTTCGGGTCGCCCATCGGGGCCGCGGCGATGGTCCCGCCCAGCAGGACCAGCGCCGGCTTCACGCCGAAGAAGGCCGGGTCCCACAGCACTAGGTCCGCCCGCTTGCCGACCTCGACGCTGCCGATGTGGCGACTCAGGCCCTGGGCGATGGCCGGATTGATCGTGTACTTGGCGATGTAGCGCTTGACCCGGTTGTTGTCGGCCGCGCCGTCGCCGGGCAGGGGGCCGCGCTGGCGCTTCATCTTGTCGGCGGTCTGCCATGTGCGGATCAGCACCTCGCCGACCCGGCCCATGGCCTGGCTGTCGCTGCTGATGATCGAGAAGGCTCCGATGTCGTGCAGGATGTCCTCGGCCGCGATGGTCTCCCTGCGGATGCGGCTCTCGGCGAAGGCGATGTCCTCGGGGATCGACGGGTCGAGGTGGTGGCAGACCATCAGCATGTCGAGGTGCTCGGCGATGGTGTTGACCGTGTAGGGCCGCGTCGGATTGGTCGAGGACGGGATCACGTTCGACAGGCCGCAGACCTTGATGATGTCCGGCGCATGCCCGCCGCCGGCGCCCTCGGTGTGGAAGGCGTGGATCGTGCGGCCCCGGAAGGCGCCGATGGTGTCCTCGACGAAGCCCGACTCGTTGAGCGTGTCGGTGTGGATCATCACCTGCACGTCATGGGCGTCGGCCACCGACAGGCAGCAGTCGATGGCGGCGGGCGTCGTGCCCCAGTCCTCGTGCAGTTTCAACGCGCAGGCGCCGGCGAGAATCTGCTCCTCCAGCGCGCCGGGCAGGGAGGCGTTGCCCTTGCCGGCGAAGGCGAGGTTCATCGGAAAGCCGTCGGCGGCCTGGATCATCCGTTCCAGATGCCAGGGGCCGGGGGTGCAGGTGGTGGCGTTGGTGCCGGTCGCCGGGCCGGTGCCGCCGCCCAGCATGGTGGTGACGCCGCTCATCAGCGCCTCCTCGATCTGCTGCGGGCAGATGAAGTGGATGTGGGCGTCCATCCCGCCGGCGGTGAGAATCCTGCCCTCGCCGGCGATGGCCTCGGTGCCCGGGCCGATGACGATGGTCACGCCGGGCTGGGTGTCGGGATTGCCGGCCTTGCCGATGCCGGCGATGCGTCCGTCCTTCAGGCCGACGTCGGCCTTCACGATGCCCCAGTGGTCGATGATCAGGACATTGGTGATCACCGTGTCGACCGCGCCCTGGGCCCGCGTCGCTTGGCTCTGGCCCATGCCGTCGCGGATCACCTTGCCGCCGCCGAACTTCACCTCCTCGCCATAGGTGGTGAAGTCCTTCTCGACCTCGACGAACAGCTCGGTGTCGGCCAGCCGCACCCGGTCGCCGGTGGTCGGACCGAACATGTCGGCATAGAGGGCGCGGCTGATGAGGGCCATCAGAGGTCTCCCATCACGGCCTGCCGGAAGCCGTAGACGCGGCGCGCGCCGAGCAGCGGCGTGAGCGTAACCTCGCGGGTCTGGCCGGGCTCGAAGCGCACCGCCGTGCCGGCCGCGATGTCCAGCCTGTGGCCGCGCGCCGCCTCGCGGTCGAAGGCCAGCGCCGGATTGGTCTCGAAGAAGTGGTAGTGGCTGCCGACCTGGATCGGCCGGTCGCCGGTGTTGGCCACCGCGAGCGTGACCGTCAGGGCGCCGGCGTTGAGCGCGATCTCGCCGGGGGCCGGGATGACCTCGCCGGGGATCATCGGCGGCTCCGCACCTTCAACGCCCGCAGCACCGGCCGGGCCAGGAAGAACCCGACCAGCAGCACCGCGCCGGCCAGCAGGATCCAGCCCTCGTGGTCAGCGCTCAACGGATGCAGGAGGCCCGGCAGGCCATGGTGGTCCTCGTCGTGGGCCAGGGCGGGCGACGCGGCCAGGGCGGCCAGGGCGAAGAAGGGCAGTGAGAGCTTTTGCATGGCGAACCTCAACGGATCGGGTGGTGAACGGTGACCAGCTTGGTCCCGTCGGGAAAGGTGGCCTCGACCTGGATGTCGTGGATCATCTCGGCGATGCCCTCCATCACCTGGTCGCGGCGGACGACATGGGCGCCGGCCTCCATCAACTCGGCGACCGAACGGCCGTCGCGGGCCCCCTCGACGACGAAGTCGGTGATCAGGGCGATGGCTTCGGGATGGTTCAGCTTCACCCCGCGCTCGAGCCGCCGGCGCGCCACCACGGCGGCCATGGCGATCAGCAGCTTGTCCTTCTCGCGCGGGGTCAGGTTCATCAGAGGGTCCAGACGCTGGGAGCGGGGCGGCCGCCGCTGAGAACGGCGAGGGCGGGCAGCAGGGCGCGGCGCAGGGCCAGGCCGTCGGGCGCGGCGATGCGACAGACCAGCCGGCCGTCGAAGGCGCTGGCTCCGCCGATCGGCCCGACCGCCGCGCGCACCGCCGCGAGCGCATCGGCGGCGTCAGGCGCGACCAGCAACAGGGTGGCGAAGGCGCCGGCGCCGGCCAGCAGCGGGCCCGAGTGGGTCAGGGCCTGAATGTCCCCGGCCAGCCTGAGGTCGTCGGCGAACAGCAGCCGCCCGTCCCGACGGATTCGCCAGCGGTCATGAAAGTCCGTGCGCGAGACTGTTTCGCCCATCGCCCGGCGGCCGAGCACCACGGACTCGGCCAGCAGCAGCCGCCCGTCGGCGGCGACCTCCGCGTCGATGGTCCGGTGCAGCGCCGAGCGCTCGAACAGGATGGTCTCCTGCGGCAGCCAGTCGAGCCGGGCCCCGGCGCCGATCGTCAGCCGCGCGGCCACCTCGGCCTGGCCGGCGTCGGCGCGGTAGACCTTCTCGCAGGCCTGGGTGGTCAGGATGGCCGCTGCGCCGTCGCCGACGTCGACGTCCCAGCGGAAGCGGTCGCCGCCGGTCATGCCGCCGCCGGAATTGATCATCACCGCCTGCAGGGCGTCGTCGCGCACGGTCGGCAGGCGCAGCTTCGCCGAGCCCTCCTGGAACAGTTCGACGAGCCGCGTGCGGCCGTCCGCGCGGCGCACGGTCAGTCGGCCGCGACCGCGCGCCCGTTGCGGCGCGGGCGGGGCGGACTCCGGCGGGACCGGAAACGGAATGACGGCGGCAAGGGCCATGCGGCGACTGTCCGGGCGCGGCCCCCGAAGCGCAAGCCGTCCGCCGTCCGCCGTGCCGTTCCCCGGGCGGCGCCTCTTTTTCAGGCAGCAAGATCGAGTCGACAGACGGCGCCAACCTGTGCAGGTCTGGCGGCCGATGACGCAGGACACCGCCACCACCACCGGCACGCTTGGCACGGCCCTGGCCCACGCCGCCCAACTGCTGACCCAGGACCCGGCCCTGGCCGAGGCCCAGGCCATCGAGATCCTGCGCGCGGTCCCCGATCACCCCGAAGCGCTGCTGCTGCTGGGCGGGGCGCTGCGTCGCCAGGGCAAGGCCGAGGCGACGCTGTCGGTGCTCGAGCCGGTCATCCGCGGCCAGCCGAACTGGCCGCCGGTGCATCAGGAAGCCGGCCTCGCGCTGGCCGATCTCGGCCTGGCGCGGCCGGCGGTCGTCGCCCTGAGCCGGGCCGTGGCGCTGGACCCGAAACTGACGACGGCCTGGGGCGCGCTGGCCGACCAGCTGCTGCTGGCCGGCGACGAGGCCGGCGCCGAGAAGGCCCGCGCCCAGCAGATTCGCGCCTCGACTTCGGACCCCGAGTTGCTCGAAGCGGCCATGGCCCTGTGCGACAACCGGCTGGCCGTCGCCGAACATCTGCTCAAGCCCTATCTCAAGCGTCATCCGACCAACGCCGCCGCCATCCGCATGCTGGCCGAGGTCGCCGCGCGGCTCGGCCGGCTGGAAGACGCCGAGGCGCTGCTGGCCCGCGCCGTCGAACTGGCGCCGGGCTTCGCCGAGGCGCGGCACAACCACGCCACGGTTCTCTACCGCCTGAACCGGTCCGAGGAGGCGCTGGCGGAGCTGGATCACCTGCTGGCGCGCAGCCCCGGCCATCCCGGCTATCGCAACCTCAAGGCCGCCGCGCTTGGCCGGGTCGGCGACTACGAGCGCGCGATCGCCCTCTATGACGAGCTGCTGAAGGCCTATCCCCACCAGCCCAAGGCCTGGATGAGCTATGGCCATGCGCTGAAGACCGTGGGGCGGCAGGCCGACAGCATCGCCGCCTACCGCCGGGCCATCGCGCTGTCGCCCTCGCTTGGGGAGGCCTGGTGGAGTCTGGCCAACCTGAAGACGGTGCGTTTCGCCGATGAGGACGTCGCGGCGATGGAGGCCCAGCTGGCGCGCGACGACATCGGCGACGAGGACCGGTTCCACCTGCAGTTCGCGCTGGGCAAGGCGCTCGAAGACGCCGGACGCCACGAGGCGTCGTTTCTGCACTATCGCGACGGCGCGGCGTTGCGCCGCCAGGGCATCGACTATGACGCCGACCGCACCAGCGCCCACCTCGCCCGCTCGATGGCGGTGCTCACGCCGGCCTTCTTCGCCGCGCGCGAGGGTTGGGGCTGCGACGCTCCCGATCCGATCTTCGTCGTCGGGCTTCCCCGTTCGGGATCGACCCTGATCGAGCAGATTCTCTCCAGCCACTCGGCTGTCGAGGGGACCATGGAGCTGCCCGACATAATCTCCATCGCCCGCCGGCTGGGCGGGCGGCTGAAGCGGGACCAGCCGTCGGCCTATCCCGAGGTGCTCGAGACGCTCGACGCCGACGCCTGCCGGGCGCTGGGCGAGGAGTACCTCGAACGCACGCGCATCCAGCGCAAGCTCGGACGGCCGTTCTTCATCGACAAGATGCCGAACAACTTCGCCCATGTCGGTCTGATCCGGCTGATCCTGCCGCGGGCGAGGATCATCGATGCCCGGCGCCACCCGCTGGGCTGCTGCTTCTCCGCGTTCAAGCAGCATTTCGCGCGGGGACAGGGCTTCTCCTACGACCTCACCGACCTCGGCCGGTACTACGCCGACTACGTGGCCCTGATGGCGCATTGGGACTCGGCGATGCCGGGGGCGGTCCACCGGGTGATCTACGAGGACATGATCGCCGACACCGAGGCGGAGGTGCGCCGCCTGCTGGACCACTGCGGCCTGCCGTTCGAATCAGGGTGCCTGCGCTTCTACGAAAATGACCGTGCGGTGCGCACCGCCAGCTCCGAGCAGGTCAGGCGGCCGATCTTCGCCGACGGCGTCGATCAGTGGCGCGCCTACGAGCCCTGGCTGGGTCCGCTCAAGGCGGCGCTGGGGCCGGCGCTCCAGACCTGGAAGACCTGATCCGTTGCGGGCCTGAGGCATCGCCGCCACAGATCGCGGCGCCGATGTCCCGGAACGCCGATTTCCGACCGTGTCGCTTGACAGCGAAACCCTCCGGGGCGTGACTTCTCCGCGACTGTTGGGGAGGGGTTCCATGTCATTGATTTCGAAGCTGGCGAGTCGGCGCGCGACGGTGCTGTCGTCGGTGCTGCTGGCCAGCACCATGTTGACCGGCGTGTCGGCCGCGTTCGCGCAGGACACCACCGTCGGCGAGGTCATCGTCACCGCCCAGAAGCGGTCCGAGGACCTGCAGGACGTGCCGGTGAGCATCCAGGCGATCGGCAGCGAGAAGCTCGAAGCCCTCGTCATCTCCGACTTCAATGACTACGTGAAGTTCCTTCCGAGCGTGTCGTTCCAGTCGACCTCGCCGGGCTTCTCCAGCGTCTACATGCGCGGCGTGGCCAGCGGCGGCGACGGCAACCACTCCGGCTCGCTGCCCAGTGTCGGCATCTATCTCGACGAGCAGCCGATCACGACCATCCAGGGCGCGCTCGACGTCCACGTCTACGACATGGAGCGTGTCGAGGCGCTCGCCGGTCCGCAGGGCACGCTGTACGGCGCGAGCTCGCAGGCCGGCACCATTCGCCTGATCACCAAGAAGCCCGACCTCAACGACTTCAGCGGCGCCATCGACACCGAGGTCAACAGCATCGCCGGCGGCGATATGGGCTACGGCGCCGAGGGCTACGTGAACCTGCCGCTGTCCGAAAACGCGGCCCTGCGCGTGGTCGGCTGGTACCAGCACGACGGCGGCTACATCGACAACATTCCGGGGACGCGGACCTATCCGACCTGGGGCGGCACGATCAACAACAACGCCTACGTCGAGGACAACTACAACGACGTCACGACCATCGGCGGCCGGATGGCGCTGAAGATCGACCTGAACGACACCTGGACCGTCACGCCGACGTTGATGGGGCAAAACGAGAAGACCCACGGCAACTTCTCGTTCGACCCCAACCTGGGTGACCTGAAGATTTCCCGCTACCGGCCGGAATGGTCGACGGACAAATGGTACCAGGCGGCCCTGACGGTCGAGGGCAAGCTCGGCAGCCTCGATCTCATCTATGCCGGCGCCTACATGAAGCGCAGCGTCGACGCCGATTCCGACTATTCGGACTACTCGTTCTTCTACGACACGCTCGCCGGCTACGGCGCCTACTGGGTGGACGATCTTTCCAACCCGGTGGATCCGACCCAGTACACCCAGTCGCGCGGACGCTACACCAAGGAGAGCCACGAGTTCCGGCTGTCCACCCCGGGCGATCTGCCCGTGCATGCGGTCGCCGGGCTGTTCTACCAGAACCAGACGCACCGCATTCAGGAGCGCTACCTGATCGACGGCATCGGCAGCGCCATTTCCGTGTCCGGCTGGCCGGACACGATCTGGCTCACCGAGGAGATGCGCACCGACACGGACTACGCCGCCTTCGCCGACGTCACCTGGGACATCAACGACAGCTGGACGCTGACCGGCGGGGTCCGGTTCTTCAAGGCCGTCAACGGTCTGAAGGGCTTCTTCGGCTACGCGGCGGGCAACCCCTTCGTGAATCCGGGCGAGAACCTGTGCTTCGGACCGGCCGTGGTGGCGGGCGCGCCCTGCACCAACGTCGACAAGGAAACCGAAGAGACCGGCAGCACCCACCGGGTCAACCTGACCTACAATTTCGATGACGACCACATGGTCTACGCGACCTGGTCGACGGGCTACCGGCCGGGCGGGATCAACCGTCGTGGCACGCTGCCGCCGTACAAGTCGGACTTCCTGACCAACTACGAGATGGGGTGGAAGACCACCTGGTTCGACCGGTCCCTGCGCTGGAACGGCGCCGTCTACATGGAGCAGTGGGAGGACTTCCAGTTCTCCGTGCTCGGCGCCAGCGGCCTGACCGAAATCCGGAACGCGCCGCAGGCCGAGATCTTCGGCGTCGAGACCGACTTCATCTGGCGGGCGACGCCGGGTCTGACCTTCAGCGGCGGCGCGGCCTATACCGACGCCCAGCTGAGCGAGACCTATTGCGGCGTGACTGACCCGTCCGGCCACGCGGTGACGGACTGCCCGAGCGTCGCCTATCCGGATCCGCCCCAGGCGCCGTCCGGGCAGGCCCTGCCGGTCACGCCGAAGTTCAAGGCCAACCTGACGGCGCGCTATGAGTTCACGGTCGGCGACTATGACGCCCACCTGCAGGGGTCGATGGTCACCCAGACCAGCAGCTGGGCTGATCTGCGCTCCCAGGAGCGCGGCATCCTCGGCGAGCAGTCGGGCTGGACCGCCTTCGACATGACCGCGGGTGTGGAGCGGCAGGACTGGACCATGGAGTTCTTTGTCCAGAACCTCACCGACGAGCGCGCGAGCCTCTATCGCTACACCCAGTGCCGCGAAACGGTCTGCGGCGCCGCCGTCTACACCGTGCCCAACCAGCCCCGGACCATCGGGCTGAGGCTCGGCCACAAGTTCTGACGGCCGCGAGCCCGCGGTAGCATCGTTCCGCCCTCCGTGGTCTGATCGCCACGGGGGCGGGCCGGTGAGCCCGCGGGAGGGCCGCGCGCATGCTGGGCGCCATCATCAGATCGCTCGCGCCCGGCGCGGACGCGCCGCCGCTGGCTGACAGCGGGCGGATCGACGCGCTGTTCCGGCGCAACCGGCTGATGATCATGATCGCCGTCACCGGCGGCTACGGCCTGGCCTACACCTGCCGGCTGGCGCTGGGGGTGGTGAAGAAGCCGCTGATCGACGCGGGGATCTTCACGCCCGAGCAGCTGGGCCTGATCGGGTCGGCCTTCTTCTACTGCTACGCCATCGGCAAGCTGGGCAGCGGCTTCCTCGCCGACCACGTCAGCCCGCGAAAGTTCCTCGCGCTCGGCATCCTGCTGTCGGCCCTGTGCAATCTCGGCATGGGCTTCACGACCGTGACCGGTGTGGCGATGGCGCTCTGGGGCCTCAACGGCTGGTTCCAGAGCTTCGGCGGCCCGGCCAGCGTGGTCTCGATGACCCGCTGGTTCTCCAACCGCGAGCGGGGCTTCTACTACGGGGTGTGGAGCATCTCGCACGGTCTCGGCGAGGGACTGACGTTTCTCGTCACCGGCGCGCTGGTCGGTGCGCTGGGGTGGCGCACCGGGTTCTGGGGGCCGGGCGTGCTGTGCCTCGGGGTCGCCGCCGCGGTGCTGTTGATGATGAAGGATCGGCCGCAGACGCTCGGCCTGCCGCATGTGGCGGCCTGGCGCGGCGAGCCGCCGCCCCCGCCGCCGACCGCCAGCCTGCTGCGGACGCAGTTGTCGGTGTTCGCGATCCCGGCGGTCTGGGTGCTCGCCCTGTCCAGCGCCCTGATGTACGTGACG
The DNA here is from genome assembly GCF_058806855.1 of Caulobacter sp. GW821-FHT12F03. Classification (NCBI taxonomy): domain Bacteria; kingdom Pseudomonadati; phylum Pseudomonadota; class Alphaproteobacteria; order Caulobacterales; family Caulobacteraceae; genus Caulobacter; species Caulobacter sp. GW821-FHT12F03. Next base: position 183,218 of record NZ_JBXAQC010000001.1, read on the forward strand.
CGCTACGCCATCAACAGCTGGGGCGTGCTGTACCTGCAGGAGGCGCGCGGCTTCTCGCTGGCCGAGGCGACCGGTATCCTGACCCTCAACACCGTCGGCGGCATGATCGGCGCGGTGGCCTTCGGCTTCATCTCCGACCGCTGGTTCAAGGCCCGCCGCCCGCCGGTGAACCTGATCTTCGGCCTTTGCGAGGTGGCCGGCCTGCTGATCATCTTCTTCGGCCCGACCAGCACGCCTGTGCTGTGCGTCGGCATGGGCCTGTTCGGGCTGGGCCTGACGGGCCTGGTGACCTCGGTCGGCGGCCTGTTCGCCACCGACATCTGCCCCAAGCGGGTGGCCGGCGCGGCGCTCGGGATGGTCGGCATCTTCAGCTACATGGGCGCGGCCATCCAGGAAAACGTCAGCGGCAGGCTGATCCAGGCGGGCATGACCACCGTCGCCGGCGTGCGGACCTACGATTTCGGGCCGGCGATCCTGTTCTGGGTCGGGGCGTCGGTCGTCTCGCTGCTGCTGGCGACCAGCCTGTGGAACGTCAAGCTGCGCGACTGACCGCGCGGGTTGACTATCTCATAATCACGGGGTTATGGATTACTCATAGCTCACGGGTTATATGTGTGCCATGGAAGACGCGTCCGACCTCCTTTTCAGAACCCTCGCCGACCCGACGCGGCGGGCGCTGTTCGAACGGCTGTGCCGCGAGGGCGAGCAGACCGTCGGCGGCCTGACAGCCCGCGCCGGCGTCTCCCAGCCCGCCGTCTCGAAGCACCTCGGTCTGCTGAAGCAGGCCGGGCTGGTGCGCGATCGGCATGAGGGACGCCAGACCCACTACAGCGCCCGGGTCGAGGCGCTTGCGCCGCTGAATGACTGGGCGCGCGAGATGGGCGCCTTCTGGGAGGCCCGCCTCGACCGCTTCGAGGACCTGCTCAACAGGATGGACCAATGACCGCCCCCTCGCAGACGCGTTCGGTCGTCGTCGAACGCGATATCGCCCATCCGCCGGAAAAGCTCTGGCGCGCGCTCACCCAGCCGCACCTGATCGCCGAGTGGCTGATGAACAACGACTTCCAGCCCGCCGTCGGTCACCGTTTCACCCTGCGGGGCGAGTGGGGCGGGGTGCTGGATTGCGAGGTTCTGGCGCTCGAACCGCCGCATAGGCTGTCCTACAGCTGGAACCACAGCCACGAGGATCCCGCGTTCGACCTGCGCAGCGTGGTGACCTTCACCCTGACGCCGACGGCCGCCGGCACCCGTTTGCGGATGGAACAGTCGGGCTTCCGGCCGACCCAGAAGCAGGCCCTCAGCGGGGCGCTGCAAGGCTGGACCGGCTTCCTGGCGAAGCTGGAGCAGCTTGTGACGACGATCGACTGAGAGGAGACGCTGATGACCGCGAACACCCTGATCCGCCAGGCGCACCGCTGGATCTCCATCGCCTTCACCGCCGGCGTGGTCACCTACATCATCGCCATGACCAGGGGGACGCCGCCGGCCTGGCTCGGACTGTTCGCGCTGGTCCCGCTGATCCTGCTGCTGGCGACGGGGCTCTACCTCTTCGTGCTGCCCTACGCCGTGGCGTGGCGGCGGAATGGCCCGGGCCGGTGACCGGGCCGAGGCTCCTGTCCGGCGGCAATCCGCAGATCCCGAAGGGCGAGGGCGACGGGCCGGTGCAGGCCTACATCGCCGCGATGCCCGGCTGGAAGCGGGCGGTGGGCGAACGTCTCGACGCGCTCGTTGAGGCGACCGTCCCCGGGGTGCGGAAGGCGGTGAAGTGGAATTCGCCCCTCTACGGCATGGAGGGGCAGGGCTGGTTTCTCAGCTTTCACTGCTTCACCCGCTACGTGAAGGTGACCTTCTTCCGCGGCGCCGCGCTCACGCCGGTCCCGCCTGGAACGTCGCGACAGAAGGACGTCCGCTATCTCGATATCCACGAGGGCGAGGCGCTCGATGACGCGCGGCTGGCGGACTGGATCCGGCAGGCGAGCCGGCTTCCGGGGGAACGGATGTGACGGGCCGACGGGCGGGCCTATCGGGCGGAAAGACGTCGGCGGATGTCCGCGTAGGCGGCCGAGATCAGCGCCGTGAGCGCCGGCTCGTCCACCGGAACGCCGGGCCGCAGCTTCACGTGCCGCATGTGTTTGCCGGACCCTTCGAGCAGGCCGGCGGGGTCGGGCAGCGCCGCGCCCTGGAAGAAGCCGACCGCCGCATGGGCCTTGAAGGCGTTGACGTAGCCGAACGGCGCATCGCCGACGCAGGCGACGGGACAGCCGTCGGCGCGGAGTTCCAGCACGTCATCGCCGCAGCCCTTCAGGCGTTCAAACCAGGGGCGCACCATCAGGCGAAGCGGGTCCGTCGCGCCGAAGAACCAGGCCTCGACCTCCGGATCGTCCGGGACCGCGCCGTTGAACCGCAGTAGATCGTCCATCCGGCGATGATGCCCGCCGCGCCCGGCCGCGTCGAGCCATCCGCCCCGTAGAGGAAGACGCCATGAAGACGAGCGACGACACCCCCGCCGAAGGTACGGAGTCCGAGCAGATCGACGCGAAGATCGCGGCGCTGGGCGACTGGCGCGGCAAGGCGCTGGCGCATGTTCGCGCCCTGATCCACGAGGCCGTGCCCGATGTGGTCGAGACGGTCAAATGGGGCCGGGTGCCGGTGTGGGAGCACAATGGCATTCTGACCACGGGCGAGACCTACAAGGCGGCCGTGAAGCTGACCTTCGCCAAGGGCGCGTCGCTGCCCGACCCGACGGACCTGTTCAACGCCAGCCTCGAGGGCAACCTGCGCCGGGCCGTCGACATCCATGAGGGCGAGACGCTCGACGCGACCGCGTTCAAGGCCCTGGTCCGCGCGGCGGTGGCCCTGAACGCCTCGAAAAAGAACAAGCCGAAGAAGGGCTGAGGCTACTTCTTCGCCCGGGCCGCGAAGGCCGCGATGCGGTCGCGCATGTCCGGACCGACGCCCTCGCCGTGATAGACCTCGTGCGCCAGGCCGGACGCGATCGGCAGGCCGTCCGTCTCGGTCACCAGCCGCTTGTTGGCCGCATGGCTGAACGGCGAGTTGGCGGCGATCTCGGCGACCCAGGCGTCGATGGCCGCCTCGAAGTCCTGGTCGGCGACACAGGCGTTGGCCAGGCCCATGGCCTCGGCCTCGCGGCCGGAATAGGTGCGGCAGGTGAACATCATCTCCCGCGCCTTGTAGGTTCCGACCCGGCGCGGCAGGCGCTGGCTCAGGCCCCAGACCGGCGTCAGCGCCCAGCGGGCGTGGGTGTCGGCGAACTTGGCGCTCTCGGCGGCCAGGATGATGTCGCCGGCCAGGGCCAGCTCCAGCGCGCCCGTGTAGCAGTGGCCATGGACGGCGCTGATCACCGGCATCGGCAGGTTGGCCAGCCGCTCGATGACATGGGACTGGTAGTTGGGCCGGGGCAGTTTCTCGCCAGTGGCGATGTCGCCGAGGTCATGGCCGGCCGAGAAGCAGCGGCCCGCGCCGCGGATGACGACCACCGACGCCGAACCGGGATCGTCCTCCAGCGCCGCGACGTGGCCCTCCAGCGCCTCGAACACCGGCACATTGAGCGAGTTGAGCTTGTCCGGCCGGTTGAGGGTCAGGATCGCGGCGGCGCCGCGATCCTCGCGCAGGACCAGCTCGCTCATCAGGCGGCCGCCTTCTTCAGGAACACCGTCTGGGTGTTGGTGTATTCGAGCAGGCCTTCCAGCGCGCCCTCGACGCCGAGGCCCGACTGCTTCTGGCCGCCGAAGGCCGCAAGCGGCGACAGGTGCTGGCTCTCGTTGATCCAGACGGTGCCGGTGGCCAGGCGTTCGGCGATGTCGAGCGCCTTCTGTTCGTCCGAGGACCAGATCGAGCCGCCGAGGCCGTATTCGGTGGCGTTGGCCTTGCCGACCACGTCGTCCAGGTCGTCCCACTTCAGCAGCGGCAGCACCGGGCCGAACTGTTCTTCCTGGACGATGCGCGAATTCTCCGGCGGATTGTCGATGATCGTCACCGGCACGAAGTAGCCGGGCGCCTCGGACTTTTCGCCGCCGATGAGGAACTTGTAGCCGTTGGCCCTGGCGTCCTCGATCAGGTCGAGCACGCGCTGGTACTGCAGCTTGTTCTGGATCGGACCCATCTGGGTGCCCTGGTCGGCGCCGTCGCCCATCTTCACGGTCTTCGCATAGGCGACGAGGGCGTCCTTGAGCGGCTCGTAGACGTCCTTGTGCACATACATCCGCTTGGTCGCGATGCAGATCTGGCCGGTGTTCTTGAAGGCGGCCCAGAACAGCTGCTCGGCGACCTTCTCGACGTCGACGTCGGGCATGACGATGGCCGCGTCGTTGCCGCCCAGCTCGAGCGTGATGCGCTTCAGGGTCGCGGCGGCCGACTGCATGACCTTGCGGCCGGTCTGGGTCGAGCCGGTGAAGCTGACCTTGTCGATGCCCGGGTGGCTGGTGATCCACGGGCCCAGGTCGTCGCCGCCGGTGACGATGTTCAGCACGCCGTCCGGCAGCACGCCGCGCAGCAGCTCGCCGATGCGCAGGGTGGTCAGCGGCGTGAACGGCGAGGGCTTGAGGATTACCGTGTTGCCGGCCAGCAGGGCAGGGGCGACCTTGAACATCGCCAGGATGATCGGGAAGTTCCACGGCGCGATGGCGCCGACGACGCCGATCGGCACATGGCGGGTCTCGCCGCGGCGCTCGTCGGTGTCCTCGACCACCGTCACCGGCAGGTCGAGGCTGGAGGTCGCCTGGCACCAGTAGGCGCCGCCGAGGATGTCGCCCATGGCGTCGGCGTGCGGCTTGCCCTGTTCGGCCGTCAGCAGGCGCTTGAGCTCCTCGACGTTGCCGGCCAGCGTTCCGGCGATGGCCAGCAGGGCTTCGCGGCGTTTGGCGATCGGCGTGGCGCGCCAGGCCGGGAAAGCGGCGCGGGCGGCGGCCACGGCCTGGTCGAGTTGTTCGCGCGAGCAGTCCGGCGCCTGGCCGATGACCTGTTCGTTGGCCGGGTTCAGCACGTCGAACCGGCCGGCGCCGGCGACGGCCTTGCCGCCGATGGTCATGGTGTAGGTGGTTGTCTCGCTGGACATGGCTCGCTCCCTTGTTCTTTGGCGGCACAATGACTCCGTGACGCTCGGTCAGCCAAGCGCCGAGCGCGCCCGGCGCCCTTGATCAATTGGCATTGCCAATGCAGATACATTCGATGTTTCGCGGGGAGCTTCGGCGATGACCTTCAAACTCTACGGCACGCCCGGGTCGCTCTACACGGCCAAGGCCCGGTCCTGGCTGATCAAGAACGGCGCGGCGTTCGAGAACCGCGCGGCGGGCGAGCCGCGCTTCCGCGAGGAGATCGTGCCGAAGATCGGCCGCTGGATCATCCCGGTGGTGGAGACCGCCGACGGCGAACTGCTGCAGGACGGCTCGGCGATCATCGAGCGGCTGGAGGCCGATGGCCTGGCCCGTTGGCCGACCTTCCCGACCACGCCGCGCCATCGCCTGATCGGCCAGATCTTCGAGCTGTTCGGCGGGGAGGGTCTGCTGCGGCCGGCGATGCACTACCGCTGGAACTTCGACGCGGTGAACCAGCCGTTCGTCGGCCTCGATTTCGCCGCCGGCCTGGCGACGCCCGGCGCAGATCCGTCCGAGGGCGCGGCGGTGTTCCAGTTCGCGGCGCAGCGCATGCGCAAGGCGATGAGCAGCTTCGGCGTCTCGGAGGCCTCCATCCCGCTGGTCGAGGCGTCGTACGAGGAATTCCTCGCCCTGTTCGACGCGCATCTGGCGCACTCGCCCTACCTGCTCGGCGGGCGGCCCACGATCGGCGACTACGGCCTGATCGCGCCGCTCTACGCCCACCTGGGTCGCGACCCGTATCCGGCCGACCTGATGAAGCGGAAGGCCCACCGCGTCTGGCGCTGGGTCGAGCGGATGAACGCCGCCGACCTTGATTCCGGCGAGTACGGCTATCCGGCGCCGGAGCTGTTCGCCGACGACGGCGTACCCGACACGCTGAAGGCGCTGCTGCGCTTCATCGCCGAGGACTACCTGCCGGAAGTGCGGGCCTACGTGGACTTCAGCAACGGCTGGCTGGCCGAGCGGCCCGATCTGGAGGCCGGGACCAGCGGCCTGGCGCGGACCAGCGAGCGGGTCATCGGCCGGGCGACGTTCGACTGGCGCGGCGTCGAGATCTCCGTCGGCGTCATGCCCTACCGCCTGTGGCTGTTGCAGAAAGTCCAGGACGCGGCCGACGCCCATGTCGACGATGCTGCATTAAATGCATTGTTGTCGGAAACCGGTCTGGGCGACCTCGTCACCCTTCGCACCACGCGCCGCGTCGAGCGCATCGACCAGCTCGAGGTCTGGGGACCGGTCCGTTGATCTGATCGGCGAGGACTCGTCCCGCAACCGGGTCCCGGCCCTTCGCCGGGACACCCGGGCCCCGGAAGGGCGAATCCGTCCCGTCCGACAGTCTTGCGGCCCTCGCGCTTGTCTTCCCATAGGGCGCCCCTCCATCATCGGGGCAACCAAGGGAGAAGACGCATGGGTACGAGTCAGGCCGGCAAGACGCTGTTCGTCGCCGGGGGATCGAGCGGCATCAATCTGGGCATCGCCCGCTGCTTCGCCGCCGAAGGGGCCAATGTCGCCCTGATCAGCCGCAGTCCGGAGAAGATCGCCGCCGCCGCGGCCGAGATCGGCGAGATCAACGGCGGCCGGGCCCTCGGCATCGCCGCCGATGTGCGCGACTACGCCGCCGTCGAGGCCGCGCTGCGCGCCACGCACGAGAAGTTCGGCGACATCGACACGGTCATCTCCGGCGCGGCAGGCAACTTCGTCGCCCCGGCGCTGGGCATGTCGGCCAACGGCTTCAAGACGGTCGTCGACATCGACCTGATCGGCACCTTCAACGTGCTGCGGGCCTCGTTCGAGTTCCTGCGCAAGCCGGGCGCCTCGCTGATCTCGATCACCGCCGGCCAGGCCACGCGCGCCTCGATGTTCCAGGCCCACGTCTGCGCCGCCAAGGCGGGCATCAACATGCTGACCCAGTGCCTGGCGCTGGAGTGGGGTCCCGCCGGGGTGCGAGTCAACGCCATCTCGCCGGGCCCGATCGCCGACACCGAGGGCATGGCGCGCCTGGCGCCGACGCCGGAAGCCGAGGCCCGCGTGAAGGGCCGGGTGCCGATGCGCCGTTACGGGACCAAGGACGAGATCGGAAACATGGCGCTGTTCCTCAGCTCGCCCGCGGCCGCCTACGTCAACGGCGCGATCATCCCGGTCGACGGCGGCTCGGGCTGCGGCGACGGCGCGGGTGACGCGCTGGGCAATTTCGGCGCGGCGTCCTACGCCTAAGTCAATAAAAAAACAGAACATTCAGGGAGATCAGACATGTCCATCGACTTCGAGATTCCGCCGGAAGCCAAGGCGATCCGCGAGCGGGTGCGCCAGTGGGTCAACGACGAGTGCCGGCCGGCTGAAAAGGCGCTGATCGCCGGCGGCGACTACAAGACCATCCTCGCCGAGCTGCGGACCAAGGCCCGCGCCCAGGGCCTGTGGTGCCCCTTCATCCCCAAGGAGCATGGCGGCATGGGTCTCGGCCCGCTGGCCAACGCCCTGGTGCAGATGGAGCTCGGTGAGAGCTATCTCGGCGCCCTGTCGATGAACACCCAGGGTCCCGACGACGCCACCATGATGACGCTGCTGGCGTACGGCACCGACTACCAGAAGGAAAAGTTCCTCAAGCCGCTGCTGAACGGCGAGAAGCGCATCTGCTACTCGATGACCGAAAAGGCCGCCGGCGCCGACGCTACGGGCATGCAGACGCGCGCGGTCAAGGACGGCAACGAGAACTACATCCTCAACGGCGAGAAGTGGTTCTCCTCGGCCGCCAGCGTCGCCGACATCGCCCTGGTGATGGCCAAGACCGATCCGGACGCGCCGCGTCACCAGCAGTTCTCGACCTTCATCGTCGAGCTGCCCAACCCCGGCTACCGCATCGTGCGCGACATCGAGACGATGGCCGCCGAAGGCCCGCTGTCGCACGTGCTCGGCGGCGGCCACTCCGAGGTCGAGATCAAGGATCTGGTTGTTCCGGCCGAGAACCTGCTCGGCGGCGAGGGCAACGGCTTCAACATGGGCCAGCACCGCCTGGCCTACGGCCGCCTGCGCCACGGCATGCACAACGTCTCGATGGCCCAGCGGGCGCTCGACCTGGCCGTGGCTCACGTCACCAGCCGCGAGACCTTCGGCAAGAAGCTCAGCGAGCGCCAGGGCGTCCAGTTCATGCTCGCCGACTGTGCGCAGGACATCTACATCGCCCGGCTGATGCTGCTGCACATCGCCTACAAGGCGGAAAAGGGCATGGACCTGCGCCAGGAGAACGGCATCGCCAAGGTCTACCTGGCCAACATGGTCCACCGGGTGGTCGATACGGCGATCCAGCTGCACGGCGCGCTCGGCTATTCGACCGATACGCCGCTCGCCCGCTGGTACACCCACATCCGCAGCCAGCGGCTGGTCGACGGGCCCGACGAGGTCCACCGCTGGACCACCGGCCGCAACATCATCAAGGCTTTCCAGGCGACGGGCACCACCGCCGGCGCCTGCGGCGGGGACCTGCTCTAGCCTTCGGAGGTCAGGGCCTGGACCTGTCGGGCGATCTCGTCCGCCGCCCGGTCCAGGCTCGGCCCGTCCAGGCTATCCAGCGCGATGACCCCCGTCGCCGCGCGGCCGTCCTTGCGGCGGCCGCGCAGGTAGGCGGGGTCGTAGTGCAACTCCATCAGCGCCTCGGCCAGGGCCGCGTAGTCGCCGGCCGCCAGCAGGGCGCGCCAGCCTTCGAGCCGCTTCTGGCTGGGATGCACCGGCAGCCGGGCCAGCACCGCCTCGATCAGATCGTGATTGGCGACGATGTCGCTGTAGGCGCGCACCAGATAGCGGGCCCGTTCGTCGCGCGGGGCGGTCACCTCGATGCGGGGCGCGGCCAGCATCCGCGCCCAGAGCGCCGGCGGGACCATCAGGTCGCCGATGCGGCTCGACTCGGCCTCGACGACCGTCAGCCGCGTCGGATCGAGCGCTTGCATGGCCTGCAGCAGGGTCGACTCGAAGCCCTTCTGGTTCGGTTGCGGCCGGCCTGGCAGCCCGCCGAACAGCGAGCCGCGATGGCCGGCCATGCCTTCCAGGTCGAGGGTCTGCACGCCGCGCGCCGCCAGCGCGGTCAGGATTTCGGTCTTGCCGGTGCCCGTATCGCCGTCGAGCAGCACGAGGTTCAGCGGCCAGGTCTCGTCGTAGAGCCGCGCCTGAACCTGCCGGCGATAGGTCTTGTAGCCGCCCTGCAACAGGCTGGTCCGCCAGCCGACGCGCGACAGGATGGTGGCCATCGACTCCGATCGCGACCCGCCGCGCCAGCAGTAGACCAGCGGCGCGAAGGTCTGCGGCCGGTCGGCGAGCTCGTTCTCGAGGTAACGGGCGATGTTGCGGGCGACATGGGCCGCGCCGATGCGGTTGGCCCGCAGGCGCGACTCCTGGACGTAGATCGTCCCGACCTCGGCCCGCTCCGCGTCGGTCAACACCGGCAGGTTGATGGCGCCAGGGATGTGGTCGAGCGCGAACTCGCCCGGACTGCGCACGTCGATGATCGTCTCGAAGGTCGCGAGCGTCGCGGAGTCGGCGGTCTGCAGCAGCTGGATGCGCGACATGAAGTACCCGTTCCCGCCCGTGGTCCGTCCGCTGTAGGGGACTTCGCGCCCGTCATTCAATATGTAGCGGCCCCGCGCCCTGGAGAATTGCCCGTGTCCGATCCCGTAAGACTGACGTCCCTGGCCCATGGCGGCGGCTGTGGCTGCAAGCTGGCGCCGGCGGTGCTGCGCGAGATTCTCGCCAAAACCCCCGCGGCGGCGGTGTTCCCCAACCTGATGGTCGGGACCGAAACCTCGGACGACGCGGCCGTCTGGCGGCTCAACGACCAGCAGGCGCTGGTGGCGACGACGGACTTCTTCATGCCGGTGGTTGATGACCCGTTCGACTTCGGCCGCATCGCCGCGACCAACGCCCTGTCCGACGTCTACGCCATGGGCGCGACGCCGATCTTCGCCCTGGCGCTGGTGGGCATGCCGGTCGACCGGCTGCCGGTCGAGACGATCCAGCAGATCCTCGCCGGCGGGGCCTCGGTCTGCGCGGCGGCGGGCGTGCCGATCGCCGGCGGCCATTCAATCGACGGCGTCGAGCCGATCTACGGTCTGGTGGCCCTGGGCCTGGTGCATCCGGACAGGGTGCTGACCAACCGCGGCGCGCGGGCCGGGGACGTGCTGATCCTGACCAAGGCGCTCGGCGTCGGCATTCTCAGCGCCGCCTTCAAGCAGGAGAAGATGCCGGCGGGCGGCTACGACGCGATGATCGCCTCGACCACCCAGCTGAACACCGTGGGCGCGGGCCTGGGCGATGTGCCGGGGGTGCACGCAGTGACCGACGTCACCGGCTTCGGCCTGCTCGGCCATCTGCTGGAAATGTGCCGCGGCGCGGGCCTAGCGGCGGAGGTCGACCCCGACGCCCCGGCGCTGCTGACCGGCGTCGAGGCCCTGGCCAGCGGCGGCGTCCGCACGGGCGCCTCGACGCGCAACTGGGCCAGCTTTGGTGAGGCCGTGCGGTTGCCGGACGGCTTCGCCGACTGGCGGCGCGACATCCTCTGCGATCCCCAGACCAGCGGCGGCCTGCTGATCGCCGTGGCCCCGGACCAGGCGGACGCCGTGCTGAAGCATGTGACAGCCGCCGGCTTCGCGGCCTCGCGCATCGTCGGCCGGCTGGTCGAGGGCGCGCCGGAGGTGCGGGTCGCGGCGGGCTGACCGGAGCGTCGGCTTGCGTGTGGCCGGCAGGGGGATAAGGTCCGCCCCTCCTTTTCGTCTTTCGCGAGTATCCGTCATGGCCGTCGATCGTCGCCAACTTCTGTTCGGGGCCGCGGCCGCCGGTGTCGCCGTCGCCGCGCCGGGGCTGACCTGGGCCGCGCCCGCCGGTCCCGTGGCCAATGCCAGGATGGCCGCGCTGCTCGACGTGTTCGTGCAGGAAATGCTGGTCGACTCGCCGGAGACGGCGACGTCGCTGGGCCTCGACAACGGGGCGAACGCCGGCCTCAAGAGCCGTCTTAGCGGCGCGTCCGCCGCTGACCGCAAGGCGGCCGTCGCGGCCTTCGAGAGCCGCCGCACGCGGCTTAGGGCCATCGACCGCGCGACCCTGTCGCCATCCGACGTGACCATCTACGACACTGTCGACTACGCCCAGGGCCTCGGCGCCGAGGGCGGCAAGTTCAGCTACGGCCTCGACTACGCCAACCCCTACATCGTCAGCCAGCAGAACGGCGCGGCGCTGACCACGCCGGAGTTTCTCAACTCCCAGCACATGATCGCCACGAAGCCGGACGCCGACGCCTATGTCGCGCGGCTCGAGGCCCTGGCCACGGTCATCGGGCAGGAGACGGCGCGCATCCAGGCCGACGCGGCGGCCGGCGTCTCGCCGCCGGACTTCATCCTCGCCAACGCGATCGGGCAGCTGAAGGGCATGCGCGCGGTCAAGGCCGCGGACACCCGTCTGGTCGGCTCTCTGGTCGAACGGGCGAAGGCCAGGGGCATCGCCGGCGACTACGCGGGCCAGGCCACGGCGATCGTCGACCAGAAGATCTTCCCCGCGCTCGACGGCCAGATCGCCGCCCTGACGGCGCTGCAGGCCAAGGCCGGTCCGGACGGCGGTGTCTGGCGACTGCCGGACGGCGAGGCCTACTACGCCTGGGCCCTGCGCCTCGGCACGACCACCGAGCGCAGCGCCGACGACATCCACCAGATGGGTCTCGAGCAGGGCGCGGCGATCGACGCCCAGATGGACGCGCTGCTCAAGTCGCAGGGCTTCTCCCAGGGCACGGTCGGCGAGCGTATGAGCGCCCTGACCCGCGACCCGCAGTTCCTCTACCCCAACACAGAAGCCGGCAAGGCCGAGCTGATCGCCTATCTGAACGGCCGCATCGCGGCGATCCGGCCGCAGATGGCCAAGCTGTCGAAGCTGGGCCTGAAGGCCGAGGTCGAGGTGCGGCCGGTGCCGAAGGAGATCGAGGCCGGGGCCGCGCTCGGCTACATGAACTTCGCGGCCCTCGATGGTTCCCGGCCGGCGATCTACTACGTCAACCTGCAGGATACCGGGAACTGGCCGCGCTACACCCTGTGCAGCCTGACCATGCACGAGGCGATTCCCGGCCATGCCTGGCAAGGCGCCTATCTGGCCGAGCGGCGCGACCGGGTGCCGGCCATCGCGTCCCTGATGGGCTTCAACGCCTTCGTGGAGGGCTGGGCGCTGTATGCGGAACAGATGGCCGACGAGGTCGGCATGTACGCCGACGATCCCATGGGGCGGCTGGGCTACCTGCAGGCGCAGCGCTTCCGGGCGGCGCGCCTCGTGGTCGATACGGGCCTTCATTCCAAGCGCTGGAGCCGTGAAAAGGCCATCGCCTGGATGACCGGGGCCACGGGCCGGTCGAACGGGGCCGTCACCAGCGAGGTCGATCGCTACTGCGCCAGCCCTGGCCAGGCCTGCGGCTACAAGGTCGGCCACACCGAGATCGTGCGCCTTCGCGAGACGGCCAGGGCGGCGCTGGGCGCGAAGTTCGATATCCGCGACTTCAACGACGCGGTGGTCGGGACCGGCGGCGTGCCGATCAGCGTGCTGGCCTCGGTGATCGACCGCTACATCACGACCCAGCGGGCCTGATCAGGCCTTCCCTCTACTCATCGTCGGAACCGACGGCCCATCCATTGACGGCGACACGGCCCTCCGCCGGCGGCGGGGGTGGCCGTGGCCGCGTGTTCGGGTCCGTTCGCGCCACCCCATCCCCCCCAATTGGGGAAGGAAGCCGTGCGAACTGACGGGTAACCTTCTGTATTCGCGTCATTCTGCCGCAGTCTCAAGTTGAGTATCCATTACCCATCCCGTTTTGCGACAAATCAAAGTCCAAATGTATTAGCCGGATAGGTATTAAGCATAGCCGATGGATTTCTTTGACGGCACAGCAGGAAAGCGTCAGCGTTTGCCCCAGGGTCTCGCCATTTCTACCCCCCCGAATCCGACTTCGCTCGCGCCCGGACGCGACGCCGCGATCCGCGCCTCACAAGGCTATTTCGTCCAGCTGGTGAAGCTGCTGTCGGAGGTGACCGGCGGCGACATCATCAAGAGCATCCTGTTCATCAGCATCGTCCACGCCAACACCGAGATCATCCGGCGTATGGATAACAGCTCCCACGCCTTCGCGACGGCCGAAGGCACGCCGCCGGACGAGATGCGTCAACCGGTCAGCGTCTACGCCCTCGCGAAGGGTCTGGGCATGCCTTACGAGACGACCCGGCGCTATGTGGCGCGGCTCATCGAGGAAGGGCTGTGCGTCAAGGTGCCCGGCGGGATCATCGCCCCCAGCAGCGTGCTGAGCACGCCACGCATGGCGGCCCTGTCTTCTCGCCACTACGCCCACATCATGAAGTTCGTCGGCATGGTGAACCAGTTCACCGTCCAGTAGTCCGGGTCGACGACGCGATTCCCGTTCGCCTTGGCGAGTCCACGGCCGGCGCCGGTGCGCGCCAATCGTCCGTACCCTGACTATTCCGCGAAATTCGTCACCCATACTGAGTATCGGGGCGACATAGACCCTTGGTTATACCCACGATGGGCGCACTGCCCCCGAACGGCGGCTTGCGGGCCTTCGGCCCGCGCGGGCACGATTCCCCCATGACCTGAATTTCCGTCAGCGCCGCCAAGAGCGTTGTGCAAGTTCCGGGGGCATTCGGCGTGTGCCCCCACCCAGGCGTAAGCGTCACCGACGGGATCTGGCCCGGGGGTGGCGACGATGGGCCGAATGGCCCCGTACTAGGGAGTGACGTCGATGACCACGCTCGTCCCGCTTGCCGCCCCGGACGCCCGGCAGGCGGTTCGTCTCGCCCGGACCCGGGCGTCGCGCGACTATTTCCTGCGCTGGGTCCAGCTGGTCTCGGAAACCTGGCAAGGCGACCTGCTGACGGGGGTCATCTTCCTGGCGATCGTCAACGAGAACACGCGGATGATCCGCAAGATGGACGTCAATCCGTCGGCCTTCTCGTCCGGACATGAGCTGCCGCCGGACGAGATGCGGCTGCCGGTCAGCGTCTATGTCCTGTCGCGCATCCTGGGACTGTCCTACGAAACCACGCGGCGGCACGTCACGAAGCTGATCGAGCGGGGCCAGTGCATCCGCTTCGGCGGGCGGGGCGGACTGGTGATCCCCCGGTCCGTGCTGGCCAGCGACGCCGGGGAGGCGATGGTCGCCAGGAACCTTGAAAATCTAGATCAGCTTCTGGCCGCGCTGGACAGCATCGGCCGTGAGCGTGCCGCCCCGGCATAGGCCGGACTCCCGATCGATCCCCGTCGTCCCGACCCAACGCCGCGCCCTGAGGCGTCGGTCCCCGGCGAAACACGGTCCGGCCATGGACCGTCTCCGGTCGTCCCGGGAACCCCGGAACGAGGCGGTAGTCGCGCATCGGAATCAGGGTCGGGCGGGGCGCCAGGACGCGTCATGTCGCCACGCCTCACATTGAGTACAACCTGCACAGGCTGTGGCGGGCGGTAAGTATTGTTTGCAAATGATTGTCCCAAAACAGGCCATCGGATCGGTTTCCGGCGTTGGAACACGTGGCCTTAGCTTCATCACAGCGAAGCAGGGCCAATAAACCTAGGCCGCCGATTTGGAGCGTGAACGTGGAAATCCACGACGCGATCGGGGAAGGGGCCGACATGGCAAACGACTACGCACTCAGCGAACGACTCGACTTCGTGAAGATGGATCCGGCGGCGCGCGACGCGTTGCGGACGCTTCGACCCCTGATCCAGAAGGAAATCCGGCCCGGGCTCGAGGCCTTCTACGCCCAGGTCCGCAAGTTCCCGGACACGCGGAAGTTCTTCTCCAGCGAGAGTCACATCTCGGGCGCCGCCGATCGGCAGCAGCAGCACTGGGACAAGATCGCCGCGGCGGAGTACGGCGAGTCCTATGTCAGCGGCGTGCGCGCGATCGGTCAGGTGCATGCCCGGATCGGCCTCGAACCCCGTTGGTATATCGGCGGCTACGCGCTGCTCAGCGAACACCTGATCAAGGCGGTCATCAAGGATGTGTGGCCCAAGGCCTTCCATCTGGGCAGGCAGACCACGGCCGAGGAGGCCGGACATCTGGTCGCCAGCCTGGTCAAGGCCGTGCTGGTCGACATGGATTTCGCCATTTCGATCTACATCGAATCGCTTGAGGCCCGCCGCCAGGAAGAAGAGGCCATCCGGCTGAAGGCGGAGCGGGAGCAGGCCAGTCTGGTCGTGGCGATGAGCGCCGCGGTGGCGACCCTGGCGTCGGGCGACATGACGGCTCGCCTGGACGAGGACGTCTCGCCCCAGTTCCAGGCCCTCAAGGACAACTACAATGTCGCGGTCAGCCTCCTGCAGCAGACGCTGCAGGCGGTGGTGGGTTCGACCGAGGGCATTCGCAGCGGAACCGATGAGATCGCGCAGGCGTCGGACGACCTGTCGCGGCGCACCGAACAGCAGGCCGCCAGTCTCGAGCAGACGGCGGCGGCGCTGGACCAGCTGACCGCTACGGTGCGCAAGTCCGCCGACGGCGCGCGGCTGGCGTCGGACCTGGTGACCACGGCCCGCGGCGAGGCGGAACACTCCGGCGTCGTGGTGCGCGACGCCGTCGCCGCCATGGGCCAGATCGAGAAGTCGTCCGACCAGATCGCCCAGATCATCGGCGTGATCGACGAGATCGCCTTCCAGACCAACCTGCTGGCGCTCAACGCCGGGGTCGAGGCGGCCCGGGCCGGCGACGCCGGTCGCGGCTTCGCGGTCGTCGCCCAGGAAGTCCGCGCCCTGGCCCAGCGTTCGGCCGAGGCCGCCAAGGAGATCAAGGCGCTGATCTCGGCCAGCACCACCCAGGTCGGCGAAGGGGTCAAACTGGTCGGGGAAACAGGCCAGGCGCTCGGCCGGATCGTCGAGCGTGTCGGCGAGATCGATGCGCTCGTCTCGGAAATCGCCGCCTCCTCCGCCGAACAGGCCACGGGGCTGAATGAGGTCAACACGGCCGTCAACCAGATGGACCAGGTGACCCAGCAGAACGCCGCCATGGTCGAGCAGGCCACGGCCGCGACGCACTCGCTGAAGTCCGAGACCGCGGAACTGTCGCGGCTGATCGCGCAGTTCACGATCGACGCCAACGGCGGCCGGCAGGCTCTGGCCCCGACCTACGTCGCGCCCTCACGGCCGGCCCCGACCCCCGCGCCGGCGCCCCGTTCGTCGCCGGTCGCCGTCGTTGCGCCGATGAGCTCGGCGTCGGCGCCCAAGCCGGCCGTACTGGCTGCGCGGCAGCGGCTGGACGCCTTCCTGTCGACGCCGGCGAGCGGCGGCTCCGCGGCGCTCAAGGCCGACACCGACGGCTGGGAGGAGTTCTGATGGGCCCGACGATCATCCCCCTGCCGCCACAGCTTGACGGCGCCTCGGCCGCGGCGTTGCGGACCGCGCTGCTGGCCGCCCGCGGCGGCCCGGTGGCGCTGGACGGCGCGGCGGTCACCCGCTTCGGCGCGCTGGGCCTGCAGGTCCTGCTGGCCGGCGCGCGGACCTGGACCGAGGACGCCTTCGCCTTCGAACTCACCGACCCTTCACCCGCCCTTGAACAGGGCTTGAGGCAGCTGGGCGCGACTGTCGCCCTGACGGCCGCCGACGGAGCTGCCACGCAATGACGAAAACGGTCCTCACGGTCGACGATTCCCGCACCATGCGCGACATGCTGCGCCTGGCGCTGGTGACGGCGGGGTTCCGCGTCATCGAGGCGATTGACGGCGTCGACGGGCTGCAGGTGCTGGCCGGCGAGACGCCCGACGTCATCATCACCGACATCAACATGCCCAACCTCGACGGCTTCGGCTTCATCGAGGCGGTGCGCAGCGACGCGGCCTGGAAGGGCACGCCGATCCTGGTGCTGACCACCGAAAGCGATCCGGAGAAGAAGCTGCGGGCCCGCGAGGCCGGAGCGACCGGCTGGATCGTCAAGCCGTTCAGCCCCGACAAACTGGTGCACGCGATCCGTCGCGTCGCCGCCTAGGGGACCTTCGGCGTGGACGAGATGGAAGCCATCAAGGCGACCTTCTTCCAGGAGTGCGAGGAACTTCTCGCCGATCTGGAGAACGGTCTGCTGGCCCTGCAGGGCGGCACGCCAGGCGAGGATACGGTCAATGCCGTGTTCCGCGCCGTGCACTCGATCAAGGGGGGCGCCGGCGCCTTCGGGTTCGAGGGGCTGGTGCGCTTCGCGCATGTCTTCGAGACGCTGCTGGATGGCGTCCGCTCGTCGAAAATCGTCCAGACCCCGACCCTGATCTCGGCTCTGTTGCGGGCCGCCGACATCCTGGCCGATCTCGTCGAGGCCGCGCGCAGCGGCGGAGGCGAGGGCGAGGACCCCCGAACCCACGACATGGCCGCCGAACTCGAGCAGCTGATCGCCGGCCAGGGCGCGCCCGCGCCGGCGGCGATCGCCGCCGCGCCGGTCGCCGTCGCCGAGCCCGGGCCGGTCGTCGCCGACGAACCCGATTTCGGCTTCCGCCCGCTCGCCGCGGTGGTCTTCGACGAGACGCCGCCGCCGCCCGCCGCGACGGTCTGGACCGTCACCTTCAGTCCGCGCGCCGGGCTCTACGCCAACGCCAACGAGCCGGCGCTGCTGCTGCGCGAGCTTGGCCGGCTGGGCGACATGAGCGTGACCCTCGACGACTCGGCCCTGCCCGACCTTGAGGCGCTGAACCCGGACGACTCCTTCCTGACCTGGCGCATCGCGCTGACGACCGACCAGGACGAGGCGGCCATTCGCGAGGTCTTCGAATTCGTCGACGGCGACTGCGAGCTGATCATTTCCGCCGATGCGCCGGAGGCTGAGCCGGCTTTTGACGTGGCCGCCCTGCTGGCGGCGATCCAGTCCGAGCCCGTTCCGGTCTCGCCGCCCGATCCCGCGCGCGCGCCCGCTCCCGCTCCGATCGTCGTGCAGGCGGTCGTCGCGCCGGCCTCCGCGCCCCCGGCCCCTGCCTCGCCCGCCGCCGCGCCCGCGGCGCCGCCGGCCGATCGCGGCGACGCCCACGGGTTCGCGCCGCAGGCCACCATCCGGGTCGACCCCGAACGCATCGACCGCCTGATCGACCTGGTCGGCGAGCTGGTGATCAACCAGGCGATGCTGGCCCAGCGGGTCTCGGAATGCGGCCTGCCGCCGTCCAGCGCCGTGTCGGTCGGCCTCGACGACCTTGAGCAGCTGACCCGGGAAATCCAGGAAAGCGTCATGGCCATCCGGGCCCAGCCCGTGAAGTCGGTGTTCCAGCGCATGCCCCGCCTGGTCCGCGAGACGGCGACCATGACCGGCAAGCAGGTCCGCCTGACCACCGACGGCGAAAACACCGAGGTCGACAAGACGGTCATCGAGCGGCTCGCCGATCCGATCACCCACATGATCCGCAACGCCATCGACCATGGCCTGGAGATGCCCGAGGCGCGGATCGCCGCCGGCAAGCCGGCCGAGGGGCATGTGCGGCTGGCGGCCCTGCACCGCGGCGGGCGTATCGTCATCGAGGTCAGCGACGACGGGGCCGGCATCAACCGCAAGCGCGTTCTGGCCATCGCCATGCAGAAGGAACTGGTCGCTGCCGACGCCCAGCTGACCGACGAGGAGATCGACAACCTGATCTTCCTGCCGGGCTTCTCGACGGCCGACAAGGTGTCCGACGTGTCCGGCCGCGGCGTCGGCATGGACGTGGTCCGGCGCAGCATCCAGGCGCTCGGCGGCCGCATCTCGATCACCTCGCGCCCCGGCGAAGGCTCGACCTTCACCCTCAGTCTGCCGCTGACCCTCGCCGTGCTCGACGGCATGGTCGTCGACGTCGCCGGTCACACGCTGGTCGTGCCGCTGACGGCGATCGTTGAAAGCCTGCGGCCCCGGGCCGAGGAGGTCCGCCCGCTGGGACCAACGGGCACGGTGCTGGCGGTGCGCGACGACCATGTGCCGCTGATCGACATCGGCTGCGTGCTCGGCTTCCGCACCATGCCGCCGCCGCCGCATGAACGCGTCGTGCTGCTGATCGAGACCGAGGACGGCGCCCGTGCGGCCCTCGTCGCCGACGCCATCCAGGGTCAGCGCCAGGTCGTCATCAAGAGCCTGGAAGCCAACTACCGGCAGGTGCCGGGCATCGCGGCGGCGACCATTCTCGGCGACGGCCGCGTGGCCCTGATCCTGGATGTCGACGCCGTCGTCTCCATGCGTCGAGCCGCGGCCGGTCGGCCCCTCGACCCCACCCTTATCGCCGCGGAGTGACCGCCATGACCGACCTCGTCGCCCAGACCAGCCATGACCAGATCGAACTGGTCTCCTTCCGCATCGGCGAGCAGGAGTTCTGCGTGGACATCATGGCCGTGCGCGAGATCCGCGGCTGGGCCCCGGCCACCCCGCTGCCGCAGACGCCGCCCTACATGCGCGGAGTCATCAACCTGCGCGGCGCGGTGCTGCCGATCCTCGATCTGGCCGTTCGGCTCGAGCTTCCGGCCACTGAACCTTCGGCGCGCAGCGTGATCATCGTCATCGCCGCCGACAATCGCCTGGTCGGGCTGCTGGTCGACGCCGTGTCGGACATCCTCAGCGTGTCGCGCGACGCCATCCAGCCGACGCCCGACGTGGCCTGCGACCGCGTCCGCAACTTCGTCCGCGGCCTGATGTCGCTCGACGGCCGGATGATCAGCCAGATCGCCGTCGAGCGCATCCTGCCGGATGTGGAGGCGATCGCCGCATGAACGCCGCCGTCGCCCGTGCGGACCGCAGCGAAGTCCTGGTCACCGGGGAGTTCCCGTTCACCCAGACCGACTTCAGGACGGTCGCCGCCCTGCTCCACGGCATGGCCGGGATCACCTTGCCCGACAGCAAGGCGACGCTGGTCTATTCGCGGCTGGCGAAGCGGCTCCGCGCCCTGCATCTCGAGAGCTTCAAGGACTACTGCGATCTGGTCGCCAGCGACCGGGGCGCCGACGAAAAGCAGGCGATGCTCGCCGCGCTGACGACCAACGTCACGCGCTTCTTCCGTGAGCCGCATCACTTCGACCATCTGCGCACCAACGTGTTGCAGCCGCTGGCCGCCGCCGCCAGGGCGGGCCGGCGTGTCCGCATCTGGTCAGCCGGCTGTTCGACGGGCCAGGAGCCCTACACCATCGCCCTGACCCTGCTCGACGTGCTGCCCGAGGCCGCGCGGCTCGACGTGAAGATCCTCGCCACCGACATTGATCCCAACGTCATCGCCACCGCGCGCGAGGGCGTCTATGCCGACGACTTGATCGAGGGCGTGCCGACGGCGCTGCGCAACCGCTGGCTGGACCGCCGTCCGGGCGGCGAGTGGGCGGTCAATGACACGGTCCGCGGCCTGGTCACGGCCAAGGTGCTGAACCTGATGCAGCCGTGGCCGATGAAGGGGCCGTTCGACGCCATCTTCTGCCGCAACGTGGTGATCTACTTCGACGAACCGACCCAGGAGCGCATGTGGAGCCGGTTCGCGCCGCTGCTGGCGCCCGGCGGCCGGCTCTACGTCGGGCACTCGGAGCGGGCCAGCTACCCCGGCTCGAGCCTCACCACCGACGGCCTGACCACCTACAAGGCCCCGGGGACGCTGTCATGACCGCCGTTCGCGTTCTTGTCGTCGACGATTCCGCGACCATGCGGGGTCTGATCGGGGCCACCCTGCGGCGCGACCCCGGCATCGAGGTGGTCGGCTTCGCCGCCGACCCGCACGAGGCCCGCGCCGCGATCAAGGCGCTGAATCCCGACGTCATCACCCTCGATATCGAGATGCCGAACATGAACGGCCTCGAATTTCTCGAGAAGATCATGCGCCTGCGGCCGATGCCGGTGGTCATGCTGTCGACCCTGACGCTGGCGGGCGCCGACGCGACCCTGCGCGCGCTCGAACTGGGCGCCGTCGACTGCATCGCCAAGCCGGCCGGTCCGGCGCAGGGCGGCGACGCCCTCGGCGAGCTGGCGATGCGGGTCAAGGCCGCCGCCGGCGCCCGGGTCCGGCCTGTCGGCCAGCCCGCGGCCACGCGGCCGCCGTCGCAGAGCTACCGGCCCAACGGCGACATCGTCGCCATCGGATCATCGACTGGCGGGGTCGAGGCCCTGCTCACGGTGATCTCGGCCTTTCCGAAGACCTGTCCGCCCACCGTCATCACACAGCACATGCCGCCGACCTTCACCCCCAGTTTCGCCGCGCGGCTCGACCGCTGCACCGAGGCCAGCGTCGCCGAAGCCCGGGACGGCGCCCCGCTCGAACCCGGCCACATCTGGTTGGCGCCCGGCGGAGCCACCCATCTCGAGGTCACCGGGTCCAGCACGCTTCGCTGCCGCCTTCGCCAGGCCGACCTGGTCAACGGCCACCGCCCCTCTGTCGACGTGCTGTTCTCCTCGGTGGCGGCGACCGCGGGCGCACGGGCCGTGGGGGTGATCCTCACCGGCATGGGCAAGGACGGCGCCGTCGGCCTGCGCCAGATGCGCGAAGCCGGCGCCCGCACGCTCGGCCAGGACGCTGACAGCAGCGTGGTCTACGGCATGCCGCGCGTCGCCTTCGAAATGGGCGCCGTCGAGCGACAGTTGAGTCTCGGTCGCATCGGCGACGCGGTGCTCGACCTCTGCCGGGCGGGAGGCTGACATGCCGGCCGCCTCCGCCATCAAGACCCTTGTCGTCGACGACCAGCTGACAATGCGGTCCCTCGTCCGCGCCGGACTGAACCAGATCGGCTTTTCCCAGATCGAGGAAGCCGTCGACGGCGAGGACGCGTTTCGCAAGGTGCTGCAGCGTCCCGTGAACCTGATCATCTCTGACTTCAACATGCCCAAGCTGGACGGGCTGAGCCTTCTGCGGGCGCTGCGGTCGCACGAGCCGACCCGGCAGGTGGCCTTCATCATGCTGACCGGCCGCGCCGACGACGAGCTGGTGCGCCGCGCGGCGCAGTTCGGGGTCAACAACTACCTCGTCAAGCCGTTCACCGTCGCGACCCTCAAGGACAAGATCGAACAGGTCTTCGGGGCGCTGACATGAGCGAAGTCCTCATGCGCGCGGGCAGCAAGACCCATGTCATCCAGGGCGAGCACTACGTCTCGGATCATCCCGACGCGATGTTCACCACCGTGCTGGGATCCTGCGTTTCGGCCTGCCTGCACGACCCGGTCGCCGGCCTCGGCGGCATGAACCACTTCCTGCTGGCCGACGCCGGAGAACGCGGCGACGCCGAAGCGGTGCGCTACGGCGCCTATGCGATGGAAGTGCTGATCAACAGCCTGCTGAAGAAGGGCGCCGCGCGCGGCCGTCTGCAGGCCAAGGTGTTCGGCGGCGCGCGCATGTTCGACGGGCTGTCGGACGTCGGCGCCGACAACGCCCGCTTCATCCGCCGCTTTCTCGAGGTCGAAGGCATCCCGCTGCTCAGCGAAAGTCTCGGCGGGGTCACCGCGCGCCGCGTCGAGTTCTGGCCCGCCACCGGCCGGGCGAGGGTGCGCCACGCCGCGGCGACGCCCGTCGAACCCGCCGTTCTCCCCCGTCCCAAGGCCGCGCCGATCGGCGATGTGGAGTTGTTCTGAGATGCATCTGCCCGTTAACGCCGACGCGCCCCTGCGCCATCTGCTCACCCGCATTGGCAACGCCGTCAGCGCCGCCGCGGTGCTGTCCGACGACTGCCAGCGCTACGTCGGCGAGCTGGTCGATGGCGGCGCGCCGATCACCCATGACCATCACCGGCTGCAGCAGCTCGATCTGCTCAGCCAGACCCTGCACGACCTGACCTGTGTGCTCGGCAAGACCGCCGCGCGCGTATCGCCGGACGTGACCGTTGATCTCGACTCCGTCCTCTCGTCCGTCGGACTGCGAGCGCTGGCCTGCACCCTGGCGGGTGTTGACTCGGTGCAGTCGCAGCCCGCCGGCGACCTTGAGATGTTCTAGCCAGATGTCGCCCCGCGCCACCATGCTCCCAACCGCCAGGATCAACCTGGAAAAGCTCGTCGTCCTGCTGGTCGACGACAATCCGCAGGCGCTCGACATCATGGCGCAGGTGGTCACCGGCTTCGGCGTGCGCAGCATCGTTCGCAGCCCCGGCGGCGAGGACGCCCGCACCCAGCTGACCAAGGGCCAGTATGACCTTGTGATCACCGACGCGCAGATGCCCGATCTGGACGGCTACGCCCTGACCAGCTGGATCCGTCGTGAAGCGCCGGGGCAGAACCGCTTTGTGCCCGTCATCCTGATCACGTCGCATACGCGGAAGTCCCACGTGACAAAGGCTCGCGATTGCGGCGCCAACTACGCGATCACCAAGCCGATCCGCCCCAAGACCGTGCTGGAGCGCATCTACTGGATCGCCAGGGAAGACCGCATGTTCATCGAGGTCGACAGCTATGCGGGCCCTGATCGCCGTTTCCGGCGCGAGGGCCCTCCCGCGGGGATCGACGGTCGTCGGGCCGAAGACCTTTCCGCCCATCTCGGCGAGGCGACGTCGCCCAATCTGTCCCAGGACCAGATCAACGCAATGATGAAGCCGACCAAGGTGGCCCTGTGACGGCCGCCCGCAAGTTCAAGGTCCGCAACCGCCTTCAGGCGGCCCTGTTCGACGGCGGCGGAAAGCTCGTCGGCCACGCGATCGCCGACGCCCAGGCCGAACTGAGCGCGCTGGCGCCGGCCTGCGAGGCGACGATCCGCGAGACAGTCGCCACGATCAGCAAGACCTGGGGCCCCGGAGCGGCCGACCGTGACGCCACCGTGCCGATGGATCTGTACGCCCTGGTGCTGAAGATCATCGATGTCTCCGATAGTTCGGCCCTGCGCGGCCTGCCGGAGGCCTGCTCCAGCTTCTGCGACCTGCTGGACTACTGCACCGATACGGGCGCCTGGGACTGGCCCGCCGTGGACGTCCACATCGCCGCCCTGCAGTGCCTCAGCGTCGACACCACCCTGAGTGAGGCCGACCGGCTGAAGCTGGTGTCGGGGCTGGCGCGGTTACGCAACCACCGCAGCACGCAGGCCTCCGACCCCTCCTAGACCGCCTTCGCGTCCGGCGGCGGACCGGCGCTGCTGCTGATGAAGCGCTGAACGACCGCGTCGCGCGCCTGGTCCAGGTCCTTCACCGGGCCGCGCCAGACCACCTTGCCCCTGTCGAGCATGGCGATGTCGTCGGCGATGGTGCGCGCGGAAACCATGTCGTGGGTGATCGACACGGCCGTGCAGCCCAGCCGCTTCACCAGATCGACGATGAGGAGGTTGATGGCCTCGGCGGTCATCGGGTCCAGGCCCGTGGTCGGCTCGTCGAAGAACAGGATGCGGGGCTTGCCGACGATGGCGCGGGCCAGGCCGACGCGTTTCTGCATGCCGCCGGACAGCTCCGAGGGATAGAGGTCGGCGACCGAGGTCTCCAGCCGGACCTGCTCCAGCGCCTCCAGGGCCGCCGCGCGGGCGGGCTTGCGGCCCCGGCCGTCGGCGTTGATCAGGCGGAAGGCGACGTTCTCCCAGACGGTCAGGCTGTCGAACAGCGCCGCGCCCTGGAACAGCACGCCGGACGCCCGGTACAGCCGCTGCTGATGTCGCCCCAGGCCGCCGGGCAGGGCGCGGCCCTCGAACAGCACCTCGCCGGCGTCGGCCTGCATCAGCCCCAGCGCCAGCTTCAGCGTCACCGACTTGCCCTGGCCCGAGCCGCCCATGATGACCAGCGAGCGGCCGGCGTCGACCGCCAGGTCGAGTCCGTCCAGCACCGTCTTGCCGCCGAAGCGCTTGCGGACCGCGCGCCATTCGAGGATCGGCGTCGTCACGGTCATCCCCGGGTGAACAGGGTTGTCAGGACATAGTCGGTGGCGAAGATCAGCACGCCCGACCAGACCATCGCGCGGGTCGCCGCCCGGCCGACGCCGCGCGCGCCGCCGATGGCCGTGTAGCCGTGGTAGCAGCCCATCAGGGTGACGATGAAGCCGAACACGGCGGCCTTGATCAGGCCTGACTGCACGTCCCAGGCCTCGACGAAGTCGACCGTGGCGCGGGCATAGACGGCCGGGCTGAAGTCCAGCGTCAGGGTCGAGACGAGCCAGCCGCCGGCGATGCCGATGATGTCCGCCACGCCGGTCAGGATCGGCAGGGTGACGATCCCGGCCAGCAGGCGCGGCGCGACGAGATAGCGGAACGGATCGGTCGACAGGGTGCGCATGGCGTCGATCTGCTCGGTCGCCCGCATCGCTCCGATCTCGGCGGCGATGGTCGCGGCGACGCGGCCGGCGAGCATCAGGGCGGCCAGCACCGGGGCCAGCTCGCGCGTGATGCCCAGGGCGACGATCTGCGGCACGATCTGCTCGGCGTTGAACCGTCCGCCGCCGGTGTAGATGTTCAGCGCCAGGGCCGCGCCGGTGAAGATCGCCGTCAGCCCGATGACCGGCAGGGACATGAAACCGATGGCCACGCCCTGCTGCAGCAGCTGCCGGCCGTAGAACGGCAGCGACAGGCAGGCCAGCAGGCCGCGCAACGCGAACAGGGTCAGGGCGCCGGTCAGCCGCGTCAGGCCGAGGGTCAGGCGACCCACGGCGGCCACCGGCGCCAGCGGCGTCAGGCGCGCGGCGGCGGCCATGCTATTGCGGCTCCGTCGCCGGAGCGGGCGCCGCGGCCGGCTGGGGCTTGATGACCTGGCCGATCAGGCCGAACAGGTCGACCGCGCCCTGGGTGTTCTCGATCTCGCCGCCGGGCTTGAGCATGTCCTCGGCGGCGCCCGGCTCGATCGAGATGTGCGCCCCGCCCAGCAGGCCGTCGCTGGTCACCTTGGCGGTCGAGTCGGACGGCAGGTTGACGCCGTGGTCGATGGTCAGCTCGGTGGCCGCGAAATAGGTCTTCGAATCCAGCGTCACGCGGCTGACCTGGCCGACTTTCACCCCGGCCACGCGCACGTCGTCGCCCTCCTTGAGCGAACCGACCTGCCCGAAGCGGGCCTTGACCGGATAGCCGCCGGACGGGGCCCCGACGTCGCCGGTGAGCATCAGGTAGCCGAGAAAGCCGCCGGCGCCGATCAGCACCAGGGCGCCGACGATCGTCTCGGCCCAGTTCTCGCGCATCGTCAGGGTCTCCCGGGCATGGCGGTCATCCGTGGCGGGCGCTGTCGGCTTCGAGCCGGGTGATCAGCGCGTCCACGTTGCCGCCCGCGTTGTCGATGGTGGACACGAAGTCCTGTTGCAGGGTGATGGCCAGCCAGACGCCGCGCGTCTGCACGTCGACGGCCTTGAACGACCCCGGGCCGCCGAGCACACGCCATGACACGGGCAGGGGCCCGGCCTTGGGATCGCCGCTGACCACGGTGTTGACCACCGTGTCCGTCGGGCCGCGCACGACCGAGCCTGTGATCTGCAGCTGGTTGCCCTTGAAGCCCGTCAGGTGGGTCTGGAACAGCCGCTGGGCGTAGCCCTTGAACACCGCGTTGAAGCGCTGCCGCTGCGCCGGCGTGATGACCCGCGCGTACTTGCCCAGCACGAAGCCGGAGATGCGCTGGAAGTCGGCCAGCTGGTCGATCATGTCGCGGAAGGCCGCGTCGCGGGCGGTCGCCGACAGGCCCCGGTTGGTGACCACCGAGAGGACTTTCTGCCCTTCGCTGAGCACGAACTGCTCGGCCGCGGCGTTGCGGGCGACGCGGGCCAGGGCGACGGCGGGCGCGAACACGGCGGCGGCGAAGGCGGCGAGCGCGCGCCGTCGGTTGAAGGGAGCTGTGATCATGAGGGGGGGCTTGCGGGGTCTGGGGTCGGAGCCGGCGCGGCGGTGTCCGCCTCGGGCGCCGGGGCGTCGAACTCGGGCAGGGCTTCCTCCTCGCCGGCCGCCTCGCGGACCGCGGCGGCGCGGGACTGGAGATAGGCGGAGCGGATCGTGGCGTAGGGGTCGGTGGAGTCCTCCATGACGGCCTTCAGGGTGGCGTCGCCCTCGGACCGCGCCTCGAGGCCGCGGACGACCGTCCGGCCAAGCGCGAAGTCGGTGCGCGGGCCGCCCGTCGCCTGGCTGACCGGGTCGCCGAGCAGGGTGACGATGGACCCGGCCCCGTCCCGCGCCGTCGTCGGACCGATGACCGGCAGATAGATGTAGGGGCCCGGCTTGACGCCGTAGCGGCCGAGCGTCTGGCCGAAGTCCGCCGGCTGGCGTTCCAGGCCGCTGCGGCCGGCCACGTCGAACACCCCGAGCAGGCCGACCGTGGAGTTGCCGACGAAACGCGCCGTGGCGCGCGTCGCGACCTTTGGCCGTCCTTGCAGCAGCGCGTTCACCACCGTGGCCGGTTCGCGCAGGTTGCCGACGACATTGCCCAGTCCGCGCCGCACGGGGGCCGGCACGACGCGCCGGTAGCCCCGCGCCGCCGGACCGATCAGGACCCTGTCGAGGACCGTGTTGAAGGCGAAGCTGCGCCGGTTGAAGCGGCGCAGCGGGTCCTCGCGGCCGGCCGGCGCGCCGGCCAGCGTCAGGCTCTCCGGGTCGCCCGAGCGGCTGACGCCCGGCGTCGCCGCGACCAGGCCGCAACCGACCAGGGCGGCGAAGCCCACGAGCCCCGCGCGGGCAGCCTTTCGGCGTCCCGACCGGTTTGACCGGCCCGCACTCAAGGGTCGCACGTCAGCCATGCTGTGGTGTGTTCCGCCTCTCCCCCCTCGACCCCTAGCGGGCCGTTGACAGGAGACAATCCGATTCAACCGATACCAGTGATATCTCTATCCCCAGTTTGGGGGGGGATGACCGGATTTCAATCGACGGCTGTGGCGTTCTGGCCACCCTGGAGGCGGGGTTCGGCTACAACTTCTGCCTCGCCCGGGCCAGCAGCGCCTGGACTTCCGCGCGACGCCCGCGATCGGCGATCTCGCGTCCGGGACGGGCCGGGGCGGCGAGGGCCTTCTCCAGCGCCTTGACCGCGCCGGCGTACTGTCCCTGGCGGACCAGGTAGTCGGCGTAGAAGTAGTTGCTGTCGAGGCCGTTCGGGTTGGCGGCGACGCCCTTGAGCAGATAGGCGCGGGCCCGGGCCGGGTCGCCGAAGCCGACCGGGAAGCCGGGCACCTGGGCGTAGAGCGAGCCGAGGCTGGTGTAGACCGAGCCGTCGCCGAGGGCGGCCGGGTTGATGTGTTCGGCGCGCTCAAGCAGGGCCTTGGCCTCCCTGGCCAGGGCGAGACCGCCAAGGCCGCCCTTGGCGCCCGCCTCCGTCGACAGGGCGATGGCCTCCCAGACCAGGGGTTCGGCGCGGGCGGGGAACTGGTGGGCCAGGGCGTCGGCCTGCGCGGCCAGCTTCGCGGCGGCGGCGGCCTGGGCCGGCTTGTCGTGAATCTCGAAGTTCACGTGGTCCCAGCCGTGGGCCAGGCCGTCGACACGGGCGTCAAAGGCGGCGTCACGGGCGAGGGTCGGCGCGGCGGCGCCGAAGCCCAGCGCCAGGGCGAGCAGGATCGGGGCGAGTTTCATGGGATCTATCCTTGGGATCAGCGGGCGAACATCGCCACGGCCTTGCGGTCGTTGGCCGACAGGGCGCGGTCGACGAGGCCCGGAAGCAGGGCGTTGATGCGGACGAACAGGCTTTCGGGGAAGCCGAAGTAGACGTCCCGGCGGCGCGCGCGGACGGCGGCGACGATGCGCCGGGCGATGGCCTGGGGCTCGTCCATGTTCATGTGGGTGAGCTTTGCGAACTCCATCACCGCCGGGGTGTTGAGCGGTGTCCGCACGGCGCGCGGCGCGACATAGGTCACGTCGATGCCGGTTCCCGTCAGCTCGCGTCGCAGGGCCTGGCTGAAGCCGCGCAGGCCGGCCTTGGCGCTGGAATAGCTGACGAAATGAGCGAAGTTGATCGAGCCGAAGATCGAGCCGATGTTGACGATCTGGCCCCGTCCCTCGGCCTTCATCCGCGGCAGCACCGCCTGGGTCAGCCGCACCGGCGCGACCAGGTTGACCATGTAGCTGGTCACCAGATGCTCCGGCGACTGGCGCTCGAACGGCCCGAAGTGCTGGATGCCGGCCAGGTTGATCAGAATGTCCCAGTGACGCCGGCCGATGTCGGCCGCCGCCGCCTCGAGCCCGGCCGCGGAGCCGAGGTCGTGCTTCAAAGTCTGGCCGGCGACGTCGGAGTCGATGCGATCGAGCACCGTGACCCGCGCGCCCTCTGCCGCCAGCTGCCGGCAGATCAGGGCGCCGAGGCCGCCGGAGCCGCCGGTGATTAGGATGTCCTTGTCCTTAAACGACATGGGCCGCCTCGCGATTGTGGGGGATGGCGGCAAACACGCCGGCGAACAGGTTGAACACCCCGCCGGCGACCTCGATGATCGCGGCCTGGTCGGCGGGGTCGTCGACCTCGCCCATCAGGTTCTGGAAGAACACCAGATGCTCCTTGTCGAGCGCGCCGTGCGAGGTCAGGTAGCTGAAGCACTGCGGGCCGAGGCCGAGGTTCTTCGCCACCGCCTCCGCGCCCTGGGTCGCCAGCCGCACGCTGGTCCCCTCGAGCACCAGCACCATGCCGAAGAAGCCCATCGGATTGACCCGCCGGATGTAGTCGTAGGCGTAGTCGACCATCGCCTGGGTCGCGGCGCGGGGCGTGCCGTTGCGCACGGCCTCCGGGTCGCCGCCGCAGTTGCGGATGTCGTTGAGGATCCATTCCTCGTGGCCCGTCTCCTCGGCGATGTACTCGTCGAGGGCGTCGCGGAAGCGCTGGTGGGCGTCGTCCAGCCCGGCCTTGGCCGCCTGCATCAGCGGCACGGTGTGCTTCACGTGGTGATAGGCCTCGGTCAGGTAGGCGATGTAGGTCTCAAGCGAGATCGCGCCGGTCAGGCCGTCCTGGATCTGCGGCACGGAGGCCAGGGTCTGCTGGCCGGGGGCGGTTTCGGTGATCAGTCGCTGAAAGAAGGTCACGGCTGGGTCTCCTGTTCGGTGGCTTCGATGAAGGGGCGGTGGTTGGCGAGGATGACGGCGCGGCGCGGACGGCCGTTGCCGGTCAGTTCCCCGGCCTCGGGGTCGAGCGGCGGGCGAATCCGCCAGCGCGCGACCCGGGCGTAGGGCGGCAGGTTGGCGTTGGCCCGCTCAACCGCCCGCGCGAGCGTCGCCGCGTCGAGGTCGGGCATCAGCGGCACGATCAGGGCGCCGAGCTCGGGCTGGGCCTCGCCAAAGACGATCGCCTGGCGGATCTCGGGCTGGGCCAGCAGTTCGCTCTCGACCCATTCGGGCGCGATGTTGCGGCCGTAGGCGTTGATGATGGTGTTGCCGCGCCGGCCGGCGATCGACAGGAAGCCGTCGGCGTCCTGCCCGCCGATGTCGCCGGTGGCGACCACGCCCGTGTTGAGCGCGCCGCCGGCGTAGCCGAGGAAGGGACGGGGTCCGACGAGGATCTCGCCGTCGGCCGACAGGGTCACGTCCAGGTGCGGCAGCGGCCTGCCGACGCTGCCGGCGCGGTGCGCGCCCGGCGTGTTCAACGCGACCACCGAGGCGCACTCGCTGAGGCCGTACCCCTCGTAGACCGGCAGGCCGAGCGCGGCGGCATGGTCGAGCAGCTTGGGCGACACCTTGGCGCCGCCGACGGCGACGAGGCTGAGGTCCGGGAAGCGCGCGCCCGCGAACGACATGACCATCAGCAGCGCCCGCAGCAGTTCAGGCACGAGGATCAGGCTCGTGGCCTTCTCGCCGGCGATGGTGGCCGCCAGTTTGGCGAGGTCCGGCCGGAAGGGGTTGTCGAGGCCGAGGTCGGCCGCTGGCAGCACATGATAACGGCCGCCCGCGAGCAGGGTGGTGTAGAGGCCGGCGACGTTCTCCAGCAGGATCGACAGCGGCAGCAGCGGCAGGTGCTTGCCGGCGTAGTCGGCGCCGATCACCTCGACCAGCGAGGCGGCGACCGCCTCCATCTGGTCCTGCGACAGGCAGACGCCCTTGGGCTGGCCGGTCGAGCCGGAGGTGTAGGTGATCTTGGCCGTGCCCTCGGGAAGCCCCGTCGGGGCGGTGGCCAGCAGGGCGACGCCCAGCCGGGCGCCGGCGGCGTCGATCCAGGCGTCATCCTCGCCCGGCGCGATCAGCAGGCCCGCGCCCGCGTCGGCCAGCACATGGCTGCGCTGGGCCTGCGTGAAGAAGGCCGGGATCGGCAGGCTGGGCCAGCCCAGCCTGACCAGGGCGAGGTCGAGCACGACCCAGGCCGGGCTGTTGTCCAGCACCACGGCCACGGGCGCCCCGGCCCGGAAGCGCGAGGTCAATCGTTCCAGCTGGCCGGCCGTTTCATCCACCGCCTCTGCCAGCTCGGCGTAGGTCCAGGTCCGTTTTGCGTCGCTCAGGGCGATGGCGGCGGGCGTGGCGGCGGCGTGGCGCGTCAGCGCGTCGAGGACGCGGCTCACTGGACGCCGCTCCCCGGCAGGGCCGGATGCAGGCGGGGGGTGACGTCGGTGTCGAGGATCGGATCGGCCAGCAGCAGGCTGGCCAGCGCCGGCAGGGCCGGGGCGATGGCGCCGACCAGCACTTCCGGGTCACGGGCGTAGTAGGCGCCCCAGTCCGCCCCGCCGTCGGGCAGGCGCTCGGCCTGCGCGCGGGTCAGGCCCCGGGTGGCGAACCCGACCCGGGCGAAGCTGCGGCGCAGCTGCTTCGTGGCCGTCGCGACGGCGTGCGTGCAGCCCTGCCGGTCGAGGTGGGCGGCGAGGGCGAGGAACAGGAACAGCGAGGCGCCGGGGCTCTCCGAGGCCAGGTTGCCGATCTCGGCGATCTGGTCGCGGCGGGGCCGGTCGCCCAGGCCGTCGGCGATGGCGGTCTCGACGGGGCCGTCGAGATAGTGCTCGAGATACAGCGGCGCGTCGGCGGCGAAGCGGAAGCCGGCGGCGGCGTGGATCACGCCGTCGTTGTCCTGGACGCTGATCAGGGTCGGGAAGTGGCTGCGGATGTGGCCGTCGAAGGCCCGGGCGTAGGCGGCTTCAAGATAGGCCTCCACCCGCAGGCGGTCGGGCCGCCCGCTGTGGTGGATGCTGATCCGTCCAGGCTCCACCGCCGTGAACCGGCGCACGCGGTCGGCGTCGAACCGGAGACTTCCCCGGACGGCGCCGTCATCGACCATCATCACTTCCAGCAAGGCTCGTCTCCGTTCTCGCGTCCCACCGGCGCCCTCTGACCGGAATGACGACGTCGTCGGGAGACCCCCTCACAGGAATCGACATTGGCGATTGCGCGACCGGCCGGCATGGGGGAAATCGGGAGGTCTCCGGATCGCCGGAGCGGTCGGCGGCGCGTCAGCCGCGGGAGGTCCGGTCCCGGCCTTGGACGAGCGCGACAGCCATCCCCTGATCGCCGTCTATCTCGCGCGCCGCGCCGAGCTGGTGCGCTATTTCCGCATCCGCCTGCGCTCTGAAGCCGCCGCCGAGGATCTGGTGCAGGACATCTATTTGAAGATCGCGGGCCTGCCGGCGGAGGATATCGGCAACCCGGCCGCCTACCTCTACCGGCTGGGCACCAACCTGATGCTCGACCGCATCAAGCAGCAGAGGCGGTCGGAGCGCCGCGACGCCGACTGGCGCGACGCGGAGACGGTCACCGCCGGCGGCGAGGACGTCGCCCAGGCCCCGCCGGCCGACGAAGCCCTGGCCGCCCGCCAGCGTCTGGACCAGATCATCGCGACCGTCGGCGACCTGCCGCCGCAGGTCCAGGAGGCGTTCCGTCTGCACAAGCTGGAAGGCCTGACCCACGCCGAGACGGCGCAGGCGATGGGAATCTCCAGGTCGAGCGTTGAAAAGCACATCATGGCCAGCCTCAAACGCATTCTCGCGAAGGTCGGTCGATGATCGTCCGGACCCCCCCAAAGAAATGTTGGAGGCGCCTGGGCGTTTGTGGCGTCATTTGGGCAGGACCCGAAGACCTGACGAACAGGAGACCTCTTCCGCGATGAGCGGCCAGCCCCCGGAATCCCATGCGGAAGCCTTGCGCGACGAAGCGGTCGCCTGGCTCGTGCGCGTCCAGTCCGACGCCTCGACCGCCGAGGACTGGATCGCGCTGGCCGACTGGCTGGAAGGCTCGGAGGAACGGCAGGAGGCCTTCGACGCCGTCGAGGCGCTGTCCGACCGGATCGAACGGGACGCCGCCGACCTCGCGCGCTGGACCGCCGAGCCGATGGGCCAGGTGATCGCGTTCGAGCCGCGCCGGGCCCGGCCGCCGTCCCGGCGCATCCCGCGCCAGGTCTGGGGCGGGCTGATCGCCGCCAGCCTCGTGCTGATGGCCGGCCCGGTGGTCTGGCAGAGCGCGCTCGGGACGCCCGTCACCTACAGCACCGCGCCCGGCGAGACCCGCGATGTCACCCTGTCCGACGGCAGCCATATCCGCCTGGCCGCCGCCTCGGCGCTGACCGCCCGGATCGGCTGGCGCGCCCGGCGGGTCTCGATGGACAGCGCCGAGGCGACCTTCGACGTCGCCCACGATCCGAAGAAGCCTTTCCTCATCTCCGTCGGCGACCAGCAGGTGAAGGTCGTCGGCACGGAGTTCAACATCCGCCACTACGACGACCAGGTGGTCGTCACCGTGCGGCGCGGCATCGTCGAGGTGCGCCAGCCCGCCCTCGGCGCCGCGCCGGTCGCCCGGCTGACGGTCGGCCAGCAACTCAGCCACCGGGTCGGCGCGCCGACCTCGCGCCAGACGCGGGTCGATCCGGCCGTGGCCTTCGCCTGGACCGAGGGGCGGCTGATCTGCGAGGACCGTCCGCTGTCGGAGATCGTCGGCGACCTCAACCGGCGCTACGGCGGCCGGATCGAGGTCTCGGCGGCGGCGGGTCGCAAGCGATTTTCCGGCGTCCTGACGCTGGATGATCAGGATCAAGTCGTCCGGCGTCTGGCGGACTACCTTTCGCTCACTGTCGAGCGTAGGGAAGGGACTGTTCTCCTGCGCTGAACCGCGAGACGCCGTCCTTGTCCAACGCCCCACGCCCGTACAGGGCGCTCCTGACCGGCCTGGCCCTGGCCGCGACCAGCGCGGGCGCCGCCGTGGCCGCGCCGGCGACGGTGGCGTTCAACGTTCCCGCCCGGGGGCTGGGCGCCGAGCTCGTCGACTTCGCCGTCCAGGCCGACATCTCGATCAGCACCCGCAACCTCGCGGCCTGCGCCCCGACCGGCCGGGCCCTGGTCGGGCGCTATACCGTGCGGGCGGGACTGACACGGATCCTGGCCGGCACGGGCTGCGGCTTCCGCTTCGTCGACGGCCGCGCGGTCGAGGTGTCGCCGCTGCCCAGGCCGCCCGCCGCCCCGCCGCGTCCGCCGCCCCCCGCGACGGCCCCGACCTCGACCGACCTGGAGGCCGTGGTGGTCGTCGCCACCCGTCGGCCGACCGCCATCGACCAGCTGGCCTATCCGGTGACGGCGCTCGGAGCCGCGACCCTGACCAGCCAGGGCGTCAATGACGCCGGCGACATCGCCCGTCTCTCGCCGTCGATGACGGTCACCAACCTCGGCGCCGGCCGCAACAAGATCCTGCTGCGGGGCCTGTCCGACGGACCGTTGACCGGACGCACCCAGTCGATGGTCGGCATCTATGTCGACGATGTGCGGGTCACCTACAACGCGCCCGATCCCGACCTGCGGCTGACCGACATGGACCAGGCGGTGGTGCTGCGCGGGCCGCAGGGCGCGCTCTACGGGGCCGGTTCGCTCGGCGGCGTACTGCACCTCGTCACCGCGAAACCCGATCCGTCCGGCTTCAGCGGCTGGGTCTCGGGGGGCGTCGCGGCGACGCGCGGCGGCGATCCGTCCGCGACGGTCGAGGGCATGGTCAACCTGCCGGTGCTCGGCGGACGCGGCGCGGTGCGCGCGGTCGGCTGGCGCGAGCAGACCGGCGGCTACATTGACGATGCGGGCCTGGGGCTGAGCAACGTCAACCGGACCATCCGCTTCGGCGGACGGCTGGCCGCGTCGTTGTCGCTCGGCGACCGCTGGACGCTGTCGACCGGCCTGATCGCCCAGGCCATCGACGCATCCGACACCCAGTACGCCTTCGCCGACGCCGCGCCCTACACCCGCGACAACAGCCTGCGCGAGCCGCACGACAATGACTTCGCCGAGGCCAACCTCGGCCTGGCCGGAGATCTCGGCTGGGCGCGGCTGCGCTGGTCGACCGCCTTTGTCGAACACCAGGTGGCGAGCCGTTACGACGCGACCGCGGCGCCGCCCGTCGCCATGCCGGCCGGGCCGGTCGCGTTCGACGACGAGAACGATATCAGCAGCCTGGTCACCGAAGCGACCCTGACCTCCCCGGACGCGGCGAGGATCCGCTGGCTGGTCGGGGCCTTCTACGCCCGCTCGCGGCAGGACATCGCCCTGGAGCTGTCCCGTCCGGGCCCGGCCGCCGTTGTCGGCTTCAGCGAGGACCGCCATGACCGGCTCGACGAGACGGCCCTGTTCGGCGAGCTGACGCTGCCGCTGGCCGAGCGGCTCGACCTGACCCTGGGCGGTCGGCTGTTCAGCGTCACCGGCTCGGTGTCCAGCCGGATCACCGCGCCGCTGGCGGGAACCGCGTCGGCCTACGACGGGTCGGACCGCCAGAACGGCTTCGCGCCGAAGCTGCTGCTGGCCTGGCGCCGCTCGTCGACCACCATGGTCTATGTCGAGGCGGCGGAGGGCTATCGGGCGGGCGGCATCAACACCACCGGCGTTCCCGGACAGACGTTCACGGCGACCGGCGGGGCGCAGCCCTGGCGTCGCTACGGCGGCGACGAGCTGTGGAGCCTGGAGGCCGGCGGCCGCTGGCAGGGGCTGGACGGCCGGCTGCAGCTGCGCCTCGCGGCCTTCGAGGCCCACTGGTCCAATATCCAGAGCGACCAGCTGCTGCCCAACGGCCTGCCGTTCACGGCCAACATCGGCGACGGGGTGAACCGCGGGATCGAGGTCGAGGGCGTCTACCGGTCCGGCGCGCTGGTCCTGACCGGCAACGCCCTGCTCAACGCGCCCGAACTGGACCGGGCCAACGCCGGGTTCACCGCGGGCGGCGACCTGGCCCTGGCCGCCGTGCCGGACGTGTCCGGCGGATTGTCGGCCCACTATGCCTGGCCGCTGTCAGGCGACCGGCTGATCGCGCTGGACGGCCGGCTGGCCTACATCGGCAAGTCGACCCTGACCTTCGACGCCGCGACCTCGCCGACCATGGGCGACTATATCGACGCCCGCCTCGCCGGCAGTCTGGTCACCGACCGCTGGGTGCTGACCCTGGCCGTGACCAATCCGGCGAACAGCCGCGGCGACACCTTCGCCTACGGCAATCCCTTCACCCTGAGGACCTCGCCCCAGGTCACGCCGCAGCGCCCGGCGACGGCCGAACTGACGCTGAAGGTCGCCTTCTGACTCCGCCGGCCCTGACAGCCGTTCCCGTGGGGGCGGCGGGGGGCTAGTAGAGGCCGATGACCCATAAAACCGTCCATGTCGTGGGAGCCGGACCCGCCGGCCTGATGGCCGCCGAGCGCCTCGCCGCCGCCGGCCACGCCGTGGTGGTGCACGAGGCCATGCCCTCGCCGTCGCGCAAGCTGCTGATGGCCGGCCGCGGCGGGCTGAACCTGACCCACACCGAGGCGATCGACGCCTTCCTCGGCCGCTACGGCGCGGCCCGCGGCGCCGTCGCGCCGTGGCTGGAGCGGCTGACGCCCACCGACCTGATTGGCTGGGCCGAGGGCCTGGGGCAGCGGACGTTCGTCGGTTCCTCCGGCCGGGTGTTTCCCAAGGCGATGAAGGCCTCGCCGCTGCTGAGGGCCTGGCTGGCCCGACTGGCTGCCGCCGGCGTGACCCTGCGCACCCGCTCGCGCTGGACCGGCTTCGGCGAAGGCGCCGCCCTGCGGTTCGACACCGTCGACGGCCCGCGCACCGAGACGCCCGACTCCGTGGTGCTGGCCCTCGGCGGCGCAAGCTGGCCCCGACTCGGCTCGGACGCGGCCTGGGTTCCGTGGCTGACGGCGCGGGGCGTGACGGTGACGCCGTTCCGGCCGTCGAATGTCGGCTTCAACGTCGCCTGGTCGGAGGTCTTCGCCGAACGGTTCGCGGGCCAGCCGCTCAAGGCCATCGCCCTGACCCACGGCGAGACGACCGTGCGCGGCGAGGCCATGGTCACCCGCTACGGCCTTGAGGGCGGCGCGGTCTACACCCTCTCGGCCGGCCTGCGGGACGCCATCGCCCGCGACGGCGCCGCGACCCTGGTCGTCGACCTGCGGCCCGATCTGTCGATCGACGCCCTCGCGGCCCGGCTGGCCCGACCGCGCGGCAAGGACAGCGTGACCAACTGGCTGCGCAAGGCGGCCGGCCTGTCGCCGGTCGCCGTCGGCCTGCTGCGCGAAATCCCCGGCGACATGCCCATGGGCGCCGACAAGCTGGCCCGGCGGATCAAGGCCGTGCGGCTGACCCTCACGGGCGTGCAGGGGCTCGAGCGGGCCATTTCCTCGGCCGGCGGCGTGGCGCTGGACCAGGTCGACGACGGCCTGATGCTGAAGGCCCTGCCGGGCGTGTTCGTGGCGGGCGAGATGCTCGACTGGGAGGCCCCGACGGGCGGCTATCTGCTGCAGGCCTCGATCGCGTCCGGCGCCGCCGCGGCGGCCGGCGTCGCCGCCTGGCTCGAGGGCCCGGCCGCCGGGTGAAACCGGCCGCCGACCGCCACACACCCTCCCGGACATTGTATTTTCACCCCATGAGGGATCATGGGTTGCAAGCCCGGTCGGCGACGATATCGTGCCGCATCGGGGGAGTGCGTAATGTTCAAATGGGTTCTGGTCGGGCTGGCCCTGATGTGGGCCGCGCCGGCGGCGGCGGGCGAGTCGCCGGGCTATGGCAAGCCGGCGGCATGGATCAAACCACAGTCGTTCGCCGTGACGGCCCCGGTCGAGGCCAGCGAGCCGGCGCGGCTGGCGTTGCAGGACTACCAGGTCCGCATCGGCGAGGCGGGGATCGAGACCTTCCTCCATACCGTCGTCGAACTGCGCACGCCGCAGGCCCTGGCCCTGGCCAATCTCGCGCTGAGCTGGGATCCCGCGACCGATGATCTGACCGTCCACCAGGTGCTGCTGCGTCGCGGAGACACGGTGATCGACGTGCTCGCGAGGGGGGATGTCTTCACCATCCTGCGCCGGGAATCGCGGCTGGAGGCGGCGATGCTCGACGGCCGTCTGACGGCCACGCTCCAGGTCGAAGGCGTCCAGGTCGGGGACTATATCGAGGTCGCCTACACCCTGCGTCACAAGGATCCGGTCATGCAGGGCCGCGGCGAAGCTATGGTCAGCCTGAACCGGGGCCGGATCGGCCACCTTTACCTGCGTCAGGTCTGGTCGAACGATCGCCCCGTGCGATGGGTCGGGACCGGCCAGTTCGGCGCGCCGAAGGTGACGCGAACGGCCCGGGAAACCGAGCTTCTTGTCGATCTGACGGATGTCAAAACGCCGGACGCCCCGCCCGCCGGCGCGCCGCCGCGCTTCAACAGCCCCGGCCGGCTGTCGGCCACCGAATTCAGCAGCTGGGGCGACATCGCCGCGGTCATGGCCCCGATGTACGAGAGGGCCTCGCAGCTGGCGCCGGACTCGCCGCTGCGCGCCGAGGTCGCGAAGATCGCCGCGGCGTCGAGCGACCCGCGGGTTCGGGCCACCGCCGCGCTGCGGCTGGTCGAGGACCAGGTGCGCTACCTGTACCTGGGCATGAATCTCGGCGGCTTCACGCCGGCCTCGGCGGACTCGACCTGGACCCGGCGGTTCGGCGACTGCAAGGGCAAGAGCGTGCTGCTGGCGGCCCTGCTGCGCGAGCTCGGCATCGAGGCCGATGTGGTGTTCGTCAGCACGGTCATCGGCGACGGGCTGGACGCACAGCTGCCGCTGGTCGAGGTGTTCGACCACGCCATCGTGCGGGCGCGCATCGACGGCAAGACCTATTGGCTGGACGGCACCCGGCAGGGTGACCGCAACATCGACAGCCTCGTGCCGCCGCCCTACCGCTGGGCGCTGCCCGTACGGGCCGATGCGACGCTGGAGCCCATCCTCGTCCCGCCGCCGGAACGACCGCTGGTGGAAGCGCGGGTCGAGATCGACGCGACGGCCGGCCTTGACGCGCCGGCGCCGGTCACCGCCGAGATCATCATGCGGGGCGATCTCAGCCTGGTGATGGCCTACGGCCTCAAGAGCATGTCCGACGACAAGCGGGACGAGGCGCTCAAGAGCCTCTGGGGGGAGATGCCCTGGAACGTGACGCCGGTGAAGGTGGGCTGGAGCCGCGACGAAGCCACCGGCGATGTCCGGCTGACCATGGAGGGCGCCGCGTCGCTCGACTGGTCCGCCGAGCGCGGCGCCCGGCCGCGGCGCTGGCAGATGTCCGAACTGACCGTCGGCTGGCGGCCGGACATGAAACGCGAGCCGGGACCGGACGCCGAAGCCCCCTTCGCCACGGAGTCCCCGAAGTTCGATCTGCAGCAGATCATTGTCCGGCTTCCCCGCGGCGGGGCCGGCTTCCGCTTCACCGGCGGCGACGTCAGCCAGACGGTGTCCGGCTACGAACTCAGGCGCACCATGACCCTGAAGGACGGCGTTTTCACCGGCATGGCGAGCAAGCGCGCGCTGGTTCCGGAGATCCCGTTCGCCGACAAACAGGCCGCCGAGGCCGGGCTGATCGCGCTCAGCGGCGACGTCTATATGGAGGCCCCGCGCGGCTACAAGCGCACGCCCGCGGAGCTGGAAATCGAGGCGGCCCGCACGGGCACGACCTTCTTCGAGTACGTCAACCGCGCCGACGCCCTCTTCGAACTGGGACGGGTGGACAAGGCCATCGCCACCCTCGACGCCGGCCTCGAACGCGACAAGGACAAGCCGGAGGCCTGGAATGTACGCTGCTGGCTTCTGGGCCGGGCCAACCGCGACCTGCCCAGGGCGCTGGCGGACTGTGAAAAGGCCCTGTCCCTGCGGCCGGACACGGCCAGCTATCTCGACAGCCGCGCCCTGGTCTATTTCCGCATGGGCCAGTTTGACCGCGCGATCGCCGACTATGACGCCGCGCTCGAGAAGTCGCCGGAGCTGTCGCCATCCCTGTTCATGCGCGGCGTCGCCAAGCGGCGGCTGGGCCGGACCGAGGATGGCGATGACGACATCGCCACGGCGATCGCCCTGAACCCCGAGGTCGCCGAGTACATCGCGAAATTCGGCGTCGCCCCCTAGGGAAGGCGCCGTGTTCGTGGCTGACGGCCGGCGGCAATCCGGCTAAGCCCACGCGCGTCGGGGCGGCGTGGGCCGCCCGCAGCGCCAGACGAGGGCGGGGAGAGTTCGGGAATGACCGTGGATCTGACGCGTGGCGCGCGCGAGACGGCGCTGGCCGCCCGCACCGAGACCTTCATCCGTGAGGTCGTCATTCCCTACGAAAACGATCCGCGCATCGGCAGTCATGGCCCCTCGGACGAGCTCTGCTACGAGCTGAAGGCGCACGCCCGGGCGGCCGGGCTGCTGTCGCCGCATGTTGGCGAGGCGTTCGGCGGCCACGGCCTGAACCATCGCGAGATCGCCACCGTGTTCCGCGCGGCCGGCTATTCGATGCTCGGGCCGATCGCCCTCAACATCATGGCCCCCGATGAGGGCAACATGGCCCTGCTGGAAAAGGTCGCCAGCCCGGCGCAGCAGGAGCACTTCCTGCGGCCGCTGGCCGAGGGCCGGACCCGCTCGGCCTTCTTCATGACCGAGCCGGACGGCGGCGCCGGCTCCGACCCCTCGATGATGAAGACCACCGCCCGCCAGGACGGCAACCACTGGGTCATCAACGGCCGCAAGGCCTTCATCACCGGCGCGGACGGCGCGTCTGTCGGCATCATCATGGCCAGGACGGAGGAGGGCGCGACCCTGTTCCTGGCCGACATGCCCGATCCCGCCATCGTCACCGAGCGGGTGCTCGACACCATCGACCGGACCATGCCGGGCGGACACGCCATCATCCAGCTGAACGACCTGCGGGTGTCGTCTGACGCCGTTCTGGGCGAGGTCGGGCAGGGCTTCAAGTACGCGCAGGTGCGGCTGGCGCCCGCCCGCCTGACCCACTGCATGCGCTGGTGGGGGGCGGCGAAGCGGGCCCACGACATCGCCACCGAGTACGCCTGCCGGCGTCACGCCTTCGGCAAGCCGCTGATCGACCACGAGGGCGTCGGCTTCATGCTGGCCGACAACGAGATCGACCTGAAGCAGTCGGAGCTGATGATCGACTGGTGCGCCTGGGTGCTGGACAACGCCGGCCATGGCGCGGGCGGTCCGGAGTCGAGCATCGCCAAGGTGGCGGTGTCCGAAGCCCTGTTCCGCATCGCCGACCGCTGCGTCCAGGTGCTGGGCGGCATCGGCGTCAGCGACGACACCCCGGTGCACCAGATCTTCCGCGATATCCGCGCCTTCCGCATCTACGACGGCCCGTCCGAGGTCCATCGCTGGTCGATCGCCAAGCGCATCAAGCGGGAACAGGCCGCGCGCTAGATCCCCGGGGCGTCAGGCGACGCGGTAGTCGGCGGGCCAGAAGTCCCGCACGGACCCTGGCGACAGCCGGATGAGCCGGTCGGTCTCGCCGGGATCGAGACGGTCGGCCAGAACGGCGAAGACCGCCGCGACGACGGCGTCCGGCGTGCGACCGAAGTCCCGCGGCAACTGTCTCGCCACGGCCTCCTGGAAGGTCCCCGCCGCCGCCGCGTCCGCGGGGCCGGCGGCGGGCTGCCAGCCTTCGAGAAAGACGCCGCGCAGCAGCATGGGCATCTGCGCGGACAGGCCCAGCACGGCGTCCATCGGCAGGCGATCGCGCAGGGTGTGCAGCACGGCCCGCAAGGCCGCGTAGGCGTCCTGACGCGAGGTGTCGGGCAGCATGGCCTGGACGCGCGCCAGCCAGCGGTTGGACTGCTGGACGGTCGTGTCGAACACGGGGAGGCCGGTGGTCATGGGACAGGGCTCCTTCTCCGGGGACCGCGCGGGCGCGCCGGTCCGGGGTGATGGAAGACAGGGTGGCCCGGCGCCGGACCGGCTTTCGACGGCCTGACGGCCGCGGAAAGCCTGACCTGACTATCGCACCGGAAAAGGTCCGCGTTGACCGGGGTCAATCCCCGCCGCGACAGGGCGTCGCAGGGGGCGGCCCGGCCGGTCTTCGCCATGCTTCGGACCCGGGATCGTCGCGTTCCATTTCGACGGGATCCGCCTTTCCGGGACCTGGCGGTCTGTCTCCGGATGGCGTCCCGCGCGGCCCCGTTCGCGCTCTGTGAGCACGAGGGTCTCGAACCTCGCGTCGGCGGGTGATACCGCAGGGACCGGCGGCGCGACGCGTCCGCCACGCAGGCGGCGGGGTTCCGGCGCCGCTGAAGGAGGCAGACGATGTTCGCCATGGCCCTCGCCGAACACGGCGGTCGACTGGAGCCGGTGACGCGGCCTGATCCGACGCCAGGACCGGGCGAGGTGCTGCTGCGGGTGCTGGCCTGCGGCGTCTGCCGCACCGACCTGCACATTGTCGACGGAGAGCTGCCCGCGATCCGGCCGGGGGTGGTTCCGGGTCACGAGATCGTCGGGGTGGTCGAACAGGCGGCGCCGGACGTGACCGCGTTCCGACCCGGCGACCGGGTCGGGGTCCCGTGGCTCGGCGGTGTCTGCGGACACTGCGCCTATTGCCATGAGGGCGCGGAAAATCTCTGCGACGACGCCCGGTTCACCGGCTGGACCCGCGACGGAGGCTACGCCGAAAAGGTCGTGGCGGAGGCGGCCTTCTGCTTCCCCCTGCCGGCCGCGCTCGGCGATGCGGAGGCTGCTCCGTTGCTGTGCGCGGGCCTGATCGGCTTCCGCGCCTGGCGCAAGGCCTGCGAGGGGCGGCCCGTTCGTCGCCTCGGCCTGTACGGCTTCGGCGCGGCCGCGCATCTGCTGGCCCAGCTGGCGATCCATGAGGGGCAGACCGTCTACGCCTTCACGCGACCCGGGGACCATGAAGCCCAGGGGCTGGCCCGATCGCTGGGCTGCGCCTGGGCCGGGGATTCGGACGGGCCGCCGCCGGAGCCGCTCGACGCGGCCATCCTGTTCGCGCCGCAGGGGGCGCTCGTTCCGCTCGCGCTGCGGGCCGTGTGCAAGGGCGGCGTGGTCGTCTGCGGCGGCATC
Organism: Caulobacter sp. GW821-FHT12F03; assembly: GCF_058806855.1. Lineage (NCBI taxonomy): Bacteria > Pseudomonadati > Pseudomonadota > Alphaproteobacteria > Caulobacterales > Caulobacteraceae > Caulobacter > Caulobacter sp. GW821-FHT12F03. The sequence continues at coordinate 226,342 of NZ_JBXAQC010000001.1, forward strand.
CACATGAGCGACATTCCGTCGTTTCCCTACGCGGACCTGTGGGGCGAGCGGCGACTGGTCTCGGTCGCCAACCTCACGCGGGACGACGCCCGGGACTATCTGCCGCTGGCCGCGCGGGCCCGGGGTCCGGCCGCGGGTCACGACCTACGCCCTGCGGGACGCCAACCGCGCGCTGTCGGATCTGCGCGACGGCGCCTTCACGGGCGCGGCCGTGCTGCTGGTCGGCGACGACCGCGGCGTCAGGCCGGCGTAAGCAGGTCGGCGCGCGTCTCGGACAGTCCCTGTTCATGGGCCAGGATCGCCGCCTCGGTGCGGTTGCGCGCGCCGATGGCCGCCAGGATCGCGTGGACGTGGAGCTTCACCGTGGCGACGGTGATGCCGAGCTCCTCGCTGATCTCGCGGTTGGTCTTGCCGGCCGCGACGCAGCGAAGCACGGCGATCTGGCGGGCCGAAAGCGACGCCTCGAGCTTGCCGGCCCGGGGCTGGCCGACCGGCATATGGAAATGCACCCCGCCCGCCGCGACGAGGCCGATGGCCGCGTCGATCAGATCCCGGCTGGACGTCAGGGGGACGTAGGCCTTGGCGCCGCCCGCCTGAACGGCCTCGAACTTGGCCCGGTCAAACCGGTCATCGAGCACCACGACGGGGCAGGGCGCCATGCGGTCGACGAATGCCGGCAGGGCCGCCGCCTCGCCCGGCCCGGCGCCGTTGAGGACGACGATGGCGAGGTCGGGGTTCAGCATTTCGATCAGGCCCACGGCGTCCGCCAGGGCCACCTCGACGCGAACATTCACGGAGCTGAAGCGACGCGTTGTTATTTCGGTCAATACTTCAGTACAGATGGGCCGGTCTGAAACAATAAGTACGGTCCTGACCATCTTGCCTCACTCTATCTGGTTCGCGGATCGCGCTGCTGTGAATCCAGTCTTGCCGCAGGCGGCGGGCGAAGACAATGCCCATGCTCGATTTAGGGACAATGTCGCCATAATTGTTCGGAAAAAATTCGGGTGTGTGTGACAATCAAAAGGTCTATATATTAAACCCAAAATGGGTAGCAGTAACGATACGGCTGTTCCGGACGGGTAACATCTTCGACGATATAATGTATTATCGGCCCAATTTTGGGGCAAATTTTAGAAAAAGCGCCATTTTCGTTAAGTTATACATAGGTTTTTTCGGTTCGGTGAATTTCAAAGCTTCTACACAGATCACTGTTCAATCAAGTTGACTTGTCGATCAGCTCGCGACGATAGCGGAGTCGCCGCATTCAAGTCGTAGGGCCCCGCGCATCATGCGGCCGGGTGCGCAGGCATTCTTCTGGTTCATCTGTATCATAAAAGTATCCAGTTCTGCTTACTCGCCTACCCGCTCCGAGCCAGTGCAGTAGAAATCGAGTCATCGGCGCGTTGGTTATTCGGAAACGCCGATCGACCGTCGCAGGGCTTGCAGCTGTTGTACGATCTGGCGCCCCTGGTGGTTGCCCGCCTCCATGACAAGGTTCAGCGACGCCAGGTGCACCCGGAGTGCGTCGGCATGCCACAGTCCGGCGGCGGTCCAGCTGTCGGCCATGGCGACGATTCCCATGGCGACGGCGCCGACCAATTCGAGATCCGCCGCGTCCGCGACCTCCGCGACGTTCATCGCCGCCCGGCTGATCGGCGCGATCTCCGCCAGCAGGACGTCGTCCGGAGCCGCCACATGGCATGTCATGTCGCGCACCCCGACGAACCGCCGGGTCGTCGAGCTGATCCGCGAGGACGAACGCCGCCGCGGTCTGCGGCGGACCCCCATCTGCATGCTGACGGCGAACGCCATGCCCGAACACCGCACCCGGTCGATGGACGCCGGGGCCGATGATTTCCTGACCAAGCCCCTCAGCGCCGAGGCCCTGATCGGCGCCGTCGCCCACGCGATCGAGGACCCGGACCCGGCCGGAGAGGAGGCCCGCGCCCTGGCAGGCGACAGGCCGCCCCTCTAACGGGGGACGGCGCGAGCGGCCGCGGCACGTCCGCCCTGTGTGACCTCGCGGGACTTTAGCCCGCTCCCGTCGCTGACGGCGGCGGAGAATTTGGAGATCGCGGCGCCCCGCTCCGCACCCCCGGGCCCTGGGCCTGACGGCCAGGCCTCGCCGCGGCCTCATCCGCCGTGGGGCAGGCGCGAGACCTTGAACGGCGATCGGCAGTCTCGCGGACTTGGCCGGCCGCGCCGGGCGCGGGCGGGATGACGGCGGGACGTCATGAAAACGGAAGGTGGAAACGAAGAGGGCCGGTCTCGCGACCGGCCCCCCCGTTGGTGTTGGCCGCGGCTACCAGCGCCAGCGGAAGCCGAGCGAGGCGTCCGTCGACTGGTAGTCGTCCTTGAACTTCACGCCCGCGTTCACGAAGGCGGAGAAGGCCGCCTCGTTGCTGAACACGTTCACGCTGCCCGACACTTCGCCGAAGCTGCCGCTGAAGTCGTCGGTCAGCGGAAGGTCCGGACCGGCGCTGTCGATGACCAGACCGTTGTCACCCTCGAACTCGTCCCAGATGCGGGCCGTGATCGTGAACTTGGAGGTGAAGGTGTCGAAGTCATGGTTGGCGCCGAGGCGGGCCCCGAGGCTGCCGCGGAGGCTCGTCTGGTCGTCATAGGCGATGACCGCGCCCGGGACGGTGATGTCGTCGAACGTGGTCTTGACGTAGGACAGGCTGGCCAGCGGCTCGAAGAAGGCGTTCTCGCCGAGGGCGACGGTGTAGCCGCCTTCGATCTGACCACCGACCGAGTTGGCCTCGCTGGTGAAGCGGTTGTTCGGCGCGGCGGCCAGCGACGGGGCCTGGTGCAGAACGTCCAGGAAGTTCCCGGCGATGATGCCGTCGACGAAGAAGTTCTTCGCCACGTAGGTCCCGTAGAGGCCGACCGTGAGGCCGTCCATCGAGATCATGGTGTTCGAGGCGTCGAAGTTCACGTTGGTGTCGACGTAGCCGATCATGCCGCCGACGACCCACTGACGATCACCGGTGTTGGCGCTGATGAAGTCCACGCCGCCCGTGAGCGAGATGGTGTCCTGCGCGTAGCTGGTGTCGAAGCTGTAGGTCTTGCCGAACAGGTCGTAGCTGTTGATCAGGTCGCGGTTGGTGGCCCCGCCCGCGATCTTCACCCACACGCCCGCGCCGCTGGCGTCGACGTCGCCCAGCTGGTCGCGCAGGTCGGCCTGGCGGTCGTACCAGCTGCCGGTCGACTGGTACCAGGCGTTCTGCGCCGCCGTGCCCGCCACCGTGAACTCGAACGCATCGCCGTCGGGCAGGCCGACCAGGACGTGTTGTTTGTTCAGGTTGGTGGTCAGGTCGTAGAAGAACAGGCCCTTGTCCAGCACGCCGTCGGACGAGGCCGGGTCCGCGCGCCACAGGGGCTGTCCGGCCAGCAGCGAGAAGTGGCTGTCGGCCGTCGCGCCCGTGCCGCTGACGTCGACCAGCACGATGCCGGTCGGGTTGTACGCCCCGCCGGCGGCGCCGGTGTCGTTGATGCGGATCGTCGTGCTGCCGGCCGTCGTGCCGTTGACCAGGCTGAAACAGTCGGCCGCGGCCAGCACCGCGCAGCTCGTCTGGGTCACGGCGCCGAGGTTGGCGTCCATCACCAGCCGGCTGGAGCCCGACCCTGTGAAGGTGGCGCCGCCGGCGAAGATCGCGTCGTTGGTCTGGCCATCCGACGCCGTGACGCCGGAGCTGCCGAACACGATCGTGCCGGAGTTGTTCCAGGCTTCGAGGTTGGTAATCGTCAGCGTCGAGGCGGCCAGGGTGGGCTCTCCCACCACCAGGGTCCCGCTGTTGGCGAAGGTGTCGCTGCCGCCCAGGAAGTCCCAGGAGGTGGCGACGCCGCCGGCGTTGGTGAAGATCGTGCCGGTGTTGTTCAGCGTGTCGGCGCCGGGGCTGAAGGTCGAGGCCCCGGTGGTGTGCCAGCTGAAGGTCGAGGTGTTGTTGAACAGCACGTTGCCGGTCAGGCCCGAGAAGTTGACCCGGCCCTGGATGCGACCGCCGTTGTTGATCACCGCGCTGCCGCCGACGCCGCGGATCGCGAGGTCGTCGTAGCCGGTGGTCGCCGTGTCGGTCGAGCGGACCACCGAGTTGGCGCCGACCGTGAAGGTGGTCGTGCCGCCCGCGGCGTTGTTCAGGTCGACGACCCAGCCGTTCACGCCCGCGCCGGCCCCGACGAGGGTCGTGCCGGTCCCGGTGGTGATGTTGACCGCGCCGCCATTGCTGGTCGTGCGGACCGCGCTGCCGACGGTGTCGGTGATCGTGCGGTTGTTGCCGATGGCGACGGTGATCGTCCCCGCGCCGGTCGTGGCCGCATTGATCGCCGCATCGCCCGCGCCGTTGCCGGTGACATCGCCGTTGACGTTGAGGGTGGTGACGCCGGCCCCGGTGGTCGCGGTCCGGATGCCGTTGGTCGCCCCCGTCACGGCGGCGCCGTTGGTCACGGTGATCGCGCCGTTTCCGGTCGCCACGATGCCGTCGGCCGAGGTCCCGGTCACCGCGCCCGTGGCGACCACGGACGTCGTACCCGTCCCCGTATTGGCGGCCACGATGCCGGTGGTGCCCGAGACGGTTCCGGCGGTGACGCTGACCGCGCCGGTTCCGGCGGCGCTGGTCTGCTGGGCGATGATGGCGGTGTTGCCGGTGGAGGTGACATTGCCGGCGTTGACCGTGACCGCGCCGCCGGTCGCCAGGGCGAACACGCCGTTGCCGCTGGTGGCGTTGACCGGTCCGACGGTGGTCACCGTGGTCGAGCCCGTGCCGAAGTTCTCGGCGTCGATCCCGAACCGGGCGTCGACCGGGCCGTTGGCGGTGACGGTGACGTTGCCGGAGGCGCCGGCGTTGAGGATGGCCGCCACCATGCCGGCGTTGCCGGCCTGGATGGCGCCGTTGGCCACCTCGGTCACGTTGCCGGTCAGGGACTGGCTCTGGACGTCGACGCCGTTCTTGCCGGCGGTCAGGGCGGTGACCGCGCCGGTGGTGACGCTGACGCCGGTCCCGGCCGCGACGTCGCGGACGATGAAGCCGTTGCCGCCGGTCGAGCTGCTGGCGCCGGAGACGTTGACCGTGGTCGTGCCCGAGCCGTTGTTGAGGATGTTGGCCGCGTCGCCGGTGCCGCCGGCGAACCCGCCGGTCCCGGTCACCGAGATGTTGCCCGATCCGCCGGTTCCGGCGACCAGGCTGAGGCCGCGGGTCGCGCCGGTGACGGTGTTGTCGACGACGATCGTGGCGCCGGCGTTGCCGGTGGCCAGGATGCCCTCGGCGGCCGTGCCGGTGACCACGCCGTGGGTGGTGACGCTGAGACCGCCGGTCCCGACGTTGTTGGCCACGATGCCGGTGGTGCCCGAGACGGTTCCGGCGGTGACGCTGACCGCGCCGGCGCCGGCGGCGCTGGTCTGCTGGGCGATGATGGCGGTGTTGCCGGTGGAGGTGACGTTGCCGGCGTTGACCGTGACCGCGCCGCCGGTCGCCAGGGCGAACACGCCGTTGCCGCTGGTGGCGTTGACCGGTCCGACGGTGGTCACCGTGGTCGAGCCCGTGCCGAAGTTCTCGGCGTCGACCCCGAACCGCGCGGTGATGGCGCCGTTGGCGGTGACGTTGACGTTGCCGGTGGCCGCGCCGTTGAGGATGGCGCCCACCATGCCGGCGTTGCCCGCCTGGATCGCGCCGTTGGCGACCTCGGTCACATTACCGGTCAGGGACTGGCTCTGGACGTCGATGGCGTTCTGCCCGGCGGTCAGGGCGGTGACATTGCCGGTGGTCACCGAAACGCCGGTGCTGGTCGCCACGTCGCGGACCACGACGCCGCGGCCCGACGCCGCCACCACGCCGCCGGACAGGGTGATGCTGACCGAACCGGCGCCGGCCGTCTGGGTCACGTCGAACGCATCGCCGTTCCCGTTGTTGATGATGCCGCCGCCCGTATAGATGATCGGGCCGCCGGCTGCCGCGACCGACAGCGCGGCGGTGCCGCCCGCGGTCGGCGTGTTGCCCGCGTCGACGCTGATCGAGCCGCTGTTGGTGATGGTGACGCCGCCGTTTCCGGTGTTGGAAACCGCGAGGCCGTAACCGCTCACGGTCGCGCCGGCGTCGACGTTGAGGACCACCGGCACCGGCAGCAGCCCGACATAGTTGCGGTCAAGCGGCGCGTTGCCGGGGAAAGTCGTGTCGGTGGTGACGGTCGTGTCGCAGGTCACCGTGGTGGCGCCGACGGCGCAGGCCGCCAGGGCCTGGTCCGGGCCGAGCAGGCTCCCGGCCGAGGTGGCGACGAGCCCGATCGCCGACAGCAACACGAGCCGGCTCGCCTGCGATTGCAGGAGCCGTCGCCTGGCTGATGTTGCTGGGTTCAGGTCCGGATTCGCGTTTCCGAGACCCGCTGACGATACGAGACGCACCATGACTCTGCCCTTTTTGCAGTCAATTCGTGCGTCCCCCCGACCACACAGAACTGTGTTATCGATTGCAAATCTTATGTCCTCGGCCATGGGGCGAGTCAATCCTGCCGGACGGCCCTTTCCACGGCCTTCCAGTCCGGCGTCGGTGAGGCGCCCGCGACGCCTTTGGCGCGATGCGCTTACCCCGCAAATGGGCATTGAGCCGCGGTAGCCGGACGATCGACTATCGGACTGCACCCGTTTTGGGTCAGCGGAGCGAGGATCGCCGCAGGGCTGCCCGACGTCCCGCTGTTGTCGCAGTGCTGGAGTTGAGTGATGCCGCGCGTTTTGTTCCGGGCCGACAACGGTGTGAGCGGGCTTGAGCTTTTTGTTTCCGACGGTTCGGAGGCGGGAACGGTTCTGCTCGGGGATATCAATTCGGGCACATCCTCCAGCAGCCCCGGAAGCCTTACGCTGATCAACGGGCGGATGGTGTTCCTCGCCACCGACGCCACCGGCGGCCAGGAGATGTGGGTCACCGACGGCACGGCCGGGGGAACCCTGCGTCTGGCCGACATCAATCCCGGAATCAACGGTTCGAACATCGCCATCCTGGGGCAGGCCGGCGACACGCTCTATTTCCGCGCCTTCAACGCCACGACCGGATTTGAACTCTGGGCGACGGACGGGACATCCGCCGGCACCAGGATGGTCAAGGACATCTACGGCGGCGCGACCGGCTCGACACCCTCAAGCTTCTTCGCCGTCCAGGGTGGCGCGATCTTCCTCGCCACCGACGCGGCGACCGGACAGGAATGGTGGTTCACCGACGGCACGACCGCCGGTACGCGGCAGGTGGCGGACGCCAACGTCGGGGCGTCGAACTTCTTTGTCTCCGTCATCGGATCGACCACGGTCGGCGGGCGGGTCCTGTTCATCGGCGACCGCGGTCAGGCCGAGGGCCTGGAGCTCTGGGCGGCCAACGGAACCTCGGTTGACCGCCTGACCACCAATGGCCCGGAGTCGGCGGGCGCCCTGGCCTATCTGAACGACAGGCTGTTCTTCGTCGGCTCGGGTCCGAACGGCAGTGAACTCTGGGTCACCGACGGCACGGCCGCCGGCACCCGGGAGTTCGATATCCGCACGGGGTCGACGGGGTCATCGCCCACGTCGCTCACGGTCGTGGGGGACAAGCTGTTCTTCCTCGCCACCGACGCGACGGCCGGCACGGAACTTTGGGTCGCCGACGGCGCGGGGACCGGAGTCCAGCGGGTGGCCGACATCCGGCCCGGCGTGGGCGCATCGTCGATCACCGGCCTGACGGCCTTCGGCGACAAGGTGATCTTCCAGGCCCAGGACGGAACCACGGGCGCCGAGCCCTGGATATCCGACGGCACGGCGGCGGGCACCTTCCGTCTGGGCGACCTGGCCTCGCTGTCGGCCAGCTCTTCGCCGAGCAGCTTCACCGTGCTGGGCGACAAGGTCGTGTTCAACGCCCTCGGCACGGGCGTCGGCTTCGAGCTGTGGGTTTCGGACGGGACCGTGGCGGGAACCCAGCTGCTGCTCGACATCAACGCCGGGGCCAGCCACGGGTCGCCGTCCAGCTTCACCCGGCTTGGCGACCGGCTCGTCTTTACCGCCACGACGACCAGCGCGGGCGCTGAGCTGTGGGTGACCGACGGCACATCCGCGGGCACGATGATGCTCGCCGACATCTATGCGGGAGCCGGCAGCGGCTCCATCAACAACCGCACGGTCGTCGGCGACCGCATGGTGTTCACCGCCACCAGCGCGACCTCCGGGCTGGAACTCTGGTCGACCGACGGCACGGTCGCCGGAACGGTGCTGCTCGCCGACATCAACCCGGGCTTTGCGAGCAGCAATCCTTCGGGCTTCAAACTCGTCGGCGATACGCTGTTCTTCCAGGCCAGCAATCCGACGTACGGAGCCGAGCTGTGGGCGACGGACGGCACGGTCGCCGGCACCCGGCTGGTCAGCGACGTCCGGGCGACGTCCCCGGCCCTGGCCAGCATGAGCGGCCTGAATTCGGTCTTTTCCGCCCTGGGGTCGGGGTTCGTGTTCGAGGCGTCCGATCCGGTCTACGGCGAGGAGCTGTGGAGCACAGACGGGACCCTGGCGGGCACCCGTCGACTGACCGACGGCATTGCGGGCGCCACGGGAAGCAGCATTTCGATCGGCCCGGTGGCGGGCTCCCGGCAATTCTTCACCGCCAGCACGCTGGCCGAGGGAACCGAGCTGTGGGTCACCGACGGCACGGTCGCCGGCACCCAGCTGGTCAAGGACATCGCCGCGGGAACGCGCAGCTCGTCCGTCACCGGTTTGACGGCCTTCGGATCTAAGGTGCTGTTCTATGCAGACGACGGCGTCAACGGCTCCGAGCTGTGGGTCAGCGACGGGACCGGCGCCGGAACCGTCATGCTGGTCGACGCCGTCGCCGGGGCCGGCGGATCCTACGCCAATGGCAGCTATCTGATCGGCGGCAAGCAGGTTCTGGCGACCTCGGCGGGGCTCCTGGCCACCGACGGGACGGTCGCCGGCACGACCAGCCTGTCGGCCAGCCTTACGTCCACCGGCGCGAGCGTGGCCCTGTCGGCGTCCAAGATCGTGTTCGTCGGCACATCGGCGTCCGGCGGCGCCGAGCTGTGGGTCAGCGACGGGACCGCCGCCGGCACCTTCCAGCTGAAGGATATCGTCTCCGGCGCGGGCTCGCCGTCGATCAGCAACCTGATCGTCGAGGGCGGGAAGGCCTTCTTCACGGCGACATCGACGGCGAGTGGCGAGGAAGTCTGGGTGTCGGACGGCACCGCCGTCGGCACCTTCCAGCTCAAGGAGATCGCGGCCGGGACCGCCGGGTCCTCGCCGACACTGTGGGCCCAGCTCGGGAACGGGCGACTGCTGTTCTACGCCTTTGACGCCAGCGGCAACCGCCATCTGTGGGGCACGAACGGAACGACCGCCGGGACGGTGCAGCTTCCCGACGCCTTCGCCAGCGGCGAGTACAACTATGGCCCGACCATCGGCAACAAATTCTACTTCGTCGGCTACACGGCGGCGGCCGGCTACGAGCCCTGGGTGTCGGACGGCACGGTCGCTGGCACGGTCCTGCTGAAGGACATCGTCACCGGGTCGTCGTCGTCGCTGGGGCCCTACGATTACGACTACCGGTCGGTCAACGGGAAGGTGATCTTCCGGGCGGCCGGCCCATCCGGCATCGAGCTCTATGTTTCCAACGGCACCGCCGCCGGCACCAGCCTGCTCAAGGACATCAATCCCGCCGGCGACTCGGGCGCCTATGTGCTGGGCGTGCTCGGAACCAAGGCGCTGATCAGCGCCAGTGACGGGACCAACGGCACGGAACTGTGGATCACCGACGGGACGACGGCCGGCACGACCCTCCTGAAGGACATCAACGGGGGCAGTGCAAGCAGCGGCCCGGCCAGCGGGTTCACGCTCGGTTCGAAGTTCCTCTTCTCGGCCACCACCGCGGCGGCCGGCATGGAGCTGTGGGTCACCGACGGAACGGCGGGCGGCACGGTCTTGATCAAGGATATCAACGCCGGGACAGCGAGTTCCTCGATCAGCTTCCTGCAGATTGTCGGCACGAAGGTGATGTTCACCGCCGACGACGGCGTCAACGGAACGGAGCTCTGGATCACGGACGGCACGACGGCGGGCACCGTCCGCCTGACCGACGCCCAGGGGGGCTTCGGCTCCAGTCCCGGGCAGATCACGGCGTTCGCGACGACCAGCCTCACGGGTGTCCGGGCGTCGTCCAGCTGGACCCAGGCCGAGGGGAACGCCGGCCAGCTGCTGGACCCGGACGTCACCTTTACCGCGATCGCCGGCCACAGCTTCAGCGGCGAGAAGGTCCGTGTGACCGGTCTGCTCGCCGAAGACCGGGTCACGGTGCGCAACGAGGGGACGGGCGCGGGGCAGATCGGCGTCGCGGGGAGCGACGTGACCTATGGCGGCGTCGTCATCGGCGCCCTGACCGGCGGCGTCGGCGCCTCTCTGACGATTACGCTCAACGGCTCGGCCACCGCGGCGGCCGTCGACGCCCTGATTCAGAATCTGGTCTACAGCGACGTCAGCCTGACGCCGCGCCTCACGCGCATCCTCTCGCTCCAGGTGGCCGACAGCGCCGCCGTTTCCCTGACGGTCAAGGTGAACGACGGGCCGGACGGTCCGTCGGCCGGGCCCGACGTGCTGGCCGGAACCGCGGATCCCGATACGCTCGGCGGCCTGGACGGCGATGACACGCTCGACGGCGGCGGCGGCGATGATCTGCTCGACGGCGGCGCGGGCGACGACCTCCTGATCGGGGGTGCGGGCAATGACTACCTGCGCGGGGGCGCCGGGGCCGACACGATGCAGGGCGGCGCCGGCGACGACACCTATGTCATCGACGACGCCGGCGACACGGCCGACGAGACCGGCGGCGACGGCGTGGATCTGGTGCACAGCCGCCTGACCTGGACGCTCGGGACGGCGTTCGAGAACCTGACGCTGGCGGCGCCCGGCCGGGCGATCGATGGCGCGGGCAACAGCCTGGACAACGTCATCCTCGGCAACAGCTTCGCCAACACCCTGAGCGGGATGGACGGCAATGACACCCTGACCGGCGACGGCGGGGACGATGTGCTGAACGGTGGGAACGGCAATGACAGCCTCGACGGCGGCGGTCAGAACGACACGCTGAACGGCGGCGCGGGCGTCGACACCCTCGTCGGCGGCATCGGCAACGATGCGCTCGACGGCGGGACCGGCGCCGACAGCATGACCGGCGGGCTCGGCAACGACGCCTTCGTGGTCGACGACGCTGGCGACACGGTCATCGAAGCGGCCGGGGAGGGAACCGACGCCGTCTCAGCGTCGATCAGCTACAGCCTCACCGCCAACGTCGAGAACCTGACCCTGACCGGCTCGGGCGACCTCAACGGGACCGGCAACGCCCTTAAGAACACTCTGATCGGCAACAGCGGCGCCAACGTCCTGCACGGCGGCGGCGACATAGACACGATCAGCGGCATGGACGGGGCGGATACGCTGTACGGCGACGCCGGCAACGACGTGCTGGACGGCGGCGACGGCGACGACATGCTGATCGGCGGCGCGGGCTACGACCGCCTGACCGGCGGCGCCGGCGCCGATACGTTCGCCTTCACCGACCTCGACATCCACCTGGCCGCCGCGGGCGCGGGCCTGGTCGAGAAGGACACGATCGTGGACCTGTCGTTCGCGGCGAATGACCGCATCGATCTCAGCGCCATCGACGCCAACATCAACCTCGACGGCGACCAGGCGTTCAGCTTCGTCGGCAGGTTCACCAAACTGGCGGGGCAGGCGGTGCTGGGCTTCAGCGGCGGCGTCACCACCCTGCAGCTGGACGTCGACGGCGACGGCCGGGCCGACTTCTCCATCGCCATCACCGGCAATGTCAGCGGGACGACGGCCAACCTCTACACCGGCGCCGGCGACGCCAACGGCGGCTGGGTGCTCTGACGGGCGCCCGGCCTGGGCCGTCGAGGCCGTTGACCGGGTGGGAGCGGAGGCCGGCGCGTGTCGCCCGCGAACTTTACTACCCATTTTCGTGATCGCCGCCGGCCGCACCGGACCGGTCACCGGCGACGGCAACCCTTTCGTAAAGTACGAACCTGACTGTGGGTGATCCGATCCCGCGGGGCGCCTGCGTCCCGGCGGGTCGTTTGTCGCGCGTAGAGTCTGTTTGATTGAGTCGCTTGGTTTGATGACGCCTGACCCTGCCGGCCCGCCGTCGGAGGCCCTCTTCGATCGCTTTGTTGTCGATCATGAGGCCCTGACAGCGTCCATCCGCGCGGGGGCACAGGACTTCGACGGCGAACTCAAGGGGCTCTCGACGTCCTACGCCGTGGTCAGGGCCGATGCTCTCGGCGGCGCGGTGCTTGATCACGACGGCCGGATTCTGGTGGCGACGCCCACCTTCGCCACGGATCTCGGCCTCGAGGGCGACGCGTCGAGCGTCTTCGACATCGGGTTCGACCCCGACGGGCCGACAATTCAGCTGGTTCATCCGTCGAAGGCGGGGGTCCTCAGCGGCCTTGCCCTGACGACGCCGGCAAGGGCGACCGCCTGGAAGCTTCCGCCGGAAATCGCCGCCGCCGCGCGCTTGCCGGGCGCGGCCTTCGTCGCGCTGACAGCCACCCCGGGCTCCACCGGCGCGGGGTTTCTCCAGGCCTGCGCCGCCTTTGGACTGACTCCGGGTCAGACCCGTGTCGCGCGCAGCGTCCTGCTCACGGGCAACATTCGCCGTACCGCCGACGATCTCGGCATCGCCTACGACACCGCGCGGGAGGCGGTCATCGGCGCGATGCGCAAGGTGGGGGTGAGAAAGCTCCCTGCGCTCATCGAACGCCTGGTGCGGCTCTCGTTCGGCGTCTGGCCATCCGGCGACCTGGGAAAGGCCATCCTGCTTGACTGCTGGGGCCTTACCCTGCGCCAGGCGACGCTGGCCCTGCGGGTCGCCGAGGGGATGGGCCGCAGTCAGGCGGCCTCCGTGGTCGGCGTTTCCGATGCGACCGTAAAGGCGGAGATGAAGGTCGTCTTCGAGACCCTCGGGGTCCAGTCGGCGACGGGCCTCGCACGGGTGGTCATCGAGGCGCAGATTCTCGGCCTCCTCACCGACGCCACCGGGACGACCTCGATCGCCGACGCCGAGCATCCCGAACCCCTGGCCCTGGTCCGGCGCCCCTGCGACACACTCGTCGCCTATAGTGACTACGGGCCGCGGTCGGGCGAGCCTGTGTTTGTCCTGCACACCAGTTCCGCCTGCCGGTTCCTGCCCGGCGGCATCGTATGGGCGTTGCAGGCGCGGGGGTTCCGGCCGATCTCCATCGACCGGCCGGGCTTCGGACTGACCCAGCCGCCCCGCGACGCCACGAGCTGGCGCGAGGATCCGTTCTCGGCGGCGGTCGCCGACATGCGGCTGGTCGCCGACGCCCTGCGGCTCGACCGGTTCGACCTGCTCTGCCGCGGCGGCGCCCAGGTCGCCGTCGCCGCCCATCGCCTCCTGCCGGAACGCCTGGGCCGGACCGTCCTGATCAATCCCGACCCTCCGACCGACGACCGGCTGTACCGCGGACCGGTCGGCGCCGCCGCGGCCTTCTTCTTCCAGCACCCGGCGCTGATCGAGCGCTTTGCCGGCGCCCTGAGCTACTGGCTCGGCCGCGGTCTTGGGCGAAGGCTCGTGCAGCAGGCTGTCGCCGACAGTCCGTCCGACCGGGCGCTGATGTCGAATCCCCGCCATCTCGCGGACTACGAACGGGGCTTCCGGCCGATGGCGACTGGCCAGGTCGCCGGCTATGTCGCCGAGCAGACCGCCATGACCCGCTGGTCGTCGACCGCGCTCGCGGGCGTGGAACACTGGCGCGTGATCCTCGGCGAGACCGACTGGATGGCCACGCCCGGCGAGGTCGCGGCGTTCTGGCGTGACCTGCTTCCCGGCGCCGACCTTCGCATCGTGCAGGGCGCCGGCCGCTTCCTGGTCCAAAGTCACCCCGAACTCATCGCCGAAGCCCTGCGCGCGGCCCCCGTCGCGGCCCCGTCGGAAGCCGGGGGCCCGGGCTGACCGATCGCCGCCGGCCGGGCGGGATGCGGGAACAGTACCGGCTGATCCGGGAGGGGGAGGAGTTTCAGGCTGGGGTCTATTACCGGCCTGGAGCGCCGGCGCAGGGCCCGGCGGAGTGCGCGGGTTAGTGGCGGTGGAGGCAGTCAGGGGCGAATCCCTCTCCACTTTTGGCGGTTGCTCGCGATCACTGCGAGCCCTTTGATATCGGCTGACGGGCTCACGCGCGGTCGTCGGACAAACAATCTCTGGACCCCACCAAACCCTCCCGTTGAGACTTGAGTGACTGAGCGGGGCGGAGGCAGGCAGACGCGAGTATTTCTTTCACTTCGGGGGCGCCTGGCGGTACCGCCACGATCCGCGAGGCCTAGGCCCTCAGTCTGACCAGCATCTTCCCAAGGTTCTTGCCCTGAAAGAGGCCAATGAGCGCGGGGGCCGCGTTCTCGATCCCGTCGAGGACCGTCTCCTCGACACGAACGCTGCCTTCGCGAAGCCAGTTCGTCATGTCGCGCTCAAAGTCCTCTCTCAGGTCGAGGAAATCCATAAGGCTGAAGCCCCGCAGCATGACGCGGCGATAGACAATGGTCGAAAGCCTGCGAACAGCGACGGTCGGATCGTTGTAGCCGGAGATCATTCCGCAAACGGGAATTCGGCCCAGCGTGTTCATGCAGGCGAGGGCGGCGTCGAGGTGTTCGCCGCCCACGTTGTCGAAATAGACGTCAAGGCCATCGGGCGCCGCCGCCGGGAGGGCCTCGCCGATCGGCGTGTCGCGGTAGTTGATGACGGCGTCCAGACCGGCGACGGACCTGAGCCACTCGGCCTTCTCCGCGGACCCCGCGGACCCGATAACACGACAGTTCTTGAGTTTGGCGATCTGGGCGGCGACGGATCCGACGGCTCCGGCGGCGGCGGATACGAAGACCTGTTCGCCGGCCTTGGCCTTGCCGATGCTCAGCAGCCCGCCATAGGCGGTGAAGCCGGTCATGCCGAGGGCGTGAAGGTGGCTCGTCAGCGGAAGCCCAGGCAGGGCCGTGATCGGCGTCAACCCGTCACCGTCCGATAGAAAGTACTCGCGGAAGCCAAGATAGTGGGAGACCAGATCGCCGACGGCGAAGTTCGTCGACCGGGACTGGACAACGATACCGAGGGCGGCCCCTCGCATGGCCTCATTCAGGGGGGTCATCCCGTTGAGCTGCGACCTCATCACAGGATCGACGGACATGTAGAGATTGCGGACCAGCACCTGGCCGTCAGCGGCGTCGCTCACCCGGGTCTCGACGAGGGCGAACTGGTCGGGCCGGGGCATGCCGGAGGGGCGTTCGATCAGGTGGACTTCACGGCTGACGGGCATTGCTGGAAACCTGTGTGGGGAGAAGGCGGGCGGGGCGATACGCATCCGGCGACAGGCCGATATCTCGCCATGACGCGGGGAGCGGCGTTCCAGTAACTGCCGATGCGAGGAGGCGCGCCAAGGCCGGCGCCGTCTGGACGCCGAATCCCCCCTGGCCGGCGAGCCAGAAGAAGCCAGGATGGTCGGGCGCTTCGCCGACGGCGGGCAGCCGGTCGGCGGTGAAAGTCCGGAGGCCAGCCCAGGCCACGGGCTTGCGTCGAACGCTCAGGGTGGTGGCGGTCTCCAGCCGATGGACGCCTTCGGCAAGCGCCTGATCATCGGCCGCGGCGTCGTGAGCCTCCACGTCGGTCTCCTCCGCCGGCGAGAGCAGCATCCGGCCCGCGGACGGCTTGGCGTAGAAGGTCTCGTCCACATCGATCAGCATTGGCCAATTCTGTGCGTCCGCCGGCGCATCGATCAGGGCGGCCGTCCTGCGTTTGGGGCGAAGGCCAAGCGTCGCCACGCCGGCGAGAGTCGCCACCTGATCGGCCCAGGCCCCGGCTGCGTTCACCACCACTCCGCACGCGACGGAAAGACCGGGTGCCTTGACGAGCCACCCCGTCGTCAGGCGTTCGATCCCACAAACCCGCTCGTCGGTTCGAAGCGTCGATCCGCGCTCTATCAGCCCGCGGATGAAACCCTGATGGAGGGCGTCCACATCGATGTCGGCGGAGGAGCCATCCCAGGCCGCCGCCGACACATAGCCAGGTCGCAGCGCGGGCCACCGGTCTCCGGCCTCGGCGGGCGTAATAGACTGCAACGCGTCCGGTGCCTCGGCGATCTTTCCCTCCAGGGCGGATTCCCGACCCGGTGGGGCGACAATCAGGATACCCCTGGTTTTCAAGAGCTCGACGTCGGTGAAGCCCGCCGGCGGCGTCGCGAAGAACTCAAGGGAGGCGCGGCTAAGGGGCTGTACGGCCGGGCCGCCATAGATCAGGTGGAACAAGGCCGCCGAGCGGCCGGTGGCGTGGAAACCCGCTCGCTCCTCGGCCTCAAGCACCAGAACCCTGCCATGCTCGGCGAGCGCCCAAGCGGCGGACGCTCCGGCGATGCCGGCGCCCACGACGACGAAATCCACGCTGATGGTCAAGGGGCCTCCCGCCTTCTGTCCGGCCGTGCCGTCAGGCCTAACGCGTCCCGGTGGCTGCAACCCATCACCTCAAGGCCGTTGAAGGCAGTCTTCAAGGTTCGTCCCTTTCCGCTTCGAAGCGCCACTCTGGCGATGCGACGCCCGGTTCCGCCAGCGTCTGGCCGCACGTCGGCCGGGTCGTGTGTCATCGTGCGCCGGGGTCAGGCCGTCGAAGGGCGCGTACGCCATGCTTCGACAATCCCGGCGGCTTCAGCGAAGGCGGTATTCGCCGCCGGAACCCCCGCGTAGACGGCGATCTGCATCAGCACCTCCTTCAGCTCGTCGACGGAGAAGCCCCCCGCGTCCAGGCCGGCCCGGACATGCAGCCGGAATTCCTCCCAGCGACCGAGGCTTGCCGTCATCGCCAGGACCAGCAGGCGCCGGGTCCGGTGATCCAGGCCCGGTCGCCCCCAGACCTCATTCCAGGCGTACCGTGTGATCATCGCCTGGAAGTCGGCGTTGAAGGGGGTCCTGGCCTCGAGGGAGGCGTCGACCCACGCGTCACCGAGCACCTCACGACGCGTGCGAAGACCCGCCGCGTACAGGACATCTGCCGCTTCGTCCTCCACGGCGCCATCGACGGTCCGGTGGTGGAATCCGCGCACCAGGGCGGCGAAACCGATCGGCGCCTCCAGGCAGGGAAGGTGACCCGTGTCGAGGGCGGCGGACGCGGCGCCCGGGATGGCCGCGAGGATGCGGTCGCCATGGCCCGCAAAGGGCGTTGAGACGTCACGCAGACCGTGGATGACTAGCGTGGGTGCGGCGATGGCGGCCAGCTGGTGCAGAAGGGCCATATCGCGGATGGCGGCGCAGCAGCCGACATAGCCCGCGGGGGCGGTCGCCAGCAGGCCATATCGAACCGTTGCGACGATCCGGGAGTGGGTTCTGCGAAATGTCTCCGGGAAGAACCGCTGCATGGCCAGATCGGCGACCGCCGCGGTCCCGCCCGCTGTCACCGTGTCGATCCGGGTCTGCCAGGCGGCCGGGTCCATCGCGGCGGACGTGCAGGCGAGCACCAGGCCGGCGACACGCTCCGGCGCGTCCAGCGCCAGGCGAAGGGCCGTCATGCCCCCGAGAGAGACGCCGCAGATCGTGGCCTGCTCGACGCCGGCGGCGTCCAGCACTGCCAGGGCGTCTCCGGCGAGTTGGGCAAGACTGTAGGCCCCGGAGGGGGCGTCGGACGCGCCGTGTCCACGGGTATCCATGCGCAGGACCCGAAAGTCGTCCAGCAGATGGGGGGCGACGAGGTCCCACAGGCCCTGGTCCGTGCCGATCGAGTTCAACAACAGCAGCACGGGATTGTCGTGGCTTCCCTCCTGCCGCCAGAAGAGTCGGGCGCCGTCGTGATGAGCGAAGGGCATCAGCGGGTCTCCCGGTCAACGAGCGCCCGGCGAACCAGGACGATGGATTCGCCGATGTCCTGCCCCAGGCCGGCAGCATCGAGCGTGCGGCGCATGACGTCGGGATGGATTTCCAGGTCATGGACAACATCCGCGACCGCGACGACGGCGCCGTGGGTGAGCAGGAACAGCTCGGCCAGGACCGGTCCCTCCGCCTGCCAGCCGCCCAGGCCTCTTTCATGGGCCTGGGGCAAGCCGGCCAGGATCGAAGCCGCCAGCCCCGGCGCGCGGCTGGCGGCGGACAGGGCGACCTGGCAGCCGGTGGGGTTCCGCTTGTTGGGCATGGCCGATGACCCGCCCCGGTCGCCCTGTCGCGGCACGGAGACTTCGCCGACCTCGCCCTGGGCGAGGAGGGCGATATCGAGGGCGATCTTGCCGACCGCGCCGGTCGCAATCGCCAGCGCGCTCGCGAGCCCGGCGATGGCCTCCCGCCGGGAATGCCAGGCGAGTGACGTGCACCCCAGGCCCAGTTCCTCCGCCATCCGCCGCCGGATGGCTTCGCCCCTGCCAGCCAGACCGCCCGACGTCCCTACCGGGCCGCCGAACTGCAGCATCAGGGCGGCGTCGGTCTCGCGTCTGAGCCGGACCCCCACGCTGTCGATCGACGTCATCCAGTGCGACGCCTTCAGGCCGAGGGTGACGGGAAGGGCCTGCTGAAGCAGTGTCCGGCCAATCATGGGCGTCGCCACGTGGGCGGCGGCGAGGGCCGCGAGTTCGTCCGCGAGGCGCGCAAGATCCCGGTCGACGAGGCGGGCGGCGTCCCGCGCCTGCAGCATCATCGCGGTATCGGCGACGTCCTGGCTGGTGGCGCCCAGGTGGACGGCCGCGCCGGCGCCCGGCGAAATAGCCTCCGTCGCCGCTCGCAGCCAGCGCACCAGGGGGATGGCCAGCACGCCCGCGTGGGCCGCCTCGCGCGCCAGAACCGTCAGGTCCGGCTGGTTCGAACAGGCCCGGATGACGGCCTCCGCGGCATCCCGCTCGATCAAACCCTCCGACGCCTCGGCGCCGGCCAGGGCGGCCTCGAAGCTGAGGGCCGCGCGCACCATGGCGGCGTCGCCCAGCACCTCGATCATGTCCGGCGTCGAGGCCGCCAGATCCCGGATCAGCGAGGTCACTCCTCGGTCGCCCTAGACGTCGAAGAACACGGTTTCGCCGCCGCCTTGCAGGACGACGTCGAAGCGCCAGGTGTTCGGCGAACCGGCGGTCGCCGCCGCCATCAGCGTCCGCCGCCGCGCCTCCGGGACGAGCGCCAGCACGGGATCCCGGGCGTTGCCCGCGTCCCCTTCGAAATAGAGACGGGTGACCAGCCGCTTCAACAGGCCCCTGCCGGAGACTCCGAAGGCGATGTGCGGGGCCTGGATTCGGCCGTCGGGCCCTGGCGTGGAACCCGGCTTCAGGGTGCGGAATCGATACGTCCCGTCATCATCCGTGGCGGCGCGACCGAACCCGATAAAACCCTCGGGATCGTCGGTATTGTAGTGCCCAAAGGCATCGGCCTGCCAGATTTCGAGCAGGGCGTCGGGCAGTGGCTCTCCCGCTCCGTCTGTCACGCGACCTGTGATCTCGATCACATCCCCGACGATCTCGCCGCGCGGCGCCGGATCGGCCAGCAGATAGTGATCCTCCGGGACGAGATCCGCCCGCGCGCCGCGGTCGGACGGGCCGACAAGGTCCGCGCCACCCTTCCAGGGCAGCCCATAGTGGAAGAAGGGGCCGACCGTCTGCCACGGAGTCTGGCCGAACAGGTCGGGGTGCTGAGGGGCGGGTGGCACGATCAGGCCTCCATCGGGGTGGCGTCTCGCCCCCGCAGAACGACGTCAAAGCGATAGCCGAGCGCCCACGACGGTTCGGTGAGATCCAGGTCGAACCTGGCGACCAGCCGCTCCAGGAACGGGGCGGGCACGGCGCCCGCGATCGGGTCCAGGGCCACGAGGGGATCGTCCGGGAAGTACATCTGCGTCGTCAGCCGCGTCGCGAAGGCGGGGCCCAACAGGGAGAGGTGGATATGGGCCGGCCGCCAGGCGTTCGGATGATTGCCCCATGGGTAGGCGCCGGGCCGAACAGTGACGAAGCGAAACCGCCCCTCGTCATCGGTGATGATCCGCCCGACGCCGGTAAAGTTCGGGTCGAGCGGCGCGTTCCACTGGTCCTTCTTGTGAATATACCGGCCGGCCGCGTTGGCCTGCCAGATCTCCATCACCGTTCGCGGAACCGGCCGGCGACGGTCGTCCAGGACGCGCCCCGCCACGATGATCCTCTGGCCGAGGGGCGCCCCTCGGTGCTGTGTCGTCAGGTCGGCCATGGTCCCGCCCATCAGGCGCGTCCACTGCGTCGGACCCGTCGTCTCCGTCAGAGTCTGCGGGATGCGAACCGGCGCCTCAAGGGGCGCGCGCAGGAGGGTCGATCGATAGGCGGGGTGAAGCGGAGAGGGTTGCCCGGCGTCCTCCCGCCGGATGAGGACCGGGATGGTCATATGAGGGCTCCGCAGCTGAATTCGGCATCTGTCTTTGCCCGCACCTCGTCCAGCGATACGCCGGGCGCGAGCTCAAGGAGGGTCAGACCGCCTCCCTGCCGGTCGAAGACGGCGAGATCTGTCACGATCAGATCCACGCAGGCCGCTCCCGTCAGGGGCAGCGCGCAACGCTTCAGGATCTTGGGACGTCCCGTGCGACTGGTGTGATCCATGATGACCACGACGCGCTGCACGCCGGCGACCAGGTCCATGGCCCCGCCCATGCCCTTGAGCGTCTCGCCAGGAACGTTCCAGTTGGCGATGTCGCCCGCCTGGGAGACCTCCATCGCGCCCAGGATGGTCAGATCGATGTGACCGCCCCTGATCATCGCGAAGCTGTCGGCCGACGAGAAGTAGCTCGAGGTCGGAAGCTGCGAGACGGTCTGCTTGCCGGCATTGACCAGATCGGGGTCCACCTCGTCCTCGAAGGGAAACGGGCCCATGCCGAGCATCCCGTTTTCGCTCTGGAGGATCACCTCGACGCCCTGCGGGATGTGATTGGCAACAAGGGTGGGAATGCCGATGCCGAGGTTCACATACTGGCCGCTGACCAGTTCGCGGGCCGCGCGAGCGGCCATCTGATCCCGCGTCCAGGCCATCAGACCGTCTCTGCCGGACGGACGCGGGTCGTAAGGTTCTCGACGCGCTTGGGAGCCTGGCTCAGGATGACGCGATCGACGTAGATGCCGGGCGTATGCACGGCGTCGGGGTCGAGCCCGCCCTCCGGCACGATCTCTTCGACTTCCGCAACCGTGACCCGTCCGGCTGTCGCCATGACGGGGTTGAAGTTGCGGGCGGTTTTCCGGAACTGCAGGTTGCCCGCCGGATCCGCCTTCCAGGCCTTGACCAGTGAAAGGTCCGCGCGAAGCCAGCGCTCGCGGATATAGGTCTTGCCGTCGAACACCTCCGAAGGCTTGCCCTCGGCGATCATCGTGCCGGCGCCGGTGCGAGTATAGAAGGCGGGTATGCCGGCGCCGCCCGCCCGCACGCGCTCGGCCAGCGTGCCTTGCGGGGTCAATTCCAGCTCGACTTCGCCGGCCCTCATACGTTCCTCGAAGAGGCGATTTCCGCCGATGTAGGAGCTGACCATCTTCCGGATCTGCCCGTTCTGCAGGAGGGTCCAGAGCCCGACGCCTTCCGCGCCGCAGTTGTTGGAGATGATCGTCAGGTCGCGGACGCCCGATCGGCGAACGGCCGCGATCAGGTCCTCGGGGATGCCGACGAGTCCGAATCCGCCGGACATCAGCGTCATGCCATCGAACAGGAAGCCCGCGAGGGCCTCGTCGGCGTCGGCGAAGATCTTGCGGGTCATCGGTCTCAACTCAACGGCAGTCCGACATAGTTTTCGGCGAGCGTGGTCTGGGCGGCGCGCGAGCCGCGCAGGTAGGCCAGTTCAGCCAGCTGGATTCGCCGGTCGAAGGGATCGGTGTCCGGGAAGCGGTGGGTCAGACCGGTGAACCACCAGGAGAAGCGTTCAGCCTTCCAGACCCTGGCGAGGGCGCGGGGGGCGTAGCAAGCGAGCGCCCCGTCGTCGCCCGTCCGGGAGTGGCCGATCAGCGCCTCGGCGAGATAGATGACATCTGACGCGGCCAGGTTCAGGCCCTTGGCGCCCGTCGGTGGAACGATGTGGGCGGCGTCGCCGGCGAGAAACAGGCGGCCATGCCGCATTGTCTCGCAGACGAAGCTGCGCAACGGCGCGATGCTCTTCTCGAAGGACGGCCCGCGGGTCACCGTAGCGGCCGCCGACCGCCCCAGCCGGAGGCAGACTTCGTCCCAGAAGCGCTCGTCCGGCCAGTCTTCGAGCCGGTCGGACAGGCTGCACTGGACGTAGTAACGGCTACGCGTGGGCGACCGCATGCTGGCGAGGGCGAAGCCGCGTTCATGGTTGGCGTAGATCAGCTCGTCCTCGCAGGGGGGGACCTCCGCCAGAACGCCCAGCCAGCCGAAGGGATAGACGCGCTCGAAGGTCGACAGGTCCACGCCGGGAATGCTCGCGCGACATACGCCGTGGAAGCCGTCACAGCCGGCGATGTAGTCACACTCGAGGCGTCGGGATTGCCCCGCCTGGCGCCAGGTGACGTACGGCCGGTCGGACTCGATGTCGTGGAGGGTCACCGCATCAGCGTCATAGATGACGGTCAGGCCGCGCGCGGCCGCGCCGTCCCCAAGGTCCTTCATCACTTCGGCCTGACCATAGACCATGATGGTCGAGCCCCCGGTCAGGGCCGCCATGTCGATGCGGAACAGATCGCCGTCGCAGGCGATCATCGTCCCCGAATGGACAAGCCCTTCGCGGCGCATGCGGGCGTCGAGGCCGAGCCGCGCCATCAGGTCGATGGTCACCTGCTCGAGCACCCCCGCGCGGACCCTGCCCTCGACATAGTCGCGGCTACGCTGTTCGAGCACCACCGTCTCGATACCGGCCTGATGCAGCAGGTGGGCCAGGAACAGGCCGGCCGGACCCGCCCCGACAATGACGACCTGGGTCCGTTCGGTCATCGCCCCGGTCCCACGAGAGTCAGCCAGTCGAGCCGGTCCCGCGACCGGCCTCTCACCGCGGCTTGGAAGGCGGTCTGGACCTGCAGGGTGAGCGGACCCGGACAGGTGTTGAGCGGCCGGTCGTCGACCGAGGAAACCGGCGTCAGCTCCGACGCCGTGCCGGTCAAGAATGCCTCGTCGGCGATATAGAGCTCGTCGCGGGTCAGGTGGCGCTCGACCACGGGATGTCCGAGGTCGGCCAGCAGGGCGATCACGCTGGCGCGTGTGATTCCCTCAAGGACCGACGTGCGGGGCGGAGTGGCGATCTCACCGTCCCGAACCACGAAGATGTTCGAGGTCGAGGCCTCGGCCACGAAGCCGGCGACATCGAGCATCAGGGCGTCGTCGAAGCCGAGCGACCGGGCCTCCTGGTTGGCCAGCATCGAGTTGATGTAGAGGCCGTTGGCTTTGGCCTTCAGCAGGACCGCATTGTGATGGTGCCGGCTGAAGGACGACACCTTGAGGCGGACGCCCAGCTGGGCGGCGCCGGCCCCCAGATAGTCTTCCCAGGGCCAGGCTATGACGGCGGCGTGGATGCTGTTCCCCGCCGCTGAAACGCCCGGCTTCTCGCCGCCGAGGAAGACGATCGGCCTCAGGTAGCAGCCGCCGTAGCCGTTCGCCCGGATGACCGCGAGGCAGGCCTCGTCAATCTGTTCAGGCGTCCAGGGCAGGGTCAGGCCGATGATCTTGCAGGAGTTGAACAGGCGCCGCGTGTGTTCTCGCAGGCGGAATACCGCCACGCCGTTCTCGCCGTCATAAGCGCGCACGCCTTCGAACGCGCCCATCCCGTGGTGCAGGGTCTGGGAGAGCACGTGCACCCGCGCCTCGCGCCACGGGACGAGCGCGCCGTCCAGCCAGATCAGCCCGTCACGATCCTCGAGATTCATGCGGCGATCTCCCCGCTAACGCGCGGCAACGCCGCGATCAGGGCGGAAAGCGCCCGGCCATCATCATCACGCCGCGCGGCCAGACGGGCCTGCAGCACCGCGTCGGCCGCATGGGCTTCGGACAGGTCGCCCGACACGGCGGGTTCGACGACCGCCTCAAGGACGCGGAGAAACGCGCCGCGAGTACGCTCAAGCGTGGAGGCGTATCCCTTGATCAGCGATGCGGTCTCGATGATCTCGCGGGCAAGCCCCGGAGATCGGTGCGCGGCGCGCGCGACGAGACCGAGCCAGCGCTCGATCAGCGCCTCCCGGTCGGCGTGAATATAGCTGAACGGTCTCAGGGGGCGCAGAGCGGCCAGTCCCCGAAGAAGAAGAAAGCCCCACATGGCCGTCGTCTCGATTTTCAGAGACCATGACAGGTTGGCGAGGCGCGGCGAGGCGGCGATCCTGGCGGACAGAGCGCGACCGGCGGCGGCGGGGAGCAGGGCCACGGCCTCCGCAAGGCCAGGCTTCATGAACTCGTGGATTCGGCAGGGATCGGCCGGGCCGGCGCCGGCCTCGCGGCGCACGCGCGCCAGCCGCTGGGGGTCGATCTTCAGCTGGGCGACGCGGATCACGTCTTCCTGGGACATGAGCAACGCGAGCTGGCGGGCCGCGGCCTCCGTCAAGGCGCCGTCCGGGTCCGCGTCTGCGATCCTGCCGAGCCGGTCGAGATAGGTCTTCGCGTGCCTACGCCCCTGGTAGTCGATCAGCCGGGCGACGCCATGGGCCGCCGTGTCGCGCGCCGCTTCAGGGAGCGGGCGCAGAAGGGCTTCAAGATCGGTCGCCGGGGGCGGCGTCACGTCCGGGTCGGACAGCGCGGTCTCGCCGTTGTCGGCGGCGTTCAGGCCCGCGGCGAAGCCCGCCAAATTCGCCGCGCTGCCCGGACTGTTCCCGCCCAGAACGGCCTCGAACGTAGCGACCCGGATCGGCAAGGCGCCGCTGGCGGCGAGCGCGCCGAGCAGGACGGCGTTGGTGCGCGCGCCATTGGCTCTGGCCAGCGCTTCGGCGTCGAACAAAAGGGCCTCGCGCGCCAGGTCTCGAACCGCCGCCTGAATCCTGCCGCGGTCGACCCTGCCGTCGTCTGGCGCGGCGCGCTCGGAAATGGTGAAGACCCGATGGGTCGACGCGATCAGACGGGTTCTGTCGGGCGTGACGAAGCCCCGGAGCATCGCCCGGCCCGCCTCAACCATCTCGCTGGCGAGGAGGATATCGATGCGGCCCGGCACCGGATGCAGGCCCAAAACGGATCCCCCGAGGGCGCCCGGCTGGAGTTCGAGGTAGTAGCTGGTGGCTCCGGTGCGCTGCGCCACGCCCGGAACAGACGTAGCCGAAACGGTCAGCCCCTCGAGTGTAGCCGCCCGGGTGATCCACTGGGCGAGCAGGCCGCCGCCTTCGCCGCCGAGGGCGCAGATGAGAACCGTGATCGGATCGGGCGCGCTCATGCCGCGGCCGCCGCGCCGGAGGCCCAAAGACCGACCCCGTGGATCCAGCGCTCCCACGGCCGCGGATTGCGCACCAGTTCGGCCCGGTAGAACGAGGGGCAAAGCTGGGCAGCGTGGGCGACCTCGCCGCAAAGCCCGCATCCGACGCAATCGTTGTCCACATGGGCGACCGGATCGCTGCGCAGGGGATCCGAACGGGGCCGGAGGGTCAGCGACGGACACCCTGATAGGCGGATGCAGGCGTGGTCTCCGGTGCAGATCGCCTCGTCCACGCCGTACCGGACCCGTACGACACGCTCGCCGCGCGCTAGGCTCGCGGCGGCGGCGGCCCGTTCCCGCTTCTGCCGGGCGAGCATGCACTCGCCCTCGGCCACGATCACCTTCAGCCCGGCTTCCGCGGTGGTCACCGCTTCCTTCAGCAGGGAGACCATGTCGGCGACGCGATAGGTCAGCGCATTGCGCACCCAGCGAACGCCGACGGCACGGACAGCCGCCTCGATCGACGCTGCCAGACCCTTGCGGCTGCTGGGGATGTCCTGGATGCCGGTCGCCGAACTGTAGCCGTTGTCCAGCACGACCAGAATCTGGTCGGCCTGGTTGAAGGCGCCGCCCGCGACGCCCGTGATCAGACCGTTATGCCAGAAGCCCCCGTCGCCCATCACCGCCAGGGGGCGCCGGGCCTGAAACGGCGCGACCGCCTGGGACGAGGCCAGCGACATGCCGTAGCCGAGAATGGTCTGGCCCGAGTCGAAGGGCCCAAAGGTCGCCAGGGCGTGGCAGCCGATGTCAGCGGCGACGTGCAGCGGTCCCGTATCCTTCTGGACCAGCTTCAGGGCGGTGAAGAAGGGTCGTTCCGGGCAGCCGACGCAGAAGCTCGGCGGCCGGTCCGGGACGGCGCCGAGCACATTGGAGGCCACCGCCCGGGCGCCGGCGACGATGGACTCCCAGCCGTCGTCAATCGACGCAAGACCAACCCTTGTCAGAAAGCCGCGAAGTCCGGCCCGCACCGCTTCGGCGGTATACTCTCCGGCCGGCGGCAGCAGGTCCTTGCCATGCAGGGCCGCGGAGATGTCCGCGCGTCTGAGCGTCGCGCCGATAAACTGCTCGATGTAGTCGGGCGCCCCTTCCTCCAGCACCAGCACCGCGCGCTTGTCGCGACAGAACCGGCTGATCTCATCCGGGGAAATGGGATGGACGACGTTGAGCACCAGCATGGACAGGCGGCTGGCGCCGTCACGGTCGGCGAACCCGAGGCGTGCGAGCTCCGGCAGGACCGTGTTGAACAGACCGCCCTGCAGAATCAGGCCGACATCGCCGATGTCGCCATCGATGAAGTCATTCAGCCGATGGTCGCGGATGTAGTCCAGCGCCGCCGGCAGCCGCCGGGACAGCTTGTCCTGCTCCTGGAGAAAGGTCGACGGCGGGTGTGACAGGCGTCCGTAGTCGAACGGCGCCGGCGCGACGGACCGCGCCGTCTTCGCGTGGACCGGGGCGACGTTGTCCTTTGTCGCGAACTCGCCGTAGCGGTGGCAGGCGCGGATGCGCAACTCCATCATCACCGGCGTATGACTCGCCTCCGACAAGGCGAAGGCGTGCTCCACGACGTCAACCAACCGGTCGGTGTCCGGGCGCGGGTCGAGCAGCCAGATCGACGACTTGAGCGCGAACGCATGACTGCGCTCCTGGATGACGCTCGCGCCCTCGCCGTAGTCCTCCCCCAGAATGATGAGAACGCCGCCCGTCACCCCGGCCGACGCGAGATTGGACAGGGCGTCGGAGGCGACATTGGTGCCGACCACGGACTTCCAGGTGACCGCCCCGCGAAGGGGATAGGCGATCGAGGCTCCGAGCAAGGCGCCGGCCGCGGCCTCATTGGCGCAGGTTTCGAGGTGAATCCCCAGCTCGTCGAGCAGGTCGCGGGACTGAACCATCACGTCGAGCAGGTGGCTGACGGGAGCGCCCTGGTAGCCGCCGACATAGGCGACGCCGGACTGCAGCAGCGCCTTGGTCACCGCGAGGACCCCCTCGCCGCGAAAAGTCTCGCCGGCGCCAAGGCGCAGTTGGGCCGCTTCGCTCGCGAATGAGACTTCCATGGGACGCTGACTCCTCGAACGGGAGCTTAGGCCGGGTGTCCGAAACCGATGCGGACGTCCGTCACGAAGGGGCCGACCCTCGTCCCGCAGACCGTGTCGCCGATCCCCCGCCCCCCCCGAAGTCGCTATGCTGGCGTCATGGGAATTCCAAGGGTGGCCATCGTCGGAGGCGGCATCGCTGGCGTGGCGCTGGCGTGGCGGCTGGCGCCGAAGTTCAGCGTCGTGCTCCTGGAGCGCGAGGATGGGCTTGGGTTTCACGCTACGGGCCGGTCGGCGGCGGAATGGTCGCTGGTCCATGCCGAGGGCCTGACCCGGACCCTGACCGCGGCCAGCGCCGCCTTCTTCGATGCGCCGCCAGCGGGCTTTGCCGAACTGCCGATCGTCCGCCGACGCGGCAATGTCGTCTATGCACGGCAGGACGGACTCGGGGCCCTCTCGCGGCTGCTGGAGCATGGCCGCGTTCTGCAGCCGGACCTCCGGGAGATCTCGCCGCGGGAGGCGGCGAACCGCGCGCCCTTTCTCGACCCGGGGGCGCTCGCGGCGGCCTTCTGGGATCCGTTGAACGGGGAGATCGACGTCGACGCCCTCATGACCGGTTGCCAGCGAGACGCCCGGCGGGAGGGCGCCGCGTTCAGAACAGGCGTCGCCGTTCTTGGGGCGCAACGTCGGCCCGACGGGTGGCGCCTGGCGACGTCGGACGGTCCTGTGGAGTGCGATGTGCTGGTCAACGCGGCCGGCCCGTGGGCCGATGGCCTGGCGAACCTGTGCGGCGCGAGGCCCCTGGGTCTGCAGCCCCGCCGCAGGACCGCGATCACGTTTGACCCTGTCGAAGGTCTCGATGTGCGGGGACTCCCGTCGGCCGACGACGCCGGTAGCGGCTTCTATCTCAAGCCCGAGGGCGGGCGGCTCATGGCCTGTCCGGGCGATGCAACGCCCTCGGAGCCTTGCGATGCACGCCCCGAGGAAATCGACGTGGCGACGGCCGCCTGGATGGCGGAGGAAGCGACAGGGCGCCCTGTGCGGCGACTTGGCGCGACCTGGGCCGGGCTGCGCACCTACCCCCGGGATGACCAGCCCGTTGCCGGCTGGGACCCGGAAACCAGCGGCCTTTTCTGGCTCGCCGGCCTGGGCGGGGCCGGCCTGATGACGGCGCCGGCCCTGTCCGCGGCGGCCGCTGCGATCCTGGAGACCGGAGAGACGCCGCCGGAGCTCGCTCGCGATGGCCTCACCGCCGCGGCGCTCTCGCCCGCGCGCGCCTAGCCGAGAAGCCGGTCCACGATCGCCAACACCCCGGTGCGGACCGGATCGACACAGGGCAGGCCCAGTTCCCGTGAGGTCCGGGCCATCAGGATCTCGGCCTCCCCGATCGGGAGCCGGGACGTGTTCATCGAGATTCCGACGCAGCGGACGTCCGGATTGGTCAGGCGAGCGGCCTCCAGATTGCGGGCGATCGCCAGGGCCAGGGAAGGGACCGCGAAATCGTCGAACTCGTGCAGGCGCTCACGTCCGGCTTCATGGCAAACGACGATGGCGTCGGGCTGACTGCCATGGATCAGTCCCATGGTGACTCCCGCGTAGGCGGGGTGGAACAGCGAGCCCTGGCCCTCGATGATATCCCACTGGTCGGCGGGCATCGCCGGGGACAGCGCTTCCACCGCCCCGGAGATGAAGTCGGAGACCACGGCGTCGACACAGACTCCTTCGCCGGCGATGAAGATGCCCGTTTGCCCCGTAGCGCGGAACCGGGCGCTGCTTCCGCGCTCGTTCAGAGTCCTGGCGATAGCCAGCGACGCATACATCTTACCGACCGCGCAGTCGGTGCCGACGGTCAGCAGGCGACGTCCGCTGCGGCGGCTGCCACGGCCGATGGGCAGAGTCTCGCGCGGGTGGCGGATGTCATCAATCCGACGGCCCAACCGCTTCGCGGCCTCGGCCAGAACCGGAACATCCGCGATCCGCCCGTGCAGGCCGCTGGCGATGTTGAGGCCGGCTTCCAGGGCTTCCAGAAGGAGTCCGGTCCAAGCCTCGGAGATATAGCCGCCGGCGTTGGCGACCCCGACCACCAGGGTCCTGGCGCCCAGGGCCGCCCCTTCGGCGGGCGACACCCGCGGCAGGCCAAGGCTCACCGCGCAATGGGGCAGGGCGACTTCACCCACGCAGATGTCCGGCCTCCAGTAGGCGACGCCCGCCGCCGTCTTGGCCAGGATCCGATCCTGCACGTCACCAAGAAAGAGCAGGTAGGGGGTATCAAGACGGACTTCAGACATGGCAGGGACCTCGCGAAAACGAGATCGACCCTAGCTACGGCGCCACCTTACGACAGGGTCAGGGCTCACTTTGGGAGGGGCGGGCGTCACGCCCAGCGGTATCGGGCCGCTTGTTGACGCCGTCCTGCAGCACGTCTTTCGGCAGGATGCCGAAATGGCGTCGGAAGAGTTTTGCGAAGCCTCCGGGATCCGCGTAGCCAACCGTCTCGGCGGCCTGGGCGACCCCCATCCGGCCGTCCTTCAGAAGGGCGTAGGCCTCTTCCATTCGCTTCATCTGAAGGAACTGCGAAATCGTGACGCCGAAGATGTGCTTGAAGCCGTAGGCCAGCTTGTTCCGGTTCAGCCCGACGCGGCGAGCCAGGCGGTTGACCGGCGGCGGTGCGGCGTAGTTCTCGGACAGGATTTCCTGGGCCTCGCGCAGCCTAACGATATCCCGTTCGTAGAGGCGAACCGGGAGCACGCGCGTCTCGTCGCGACGCGCCATGGCGTCTAGCGCCAGACACAGCAGTTCACCTGCCTTGGCCTCGGCGTAGGCCCGCCGCAGCGCGCCCTGGAATCCGCAGTCCAGCAGGTCGGCGCAGGACTGGCGCATGGCGCCGGAGAGCGGCAGGCGCAGGCTGAAGAACTCGGCCGCGCCGCCGTCGAGATAGGCGCGGGGAGGTTCGGGCATCCAGTTCGGCGGGCCGCCCAGCAGGCGCTGAACGAACGAGGGCTTGAGCTTGAGGGAGACCTGGCGGAAGCGCGTCCCGCTGGGAATCCAGACGATCTTCTCCATCCCGGCCGGATGCAGGTCGACGCCGAAGAACGTGGCGTCCGGCTCCATGGGCTCATCCTGCTCCGCCGCCATCTCAGTCGAGGCGCCCTCGAGGCGGAACTGGAAGGTCAGGAAGTCCTCCTCGACGAACTTCAGCGTCCAGTCGATGTTCGCCGTGGTGTCGACCATCACGACGAACAGGTCATCGGAAGCCCGGATGAACTCGCGGTATCCGTCGCCCTCGACGCCATCCAGTTGGTAACGGGCGCCGACTCCGTCGGCCAGGGGCTGAGCTTCGTCGAGGCGGCCCGCCTCCGGGCGGTCCGCCTGCCTGACGAAGTCGGTCACGTCCGCGGCGGGAACATCCGGCAGTCGCGAGGGATCGTCCTTGAGCAGCGCCACAACGCCACCTCCGTCCGGACGGACGCGACCGTCGCGCCGTCCTGGACCCGATGCTAGCTCAGCGACTTCAAACAGCAAGGATGCTCCCTTCCGGCGTGACGCGGCATCGCCCCGGGAGCCCGGCAAACAGGCTGGGATCAAGCTGGATGACCGGTGTAGCGGCATGACCCATTTCGCGGGCGACGATCGCACCAAGGGCCGTGATGGCGTCGACCTCTCCCAGGATCAGCGCGGCTGGGCCCGCGCTCCGCGCGACGAGCTCGAGCAGGACGGAACTGCCTGAGCTCGATCCGATCAAGCGATCGACCACCACCACCCGTCCACTCAGGGACTGGCCGGCCTGGGGGTGACGCGGGTCGGTCACGCGGCCGTCCCTTGGGTCGACACCACCCCAGAAGCTGATGGGACGGGTAAGGCGAAGGACCTCGCCCGAGCCTTCGCCGGCCACGATCACCGCGCCGTTCATGACCAGGCCCTCTCGTCGCGGACAATCCGTCCGGCGACGGCGCTTTCGACGCAATCGCCAAGCGTGCCGAACACCGATTCGTAGCCGGTGTTGGCCGGTCCGTAGTGGGCGAACTTGCCGGAGTTGGTCATCAAAACGCCGCCTGGCCCCCCCTTCAGAATTGGCGTGGCCACCACGCAGGTGTCGATGACGATTTCCACGCCGCGCGCTTCTAGGCCTTCGAGCCGGCCCGCCTCCGCCAGCCGGTCGGCGACATGGCGGCCGGTGCAGATGTAGACCGGAGCACGCGTTGTGCGGCCGGCGAGCGCAGCTTCGAAGGCGTCGATCTCCGCTTCGGAGAAGTGCGGGCTGCCCAGGGCGACAACATCGAGCCGTTCCCCGGCCACGGTGGACAGGCTGTCTCGCGCCGTGCGGACCATCTCGGGCGTGAGGGCCACCACGCGGGCCGGCGCGCGCCCCTGCAAGGCGGTCTTAAGCGTCGGCGCCTCGGGCGTCACGCCGGCCACGTGGAACAGGGCCACCGATCCCGTGGACGCGGCCGCCGCTCCGAGACCCTTGAGCTGGTCCTCTGT
Organism: Caulobacter sp. GW821-FHT12F03; assembly: GCF_058806855.1. Lineage (NCBI taxonomy): Bacteria > Pseudomonadati > Pseudomonadota > Alphaproteobacteria > Caulobacterales > Caulobacteraceae > Caulobacter > Caulobacter sp. GW821-FHT12F03. Next base: position 258,236 of record NZ_JBXAQC010000001.1, read on the forward strand.
GGTCGAGGACGGAAGGCCATCGATGACGGCGATCTCTCCGCCGGATTCGCGACCAAGCCACGCGCCGAGCACCGGATAGAAGGCCTCCATCGACTTCAGTCGATCCGAAAGTCCGTCGGTCGTGACGACCAGCCGCGCCGCGCGATTCTCGGGGAGGTGCAGGCCGTAGCGCGGCGCGCGGCCGGTCACCGCGCAGCAGATGTCCATGAAGTCGCCGTACCGGTTTGTCCGGGCGCCGAGCACGGAATTGACGAACACGACGGCGTTGCTTTCGGCCCAGGCGATATCCTGACCCTGGGCCGGCCGGTGACCGGCCTGGTAGGGCGCGCAGGTCCATGTCGGCTTGCAACCCAGCGCCTCGTAGGCGCGCATCAGCCGGAGGGCCAGGGCATGGTCCTCCTCCGACAGAAGCATACGATCAGGGCGCCTGAGGTCGACGGCGCCGACGTTCAGGGTCGAGGGCACGACGACCTGCGCGCGGCCCTCGACCAGGCGTTCGGCAAAGGCGACGCCGGCCGGGCCGTGGTACAGGCAGCCGTCGATATGGCTTGAGGTGATCGGGATAAGCCGGTCCGCGCCAAGAATGCGCCCCATGTCAACGAGGATGCGCATCGCCATGGCCACGCCGGGGCCGCAGGCGCCCTCGAGCCAAGAATTTTCTTCCGCTGTCAGTTCCATGTCGTTGGCCTATCACGGCCGCGCTGACGGTCATCCCCCGCGGTCCGTCAAAGTGACAATCCCCCGCCCACGGGGGATTTCCGCCTTGACGCTCGCGGCCCTGCTTGCGGCAGGGTGTCCCGAGGAGGGCCCCAATGCGCCAGTCGGATGCCGCCAACGCCATGATCGACGACCTGTCCCGCCCAGACGCGCCCGGCGGCGTCGCCGGCGTGGTCGTCAATGGGGAGTTGGTCTGGCGGCGTGCATTCGGCCTCGCCGATCTTTCGACCGGTAGGCCCTTCGCGCCCGACACCCGCTTTCATGTCTGCTCGATAACCAAAACCTTCACGGCCCTGCTTCTTGGCCTGCTGGAGGCAGATGGCGCGCTGTCGATGGACGACCCCCTGCGCCGTCACCTTCCCTCGACGCCGGACTACGACACGCCCCTGACCCTCCGCCATCTAGTCACCAACACCAGTGGATTGCGCGACTACTTCCCGCTGATGTGGCTGGAGGCAGGCCGCATGGCTGGGGTCTATCCCCGGGAGCCCATGGAGCGGCACGCTCTGGCGCAGCCGACCCTGATGTTCCCACCGGGCGCGCGGTACTCCTATTCCAACAGCAACTTCGTGGCCCTTTGTCGGGTTATGGAGTCGCTCACCGGCCAGACCTACGCGACCCTCGTGCGGGACAGGATCCTCGATCCGCTGGGCATGACCCGCAGCGAATTCCGCATCCAGACCATCCCGGAGCCGAACGAGGCCGCGCTCGGCTATTTCGAGGATGGCGAGGGTGGGTTCAGGGCGCCGCGCCTCGATGTCCACGAGGCGGGTGATGGCGGCCTGTGGAGCACGCTGGACGATATGCTGCGGTACGGGGCGGCGTTGGCGTCCGGCGGCTTCGGCCCACCGGGCCTGATCGCTCGTCTGACAACGCCCACGCTGCTGACCGGCGGGCATCCGAGCTGGTACGCCAGCGGCTTTGGCACGGGAGAGCGCGGGGGCGCGCGGTGGTTCGGCCACGCCGGCGGGCTGGCAGGCATGTCGACGAATCTCGTCTGCCTCCCCGATCAAGGAGGGGCGGTGGTCACCGCGTTCAACGGGCCGGCCGGCGACGCTGAAGAGCTGGGCTTCAGGCTGGCGGACCTGTTCCTGAATCTGAAGCCGGCGACCCGGCGGCCCGTCGCGCCGAAATCGCTGGCGCCGGACTGGGCCGGCTGCTGGCAGGACGAGAGGGCGGGGCTGACCGCCGAGATCACAGTGAACGGGGACCTCGCCGAACTGACCCAGTTCGGCTGGACGGTCCCCTTGTCGGCCGCCGCTCCCGACATCCTCGAAGATCCCGGCAGCGATACCGTCGTGCGGCGGCTGGGAGCGGACAGCCTCGCGCTCGCCGCCGGTCGCGGGGCGCCGGTGACCCTGACTCGTCGCCCGGCGGGGGCGTCTCCGCCGCCGACGGGAGTCTATCAGGGCCTTGAGGTGCAGGCCCGGCTGGAGGTCCTGGAGGATGGCCTGGTGATCCACGGCCTGGAGGGACCTTCGCCCCCCTATCCGCTTCAGCCCGTGGCCCGCGACGTCTGGACCCTGCTGCGCCCCGACGGCGCGCGCGCGGGCGCGGTCATCACCCGCACTGCCGACGACGCCCTTCTTGTTTCAATGGCCAAGGCCGAACGCATCCTGTTCCGGAGACTTCCATGACCGCCCCGACCGGCCTGCCCAAACTGTCTGTCGAGGCGTATCAGAAGGCCGAGGCTCTGCTGTCCTGGAACGCGGCTAAGCTTGTCCGCAACGCCTCTGTTTCACCAATCTGGGAGGCCGACAGCGCCTCGTTCCGGTATCGGCGTCAGGATGCCGACGGTGTGGAGCAGTGGGTCAGAGTCGATGTCGCCACAGGCGAGCGCGTTCCGGCCGGCCCACCGGCGAAAGCGGGTCAGGCCTGGCGAGATGGAGAGCTGCCGTCGCCGGACCGGCGGCGCGCGCTGCGCCTGGTCGACGACAACATCATCCTTCGTGACGTCACGACCGGCGAAGACCGCCCGTTGACGACGGACGGGGTTCCGCTGAACGGCTGGGGCGGATCGCCGGGCACGAGCCTCGAGCCGGTGACCCAGACCCGGTCCGGACGTGTTCCGCTGCCGGTGGCCGCCTGGTCGCCGGACTCCCGGCGCGTCGTCGCCCATCGCATCGACGAGCGCGACCTGCGGGATTTCCACTTCCTCGAAGCCTGTCCGAAGGACGGCTCGGCGCTGCCCAAGCTCTATTCGGCTAAGTTCTCGACACCGGATGACGCAGTCCTCGCCACGGCCGAATTTGCGATCTTCGATATCGAGACCGGCGCCTCGCGGCCCATCCAGATGTCGCCCCAGTTGATCACCCGCGAGTCGCCGATCGAGCGGGCCCAGGTCTGGTGGTCGGCCTCGGGCGCCGTGCTGTTCGTCATGGTAGTCGATCGGGGGGACAAGGCGTTTCACATTCACCGGGTGGACCCGGCGACCGGCGTGGCCACCCTACTCTGGACAGAGGCCGGCCAGACCTACGTCGAAGCGAACGTCGGCTGGAACGAACCGATTGGCCGAGTACTCGACGACGGCGGCAAGCTGCTGCTGATGTCGGAGCGCAGCGGCTGGATGCACCTGTGGCTGCACGACGGCATGACCGGCAAGCCGCTGGTCCAGCTCACGTCCGGCGACTGGGTGGTGCGGGAGGTTGTCCGCGTCGATGAGGCGAACGGTCGGGTGTTCTTCCTGGCGGGAGGGCGTGAGCCTGACCGTGACCCCTACCTCCAGCACCTCTATTCGGTGCGGCTGGACGGGTCGGGCCTGACCCTTCTGACGCCCGAGCCCGCCGAGCACCGTGTCGCGGTCTGGTCGCCGCCGCCGTTCCTGACCTGGCGCGGCTATCCCGACTTCGATGCGCCCCGCGCCGAGGGCGTCTCGCCGGATGGCCGCCATGTGGTCGAGACCTATTCGACGGTCACGGAGTCCCCAGTGTCCGTCCTCCGCCGCACGGCTGACGGGGCGGTCGTATCGGTGCTTGAGACGGTGGACGTGTCGGCCCTGGAACAGGCCGGCTGGACCTGGCCGGTTCCCTTCCGGGTCAAGGCGGCCGACGGGAAGACCGACATCTACGGGGCGCTGTGGCTGCCGCGCGGCTATGACGACGCCGGTTCCTGGCCGGTGATCGACAGCATCTACCCGGGGCCCCAGACCATCCGCACGCCCAAGGCCGGCGTCTCGGGCGACCTCTGGGGCATGGGGTCGCTGGCCGGCGGCGCGGCGATGGCCATGCTCGGCTTCGCGGTCGTCACCATCGACGCGACCGGGGGGCCGTTCCGTTCGAAGGCGTTCCACGATATCTCCTACCGCCGGATGGAACGGGCGGGGGGGCTGGAGGACCATATCGTGGCCATCCGCCAGCTCGCGGACCGCTATCCCGGCCTCGATCTCGACCGGGTAGGCATCTTCGGCTTTTCCGGCGGCGGCACGGCGACCTGCCGGGCCCTGTTCGAGTACCCGGAGTTCTTCAAGGCCGGCGTCGCGGCGGCGGGCAGCCATGATCTCCTGGGCTACACGGCCTACTGGGGGGAGAAGTACGAAGGCCTGTTCGAGGCGGAGTCCTACCGGCGGGTCCGGAACGGAGACCTTGCGGCTAACTTCCAGGGCAAGATCCTGCTGGTCGCCGGCGAGCTGGACGACAACTGCCACCCGGCGATGACGCTGCAGGTCGCCCATGCCCTGATGAAGGCCCACAAGGACTTCGAGCTGCTGATCATGCCCGGGCACAACCACATGACGCCCGGCGGCGCGGGCTATTTCACCCGGCGCCTCTGGGACTTCTTCGTGCGGCACCTCAACGGCCAGGAACCGCCGCCCCACTATGTACTCAAAGGCCCCCTGGACGAGGTGGTCTGACGATGGACATCGACTGGATCCGCGCGCTGCCGGTGGACTCGACCACCAAGGGCATGCCTGGCGGTCTGGCGGCCATGCCCCAGGGGCGAGTCGGAGACATGGGCTGGAACGTCCTGAGGCAGGACCTGCCATTCCCGCTGGCCGTGCTCAAACGCGAGGCGCTCGACGCCAACCGCGCCTGGATGCGCGCCTTCACGGCGATGGCCGGGGTCACGATCGCCCCCCACGGCAAGACCACCATGACGCCCGAATTGTTCGCCCTGCAGATGGCGGACGGCGCCTTCGGGATCACCTGTGCGACGGCTGGGCATCTGGAAGTTTATCGCGCCGCCGGCGTGCCGCGCGTCATCCTCGCCAACCAACTGGTCGGGCGGACCAACCTGCGCATGGCCCTGGCTCATCTTCGCGATCCGGCGTTCGAGCTCTACTGCCTCGTCGACTCCGAAGCGGGCCTTCAGGCGCTCGCGGACACGGCCCGAGAACTGGGCCTCGACCGGCCGGTGAAGGTCCTGATCGAGATCGGGGCTGCGGGCGCGAGAACGGGCGTGCGCACGATCGGGGAGGGGGTCGCCCTGGCGCGCCTCGCCGTGCGCTTGGCGGAAGTCCGGCTGGCCGGTGTCGAAACCTACGAGAGCATCTTCCCAGAGGCAGAGAAGACCGATCCGGAGCGCCCGGTCGCGGGACTGCTGGACCTGGCGGCGTCGGCGGCGGAACGGATCGCCGCGGAACTGCCGCCGTCGACGGAGCCGTTCCTGCTCACCGCCGGCGGATCCGACTTCTTCGACCTGGTGGTCGAACGCTTCCGTCGTCTCGATCTCGGCCGGCCGGTGGAGATCGTTATCCGCAGCGGCTGCTACATTACCCACGACAGCCTGCACTACGCCGATTGCATCGAGCGCCTGATCACCCGGTCTCCGGATGCGGCGGCCCTGCCGGGCGCGCTGCAGCCGGCCCTCGAGGTCTGGGGCGCCGTCCAGTCGCGCCCTGAAGCAGAACGGGCCTACGTCAATCTCGGTAAGCGCGACATTTCCTATGATTGGGAATTGCCGACGCCCACCACCTGGTTCCGGCCCGGCCTGCACAGCGCCCCGCGGCCGGCGCCCGCGAGTTGGCGGACGCTGAGGCTCAACGACCAGCACCTGCACCTCGAGGTGCCGGCGGACGACGGGATCCAGGTTGGCGACCTGGTCGCCTTCGGCATCTCCCATCCTTGCACCACCTTCGACAAATGGCGGGTGATCCCGGTCGTGAACGCCGACTATGACGTGGTGGACGCGTTCAGGACCTTCTTCTGAGCCTCGTAGACCTTGATGGCGGCAGCCAGATCCTCGGCGGCGCAGCCCACGGACTTGAACAGGGTGATGTCTTCCGCCGCCTGACGACCCGGCCGCTCCCGGCGGCAGAGGTGGGTCAGGCTGGTCAGCGCCCCGGGATCAAGCAGGCCGGTCGCGATCGGCTGGCAAAGGTCACCGGCCTCGTGCGGGGCGCCTTCCAGCGTGTCGCAGAACACCCGTGCGCGCCGGATCGCCTCGTCGTCGGCCTCGCGCATGCCGGGCGTGAACCCGCCCACGAGGTCGACGTGAACACCCGGGCGCAGCCAGGCGCCCCGAATGACCGGATCCGTCGACAAGGTGGCCGCGCTCACCAGATCGGACCGGCGGACGGATGCCTCCAGATCTTCTGTCCGGCTGATATCCAGGTCGGGGCGCTCAGACCCTAGTTGTGCCGCCAGGGTCGTGGCCTTTTCGGCGTTCCGGCCCCAGACCAACACCTCGCGAAGCGAGGGACGCAGGGCGAGGTGCGCCTTGACCAGGTGGGCCGACAGTCGGCCCGTGCCGATCATGGTCATCACAGACGCGTCCCCCCGCACGAGGAAGGAGGCAGCCAACGCGGACGCCGCCGCCGTCCGGCGCGCGGTCAGTTCGCCTCCGTCGATGAGGGCGAGGGGCTCGCCATCCATCGCGTTGAGCAACAGATACTGGCCGGAAACGGCCCTCCGGCCGGTCCTGCCGTTGCCGGGAAACACGGTCGCGATCTTGACGCCAAGATAGCCGCCCTCGGTCCATGCCGGCATGGTCAGGAGGGTCGCGTCGGGTGCGCCCGGCACGGGCACGGTGTAGTGGCCGCGGACCGGCGCGGTGACCCCCTCGCGGAACGCCGCCGCGATGGCGTCGGCGAGCGCTTCATAGCCGGCGGCCGCAGCGACCGCGTCAGTACCGATGTGCATCATGTTCCGGCTCTAGCCGAGAACCCGGGTCCGGGGGAGGAGTCTTGGGGCAAAGTGATATCGCGACGGCCGGGCGTGACGCGCCGCCGTTTCGCATTCGCCGGGGCGGCATACGCTTCGGGTGCGGATCATGATGGTCAGCGTGGCCGGAACAGGAAATCCTGAACGGCAAAAGAGGGGGTGGTTCAACATGTCTTACCGCTTGCAAAATCTGCTGCTTGGCGTGGCCGTCGGCGCGCTTCTGGCAACGCCCGCGTTCGCCGAGGGCCCAACGACCGATACGACGGTGGATTCGCTGATCGTGACGGCCAACAAGCGCGAACAATCGCTGCTGACGGTCCCCGGGAGCATCGCAGCGCTCGGCCAGGACGCCATGGACGATTTGATGGTCAAGGATGTCCAGGATTATGCGGACCTGATTCCGGGTCTCGACATCACGGCCCCGGTGCCGGGTATCACGAAGATCACGATCCGCGGCCTGTCGTCCGAGTCCGTGACCAGCAGCGTCGGCGTCTACATCAACGAAACGCCCGTCACGCAGAACGAGCTCGACCCTGATCTGAAGCTCTATGACGTCAATCGCATCGAGGTGCTGCGCGGGCCGCAGGGGACGCTGTACGGCGAAGGTTCGCTGGGCGGCACCGTCAAGATCATCACCAATGCGCCCGACATGTCCGGCGCTTACGGCTCCTTCGAGACCGCAGCGTCCCAGTTCGAAAACGGCGACGGCCTGAACTACTCCGCCGCCGGTTTCTTCAATGCGCCGCTGGGCGAGAATGCCGCCATCCGCGGCGTGCTCAGTTATCGCAACAACGCGTCCTGGATCACGAACGTCGGGCCGGGGCATGCCGACAATGACGAGCAGACCCTGACAGGCCGCCTGGCCCTCAAGCTGCGCCTGTCCGATACGGCCGATCTCACGCTCACCTATATCGGCCAGAGCATCTCGCTGGGCGGGCCTCGCAATGTGATCGACCCCGCGCTCGGCGACCTGAAACGCTCGACGCGGGTCGACGAGTCGGTTTCGGACGATCTCAGCATCCTCAGCGCCACGCTGGCTTGGGACCTGGGCTTCGCTGACCTGACCTCTGACACGTCCTATTACACGCGGACCCAGAACACGGTCGGCAACAACAACCAGACCGGCGGGACCCGCTTCTTCTACAACGAGATCAGCGGCGCGGCGGCCGGCTTCGGCCCCTTCGCCCAGTTTGGCGCCCCTCCGGGCTTCCCGTTCGTGACGACGCCGGAGTCGCTGGTCGACTTCACTGGCGAGGCGGAGCAGCTGACACAGGAAATCCGTCTGGTCTCGAAGCCCGGTGAGCGCGTCGACTGGATCGTCGGCGCCTTCTACAAGGACCGCCACGACACCAAGGACACCTACTTCGAAGGCGTGATCACCAACTCGCCGGTGGTCAATTTCGCCAACCTGGGCATTCGTCGCAGCCGGACCCTGCTGACCTTCGACTGGAAGCAGATCGCGGCTTTCGGCGAGGTCACGGTGCACCTTACGCCCCGTCTCGATTTCACCGCCGGCCTGCGCTACGCCTCGGAGGAGGTGCACAACCGGGAGAACCTGGATGGCCTGTTCCAGTATAACTTCGGCACCTACCCGCCGACGACGACGCCGGTCCAGTTCGGCCCCGTCTCGGATACGTTTACCTCCACGACGCCGCGGTTCGTTCTTTCCTACAAGATGAACGACGGCTGGATGGCCTACGCCACGGCTTCGAAGGGCTTCCGCTCGGGCGGCTTCACAGGGGTGACGCCGTTCAAGCCTGACAGCGTCTGGAACTACGAAGTCGGCCTCAAGGGACACACGGCCGACAACCGGTTCTCGATCGCCACAGCGCTCTACCGGATCGAGTGGACCGACGTGCAGGTGTTTGACGATATCGCCACGCCACCGTTCTTCGCGGTGCGCAACATCGGCGAGGCGGAGGTCACCGGGCTTGAGCTTGAGGTCACGGCCCGGCCGACGGACCGGCTGGAACTGTCTGCGGGCCTCAACCTGATCGACACGGAGATCACAGCGATCGACCCGAGCGCCAGCGATCCCGACATCATCGCGGCCAAGGGCAACCAGCTGCAGAAGGTGCCCAATGTCAGCTACTCCGCGTCCGGCACCTACACCTGGCCGGTAGCGAACGGCTGGGAAGGGCGCGCCACGGTGAGCGTCGTCTACCAGGGAGAGTCGTTCTCTGACTTCCGCAACCTGCCTTCCGAAGAGCTCGACGCCTACACGACCCTCGCGACCCGCGTCGGGGTCGAGAACGACCGCTACAGCGTCTATCTCTTCGGCCGCAACCTGACAGACGAACGGATCCAGCTGGACATTTCCGGAGCCGGCAGCGCCGTCCTCGGGACGACCGTCGGTCGGCCCCGGATGATCGGGCTCGAGTTCAAGGCCAAGTTCAACTGAACTGGACGGGCGGGGATGGACGGCCATCCCCGCCGCATCGCTCCGCAGCCCTGATGCCGAGGACCCCCTCAATGACCTCTCGCGTACCCATCGGGCAGCTTGCCGCCTTCGTTCTCCCTAAACTGGCGCTGGGCCTGATCACGGCGCCCTTCTTTTATGTTTTGCCGACCTTCTATGCCCAGAACACGAAGGCCACGCTCGCGGGACTGGGCACAGCGCTGATCGCGTCCCGCCTGTTCGACGCCTTCACCGACCCCCTGATTGGCTGGCTCAGCGACAAGACCAAATCGCCCTGGGGCGCTCGGAAACCCTGGATCGTGGGTGGGGCGATCCTCATTGCCGCCTCGATCTTTTTTCTCTTCCAGCCGGGGGGCGACGCAACCGTCACCTACTTCCTGCTCTGGTCCCTGATTTTCTATCTGGGCTGGACCATGTTCGAGCTTCCCTCGGACGCCTGGCTGACCGAACTTACCCGCGACTACAATGATCGCTCGCGGATTTCCGGCTGGCAGGGTCTCGCGGCCCAGGCCGGCGGTTTCGTCTTTTTCGCCGCCTCCGTCACAGGCATCTTCGGCAAGGGGATGAGCGCCGAGCTGTTGCGCGCGGTGGGATGGGCCAGCCTCATCGTCCTGCCCGGATCGGTCATCCTGGCGGCCATTTTCGTGCCGTCGGGCGCGCAATCGGCCAAGGCGTTTGAAACCCCGAAACTCAGCGGCCTCTGGCGGGCCCTGCGCAGTAACAGCGCGCTTCAGGTCCTGCTCTGCTCCCAGCTGCTTGGCGGCTTTGGCGGAGGCATCTACCTCGGAACACAGCTCCTGCTGCTCGATGGATATTTCCACCAGGCTCACAACTTCGGCCTGATCTTCATGGGCTACCAGGCCGTTCATTTCGCGGCGATGCCGATCTGGCTTAAGATCATCTACAGGTTCGGCAAGCACCGCTCCTGGGCCCTGAGCTGGGGTCTCTCGGCCGCTATGACGCCGCTGACCCTGCTGGTGCCGCCTGGCGAACACGCCATCTGGCCGCTGTTGATCCTCGCCATGGTCCGCTCGGCGGTCGGGGGGGCCGACATCGTCGCGCCGCGCGCCCTGATGGCCGACGCAATCGACTACGGCATCCTGAAGACAGGTGAGAACTCGGCGGGCAGCTACTTCGCGGCCTCGTCGCTGGCGGTGAAGTTCTGCGCCGCGGTCTCCAGTGGCGTGGCGTTCTGGCTGCTCGCCATGATCAGCTACGATCCCAAGCCCGGTGCGGTGAACAGCAGCGGCGCGATCGTCGGCCTGATCGTGGTCGGGATGCTGCTGCCGATGATCTGCAACGTGCTCGCCGCGTCGCTTATCTGGCGGTTCCCCATCGACCGTCGCCGCGCGGAGATCATCCGACGACGGGTCGAGGGTCGGCGCTCGCACGCCGCGCCGGCGGAGTAGGCAATGTCGGCGTTTCCTCCTGTCAGCGCCTTCGACGGCGCGCTGGATGCGCGTATCCGCGACATTCTCGCCGCATACGACGCGCCGGGTGCGGCGGTCGCCGTGGTCTCGAAGGGCAAGGCCTTCGCATCGGGCTTCGGTCGGCGTCACCTGGCCGGGCCCGACCCCGTGGGACCGAACACGGCGTTCAATGTCGGCTCCACGTCCAAGGCGTTCTCCGCGACCGCCGCGGCAATTCTCGTCGCGCGCGGGGTCATGACCTGGGACGACCCCGTCCGTCGGTGGCTGCCCGACTTCGCGACCTGGCGGGAGGCGGATGCCGTCGCCATGACCCTACGTGATCTTTCCGGGAACCGGGCCGGGCTGCCGCGCAATGGAATCCTGGAGTTCGGCACCGAGTTGATCATCCCGGCCGAGGAAGTGGTCCGGCGGCTGCGCTTCTCTCCGTCCGCGGCGGGGCTGAGAGAACGCTTCACCTATTCGAACATTGCTCATACGGCGGTCGCCCTCGCCGTGGAGCGGGCCAGTGGTCTCGCCTATGTGGACTTTCTCAAGCGGGAGATCTTCGGGCCGCTCGGCATGCGGGACGCTTCGGGCGGGGCTGTCGCGCGCACGGATCTCAAGGATCCCGCCGGCTGGCATTGCGCGCTGGATGGAGAGACGGTCGAAATTCCGGCGATATTCACCGACGTTCATCGGGGATCGGCGGGCCTATGCCTGTCCGCGGAGGATGCGGCACGCTGGCTCGCCTTCAATCTTGGGGACGGTTCACCCATCCTGCCGACAGCGGGCTTGGCCGAGCTGTTCGAGCCACAGATCGCCCTGCGCAAGAACGAGCTCGCCATCTGGATTGCCCCCCCTGGCGCGACCGGCCCCGCCTACGGCCTGGGCTGGGGCGTCGCCTGGCAGAACGGGATCCGGGTTATCCGCCATTCCGGTTCGGACTTTGGCATCAACGCCCACGTCGCCCTTGCGCCCTCCGAAGGGGCGGGCGTGGCTGTCTACGTAAACAAGGACTGCAAGGCCTCGATCGAGATCAGCTACGCGGTGTTCGACGCCTTGATGGGCTGGAATCCGGGAGACTGGCGGGAGATCATCTTCGACAGGAAGCTGCCCGACACAAACGCCGGATTCAAACACTCGGCTCTGCGCCCGAACGGCGCGATGCCGCAGCGGCCGTGGGAGACCTATGCCGGCCGATTCCTGAGCAGGCGGGAAGGGGCGCTGGACATCGCCGTTGAGGCGAAAGGACTGGCGCTCCACTTCCTGGACGCCCCGGTCTTCGACGGCGAACTGGCGCCGCTGGGTGGGGACCGGTTTCTCGCGGTCCCTGACTATCCGGGTCTGGTCAGCGATGCTGTCGGCGGCCGGTTCGAGGCGGAGTTCGATCTGGCCGGAGGCCGGGCGCGGTCCTTGACGATCCATGGGATCGGCGTCTTCGAGCGGGTCGAATAATGGCCAGTCGACGTGTCTATCTCGCGGCCTGCCAGCACGAGACCAACAGCTTTTCGCCGATCCCGACCGGACGCACGAGCTTCGAGGACAGCCTGTGGCTGAGGCCCTCACGCAGCCCCGGGGCGGCTGAGGCTGCCCTCGCCAATGTGGTCGGCTATGGCGAACTGCTGGACCGCGCGCGTGCGGCGGGCTGGTCCGCGGTGCTCGGTCCGGCGGCCTTCGCCCAGCCCAGCGCGCCGGCCACCGCCCGGACCTGGGCCTGGCTGCGGGACGCCATTCTGGAGGATCTGGCGAACGGCGGGCCGGTCGACGCGGTCCTGCTGGCCCTGCATGGCGCCCAGATGGCCGAGGGGTGCGACGACTGTGAGGCGGATCTCCTTGAGGCGGTGCGCCGCCAGGTGGGGCCCGGGACGATCATCGCGGTCCTGCTCGACCTTCACGGCCATGTCGGCCAGCGGATGATCGATGCGGCGGACGTCGTGCTGGCCTGTCTGGAGTACCCCCACACGGACTTCGATGTTCGCGCCGATCAGCTGTTCGACATCGTCGAGGCGACGCTCGACGGGGGCGCGCGCCCGTTCACGGTCCTGGCCAGGGCGCCGATGATCGACATGCATCACACCACCCGCGAACCGATGAAGAGCCTGGTAGACCAGGCGCGCGCGGCGGAAGCAGGGGACGTGCTGGCGGTGTCCCTGATGCACGGCTTCCCGTGGGGCGATCGCGCGGACGCCGGAGCCTGCGTTCTGGTGACCGCCACGGGCGACCGCCCGGCGGCCGGCCGGCTCGCCGCCGATTTCGCGCGGCGCTTCTTCGATCTGCGTGGAGAAGTGCGCGGGCGACACCTGTCCCTGAACGCCGCGCTGGATCGCGCGCTCGACGCATCGGCCGGGCCGGTGGTCATCGCCGACGCCTCGGACAATCCAGGCGGCGGCGCCGCGTCAGACTCGACGTTCTTCCTGCACGCGCTGCGGGAACGCGGCGTCAGGGACGCCGGCGTCGCGATCATCTGGGACCCCGCGGCCGTGCGGCTGGCGAGGAGGGCCGGCGCGGGCGCGACCGTTCCACTGCGTGTCGGGGGCAAGGCGGGGCCGCTGTCCGGCACGCCCTTCGACGGGGTGGCCCGGGTCATCGCCACGGCGGACGACGTTCGCCAGGGCGGCCCGTTCGAGCGGTCTGGACGCCCCCAGGGCGGCGCACTGGTCGAGATGGACGGGCTGTACATCGTGCTGTCGGGACGGCGGCAGCAGTGCGTGAGTCCCGAAGCCTTCACATGCTTCGGCTTCGACCCCGCGGCGCTGCGGCTGATCGTTGTGAAGTCCATGCAGCACTTCCACGCCCACTTCGCCGCGTTGGCGGCGGACATCGTCTACGCCTCGGCGCCGGGCAGCCTGACGTTCGATCTGGCCGCGCTGCCGCTGAAGAACATCCGCCGGCCAATCTGGCCGCTCGACCCTGACCCTGATTACGAAGGAGCCGCGGCATGAAGATCTTCACCGCCGTCATGTCCCATGAAACCAACGTCTTTTCCCCCATCCCGACGGGCTTGGACAGCTTTCGCGAGCTGGCGCTCTACCTGCCGGGCGTGAGCAGTGACGACGACCGGCTCAAGGCGACCCGGCGGGTCGAAGCCTCGGCCGGCGCGGGCGACTTCCTTCGGCTGGCCCGTGAGCGGGGACATGAAGCGGTGCTCGGTCCGGTGGCGTCCGCCCTGCCCGCCGGGGCAGTGGTGCGGCGTGACTACGAGACCATTCGTGATGCGATCGTCACCGCCCTGAAGGCCGCGATGCCGGTCGACGCCGTGCTTCTGTTCCTTCACGGCGCGCAGGTCGCCGACGGCTACGACGACTGCGAGGGCGATCTGATCGCGCGGCTCCGCGAGGTAGTCGGGCCTGCCGTGCCGATCGGCGCGCTGCTGGACCTGCATGGCTCCCTGACGACCCAGATGATGACGTCGGCCACGGCGCTGATCTTCTGCAAGGAGTATCCGCACACCGATTACAGTGAACGCGCCGTGGAGCTCTTCGACATTATCGAGGGGGCCGCGCGCGGCGAGCTGAAACCCGTCATGACCCGGATGACCGTGCCTTGTCTGGGCGGCCTGCATACCCGCAGTTCGCCGGGCAAGGACCTGGTCGCGCATGCCCAATCCCTGGAGGGGCGCGACGGCGTCCTGTCGACGTCGGTCGTCCATGGCTTTTCGCTGGGCGATGTCGAGGACTCGACGGGCAATGTGCTCGTCGTGACCGACAACGCCCCCGCTCGGGGCGAGGCGGTCGCCCGGGACCTGGCCGGACGCTTCTGGGCGATAAAGGGGTCGGTCCAGTCCGGCGAGCTGTCGATCCCAGACGTCGTCGAAGCCGCGCTGGCCGAGCCGCGGGGCCCGGTCATCATCGCCGAGCCCGGCGACAATCCCGGCGGGGGCTGGCCGGCTGACAATGTCGATATCCTGCGGGCGCTGCTCGCGCGGAACGCCGACGCGGCGGTCGCCCTGGTCTACGATCCGGTCGCGGTGCAGATTTGCTCGGACGCCGGTGTCGGGGCGAAACTCTCGCTGCGTATCGGCGGCAAGATCGGCGCGATTTCAGGCCCCCCGCTCGATGTGGACGCCGAGGTCACGGCGGTGAATCCCGACGCGCGCCAACGGACTATCTTCGGCTCCGAACCCGGGCTTTTTGGCCCCGCGGTGGCGATCCGCTGCGGCCGCGTGGACGTCGTGCTCTGTTCGGTCCGCACCCAACCGTTCAGTCCGGACGTATTCACCGAACTGGGCATCGACCCGACGACGAAGCACATCCTCCAGCTGAAGTCGTCGCAGCACTTCTATGCCTTCTTCGAGCCCATCGCAGCCAGGGTGCTCTATTGCAACGGCGTCGGCGGCAGCGTCAGTCGCGTGCGAGCGAGGGGGTATCTGAAGCTGAAGCGACCGGTCTGGCCGCTCGATGAACTGTCGTTCGACGCCAACACGGCTCCGGTGGAGCAGGCGGCATGAGGTTCTTCATCGGCGGCCTGGTGCACGAGACCTCCAGCTTCTCACCTATCCCCACGAGTCTGAGGAAGTTTCACCCGACCCGGCCGGCGCCCGGGGCCTCGATGGACGAGCTGCAGAAGCTCGGCGGCGCTTCGGTCTACGGCCAGTGGGTCCGACGCGCCGCCGAGCAGGGGCATACCATCGCCGGCGGACCCGTGTTTTCCGCCGGTCCCAGCGGTCTGACGGTCCAGGCCGACTACGAGGCCCTCCGCGATGAGCTCCTGGAAAGCTTGCGCAGCGCGGGGCCGGTCGACGGCGTGCTGCTGTTTCTCCACGGCGCCCAGATGGCGGTCGGATACCGGGACTGCGAGGGCGACGTGCTGGCCCGGGCCAGGGCGATGGTCGGCGCCACAACGCCGATCGGCGTCGAGCTCGACCTGCACTGCAACATCTCCGACGCGATGCTCGAGAACGCCACCATTCTGATGGCCTGCAAGGAGTATCCGCACACGGACTTTGGCGATCGCGCCATCGAGCTGTTCGACCTGATCGCCGCGACCGCGGCCGGTCGGATCAAGCCGGTGACGTCGTTCGTGCGGGTGCCGATGCTCAACCTGTTCTTCACTCCCGAACAGCCGATGCGCGGCCTGGTCGACCTCACGATGGCGATGGAGGGCAAGGGCGGCGTACTGACCACCACCCTGGCCCACGGCTTCAGCTCGGCGGACATTCCCGAGGCGGCGGCCAGCGTCATCGTGGTCACCGACAATGCACCCGAAGAAGGCGACCGCATCGCCCAGGGGCTGGCGCGACTGTTCTTCTCCCTGCGCGAGGTCGGGGGGCCCAAGGCGCTCGACGTGGACGCCGTGCTCGATGCAGCGCTCGCGGAGCCAGAGGGCCGCCCGGTGGTCATCGCCGACGGCGCGGACAATCCCGGTGGCGGGGCGGCCGGCGACTCAACCTTCTTGCTTAGGCGGATGCTGGAACGCGGTATCACCAACGCCGGGCTCGCGATGATCTGGGATCCGACCGCGGTGAAGCTGGCCATGACCGCGGGGCCGGGCGCGCGGCTACCGATGCGGATCGGCGGCAAGACGAGTCCCATGTCCGGTGATCCCGTCGACGCGGAGGTCGAGGTTCTGGCCGTGCACGAGGATCCGAAACAGATCGGCTTTTCAGGCGAGAAGACCCTCGGCTTCGGGGCCGCCGCAGCCTTGCGAGTGGGCGGGATCGACGTGATCGTCAACAGCTACCGGGTCCAGACCCTCAGCCTGGAGTGCTTCACAGAACTGGGGGTCGATCCGCTGTCCAAGCGCATTCTGGTCGTCAAATCCAACCAGCACTTCTACGCCCATTACGCCGCCATCGCGCAGAAGGTGCTCTATTCGGACGCGCCGGGCACGACGTCCCTGAACGTCGCGCGTCGCCCGTACCGGAACCTCGCGCGCCCGATCTGGCCGCTGGACGACGTCGCCTTCGGATGAGCGAGGCAGTCCTGCTGAACCGCCTGGCGGCGGGCGCGAGGGTCATGACCGAAGACGAGGCCGCCATCCTGACCGCCGGCGGGTTCGAGGCGGCGGCCGAGGCCATCTCTCGCTGGCCCCAGTACATGCCCACGCCGATCGTCAATCTGCCGGGACTGGCTGCGTCCGCCGGCGTCGGGCGGCTGTTCTACAAGGATGAGGGAACCCGGTTCGGCCTCGGCAGCTTCAAGGCGCTTGGCGGAGCCTATGCGGTCCAGCGCCTGGTCGAGACCGGTGACGTCGAGACCGTGGCCACCGCGACCGACGGAAACCACGGGCGGGCCGTCGCCTGGGGTGCGCGACGGTTCGGGCGGCGCGCCGTCGTCTACATCCACGAGACGGTGAGCGAGGGGCGCGCGGACGCGATCCGGGCGTTCGGTGCGGAGGTGATCCGCACGCCGGGAACCTATGACGACTCCGTGCGCCAGGCCGCGCGGGACGCGGAGATCAACGGCTGGACGGTGGTGTCCGATACGTCCTGGGAGGGGTATTCGGAGATCCCTCGCCTGGTCATGTACGGCTACGGCGTGATGGTCTCCGAAGCGCTGGCGCAGGTCCCGCTTCCGCCGACGCACATCTTCGTCCAGGCGGGAGTCGGCGCCCTCGCCGCGGCCGTTTGCGCGGCGGTCTGGCACCGGACGGGCGCCGGCAGGCCCCGGCTCATCGTCGTCGAACCGGATCGCGCCGCCTGTCTCTTCGAAACCGCCAGGCAGGGGCGCCTGACGCCGGCGACCGGCGACGCCGACAGCCTGATGGCCGGCCTGGCCTGCGGCGAGGCCTCCCCCCTCGCCTGGGACATTCTGCGAACCGGCGCGGACGCCTTCATGACCGTGCCCGACGCAGATGCGGTGGCCGCCATGCGCAGGCTGGCGCGGCCGGCGAGCGGCGATCCCTCGATCACCGCCGGCGAGTCGGCGGTCGCGGGCCTGTGCGGGCTCTTGCGGGTCTGCCAGGATAGCGCCCTGAGGGCGGCGCTCAATGTTGATGAAGGCTCGCGGGTATTGTTGTTCGGTACGGAAGGGGCAACCGATCCCGATCTGTATCGGAGACTTGTGAACGAGGCGGCGGCATGAAGCTTTACATCTGCGCGGACATCGAGGGCGTCGCCGGGGTGGTCACCATGGATCATCTGTCGCCGGACGGGTTCGAGTACGACAAGGCGCGCGAATGGATGACCGGCGAGGTCAACGCCGCGATCGAGGGTGCCCGTCTGGCGGGCGTGACGGAATTCGTCGTCAGCGACAGCCACGGAAACGGCCAGAACCTGCTCCTTGACGATCTGCCGGAAGACGTGACGGTCATCCGGTCCTGGCCGCGCCCCCTCGAAATGATGCAGGGGGTGGAGGAGGGCGGCTTCTGCGGCGCCTTCCTGATCGGTCAGCATACCGGTCACACCGACATGACCGGCACGATCGCCCACACCATCTCGGGAGCGGTTTACGAAATCCGCCTCAACGGCGAGCCGGCCTCCGAAACCCGGATCAACGCCGCGGTCGCGGGCCACTTCGATGTTCCGATCCTGCTCGCAACAGGCGATGAGGCGTATGCCGCCCATGTCCATGGCCTTCTCGGCGACACACCGACCGCGACCACAAAGACCGCCTACACGGACTACTGCGTGCGCACCATCACGCCGGCGAGGTCGCGGGGCCTGATCCGCGCGGCGGCCGAACGCGCCATTCGGTACCGAAAGCAGCGGTCGCCCTACCGTATCGCCGGCCCTGTCACGGTCGATATGACCTTCAAGCAACGCGCGCCGGCTCAGGTGTTGTCCATGTGGCCGGGTGTCGAGCAGGTCAGCGCTACGGCGGTTCGCTTCGTCGCGCGGGACATGGAGGAGGCGTCCCGGATGATCGTGGTGGCGACCAGCTACGATCCCCGCGCCCGCTAACCCCAGAGGTTCTGCGAGGGCGGCTGGACGATGGCGCCGTCGTAGCGGAGCCCTCCCTCGCGGTCCCGGTCGAGCAGCAGCGGCCCGTCGATGTCGACCAGTTCGGCCAGCTGCGCGACCAGATGGGCAGGCGCCATGGCCAGCGAGGTGCCGACCATGCAGCCGACCATCAGGCGCAGGCCCGCTTCCCGCCCGGCGCGGGCCAGCGCCAGAGCCTCGGTCAGGCCCCCGGTCTTGTCGAGCTTGATATTGATCATGTCGTAGCGACCGACGAGCCGCGGCAGGTCCTCCCGGCTACTGCAGGACTCGTCGGCACAGACCGGCAAGGGGCGATGGATGACGGCGAGCCGCTCGTCGCGGCCCTTCGGCAGGGGTTGTTCCACCATCGCCACGCCGAGGTCGGTCATGCGCTGCAGGAGCCGTTCGACATCGGCAGCGGGCCAGCTTTCATTGGCGTCGACGATCAGCCTGCTGTCGGCCGCCGCCGCGCGTATGGCGGCGACCCGCGCGTCATCGCCTTCGCCTCCCAGTTTGATTTTCAGGACCGGCATGCGCCGGTTGGCCCGCGCGGCTTCCGCCATCGCGGCCGGCGTGTCCAGACTGAGCGTGTAGACCGTCTGGACCGGCCGCGACGGGGGAAGCCCTGCCAGGCTGGCCACGGAGCGTTTCGACCGGCGCGCCTCGAGATCCCAGAGCGCGCAGTCGATCGCATTGCGGGCTGGACAGGCCGGCAACAGGTCCTGCAGCGCCTCACAGCTTACGCCGGCCTCGACCCTGCTCCGCACGCTTTCGATCAGGGCCATCGAGAGCGGCCCGGTCGTGCCGACATCCGTTGCCGGCGCGGCTTCGCCCCGGCCGGTGATCCCTCCGTCCTCGATCTCCACGACCAGACAGGAAACCTCGCGAACCTCACCGCGGGCGATGCGGAACACGCCGCGGATGGGCCACGTCTCAAGGCGAGCTGACAACTGCATGAAACTCTCCGTCGATCGGCCCAACTTGCAGCGCCGCGCCCGGGAAGCCAGACGGCGGGGCCCGGGAATGGCGATCGGCGAAGGCGTCGTGACAGAAGGCCATGCCGCTGTTCCGCCATCGCCCCGACAATGCCGGCTCGACAATTCGGAAGGCGGACATGTCACCAGGCGCCCTTATCCATCTGGACGAGATCGAAGCCGCGCGCGCGCGCATCGCGCCCTTCGTGACGCGGACGCCGATGCTGACGCCGCTAGGTGGCCCGCGCCTGAAGGCCGAGAGCCTCCATCCCTGCGGCGCCTTCAAGATCAGGGGCGCCTTCAACTGGCTGCTCAGCCTGTCCGACGCGCAACGCGCCGCCGGCGTGATCGCGCCCTCGAGCGGCAATCATGCCCAGGCCGTCGCCTATGCCGCCCATCGGCTGGGGATCAGGGCCCTGGCGGTCATGCCGACCTCCTCGCCCGAGGCAAAGCGGGCGGGCGTCCGGCGATGGGGGGCGGAGGTGAAGCTCGTCGACCCCGCCGTCGACGGCTCGGCCATGGCCTGGGCCGCGCGCCATGGCCCCGACCTGGGTCTCACCCTGATCCATCCCTTCGATGCGATGGAAATCATCGCCGGCGCCGGGACCCTTGGCCTCGAAATTCTGGAGGACGCCGCAGATCTGTCGACGATCTACGTTCCGGTCTCGGGCGGCGGACTTGTCTCGGGCGTCGCCGCGGCGATCCGGTCCGTCCAGCCGTCCGTGCGCATCGTCGGCGTCGAACCCGAGCTGGCCAACGACGCGTCGAGGAGCTTTCGCGACGGCCGGCGCCAGGCGCTGCCCTATGGCCAGACGGTCCGGACCATGGCGGACGGACTCCGCGTCGAGCAGGTGGGGCAACTGACCTGGCCGCACATCGAGGCGTTGGTCGACGATATGATGACGGTCACCGAAGACGAGATCGGGGCCGCGGTCGCCTGGGCGGCCTGGGAAGGGCGGATCGTGGCCGAGCCCAGTGGCGCGGCGTCCGTGGCGGCGGCCCTGCGCGACGCCGCTCCGGATCGCGCTGTGGCGATCGTAAGTGGCGGCAACGTAGACCCGGACCTGTACGCGGCCTTACTGACAAAGGGAGCGGTCGGATGACCCGCAAGATCGGAATTCTCAAGACCGGCAATCCGCCCGCGGACATCGCCGATCGGTTTCCCACCTATCCGGACATGGTGCGGTCCATGCTCGGCGATGGCTATGTCTTCGACGAGTTCGACATCGAGGCGGGCGAGCTGCCGTCGCCTTCGACGGTGGTCGACGGCTATGTCATCACCGGTTCGCCCGCGGGGGTCTATGACAACCTGCCGTGGATCGCGCCCTTCAGATCGTGGCTGACGAAGACCGATCCGGCGACGCCCATCGTCGGGATCTGCTTCGGCCATCAGATCATGGCCGAGGCGTTCGGCGGCAAGGTGGTGAAGTCGCACAAGGGATGGGGCGGCGGGCTGCACAGCTACGCGATCACCTCGGTCGAGCCCTGGATGGACTCGTCCGACCCGTTCGCCATCGCGGTCGCCCATCAGGATCAGGTGGTGGAACTGCCGGCCAACGCGGAGGTGGTCGCGTCCAACGATTTCTGTCCCATCGCCGCGATCGCGTATCGCGACCGCGCGGCGATCACCTTCCAGTGCCATCCGGAGTTTCCGATCCCGTTCGCCGAGGCCCTCGTCGAGCGCCGCCGCCGTCTCGGCACGGTGACCCCGGAGCAGGCTGACTCTGCTCGTGAAACCCTTGCGCGCCCGGCTGACCGCGACCGTGTCGCCGGGTGGATCCGGGCCTTTCTCGCGCTTGCCCGCGACTGACCCGGCCCGGTGTCACGAAGAGGCGGCGAGGTCGCCCGAAGGCGGCCCGAGGGGCTGTCCCAACGGCGATGATCGCGGTTCATCAGGCGGATCGAAGCCGCAGGCAAGGAACAGCTAATGAGCCGCATCGCTTGGAGCGGGGTCTATCCCGCCTCGTCCACCCAGTTCGCGCCGGATCTGTCGATCGACCTGGATGCGACACAGCAGCATTACGACCGACTCATCCAGGACGGGGTGCACGGCCTGATCGTGCTGGGCACGGTCGGCGAGAACAACTCGCTCACGGCCGATGAAAAACGTCGGGTCGTCAAGGCGGCGGTCGAAGTCGCCGTCGGCCGCGTGCCGGTCCTGTCAGGGGTTTCCGAGTTCACGACCGGGGCCGCGGCGGACTACGCCAGGGACGCGGAGAAGCTCGGCGCCGATGGTCTGATGGTGCTTCCGGCGATGGTCTACGTGCCCACGGAAGACGAGCTGGTCGCCCATTTCGACACCGTCGCGGGCGCGTCGGGGCTGCCTCTGATGCTGTACAACAATCCGCCCGCCTACCGGGTCGACATCTCGATTCCGGCCCTGGAGCGACTGGCGCGGCACAAGACCGTCGTCGCGCTCAAGGAAGCGGCGGTGGACACGCGCCGCTACACGGATCTGATCAACGCCCTGGGCGACAGGTATGTCCTGTTCGCCGGCCTCGACGATGTCGCGCTTGAGGCCCTCGCCCTCGGCGCGGACGGCTGGGTGTCGGGTCTGACGAACGCTTTCCCCGCCGAATCCCTGGCCCTGTGGGACGCGATGAAGGCCGGTGACCTCGCCGAGGCCCGCCGGATCTACCGGTGGTTCATGCCCCTGCTGCATCTCGACGCCGATCATGATCTGGTTCAGGCGATCAAGATGTGCAACGCGGCGGTTGGGCGCGGAAATGATCGCATCCGGCCGCCGCGGCTGCCGCTCACCGGGGCGCGGCGCGCCGAGGTCGAGGCTGTCATCCGCACCGCCCTGGCGGCGCGGCCCCTGCGCGAGGCCGTCTGAGCATGGCCGCCGTCAACAATCGCCTGGCGGCGCTGGGCATCGATCTTCCGTCCGCCGCTTCGCCCGCTGCGAACTACGTCTCGTTCGTCCGGACCGGATCGCTCGTCCACATCTCGGGTCAGGTCTCGCGGACGGCGGACAGGATCCTCGTCGGAACCGTGGGCGCCGATCTTTCGATCGAACAGGGCGTTCTTGCGGCGCGCCTGTGCGGTCTCAATCTGATCAGCCAGATGCGTGAAGCCTGCGGCGGCGACCTCGATCGCGTTGTCCGCGTGGTCAAGCTCTGCGGCAGTATCCAGGCCGGACCCGATCTGGAGCAGCTCCCCCTGGTCATGAACGGATGTTCCGACCTGATGGTCGAGGTGTTCGGCGACCTTGGCCGGCACGCCCGCACGACGGTCGGCGTCTATCGCCTTCCGGGCGGGGTGGCGGTCGAGGTCGATGCCGTCGTCGAGGTTCGCGATTGATGCGCCCGCGCTGCCGCGTTGCTCTGGTCCAGCTTTGCACGCCAGACAACAGCGCGGCGGCGCTGGACCACGCCATGCCGCTCGTGCAGTCCGCCGTCGCGGGCGGCGCGGAGTTGATCCTGCTGCCCGAGACCTGCAACATCATGGAGCGCGACCGGGCTGCGCTTGATCGCAAGGTCGTCGGCGAGGCCGATGACCCGTTCATCGCCGGCCTGCGCGACCTCGCCGCCGCCCGTCAGGTCTGGATCCTGCTGGGCTCCGCGGTGGTGCGGCGCCACGACGGTCTGCGCGCAAACCGTAGTCTGCTTCTGGATCCCGGCGGCGAGATCGTGGCGCGGTATGACAAGATCCACCTGTTCGACGCGGACCTGGCCAGCGGCCAGCGCTATCGGGAGTCCGCCAACTACGAGGCCGGGACCGCCGCGGTGGTCGCCGATACTCCCTGGGGCGGGCTGGGCTTGACCATTTGCTACGATGTCCGTTTTCCCGTGCTTCACCGGGACCTGGCGCTGGCGGGAGCCGCGATGATCGCTGTGCCGGCGGCCTTCAATCGCCAGACCGGCGCCGCGCACTGGCAGGTCCTGTTGCGCGCGCGCGCGATCGAGACGGGCTGTTTCATCCTCGCGCCGGCCCAGGGCGGTGACCACGCCGACGGCGAGGCCACCTGGGGCCGTTCCACCATCGTCACGCCGTGGGGTGAGCTTCTCGCCGCCGACGACGGAGATCGGCCCGGACTGGTGTTCGCCGACCTTGACCTCGGGGCCGTCGCCGCCGCTCGCGTCGCCATCCCCGCGCTCACCAACCGCCGGGCCTATACGCCGCCAGTGGCGATCCATCGATGACCGAGACCCTGACCCTCCGCCACGCGATTGCTGACCGGCGCATCGCCGGCCCGGACGCCTTTGAGCAACGGAACCCCGCCGATCCGGACGATCTTGTCGTCATCGGGCCAGAGGCGGGCGCCGAGGTCGTTCAGGCAGCGGCCGCGGCCGCTCGGGCCGCTCAGCCCGCCCTGCGCGGCGGCGGCATCGAAGCGCTCGGCGACGCTCTCGACCGGATTGCTGATCGCCTGATGGCCGAAGCGCCCGCCCTGTCGGTGCTCGCGGCCCGCGAGACGGGCAAGACCATCCGGGATGCGCGGGCCGAGGTTGTTCGCGCCGCCAGGATATTCCGGTTTTTCGCTGGCGAGACATTGAGGAACGCCGGCGAACGGTTCGACTCGACCCGCAGGGGCGTGACTGTCGAGGTGGCTCATGAGCCGATCGGCGTGATCGCAGCGATCACCCCGTGGAACTTTCCGGTCGCCATCCCGGCGTGGAAGATCGCGCCGGCGCTCGCCTTCGGCAATGCGGTGGTCTGGAAACCCTCGGAACTGTCCTCGGCGACAGCGGCCGCGCTGCTGGAGGTGATCGCCACGGCAGGTTTGCCGGACGGCGCTGTCAACATGGTTCTCGGCAGCGGCGCCACCGGCGCCGAGGTGGCGCTTTGCGATGGCATGGACGCCGTCTCGTTTACCGGCTCCCAGGCGGCCGGCCATGCCGTCAGGTCGACGGCGACGGGCCGGGGGGCCGCGGTGCAGCTCGAGATGGGCGGCGTCAACGGCCTGATCGTGCTCGCGGACGCCGATCTGGACGCTGCTGTCGAGACGACCGTCAACGGCGCCTTTTTCGCTGCCGGCCAGCGTTGCACGGCGACGTCGCGGATTATCGTGGAAGCGACGGTGGCGGACGCCTTCGCCGCCCGGCTCGCGGCCCGGGTGGCCGAGCTGAGGCTGGGCGATCCCCGACGCGACGACACCGACATTGGTCCGCTGGCGTCAGCCCGGCAGAAGGCGCGGGTGATCGAGGCGGTGGAACGGGTCATGGCTGCCGGCGCAACGCTCCGGTTTGGTGGGCCACGCTCGGTGCATCCCCACGCCTACTTCCCTCCCACACTATTCGATCAGATCGGCGAGGCGAGCCCGCTGGCGTCCGAAGAGATCTTCGGCCCGGTCGCGGGACTCTTCCGGGCGGCCGACTTCGACGAGGCCATGTCGATACTCAACGCGACCCGGTTCGGACTCTCGGCCGGGATCTGCACCCGCTCCCTGGCGAAGGCGGAGGCTTTCAAGCGCGAGGCCCGGGCGGGCATGTGCATGGTCAATCTTCCGACAGCGGGTGTCGACCATCACGCGCCCTTCGGCGGTATCGGCGCCTCAAGCTTCGGTCCACGCGAGCAAGGCCGCGCCGCGCGGGCCTTTTTCACGCGGATGAAGACGACCTACCAGGGTTGCGCATGACCGTGGCCAGCACCTTGTCGTCTCAACCGGCTTTGAAGCGTCGAGCATCGACGCTCAAGCACGGTCTCGGCCGGACTTCCATAGTGGCCATCGCTCAGCGTACGGGTCTGACCCTACGAGCGATCCGTCTGTATGAGGAAAAGCGTTTGGTCGTCTCGATGCGTGACCCCCAGAGAATGCGTTGGTACGACGCCAGCATGGTCGAGCGGCTGACCTTTATCGCCCTGGCGCGTCGGGCAGGGCTCTCGCTTGCTGAGATCGGAAATCTACTGAAGGCAGGTGATCACCATGAACGTCACGACCGGGCGTCCGAGGCCCTGACATTACTAGGCCGAAAACTGACGGAACTGGAGCTGCAGCGCCAAGCGGTTGAGGATTGCATGTCGGCGCTGGGCTGCAACACCTTCGACGCGTGGACGAGCAAATGCGCGAAGACCTAGTGTCCACTTTCCGACAATGGAACCTAGGCGCGATTGGGCTGGAGGAGGGGCCGGTTCGCGCCAACAGCGACGCTAGCTCGGCGCCGGGAGCGGCCATCAGCTGAATTTTGCCCCAGAGCATTGTATTCTAGCTCTGAGCGGACAGTTCAAGCAGGCATCCTGCACGATCCATGACATCTCGCGCCAACGCTGTTCCATTTCTCGATGAAACAAGGAAAGGGTCACAGCGCCGTCGCGCCGAGGACGATAGCCAGTCGCCGCAGGAATCTTCTCAAGAACTTGGCGGCACATCCGCGTCAGTTTCTTGAGTGAGCGGGGGCGAACTTTGGCATCGAATGCGAGACCGTAGCGCACGCCAGCGACTACTTCGGCGATGCCGATGGCTTCCGGCCTATCCGTGGGCTTCACGGGCTCTCCCAGCTTATCTACTGCGAACTAGGCCCCACTATCCTGCGCCACGTCACTGCAGGCTGCGAATGTTTAATTGAGCGCCAGGAACAGACCCTGGATAGCCGCTGGAAACGTGACCTTCAGATCCTCGTGCCGCCGGCGCCTACAACCCGCTGCGGACAGAGCGACGTCATTTGGCTAAGGTTGTTCGATGCAAATCCCCATCGGCCGAACTGGCGAGATTCTATCTGGAGATGAGCCTGGCTTCCCGTGCCTTGAGCGCGAGAATTGACCTTGAGCGAGAACATTCGTTGGCTGGGCAACTGGGGTGACGTTCCCGACGACGGCGACCTACGCGCGTTCAGCAAGCTGCCTCCCAATCGGGGCCAGGCCAACCGCCGCAACAAGCGCCACCACTATATTTCGGTGACTTACATGGACGGGTTCGCCGGCGAGGACGGCCGCGTCTGGGCCTATCGGGCTGAGGCCGCCGACGATCCGCATCGTGCGCGGCCCGCAAGCGTCGGCTACGAGAACCACTACTATTCACACAAGCGCGACGACGGCACCCTTGAGAACCACGGCTACGAGGACCTCTGGGGCCGGATCGAGACGACTTGGACCGCCACCCGCCGCGGGGTCGCCGAAAAACGCCTTTCGGCGGCGATGTCGTTCAACCTCCTGGGCATGGTCTCGATGATGCGCGTTCGGGTGCCGGCCGCCCGCGAGGCCACCCAACTGCTCCTCGCTCAGAAGCTGCGGTCGGAGGCTTTGGCCCTAGAGGCTCATGGACTGCTACCTGACGTATTCAAACGTTACGCCGGTGAACTCGAGACGATCCCCGTTGGGATCAACCCTGTTCAGACCCTGCTAGCTATGCGGGATGGCTTCCTCCAGCAGGGTGACCTATTTTTCAAGCTCGGGTTCGAGGTGCTGCACAACACCACGAGCCTGCCTTTCATCACCTCCGACAATCCCGTCTGCATCTATGATCCGTGCGTCCCCTTCCAGGCGCGCCGGCCCTACGAATACGACGGTCAGGTCGAGCTGATCTTTCCGATTGATGCTCGAACGGCGCTGCGCGGCTCCAGTCGGCTTAGGCCCACAAACGTGGTCGTGCATCATCGCGAGCTGGGCGACCGCCGCGCGGTGCGCGCGATCAACAGGACAATCGCTCAGTTCGGTTATCGTCTGGTGATCGCGCTAGACCGCTCCAGCGACGCGGTCATCGCCGAGTTGGCCGCCACCAGTCCTACGATCGAGGCGGACGTGCGAATGCTGGGCAAAAAGACGGAGATCCATTGGCGGAACCGGTTTGGACCACGCCCTACCCTTTCGCCGTTTATCGACACTCCGCAGAAGGCAGCGCGCCTAGAGGCTCAGTTGGCGGCCGCGCGCGGCGAAGGCCGGCTCTAGATTGGGTGCTCTCAGGGCTAGAGACAGGTCACTTAGCTCATATCGACCGCCGAAGCAGACAGACCGCGCTAGGAGGGGACATTAGCAGGGGCCGCAAAGCCGACCTTCAATGCGCGAGGCTCGAAGGCCTCTATCCGCATACGGCGCTCCATTCGTCAATATTGAATTGGAATAATCCCTCGGCAATTAGTAGAGTCTAGAGATGATCCCCGGCGGCATATCAGATAAGCTCGGCAACAATTATGAGGCCGACTGGACCGTTCTTGAAGCTCTGTATGTCTTGCGGGGAGCGGCTGACGCTATCCGGCTAGAACCCTTTGACGAGGGCGCAGACGGCTTCGAATTCTGGATCAACGCCAACGGTCTGCGTGAATGGCACCAATGCAAGAGCCGGCGCAGCACCGGCACTTGGACAATGGCGACGCTGGCGCGGGAAGGGGTCTTGGCTGCTTTTGCCGAAAAGTTGACAGCGCCAGATGCGCGCTGCGTCTTCATCTCATCAGATGTAGTCGCGCCCTTCAAGACTCTCACGGGCAAGGCCAAGCTGACTGAAGACCATAGAGCCTTTGGGTCAAGCCTAAGCGACGACGAACTAAAGGGCCTTACAACGCTAAGAGAGGTTTGGCGCATAGCGCCTGAAGTCGAGCATGACTGGCTGCGCCGCTGCCGCGTTGAAATCATCTCGGATGAGTCGCTGCGGCGTCAGATCGAGGCGCTCTGCTCAATAACTCTTCGCGATGAGCCGGGGAGCGCGATTGGCATCCTTAAGGCCCATCTTGAGGCACACCTTACCCATACGCTCACAACCGACAAGCTCAGGCAGGCCGCTACCCACGAACTCGGACTTCACCTACGCGCAGAGCTCGATCCCAGCATCGATGCGGTCATGGCTGATGCTACCGACAGCTACCTCAGCACCCTTCGAAATACGATTGGCGGCATCAGGATCACGACCCCCGCTGAGGGCGATGCGCTGGCCGCCATTCAATCCAGAGACACGAAGAACATCGTGGTTGCCGGCACCGCTGGCAGCGGTAAGAGCTCCGTCATTGCCGCAATTGTCGATGTTGCGCGGAGCGCCGGCCTTCAAGTGGTGGCGTTTCGGATAGATAGGCTCCTCGCGTGCAAGACCGTCGAGGAAATGGGCGCCGTGGTGCTGGGCCGCGACGACAACCCGGTAGCCGTGCTTGGCAATCGGAGCGGCGGGAAGCCCTGCGTTGTCATAATCGACCAGGTGGACGCCGTGAGCGAAGCGTCTGGTCGTTCGGCACTTGCCAGAGATTTGTTCTTCAAGCTGGTGCGAACCGCAAATCTCTTCCCGGACATGAAGGTTGTCATCGCTTGTCGCACATTCGACCTCGCGAACGACTACAATCTCAAGCAATTGTCCGAGGCAGAGCAAACCAAAACACTTAAACTAGTTGCGCTTGACTGGACGACAATCGTTGCGCCGACGCTTGAAAAGCTAGGCATTGAGGCTGCCGGCTTCACAGAGTCCGCGAAGAGAATCCTGGCCCTGCCTCTCAATCTCCATCTGTTCATAGAGGTAGCGCTTTCGGGCGAGCCCATACCGCCCGACCTATCAACGGGACGATTGTTCGATGCACTCCTAAAGACGAGGGCGCGGGAGATTTTGGAGGACGGGTTCACCTGGACACCCATCGAGCCGCTTGGCGCAATATCTGACTACATGAGCCTTAATCAGGAGCTCGTTGCGCCCGAAGCTGTGCTGGCAACATTCCCAGGTGCCACCACGGCCCTCGAATCCGCCGGCCTCATTTCGTGTCAGAACGGGAGAGTGCAGTTCGCGCACGAGTCGTTTTTCGACTACGTCTTTGCCGCCCGCTTTCTCGCGCAAGGCACAAAGGTCGTCGATCTTCTTCGCTCGGATGAGCAGCGCCTCTTCAGGCGGACGCAGGTGCGCCAGATCTTCGCCAAGCTGCGCGATCAAGGCGTCAATCGCCGCTATTTGCAGGAACTCACGAACGTCATGGGCGCGCCCGAAGTGCGCTATCTCGTCAAGGACGCGCTGGGTAGTTGGTTGGCGGCGGTCGAAACGCCAACGAAGGAAGAACTCAAGCTCGCGCTCAGCTGGATGCCGCCAGCCCACCCACTGAGCGCCATCAGTCGCACAATCATCCACGGACGATCCTGGTTCGGTGTGCTGGTCGATGGCGGAACGATCACGTCATGGCTCTCAGGCACCGAAGAAGATCAGAACCTCGCCATGTGGCTATTGCGACAGAACGCGACCGCCAGCCCTGATCGGATTGAGACCATCCTGCGTCACCGATGGGAGAGCAATCCCGAACGCACAATCGAGCTGCTGAAGTGGTTTGGAGAGCTCTATGTCGATGGCGATGTGGGAGTGCTTGAAAAGTTCTACGCGGAGCTCGTCGCTGCCGCGCCACAGGAAGTGTTCGACGCCGGCAATCTCCCGCAGATCATGGGCCTGAGTTCATGGACACATGGCGATCCAGCGCGCGGCGCGCGCGTATTAGGAATGTGGCTTCACCGCTGGTTTGAGCTGTTTCCCGGGGGACACCCCTTTGAGCGTATTCAGCGCAACAGCGACGACGGGCATTGGGTCAAAGAAGCTGCCGACAAGGCGCCTAAGGCATTTGCCGACGCTATCCTGCCGAGCTTTGCTGAGGCGATCCGCCGCGAACACATTGCCCTTGAGAAGGGCGTTATTCGCTATAGCGAGCTTACAAGCCTAGAACCGGATGACGACGAAGACACCCTGCCGCCGCGGAACTACACGGCGCTTGTCCGCAATGCCCTGAAAGCGGTTGCTGCAGAAGACCCAGGTCACGCTAGGCGGCTGCTTGAACTTCTCCCCCCAGAAGCAAAACTGTCGCTGCATCTGAAACTGGAAACCATCTCAGCAAGCCAGGAACTTGCGGCCTCGCTGCCACCCTTGCTCGCCAGCCCTTTTCTCCTTGAGGCGGGCTATCACTGGGCGCTGTGGTCTTCGTTTTCCGATGCTGCGCATACAGCGATGTCAGGCCTTTCGGAACGTGACCGTATCGCCGTCGAAAGGCTTGCTCTCTCTCACCGACCGGAACTCGATTACGTCCTCACGCGCCTTCGCCGGGAACCGGGTGATGGCCCGCCGACGGCCGGCGACCGCCTGACGACACTGCACTATCTCGCGCAGTCCGGCTGTGAGGAGCGCGCGATACTGACGACGATTGGGCGCGAGTTCCTGAGCGATGCAGCATCGCGGCGGCTGGACGAGCTTGATCGTAAGTTCCGGGGCGAGCCCCTGCCGAAACGCTACAGTGGCGGTGGGGGCTTCGTTCGCTCGCCAATCGATTCCGAGGCGGCGGCCCGCATGACTGACGACCAATGGCTCAAGGCCATGGCGCGGTACAAGAATGACGACAATCACATCTACCATCGCAGGCATGTGATTGGCGGATGTAGAGAACTGGCTTCCGTGTTGCGGGCCGAGACGACGAAGAACCCAGGGCGGTTCGTCAATCTTCTCGCGCGTCTCCCTCGAACGGCAAGCGCGGCTTACCCGGAAGCGATTCTGGGCGGGCTCCACAACTCGGGAACCCCGTCGGAATTGGTCGAGCCGGCAATTGAAATCGGCCTGACATGGCCTCGCCCCGAATTCGACCGAACCATCTGTTGGGCGGTGCAAGAGTGCCCGCAAGTCGGGGCGAACCTCAAGATACTGGCGTTCCTGCTTGATGTTGCGGCCAGTGGCACTGCGTCAGACACCGCTGTGCGGACGACGAGCCCAAAAGGTCGGGACGAGCGCACCCAGACCATCCGCGAGTTGCTTGGCGGTAAGATGGACATCGAAAGCAGTGGGATCAACGGTGACCGAGGGGCGGCCTATGAAGCCCTCGGAGCAGTCTTGTGGGAGCATGAAGCCACGCTCCCGGCGATACGCCAGCTACTCGATCAGCAGATCGAACTCGAACCCCTGGCATCGGTACGCACCTGTATGGTGCGGGTCATCAATGCGATCTCGAAGTACGATCCTGAAGGCGGCATCGCGCTCTTTCTGCGCTTGGCGGCCCGAGACCTGGGTATAGTCCATGCGCGGAATAGCTCACATTTCCTCCGTTGGGCGATCTACAACTATCCAGAAGTGCTCATGCCCCTGCTTGACTGCATGATTGCGAGCGAGGTCGAGCCAGTACGCACGCAAGGGCTCTTCTACCTCAGCGGCGTCGCGCTCAGCGATTCGGGAGCTGAGGCGCAGCTTCTGGCATTCGCGGAAACAGATCTCCTTGCTCGGCGTGTGCTTGCTTTCAGGGGCTCGGGCAACATCGAGGCAGAAGGCTTCGGTGATCGTGCGGAAAAATGGGTCACGCCGCTACTCTCCGACACCGAGAAGGCCGTTCGGGATGAGGCGTCACACTGCCATTGGGAAAAGCTCCTGGACGGTTCGGAAGATCACACGGCGTTTGGCGAGACTTACATCGCGTCGCTCACGTTCGCCGACCATGCCGACAGGCTGATGATGGCCTTGAGCGAGAAGACGGACGTCTATCCAGAACTTACGATGCAGGCCGTCAGGCGGGTTATTTCACTGCTCGACGAATGGCAGAAAGACAGGCAGCGCGGCTACTTCAGCGTCTTGCACCGGCTCGGCAAGACGCTCGTCAATCTCTATCGCGCTATGGAGAACGACCCCGTCAAGGAAGCGGAGATCCTTGATCTCTTCGATGACTATCTCGCGCGTGATCTCCAGGATCTGCGGCAGGAGATCTCAGCCTACGAGCGCCACTAATGCGTGGATCAACTGCAATTGGGCAGCCGGACAGTGGGGCGGCGAACGCCTCTCCACCTGAACGCGATGGTCGAAAGGTGACAACGCGAAGTTCGGTGTTGAGTCAGAAGCCGACCGTCGACTCGCGCGTTTTGAACTTCCGCTCCTGACTCTTAGCTGACCTCGGGAAGGTCAGGTTGCGGGCAAGCACCAGGCGGAGGAACCTACGTTCGCGTGCCACGCCGACACACCGCGCAGGCCAATACCCGCTCACGAAGTGGACCAAAGTCTCCACCTGGCTGGTAGGGACGAAGATTCCTACAGCCCTGCCCGTCGGCGAGACCGGGGTGCAAACGGAGTGTGTGCTTCGCGGGGACCCGGCTGCAGCATGTCGAAGCTGGGCGGAAGCGCGACCTTAGAGCGCCAGGGGCGGAGCCCCAAGTTCTGATGGCAAAGAGCGACGAGACTCTGCCAGCATCGCAACGCGATCAGGTACGAAAGAGGTCTTTCACCGAGACGAACGGAAATCCCGTCTCATCAAACCTTCTGGCCTTCCTTCGGATCACGTCCGGCAGCGGATAGCCGCGCAGGAACGCTTCCTCCAAATCCGGACCGTCGAGACAGATGACGCGCTCCGACGCGAACCGAAAGGCTTCGAGGCCGTCAGGCGAATAGCCTGCCTGGCTGACGAAGAGACCACGGGTGAATGCGGACTTCGACTGAACCTTCACATGAAAATTATTCAGTGCTGCGGCAGCTGTGAGGGCCGCCTCCCATTTGGCTTCAACCAAGTAGGTGTTGCCGTCGATTGAGAAGCTCCCGTCAATTTGCTCCCCCTTTAACCTAAATGCCTTACGTGCCAACAACCCCCAGGCGACAAACAGGTCGTTGAGAAACGCCTCCAACATGTAACCGCGGCGTTGGGGTACGGCTTCTAGAGCGATCTGCTCATATTCATCGCGAAGCTGAGCAATGCGCGCCAGAAAGGCCGCACCACCGTTTGGTGGGGGAGTCACAGGCCCCACTGGGCCTTGGAGGTTTTGCAGGAGCTTGTCCAAGCGCGCTTGTACGTTCGGGACGTTCTCGGGCCCACCGCGATGAAGCCGCTTGTTCTCGCGATACTCCCACAGCGACTGCACCACCTGAAGCGCGACGGGATTATCTTCCTTTTGCAACAAACAAGTGAGACGGTTCAGTGCGAGGGGGCCGTCCTCTTCGTACTTCGACTGAATCAGATCGCAGCCTGCCTCTCCGGCGAGGAACTTAGCGAGTGACGGTACTGAGAAGTCGAGAATCGCGCCTCTCTCCACCGTGCTCTCGAAGAGTTGCTCGACAAGAAGCAGATCCAGCGGGCGTATCGCACTCATACGCCCGTCTCGGGGTAGTCACGCTTCCGGAGCTCCAATCCCTCTTCGCTTCTTTGTCGTTCTGCCGCGATCTGGTTGTCGAGCTCACGAAGGTGTCGGCGAACATAAGCAGCAACTCGTTCGCGTGGATCATTGCCCCAAGAAGCTAGCGTTTCTCGTTTAGCTTCATAGGCCTCAACAAGACCAAACTCGCCACGGACAACACCCGTAGCGTCCAAGATGATGCCAACCAGCCCCAGCCGCTTGTCACCTGGCTCCAGCAGATCGACGATGTCGAGAGACAGTGGAATGAGGAAATCTTCGCCACTGTAGCCTCGCAGAATGCTCAGGACGAAGGCAATGTCCTGGTCGCGACCAGAACTTGCAACCGCTCTGAGGTGGTCCTCAACCGGACCAATTTCGGGGAATACACGAGACACGAGCCGGCCGCCGCGATACTCAAAGAGTTTGTCGTTCTCATCGAACCATTGCCGCGCAGCGTCGACGATCTCGCGAGGATGCGCTCGCAAGACTTCGTCCACACGGTGGAGATCAAACGGGATTTCCTCGTAGCCCGGAGGCGCGTGATCGCTCGAATCAAGGCGGACTCGATCACCAAAATACGCGATGATTTTCTCTGGATATCGCTGCGCGACCGCATGCAAAAGCTCTTCAGCTCGATAGTCGACCCGAGGGAAGCCAATCAGACTTGTCAGTACCTGATCAATCTCCGCTTCCGTGAACGCGCCTACTAATTCGTCCTGCGTTCGCCACAGGTACCAAGTGTTCCAAATCCAGCTATAGTTCTGCCGATCACTGAGAAACTTGATGCCAGGAACGAAGACCTCGGCGATGGATACCCTATCGGCTTCAGATCTTCCGACGGCGGCAACTGCCGTAGCGGCGGCGTCTACGTCCTCAAGGGCGGTCGCTCTGGCAAAGACGCTTGAAAGCATCTCTGAATCGAGCGGTTGGGTGCGCCCACAGTAGAAGGCGATATTGGCGAGGTGGCGCCCTTCGGCGATCCATCCCCTCAAGATGGCTTTAGCGTCTTCAACAATAGCCGTACCTTCCAAGCCGGCCATGATCGGTGCGACGAACCTGATGATCCGGTCATCTCCGTCTTCCAAGAGGCGGAGCCCGAAGTCCGGTTGTCGGCGCGCTACTAGCTCGAGGAATCGACCGAAGCTTGGAAATGTCGCGAGGTCGTTAGACTCGGTCTGAGCACAGCGCCTGACCATACCCAGCCAGTAGTCGTAACGATCCGGCGTTACGTCTTCGACCAACCGCCCGATCAGCACATCGCGTTGCTTTTGCTCCGCCTCGATGTCCATGGGATCGGAGTCCCAACTTGACTCGAATACAGATTGAAACCCGACCAGGGTTTTGTGGATGACAAACTCCTGGTCGCTTTTCGCAGCTGTTCGAAATTCTTCGATTGCCCGGAGCAGCTCGACTTCGGCAGCTTGTAGTTCTTGATCGTCCGGCCAACGCCGAGAAACACCTACCCGGTGCCGATACAGCCACAGCACGTCGTGTTCGACGGATTGCCTAAGCTCATAGGAAAGGGTCTCAATGTTCGCCGTCAAAAATGCGATGACACGCGCTGCATCGCGCACCGTCAGAATTACGAGCGGGGCCTCGTATCCCGACGTGTTCGGAAGTGCGTCCGATCTCCTGAGCGTTTCGATTATTTCCTTTCGTTCGGCCTCGTTCGACGAGGCCAAGAAAAGCTCCTCAAGCAGCTCGATCGAGTCTGCCCGCAACGCAGTCAACGCTGGGCTCGGCACTACAGCGCCCCGGTGCAGAGTGATCGTATTGTAGCCCTCGGTCGTTCCTTCGATCTCGGTGCTGAGTACTTCGCCCAACACTGGGATGATGATTGGCTTCAAGGCCGAACGTGCCTCAGAGGAGAGACCCTTGATGCGTGATACCAAGGCCCCCTGCACCGCGGGACCTACTTGCTTCCAAGCAAACATCTGATGGCTAGCAAGACGCTTCGCCGAGGAGATCAGCGCTTTGACCTCTTCAGTTCCAACCGCGCCCGGCCAGAGCTCAGCTAGCGCGTCGAACGTCTCCTCAATCGCGTTCTCGCCCAGAAAGCGGACATGGTTCAGGAGCGAGATGGCTCGTGTGATCGTGTCGTCCGGCAGCTTTCCGGGAAATTCGACGCCTGAGATGCGATATGGCGTCGCTTCTAATTGCCGAACCTTCTTGATGACCTCGACCATGCAAGCGCGAACTTCCGCACCTACGGACGCGTGGTCATCGTAAAAGGGCAAAACATAGTTCTTGAACTCGTCCAGCAAGTCGCTGATCTCGTTCGTGCTACCGCTTGCTCTCAGAAGAGCTAGAGGGTCGCGATCAAAGAGGACGCGGCCTCGTTGATAGGTCCGAACGTCGTTCACGACCTTCTGGAAGTCGAAGCCTGCAGGACGCAGGTACTTGTTCATCAGGTCGTTCATGCGCCGCTCGACGTCGGCCATGATCGTAGCTCCGAACCCAGGAGCAGGCGGCTTGTAGAGGGTGTCGTGCGCCATTTCCGACCAGGCGTGGTTCAACGTCGTCTGGACCTGAACTTCACACCACTTGTCTTTTAGGTGGGCATATTCAGGCAGCGCTGCCCGTTCATCCTTCAACTTCACTACGTAGTTGCGGGCCACAAATAGCTCGTCCGATCCCTCGCCCTGTGGGTAGTGAAACTTCGTTCGGTCCCAGTCGACGTCGAAGTTCTCGAAAATCCCCCGCGATTGGAGAAATGTCTCCACGTCGGCGTTTGTGTAAAAGATCACTCTGCAGCCAGCGAGGTCCTTCACTTGGTCCTCTACCGGCGCGTCGGATGGCGCATTCCGCAGCTGCAATTTTTTGCGCAGTGAAGCGGGGTCCTTCGCCCGAAACTGAATTTGCTGCATGCGAATGTCGGGCATGCCGGCAACGATCATTTTGATGATATTGGCAATCGTCGCTGCGAGCTGTTCGTATGCCTGACGTCCGCCGCGTTCATACTCGTCCAGGGTCATCGATCTTTTCCGCTCAGGCCTCGCCAGCCACCAGGGTCAGGAGCATCAACCTTAGC
The DNA here is from genome assembly GCF_058806855.1 of Caulobacter sp. GW821-FHT12F03. NCBI lineage: Bacteria > Pseudomonadati > Pseudomonadota > Alphaproteobacteria > Caulobacterales > Caulobacteraceae > Caulobacter > Caulobacter sp. GW821-FHT12F03. Next base: position 294,692 of record NZ_JBXAQC010000001.1, read on the forward strand.
TTTTACTATCAGGGTATAGGGAAGCGGGCACGTAGCCGGCTTTAGCAATCAACAAGCTCGGTCCGGCTGCAGTGCTTGAGCGAACGTCCGCTACCGACCCAAAGCGGACGTGCCGCCGCTAGCTGTCTAAAGGTCGGCTTTCCGACCGCTACTGAATGTCCGCTCCTGGCGCGGAGCGGATGGAGCGTTGATGGCGATGGTGGACGTCGACCCGGCAGTAGTGCAATTCAACCAGCGCAGCCTGTGGGCATGGGTCTACCGGACGCTGACTTGGAGCCAAAATGTCCTGGCCTCGCAGCAGATACTCCGGCCCCGGAGGCGGCCTTTATAGCGGTCCGGGGGGCGGTCTTTACACCGGTCCCGGTGGCGGAGCCTACTCCGGGCCAGGCGGCGGCCTTTACTCAGGCCCTGGTGGCGGTCTCTACACGGGGCCAGGCGGAGGATTGTACAGTGGTCCCGGCGGGGGGCTCTATACGGGCCCCGGCGGCGGCGCTTACACGGGACCAGGCGGAGGAATGTATTCCGGGCCCGGTGGCTTCCTGTACAAAGGTCCAGGTGGGGGTGCATACACCGGACCCAATGACCCTTGGGAGCGAAATTGGCCACCATTGCCCTGGGTAATCGACGCACTCGAGCGGCGACATTTAGATCGATACGCAGACCTGCTGCGAAAGCACGTGGGAGCAGCTGAGCAGGCCTTGTTCGACCAGCGCGCGCGTCGGTGACTAAGCCCCCAACAGCCTTTCACAGAGAGCCGCCGGGGCCGTCCAGCCAAGGGCGACTACTGGTTCGCTCGCGCATGAGCCTCAACGTGAAGGCCTCTGAGGTGATCAGAAGCGCGCCGTTTGCACTCGGTCAGAATCCACAAGATTGGTCTGCGCGGACAATCGAGGCAAACTTTGCTGTTCCCATCAACATCATAGGGATCATCGACTCCTACGGGTTCGCTCAGGACGTTCCGGATGTGCGTGGACAACTCCGCATCTTTCGGTGGGAAGGCGAGGACAGAGCGGAACATCCTCACTTCAACGAGCAAGTACTGACGATCAATCTCCAACTCAGCGAAGGAGCATTCGCTTGGCTGTGGGGGGAGATGCAGGCTCGTTCCGGCACGCTTGCGATCTCACTCGATTTTCCGGCGCTCGTTCCTGACGACCCGAGTGCGTTCACGCACCTGAAGGCGACCTCGTTCGTCGATGTAGTCCAAACCGAGGAGGACGCGGACTCATTGGTGGGTATCGCCCTTACAGTCGAGGATCTCTGGGGTAGCTAGGGGGTTCCGATAGTCGCGTCGAAGGTCCGTTCTCGACGCTGATCTGGATGTCTCCTTATGGCGCAAATCGCGCGAAGTGCTTCATCGGGATTTCGAGAAGATCGAGCCCCGAACTCGCACTAACGCGAATCATCGCGGCCTTTAGCTAGCGAGAAGCTTGCTCTTCTGCACTTGAAACTCAATGTCGGTGAGAACGCCGCGTTCGTGAAGTCGAGCTAACTTTTCGAGCTGATCTACGACCGACGTCTGAGCAACCGCACTCTGCGCCGGTGCATTTAGCACCGCTTGGACTGCGTCCCGGATACGCTCGAAATCGCTCTCCTGCTTTTTGACAAACATCACTGAGTTCTCGTCCTGGGTGGCGTCAAAGACCCCGCCCTTGGCTTCACCTCCGCCCATCAGAGAGAATTGGATGTATCCACTTGTGATCATGCCGACCTTCTTGAACTGGATCGACGTAATCGCGGTAGCTTTGATCACCTTGTCGCCCTTCAGTCCTTGGGTCAGGAACCCAAGAACACCCTTGCGACTGATCGTGACGTTGTTGCCGTCAAAACTGACCTGGCCATTGTGGCCCTTCGCGTGAATCATGGTGCCCCCTAGGATGCAGGGCAGCTTCGCTCGCGCCGGCCTCAAGTGCAACTTGTGGTCAGCTTCAAGGTGTCGGGTCCGCTCACAGTTCTGATTGAACGACACCTTGTCATAACTTTGCCAGCGTCTGCTCCTGGCGCACTGGCGACCTTCTGCCCGTCCTGCCTGAGAAATTCCAGACAGCTTCCCAATTGCTCGTTATGCAATCCCGTGCGACATTGTTCCCATTTCGTTCTTAGCGAGATGTGGCCATGCCTGTATCCCCGAACGTCGACGCATCTCCCCCCAGTCCCGAACAAATCATCATCCACAGGCTCTACGAGCAGGGGTGGACGGACAGAGAGATCGCCTCCATTCAATTCAGAAATCTCGACACCAGCCTGCCGTTTCAGATCTGGCCTTTCACCTACGCTAGGGACTTCAGGCAGGAGTACTCCAGTCTCGCTCGAGCCCACGCATTTCTGAATGTCGTGAACGCCGAGCTGGAAATCAGCCGGGACAATCTTGAAGCCGGCTGCAGGCTCGTCGCCGAGGTAATCGAAGAGCCATTCCGTGCCTTGGGCCACAGGACCCATGTTGGCCAGGCTGAACGTGCCGCCAAGCCCCGCGGCAAACTCGCCGACGGCTCACGCATGAGCGAAGTGATCAGCCGCCTTGCCAATAACCCCGAACATCAGGACCTGACCGCCAAGGAGCTTTGGCCGCACTTCCAGTCCGCCTTGGAGGAGCTGGGCCTTGAGCCCAAGGAGCTCAACGCCAAAGACCCCAAGCGGGCTTGCGTCCAATACATTCCCAATGGGGACCGCATGGACACCGCCCAGATGACCCTCCGAACGTTTGGCAACCGGGTCAGCAAGGCCAGAAAGCCGCAGACCCGGTCACAACAGCCTGGCTAGCGTGACTCCACGTTGCAGCCTCCGAGCGCCGGCGCCCGCCGGTCTTCGGAGGTACCGCCTTGTCTTCAAAACCCAACACCCTGGCCGTCGAGTGGGCGGCCATCGCCTCGATCCAGCCTGATCCCCGCAACGCCCGCCAGCATTCCAAAGCGCAGATCAAGCAGATCGCCCGCAGCATCGAGAGCTTCGGCTACAACGTTCCGATCCTGATCAACGCTGACGGTCTGGTGGTCGCCGGCCACGGTCGCCTGGCGGCCTGCCAGCTCCTTGGCCATGACGAGGTCCCGGTCATCCGGCTGGGCCACCTGACCGCTGCGCAGGCCAGAGCGTTCGCGATCGCGGACAACCGGCTGACCGACACCTCGTCGTGGAACGACCGGCTGCTCGGTGAAGTGCTGAAGGAGCTCTCCGAACAGGACCTGGACTTCAGCATCGAAGCGACCGGGTTCTCGATGGGCGAGATCGACCTGCGGATCGAGGGACTGGATGACCAGGGGCAGGGGCCCGACCCGGCGGACAACCTGACCCCGGCCTCGTCGGGGCCAGCGGTGGCGGCGCCGGGCGACCTGTGGCGCCTGGGGGAACACCGCATCCTCTGCGCCAGCGCCCTGGAGCCGGCCTCGCTGGTTGAACTGATGGGAGGCCAGAAGGCGGCGATGGTGTTCACCGACCCGCCCTACAATGTGAAAATCGATGGCCACGTCTCGGGCAAAGGCAAGGTCCGCCACCGTGAGTTCGCCATGGCGGTTGGCGAGATGTCGGCGGCCCAGTTCACGGTGTTCCTGTCCCGTAGCCTGGCCGGAGCCACCGAGCACAGCTGCGATGGCGCGCTGCACTACGTCTGCATGGACTGGCGGCACGCCGGCGAGCTTCTGGCTGCCGCCGAGCCGATCTATGCCGATCTGAAGAACGTCTGCGTCTGGGTGAAGGACAACGGCGGCATGGGCTCGCTCTATCGTAGCCGCCATGAACTGGTGTTCGTGTTCAGGGCCGGCGAGGGGCCATCCCGCAACAACGTCGAGCTGGGCCGTCACGGCCGCAACAGGACCAACGTCTGGGAATACCCAGGCGCCAACACCTTCAACCGCAGTGGCAGCGAAGGCCCGCTTGCCGCCCTCCATCCAACCGTCAAACCCGTCGCCCTGGTGGCCGACGCGATCCTCGATGCGTCGGCGCGGCGCGACATCGTGCTGGACCTGTTCCTGGGCAGCGGCTCGACCCTGCTGGCGGCCGCGCGGGTGGGGCGGGTCTGCTACGGCCTGGAGATCGATCCTCTCTACGTCGACCTGGCCATCCGGCGCTGGCAGTTGATCACCGGCGAGGACGCCATCCACGAGGCCAGCGGTGAGACGTTCACCGCCCGCACGCCGGAGGCGGCCGATGTCGCGTAAGGGGGACTACGAGGTCGGCTACGGCAAGCCGCCGGTGGCGACGCGATTCCAGAGGGGGCGCTCCGGCAATCCGCAGGGACGGGCGAAGGGCTCAAGGAACCTCGCCCAGCTGATCGAGCGAGAGCTCGACCAGCCTCTGACTATCACCGAGAACGGCCGCCGCCGGTCGATCACCAAGCGCGAGGCGGTGGCAAAACAGTTGGTCAACAAGGCCGTCGCCGGTGACCCCAAGGCCATGCCGTTCCTGGCCCAGGGCAGGCACGGCGAGGCCGAGCCGGACGGCGGACAGGTCACGGCGCCGGTGTTGGCCGATGAGGATCAGAAGGTCCTGCTGACAGCGCTGCAGCGCCTTCGCAGCACGCCTTCCGGGGAGGATCAGGGATGACCCTCGACCCCTCCCTGTTCGGTCAGCTTCTGCGGCAGGACCTGACCAGCTTCATCGAGCGCGCCTTCTACGAACTGAATCCGCAGACGCCCTACCTGCACAGCGGCCATGTGTCGGTGATGGCCAGCAAGCTGGAGGCGGTGCGGCGCGGCGAGATCAAGCGGCTGATCATCAACCTCCCGCCCCGCCACCTTAAATCACACTGCGCCTCGATCGCCCTGCCGGCCTGGTGGCTGGGCCTCGATCCCAGCCTGCAGATCATCTGCGCCAGCTACGGCCAGGATCTCTCCGACAAGCTGGCGCGGGACTGCCGCACGCTCATGCAGTCCGCCTGGTATCAGCAGGTGTTCGCCGCACGGCTGGCTGACCGACAGGCCGTCCATGACTTCACCACCACGGCCAAGGGTGGGCGGATGTCGACCTCGGTGGGTGGGGTGCTCACCGGCCGCGGCGCCGACGTGATCATCATCGACGACCCCCTCAAACCCGACGAGGCCCTGTCGGAGCCCAGGCGCACGGCGGTCAACGACTGGTTCGACAACACCCTGCTGAGCCGCCTCAACAACAAGGAGACCGGCTCGATCATCCTGATCATGCAGCGCCTGCATCAGGACGATCTGGTCGGCCACGTGCTGGAGCAGGGGCCGTGGGAGGTGCTGCGGTTCCCGGCTATCGCCGAGGAAGACGAACGCCACGAGATCGGCGGCCTACTGGAGGAAGCGCCGTTCGTCCGTCGGCGCGGGGAACCGTTGCATTGCGCCCGGGAGAGCCTCTCCACCCTGGCGACGATCCGCAACTCGATCTCCGACTACAACTTCCAAAGCCAGTATCAGCAGAGCCCGACCCCGGTGGAAGGCATGCTCGTGAAGGCGGACTGGATCCGCTACTACGAGCCCTCGGATCTGCCGCCGAAGTTCACCCGCATCGTCCAGAGCTGGGATACGGCCAACAAGGCCAACGAGCTGGCGGACTTCAGCGTCTGCACCACCTGGGGACTGTTTGAGCGGCGGTTCTATCTGCTCGATGTGATCCGCGAGCGTCTGAACTTCCCCGAGCTGGAGCGGCGGGTTCGGTCGCATGCGCGGGCCTGGCCGGGATGTTCGATCCTGATTGAGGACAAGGCCTCGGGCACCCAGCTGATCCAGACCCTGCAGGAGGAGCGCCTCTGGGGCGTCACGGCCTACAAGCCGCCGCCGGGCATGGACAAGATCATGCGCCTGCACGCGCAGACGCCCCTGTTCGAGAACGGGCTGGTCTATCTGCCGACCCAGGCGCCTTGGCTGTCGGACTATCTGACCGAGCTCCTCAGCTTCCCGGGGTCGCGCAAGGACGACCAGGTCGACTCCACGACCCAGGCCCTCGACCACATGCGGGTCCCGGACATGCTGGAGATCTGGGCGAAGCTTGCCCGTTAGGACCGCTCTTGGCTCGATGTTCCGGGGGCGTACCGGCTTCGTTCCGGAACATGCTCAGGCTGGGCATAGCGTGGGGTGGGACGTCTCTCGCCGTTTTCCGGGAGCGATTTGAACTGACTGGACTACGCCTCTGAACAGAGCGTTGGTCTGACTGTCCTCGACGCGCCCGGCTCCGGTCCGGGCTCGTGCTGGTAGGGGCCGCGAAGGTCGCGGCCCCGTCAACCAGACGAGGATCCCATGACCCAGACCGACAAGAAGGCGACTCCGGCCAAGGCCGCTTCGAAGGCGCGCAAGACCGGCGAAGCGAAGACGCCGGTGAAGGCGGCCAAGCCTGTCAAACCAGCCAAGCCCGCCAAGCCCGCAAATGCGGAGGCGCCGGCCCCCAAGGACAAACCCAAAGGCAAGCTCGCCACCCTGGTCGAGCTACTCAGCCAGCCTGAAGGTGCGACGCTGGAGGCGATGACGGCCGCCACCGGCTGGCAGGTTCACTCTGTGCGCGGGGCCATGTCCGGCTCGCTGAAGAAGGCGATGGGCCTGACCATCGCCTCCGACAAGGTCGATGGCGTGCGCATCTACCGCATCAGTGAGGGAGCGCCGGCGTGAGCCTGGAGGCGCGCATCACAGCTGAGGTCCGGGCCCTGGAGGGCCTGGGCCTCGAGCCTCTGAGGGAGGAGTGGCGGCGGCGGTACGGCCCGCCGCCACGGCTTCGCTCGGCGGATCTGCTGGCCCGGATGCTGGCCTGGCGGGTCCAGAGCGAGGCGCTGGGGGGACTGGACGCCGACCTCTCGCGCCGCCTGCGCCGGGGCACAGGTCTCGGCAGCAATCGCACCGACGTTCCGGTCGGGTCGAAGCTGGCCAGGGAGTGGCAGGGCGTCACTCACGAGGTCGAGGCCTGCGGCGAGGGGTTCCGCTATCGCGGCGAGACCTACAGGAGTCTCTCGAAGGTCGCCGGGGTGATCACCGGCGTGAAATGGAGCGGCCGGCGGTTCTTCGGGCTGGACCGGGAGGAGGGACCATGAGCCCGCGCCCCACAATCAAGGCCGTCCGCTGCGCCATCTACACCCGCAAGAGCAGCGAGGAGGGCCTGGACCAGGCGTTCAACAGCCTCCACGCCCAGCGCGAGGCCTGCGAGGCCTATGTGTTGAGCCAGGCCGGCGAAGGCTGGATCCCGTTGGCGCAGCAGTACGATGACGGGGGCTTCTCCGGCGGGACCATGGAGCGGCCCGCGCTCAAACGTCTGCTGGCGGACATCGGCGCCGGCAAGGTCGATACGGTGGTCGTCTACAAGATCGACCGGCTAACGCGTTCGCTGAACGACTTCGCCAAAATCGTGGATGTCCTTGATGCCAGTGGAGCCTCGTTCGTCTCGGTGACGCAGGCGTTTAACACCACCACCAGCATGGGGCGGCTGACCCTCAACGTGCTCCTGTCGTTCGCCCAGTTCGAGCGTGAGGTCACCGGCGAGCGCATCCGCGACAAGATCGCAGCCTCCAAGGCCAAGGGCATGTGGATGGGTGGCCACTTGCCGCTCGGCTACGACACCCCGACCGACCTTGCGACCCGCTCGCTGGTCATCAATCAGGGCGAGGCCGACACGGTGCGGCTGATCTTCGCCCGGTACCTGGAGCTGGGATCGGTCAACCTGCTCGAGCGCTGGCTCCATGACCAGCAGATCCGCTCCAAGGCTTGGACCTCCACCCGCGGGCGGGCCATGGGCGGGCTGCGGTTCAGTCGGGGCGCACTGTTCCATCTGCTCAAGAACAGGGTCTATCTCGGTGAGATCACCCACAAGGATGTGAGCCACCCGGACGCCCATCCATCGATCATCGAACCGGCCACGTTCGATGCGGTCCAGGCCCTGCTCGCCGCCCGGGCCAGCGCGCCTCGTGAGCGCAAGTCCAAAGCCGGTCACGCTGCGCTTAAGGGGCTGATCTTCGACGCCGAAGGCCGGCCGATGAGCCCGACGTTCTCCTACGGCCGCGCGGGCAGGGCCTATCGCTACTACGTCTCCTCGCCGCTGCAGAAGGGCGGCGCGGTCCAGGACGACGACACGCTGAGGCGTGTGCCGGGTCAGAGTGCTGATGATCTGGTGGCAGACGCCATCAGCCGCCTCGTGCGGGGGCCGGCGCCCAAGGCCGACATCGGTCGCTACCTGGCGCGCGTCGAGCTGCATGCCGAGAGCGTCCATCTCGTGATGAAGCGTCGCGCGCTGTTCACCAGCGATCGGGAGGCCGCGGCCGATGCCGAGGCCCTCACTCGCCGGCTGGCACCCGGCGAGCGGCTGGCCATCGAAGCCGCCGATGCTTCCCTGATCCGGGTCATTCTGCCGGTTCGGCTCAAGACCCGGGGCGGGCGCAGCTGGCTGGCGCTGCCCGACGGCCAGGCGCCGGCGTCACTATCGCGGGTCGATGCCGTGCTGCTCGGCGGCCTCTCCAAGGCTCATGGCATCATCGCCGAGGCGGGGATCCGGCCCGATGGTCGGCCCGTGGAAGGCCGCGCGGCCGGCTCTCCCGCCGGCGCCTATCAGCGGCGACTAGCGTCGCTGGCGTTCCTCTCGCCGCAGATCCAGGCGGCGATCGTGGCGGGAAGGCAGCCGGCAGGGCTGAAGCTGGAATATCTCCTGCGCGGGCCCCTGCCCCTGGCCTGGGCCGATCAGAAGGCGAAGTTCGAGTTCTGATTAGGCCCTAAATCGCGAGCAGGGAAATTCCCTGCTGGTGAGTGAGAATTCCCTGCTCGGGTTGAATTAATTCCCTGCTCCAGGCGAGCAGGGAATTTGCGTTTGGGGCAGGGCTAAGTCCCCGTGCTGACTGGGGAATCTGGAAGAAAGCGGGCGGCAGATGAACCCTGCCATCGCAAATTCGGCCGAATTACCCTGTAGATTTCCCTGATCACGGGAAACTGCACTAGATCGCGGACCGTCGGAGACGGGCCGGCGCGAAGGCGGGAAACCGCCGCGTTGAGGCCGCCAGAACGGGCGCGCAACGGCGGGAAGGATGGGATTAGACGGGGGATTACCGGGGCTTAGCGCGAAGGGTATCGGCGCGAGACAGACGACCGGGGTCGATGGCGGTGAGAGTGGGATTCGAACCCACGGTAGGCGTTAACCTACACACGCTTTCCAAGCGTGCGCCATAGACCACTCGGCCACCTCACCAGCACCACAGGTCAGGGGCTGGTCAAAGCCCCCGGCGCAGGAAGGCGCGGAATATACTCAACACCCCCTCGCAGGCAAGCGCGCACTGGCGCTTCGGCGGCCCCGGGTGAAATGAGTTTGCCGGCCGCGTCGGAGGGCGCGGCGGCGATTGTCGGCGGAACGGTGGAATCTCGCGCCGCGACGCCTATATCCATGCGACCGCCGCATCGAGGGACGCCATGCTGTTCGCCCGCAAGACTCTGGAAATCCCCACCGCCGCCGAGGCCCTGCCGGGCCGGGCCGCACCCCTGCCGACGGCCGAGGTCCACTTCGTCAACGGCCATCCGCTCAAGGGGCCCTGGCCGGAGGGCTACGAGCAGGCGGTGTTCGCCATGGGCTGCTTCTGGGGCGTGGAACGGATCTTCTGGCAGATCCCGGGCGTCTGGAGCACGGCCGTCGGCTATGTCGCCGGCGCGACGCCCAACCCGACCTACGAGGAAGTCTGCAGCGGCCGCACGGGCCACACCGAGGCGGTGCTGGTGGTCTATGACCCGAAGGTCGTGACCTACGAGGCCCTGCTGAAGGCCTTCTGGGAGAACCATGACCCGACCCAGGGTATGCGCCAGGGCAACGACATCGGCACCCAGTACCGCTCGGGGATCTATCCGCTGAACGACGCCCAGACCGCCATCGCCGCCGCCTCGAAGGCTGCCTACGAGCAGGCGCTGGCGCGGGTGCGCATGGGCCCGATCACCACCGAGATCGCGCCGGCCGGCCCGTTCTACTACGCCGAGGACTATCACCAGCAGTACCTGGCCAAGAACCCGAACGGCTACTGCGGCATCGGCGGCACGGGCGTCACCTGCCCGATCGGCGTCGGCGTCGGGGCGTGACGCCCCAGGCCTTCGCGGCGGCCTGCCACGCGCTTCCGGGCGTGACGATGGACGTCCAGTGGGGCGACGACCAGGTGTTCAAGGTCGGCGGGAAGATGTTCGCCGTGCTGTCGCCGTCGGGCGGCAGCTTCAGCTTCAAGGCCAGCGACATCGCCTTCGAGGTGCTGACCGGGACCGGTCCCGGCAAGCCGGCGCCCTATCTGGCGCGGGCGAAGTGGGTCTGGTTCGCTGACCTGTCGACGCAGGACGAGGCCGAGGTGACGGGCTGGCTGCGATCGGCCCACGGCCTGGTCGCGGCGAAGCTGACCCGCAGGTTGCGCCTTGAGCTCGGCATCTAACGGGCAGGGGACAGGTTAACCTGTCCCCGTACCGCGATGTGGCGCGGCCTGGGGCTGGTCTGACCGCGCCTCCAGCACCGCCCGCAGCCTGCGGATGGCCCGGGCGGCCGGCGAGCGGCTCTGGCGCCAGACCAGCAGGCTGATGGCGCCCACCGTGGCGATGGTCAGCGAGATCGGGCCGAACATCCAGGCCGCCGCCGCCAGCGCGAAATAGTAGCCGCGCACCCCGGCGTTGAACGCCGACAGGGCCGGGTTGAGCACCGCGCCGCCCGCCTCGGCGAAGGCGTCGCGCAGGGCCGGATCGGCGTTCTGGTCCTCGGGCGTCGCGCCGAAGATGGTCAGGCAGTAGTTCATCTGGCGGATCGACCAGATGAAGGCCAGCAGGCCCCGGGCCAGCACCAGCACGATCACCGCCATCTGCAGTTCGAACAGCATTCGCGTCGAGGTCTGGATCAGCTGCAGGCTGGAGACCTTGGCGAACGAGCCCTCGCCGCCGAACAGCACGCCCGCCGCCGCGGCGATCAGCAGCAGGTTGGACGAGGCGAAGAAGCTGGCCGAGTTCAGCGCGTGGCCGAGCAGCTGGCCGTCCATGAAACGGCTCTCGCGCCGCGCCATCTGGCCCATCCAGGCGCCGCGGATCACCGTCATGTCGCTGTTGAGCACCCCGCCGCGCGAGACCGTCTTCAGCAGCGGCTCGTAGAACAGCCAGCACAGGACGAAGAAGACCAGGGCGGCGAAGTCGGCGGCGGGCATGGCGGGGTCAGTCGTCCTTGATCAGGCTGGTCTTGCGGGTATCGGGCATCAGCATGACCGTCAGAAGGCCGACGGCGAGGATCACGCTGACATAGAGGTAGAACCGGCTCTCGTGCCCGGCCGCCTTGAAGCCCAGGGCCACCGATTCCGCCGAGCCGCCGAACACCGAGTTGGCGATGGCGTAGGGCAGGGCGACGCCCAGCGCCCGGATGTGGGTCGGGAACATCTCGGCCTTGAACAGGCCGGAGATGGCGCTGTAGCCGGACTGGAAGGTCAGGGCGACCATGATCAGGCCGAAGGCGGTCCAGACGCTGGTGGTTCCGGCGATCGCGGTCATCAGCGGCCAGGTGGCCAGCATCCCGCCGCCGAAGGCGAACAGCAGCAGCGGCTTGCGCCCGATGCGGTCCGACAGCAGGCCGAACAGCGGCTGCATCAGCATGAAGCAGAACAGCGCCCCCAGCATGATCTCGCTGGCGACGGCCTTGGAGAAGCCCGAGGTGTTGATCAGGAACTTCTGCATGTAGCTGGTGTAGACATAGTAGGCGAGCGAACCGCCGGCGGTCAGGCCCATGACCATCACGGTCTCGCGCGGGTGTTTGACGAACAGCAGCATGGTCCGGCCGCGGTTCTCGCCCTCCGACTTCGCGTTCTCGAAGCCGCGGCTCTCGTGGATGCCGCTGCGGATCCAGAACACCACCACGGCCAGCACGGCGCCGATGACGAACGGAATGCGCCAGCCCCAGGCCTTGAGGTCGGCCTCGGGCAGGACGGTCTGCAGCAGCACGACCATGCCCTGGGCCGACAGCGAGCCGGCGATCAGGGTCACGTACTGGAAACTGGACCAGAAGCCGCGCCGCTTCGCCCCGGCGACCTCGGACAGGTAGGTGGCGCTGGCGCCGTACTCGCCGCCGACCGACAGGCCCTGCAGGATGCGCGCGGCCAGCAGGATCGCCGGCGCGAGGGCGCCGACCTGCGTGTAGGTGGGGCACAGCGCGATGATCAGGCTGCCCAGGCACATCATGGCGACCGACAGGGTCAGGGCCGCGCGCCGCCCGGCCCGGTCGGCGTAGGCGCCCATCAGCCAGGCGCCGAGCGGCCGCGCCAGGAAGCCGACGGCCGAGACCGCGGCGGCCTTGAACAGCTGCGCGGTCTGGTCGCCTTCGGGGAAGAAGTGGCTGGCGAAATAGACGGTGAAGAAGATGTAGGTCGACCAGTCGTACCACTCGACCAGATTGCCGGCCGAGCCGCCGAGGATCGCCTTCAGCCGCTGGCCGGTCGTCATCGGCGGGCGTGGTCCTTCCGGGATCTCGCCCAGAACGCCTGTTTCCGTCACCGCCATGCCGTTCCCCCCGACCTTTTGTGGTCGGGAAGGTTAGGCGGCCCTTGGGATCAGGGGAAGCAATTCTCCCTCGGTTTCACGGGGAGGGTGGACGGGCGAAGCCCGGACGGGTGAGGGAGTCCTCCGCCACTCCGATGCTTCCGGTAGGGCGTCCTGGTCCCGCACCCTGATCGCGGCGCGATCATCCCTCCCCATGAAGGGGAGGGAAGGGGATCAGAGGCGGCCCATCAGGTAGAGAATGATCAGGATCACCAGCACCAGGCCGAGGCCGCCGCTGGGGAGATAGCCCCAGGAGCGCGAGTGGCCCCAGGTCGGCAGCGAGCCGATGACGGCCAGAATGAGAACGACGATGAGAATGGTGCCGAGCATGGGAGCTCTCCTGAACAGCGGTGTGTTTCAGGAGCACAATCCCCGGGGGCGGGCCGGGGTTCCGGTCTAGCCGTGCGCCGGAGCCGGGCGGATCGCCCAGAGCGCGCCGACGAAGGCCCCCTTGATGCGCGGCAGCAGCAGCAGGATCAGGGCCGTCAGTCCGCCCAGGGCCGCCGGCACGATCAGCCAGGGCGAGGACTCCCACATGAAGGGGAAGAAGAACATCGGGGCGACGACCAGGTGGCCGACCAGCAGGATGGTGAAATAGGCCGGGCCGTCGTCGGCGCGATAGGCGCCGAGGTCGTGGCCGCAGGCGTCGCAGGCCGGGGCGATCTTGAGATAGCCGCGGTAAAGCTTGCCCTCGCCGCAGTTGGGACAGCGGTGGCGCAGCCCCCGCAGGAGGCCGGTCATGAACGGGCGCGTCGGGGCGATGTCGGTCATGACGTTCATATGGGCCATCGCGCCCCGGAAAGCGAGACACGCGGGACGGATAATTCCGCGACAAACATGCCGGGCAACAGGACAGCCGGGACGGCGTTGTCACCAGGGAGGGGGAGACGTCTCCCCCTCCGCCGGGGCCGGGTTACAATGGGCCGCACAAGGATCGAAACATCTTGAGTCTGTTGGGTTCCAGTTCCTCGAAGCCGGCCCGCTCGCCGGCCGCCGCCGCTCCCGGGACGCCGCCTGTCCCCGCGCCGGATCGTGTCCGCGGCCCGCAAAACGGGCAGGGCGTGGCCCGCGAGACAGGCGCGACGGCAACACCCGCGATCTCTTTTCGTGTCAGGGGTGACAACGGTGCGCGATCGGTCAAATGCTCTGCTAGGGTTCAGGAGCTGGGATTTAGAGGGCGTACGGATTCAATGCCGCATCTGACGCGCAAGGTCGCCACGGCTTGTCTGGTCGGGGCCTTTATCGCGGGCGCGCTGTCGCCGGCGATGGCCCAGTCGACGCCGCCTGCGCCGCTGGCGCGGCCCGCCCCGGCCCTGTCGCCGGGCGCGCCGATTGTTCTGACGCCGGCCCAGGCCGACCTGCTGCGCCAGGCGCTGGCCGACGCCGACCGCCATGGCTTCGCGCCGGGCGAGTTCGCCCCGGCCGGTCCGGGCGACGCCGCCCTGATCGACGCCACCCTCCGTTACGCCCGCGCCGTACGCACCGGCCGCCTGGCCCTGTCGGGTTTCCGCGACGACTGGGGCCTGCGGCCGCAGCCGTTCGACGCGCGCGCCGGTCTGGCCCGCGCGGTCTACGACAACCAGGTCGACGCCTGGCTCAAGAGCCTGCCGCCTGATTTCCCGGGCTACGAGAACCTGCAGAAGGGCCTGGTCACCTATCGCACGCTTCGCGAACGCGGCGGCTGGCAAAGCCTGCCCGACGGGCCGGACCTGAAGGTCGGCTCGACCGGTCCCGCCGTCGAGGCGGTGCGCGCCCGTCTGGCCATCGAGGATCCTTCGGTCCCGGCGCAGGTCGCCCGGACCCAGCCGGTCGCGCCGGCGCCCGCCGCGGGCTCGGCCACCGGCGCCCCGCCGCCGGCCCCGGTCGTCGCGCCGGGCCTGCCGCTCTATGACGAAGCCCTGGCTGACGCGGTCAGGCGCGCGCAGAAGCGCATGGGCCTCGAGCCGTCCGGCGTGGTCGGCGCGGCCACCCGCGCGGCGCTCAACATCCCTGTCGAGCGGCGCATCGACCAGATCGTCGCCAACATGGAGCGCTGGCGCTGGCTGCCCCGCACCCTGCCGGCCGACCGGGTCCAGGTGAACGTGGCCGCCGGCGTCCTGACGCTGTTCAAGAACGACCAGCCGACCCTGTCGATGCGGGCGGTGACCGGCCGGCCGAACGGCGGCGAGACGCCGCTGCTGACCTCGACGATCGACAGCATCGTGCTCAATCCGCCGTGGAACGTGCCCGCCGGCATCGCGGCCAAGGAGCTGCTGCCCAAGGGGCGGGCCTATCTGGCCAGCGCCGGGTTCCGCATCCTGCCGGGCGGCGGTCTGCAGCAGGCGCCGGGACCGCGCAGCGCGCTGGGCCTGATCAAGTTCGACTTCCCCAACCCCTACGCGGTCTATCTGCACGACACCCCCAGCAAGGGCGGATTCGCGCGCTACACCCGCACGGCCAGCCACGGCTGCGTGCGGCTCGAAAAGCCGCTGGCCCTGGCCCGGGCGATCATGGAAGGCGACCCGGTCTGGACGCCCGAGGTGATCGACGCGACCATCGCCGGCGGCAAGACTACCCGCGCGCCGGTCGCCCGTCCCGTCGCGGTGTTCCTGCTCTACTGGACCGCCTACGTCACGCCGGACGGCCAGGTGAACTTCCGCCAGGATCCGTACGGCTGGGACACCCTGCTGATCCAGCGCATCGCGGCCCAGGGGCGCGGGGCTTGATCAGGCGGCGCGCGTTCCTGACAGCCGGTCTGGCCGGAGTCGCGAGCAGCGCCGCAACGATCGCCCGTTCCCAGGACGCGCCCCCGCCGGCCGATGCGCCGGCGGCCGGTCCGCGAGACGATCCCGAGGATGTGCCGCCGGACTTTCTGCTGTCGCCGATCCCGCTGACCCCGCCGCCGCCGGGCCCGCGCCACCTGAAATTCCACCACCTGCACACGGGCCAGGACCTCGAGGCGGTCTACTGGGACAACGGTCGCTATGTCTGGGACGCGCTGGGCGCCATCAACCTGCTGCTGCGCGACTTCCGCTCGCTCGAGGTGCATCCGATCGACGTGCGGCTGCTCGACATTCTGTTCACGCTGCAGTCGCTGACCGGCTCGAAGGAGCCCTACCGCATCATTTCCGCCTTCAGGTCGCCCGAAACCAACCAGATGCTCAGCGATCAGAGCGCGGCGACCAACGGCGCGACCCAGGTGGCGAAGAAGAGCCTGCACATGGAAGGCAAGGCGATGGATGTGCGCCTCAACGACGTGTCGTTGACCGGCTTCCGCGACGCCGCGCTGGCCTTGCAGGGCGGGGGCGTCGGCTACTATGCCGACTCCGCGTTTGTTCATGTTGATATCGGCCCGGTCAGGACCTGGCAGGGCACGTAGGGGGAATAGGATCATGGCTCAGAAATCCGGAGGCGGCTGGTTCTGGCTGCTGGTGGGCTTGCTGCTCGGCGTCGCCCTGACGCTCGGCGCGCTGCTGTTCCTCAACGCCGGTTCGGGCGACGGGGGCGACACGCGCACGATCGCCGATGACGCGGCCTCGACGGCGGCCTCGCCGGCCGACGCGGCGGCGCTGCCGGCTCCGGCCGCGCCCGCGCCGAAGGCCGCCGTGGTCCCCGCGCCGCACGACGCCGGGCTTGATCCGGCGACGGACGATCAGATGGCTGACGACGCGGCCGCCTCGGGCGCCACATCCCGCGGTCCGACGCCCGCCGGCGAATAATCGTCGCGGCGGGCTGGATAGGCCGCACGACGCGCGTTAAAACAAATGTTCGAGCATCTTGTGCGGGCGTAGGGCGGAGCGGTCCCACTGTAGCGGGACGGCCTTTCTCACTCAGACACGGGAGCGGGGGAGAGGAGTTCTACGCGTTGGAGCCTACGAACACCGAGGCGCCGGAATACTTCCACAAGGTCGTCGATTGTCAGTGGGCCTGTCCGGCCCATACGCCTGTGCCAGAGTACATCCGACTGATCGCACAGGGCCGTCACGCCGACGCCTACATGGTCAACTGGAAGTCCAACGTCTTTCCGGGAATTCTCGGACGGACCTGTGACCGCCCCTGCGAACCCGCCTGCCGGCGTGGCCGCGTGGACGAGGAGCCGGTGGCCATCTGCCGGCTCAAGCGCGTCGCCGCCGACAACAAGGGCGATGTCGTTGCGCGCATGCCGACCCCGCCCACGCAGAAGATCGGCAAGAAGGTCGCCTGCGTGGGCGCCGGCCCGGCGGCCATGACAGTCGCCCGCGACCTGGCCCCGCTGGGCTACAGCGTCACGGTCTATGATGCCGACGCCAAGGCCGGCGGCATGATCCGCAGCCAGATCCCCCGCTTCCGCCTCCCCGAAAGCGTCATCGACGAGGAGATGGGCTTCATCACCGACCTCGGTCTGGAGATGCGCCTGGGCGAGCGAGTCGAGAGCCTGGCCGCCCTGCTCAAGGAAGATTACGACGCCATCTTCGTCGGCACCGGCGCCCCGCGCGGCCGCGACCTGGATGTGCCCGGCCGGCAGGAAGCCGCCGCCAACATCCATATCGGCATCGACTGGCTGTCGAGCGTCTCGTTCGGCCACATCGACCAGATCGGCAAGCGCGTCATCGTGCTCGGCGGCGGCAACACCGCCATGGACTGCTGCCGCACCTCGCGCCGCCTCGGCGGCGAGGATGTGAAGGTCATCGTCCGCTCCGGCTACGAGGAGATGAAGGCCTCGCCGTGGGAGAAGGAAGACGCCCAGCACGAGGGCATCCCGATCCACAACTTCCTCGTCCCCAAGGCCTTCACCCACGAGGGCGGCAAGCTGACGGGCGTGACCTTCGAAAAGGTCGCCCCGGTGTTCGACGAGAAGGGCCGCCGGTCCCTGAAGCCGACCGGCGAACCCGACCAGCACTTCGAATGCGACGACGTCCTGGTGGCCATCGGCCAGGAGAACAGCTTCCCCTGGATCGAGCGCGACATCGGCCTGGCCTTCGACGAGTGGGGCATGCCGGTCGTCGACGAGACGACCTTCCAGTCCAGCCTGCCCAACGTCTTCTTCGGCGGCGACGCGGCGTTCGGACCCAAGAACATCATCTGGGCCGTGGCCCACGGCCACGACGCGGCGATCTCGATCGACCACTACTGCCGCGGGACGGACCTGCGCCTGCGGCCGCCGCCCGGCGTGCTCGTCTCCTCGCAGAAGATGGGCATTCACGAGTGGAGCTACGACAACGACGTCTCCCCCGAGGACCGTCAGAAGGTGCCGCTGCTGCCGATCGCCCAGGCCCTGGCCGACGTGAAGGCCGAGGTCGAGCTGGGCTTCGACGATCCCCGCTCCTGGGCCGAGACCCAGCGCTGCCTCAACTGCGACGTCCAGACGGTGTTCGCCGCGCCGCTGTGCATCGAGTGCGACGCCTGCGTCGACATCTGCCCGACCGACTGCATCACCTTCACGGTCAACGGCGATGAGGACGAGCTGCGGCCGCGCCTCAAGGCGCCGGCCCTCAACCTGACGCAGGACCTCTACGTCTCCGGAACCCTGCCGACCGGCCGGGTGCTGGTGAAGGACGAGGACGTCTGCCTCCACTGCGGCCTCTGCGCCGAGCGCTGTCCGACGGGCGCCTGGGACATGCAGAAGTTCGTCATCGAAATGACCCACGCCGGCGGGGGGTGCTCGAAATGACCCGTCAGATCCAGGCCACGAACGACTTCGTGGTCAAGTTCGCCAACGTCAACGGGTCGGGCTCGGCCTCGGCCAACGGCCTGTTCGTCAAGGCGATCCTGCGCATGGGCGTGGCCGTGGCGGCCCGCAACATCTTCCCCTCGAACATCCAGGGGCTGCCGACCTGGTACGAGATCCGCGTCAGCGGCAACGGCTGGCTCGGCCGCCGCGGCGGCGTCGACCTGATGGTCGCCATGAACCCGCAGACTTGGGACCGCGACATCGCCGAGATCGATAGCGGCGGCTACCTGTTCTACGACTCGACCAAGCCGATGCCGGCCAGCAAGTTCCGTGACGACATCACCGTCGTCGGCATCCCGCTGACCGCCCTGTGCAACGCGGCCTATGTCGAGCCGTCCAAGCGCAAGGTGCTGAAGAACATCATCTATCTGGGCGCCCTGACCTATCTGCTCGGCATCGAGCCGGAGGTGGTCGAGACGCTGCTGGCCGAGGAGTACGCCTCCAAGCCGGCCCTGATCCCGGCCAACATCGAGGCCATGAGCATCGGCTTCAACCATGCCAAGGCCAATCTCAAGCCGCTCGGCCTGCAGCTGAAGCGCGCCGACGCCGTGGGCGACCGCATCTTCGTCGACGGCAACACGGCCGCGGCGCTGGGCGCTGTCTACGGCGGGGCCACGGTCTGCGCCTGGTATCCGATCACGCCCTCGACCTCGGTGGCCGAAGGCTTCACCGACTACTGCAAGAAGCTGCGCCACGATCCCGAGACCGGAGAGGCGCGCTACGCCATCGTCCAGGCCGAGGACGAGATCGCCTCGATCGGCATCGTCGTCGGCGCCGGCTGGAACGGCTCGCGGGCCTTCACCTGCACCTCCGGCCCCGGCGTCTCGCTGATGCAGGAGTTCATCGGTCTCAGCTACTTCGCCGAGATCCCCGCGGTGATCTTCGACGTGCAGCGCGGTGGTCCCTCGACGGGCATGCCGACGCGCACCCAGCAATCGGACATCCTCTCGGCCGCCTACGCCAGCCACGGCGACACCAAGCATGTGCTGCTGCTGCCGGAAGGCCCGAACGAATGCTTCGAGTTCGGGGCCCAGGCCTTCGACCTCGCCGACCGGCTGCAGACGATGATCTTCGTCATGCTCGACCTCGACATGGGCATGAACGAGTGGCTGATCGACCCCTTCAAGTGGGACGACAGCAAGGTCCTCGACCACGGCAAGGTGATGACCGCCGACATGCTCGAGGCGGGCGCCGACTTCGGCCGCTACAAGGACGTCGACGGCGACGGCATTCCCTGGCGCACCCTGCCGGCGACCCATCCGTCGAAGGGCGCCTACTTCACCCGCGGCACCTCGCGCGACCCCTACGCCCGCTACAGCGAAGAGGGCGCCGTCTATGTCGACAACATGGAACGGCTGCTGCGCAAGTTCGAGACGGCCAAGTCGCTCGTGCCGGCCCCGATCCTCAAGAAGGCCGGCAAGCAGACCTCCTACGGCGTGATCTATTACGGCTCGACCTCGCCGGCGATGGACGAGGCCCTCGCCGGCCTCGAGGCCAGGGGCCTGCAGGTCGACGCCCTGCGCGTGCGCGCCTTCCCGTTCGCGGGCGAGGTGTTCGACTTCATTGCCGGCCACGAGCTGGTGTTCGTGGTCGAGCAGAACCGCGACGCCCAGCTGCGCGCGCTGCTGATCAACGAGGGCGGCGTCGATCCGGCGCGGCTGGTGAAGGTTCTCAACTACGACGGCTCGCCGATCACGGCGCGCTTCATCCAGGCCGAGCTGGCCAAAGGCATGGGCGCGGTCGATGTGAACGCCGCCGGGGAGATGGCCCAATGACCTACATCGTCAAGCCGCAGTTCCATCACCCGTCCCTGACGACCAACAAGCTGGGCTTCACCCGCCGCGACTACGAGGGCCGGGTCTCGACCCTGTGCGCCGGCTGCGGCCACGACTCGATCAGCGCCGCCATCGTCCAGGCCTGTTTCGAGATCGACCTGGAGCCGCACCGCCTGGCCAAGCTGTCGGGCATCGGCTGCTCGTCCAAGACGCCGGACTACTTCCTCAGCGCCAGCCACGGCTTCAACACCGTGCACGGCCGCATGCCGTCGGTGCTGACGGGGGCCAACCTGGCCAACCGCGAGCTGATCTACCTCGGCGTCTCCGGCGACGGCGACAGCGCCTCGATCGGTCTGGGCCAGTTCGCCCACGCCATGCGGCGCGGCGTCAACATGGCCTACATCGTCGAGAACAACGGCGTCTACGGTCTGACCAAGGGCCAGTTCTCGGCCACCGCCGACAAGGGCAGCAAGTCCAAGAAGGGCGTGGTCAACTCCGACAGCGGCATCGACCTGGTCGCCCTGGCCCTGCAACTCGGCGCGACCTTCGTCGGCCGCAGTTTCTCGGGCGACAAGGAACAGCTGGTGCCGCTGATCAAGGCGGCCCTGACGCACAAGGGCGCGGCCTTCATCGACGTGCTGAGCCCCTGCATCGCCTTCAACAACCACAAGGGCTCGACTAAGAGCTTTGACTGGGTGCGCGAGCACAACGAGGCGGTCAACAAGCTCGACGTCCTGCTCGGCCGCGCGCCGATCACGACGTCCTACGAGCCCGGCTCGCTGGTCGAGGTGGCGCAGCACGACGGCTCGACCCTGATGCTGCGCAAGGTGGCCCACGACTACGACGCCACCGACCGGGTCAAGGCGATGACCTATCTGCAGGAGCGTCAGGCCGTCGGCGAGATCGTCACCGGCCTGCTCTACGTGGATCCGGAATCCGAAGACCTGCACGACGCCCTCAACACCGTGCGCCGTCCGCTCAACGCCCTGTCGGGCGCCGAACTGACCCCGGGCTCGGCCGCGCTGGACAAGATCAACGCGGCGCTGCGGTAGGCGAAGCTCTTCCTCTCCCAAGAGGGAGAGGAAGCTCTAGACCAGTTCCGCCAGCAGCTCGTCGAGGCTCACCGAGCAGAAGGCGATCGAGCTGTCGGCGACGCCGTAGGGGATGATCAGCCGGCGGCCGATGGCCAGCGCGCCGCAGGTGTAGACCACGTTCGGCACATAGCCTTCGCGGTTCTCGTCCGACGGCGAGATCAGCGGCGTGGTCATCCGGCCCAGCACCTTCGTCGGATGCTCCTTGTCCAGCAGCACCGCGCCGATGGCGTACTTGCGCATGGCCCCGACCCCGTGGGTCAGCAGCAGCCAGCCCTCGTCGATCTCGATCGGCGCGCCGCAGTTGCCCATCTGGACCAGCTCCCAGGGAAACCGCGGCGAGACGATCATCTCCCCGCCGTTCCAGTCGAGCAGGTCGTCCGAGCGCAGGAACCAGATGTTCTCGCCGTCCTGCCGGCCGATCATCGCATACTGGCCGCCGACCTTGCGCGGAAACAGGGCCATGCCCTTGTTGCGCGCCGCCGAGCCGCGCATCGGTAGCAGCTCGAACCTGCGGAAGTCGCGCGTGACCAGCATTTCCGAGGCGATCGCGGTCCCGCTGTAGGCGGTGTAGGTGCCGTACCAGACGGGCGCGTCATTCTCGTCGGTGAACCGCACGAGGCGCAGGTCTTCCAGGCCGTTGCGCTGGGCCTGGGTGAAGGGAAAGATCACCGTGCCGGACAGCGAGGCCTCGTCGTACCGGGTGGCGCAGATCGGCCCCTCGGGAATGCCCTCCGGCGGCGGATCGCAGGCATGGGCGGCCATGGCGACGCGGGGCTCGGCCAACAGATGCAGGTCCCCGTCCGGCGTGAGGATGCCTTCGCGAAAGGCGATAGAGGAGATGTGGCCTTCGCCCACCGCCCGCATCGACAGCACGATCCGCACCGCGCCGCCGACCAGGCCCGACTGGTCCGGATGCGGCGTTATGCTGGGGTTGGTCAGCGCCGCGCTGGCGTAGCTGTATTCATGACAGAAGTAGGCCCCGATCAGCGCCTTCCGCGTGTCGTTGATGCCCGACTTGAGACCGAGCAGCGCCTTGATCTGTCCGTACCGCTCCAGGTGGACGCCGCGCGTCTGCCAGTGGCGGTCGCCGAAGTCGCGGTTCACCAGCGCCAGCTCGGCCTCGCAGGTCCGCATGTCCATCGCCAGCACGGCGTCGACGATGCGGCGCGGCCGCGACACCGTGCCCGGCTTCAGCGGTCCGGGATCTGGAGCGATGTGGAAGGGACGGATAACGACCCGCGCCGGGTTGGGGGGGAGTCGAAGGTCGCTGTGGAGGAGGTTTGGCATCGTTCAGCGGGCTGGCCTTCTGTTTGGGCTTTGGCGGCGGGACGCGGGCCTGGCTGGGCCGTCCGTTCGAGGTTCAGCATCGCGCAGGTCGCCAGCTGGAACGACAGCACCGACTCCGCGCCGCGGTTGAGGTTGGGACCGGTCGGGGTCAGACCGTCGTAGCAATCGCCGGTGACCGGGTCGCCGAGCGCAACGCCCAGATCGTTTCTGCCGAGGAACCAGTCGAACGCCCGGCGGGCCTCGGCCAGCCAGCGGGTGTCGCCGCTCGCCGCGAAGGCCGCCGCGCAGGCGTCGACCGTGGCCGCCGCCTCAAGCGGTTGCTGGTCGAACGGCGCCTCGACGGTGAACGGCCTGCCGAAGTTGTCCGTGCCGACGGCGCGGAACACGCCGTCCACCCCGGTCTGCATGCCGCACAGCCATTCAAGCGAGCGCAGGCCGGCGGCGGTGAGAGCCGCATCGTCGAGCACCTGGCCTGCCCGCAGCAGGGCTTCCGGCAGCCGGGCGTTGTCATAGGTCAGCCCGTCCTCGAACCAGCACCAGTCGCCGGCTTCGTTGCCGCCGAGCACGCCCGCCAGACCGCCGGCGAGGCGCTCCAGCAGGTCGCGCTCACGGTGCAGGCCGGGTTCGGCGCGGACCAGGCTGGCGAGGCCCAGCACGAGGAAGGCGTAGGTGCGGATGGCGGTGAAGCTGTCCAGGTGCTGGGTGATGCGCACCGATAGCTCGCGGGCCCAGCGGCGCAGGGCCGGGGAGCCGGCCTCGGACGCGGTGACGGCCACCGACCACCAGGCGCGGGCGACACTGTCGTCTGACCCGACATCCTCGAGCCAGCTGCGATCATAGCCCATGAAGTTGCGGAAGCGCCCGGCGCCGTCGTTCCAGGCGTGCTGGACGAAGGCGGCGTAGGTCTCGGCGAGGGTCTGGGTTTCGGCGGTGTGGACGCCGACGCCGCGCATACGGTGCATCAGCAGCAGCGCCCGGGCGTTGTCGTCGACGCAGTAGCCGTGGTTGCGGTCGGGCACGTCGTGCACGCTGTGCTGCAGCATGCCGACGCCGTCGGTCATGCGTCGCACGCCGCCGAGGGCCGGACGGGGCAGGGCCGCGGGCGCGAAGCTGCGCGGCTCGGCGCTGGCGGCGCGGGCGGGAGCGCGGGAGTCCCGAACCTGGGCGAAGGTTTCGAGGTAGCGTTCGGCCAGCCGGCTCCACAGCGTCTCCTGCCCGGCTTCCCAGGCGCGTTGACGCAGCGCGGTCATGCGGTCGGGATCCCCGAGCAGGGCGATCGCGGCCGTCGCCAGGGCGTCGGGATCGTTGAACGGCGTCAGCACGCCGCGATCGTCGGCCAGCAGCTCCTGGGCATGCCAGTAGGGCGTGGAGATGACCGCCTTGCCCAGCGCCACGGCGTAGGACAGCGTGCCGGAGGTGATCTGCGCCTCGTTGAGGTAGGGCGTGACGTACAGGTCTGCGGCGGACAGCCAGTCGAGCAGCAGCGGCGTGTCGACATACTGGTTGTGGAACCGCACGTGATCGCCGACGCCCAGCTCGCGGGCGAGGTCGGCCAGGCCCTCGCGATAGGCCTCGCCTTCGCGGGCGATGAGATGGGGATGGGTCGCGCCGAGGATCACATAGAGGGCGGTGGGCCGTGCGCTGACGATCGCGGGCAGCGCCCGGATCACGCTCTCCAGCCCCTTGCCGGGCGAGAGCAGGCCGAAGGTCAGCAGGACTTCATGGCCGTCGAGGCCGAGGCGGGCCTTGGGGGCCGCCGTGTCGAGCAGAGGCCGGTCCGGCGCGCCGTGCGGGACGACGACGATCTTCGAGTCCGGCACGTTCCACACGTCCGACAGGATCGCCCGGCCGCGCTCCGCCATGACGATGATCTTCGACGACCGCTTGATGAGCCGCTCGAACACCCGTCGCTGGTCGGCGTCGGGATGCGTCAGCACGGTGTGCAGGGTGGTCGTCACCGGCGCGCGCACGGCATCGAGCATCATCATCAGGTATTCGCCGGCCGGGCCGCCGAACAGGCCGAACTCATGCTGGACGCAGACGGCGTCGGGCCCGGCCTCGTTGATCCGCCGCGCGGCCTCGAGATAGTCGGCGGCGCTGTTCTGGCGCACCTGGAACATGACCTCACGGCCGTAGTCGTAGCTCTGGCCCTCGTCGGTCATCGCCACGACCTGACAGTCCAGGTCGGGCGCGGCCGTCGTCAGCGCCTCGTGGACGTCGCAGGTGAAGGTGGCGATGCCGCAGCGCCGCGGCGGAAAGCTGCCGATCAGAATGACCCGCTTCAGCGTGCTCACGGGCGCGGCGGTCAGGGACGTTCGCGCGGCGAATACAGGTACGGTCGTGCGGTGCATGATGGACCCCGTGGACGTCGGCCTGTCCGCCGTCCGTTCATACCGCAACGCACAACCGCCGGGGTTGGATGCGCCGCGGGCGCTCACGGAACCGCTATCCGTTGATCGCCACGGGTCTGGGCGCGGCCACGCCCATCTTCGACGCCCGTTCCACGGCGGCCTTAAGACCCTCCGAGGAGTCCAGGTCGCAGACCATGACCGCCTCGCGGTCGGCGATGACCGCCAGGTTGCGGCCGCCGACCACGACCACCGTCATGCCCTCGCCGGCCCTGACCAGACAACCCTCGACATTCTCCAGCACGACCTCGCCCGCGGCGCTGTTGCCGCTCTCGTCGCGCTTGGAGGCGGCGAGGACGGCGTTCCACGCGCCCAGGTCCGACCAAGCGAAATGGGCCGGGGCGACCAGCGCCCGATCGGTCTTTTCCATCACCGCGTAGTCGATCGAGATCTTCGGCGCGGCCCGGAAGGCGGCGCTGAGCGAGACCTGGTGCGGCTCGTGCTCACCCTCCTCGACGGACAGGCGGGCGGCGCTGCTGATCTCGGGCGCGTAGAGGTCCAGTTCGGCGATGAAGGTGTCGGCGCGGGTGATGAACATGCCGCTGTTCCACAGGTAGCCGTCCCGCAGGAACTGCTCGGCCTGGGCCAGATCGGGCTTCTCGACGAAGGCCGCCACGTGGTGGATGCCGCCCTGCGGCTCCCCGGGGCGGATGTAGCCGTAGGCGGTCGAGGGCGCGTCCGGCTGGACGCCGAGGGTGACGATCCAGCCCTCGCGGGCATGGCGTTCGGCCAGGCCGACAGCCTCGGCGAAGGCATGCTGGTCGGGAATGTGGTGGTCGGCGGCCAGGAACAGGATCACCCCCTCGGGGTCCTTCGCCGCGATGAGGTGGGCCGCCGCAGCCATGGCGGGGGCGGAATCGCGGGCCTCGGGCTCCATGACCAGCAGGCCTTCGCCGCCCGCCCGCTGCAGCGCGCGACGGATGGCGGGCGCGTGGCTGCGGCCGGCGACGACCGTCACCGGCGCGGCGTTCGACAGCGCCTTGCTGCGCTCCAGCGCCTCGTCAAAGGTCGACCGCGACCCGACGAGGGGGATGAAGGGCTTGGGGAAATGTGGCCTCGAGGCAGGCCAGAGCCGCTGGCCGGACCCGCCGCTCATGATCACGGGATAGAGCATAGGTCACCTGACTTCCGAACACTCACCCGGGACGGGTGACAAAACGCGACACATTCAAAGGTATAGTTTTCAGGAATTGCAACCCCTGCGGCAAGGCCAGGGGCGGCAGGCGTGGCCATGCCCGCGACTGGGGCAGGCATTCCTCAAGCAGGGCGATCAGCGCATCCGGCGGACCGTCATTGAGGAAGTGGTCGGCGCCCGGCACGCGCCGGAACCGGGCCTTCGTGGCCCGGTGGCCGCGGGCCGTCTCGTGGAACCGCTCGGCCGTCTCGATCGGCGCGAAGTCGTCGGCGTCGCCGTGCAGGATGTGCAGCGGCACGCGGATGCGCGCGATGGCCGCGTGCAGATGTTCGAGCTGCGAGCGTTGGCCGGCGACCTCCCGCACGGCGTTCTTGAGGTCGCGCGGAATGAACGGCAGCAGCTTGGAGCCCCATTCGACCAGCCACTTCGCGGTCGGGCCGGACTCGCCGAAATAGCCGGACAACAGGACCAGGCCTTTCAGGCCCTTCGGACGCGCCGCGGCCATCAGCGAGGCGATGGCCGCGCCGTAGGACTGGCCGACCAGCAGGACCTTCTGACCCGGGGCGGCCTCCAGCAGCGGGGCGAGGGCCGCGGCCTGGACGCGGATGTCGCCGACATACTCGACCGGCTCGCTGCCGGCGAAGCCCGGACGGTCGACGACGATCATCTCGCGGTCGGGGGGCAGGGCGGCCAGCAGCGGCGCCCAGTATTCGGCCCAGCTGGGCGCGCCGGTGACGACGACGATCTTCCACGGGGCCGTCTTTTGACGCGGGGTGGTCAGGGCGGAGATGCGCCAGCCGTGGCCGCCGCCGGCCTCGAGATTGACCCGGCGGACGGTGTCCTCCGCATAGCAGACATGGATCGGCACATGCTCGAAACGACCGGCCGCGGCCGACTCGAAGCAGGCCCAGCCGATTTCCAGAACGCCTTTGGGTCGCCTGCGCGCCAACGTGATCTCCACAAATCCTGTTCAGCTCGGCAAACGCGCGAGAGCGTCGCCGGTTCAGGAAATGTGGGGACGAAGGGTCAGGCCACCATGATGGCGGACATCAAACGTCCGTAATCGGGCTCGCCCTGCCTGAAAGCGCGCCGGTTGGAGAAGAACAGCTCGCCTTCCGCGCAGGTGTCGCGACCGACCCACTCGGCCTCCGCCACCCCGGCCTCGGCCAGGCGATCCAGCACGAAGCCCGGCAGATCGAACCGCCGCTTGTCCGCCGTCTCGCCGGGGGCGAAGAACCGCACCGAGCCCGGCCGGGCGCTTTCGAACCGGTCGAGGAACTCCAGCCCGACCTCGTAGGAGGCCTGGGCGATGCAGGGGCCGACGGCGGCGATGATCCGCGACCGCTCGGCGCCGAGCGCGGTCATGGCCGTGACCGCCGCCTCGACGACGCCGTTCAGGGCGCCCTGCCAGCCGGCGTGGGCCCCGCCGACGATGCGGGTCTCCGGATCGACGAACAGCACGGGCGCGCAGTCGGCGGTCAGGATGCCGCAGATCACCGACGCCTCGCCCGTCACCACAGCGTCGCCCTCCGGCAGGCGTCCGCACCAGGGCGCGTCGGCGGTCACGGCGGTGGCCGAGTGGATCTGGTAGCAGGTGTTCAGCGCGTCCGGCGTCTGGCCGAACCAGTCGGCCACGCGGCGACGGTTCTCCAGCACGTCGCCGGCGTCGTCATTCGACCCGCGGCCCACGTTGAGGCCTTCATAGATGCCCTTCGATACCCCGCCGGCGCGGGAAAAGAAGCCGTGCTTCACGCCCGGCACGGCGGCAAGAAGGCCGCTCTGCAGGGGCGCGAGCGCCGTCACGTCGCGGCCTCGAAGCCCAGCGGGATCAGTTCGGCCGAGTGGATGCAGGCGACCTTGAACAGCTCGCCCATCTCGTCGGGCGAGATCAGCCGGATCAGCTGGCGGTCGATGACCTCGGCCCGGTCGGGACGGGCGGCCTTCAGCGCTTCGGCGCGGTGCTGGATGCCGAGCATGCCGAGGAACAGGCCCTGGGCGATCGGGTCGGTGGCCTCGGCCCCGGCGGCCCGCGCGGCGTCGCGCACCGTCGGAAAGTCGGCGTAGACGGTCAGGTCGGACTCGCCCGGGAAGGCCAGCGGATCGACCTTCTCGTGCGCCCGGATGGCCTGCAGCGTGTCGCCGAACTCCGGACCGCCGCGGCCGTAGTCGATCAGCAGCGCGGCGCCGCCCTCGCGGGCGATCATCGCGCCCAGTTCGGCGCCGAGCGCCTCCTGGGCGGCCGAGACCTCGAGGATCGGGCTGTCGGCCGGGGGGACCGCGCCGGTCGGCGAGGGGGCCAGGCCGAAGGCCAGTCCGCCGTCCTCGCCCAGGCCCACCAGCCGCTCGACCCAGCCGTCGCCGGCATGGACGAACTGGCGGGCGGGCAGGCAGTCGAGCAGTTCGTTGGCGATGAGGATCACCGGCAGGCCGCCGGGCAGATTGCCCAGCGATCCGGTCCAGTTGGGCTCGGGGCTTGCGCCGGCCAGCTTCGCCTTCTGCACCGCCCGCAGCGGCCAGGACGTTTCGATCAGCCAGACCTCGGCGGCGGCGACGAAGTCGGGGGCCAGCCGCACGGTGCGCAGCAGGTCGCTCATCAGGGTGCCGTCGCCGGGGCCCATCTCGACCAGCCGGAACGCCCCGGGCTTGCCCATGCGGGTCCAGGTCTCGACGGCCCAGACGCCGAGCAGCTCGCCGAACATCTGGCTGATCAGGGGCGCGGTGATGAAGTCGCCGGCCTCGCCCAGCGACGGCCTTGTGGCGTAGTAGCCGTCCTGCGGGTCGTTCAGGCAGCGGTTCATGTACTCGGCCACGGAAATCGGGCCGGTCTGCGCGATCTCGGCGCGCAGGCGTTCCATCAAGCTCATCAGCCTTCAACCTGCTCCGGCGTGGACACGGCGACCGGCGCCGGCTGCGAAAAAGACCGCCAGACGAGCCACAGTCCGAACAGCAGCATGGGGATCGACAGCAGGGTGCCCATGGTGATCACGTTCCTGAGGAACGGCAGCATCTGGGCGTCGGGCTCGCGCACGCTCTCCAGCGAGATGCGGAACAGGCCGTAGCCGACCATGAACAGCCCGGCCAGGGCGCCGCGGCGCTGCAGCCACAGCAGGCGGTGGGTGGCGAACCGCAGGATCAGGAACAGCGCGAGGCCCTCCAGGGCCGCTTCGTAAAGCTGGCTGGGATGGCGGTACTCGATGCCGGCCTGCGGGAACTGGATGGCCCAGGGCACGCTGGTCGGACGGCCCCACAGCTCGCCGTTGATGAAGTTGGCGATGCGGCCGAAGAACAGGCCGATCGGCACGGCCGGCGCGACGATGTCGCCCAGCCTGAACATGTCGATCCTGTTGCCGAGGGAGAACAGGACGATGGCCGTGATCACCCCCAGGAACCCGCCGTGGAAGCTCATGCCGCCCTTCCACACCTGGAAGATCTCCAGCGGGTCGTCCCAGACGAGATTGGGCGCGTAGAACAGGATGTAGCCGATCCGGCCGCCGACGATGATGCCCAGGGTGATCCACAGGATCAGGTCGTCGATCTGCTCGGCGTTGACCACCGGCCTCTGGCCGCCCCACAGGCGGGTCTTGCAGATCAGGCCGACGGCGTAGCGCCAGCCCAGCAGGATACCCGCCACATAGGCCAGGGCGTACCAGCGGATGGCCAGCGGTCCGATGTGAAAGATGACCGGATCGAAGTTCGGAAACTGCACGTCTCTCTCCGTGTGGGCGTCTTCTTGCGGTGATAGCGGTGATCCCCTTCGCTTTCACCCCCGGTTTCCCATATTAGGGGTCTGGGCGCGCCATTTCGCGTCCGACAGGGCCCCGATGCAGACCAAGAACCCCTTCCTCGACGAGATCGCCAAGTTCACCACGGCGGCGGCCGGTGTCGCCCAGGCCGCCAGTGAAGAGGCGAAGACCGCGTTTCGCGCCCAGGCCGACCGGATGGTCGCCGAGATGGACCTCGTGCGTCGCGACGATCTCGACGCCCTGAAGGCCGAGATCGCGGCCCTGCGCGCCGAGGTCGAGACCCTCAAAAGCGCCGCATCCGCCGCCAAACCCGCCCCGAAGGCCAAACCGGCCAAGAAGGGCGAGTAGGGCTCGCGCCCGGCAAGAACCCCCCTTACGCCCGTCGCGAAGCAGTCTAGGCTCCTTGATCAAGGACGCTGCTTCCGCCGGGCGCTTCCCCGCTCGGCCACAGGTCGGAGGGATACAGAGGCCCCATGGACACGCCCCATCCCGAAGAAGACGACGCCCTGCTGGCGCTTGATCCGCTGGAAGTCGTCGAGCACGTGCTCGCCGCCGAAAATCTGACCTTCGACCGCACCGACGACGGCGATCTCGCCTTCGCCCTGGCCGGCGACTGGAAGGACTACGAGCTGTGGTTCGCCTGGCGGCCGGAGGCCGACTGCCTGCAGCTGTGCCTGTCGATCGGCATGACCACGCCCAAGGCCAAGCGCGCCTCGGCCTATGAACTGCTGTCGCTGATCAACCAGCGCGTCTGGCTCGGCCACTTCGAGGTCTGGGCCGACGACGGCGAGGTGGTCTTCCGCCACGCCCTCAGCCTGCCCGGCGGCGAACGCCCGACCCTCGCGGCCGCGGCCTCGATGATCGACGCGGCCGTGGAAGCGGCCGACCGGTTCTATCCGGCGTTCGACTTCCTGCTGGCCGGCGCCAAGTCCCCGGACGAGGCGATGGCCGCCTGCATGTTCGAGACCGTCGGCGAAGCCTAGGGCGATCCACGCATGTCACGGGTTCTCCTGCTCGGCGCCGGACGGATGGGCGGCGCGCTGATTTCCGGCTGGATGTTCGGCGGGCCCGTGAGCAGCGGCGACCTGATCATCAGGGATCCCTATCCCGGCGCCGAGGCGATGGAAGCCGTCGAGGCCGGCGCCGAGCTCAATCCTGAAGACGTCGAGCTTATGCGGGCCGACACGGTCGTGCTGGCGGTGAAGCCCCAGCTCTGGCGCGAAGCCGTCGCCGCGGTCGAACCTTACCTGGCCCATGACGCCATCATCGTCTCCGTCGTCGCGGGGGTAGGCCTCGATGACCTGCGTGAAGCGTTTCGACTCCGGTTCGTGGCCCGCGTCATGCCGACGATCGCGGTGGCGATCGCGCAGGGTACGGCGACCATCTATTCGGATGACGACGGCGCCAGGGACCGGGCCCACCAGCTGTTCGACGGAATTTCCCGGGTCGTCGACGTCGACGACGAGTCCCTGATGCACGCGGCGACGGCGGTGTCCGGCTCGGGCCCGGCCTATCTCTACGCCTTCGTCGAGGCGCTCGAGGCCGCCGCCGTCCAGGCCGGACTGTCGTCGGAGGCGGCCACGACGCTGGCGCAATCCACCATCGCCGGCGCCGCAGCCCTCATGACCCTGAGCGACGCCTCGCCCGCCGAACTGCGCCGACAGGTGACCTCGCCGGGCGGCACGACCGAGGCGGCGCTCGAGGTGCTGATGGGCGCCGATGGCCTGGGGCCGTTGCTGGTCGACGCCGTGGCGGCCGCTGTCCGGCGCTCGAAAGAGCTCGGCTAGGCGGGCAGCCGGATCACCGAAATCAGGGGACAGCTTACTTATTTCTACCCCCCGCTGGGACCGGGTCACCGGGCAATGGCGAAATAAGTAAGCTGTCCCCTGATTTCCCTGATTTCCGACGGCCAGGAATTGCGCCGGGGCGGACCCTACGCCGGCAGGCGGATCACCGCCCTCAGGCCGCCCATCGGCGACCGGTCCAGGCTCAGTTCGCCGCCGTGGCCGCGCGCCACGTCGCGGGCGATGGCGAGGCCCAGGCCGACGCCCTTCTCGTTCTGGTTCCGAGACTCGTCGAGCCGGTTGAACGGCCGGAAGGCCTCCTCGTACTGCTCGGGCGGAATGCCCGGACCATCGTCGTCGACGATGATCTCCGCACCGCCCGCCGGGGTCTGGTGCGCCGAAATGAGGATCCGCTCGCCATGCCCGGCGGCGTTCATCACCAGGTTCGACAGCGCCCGCTTCAGTGCGTGCGGCCGAACGGCCAGCGACAGACCCGGGTCGACGTCGATCGACACCTCCGCCCCGGCCCGGGCCGCGCCCGCGCTGACCTCCTGGATCAGGTCGCGCAGGACCGTGACCTCGACCGACTCGCCGCCCTCGCCGCGGGCGAAGGCGAGGTACTCGTCGATCATGTGCTCCATTTCGGACAGGTCGGTCTTCATCGCCTCGACGCGCTTCGACGGTTCGGCCAGCGCCAGTTCGAGCTTCAGCCGGGTCAGCGGCGTGCGCAGGTCATGGCTGACCGACGCCAGCATGGCGGTGCGCTGCTCCAGATGGCGCTGGATGCGGCTCTTCATGGCCAGGAAGGCCTGGGCCGCCTGGCGCACCTCGCGCGCGCCGTAGGGCTTGAAGTCGGCCACGTCGCCGCCCTTGCCGAACGCCTCGGCCGCCGTGGCCAGCCGCTCGATGGCCCGCACCTGGTTGCGGATGAACAGGATGGCGATGGCCGTCAGCAGCAGGGTGGTGACGATCATCCACAGCACGAAGATGCCGCCCTGGGTGGCCCAGGCCCGGTCGGCCGGGGCGATGATCCGCAACACCTGGCCGTGCACCTTGACGCGGATGTCGACGTAGCCCGGGAAGCGGACCGTATCGAACCAGTAGGGCGCCTCCAGGTGCTCCGACAGCGCCCGGTCCAGCGACCGGT
Organism: Caulobacter sp. GW821-FHT12F03; assembly: GCF_058806855.1. Lineage (NCBI taxonomy): Bacteria > Pseudomonadati > Pseudomonadota > Alphaproteobacteria > Caulobacterales > Caulobacteraceae > Caulobacter > Caulobacter sp. GW821-FHT12F03. Next base: position 327,200 of record NZ_JBXAQC010000001.1, read on the forward strand.
CCAGCGCGCCGAACACCGAGCTCGGCCGGCGCGGCGGCAGGGTGCGGATCGGCGACAGGGCGATCGACAGCGACATCGAGTCCTGAGCCCGATCGGCGATGCGGGCCAGCGAGGCGGGACTCGGATCGTCCTGGTAGCTCTCGACGGCCCAGGCGATGTCGCCGGCCAGCCCGTCGGACAGGCGGCTGGTCACGGTCTGCCAGTGGGCGTCGAAGAACACCCAGGTCACCGCGATCTGCATCAGGGCGATCGGCAGGATGATGATCAGCAGGCTGCGGCCGAACAGGCTGGTCGGCAGCCACCGCTTGATCTGGCGCGGGATGATGATCTTGAGCGCGCGGAGCTTCATCAGTCGGGCGCCAGGCGATAGCCGACGCCGCGCACGGTCTGCAGATAGCGGGGGTTCTTCGGGTCGACCTCGATCTTGCGGCGAAGGCGCGTGACCTGGACGTCCACGGCCCGGCCGGTGACGTCGGCGGTGTCGCGCGCCAGTTCCAGACGGTCGACCGGCGCGTTGGCCGATTTCGCCAGCCGGCGCATCAGTTCGACCTCGGCCTCGGTCAGGCGGATCTGGGCCCCGTCGCGGGTCAGTTCGCCCCGCTCGATGTCGAAGGCGCAGTCGCCCAGCGACAGGCTGCTGGGCCCGGTGTCGCGGGGGCCGGCCCGGCGCAGGATGGCCTCGATGCGCAGCAGCAGCTCCTGCGGCTCGAACGGCTTGGCGAGGTAGTCGTCGACGCCGGCGGTCAGGCCTTCAATGCGGTCGCCCGCCTCGCCCCGGGCGGTCAGCATCAGCACCGGGGTGCGGCCGGGCTGGTCGGTCCGGGCGCGCAGGCGTCGGGCCAGGGACACGCCGTCCTCGCCCGGCATCATCACGTCCAGCACCATCAGGTCGAAGTCGAATGTCTCGATCAGCCGCCAGGCTGAGGCGGCGTCGGCCGCGCCGGTCACGCGGAAGCCGGCCCGGGCGAGGTATTCACGCAGCAGTTCGCGGATCCGGTCGTCATCGTCGACCACCAGCAGGTGTCGGTCCGGCAGGCTCACGTCAGGTCTCCTCCCGGCGAAGGCCCACGCCCGTGCGCGATCCGGCCAGAGCGGCGAGAATCCGCCTTGCGCCGGCCACCCCGTCAAGTCCGCCCGTGCGATAGGCCCGGCCCAGCAGGGCGCGCAGGCGCTCGGCGATGCGCTCCTCGAAGGCCAGGCCCGCCGGCGTCAGGCGCGCGGGCCTGCGGCGGGCGTCGAGATCCCCGGCCTCGGTTTCGGCCAGCTCCAGCCGGACGAGGTCGGCCAGGGTGCGGCTGGCGGCCTGCTTCGACAGACCGGTCAGGCGGGAGAGGTCGCGCACGCCCAGGCCCGGCCGCCGTCGCAGCAGGAAGGCGGCCCGCCAGTGCGGGCGGCCGAGACCCGTCTCCGCCTCCAGCGCCGCGTCGACCGCCGCCCACAGGCTCGCCTCCGCCAGGAGCATCAGCTCGAGGCCCTGGTCGAGCTCTTCATCCCTCAGAATGAGCCGCGGATCGGCGGGGAAGGTCACTGCACTGCACCATTTTGTTTGACGCCAAACGGCGCCGGGCGTCTAAGGTCGCGGTTCCCTTGAAAGGAGGGTTGCTCCCAATGTCTATCGTTCCCTTCGATGATCGCGACGGATGGATCTGGCTGGACGGCCAGTTCGTGCCCTGGCGCGAGGCGAAGGTGCACGTACTGACGCACGCCATGCATTACGCCTCCTCGGTGTTCGAGGGCGAGCGGATGTACGGCGGGGAGATCTATGAGCTGACGGCTCATACCGAGCGGCTGTTCAAATCGGCGGAAATCCTCGACTTCAAGATCCCCTACACGGTGTCGGAGATCGACGAGGCCTGCAAGGCGACCTGCGCGAAGAACGGCCTGACGGATTGTTACGTCCGTCCGATCGCCTGGCGCGGTTCGGAGATGATCGGCGTCTCGGCCCAGAACACGAAGATCCACGTGGCCATCGCCGTGTGGGACTGGCCCAGCTACTTCGATCCCGAGCAGAAGAAGAAGGGCATCCGTCTGACCTGGGCGAAGTACAAGCGCCCGTCGCCGGAAACGGCCCCGACGGCGGCCAAGGCGGCCGGCCTGTACATGATCTGCACCATCTCCAAGCATGCCGCGGAGAAGGACGGTTATTCCGACGCGCTGATGCTCGACTACCGCGGCTACGTGGCCGAGGCGACTGGCGCCAACGTGTTCTTCGTCAAGGACGGCGTCATCCACACGCCGACGCCGGACTGCTTCCTCGACGGCATCACCCGCCGGTCGGTGATGAAGCTGGCGAAGAAGCGCGGCTATGAAGTGATCGAGCGCCACATCAAGCCGGAAGAGATGGCCGGCTTCAGCGAGTGTTTCATCGTCGGCACCGCCGCCGAGGTGACGCCGGTGGCCGAGGTGGGCGAGTACCGCTTCACCCCGGGCCAGATCTCGCTGACGCTGATGGACGACTACGCCCGCATGGTGCGGCGCGAACTCGTCGACGCCTGACGGTTCCCGCCCTCCCCGGCGACGGGGAGGGCGGACCACCCCCTACCAGAGCGCTGAAGGTCGGGGCGATCCCGAGGACGAGACGTGGCGGCCATGACGGTCCCCATGCGGCTCGTGACCGTGCCCGTCGTCGTGGTGCGCCTCTTCGTGGTGCTCATGGCTGTCGTGGTGCGCCGGGTCCTCGTGATGATCCGAAACGGAGGTCACGTCCGGCGCGGCGTCGAAGTCGACCAGGGGCGGCCCCTTTGGCTTCCGCCTGGCCCTGGGCGCCACCGACGAGAGCAGCGCGGCGATCCCCAGCGCCAGCAAGCCCCAACCGATGAAGGCCCTGTGACCCTCGAACATCCCCAGATCGAGCGGCGGCATCCGCGCGGCGGCGGGCCCCTTCGGGTCGACGATGGCCCAGCCGAAAGCGCCCAGCATCAGCCCCAGCAGCAGGCTCAGTAAACGCGCGACCATGGATTCTCCCCCGTCTTTCCCCAACGCCGCCTGACCGTTCGGTCTGGAACCGGCCGGGTCAAAAGGCTGCAACCGTCAGGGGAAGGGGTGGCCGGAAGCCGTTCGTTCAATGGGCAGAAGCGGAGCCGTCTGCCTTTAAAACAGCCACGCGTCGGGGCGCGGATAGGGCTGGTCCTGCACCAGGTAGATCAGGCCGACGGCCACCCGGACGTAGAACCAGATGTGCACGGCCGCCAGGATCAGGCTGCCCGCGATCAGCACCGGGATGCCGATCAGCAGCACGGAGAAGATCAGCCCGACCACGAACAGCACCAGCCCGATGACGGCCCACCAGATCGACTTCCAGAAGGTCTGGATCAGGAACTGGTAGTGGGTCGCCATGCGCGGCCCGGCGTTGTCGCGGTTGGCGTACGCCAGGACGAGGCCGATCAGCACCGCGACCCAGGCCGATGGCAGGCTGAGCAGATACAGGGCGTAGACGACGGCGGGGAGAACCCGGTCTTCATGCGGTCGGTCGATGGTCTCGGTCATGATGGGCCTCCGTGGGGGATGCTGCCGGGTTTTGCCGTGCGAGGCAAACCGGACGGGGTCACGCTTACGGGAGCAGACCGCGCGAGAGGGCCCGGGGGTCGAGCGCGGCCGTGCGGCCCTTCAGCCACGGCATCACCGCCAGCATCAGGATCAGCACGAAGACCAGCCGCGCGGCCAGCGCGACGCCGAGCGCGGCCGCGCCGGCGCTGATCGAGGCGACCAGCAGCACGGCGGTGCCGATACCGAGCAGGCCCATGGTCCACAGGAAGGCCTCGCCCACCTCCAGGCCGGCGGTGGCGAACCGCGCGCGCGGCGCCAGGTCTGCGGCCTGTTCGGCGATCGCCCGGACCAGCGGCGAGAAGCTCTCCATCCGGTCGTCGAACCGCCCGGGCCCGGTCCAGCTGTGCGAGGGGATCACGCAGCGCCCCCGGGCGAACTGCAGGGTCACGGCGCGGCGGGGGCTGTTCGGCAGACCCGCCAGCCGCAGCACACGCAGATCGGCCAGCGCGAACCGGCGGGTCTTCGCGCCGGCGACTTCGGTCAGGCCGTCGGCGTCGACGGTCCAGACGGTCTCGGGCCTCAGCGGGGCGAGGCGCGCGGCATGCGAAAGGCCGGTCCCGGTCAGACCCGGACCGCCGTGATCTCGACGCCGGCCGCTTCGGCCCGGGGGGCGAGGGCCATCGGCTTCTCGACCCGCACCCGGGCGCGGGTGACGCGCGGATCGGCCAGGCAACGTTCGGCCAGCCGTTCGGCGAAGGTCTCGACCAGTTCGATATGGCCCTCGGCGGCCAGATCGCGCGCGTCGTTTGCGATGGTCTCGTAGTTGACCGTCTGGGACAGGCGCTCGGCGTGGACGGTGGTCACATCCAGCTCGACGTCGACGACCAGCGGCTGCGACCGGCCCCGTTCGTGATCGTAGACGCCGATCTCGGCGTCGACCTTCAGCCCGCGCACGAAGATCTTCGCGACGACGACGCGGGTCGCGGAGGCCGGTTCGAAAGGCGTTTCGGGAAGGGTGGCGGCCACGTCTCTCTGCGGGTCAGGGGTGGACGATGTCGGGCGTCAGCCAGCCCAGATGCTGGCCGCTGTCGACAGCGATCATCTGACCCGTCACCGACGGGGCGTCAATCAGATAGCGCAGGGCGGCGGCGATCTCGTCGGGACTGACGCTGTGGCCCAGCGGCGTGCCGGCGGCCTCCTGTTCGAACTCGCCGGGCGCCTGGTGCACGGAGCCGAGCGTCGGGCCGGGGCCGATGGCGTTGACCCGGATGCGCGGCGCCAGCGCCTGGGCCATGGTCTGCGTCGCGTGCCAGAGCGCGGCCTTGGACAGGCTGTAGCCGAAGAACTGCGGGTTCGGTCGCCAGACCCGCTGGTCGAGAATGTTGATGATGACGCCGCCCGCGCCCTCCGGCAGCCGGGCCGCCATGGCCTGGGCCAGCAGCGCCGGCGCCCGCAGGTTGGTGGCGATGTGGGCGTCAAACGTCGCCGTGTCGAAGGACTGCAGGCGGTCGTCGATGAACAGGGAGGCGTTGTTGACCAGCAGGGTCACGGGGCCGAGCGCGGCCTCGGCCTGGCCGATCAGCGCGCCGATATCGGGATCGGTCAGATCGGCGGCCAGCACGCAGGCGCGGCGGCCTTCGGCGCGCACGAGGGCGGCCGTTTCCGCGGCCTCTGCGTCCGAATCGCGATGATGGACGGCGACGTCATAGCCCGAGCGCGCGGCTTGCACGGCCAGGACGCGGCCGATGCGCCGCGCCGCGCCGGTGATGACTGCCGCGCCGCTCAAGACGGGATCAGTCGACGCGGCCGAACTCGAACAGGTTCAGGGCGGCCAGAATGACGATGAAAAGACCGATGACGCCGATGGCGACCATGACGCGGCTCCGTTGGATAAAGTCGACCGGCTTTAGCCGCCGCTCTCGCGCCGGGCAAGCGGCCGTTCTAGGCTGACGCCATGTCCCGCTGGAAACGCCTTCTCGAGCCCCGGCTTCGACCGGTCTACCAGACCGTCATGCGCCAGGTGCGCGGCCTGACGCTCGGCGTGCGGGTGATGGTCTTTGACGAGGCCGGTCGCGTGCTGCTGATCGAGCACAGCTACACCCCCGGCTGGCACTTCCCCGGCGGCGGCGTGGAGAAGGGCGAGACGGTCGAACAGGCCGCGGCCCGCGAGCTGGAGGAGGAGGCCGGCGTGCGTCCGCTGTCGCGACCCAGGCTGGTGTCGATGCACTCCAACGGCGGCAACTTCCGCGGCGACCATGTGCTGGTCTATCGCGTCGATCACTGGGAGCAGGCCGTCGCGACCTCGCGCGGCGAGATCCTGCGCGTCGACTGGTTCCACCCGCACGCCCTGCCCGAAGGGGCGACGCGCGGCACGCGAAACCGCCTGGCCGAGATGCTGGACGGCGGCCCGCCCGACCTGTTCTGGTAGCGCCAACAAGACAGAACAGGGAGAAGCGCAGATGCCCAACTGGATGGTCCCGCAGGACTTCGCCAAGATCGCCGTCGGCATCGACCGGCCCGAGGATGTGGTGGTCGGCAAGGACGGCCGGGTGTTCGCTTCCGATCACCAGTGCGCGGTGGCCGAGATCCACCCGGACGGCGGCTTCACTCGCATGGGCCCGAAGGGCGGCGCGCCGAACGGCATCAATATGGACCTGCAGGGCCGGGTCCTGATCGCCAACTTCGGCATCTACGACAAGGAAGAGGGGCCGCTGCAGCGGTTCGATCCGGCCACCGGCAAGCATGAGACGCTGGTCGCCGAGGTCGGCGGCCGGCGCCTGACCAGCGCCAACTATCCCGTGCTCGACCGGGCCGGGAACATCTGGTGCGCCAACTCGACCCACGCGGAGACCTGGCCCCAGGCGCTCGACGGCCGGCCTGACGGCTTCATCTTCGTGCTGCGGCCGGACGGGTCCACGAGCATCGTCGCCGACGGCCTGAAGTTTCCCAATGGCCTGGCCCTCTCGGCCGACGACCGCTGGCTCTACTGCGCCCAGACCAGCGGCGCGGACGTCATGCGGTTCGAAATCCTTCCCGGCGGCAGGCTTGGCCCGGGTGAACGCTACGGTCCGCAGCTGGGCCGGCTGATGGCCCCCGGGGACGCCGAGGCGCAGGCCGCCGCCGCGCATCACCCGGACGACCTCGGCTACACCGACGGCGTCGGCATGGACGCCAACGGCGTGCTCTGGGTCTGCCTGCCGGCGGCCAACAAGGTCGTCGCCATCCGCCCGTCGGGCGTGGTCGAGACCGTGGTCCACGATCCCTCCGGCGAGATCGTCAACCACCCGACCAACGTCACCTGGGGCGGCCCGGACCTGAAGGACCTCTACATCGGCTCGATCCGCGCCGGCTATGTGCTGAAGGCCCGCAGCCCGGTCGCCGGACAACCGCACGTGCATCAGCTTTGAAGACGGATGCATCAAGTTTTGATGTCGGGCCTTCCCGAGGTGATCGGCGGTAACTAAACTAGCGTTTGAAGAGGCCGTGTTGCGGCCCGCAGGGAGATGACGGTGATGCGCGACTACACGAAATTCTACATCGATGGTCAGTGGGTTCAGCCCACCGGCGTCACGACGCTGGACGTCATCAACCCGGCCAACGAAGAGGTCTGCGGCAAGATCTCGCTGGGCACGGCCGACCACGTCGACCAGGCCGCCAAGGCCGCCCGCAAGGCGTTCGAGACCTTCTCCCTGACGACCATCGAGGAGCGCATCGACCTGCTCGAGCGCATCGTCGTCGAGTACCAGAAGCGCTACGGCGACATGGCCGACGCGATCACCGAGGAAATGGGCGCCCCCGCCTCGCTGGCCCAGCGCGCCCAGGCGGCCATGGGCCTGGCCCACACCCAGACCGCCATCGCGGTGCTGAAGAACTTCAAGTTCGTCGAGGATCGCGGCCCGACCCGTCTGGTCAAGGAGCCGATCGGCGTCTGCGGCCTGATCACCCCCTGGAACTGGCCGGTCAACCAGATCGCCTGCAAGGTCGCCCCGGCCCTGGCCGTGGGCTGCACCATGGTGCTCAAGCCGTCGGAAGTCGCGCCGTTCTCGGCCTATGTCTGGACCGAGATCCTGCATGCCGCCGGCGTGCCGGCCGGCGTGTTCAACCTGGTCAACGGCGACGGCCCGACCGTCGGCGCGGCCATCTCCAGCCATCCCGAGATCGACATGGTCTCGTTCACGGGCTCGACCCGCGCCGGCATCGAAGTGGCGAAGAACGCCGCCCCGACCGTCAAGCGCGTCGCCCAGGAGCTGGGCGGCAAGAGCCCCAACATCATCCTCGATGACGCGGACTTCCAGGCGGCCGTCACCGGCGGCGTGCGCTCGGTGATGATGAACTCGGGCCAGTCCTGCAACGCCCCGACCCGCATGCTGGTCCCCGGCAAGCGCATGGACGAGGTCATCGCCATCGCCAAGGCCGCGGCCGACTCCACGACGGTCGGCGACCCGAAGGGCAACGCCCAGATGGGTCCGGTCGTCTCCGAGATCCAGTTCAACAAGATCCAGAAGCTGATCCAGGCCGGCATCGACGAGGGCGCGACCCTGGTCAGCGGCGGCGTCGGCCGTCCGGAAGGCCTCGACAAGGGCTACTTCGTCAAGCCGACCGTGTTCGCCAACGTCACCAACGACATGACCATCGCCAAGGAAGAGATCTTCGGCCCGGTCGTTTCGATCATCGGCTACGACAGCGTCGATGAGGCGGTGAAGGTCGGCAACGACACCGAGTACGGCCTCGCGGCCTACGTCTCGGGCACCGACGTCGAGCAGCTGCACAAGGTGGCCTCGCGCCTGCGCGCCGGCCAGGTCAGCATCAACGGCGGCGGCGGGGACCTGATGGCCCCCTTCGGCGGCTACAAGATGAGCGGCAACGGCCGCGAGTGGGGCGACTACGGCTTCCACGAGTTCCTCGAGACCAAGGCCATGCTCGGCTACAACCCGGCCAAGGCCGCGGAATAGGGTTTGCGTGGTTGGGGACGCTCGCTTGAGGCTCGCTCCTCACCATGACGCGCACCTGTGTTCGTCATCCTGAGGAGCGGACCCTCAGGTCCGCGTCTCGAAGGACGCACTGAACAAGAGAAGGGCCGTCGGATCACTCCGGCGGCCCTTTTTCTTTGCGCCGGCCTTGTGCATCCTGCCGCCGCCAGCGCCCGACAGAGGCGCGGCAGGACAGGAAACCGCATGACTCTTCTCGCCGACATTCAGTCCGTGGCCGACGTCCCCCGTCTCCAGGCGCGGCTGCGCCCGGACGCCGAGGCGATCTGGTTCGAGGGCCGCACGACCACCTTCGGCGACCTCGACCGCGCCTCGAACCAGTGCGCCCAGGCCCTGCTGGCCCAGGGGCTCAGGCCCGGCGACCGCGTCGGCGTCCTGGCCAAGAACATCGACGACTTCTTCGTGCTGTGGTTCGGCTGCATCAAGGCCCGCGTGACGCTGGCGCCAGTCAACTGGCGGCTGGCCCCGCCGGAGATCGCGTTCATCCTCAAGGACGCCCACGCGAAGGTGCTGGTGGTCGGCCAGGACTTCGGCGGCGTGGTCGACATGATCGTCGGCGACCTGCCCGACATCCAGGGCCTGGTGCAGTTCGAGCCCGGTCATCCGCGCTGGCCGGCCTTCCGCGACTGGATCGGCAGCCATGACGCCAGCGATCCCCGGCTGAAAGCCCGGCCCGACGACGACGTGATCCAGCTCTACACCTCGGGCACCACAGGCCTGCCCAAGGGCGTGCAGCTGACCCAGGCCAACTTCCTCAGCCTGTTCGCGACGGCGCTGGAGGCGGGCTGGGCGAGGTACGAGGCGGGCAAGACCAACCTCGTCGTCATGCCCCTGTTCCATGTGGCGGGCACCAACTGCGGGCTGCTGGCCCTGCTGCAGGGCGTGCGCAACATCCTGACCCGCGAGGTCAACGCGGCCGAGATCATCGACCGGCTGCAGGACAAGCAGGTCGCCTACGCCTTCCTCGCCCCGACGATCATCAACATGCTGCTGCAGACGCCGGGCGTCGAGCACGCCGACTTCCGCCGGCTGGAGCGCATCTTCTACGGCGCCTCGCCGATCTCCGAAGCGGTGCTGCGCCAGGCCCAGGAGCGGTTCGGCTGCGACTTCACCCAGCTCTACGGCCTGACCGAGACGATCGGCGGCGCCACCTACCTGCCGCCCGAGGACCACGCGCCGGAGCGGGACAAGCTGCGATCCTGCGGCAAGCCCTGGCCGGGCTTCGAGGTGCGGGTCATGACCACCACCGGCGAGCCGGGCAAGCCGGGCGAGGTCGGGGAGATCCAGATCCGCGCCCGCGGCGTGATGAAGGGCTACTGGAACCGGCCGGAGGCCACGGCCGACGCGGTCTGCCCGCAGGGCTGGTTCTCCAGCGGCGACGCCGGCTACTTCGACGACGAGGGCTATCTCTACATCTACGACCGGGTGAAGGACATGATCGTGTCCGGCGGCGAGAACGTATATCCGGCCGAGGTCGAGAACGCTCTGTTCAGCCACCCCGCCGTGGCCGACGCCGCCGTCATCGGCGTGCCGGACGAGCGCTGGGGCGAGGCGGTCAAGGGCCTGGTGGTGCTCAAGCCCGGCGCGACGGCGACCCCCGACGAGATCATCGCTCACACCCGTAGCCGGATCGCCGGGTACAAGGCGCCCAAGAGCATCGACTTCATCGAGGCCCTGCCGCGCAACCCGTCCGGCAAGGTGCTGCGGCGAGAGCTCAGGGCGCCGTTCTGGGAGGGCCGGGAGCGGCTGGTGGGGTGATGTTTAGTCCGGCTTCCGCGCCGCGTGGCGGACCGCAAGGATTTCGACGGCGCCAAATCTCACGCGGTACCGGATGAGATATGGCCTGACATGCGCGAGCTCACGGCGGTTACCCCCGATGGGTCGGCCACGGTCAGGATTCTGATCTAGCGCATTTCCTGCTTGAATGAGCCTTTCCGCCAATCTGTCGGCGGCTATCGGCCTGTCCCGCGCGACATGGTTTCGGATGGCTTCGAGATCGCCGATAGCGCTTTCGGTCCAGACTACCTGAACCACGACTTTGGCGGCGGCCCCTCGTCGGGGGTTCCCCACGTCTTGAGCCACTTGACCACTTCTGAATGCGGCACGACCCGTCCCGCGTCCGCATCGGCCTCGGCCTCCAGCAGCGCGGCCTCTTCCTCGTCCGTCAGGGGGGGCGCGGGCTCGATCTCCGCATCGAACAGCGCGGGCGTCTCCTCAACGCCGGGAGGCTTTTCATCGCTCATGATGAAAACCTAGCATGCGTCGAGGAGGAAACAAGAGCATAATGTATTTATACGCGTAAAGGTAGCAAATCGATCACCGCCCTTTGCCCTTGCCTGCCCCGACGTCGTCCGTGATGGATTCGGGGGAAACGGGGAAACGCCATGACCACCTTCACCACCATCCCGACCAACGGGATAAACCTGCGCGCGGTCGTCCAGGGTTCGGGCCCTCTGGTGGTCCTCGTCCATGGCTTTCCGGAGAGCTGGTACAGCTGGCGTCACCAGATCGCGCCGATCGCGGCGGCCGGGTTCACCGTCTGCGCCATCGACGTGCGCGGCTATGGCGGATCGGACAAGCCCGGACGGGTCGAAGACTACAGCCTCGAACAGATCACCACCGACGTCGCCGGGGTCATCGAGCACCTGGCGCCGGGCGAGAAGGCCGTGCTGATCGGCCACGACTGGGGCGCGCCGATCGTCTGGAACACGGCCCTGACCCGGCCCGACCGGGTGCGGGCGGTGGCCGGTCTTTCGGTGCCCTACACCGGCGTGCCGGCCGTGCAGTTCATGGACATCATCAAGGCGGTCTTCACCGACAACGGCCGGTTCTTCTACCAGGTCTATTTCCAGGACGTCGGGCCGGCGGAAGCCGAGTTGGGCAGCGACCCGCGCGCGGCGATCCGCAAGTTCTACTACGCCATAAGCGGCGATGCGCCGGACGGAACCTGGCCGGTCGACAAGCCGCACGGCGAGGCCCTGCTCGACCGTCTGCCGGATCCCGGCCAGTTCCCGGCCTGGCTGACGAAGGACGACGAGGACTACTTCACCGCCGAGTTCCACCGTTCGGGCTTCTTCGGGCCGCTCAGCCGCTACCGCAACCACGAGCGCGACTTCGCCTGGCTGCAGCCGTTCAAGGACCGGAAGATTGAACAGCCGTCCTTCTTTATCGGCGGCGAGCGCGACCTGGTGCTGAAGATGATTCCGGGGGTCAATCCGCTCGACGTCATGACCCCGCACCTGCCGAACCTGCAAGGCGCCCATCTGCTGCCCGGCGTCGGCCACTGGACCCAGCAGGAAGCGCCCGAGGCGGTGACCGACCTGCTGGTGGGGTGGCTGAAGGGACTGTGAAGCAGGCTGCGTGGTTCGAGACGCTCGGCCGGGGCCTCGCTCCTCACCATGACGAACAAGAGCGCAGGCCACCCCTGCCCGTCATCCTGAGGAGCGGACCCCCAGGTCCGCGTCTCGAAGGACGCACCGCGCCCAACCGCCGTTTGACTCCCCTAGGGGCAGGGATAGTCTCAAGAGAACAACGATAACAAACGCCCAGGAAACGCCCATGACCCCCGCTGACGGTGCGGCTTCGGCTGCGGTGAAGCCGGCTTTCAAGCCCCTGCCCCAGAAGGGGCCGGACGTCACGGTCGAGCGGCGCGCTGACGGCTCGATCCTGCTGCGCTCGAACCATGCGCCGGGCGAGGGGCCCCGCTCGATCGCCCACCTGATCCGCGACAAGGCGCAACTCCATCCGGACCGCCCCTGGATGAAGCAGCGCGAGCCCGGCCACGGTCCCTGGCGCCAGGTGACCTACGGCGAGGCCGTCCGCGCCGCCGAGGGCATCGCCCAGTGGCTGCTCGATCGCGGCCTGACCGGCGCGGACAGCGTCATGGTCCTGTCGGCCAACTCCATCGAGCATGCGCTGGTGACCATCGGCTGCTACACGGCCGGCGTGCCGGTGGCCCCGATCAGTCCGGCCTACAGCCTGATCTCGACCGACCACGCCAAGCTCAAGCACTGCGTCGAGACCGTGAAGCCCCGCGTGATCTTCGCCCAGTCGGGCGTGATGTTCGAACGGGCCATCGCCACCCTGCGCGCCTACGATCCGACGCTGGTGTTCGTGACCGCTGACGGCACGGGGGAGGGGGCGATACCGCTCTCGGCGCTTACCGCGACCGAACCGACCGCCGCGGTCCACGCGGCCCGCGAAAAGCTCGGCCACGAGACCGTGGCCAAGTATCTGTTCACCTCGGGCTCGACCGGCATGCCCAAGGGCGTGCCGCAGACCTTCGGCATGATGGCCGCGACCATCGCCGGCGGCGAGGGCCTCCGCTCGGAGGAGGCCGATCCCGACGTCATCCCGCAGAGCCTGGAGTGGATGCCCTGGAGCCACATCAGCGCCGGCAACATCAGCTTCAACGGCGTGCTGTGGTCGGGTGGCACGGTGCACCTCGACGAGGGCAAGCCGATCCCCGGCATGTTCGAAACGACGATCAAGAACCTCTATGAGGTCTCGCCGGTGGTGTTCGGCTCGGCGCCGATCGCCTTCGGCATGCTGGCCGAGGCCATGGAGCGCGACCCGGTGCTGCGGGCGTCGTTCTTCAAGAACCTGCGCTACATGGGCTACGGCGGCGCGACCCTGTCGAACGACATCAACGACCGCCTGCAGGCCCTGGCCGTGGCCGAGACGGGCCACCGCATCCCGCTGACGACGATGTACGGCGCGACCGAGACGCAGGGCGTGACCGTGACCCACTGGGCGACCGAGCAGGTCGGCCTCGTCGGCCTGCCGGTGCCCGGCGTGACGATCAAGCTGGTGCCGAACGGGACCAAGCTGGAGGTGCGGGTTAAGGGCCCGACCGTCACCACCGGCTATCACAACGACCCGGAAAAGACCGCCGCCGCCTTCGACGAGGAAGGCTTCTACAAGCTGGGCGACGCCGCCCGCTTCGTCGACGAAAACGATCCGGCCCAGGGCCTGATGTTCGACGGCCGCGTGACCGAGGACTTCAAGCTCGACAGCGGCACCTGGGTCAGCGTTGGCACGCTGCGCCCCGACCTGGTCGCCGCCGCCAGTCCCTGGGTCATGGACGCGGTCATCGCCGGGCAGGACAAGCCGTTCATCGGGGCGCTGTTCTGGCCATCGATGGCCGGGATGCAGGCGCTGGCCGCCGATCCGGGCCCGGGCTCGCCGATCGACAAGCTGACGGCGATCCTCAGCGAGAAGCTGGCGGCGTTCAACGCCACGGCCGGGGGCTCCTCGCGTCGCGTGGGGCGCTTCGTGATCCTGACCGAGCCGCCGTCGATCGACGCCGGCGAAATCACCGACAAGGGCTACGTCAACCAGCGCGCGACGCTCGAACGCCGCGACGCCCTGGTGCAGGGCCTCTACGCCAATCCGCCCGCCGCCGGCGTGGTCACGGTCTGAAGGAACGAACGATGACGATGGATCCCGCCTTCCGCGCGCTGCTCGACGCGACCAACGCGGTCGAGATGCCGCCTCTCAAGACCCTGCCGCCGGCCATGATCCGCGAGGGCTATCGCGCCCAGCGGGTCGGGGTCGACGCCGGCGCGCCGACCGACCTCGACGTTCGTGACCTTGAGGTCGCCGGCGGCGCGGGGCCGATCAAGGCGCGCCTCTATACGCCAAAGGACGCGCCCGCCGTCGGGCCGGGCCTGGTCTATTTCCACGGCGGCGGCTTCGTCATCGGCGACCTCGACACCCATGACGGCTTCCTGCGCCGGCTCGCCGCGGCCTCGGGCGTTCGGGTGCTGTCGGTCGACTACCGCCTGGCGCCGGAACATGAATTTCCGGCGGCGCACGACGACGCCCTGGCGGCGCTGAAGTGGACCTTCGACCACGCCGCCGAGATCGGCGTCGATCCGGCCCGCATCGCCGTCGGCGGCTGTTCGGCGGGCGGCAACCTGTCGGCCGTCGTGGCGCTGGAGATCAAGGACGATCCGAAGCGCCGGCTGGCCTTCCAGCTGCTGCTCTACCCGGCCACGGCGATGGAGCAGGATACGGCGTCCCGCCGCGACCTGGCCACCGGCCACCTGCTGACGGCCGAGGTGATGGACTGGTTCGGCGACCACTTCGGGGTCAATCGCCACCCCGATCGCAAGCGCGCCGAGCCGAAGTTCGCCGACCTGACCGGCGTCGCGCCGGCCCTCGTGATCACCGCCGGCTTCGATCCGCTGAAGGACGAGGGCAAGGCCTACGCCGCCGCCATCAACGCCGCCGGCGGCACGGCGCGGCACGTCGAGTACGCCGCCTTCGTCCACGACTTCTTCACCCTGGCCCCGTTCAGCCCGGCCGTGCCGGCCGCGATCGAGGAAACGGCGGCGGCTCTTAAGGCGGCGCTGGCGTAACACCCAGAGTGGTTCGAGGCCCGGGACTGATGCGGGGGCTGATGGCCCGCGCCTCACCATGACGAAGGGACGTGCGGCCCAACCCTGCCCGTCATGCTGGGGAGCGATCCCCCAGCATCGCGTCTCGAAGGACGCACCTTGCAAGACACAAAGAAAAAGGGCGGCCCGGGTTTCCCCGAGCCGCCCTTCGCTTTTCAGCTCAGCGCTGAGTGCGGGACTAGAATTTGCCGCGCAGGGTCAGGCCCACCGTCCGGGGCGCGCCCAGGAAGGTGTCGTAGGTCGAGGTGTTGGCGTCCGCCGTCGCGTTGTACGGGTTGGACGTGTCGACCTGGAACGGGCCGTTGAAGGCGACCTGCAGGTAGTCCTGGTCGAACAGGTTGTTCGAGAACAGTTCCACCGACCAGCGCTCGTCCTGCGAGCCGATGCCGATGCGGGCGTTCACCAGGGTGAAGGCGTCCTGCTCCTTGACGGGGTGCAGATCGGAGCCGGTGTTGTAGCGCGAGCTGTACTTGGCCGAGACGTTGGTGCGGAACACCAGCGAGTCGCTGATGTCGCGCTCGTAGGTGGCCGAGACGGACGACGACCAGCGCGGCGCGAACGAGACCTGCGAACCCGGCAGGCGGAACACGGCGTTGAAGCGGGTCGGGTCGGTCAGGTCAGCGGCGGTGAAGTCGCCGAACTGGGTCTCGGCGTAGGTCACGCCGCCCTGGATGGCCAGGCCGTCGACCGGCGTGAACCAGACGAAGTCGGCGTCGACGCCCTTGGAGATCACCTCGGGGATCGACTCGACCACGAAGGCCGTGCCGATGAAGGTGTTCAGCTGGAAGTCGGTGTAGTCCTGATAGAAGACGGTCGCGTTCAGCAGCAGCGAGTTGTTGAACCACTTGGTCTTGATCCCGACTTCGTAGGAGTCCGCGAACTCCGGCGCGAAGCTGGTGTCGGTCAGGACGGCGAAGTCCAGGCAGCCCGTGGCCACGGCGCAGTTGACGGCCGGGTTGAAGGGCAGGGGCGAGCCGAACGGGGTGATCCGGGCGCGGCTCGTGCGGTCGAGGTTGAAGCCGCCCGACTTGTAGCCCCGCGCCGCGGAGGCGTAGGTCATGATGTCGTCGGTGATCTTGTACGACAGCTTGATGGTGCCCGTGGTCTCGTCTTCGCTGCGGGTCTGGGTGAAGTGGCCCAGGGCGTCGAAGTCGTTGTTCTGGGCGTTCAGGCACAGGCCGCCGACGATCGCACGGGCGGTCGCCACACCGGCCAGGCCGGCGATGGCGCCGTAGGCCGCTTCACCCTGGTCGCACGAGGCGCCGGTGGTGCTGTAGGTGGTGCCCAGCGACTTGTCGCTGCTGCTGTACCGCAGGCCGACCGTCAGCTTCAGCGCATCGGTGATCGACCAGGTGTTGTCGGTGAACAGGGCGAAGGTCTTGTCGGTCTGGGTGTAGCGGTCGTCCGAGCCGTTGCCCTGCTGGTGGATGGTGCCCGAGACCAGGCCGATGGCGGCCGGCACGTTGCCCAGCACGCGCTGGTCGAAGTAGCCGTAGAAATCCTTGCCGTAGAGCAGGACCGAACGGGCATCGAGGTCTTCCTTCGCGTAGAAGGCGCCGACCAGCCAGTCGAGCGAACCGGCCGAGCCCGCGAAGCGCAGTTCCTGCGAGAACTGCGTGAACTCGGTGTAGTTCGAGCCGTCGTTGGGACGATAGGCGACGTCAGCGGCGGTGAAGTCGGAGTCCTGACCGGTCTCGGCCCGCCAGTTCCGCCACGCGGTGATCGACGTCATGGTGATGTCGTCGTTCAGGTCCCAGTCGGCCTGGGCCGAGAAGCCCGTGTCGACGATGTACTGGCCGGTGTCGCGGTTGGCGTAGGCGTTGCGCTCGAACGGGCGCTCGCTCGTGTCGATCGAGCCCGGACGGACGGCGTTGATGTAGTTGGCGCGCGAGGTGGCGGCGTTGCCGACGACCAGTTGCGTGGCCAGGCAGCAGGATTCGTCGCGGCTGGTGTAGTCGGCGATGACGCGGATCTTCAGGTCGTCGTTGGGAACGAACAGCAGCTGGCCGCGGGCGGTCCAGAAGTCCTGGTTCACATCGTCCTTCTGGGTGCGCGGGCCGGCGGTGCCGGTGACCACGTCCAGGTAGCCGTCACGCTGGCGCGTGGCGAAGAACAGGCGACCGGCGAGCGTCTGGTCGGAGGTCAGCGGGCCGGTGACCGAGCCCGACACGCCGCGCGAGCCGTAGTTGCCCACGGTGATTTCGCCGTCGGCGCCGAAGTTGAACGACGGGGCGACCGACAGGATGTTGATGACGCCGGCCGAGGTGTTCTTGCCGAACAGCGTGCCCTGCGGGCCCTTCAGCACTTCGACGCGCTGCAGTTCACCGAGGTCGCCGAACGAGACGCCGTTGCGCGGGCGATAGACGCCGTCGATCACGACGCCGACCGAGGATTCCAGGCCGGGGTTGTCGCCGACGGTGCCGACGCCGCGGATGCGGGCGGTGGTGACGGTTTCGTTGGAGGTCGAGGTGACCGTCAGGCCCGGGGTCAGGATCGTCAGGTCCTTGATGTCCTTGACGCCGGCGTCCTGCATCAGCTGGCCGCTGACGGCGGTGACGACGACCGGCACGTCCTGCAGGCTCTGCTCACGCTTGGTGGCGGTGACGATGATCGCGTCGACCGTGGACGGCTCCTGGTCCTGAGCGTAGGCGGCGCCGGCGAAAAGGGCCGACAGCACGGCGGCCGAGGCCGACGCGCGAAGCAGTTGAGAAAAGCGCATTTCCTGTCCTGAGTTTTTTGGCGCGGTCGGGGAGGAGCCGCGCGGATTGAGACACTTCTGGGGACCTGACGGTCCCGTCAAAGTTGACGGCGTTCACCTACGGTAAGCCGGGAAGCCTGCACAAGCGTCAATCCCTTGCCGGAAAAGGAAAATGGTCACTTCGTGTCTGTCGTGTGACAGCGCTGGCGTCAAAAAACGTCGTTCGCCTTTTTTGGCACGGCCGGTTGCGCCTGTCGCAGCGTCAAAACCCCCGCCAGCACCGAGATCAGCGAGCCGGCGATGACGCCAAGCTGGACCTGCGAGGCGGCGGCGCCGTCGTGGAACGCCAGGCCGCCGATGAACAGGCTCATGGTGAAGCCGACCCCGCAGAGCATCGAGACGCCGAGAATCTGCGGCCAGGTCGCGTCGCTCGGCCGGTGGCCCAGCTTCAGCGCGCAGACCAGGGCGGTGGCCCCGAGGACGCCGAGCGGTTTGCCCAGCACCAGACCGGCCGCAATGCCGAGCGGCAGCGGCGCCAGCAGCCCGCCGGCCGGGAAGGCGTCGAAGGCGAAGCCGGCCGCGACGAAGGCGAAGAAGGGAAGGACGCCATAGGCGACGTAGGGGTGAAGCGCTTCCATGTAGCGCTTCAGCTGCCCGTGCTCGCCCGGCTTGTGTCCGTTGAGCGGCACCGTCATGGCGGCGACGACCCCGGCGAGCGAGGTGTTCACGCCGGATTTCAGGGTGAAGGCCCAGACCCCCAGGAACACCAGCGCGAACAGCACGGTCGGGTCAGCCTTCCAGCGTCCGATCCACGCCAGCACGGCCAGGCCGACGCCGGCGCCGGCCAGCGCGGCCAGATCAATGTGGGCGCTGAACAGCACGGCGATCAGCGCCACGGCGCCCAGGTCGTCGGCGATGGCCAGCGTGAGCAGGAACACCCTCAGCGAGGGGGGCAGGCGCGGCGCCGCCATGGCCAGTGCGGCGAGGGCGAAGGCGATGTCGGTGGCGGTCGGGATCGGCCAGCCGCGCGGCGAGCCGCCGTCGCCGAGATTGAACGCCAGGAACACCAGCGCCGGAACCAGCATCCCGCCGAGGGCGGCGAACACCGGGGTCGCCAGCTTGCGCGGATTGGACAGCTCGCCCTTGAGGATCTCGTATTTGATCTCCAGACCGACGACGAAGAAGAACACGGCCATCAGGCCGTCCTTGGTCCACTTCAGAACCGACTTCGTCTCTTCCCAGCCGCCGACCTGCAGGGTGAGGGGCGCCTTCACGAAGCCGAAATAGGCCTCGCGCAGCGGCGAGTTGGCCAGGGCGACGGCCGCCAGCGCGGCGGTCGCCAGCACCAGGCCCGAGGCGGCCTCCGTTCTGAGAAAATCGAGGGTGAACCGGCGTGTCATGGCGTTCAGCTACCATGCGGCGAGGGGGCGCCCAATCAAAACCGGACTTGCGCCGGGCGATATCGACGGTCATCTGCGAGGGATGCCCGTGTCCCCCGACTATCGTCCTGATCCCCGCTTCATGCAGCTTGGTCCGGAGTTCGCCGACCCGGTGACGGCGGCGGATTTTCCGCGCACGGTCCTGCGCCACCGGAACCAGCGGGCGGCGGAGACGGTCGGCCTGGGCGGGCTGACCGAGGCGGAGTGGATCCGCCACTTCGGCCTGTTCGACCCCCTCCCGGACAACCAGCCCGGCCCGCTGGCGATGCGCTATCACGGCCATCAGTTCCGCACCTACAACCCCGACCTCGGCGACGGCCGGGGCTTTCTGTTCGCGCAGCTGCGCGAGACCCCGGGCGACCGGCTGCTCGACCTGGCCACCAAGGGCTCGGGCCAGACGCCCTGGTCGCGGCGCGGCGACGGCCGCCTGACGCTGAAGGGCGGCGTGCGCGAGGTGCTGGCCGCGACGATGCTGGAGGCGCTCGGCGTGCCGACCAGCCGCTGCTTCTCCCTGATCGAGACGGGCGAGGACCTTGAGCGCAATGACGAGCCCAGCCCGACGCGCTCGGCCGTCATGGTCCGGCTGTCGCACAGTCACATGCGCTTCGGCACCTTCCAGCGGCAGGCCTATTTCGAGCGCGGCGACAATGTCGGCCGGCTCGTCGATCACTGTATCGACGCCTATTACCCGGAGCTGGCGGACGTCGCCGACCGGCCCGCGGCGTTTCTCGCCGCCGTGGTCGCGCGCACCGCCCGGCTGGTCGCTCGCTGGATGGCCGCCGGATTCGTCCACGGGGTGCTCAACACCGACAACATGGTCGTGACGGGCGAGAGCTTCGACTACGGTCCCTGGCGCTTCCTGCCGCGCAACGATCCCAACTTCACCGCCGCCTATTTCGACGAGACCGGCCTCTACAGCTTCGGCCGGCAGCCGGAGGCGGCGTTCTGGAACCTGCAACAGCTGGCCGGCTGCCTGTCGCTGGTCGCCGAGTCCGACGCGCTGGTCGCGGCGCTCAACGGCTTCACTCCGGCCTACCGCGAGGCCATGCGCGAAGCGATGCTGGCGCGGCTGGGCGTGCGCTCGCGCGGCCCGGACGCCGACCTCGACCTGGTCAACGCGGCCTTCCGGGCG
Source organism: Caulobacter sp. GW821-FHT12F03 (assembly GCF_058806855.1). Classification (NCBI taxonomy): domain Bacteria; kingdom Pseudomonadati; phylum Pseudomonadota; class Alphaproteobacteria; order Caulobacterales; family Caulobacteraceae; genus Caulobacter; species Caulobacter sp. GW821-FHT12F03. The sequence goes on from NZ_JBXAQC010000001.1 coordinate 347,344, forward strand.
CTGGCCGAGGGCGGGGAGCGCCTGCGTTGGGAGCCGTTCTTCTTCGACTGGTTCGGCGGACGCGACGACCGCGCCCTGGCCGGCCCGCGCGCCGACCTCTACGGCGGCGAGGCGTTTCTCGCGTTCCGCGCGCTGCTGGGGCAGGCGGACGCGGATCGGCCCGAGCGGCTGGACCATCCGATGTTCGCCGCCGTCGAGCCCGAGGAGATGCTGGTCGACGAGGTCGAGTCCCTCTGGGCGGCCATCGCCGACCGTGACGACTGGGCGCCGTTGCAGGCGAAGCTGGCGCGCCTGGAACAGGCCCGTCAGGCCTGGGGGCTCGATCCCGCCGCCTGACATCCGCGGGCCTGACGCATCCCGCCATCAGCAAAACAGAACCGCCGATAACGCCCTCAGAAAATCTGCCGGGACTTAAATCCTATTCAGTTGATAGGAATTAGTCAGCGGCGACGCTCCTCCCCTGTCGCCGCGGATGGTGCAAGCGCGGATCGGACGGCCTGAGCGTCCGGTCCGCGCGACCCCGCAACGCCATGAGGACGCGCCCATGACCGCGATCATCGACAAAAGCCGCTTCGAGACGGAAGTCGTCGAAGGGCTGACCTTCACCCCTCTGGGTCCCCTTCTCGGCGCCGAGGTGTCCGGCGTCGACCTGACCCGCCCGCTCGAGGCCGGCGAGGTCGCCGCGATCCGCGGGGGCCTGAATCGTTACAAGGTGCTGGTCTTCCGCGACCAGGACATCAGCCATGCGGACCACGTCCGGTTCGGCCGCTACTTCGGCGAGCTGGAGGGGCATCCGGTCACCACCACGGTGCCCGGCTATCGCGAGATCCTGCACATTGAGGCGGCTGACGGCCTGAAGCTGACCGACGACCTGCTGCCGATCGTCCGGCCGGCCAACAAGTGGCACACCGACGTGACCTTTCGCGAGAAGCCTTCGTTCGCCGGCATCCTTCGCGCCCGGACCCTGCCGCCGCAGGGCGGGGACACGATCTTCGCCGATACGGCGGCGGTCTATGCCGACCTGCCGCCCGAGCTGAAGGACCGGCTGTCGCGGCTGAAGGCCGAGCACGACATCCTGCAGAGCTACGGCTACCGCGTGTCCGGGGAGCGACGGGCCGAACTGCGACGGGACTATCCGCCGCGCGTCCACCCGGTGGTCCGCACCCACCCCGAGACCGGCGAAAAGCACCTGTTCGTCAATCACGTCTTCACGACGCGCATCCTTGGCCTCGACGATGACGAGAGCCGTGAGCTCCTGACCTATCTGACCGACCGGGTGAAGGCCCCCGAGTACCAGGTCCGCCTGCGCTGGACGCCCAACGCCATCGTCTTCTGGGACAACCGCGCCACCCAGCACTACGCCGTGCTCGACTACTGGCCCGCCTACCGCGCCGTCGAGCGCGTCACCGTCGCGGGCCACGACAAGCCGTTCTGACCTTTCGACCGCGTTCCCTGGTCTTCGCTCCCGACGATTTCTTGCGAAGACGGTCCTGACCAGAGCCTCGCGGCTCTGGTCTTTTTTCGATCAGCGGTTGAAGGCGGGGCGTCGCCCGGCCCAGGGCCGGGCCGTCTCCAGCTGCCCGGCCAGGCGCAGCAGGCCGGCCTCGTCGCCCGGCCGGCCCATGAACTGGATGCCGATCGGCAGACCGCCCGCGCTCCAGGCCAGCGGCACGCTCATGGCCGGCTGGCCGGTGAGGTTGGCCAGCTGGGTGTTGGTCATGAAGGCGAACAGCCGGTCGGCGTAGCCGCGCAGGTCGAGCGGCTCACCCCGCAAGGCGCCTTTCGGGATCGGCGGCTGGCCCATGGTCGAGCACAGCAGCACGTCGAAGGTCTCCTGGGTCTTCGCCACGGCGCGGCCGGCCGCATGAGCCGCCTGCATCGACTGGACATAGAGGGCGCCGGACACGCGCTGGCCGCGGCGGTGCATGGCGACGGTGACCGCGTCGATCTCGCCGTCCTCCAGCGGGCGGTTGCGGCGGGCGATCTCGCCGTCGATCGTGGCGGCGATGTTGGCGGCGATGATCGAGCCGGCCCCCTCGCGCATGGCCGGGAAGTCGACGGTCAGGCTGATCTCCTCGACCTCGTGGCCGAGCGCGGCGCACAGGCGGGCCACGTCGGCCACGGCGGCCGCGCACTCGGGATCAATCGTCTCTCCGGCGACGCCGCCGGGCAGCACGCCGATGCGCAGCCTGCCCGGATCGCGGCCGACCTCGGTGGCGAACGGCGTCGCGGGCGGCTCCAGCCAGTAGGGATCGCCCCCGACGGGCCGACAGACCACATCCAGCAAGGCGGCGCTGTCTCGCACGGTGCGTGTCACGGCATGCTGGATCGAGAACCCGCCCCAGCCCTCGTCGGCCGGTGCGAACGAGACCCGGCCGCGGCTGGGCTTCAGCCCGAACAGGCCGCAGCAGGAGGCCGGCATGCGGATCGAGCCGCCGCCGTCGCTGGCGTGGGCCGCCGGCAGGATACCCGCCGCCACGGCCGCCGCCGCGCCGCCGGACGAGCCGCCGGGCGTGTGGTCCAGGCTCCAGGGATTGAGGGTCGGCCCGAACAGCTCCGGCTCGGTCACCGGCTCCAGCCCGAACTCCGGGGTGTTGGTCTTGCCGAAGATGACCAGCCCGGCCTGGCGATAGGCCGTGACGATGGCGCTGTCGGCGGCGGCGACGTTGTCCCGGAACAGCCGCGAGCCGCTGGTGGTCGGCGTTCCGGCGACCTGGGCGCTGATGTCCTTGATCAGCCAGGGCACGCCGCCGAGCGGCCCGTCGGGCGTTCCGCCCGCGACCTGCGCCCGGGCCTGGTCCTCCAGCGACAGGATGATGGCGTTGAGCGTCGGGTTGACCGCGGCCGCCCGGGTGAGCGCCGCCTCGAGCACCTCGGCCGCGCTGACCGCCTTCTTTGCGATCAGGGCGGCCAGCCCCGTGGCGTCCTGCGCCTGGTATTCGTCCTGGTTCATCGCCGTCTCCCCGCGGTCTGTTTGCGCGATCCGACCACAGACGGGCGGCCCCGCCAAGGACGTGGCGGGAGCCAGAGTGATCGCCGATCACTTTATCGGAGACAAACAGGCGTTTGACCGGCACAATGACCTTGGGGAATGACTCTCAATCTCAGGAAACAAGGGCGCAGCATGGCGACCGAGCATTTTGACGTGGTGATCGTGGGCGCCGGCCTGTCGGGCGTCGGCGCGGGCTACCATCTTCAGGACAAGGCCCCGGACCGCAGCTACGTGATCCTCGAAGGGCGCGAGAGCATGGGCGGCACCTGGGACCTGTTCCGCTACCCGGGCATCCGCTCGGACTCGGACATGTACACCCTGGGCTATTCATTCCGGCCCTGGACCAACGCCAAGGCCATCGCCGACGGCCCGTCGATCCTCAAGTATGTCAAGGACACGGCCGCCCACTACGGCATCGACAAGCACATCCGCTACGGCTGCATGGTCAAGCGCGCCAGCTGGTCGACGCAGGACGCCGCCTGGACCGTCGAGGTCGAGAAGGGCGGCGAGGCGCTGACCTTCACCTGCAACTTCCTGTTCCTGTGTGGCGGCTACTACAGCTACGTCGAGGGCTACACCCCCGACTGGGCCGGCATGGACAGCTTCACGGGGCGCATCGTCCATCCGCAGAAGTGGCCGGAAGATCTCGACTACACCGGCAGGAAGGTCGTGGTCATCGGCAGCGGCGCCACCGCCGTGACACTGGTGCCGGAGATGGCCCGCGACGCCGCGCACGTGACCATGCTGCAGCGGTCGCCGACCTATGTGGTGTCTCGCCCGGCCGAGGACTCGATCGCCAACTGGCTGCGCACCAAGCTCTCGCCGATGGCCGCCTATGGCGTCACGCGCTGGAAGAACGTGCTGCTCAGCATGCTGTTCTACAACATGGCGCGGAAGAACCCGGCGAAGACCAAGGAACGCCTCGTGGCCATGGTCCGCGAGCAGATGGGGCCGGACTATGACGTCGCGACCCACTTCACGCCCAGCTACAATCCCTGGGACCAGCGCCTGTGCCTGGTGCCGGACGCCGACCTGTTCGACGCGCTGAAGAGCAACCGGGCCTCGGTCGTCACCGATCACATCGAGACCTTCACGCCCAGGGGTCTGAAGCTGAAGTCCGGCGCCGAACTGGAGGCCGACGTCATCGTCACGGCCACCGGCCTGAACCTGCAGGTGTTCAACGGCCTGGAGCTGGTGGTCGACGGCCAGGTCATCGATCCGGCCAGGACGCTCAGCTACAAGGGCATGATGTACAGCGACGTGCCCAACCTGGCCTCGTCGTTCGGCTACACCAACGCCTCCTGGACGCTGAAGTGCGACCTGACGTGCGAGTACGTCACCCGCCTGCTCAACCACATGAGCCGCACCGGGAAGCGCCAGTGCACGCCGCGGCGCAACGACCCGACGATCCAGGAAGAGCCGTGGCTCGACTTCTCGTCGGGTTACGTCCAGCGCACCATCGCCAAGTTCCCCAAACAGGGCTCCAGGGCCCCGTGGAAGTTGCACCAGAACTACGCCCGCGACCTGATGGCGCTGAAGTTCGGCTCGGTCACCGACGAGGTCATGGTCTTCTCCAACCCCGCCCCCAAGGCGGCGGTCAAGAAGGCCGCCTGATCAGCGGGCAATCGTCACCGTCGGCGCTCGAGGGCGGTTCTCAGTACGACATAAGCAGCTACCGCGATCACCGTAATGATCACGCCCTGTATGTCGTTTTCTGTCACATGGATCAGGGGCTGCATGAGGCTGGGCCGCGCAGGCTCGCGCCATGCGTGGAGTCGTAGTAAGCGTCGAATGTACGCTCGATGATCGCCTTTGCTGCTTCTGTAACGTATAGGCACCGACGACGCTTGTCGACGACATCGTTAATTGCAAATACAAGCCCGTTCTCGATAAATTCATGCAGTTTCAGATAGAAACCTCGATGAGAGAGTCCAACTTCAGCCTGGACATCCTTGATTGGCTTTCCTGGCTTCATGAAGATGTAAAGAAGGATGCGGTATTCCATAGATAGCATACCAAATTCGTTGGTTTGCTTAACGATGGAGTCGATGGACATCAGAATGCGCGCGTCCATTGTGATACTATGGCCTCTATTTAAGGCGCAGCGGTCCGCTTTCTGGGCGAGGCGCGGGGCCCCGACCAGCACAGATCGAGCGCTGTACTGTTTTTCGGCGGAATAGCCTCAGCATTTGACGGGCCCGGCTTTCACAGCCGCGCCTGCCCCATCTGCCCCCCTCAAGGCCGATTTGGCGCAACCATCGCGATAGAAATGGGGGTGTCAACGCCAATTTTCCGCTGAAACGTCCAAATGGGACGTGGTTCCGGGCGTGTGGCTACAACGTACATATAGTTACATGTGCAATATTACAGACAAAACTCATTTTGGGTCGCCATGACATAGAATATACAAAGGCGTAGCGTTATGCATATTTAGTGCATGCATAATAGTATGTAACATTTCTTCCGACAATATTTGAGTACAAGTTTCCTGTATGTTGTCTTCCGCTATTTCTTGCCGGTATTTATGTTCCTCGAACGTTGTTGCCCGAATTAACCTCTCGGTATTCTATCCGACATGACTCCATTTCGGAGTTCGTAATCATGAATTGGTCGGAGAACTCCAATGGGGGATATCTTTAACGCGGGGGCCGCGACGTCGATGGCTTCGGCATTCGGGGCCAAGCGCGCTCCCCGCAAGATCTTGCTGGGTGTAAGCGCCGCCGCCATCTGCGCCGCGACGCTCGGCTTCGCGTCCGCCAGCTGGGCCGCGCCGGCGATCGTCCCGGGCAGCCTGGACGGCACCTACTCCAACACCCAGGTCGCTACGGCCACGGCCGATCAGGCGGCCGCCCAGGCCGCCGCCGCCGCGGCGCAGGCCGCACTCGACGCTGCTGTCGCTGCTCAGACCGGCCTCGACACTGACCCGGGCGTGGTCGCCGCCCAGGCGGCTCTGACCGCCGCAAACGCTGCGCTTGCGACGGCCAACAGCAATCTCGCCGCGGCCAGCGCGACGGCTGCTGCTTCGTCGTCGTCCGCCGCCGCCGCCACCGCGGCGTCGAACCAGGCCGACGCCGACGCCCTGACCGCCGCCAACGACGCGGTCGCGGCCGGCGTCGCCGCCACGGCCGCCCAGACGGCCGAGAACAACGCCCTGATCCAGCTGACGATCGACAACAACGCGGTCACGGCGGCTCAAGCCGCTGAAGCCGCCGCGCTGACGACCTTCAACACCACGCCGAACCCCGCCAACCTCGCGGCTCTCCAGGCTGCGCAGGCCGCCACGATCGCCGCTCAGGCCACGGCGACCGCGAGCGCGACCAACTACGCCAACGCACAGGCCGCCACCACGGCTGCGGCTGCGGACCTCGCCACGGCCAACGCCGCTTCTGTCGCTGCGACGGCTGCCGCCACGACGGCCAACAACGTTGAAACCGCCGCCCTGACCCAGGCCGGTATCGACGCCGCCTCGGCCGCCGCTCTGGTGGCCCCGCAAGCCGCCGCTTCCGCCAACGTCGCCCTGGCGACCACCGCGGTCGATACGGCCACCGAGGCCTATACGGGCAATCTCGGCGACACCTACGCCGGCGTGACGGCGGCCAACACCGCCGCGACCAACGCCGCTACCACGTCGCTGGCGACCGCGAACGGCAATGAAGCCGACGCGACCGCCCTGCTCGGCGTGATCGGCGGCGGCAACACCGCGCTCGCGGCGGTCACGCCTGGCGGGGTCGCTGAAGCGGCGGCCAATGCGCTGCTTGGCACGCCCGCGCCGGGCGACGAATCCTACGAAGTCGAAGTGGTCCAGGCCCTCGACGCGCTGGATCAGGCCGACCAGGCTGAAGCCACCACCCGCGCCGCGGCCGACGTGACGCTGCAGAACAACATCGACGCCGAGGCGACCACCCGCGCCGCCGCCGATGTGACGCTGCAGAACAACATCGACGCCGAAGCCACCACTCGCGCCGCCGCCGACGTGACGCTGCAGAATAACATCGACGCCGAGGCGACCACCCGGGCCGCCGCTGACGTGGTGCTGCAGAATAACATCGACGCCGAAGCCACCACTCGCGCCGCCGCCGACGTGACGCTGCAGAACAACATCGACGCCGAGGCGACCACCCGGGCCGCCGCTGACGTGGTGCTGCAGAATAACATCAACGCCGAGGCGACGACCCGCGCCGCGGCCGACGTGACGCTGCAGAACAACATCAACACCGAAGCGGCCACCCGTGGCGCGGCCGACGTGGTGCTGCAGAACAACATCACTGCCGAAGCGACCACCCGTGGCGCGGCCGACGTGGTGCTGCAGACCAACATCGACGCGGAAGCGGCCACCCGCGCCGCCGCCGACACGGCCGAAGCGAACACTCGCGCTGCGGCTGACGTCACGCTGCAGAACAACATCACCGCCGAAGCGGCCACCCGTGGCGCGGCTGATGTGGTGCTGCAAGGCAACATCGACGCCGAAGCCACCACCCGCGCCGCGAACGATGCGGCCGAGACGGCGGCCCGGATCTCCGGCGATGCGACCCTGCAGGGCAACATCAACGCCGAAGCCACGACGCGCGCCGCGGCCGACGTCGTTCTGGGCAACCGGATCACGGCTGAAGCGGCGGCCCGCCAGGCCGGCGATGATGCGCTCGACGCGCGCATCACCTCGGTCCAGCGCGAACTCACCGACGACATCAACGGCGCGACGGCCGTTGCGGTCGCCATGGGCGGCGGCGTGTTCCTCCCCGGCAAGACCTTCAACCTGACCATGAACCTGGGCAGCTACGAAGGTGAATCGGCGGTCGCGGCCCAGCTGTCCTATCGCGTCTCGGATGGCTTCGCCCTCTCCGGCGCGGTCGCCACGGGCATGAGCGGGAATGGCGGAACGGCCGCCCGCGTCGGCTTCACTGTCGGCTGGTAACCCTGCCGACATCCCTGGACAGATGCGTCAGGCTCAGTAGGGCAACCCCCCTGATGAAATCCTGACGCATTTGGCGCCCCCGTCCGCCGCAGGACGGGGGCGCACCCTTTTTTGGAACGGCTTTCGTCGATGTACGTCCCTCCCTGTCCGGGCCGGCGGCCCGTTGCGGTCACGGCAGGCCGCCACGTCATCCTCGCGCTGACGGTCGTTCTGGCTTGCCCGGCAATCGCCCTGGCGCAGACCGGTGGTCCGCGCGCGCCGGCGCGGCCGGTTCCGACCGCGCCCCGGATCGCCGCCCCGTCGACCAACACCCCGGCGCCGGCCCCACCCGTGCCGGCGGTCGCCCTGGCCGGTCTGTCCGGCTATTTCCACCCGGACGTCCCGCCGCAGGCCTGTCACCTGGTCAACGCCGGGCGGCGTGACTGCCTGATCCCCGGCCGCACCGCGGGCCGCTATCGCGTGTCCGCCCAGGGGGCGTCGATGCCCATCGGCGCCCATCCCCGGCAGCAGTTGACCATCATCGTCAACGGCCGGATCTGCACGCAGAAGCTGGACCTGACGGCCTGGTCCGGCAGGACCCGCGCGATCGCCGCGGTCTGTGAGGTCGCGATCCTGACCGATACGCCCGTGCTCGTCAGCGTCGTCTACGCCGATCTCCAGGCGCTGAAGGAGGCCCGCGGGCCCGAGGTCCGGTTCGACCGCATTCCCTGGAGCGGCGTGCTGGAGATGCGCGACGCGACGACCCCCTGATCTGGCCGGACCGATCGCAAGCGGCCGACGGCCGATACCCTTTCGTCGCGGCGGCGAACCTGTCACAAGCCGGGGCGAGGATGGGGAAACCCGCCTCGCCGATCCGCAGATCCGTGACCCGATGACCGATACGCCCCGCCGGCCGATCCTGAGCCTGAAGTTTCCGCCAAAGCCCAAGGCCGCGCCGCTCGCGCCGGTCCGCTGGAAGTGCAAGCCCTGCGGCGCGACGGTCACCCTCACCGGAACCGAGGCGCCGGACCAGGACATCCGCTGCCCGGCCTGCAACGCGCGGCTGGGGCTGGCGTCGAGCTTCCTCGCCGATCCGCCGCTGATCGAGAAGATCCGCGCCCGCCGCCTGCCGGGCTGACGCGCGGCTTCAGCCGGCGCAGGCCCGCTGGGCCGCCGTCGGCGGACGCAGCCGCAGGAACAGGCGGTAGAGCCGCTCAAGCACGGCCAGGACCGCGGGACGGCGCGCCATCAGCCCGAGCGGCCGCAGCAGCGGCAGCACCCGCCACATCGCCGCGAAGGCTGCCGCGCCCGACAGCATCGGACCGTCGCCCTCGCGGGCATGAAAACGGTTCAGCAGCTCGGCCCGGTCGATCGGACAGGCCCCGTCGCCGGTCCCCACGTCGACGAACGCCACGGCCCGGTCGCGGTCGAGCCGCCGCAGCAGCGCCACCTCGCGGCGACACAGCGGGCAGGAGCCGTCAAACCAGACCGTGACCTTGACCATCCCGCCCAAGCTAGGGCGATCGAGGCCCGCCGCAAGCGGTCAGGCGGCGTGTTCGACCTTCAGGCTCTCGCGCAGCTCCCGCTTGAGGAACTTGCCGCTGGCGTTGCGCGGCAGGGACTCGTTGAGCAGCCAGACGTAGCGCGGCGCCTTGTGCTTCGCCACGAGCGACAGGCAGTGCTCGCGGATCTGGTCGGCCGACAGGCTCTCGCCGGGGCGCAGCACGATGGCCGCGCCGACCTCCTCGCCCAGCCGCGGGTCGGGCACGCCGAACACGCAGCATTCGGCGATGGCCGGGTGCTGGTGGATCGTCGCCTCGACCTCGGCGCAGTAGATGTTCTCCCCGCCGCGCAGGACCATGTCCTTCTTGCGGTCGACCAGGAAGATGAAGCCCTCCTCGTCGAGCCGCGCCACGTCGCCGGTGTGCAGCCAGCCGTCGGTGATCGATTCGGCGGTGGCGTCGGGACGGTTGATGTAGCCCTTGATGACCGACGAGCCGCGCACCCAGAGCTCGCCCGGCTGGCCCGGCGGCAGGGCCTCGCCGGCGTCATCGACCACCTTGGTTTCGAAGCTGGGCATGGCCCGGCCGCAGCTGGACGGCTTGTCGACGAAGAAGTCGCCGCTGATCGAGGTGATGATGCCGCAGGTCTCGGTCATGCCGTAGCCGGTGTTGGGCCGGGCCGTGGCCACCGTGCTCTCGATCTTCGCCACCAGGTCCGGCTGGATCTGCGCGCCGCCGCCGCCGACGGTCATCAGGCTGGAGGTGTCGTACTTGCCGAAGTCGGGGTGGGTGACCAGCTCGCGCGCCATGACCGGCACGCCGCTGACGCTGCTGATCCTCTCGCGCTCGATCAGCTTCAGGGCCTCGCCGGCGTCCCAGCGATACATCAGCACCATCTTGCCGCCGGCGGCCGTGGTCGCGTAGGCGCCGCAGTTGTTGGCGGTGACGTGGAACAGCGGCGTGGTCACCAGGGTCGCCGGGATCGGAACGGGCGCGTCAGGGTCGGGCATGACGCCCGTGCCGTGCGCGGTCGCCAGGGCCGTGACCTGGCCGGCGAACATCATGTTGAACAGGTTGCTGACGCAGCCCCGGTGGGTCAGCTGCGCCCCCTTGGGAAAGCCGGTCGTGCCCGAGGTGTAGAAGATGCAGGCGTCGTCGTCCGGGTCGACCTGGATGTCCGGCAGGGTCCCGCCGACGGCCAGCAGGTCCGACCAGGGCGTCGCCCCGGCCGGCAACGGCCCGGTCCGCACGGCGACAAGCGTCGCGCCGCCCAGCATGGCCGGGTCTTCCTGGATCCGGGCGATGCGCTCCTCGTCGGCGAACACCACCTTGGGCGCGGAATCCTTCAGGCCGTAGGCCATCTCGGGCGCGGTCCACCAGGCGTTCATGCCGACCACGGCCACGCCGATGCTGCAGGCGGCCCAGTAGATCAGCATCCATTCGGGATAGTTGCGCATGGCGATGGCCACGCGGTCGCCGGGCTGCACGCCGTGCATCAGCAGCCAGTTGGCGATCGAGGCGACCTGATCGTGCGCTTCGCCATAGGTGATGCGCTCATCCTCGTAGACGAGGTAGTCCCGCTCGGCGAAGGGCAGGGTGGACAGCCAGACCTCGCGCACGCTCGGCGGGGCGTTCCTGAACGCCCGGATCTTCGATCCGCGGACCTCGATCTCCTCGATTTCGAACGGCGCGCCCGGCGCGGTCAGTTCGGCCCAGGCGTCATTCAGTTCCGCGTAGTGCATCGTGTCTCCATCCCTGTCTTGAATCAGCGCCGGCTTCTGTGGCCGGCTGCCTGCTGTCGTCATAGCGCCCCGCCGGCGGCGTGGGCGAACTTTCTTGTCAGGTGGCGCCGGCGGCCGCGCGGCTGGCGCTCTCGACCTTCGCCCGGTCGACCAGTTGCAGGGTCGAGGTGGCCTTGGCCAGCACCTTGCCGGCCGGGTCGAGCAGCCGGCCCTCGAAGAAACAGGTGGTGCGGCCGCGTTTCTCGACCCAGGCCTCGGCGATCACCCGGCCGGGCCGCGCGGGGGCGAAGAAGCTGACCTTCAGCTCCAGCGACATCGGCACGATGTCGGCGCCGACCATGGCGATGGCGGCGTGGGCCATGGCCGCGTCGATCCAGCCGGTGACGAAGCCGCCCTGCACCACGCCGCCCGAATGGCACATGTGCGGGCCGGCCTCGTACTCGAGCACGGCGCGGCCTTCGGGGTTCATCTCGACGCGGCGCACCAGGCCGAGCGTGCGGTTCAGGTCTTCAACGCCGGACGGCTGGGGGTCGGACATGGACGCTCCTTGCGGTTTGTCCGACCGTCTAGCCGGTTGCCGCTACGGCGCCTCAACGGGACTTTTGTCCGGCGGCGGATCAGGCGACCCCGGCGATCTTGTCGCCCGCCGAAAGGATCGTCGAAACAAACAGGGCCCCGAAGGCGGCGACGGCCTTGGCCGCGTCGCCATGAACGAAGGCCTCCGGCGGCACGGCGCTGATCGAGAGCGCCCAGACCAGATAGGCGATCAGGGCGGCGATCACCGGCCAGGGGTGCGGTCTGAACGGCGCCTTGGGCTGCCCCCCGGCGACCTCGGCTTCCCGCTGCTTCAGCCAGGTCAGGCCCAACTGGATCACCGGCGTCAGGACGGCGAACGTCCAGTAAAGCACCCACGGGTCGATTGGCGGCCAGAGTTGCGCCAGCATCCCCTGCACCGACATCGCCGCCACGAACAGGGTGATGGTTTCCGTGGGAATGTAACGGGTCAGGACGGCGAAGTTGTCGTCCGCGGGGGTAGTGGCGGGGGCCGCGTTCCTGGCCGCAGGCGCCACACCGGGACCCCGCAGGAGCGAGGGCGACGTCCTCGACGATTCGCGAAGGGCTAGCGAATTGAGACTCATGACTTTCATCCTTCACAGGCGGGGCGTCGCCCTTTGGACGACGCCCCGGGGTTGGATCTCGAACAGCGAGAGGGCGGCGTCAGACCGAAGGCCGGCCGCAAGCGGGTGTCTGAAGGCGCGTCCTACCGGCCCAGCGAAAAGGTGCTGCCGAGGAAGACTGCGGCCGTCACCTCACCGTCGTCGCTGCGCCACCCGAACTTGATGCCGCCGTTCAGCAACCCTTCGGAGCCACGCGCGAAATAGACCGGCGCCTCGATCGCGTAGACGTCGCTGACGGTGTCGTAGCGGAGCGTCGCCGAAGCGGCGAACGATCCAAAGTCCCGTCGGGCGTCGACCGAGACGATATCCTTGAGGACGCGTCTTGGCGCACCGACCGGTCCCGTCAGGCAGGCCCCGCCGCCGCCGGGACAGAGCGTGCCTTCCTTTTGCGCCTCGTATGCGTCCTGGTGCTCGACATCGGCCGTGACGAGCCAGGCGTTTTTCTGAAAGGGGATGAATGCGTAGAAGGCCTTCACCGACCAGCCCGCCCTGTCGACCGACCGCTGCGCCAGCGTGCCCGGGTCGATATAGTCGAAGGTGTCAGAGCCCGCCCGACCGCTGACTCCCCAGATGGAAGCATGGGGTCTGTCGCCGCTCAACAGCAGATCGAAGGCCCGCGCGCCCTTACCATGATCCGCCTCAGGTTCGTTTTCCCGAACCCAGGTCAATGAGCAGGTGCTTTCGCTGGGCGACGCGATATGGGCTGATGCGGCGACTTCGTCGCAAATTCTGGCAAAGCCTCCCTCGTCTTGGGACTCGGCCCGACTGAAGGCCGTGCGGGTAAACTTGAACGTGAGCGTAGTCGCGCCGGCGAGGGCGTCGAGGCTGGTTTGCGACCCGTCGGAGGTCGCCGCGTCGAGCGGCGCGCTCGCCTGGAACGTGACCGCGTTCAGCACGCCCATTCGCGCGCTGGCCCCGGTAAATTCCCATCCGTAACTCAGCAGCGCCGTGGATTTGCCGTTCTCGCTCGTGATCTGAAGCCCCTGACGCGGGGCGACAGGTGCTTCGAGCGGCGCCTTTTCGGCTGTCGCCGATATCGTGGGTTCGGCGCTTGCCGCGCCGACAACGAGAAGCGCCATGCTGGCGCCGGAGAGCAATTTCCACATGACGATCACCGCGCCTCGAAGTTGGTGTACCCGCCGTCGTTGCGGAACCCGGGCAGGATCTTCCCGAGCGTCGGTCCGGGAAGCAGGCTCTCGCCGTCCTGAAGGATGTCGATCGCGCAGTGCTCGCCGGGGTCGCCGAACAGACCCCAGAACATGGTGTGCGGGCCGGCGGGGACGACCACCATTCCGGCGGCGTCGCCGGTCGGCCCGGACATGTGCACGTCCTGCTTGTCGATCTTGATCCAGTAGGCGTCCGCATTGGATTGAATGCGGATTTCGATGGTGGCCATGACCCTGTCTCCCTGGGGTTGATGCCCCCCGATGATCCACCGACTTGCCGAACCCCGCCGTGACGGCCGTCACGCTTGCGCGAACAGCGCTCGACAGCGACCACACGTTGTGTGCGCCCTGTTCCTCTGGCAGGGTCGGAGAACGCGGGTTTCAGCCGGGGGGCTGCGTCATGGAACAGGCAGACGGGACGGCGCCGCGCTACCGCGCCTTCATCAGCTACAGCCATCGCGACGCCGCCTTCGGAACGCGGCTTCATCGCCGGCTTGAACGCTACAGCCTGCCGCGCCGGCTGGTCGGCCGCCCCGGACGACTGGGACCCGTGCCCGCCCGCCTGTCGCCGATCTTCCGTGACCGGGAGGAGCTGTCCGCCGCCGGCGACCTGAGCGCCGAGGTTCGCGCGGCGCTGGCGCGGTCGGCGGTGCTGGTGGTCGTCTGCTCCCCGGCCGCCGCCGCCTCGGTCTGGGTCGGCCGCGAGATCGAGACGTTTCGCGCCCTGCATCCGGACCAGCCTGTGCTGGTCGCCCTGGCCGCGGGCGAGCCGGCCGAGGCCTTCCCAGCCGCCCTGACCGCCGGCGGCGGCGAGCCCCTCGCGGCCGACTTCCGGCGCGAGGGCGACGGCCCCCGGCTGGCGCTGCTCAAGCTGGCGGCGGGCATCGCCGGGGTCGGCCTCGACGAGCTGGTCCAGCGCGACGCCCAGCGCCGCGTCGCCCGCGTGACGGCCGTCACGGCGGTCGCCGTCGCGGCGATGCTAGCCATGTCGGTGCTGACCTTCATCGCGCTGACCGCCCGGGCCGAAGCCGAGCGCCAGCGCGCCGAGGCCGAGGGACTCGTGGGCTTCATGCTGACCGATCTGCGCGACAGGCTGAAGGGGGTGGGGCGGCTCGACGTCATGACCACGGTCAACGAGCGGGCGCTGGCGCACTATGCCGGACAGGGACTGCGGCGCCTGACGCCGGACGAACTCGAGCGGCGCGCCACGGTTCTCCACGCGATGGGCGAGGACGATCTGGCGCGGGGCAAACCCGATCTGGCCCTCAGGCAGTTCGTTGAGGCGCGTCGCACGACAGCGGCGCTTCTGGCGGCCGATCCGAACAATCCGGAGCGCATCTTCGCCCAGGCCCAGAGCGAATTCTGGGTGGCCTCCGTGGCCTATGCGCGTCGCGACTACGCGGGCGCGCGGCGGGGCTTCGAGACCTATCGGGAACTGGCCGGGCGTCTCGCGGCGATGTCGCCCGGAAACGCCGACTACCAGCGGGAAGTCGGATACGCCGAGGGCAACCTCTGCACGGTCGTTGGCGCGGAGTTTCGCGACCTGAAGGCCGCGCTTCGGCACTGCCAGGCGGGTCTGGCGGCAATGCAGGCCGCCGCCGCCGCCCGGCCCGGCGATGTCGGACTCATCAAGGACGTCATCAACCGCCACGGCTGGCTGGCCGACGCCTACCGGGCCAACGGCGATCCGGCCGCGGCGCTGGAGCAACGCCTGATCCAGGAGCGGCTTCTCGCCGGCTTGATGGCGGCTGACGCCAAGGATGCCGACTTGATCGAAACGTGGATCGCGACGCAGCGGGCCCTAGCGTCACTTGATGCGCGGGCCGGACGCGGCGCGCTTGCCAGATCGCGTCTGCAGCAAGCCCGCTTGCGGATCGACAAGCTGACCGCGGCCGATCCGGCCAATCAGATCTGGGCGCGCCTGAAGGTCCAGATCGCTCAGCAATACCAGCGCGACATCAAAGGCTAGCGAACAGGACGATTTCCATGACCACGCCCCTGATCAAGAACGTCAGCTTCTATGCCCTGCCGCAGGCCGAGGCCCCCCGGTTCACGCCCAAGAGCATCTACTACTTCAAGATCGGCCTGAAGCGCGGCCGGGTGGGGCCGCACATCTTCGATGTCGTCTTCAAGAAGCGATACGATTTCCCGACGGATATCGCGACCAGCGGCGCCGGTTATTCGCTGAGCGCCCGCTCCATCGACGCGTTCAACAACCTCGTGAACAAGATTGTCGGACCGCCTCCGGAAAATCCAATGGACATCGAGGCCTCCCGCGCCGCCCGCCTGACCACGCCGCTGGACTTCCACTTCGAGGACCAGTGCTTCATCCTGATCGAACTCGACCGCAAATACAAAAACTGGTGCTTTGACCTCGGTTTTCTCGGAGTGACGGCAAAGGCCGACTACGGGATGAAGAACGGCGACATCACCTACCTGAAGGCTGTGGGCGATCACCTCGAGATCTTCGACCTGGATCCCTATGCCTTCGATACTCACGGCGACCGCACCGACTGCTGCGCGGTGATGTTCGGCGTATTCGCGCGGGCGGACAACGATGCCGGCCACCGGCTGAACCTGCACACGACCATCACCTACGGCCGGGACAGCAATGGCAAGCCGATCCAGCTGCCGACCATCTTCGACCCGGATATCAAGAATGACGGCGGCGGCTTCCCGCCGCCGCCCGGGGGAGGGGGCGGCGACGGCGGGGGCGGGGGCGGATAACGCCCGCCCCGGATTCACCCCACCCTTCCCATCGTCGTGCCGGTTCCAGTGTCGATTCCTTCGCCCACCCTTCTCACGATCATCGCCCACGCCCGCTCCGGGGCGCTGGATCATGCCTGGCGGCTGTTTCGCGAGGCGGGGCTGGAGGACGTCGCGGACGATCCGGCCGTTCTCAGCCTGAAGGGACGGCTGCTCAAGGACCAGGCGCTCTCGACGGGCGGCGTCGCCGGCCGGGCGCTGTATCGCCAGGCCGCCGACGCCTATGGCCGGGCGGGGGCGATCAGCGGCGCGACCTATCCCCTGATCAACGCCGCGACCCTGGCGCTGCTGGCCGACGATCCGGAACAGGCGCGTCGCCGGGCGCGCGACGTCCTGGCCCGGCTTGAGGCCGGCGAGCCGGAGCCGGACACCCCCTACTACCAGGCCGCGACACGCGCCGAGGCGCTGGTGCTGCTGGGCGAGACGGCGGCGGCGCGGGCGGCGCTCGACGAGGCCATGGCGCGGGCCCCCAGGGCCTGGGAGGACCATGCCTCGACCCTTCAGCAGCTGGCGCGGATCCTCGCCGCGCAGGGGGCTGACGCGGCGTGGCTGGACCGGCTCAGGCCGCCCCGCTGCCTGCATTTCGGCGGCCACATCGCCGTCGGCCCCGATGACCTGGAGACGGCCGCGGCGGTCCGCGACGTGCTCGAGGCGGAAGGGGTCGGCTTCGGCTACGGCGCGCTGGCGGCCGGGGCCGACATCATCATCGCCGAGGCCCTGCTGGCGCGGGGCGCCGAGTTGCACCTGACGCTGCCGGCGGCGCCCGCGGTCTTCCGCGCCGCATCCGTCGCGGGGCGGGGCGGGGACTGGGGCGAGCGGTTCGACGCCGCGCTGGCGCGGGCGGATAGCCTTGTCTGGCCGGGCCACGCCGATGACCGGCCCACGCCGCCGGGGCTGCAGCTGGCGGCCGAGGCGGCGATGGGCGCGGCGGTGATGCAGGCGCGGACCCTGGCCACGGAAGCCGTGCAGCTGCTGGTGCTCGACGCGGCCGACCCCGTCGCCGGCGAGCCCGGCGGCAGCGCCTGGATGGGCGAGGCCTGGCGCCGGGCGGGCGGCCGCCAGCACCGCCTGCGGGCGCGCCGCGTCGGCGTTCCGCCGGCCGTCGCCGACGTTCCGGCCCGGGCCCTGGCGGCGGTGCTGCTGGTCGAGGCGGCCGAGCCCGTGGACGGCGGTCTCGCGGCCGCCGACCTGTTCGCCGCCCGGGTGCTGCCAGGGCTGGAGGCGCTGGTCGCCGGCCTGCCGACGATGCTTGCGCCGCCCTCCTGGCGCGGAGGATCGGTGCAGCTGGCGTTCGCCACGCCGCGCGAGGCGGCGGCCGCCGCCCTGGCCTTCGGCGCGGCGCTGCGGGACGAGGCCGCCGTGCGGATCGCCGGCGCCTATGGCCAGGCGCCGCTGGACGGGGAAGGGCGGGTGCGCCTCGTCGGGCCCACGGCGGCGATGTCGCTGGAGATCCTGCGGTCCGTTCCGCCGGGCGCGATCCATCTGGCCGAGCCCTTCGCCATGGCGCTGCTCGCCGCCCCCGACGGTCTTTCGGTCCGGCTCGAATACGTCGGCGATCTGGCCGGCGACGATATCGAGCGGCCGGACCGCCTGTACTCGCTGAAGGCCGCGCCGACCGGCTGACCGTCAGACGACCAGGGCTTCCAGCCGCGCGGGCGACAGCACCACCAGCGTGTCGTCGCCGCGCCGGATCAGGCCGCGGCGTTCCAGGGCGTTGATCGTCCGCGAGACGGTTTCCCGCGTCGAATAGACCTGCAGCGCCAGCACCGAGAGGACCGGGGCCGGACGGATGGTGCGCCCGTCGTTCTGCCGGGCCAGGCGCAACAGCTCGGCATGGACCCGTCCCCGGGCCGACAGCGTCACGCGCTCGGCCATCCGGCCCATGGTGGTCCGCAGCTGCCGCAGCAGCAGCTTCGAGACGGCCAGTCCGACGCAGGCATGGCGCTCGATGAGCGCCAGGAAGTCGGCGGCGGCGAACACGGCGGCGCGGCTCGGCGCCATGGCGACCACGTCCGCGGCCTGGGCTCCGCCGGGCGCGCCGTCGACGGCTCCGAACAGATCTCCCGGCAGATGCTCCTGCAGAAGAACCAGTTGCCCCTCGAGACCATAGGCCAGAGCGTGCGCCCGTCCGGCGATCAGCAGGAAGGTCTCGTCGACCTGGTCGCCCTGCAGCAGGATCGTCGCCCTGAGGTCATAGCTGAGCGCCGCGGCCCGGCCGCCGATGGCCTCGGCGACCTCCCGCGGGCAGGCGAAGACCTGCTGGATAAAGGCCCGCAGCTCGTCGTCCAGATCCAAGGGATGCGCCTCCCGCCCGCCGCGCCGGAACCGTCGTGTAACACGGTTCGCCCAGCGCCTACGTAGTCTCCCTTAAGCATACGACCCGAATTTCGGGCCCGTGGCCATCGGCCTAGCCTCGCCTCATCAATCTTGGGGTATTGATCATGCTCTCTTCCATGAACACGCTGCGGTCGAACGCGCCCGTCTCCGACGACGCCGGGCCCGACCTCGCGCTCGATGCCCTGGCGCGCTTCGGCGTGCGCGACAGCTACGCCAAGGATGCCGAGATCTACGGCCAGTCCGAACCGGTGGCGCGCATCTATCGCGTGGTCAGCGGCGCGATCCGCACGACCCGTCTGATGGCCGACGGCCGCCGCCAGGTCGGCGAGTTCTACTTCCCCGGCGACGTGTTCGGTCTCGAGACCGGGCCTGACCACCGGTTCTCGGCCGAAGCGCTGTGCGACAGCGTGGTGCTTTCGGTGAAGCGCTCGACCCTGCGCGAATCGAACGCCGGCGAGGCGATCGACCGGATGATCTGGGAAGCCACGGTCCGTGAGCTCGACCGGACGCAGGACCATGTGCTGATGCTGGGGCGCAAGACCGCGGCGGAGCGGGTCGCCAGCTTCCTGTGGGGCGTGATCGACCGGACCGGCGGTCTGGGCGACCTGCCGATGACGCGCCAGGACATGGCCGATTATCTGGGTCTGACCATTGAGACGGTGTCGCGCATGCTCAGCCAGCTTCAGTCGACGTCGGTGGTCGAATTCGACGCCCTGCGCCACTTCAAGGTCCGCAATCTCCAGGCCCTGGAGCGCCTCGCCGCCTGAGACGGATCGACACGCCTCGACCGCTATGCCCGGATGGGTATAGTTGGTCAGGGCGATCATGACAGACATCCGCAAATCCTATGATGACTCCGTAGGCCCGGAAGAGGCCCTCCAGGCGTTGCGGGAGCGCGAGGCGCACCTGCGCTCGATTCTCGACACCGTGCCTGACGCCATGGTGGTGATCGACGTCCATGGAATCATCCAGTCCTTCAGCGCGACGGCGGAACGCCTGTTCGGCTGGACGGCTGACGAGGTGATCGGCCGCAACGTCAGCATGCTGATGCCGCAGCCCTACCATGACGCCCATGACGGCTATCTCGAACGCTACCTCGCAACGGGCGAGCGCCGAATCATCGGCATCGGCCGGGTGGTCGTCGGCGAGCGCCGCGACGGGTCGACCTTCCCGATGGAGCTGTCCGTCGGCGAGATGGTCTCCGCCGATCGTCGCCACTTCACCGGCTTTGTCCGCGACCTGACCGAACGCCAGGAGACCGAGCGCCGGCTGCAGGACCTGCAGACCGAACTGGTCCATGTCTCCCGGCTGACGGCCATGGGCGAGATGGCCTCGGCCCTGGCTCACGAACTGAACCAGCCCCTGTCGGCGGCGGCCAACTATCTGAAGGGCTCCCGGCGGCTGCTGGAATCCGACGCGCCCGACCTGCCGCGGCTGCGTGACGCCATGGAGAAGGCGGCCGATCAGACCGTGCGGGCCGGCCAGATCATCCGCCGCCTGCGGGACTTCGTCGCCCGCGGCGAATCCGAGCCCCGGATCGAAAGCCTGCCGAAGGCGATCGAGGAAGCGGGCGTTCTGGCCCTGATCGGCGCGGCCGAGCGGGGCGTCCGCGTGCAGTACCGCATGGACCGGCGCGTCGATCTGGTGCTGGCCGACAAGGTCCAGATCCAGCAGGTGCTGGTGAACCTCATGCGCAACGCCATCGAGGCCATGCAGGGCTCGGACCGCCGGGAACTGACGGTGTCCGCCACGCCCGCGCGCGGCGAGATGGTCGAGATCGCCATCGCCGACACGGGGCCGGGGATCAGTCCCGATATCGCCGAACGTCTGTTCCAGCCCTTCTTCACCACCAAATCCCAGGGCATGGGCGTCGGACTGTCGATTTCGCGGACCATCGTCGAGGCGCACGGCGGCCGCATCTGGGTCGAATCCAATGATAAGGGCGGCGCCACCTTCCGGTTCACACTGCGGGCGGTGAAGCCCGGAGATCTGGGTGACCATGACTGACACGCTGGTTCACATCATCGACGACGACGCGGCGATGCGGGATTCGCTGGTGTTCCTGCTCGACACAGCGGGGTTCACGGTCGCCGCCAGCGCCTCGGCGGCGGAGTTCCTCAAGACCATCCCCAATCCGAATCTCGGCTGCATCGTCACCGACATCCGCATGCCCGACATGACGGGTCTGGAACTGATCAAGGTCCTGCGCGGGGACGGCCATGCCTATCCGGTGGTGGTGATCACCGGTCATGGCGACGTGCCGCTGGCCGTCGAAGCCATGAAGGCGGGCGTCATCGACTTCATCGAAAAGCCGTTCGACGATGAAACGCTGCTCGATGCGATCCGGATCGCCTTCCGCGACCGCGCCGACCAGTCCGGCTCCAATCCCGAACGGGAAGCGATCAAGGCGCGACTCGACGAACTCTCGCCGCGTGAGCGGGATGTCCTCGGCGGCGTGGTCGCCGGCAAGCCGAACAAGATCATCGCCCACGACCTGGGCATCAGCCCGCGCACGGTCGAGGTCTATCGCGCCAACCTGATGACCAAGATGGGCGCGGGCAGCCTGTCGGAACTGGTGCGCATGGCGCTCGTCGCCGGCTACTGACCCCTTGATTCAGATCAAGGTCGGCGGCGGCGCGCGACGCCAGACTGTCGTCCATGCGTCCCGACAGCGGAAATTCGGCCCGTGGCCAGGCAACCGCCGTCATCGTTGACGATGACGCGGACCTCCTCGCGGCGCTGAAATTCTCGCTTGAGCTGGACGGGCTGCGCGTGATCGCGCACCGATCCTCTGAAACCGTGAACCTGGCGGATATCCCGCAGCACAACGCCTGCCTGGTGCTCGACTACCGCCTGCCCGCCGCCAACGGCCTGGAGCTGCTTGACCGGCTGAGGGCGGCCGGCGGCCGGCAGCCGGCCATCCTCATCACCAGCCACGCCAGCCCCGCGGTCCGCGAGAGCGTGCGGGCGGCCGGCGCGACCCTGGTTGAAAAGCCCCTGCTGGGGGACACCCTGATCCGCGCGATCCACGCCGCCCTGACTCCAAGGAATGATCCAGGTCAATGAAGGGCCTCCCGGGGGCGAGGCCTATTGGGCTCTCAACCCGAAAGGAGACCCCGGAATGCTTGAGACCCTGTCCGCCCTGCCGTCCGCACACCAGGCTTATCTGGCGATGGTCGTCATCGGGTTCTCGGCCTTCGCGGTCACCCTCGGGGCCGTGTCCACCTGGGTCAATCTGAGCAAGTAAGCCCTCGACGCCGGCCGGATTACCGCGCCGGCGTTTTTCACGATCTAAAAATGACGCCCCCGTCATCTTTGAAACGGGGCACAGAACCGGGAGATGGAAATGCTGAAAGTCACGCTGGTGGAAGGCCCGCCGCAGGAAGTTCGCGAGTTCGACGACGAACTGACCCACAAGCTGACGTCGGAGGACGTGGATGTCATCCGCGAGATCTTCCGCACGCCGCTGACCGGGTCCTACAACTGGGACTACCAGGACGCCAACGCGCGGATTCGCAAGCTCTACGAACTGGGCAAGCGGTTCAACTGGGACGCCCAGATGGATGTCGACTGGGACGTGCCGTTCCCCCATGGCGAAACGCCCAATGATCCGGCGGGCAACGCCTTCGCGGGCCATCCCAAGTATGAAGCCCTGACTTCGCAGCAGAAGCTCGACTTCGCCTGGCGCAGCCATGCCCAGACGCTCTCGCAGTTCCTCCACGGCGAGCAGGGGGCCATGCTGGTCGCCAGCCAGCTGGTCAGCTGCGCCCCGACCTATGACGCCAAGCTCTACGCCTCGTCGCAGACCTTCGACGAGGCCCGCCACGTCGAGGTGTTCCACAAGTACCTGACCGAGCGCTGCAAGATCGTCTACCCGATCAACCCGAACCTGAAGGCGCTGCTCGACAAGGTCCTCACCGACGAGCGCTGGGACCTGAAGTTCATCGGCATGCAGGTGCTGATCGAGGGCCTGGCCCTGGCTGCGTTCCAGGCCATGACCCAGAGCACCCGCGATCCGCTGCTCAAGCAGATCCTCGAGCTGGTCCAGCGCGACGAGGGCCGGCACGTGGCCTTCGGCGTCAACTATCTCGAGGACTGGATCCGGGCGCTGCCCGAGCATGAGATCGAGGAGCGGGCCCAGTTCGCCTACGAGGCCTGCGTGATCATGCGCGAGCGGCTGTTCAGTCTCGACGTGCCGCAGGAATACGGCTTCACGCTCGAGGAAGCCCGCGAGATCAACCACAAGGCCCAGGCCGGCGACGCGTTCCGCGACTTCCTGTTCGCCCGCATGATCCCGAACCTGAAGCGGATCGGCCTGCTCACCGAAACCGTCCGGCCCAAGTTCGAGGCGCTCGGCGTGCTGCGCTTCGAGGACGAGGTCCATGACGGTCTGATCGACTGGGCGACCCTCGAAAAGCCCCTGCCGGTCACGCCTCGCCAGATGGCGGCCGAATAGGCTTTCGACCACCCCTCTTGCTTTCGTCCACCTCAGGCCCCCGGCTCCTCCGGCGCGGGGGCCTCCTTTTGTCCGCAGCCCGCCCGACGATCATGAATTGATCCAGGTCAATAGACTTGATCCTGCCTGAATTGATCCACGTCAGGGCCCACGTCCCCGGATCGATTATTGATGAGTTGTCCGGAGCAACAGACGCCCCGGCCCAAAATCAAGGGGATACCAAGATGAAAACCATGATCGCCACTGCGGTGGTCGCCGCTGCCCTGGCGGCCGCGGGCGGAGCTTCGGCCGCCGACTTCCAGCCCAAGACTGCCGGCACCTGGCTGGTCGATGTGCGCGCCACCTCGGTGGCCCCTGACGAGTCCGGCGCGATCTTCACCGCCGCCAACGTCGACACCGGCCTGGACGTCAAGATCGACAGCGACACCATCCCGTCGCTCGGCATTTCCTACTTCGTGACCGACAAGGTCGCCGTCGAGCTGATCCTCGGCACGTCCAAGCACACCATCTCGGCCACGACCGCGCCGACCGACACCGCGGTGCATGACACCTGGGTCCTGCCGCCGGTCCTGTCGGTCCAGTATCACCCGCTGCCCGCGGCGCGCTTCAGCCCGTACGTCGGCGCCGGCGTCAACTACATGATCTTCTACAAGGGCAAGGACCGTAACGGCTTCACGGTCGATGTGGACAACGGTTTCGGCTACTCGCTGCAGGCCGGCGCGGACATCGCCCTGACCGGCCCCTGGTCGCTGAACGTGGACGTGAAGAAGGTGTTCTTCGACACCAACGCCAACATCAACCATGGCGCCCTGAAGTCGGACGTGACCATCGACCCGCTGGTCGTGTCGGTCGGCGTGGGACGCAAGTTCTAGGCGCCGTCTCCCGCCTCGAGGCCGGCCAGCTCGGAGAGTTCGGCCGGTTTCTCGATGCTGAGACTGTGAAGCGACAACAGCCGGATGACGCCGCGGGTTTTCAGGCGCGACGTCACCCGGCTGACTGTTTCCGTTGTCAGGCCCAGATAGTCGGCGATTTCCGCCCGCGTCATGGGCAGATGAATGATCCGTCCGGCGCCGCCGGACCGCCGGTCCCGCGCGGCGAGGTCGGCCAGGAAGGACGCCAGCCGTTCGACGGCCGTCTTTCGACCCAGCAGAAGCATCTGGTTATGCGCGGCCTGCAGCTCATGCGAGGCGCGGTCGAGCAACGCCGCTTCCAGATCGGGCTGCTCCGCCAGCATCTTGCGATAGGTCTTCTTCTGGAACCGGCACGCCGAGCCGCCGGACAGCGCTTCCGCCGAGAAGGCGTAGCGGTCGCCCGTGGCCAGCCCCAGGAAGTCGCCCGGGAACAGGAAGCCGACGATCTGCCGTCGACCGTCGGGCAGCAGCTTGTAGACCCGCACCGATCCGGAGGTGATGTTGAACAGGTTGGTCGCCGGGTCACCCTCGCGGACGAGGATCTCGCCGGTGTCGAACTCCTGGTGATCGGAGATGGCGTTGAGGCGGCGCAGGCCGTCCTCCGCCAGCACGTTGCACACGCTCAGATGACGCGCGGCGCAGACGCTGCACGGGTCCGGCCGGCTGTCGTTGGCGCAGACGATGGCGTCCGTCGAGCTGCTCATGATGCGGTATCCCCCAGAGTTCTACAGGCTTGACGCAGATCAACGATGCGGACGGGCGAGACTGCGAGCCTCATCAACGGCATGAAATCGCGACTGAACAGTATTGTGGTCACGCGCCTCTCGGCGGATGAGATCGACGAGGCGTTTGGACTGGCCAGGCTGGCTTTCCCCGGACTGACGCCCGGCCGCTGGCGGGCGACCGCGCGGCGCTGGACGGCGCATCCGGCCGGCGCGACCGGCGCCCTGGTGGCGCGCGACGGCGCGGGCCGGCTGAGCGGGCTCGCGCCATTCACTGTGCGCAGCAATCTGCAGGCCGGCCGCAGTCTCTGGGTCGAGCGGGTGGCGTCCTTCTCGCTGCTCGACGGCCGCCCGGTGATCGAGGGGCTGGCCGAAGGCCTGCGCGACGTGGCCCGCACGCTCGGCTGTCGCGGGATGACCGTGCAGATCGAGACGGGCGACCGCGCGCTGCTCACGGCGCTGGGCCGCAAGCCGGGCTGCGCGAAATCCACCCTGGTCAGCGCCACGGTCTAGGCGCGCCCGGCGTCGCGTCCGAGCAGGGCCGCGGCCCCCGCGAACGCGACGATCGTCAGGGCCGCCGCCGGGAAGCAGAGCGGGCAGTGACCGAACAGCGCGACCGTTTCTCCACAGATCCGGCCATAGGCCGTCAGCTGCGGCCATTCCCGCACGATCACGCCGATCCACAGGGCCGCCGCGCCCAGGGCGCTGTGCAGCGTAATGAGCTCAAGCTGCGCCGTGTTGGCCAGCTTCGTCAGCGCCCGGACTTGCATGTTCGACTCCTATGTTGCGCTGCATTCTTTTCCCCGTGCGGGCGCGAGAGGCCTTGATGCAGATCAACGCGACGACTCCCCGGCGGCCCTAGCTGAACCCCAAGACAGCTTGGGGCATAAACATGACACAGGTATCGAAACCGGGCGGCGGATCGCTCGACGCACCGATCCTATTGATCTCCACAATACTCGTCGGACTCCTGTTCGCCGTAGGCGCGGCGATGACGGACGATCCGTTGTTCCGCCTCCAGGCGTTCATCTTCGTGGCCGCCGCCGTCGTCGGCGGCTTCGCGCTGAACGCGGCCATGAGCGGCGGGCTTCTGAACAACGACTCGACGAAATACATGGACGGCGTGGTCAAGGCCGGCGTCATCGCCACCATGTTCTGGGGCGCTGTCGGCATGCTGGTCGGGGTGGTCATCGCCTCGCAGCTGACCTGGCCCAACGTCTTCTACTTTTCGGACTTCGGCTGGCTGAACTTCGGCCGCCTGCGTCCGCTGCACACCTCGGCCGTGGTGTTCGCCTTCGGCGGTAACGCGCTGATCTGCACCTCCTTCTACGTGGTCCAGCGGACCTGCCGGGCGCGCCTCTTCGGCGGCGTCCTGCCGTGGTTCGTGTTCTGGGGCTATCAGCTGTTCATCGTCGCCGCGGCCGTCGGCTATCTCGCCGGCATCACGCAGAGCAAGGAATACGCCGAGCCCGAGTGGGTCGTTGACCTGTGGCTGACCATCGTCTGGGTCGGCTACCTGTTCACCTTCCTGGGCACGATCTGGAAGCGCAAGGAACCGCACATCTACGTGGCCAACTGGTTCTACCTGGCCATGATCGTGACGGTCGCCGTCCTGCACATCGTCAACAACCTGGCCCTGCCGGTCGGTCTCCTCAACCACAGCAGCGTGCCGCTGTTCGGCGGCGTCCAGAGCGCCCTGACGCAATGGTGGTACGGCCACAACGCGGTGGGCTTCTTCCTGACCGCCGGCTTCCTGGCCATCATGTACTACTTCGTGCCCAAGCGGATCGGGCGCCCGGTCTACAGCTATCGCCTGTCGATCGTGCACTTCTGGGCCCTGATCTTCATCTACATCTGGGCCGGCCCGCACCACCTCCACTACACGGCGCTGCCGCAGTGGGCGCAGACCCTCGGCATGACCTTCTCGATCATGCTGTGGATGCCCAGCTGGGGCGGCATGATCAACGGCCTGATGACCCTCTCGGGGGCCTGGGACAAGCTGCGCACCGACCCGGTCGTGCGTATGATGGTCGTGGCCATCGCCTTCTACGGCATGTCGACCTTCGAAGGTCCGGTCATGTCGATCCGGGCGGTCAACGCGCTCAGCCACTACACCGACTGGACCATCGGCCACGTGCACTCCGGCGCGCTCGGCTGGGTCGGCTTCATCAGCTTCGGCGCCATCTACTGCCTGGTGCCCTGGCTCTGGAAGAAGGACCGGCTGTACTCCAACGCCCTCGTCGAGTGGCACTTCTGGATCGCGACCACCGGCATCGTTCTCTACATCTGCGCGATGTGGGTGTCCGGGATCATGGAAGGCCTGATGTGGCGCGAATACACGCCGCAAGGGTTCCTCGCCTGGAGCTTCATCGAGACGGTCTCGGCCAAGCATGTCGAGAACATCATCCGGACCCTTGGCGGCCTGATGTTCCTCTCGGGCACGCTGATCATGATCTACAATCTGTGGCGCACGGTCCGGCTGCCGTCCGTCGAAACCAGCGACGCGCTTTCCGCGCCGCTCCCGGCAGCCGCTTGAGGATCGCGCCATGAGCTTGTGGAAACATCACGGAAAGCTGGAGCGGCACTCCCTGCTCCTGATCATCGGCATCGTCATCGTCGTCTCGATCGGCGGCCTGGTGGAAATCGCCCCGCTGTTCTGGATCAAGAACACGATCGAGAAGGTGGACGGGATGCGTCCCTACACCCCGCTCGAACTGGCCGGCCGGGACATCTACATCCGCGAGGGCTGCTACGTCTGTCACTCGCAGATGATCCGCCCGTTGCGGGACGAGGTTGAACGCTACGGCCACTACAGCCTCGCCGCCGAGAGCATGTACGACCACCCCTTCCAGTGGGGCTCCAAGCGCACGGGGCCTGATCTGGCCCGCGTGGGCGGGAAGTACTCCGACAGCTGGCACCGCGACCATCTGATCAATCCGCGGTCGGTCGTGCCGGAATCGGTGATGCCGCCCTACGCCTTCCTGGCGACGAAGGACCTGCAGACGCGGGACCTTCAGGCCCGGGTCAAGGCGATGACGGCGGTGGGCGTGCCCTACACCCAGGACCAGATCGATCACACGATGACCGATCTCCAGGCCCAGGCCGATCCCTTCTCGTCGGACGGTCCTGACTTCCGCAAGCGCTACGGCGCCAAGGCCGTCAGCCGCGACTTCGACGGGGATCCCGAGCGCCTCACCGAGCTCGACGCCCTGATCGCCTACCT
Source organism: Caulobacter sp. GW821-FHT12F03 (assembly GCF_058806855.1). Classification (NCBI taxonomy): domain Bacteria; kingdom Pseudomonadati; phylum Pseudomonadota; class Alphaproteobacteria; order Caulobacterales; family Caulobacteraceae; genus Caulobacter; species Caulobacter sp. GW821-FHT12F03. Next base: position 375,230 of record NZ_JBXAQC010000001.1, read on the forward strand.
GCAGATGCTCGGCACGCTCGTCGACTTCAGCACCTACCAGGCCGATGCGCCTGCCAACCAACGCTAGGGAGCGCGCACGATGACCTACGAAATCGCCGCCCGCTTCGCCCAACAGGGAGGGCTCATCTACTTCGGGCTGATCTTCCTGGCCGGCTGCGCCTACGCCTTCTGGCCCACAAACCGGGATGCCTTTGTCCGCGCCGCAAACCTGCCTCTTGAGGAGGATGACCAATGACGGACCACGTCCCCGAAAAAGACGCCCACAGCGGAGTCGACACCACCGGTCACGAGTGGGACGGCATCCGTGAGCTCGACAATCCTCTGCCCCGCTGGTGGCTCTGGGTGTTCTACGCCAGTATCGCCTTCTCGATCGGCTACTGGGTGCTGATGCCGGCCTGGCCGGGTCTGACCAACTACACCCACGGCGTCCTCGGCCGGTCCGACCGTGTCGAAGTCGACAAGGCGCTCAAGGATCTGGCGGTCGTTCGCGGCGCCGGCGCCGCGAAGCTGAAGACGGCCTCCCTGGCCCAGATCGAAAGCGACCCGCAGCTGCAGGCCTACGCGCTGCAGGTCGGCGGTTCGATCTTCGGCGACAACTGCGCCACCTGCCACGGCGCCGGCGGCGGCGGCGGCAAGGGCTATCCCAACCTGCGCGACGACGTCTGGCTGTGGGGCGGCACCGCCGAGGACATCCAGCAGACCGTGACCTACGGCATCCGCTCCGGCGATGACCAGGCGCGCGTCTCGCAGATGCCCGCCTTCGGCAAGGACGGTCTCCTGCAGGCCCCGCAGATCGCGGACCTGACCGAATACGTGGTCTCGCTGTCGGGTCGGCCGGCCAACGCCGCCGCCGTGGCGCGCGCGGCTCCGGTCTTCGCCGAGAACTGCGTCAGCTGTCACGGTCCGGCCGGCAAGGGGACCCAGGCCATGGGCGCCCCCGATCTCACCGACGGTGACTGGCTCTACGGGTCGGATCGCGCCTCGATCAACGGGCAGATCCAGAACGGCCGCGGCGGCGTGATGCCGGCGTGGGGACACCGCTTCAGCCCCGAGACCATCAAGGCCATCGCCGTCTACATCCACGCCAACTCAGGTCAGTAGTGCAGTCATGACCGTTGTAATTGACCGGACCACGCCCCCCAGCGCGGCCAAAAGCCCGGGTCCGGTCAGTGCCGCCGCTCTGGCCCGTCGCAAGGCGGGTCGGGGCGGCGGTCTCTACCAGAAGCGCGCGCCCATCTATCCCAAGCTGGTCCACGGCAAGTGGCGGACCATCAAGTGGGCGATGCTGATCGCCACCCTGGCGGTCTACTACGTCGTGCCCTGGATCCGCTGGGCCCGCCCGGGCGCGCTGCCCGATCAGGCCGTGCTGGTCGATTTCACCGGCCGCCGGTTCTACTTCTTCTTCATCCAGCTGTGGCCGCAGGAGGTCTATTTCATCACCGGTCTGCTGGTGATGGGGGCCCTGGCGCTGTTCCTGGTGACGGCGTTGTTCGGCCGCCTTTGGTGCGGCTACAGCTGCCCGCAGACCGTCTGGACCGACCTGTTCATCGCCGTCGAGCGGCTGTTCGAGGGCGACCGCAACGCGCGGATGAAGCTCGACGCCTCGCCGATGTCGTTCAACAAGCTCTGGCGCAAGACCGGCAAGCACATCGTCTGGCTGGGCATCGCCTTCGCCACCGGCGGCGCCTGGATCTTCTACTTCCATGACGCGCCGACCCTGATCCGCACCTTCTGGGTCGGCCAGGCGCCGCTGACGGCCTACATCTCCTGCGGCCTGCTGACCGCGACCACCTACATCTTCGCCGGCACGATGCGCGAGCAGGTCTGCACCTACATGTGCCCCTGGCCGCGCATCCAGGGCGCCATGCTCGACGAGCACTCGCTGCAGGTCACCTACCTCAAGGATCGCGGCGAACCGCGCGGCCCGCACAAGAAGAACGAAACCTGGGAAGGTCGCGGCGACTGCGTCGACTGCAACCAGTGCGTGGTGGTCTGCCCGATGGGCATCGACATCCGCGACGGCGCCCAGCTGGAGTGCATCAACTGCGGCCTGTGCGTCGACGCCTGCGACGAGATCATGGTCAAGATGGGCCGCCCCAAGGGGCTGATCGCCTACGACACCGATCACGCCGTGCTCAGCCGCGTCGAGCAGAAGGCGGTCGTCTACAAGCCGATCCGCGCCCGCACGATCTACTACGCCGCGGCGCTGACCGTGGTCAGCTCGGTCATGCTGTGGGGCTTCCTGCAGCGCCAGCCGGTCGACCTGCATGTGCTGCGCGACCGCAACCCGACCTTCATCCGGCTGCACGACGGGTCGATCCGCAACGCCTACACGCTGAAGATCACCAACCGCGGCTTCCAGCCGGAAACCTACCAGGTGACCTTCAGGGGCATCGCGCCGGTGACCCTCAAGACGCCGGGTGAGACGGTCTCGGCCAACACCCTGACCGTGCTGGTCCAGCCCGACGAGGTCCGCGCCATGCGGGTGTTCGTCAACGCGCCGGAAGCGGCTCTCACGGCGCCCAGTCTGCCGGTCACGTTTTCGATTAGATCAAAGTCGACCGCCGCCGAAACCCGTACGGTGTTCCTCTCAGGAGAGGCGAACGCACGATGACCGATCTCACAGCGACCCCCGGGTTCACCATCAAGGGCTGGCATGTCCTGCTCGGGTTCATCGCCTTTTTCGGCATCATCATCGCCGTCGACGTCGGCTTCGCCATGGCCGCCTACAAGACCTTCTCCGGTGAGGCGATCCACGATCCGTACGAAGCCGGCATCATGTACAACAACACCCTGGCGCAACGCCGCCGCGAGGCGGCGCTGGGCTGGAAGGCGACCATCGAGGAAGAGCGCGATCTGGTCGTGGTGCGGGTGGCCGACAAGGCCGGCAAGAGCATCGAGGGCCTGACGGTCACCGGCGTTCTGGTGCGGCCGGCGACGGTGAAGGGCCAGCGCGCGCTGACCTTCACGCCGGACGGCAAGGGCGGCTATCGCGCCGACACCTCCGCGCTCGACGGCGCCTGGGACCTGCATGTCATTGCCAGGGATCCGAACGGCGCGGTGTTCGAGGCCGACCGCCGGATGGTGCGGCCGTGACCATCGCCCTGGCCCCGCGTGACCTGTCCGCCTTCGTCACCACCGACGACACGGAGCACGGGCGGGTCGAACTGCTGGTCACCGGGGCGCGCTGCGCCGCCTGCATGGCCAAGATCGAACGGGTCGCGGCCGCCGCGCCCGGCGTCTCGGCCGCCCGCTTCAACCTGACCACCGGCAAGCTGGCCGTCAGCTTCCTCGGCCGCACGGGTGATCCGGGCCTGATCATCGACGCGCTGGAGAAGGAAGGCTATCCGGCCACCCCCTTCGATCCGGGCAAGGCCGAGGCCGCGCACGACAAGGAGGGCCGCATGCTGGCCCTCGCGCTCGGCGTCGCCGGGTTCGGCGCCGGCAACGCGATGATGTTCACCGTGCCCGTCTGGGCCGGTTTTTTCGGCCAGGAGCTCGATCCCTCCACCCGCCAGCTGATGTACTGGTTCGCGGCCATGGTCGCGACGCCCTGCGCGCTGTTCGCCGGCCAGCCCTTCTTCCGGTCCGCCTGGGCCTCGCTGCGCAAGGGCAAGGCCAACATGGACGTGCCGATCTCGATCGGCGTGATCCTGACCCTCATCGTCAGCTTCTCCGAGACGATCCAGAACGGCCCGCACGCCTATTTCGACGCCGCCGTCACCCTGCTGTTCCTGCTGCTCATCGGCCGCTACCTCGATCACAAGCTGCGGGCGAGGGCGCGCAGCGCGGCCCGCGACCTGCTGGCGCTGCAGGCGCCGGTCGCCACCCGCATCGATGACCTGGGCGTCGAGCGGACCATCCCGGTCGGCGAGGTCGAGGTCGGCGATTCGCTGGTCGTGGTTCCGGGCGACCGCATCCCGGTCAACGCCATCATCGAGGCCGGCGGCTCGGATCTCGACAACGCCCTGATCACCGGCGAGACGGCCAGCCTGGTCGTCGGCCCCGGCGCGGTGGTCAACGCCGGCGCCCTGAACCTTTCGGGCCGTCTGGTGCTGCGGGTTCTGGCCCGCTCCGAGGATTCGGCGATCGCCGCGATCGCGCGGCTGATGGAGGCCGGCGCCCAGAGCCGCTCCAACTACGTTCAGCTCGCCGACAAGGCCGCCGCTCTCTACGTGCCGGTGGTCCACACCCTGGCCGCCCTGACCTTCGCCGGCGGCTGGGCCCTCGGCCTCGGCCCGCGCGAGGCGCTGCTGCGCGCGGCGGCCGTGCTGATCGTCACCTGCCCCTGCGCGCTCGGCCTGGCCGTGCCGGCGGTGCAGATCGTCGCCTCGGGTCGCCTCTTCCGCAAGGGCGTGCTGGTCAAGACCGGCGCGGCGCTGGAGCGCCTGGCCGAGATCGACCACGTGGTGTTCGACAAGACCGGCGTGCTGACTGAGGGCCGCCCGATGCTGCTCGACGCCCCGCCGCAGCTGCTGGCCATGGCCGCGCCGCTGGCCCGCGCCTCGCGCCACCCGCTGGCCCGCGCGCTGGCGGAGGCCGCCGGTTGCGGGGACGCCGCGACCGAGGTCAACGAAGTCGCCGGCATGGGCGTCGAGGGCGTCATCGACGGCCGCCGCGCCCGTCTCGGCCGCGCCGCCTTCCTCGGCGTCGAATCGCTGCACGCCGACGAGACAGAGCTGTGGTTCGGCTTCGACGGCGACACCCGCGTCCGTTTCACCTTCGAGGACCGCCTGCGGTCCGACGCCGCCGACACGGTGGCCCAGCTCAAGGCCATGGGGCTGACGGTCGAGGTGCTGTCCGGCGACGTCGCGGGCCCGGTGCTGCGCGCCGCCAACGAGGCCGGCATCGATCGCTGGAGCGCGGGCCTGACCCCGTTCGACAAGGTCGCCGTGCTCGACCGCCTGAAGCAGGAGGGCCGCAAGGTCCTGATGGTCGGCGACGGCCTCAATGACGCGGCGGCCATCGCCCGCGCTCACGCCTCGATGGCCCCCGGGTCGGCGGTCGACGCCAGCCAGAACGCGGCCGACCTGGTGTTTTCCGGCAAGTTGCTCGACGCCGTGCCGTTCAGCGTCCGGGTGGCCCGCGCCGCCCGCCGCCGGGCGATGGAGAACTTCGCCTTCTCCGCCCTCTACAACGTGGTGGCCGCGCCCGCGGCGATGTTCGGCTTCGTCAACCCGCTGGTGGCGGCCGTGGCCATGTCCGGCTCGTCGCTGGTCGTGACGCTCAACGCGCTGAGGATGAACCTGACGGGCGGACGCCGATGACCATCGTCCTGCTGCTGGCCCCGTTCTCGCTGCTGCTGGCCCTCGCGGGTCTGGCCGCCTTCTGGTGGACCATCCGCTCCGGCCAGTACGAGGACCCCAAGGGCGACGCCGCCCGCATCCTCGACGATCACCTCGCCGACGGACCCGACTCCGGGGTTTGATACAGATCAGGGTGAAAGTTCCATCGCCCTGCACATTGGCGTCGTTCCCCAACCGGATGCCGCAATGACCCTGGCCGACCCGATCAGCGCCTTCGCCGACCAGCGCCAACACCTGCTGGAGCGCTACGACGGCAACGTGCCGCGCTACACGAGCTATCCGACCGCCGTCGAGTTCTCGAACGCGGTCGATGAAGACGCCGTCGCCGGCTGGCTGGGCCAGGTGTCGCTCGAGGAGCGTCTGTCGGTCTATGTCCACATCCCCTTCTGCAAGCGGCTGTGCTGGTACTGCGGCTGCAACACGCGGGCGGTGCGCAACCGCAACCTGATCAGCGACTACATCGCCTTCGTCGGCGAGGAACTGGCCCTGCTGGAGAAGGCCCTGCCGGGTCGCCCCCATGTCGGCGCGATCCACCTCGGCGGCGGCACGCCCAACATGCTGTCGCGCGAGGATCTCGGCAGCCTGTTCCGCGCCCTGCGCCACGTCTTCAACGTCTCGCCCGGGGCGGAGATCGCCGCCGAGCTGGACCCATCCGTGCTCACCGAGTCCTGGGTGAAGGCCGCCGCCTTCCACGGCCTGACGCGCGCCAGCATCGGCGTCCAGGACCTGTCGCCGCACGTGCAGCAGGCGGTCAACCGCATCGAATCGTTCGAGGTCGTCGAACAGGCCGTCACCTGGCTGCGCGATTCGGGCATCGCCTCGATCAATCTCGACCTGATGTACGGCCTGCCGCGTCAGCGCACCGAGGATGTGCTGCGAACCCTCGATACCGTGCTTACCCTGCGGCCCGAGCGCCTCGCGCTGTTCGGCTACGCCCATGTGCCCTGGGTCAAGTCGCACCAGAAGCTCATCGACCAGGGCGACCTGCCCGGCGCCGCCGAGCGACTCGACCAGAGCGAGGCTGCGGCCGCGCTGCTGGAAGGGGAGGGCTATGTCCGCATCGGCCTCGACCACTTCGCCCTGCCGGATGATCCCCTGGCCGTGGCGATGAAGGAAAAGCGCCTGCGCCGGAACTTCCAGGGCTACACCGCCGACCCGCACATGACGCTGATCGGCGTCGGCGCTTCCTCCATCAGCAGCCTGCCGCAGGGCTACTACCAGAACGACCCGACCGAACTGGGCTGGCGTCGCCGCGTCCAGGAGGGCCGCCTGCCGGTCGCGCGGGGCGTGACCCTGACCGAGGAGGATCGCTTCCGCGGCGCGATCATCGAGACCCTGATGTGCCGCCGGGCGGTGGATCTGGACGCGATCTGCGCCGACCACGGCCGGTCGGCCGCCGAACTGGCTCCCGAGCGCGAGGCGCTGGCCGGAATGCAGGCCGACGGTCTGGTCGAGGTCTCGGGCGACACGGTCGCCCTGACGCCGGTCGGCCAGCCCTGGCTGCGCTCGGTCGCCCGGGTCTTCGACCTGCGCAGCGGCGCGCAGTCGCGCTTCTCCCGGGTCCTCTGACGCCCCGCTTTGGGCGGCCCGGCCCGGCCTGACGTCGGGTCATACTTTCCGCGCACGTAAGACACGTCCATGATCCCGTCCAACAAGGGGCGCCCGGCCACTCAGCCAGGGACGCCTCCGACGGGAGATGGACATGCACGATCTGGTCATCCGCAACGGGCGGGTCATCGATGGCGCCGAGACGCCGGCCTTTGTCGCAGATATCGCCATCGACAACGGCCTGATCACCGCCGTCGGCGTCGTGCCCGGCAAGGGCCGCCGCGAGATCGACGCCGCGGGCAGGATCGTCACCCCCGGCTGGGTCGACATCCATACCCACTACGACGGCCAGGTGACCTGGGACCCCTATCTCTCGCCCTCCAGCTGGCACGGCGTGACCACGGCGGTGATGGGCAACTGCGGCGTCGGCTTCGCCCCGGTGAAGCGCGACCGCCATGAGTGGCTGATCGAGCTGATGGAGGGGGTTGAGGACATCCCCGGCTCGGCCCTGGCCGAGGGCATCACCTGGACCTGGGAGACCTTCCCCGAATATCTCGACAGCCTCGACGGGCAGGCGCGCGTGCTCGACGTCGCCACCCAGGTGCCGCACAGCGCGGTGCGCGCCTACGTCATGGGCGAACGCGGCGCGCGCAACGAAGACGCGACGCCGGAGGACATCGCGGCGATGTCGGCCATCGTCGCCGAGGGCATGGCGGCCGGGGCCCTGGGCTTCTCGACCTCGCGCACCGTGGTCCACACGACGAAGGACGGCACGGTGATGCCCGGCACGACGGCGGCGGCGGACGAGCTGCTGGCCATCGGCAAGGCCATGGCCGCGGTCGCGCCCGGCGTGTTCGAGATGTCGTCGGACATGGCCCCGGCCGAACGCGAGTTCGACTGGATGCGGGCGATGTCGATGGATACCGGCGTGACGGTGACCTACAGCCTGCTGCAGTCGCCGCTGCAGCCTGGCAACTGGATCCGGCTGCTCGAACTGACCCGTCAGGCGCGGGCGCAGGGCGCCAGCATCGCCGCGCAGATCGCCTGCCGCCCCACGGGCCTGGTGCTCGGCTGGCAGAGCACCATCCACCCCTTCGTCGGCCGCCAGACCTATCGCGACATCGCCGCCCTGCCGTTCGAGGAACGCCTCGCGAAGCTGAAGGACCCGGCCGTCCGCGCCGCCATCCTGGCCGATCCGAGCAAGAAGATGGGCCCGCTCGGCGCCATCATGACCCAGGGCTTCGACCGCATGTTCCGGCTGCAGCAGCCGGACGGCAGCCTCGACTACGAACCCCGCGCCGAGGACTCGATCAAGGCGCTCGCGGAAGCCAGCGGCCAGGCGCCCGACGCCGTCGTCTACGACATGCTCATGGAGAACGACGGGCGCGGCTACATCTACCTGCCGCTGTTGAACTACACGGAATTCAACTTCGACCACATCGAAGCGATGATGCACGATCCCAACACCGTGCTCAGCCTGTCGGACGGCGGCGCCCACTGCGGCGTGATCTGCGACGCCAGCTTCCCGACCTACATGCTGACCCACTGGGTGCGCGACCGCAAACGCGGCCCGACCCTGCCGCTGGAGAAGGTGGTGTCGATGCAGACGCGCGACACCGCCCGGCTGTACGGACTCAACGACCGCGGCGTGCTGGCCGTCGGCATGAAGGCCGACCTCAACGTCATCGACTTCGAGCGGCTGGCGATCCAGGCGCCGGAGATGGTCTTCGACCTGCCCGCCGACGGCCGCCGGATGATCCAGCGCGCCCAGGGCTATGTCGCCACCATCGTCAGCGGCGTGGTCACCTACGAGAACGGCGAGGCCACCGGCGCTATGCCCGGCAAGCTCATCCGCGGCCGGCAGGAGCCGGCCATGGCCATGGCCGCCGAATAGTCACGATCCCCATCCCTCAACCGAACATACCGGAAGACACCCCATGAAGGTCGCCGCCGTCAAAGCCCCGGGCGGGCTGCAGAACATCGTCATCGAGGAGCGCGACCGGCCGACGCCGGGACCGGGCCAGATCCTCGTCCGCGTCCGCGCCAGCTCGCTGAACTTCCATGACTTCGCCGTCGTCGCGGGCATGATCCGCGTGCCGGACGGCCGCATCCCCATGTCCGACGGCGCGGGCGAAGTCGTCGAACTCGGCGCCGGCGCGTCGCTGTTCAAGGTGGGCGACCAGGTGCTGTCGACCTTCTTCCCCAACTGGTCCGGCGGCGGCCCGACCCTGCCGCGCCTGCTCGGCGTGCCGGGCGACAGCGCCGAGGGGTTCGCGGCCGAGTATGTGGCCATGCCGGAGACGGCCTTCACCCGCATCCCGAAGGGCTGGACGCCGGCCCAGGCGGCGACGCTGCCCTGCGCGGCCCTGACCGCCTGGCGCGCGCTGGTGGTCGAGGCGGGCATCAAGCCCGGCGACATCGTCCTGACCCAGGGCACCGGCGGCGTGTCGATCTTCGCCCTGCAGCTGGCCAAGGCGGCCGGCGCGACCGTCATCGCGACCTCGTCCTCGCCGGAGAAGCTGGCGAAGCTGAAGGCCCTCGGGGCCGATCATCTGATCAACTACAAGGAAGAGCCCAACTGGGGCCCGGCGGCCATGGCGCTGACCGGCGGCCGCGGCGTCGACGCCGTCGTCGAAATCGGCGGCCCCGGCACCATGGGCCAGTCGATCCAGGCCTGCCGCATCGGCGGCCACATCTCGCTGATCGGCGTGCTGACCGGCGTCTCGGGCGATATCCCCACCGCCATGGCCATGTCCAAGAACGTCTGCATCCAGGGCATCACGGTCGGCTCGCGCCAGGACCAGGAAGAGATGATCGCGGCCATCGAGGCCAACGGCATCGTGCCGGTGATCGACTCGACCTTCCCGCTGGACCAGATCTCGGCGGCCTTCGCCCACCAGATGTCGCAGAAGCACTTCGGCAAGATCTGCCTCGAGTTCTGACGCGCCGACGCGCCGGACGCCGACGTCCCGAACGGGGCGGTTGGCTGTCCGGCGAAGTCGCTCTATCTGATGCGGCGAGACCTCGGGGGGTAGCATGAACCGTATCGTCGCACTTCTGGCCGTCCTGGCCCTGGCCGCCTGTTCCAGCGCGACCGGCAAGCCGTCCGCGCCGCCGGCCGCCGATCCGGCGACGGCCCGCGTCATCGGCGAGGGCGGCGTGGTCGGCTACGTCGACGCCCCCACCGGCGCCCATGTCTGGCGCGCCATCCCGTTCGCGGCCCCGCCGGTCGGCGACCTGCGCTGGCGCGCCCCCCGTCCGCCCGCCGCCTGGACCGGCCAGCGCGTGTCGGTGAAGCCCGCCCCATGGTGCCCGCAGCAGCTCAGCGCCCTCGACGGCGTGAAGAAGGAACGCTTCGGCGACATCGTCGGCCAGGAGGACTGCCTCTACCTCGACGTCTACGCCCCGCCGATGGCCGCCGACGCGGCGGCCCGGGCGAAGCTGCCGGTGATGATGTGGATCCACGGCGGCTCCAACACCTGGGGCCGGGCCGAGCAGTACGACGGCTCGGCCCTGGCCGCCCGCTACAAGGTCGTGGTGGTCGTTATCCAGTATCGCCTCGGCGCGCTCGGCTGGATGGCGATGGACGCCCTGCGCCAGGGGGGGGGGCTGCCGGATGACGCCTCGCCGAACTTCGGCACGCTCGACCAGATCCGCGCGCTCGAATGGATCCGTCAGGACATCGGCGCCTTCGGTGGCGACGCCGGCCGGGTGACCATCTTCGGCGAGAGCGCCGGCGGCCAGAACGTCGCCGCCCTGCTGACCAGCCCCCGCGCGAAGGGCCTGTTCCACCGCGCGATCATCCAGTCGGGCTCGTTCCGCTCGACGCCGATCCAGGAAGCCGAAGGGCTGGAACAGTTTCCCCGCGCCGAGTCCGGCGTCACCCTGGCGCCGAAGATCGTCGGCGAGGGCAATCCGATCACCGGCGCGGCGCTGCGCGCGGCGCCGGTCAAGGCGATCTACCAGGCCTACAAGACGCCGGACGAACAGCGCGATCCGATCCGCATCATCGCCGACGGCGTGGTCCTGCCGGCCGGCGGCGTCGACTCCGTGCTGGGGGATCCGGCGGCGTACAACGCCGTACCGGTGATCACCGGCACGAACCAGGACGAGATGAAGCTGTTCAACGCGCTCAATCCCTCGCTGGTGAAATACTGGTTCGGCAAGTTGCCGGTGGCCCGGAAGCAGGGCCTCTACGACGCCTTCTCCCGTTATCCGAGCCGGATGTGGAAGCTGAACGCGGTGGATACGCCGGCCTCGCGTATGACCGCCGGCGGCCTGCCGACGGTCTGGGCCTACCGCTTCGACTGGGACGAGGAGGGGCGGGTGCTGATCAGCAATCTCGGCAAGCTGCTCGGCTCCGGCCACAGCCTGGAGATCCCGTTCGTCTTCGGCCACTTCAAGCTGCTGGGCGCCTTCGACCGGTTCGCCTTCACGAAGCACAACGAACCGGGCCGCATCGCCCTGTCCAACGCGATGATGAGCTACTGGGTCAACTTCGCCGCCACCGGCGCGCCGGGACGCGGCGTCGACGGCAAGCTGCCGGAATGGAAGCCCTGGTCGAACGCCCCGGCGGCCGAGCGGATGATGATCTTCGACAGCCCGGCCGGGGGCGGCTGGCGCATGAGCAGCGACCGCGAGACCAGCCAGCGGATCGTCGCCGACCTGCTGGCCGACAAACGGGTGAAAACCCAGGCCCAGCGCTGCGATATCCTGACCCGCGTGGCGCGCGACAATCCCGAGCTGGGCCCGGTGATGGCGGCCCGCTGCCCGCGCGGCCTGGAGGCCGGCCCGCCGCACTGACGGCCCGCCTTCAGATCGTCGCGGCCGTTTCCGCGACGAGGCCCAGCAGCCAGGCGACGGGGCCGGTGTCCTGTTCGCCCTGGCGCACCACGGCGCCGATCTCGAACGCGCGCGGCGGCGTCGCCGGCTCGACGACCACGACGCGGCCCTTCTCGACGGCCGTCTGGGCGAACCGGCGCGGCAGCAGCGCGGCCATGTCCGTCTGCACCACGATGCTCAGCGCCGAATAGGAATCGGGCACGGTCACCGGGCCGTCGAAATCGCTGATGCTGGTTGAGCCCAGCGCGTAGTCCTCGCTCCAGGCTGATATGCGCAGCAGGTGAAGGTTGCGCTGGTCCTGGCGCGGATCGCGGGCCGGCTGGCCGGCCGACACCAGCAGGTGGGGCAGGCCGACGATGTCCTCGACGGTCATCCCGGGGCGGGCGGCGGGATGGTCGGCCCGCACGACCCACACGCCCTGCTCGCTGAACAGGGACCGGTAGGCGAACCTTTCCGGCACATGCTCGAAGCCGGCGATGACCATGTCGATGTCACCCCGATCGAGCGCGGCGGTGACCGGTTCCTCGATGTTGCGGACGCGCAGGCGCACGCCAGGCGCGGTCTTCAGCACCCGTCCCACGAGCGCCGGCATCAGCACCGCGCCGGTGTAGGCCCCGGCCGCGATGTCGAACCGCCGGTCGGTGGTCGCCGGGTCGAACACCGGGGGAGAGACGGCCGCTTCCAGCAGCTTCATCGCCTCGCGGACGGCCCCGCCCAGCTCCATCGCGCGCGGCGTCGCCTGCAGGCCGGACGGGCCGCGCACGAACAGCTCGTCGTTCAGCGCCAGGCGCAGGCGCGACAGGGAATGGCTCACGGCGGACTGGGTCAGGCCGAGCCGCAGTCCGGCGCGCGTCGCGTTTCCTTCCGCCAGCAGGGCTTCGAACACCCGCAGCAGGTTCAGGTCGAGGGATTTGAAATGAATGTCATTCATGATTTGCGTGACAACATATCATTTTGATCATGTGGCAGGCGAGGCGTATTGCAACGCTCCTATCCGCGCCTTCCCGACGCGGGTCACCGGAAAATGCATGAGACTCGACGGCGCCCATTGTCGGGATCGCCGCGCATGGACGTGGAGCGACGAGTGAGCGACGCCGAAGGATACCAGGCCATCGCCGACGCCGACGAGGCGGCCGCCGAGAAGGAGCACCGGCGTGACCTGAGCGGCCGGCTGCGCCTGCCGTTGATGATCGCCGGACCTCTGGTCGTGCTGGCCCTCGTCGCCTGGTTCGTTCTCACCTCGGGCCGGTTCCAGTCGACCGACAACGCCTATGTCCAGGTCGCCCGGACCCGGATCAGCTCCAGCGTCGAGGCCCGCGTCGTCGAGGTCGCGGTGCACGAGAACCAGGTCGTGAAAAAGGGCCAGGTGCTGCTGCGGCTTGACGCGGCGGAGATGGCCGTCTCCGAGGCGGAGGCGAAGGCGGCGCTCGAAACCGCGCGCCTGCAGGTCCGCAGCGCCCAGGCCGTCTATCGCCAGCGGCTGATCGACCAGTTCGCGGCCCGCGGCAACGTCGCCTTCTTCGAACGCGAGGCCCGTCGCCAGAAGGAGCTGGCCGCTATCGGCGCCGTCACCCAGGCCCAGGCGGCCGAGGCCGCGCACGCCTACGATACCGCCCGTTACCAGGCGGCCGTGGTCGACCAGACCGTGGCCGTGGCCCTGGCCGAGATCGGCGGCCGGCCGGGCCTGCCGGTCGACCAGCAGCCGCGCGTGCTCAGCGCCCGGGCCGCGCTGGAGCGCGCCCGTCTCGACAGCAGCTACGCGGTCATCGTGGCGCCGGCCGACGGCATCGTGACCAAGGTCGACCAGATCCAGGTCGGCGACCGCGTGGCGGCGTCCCAGGCGCTGTTCTGGCTGATCTCCGGCCAGCCGTGGATCGAGGCCAACTTCAAGGAAGACCAGCTGGCCCACATGCGCATCGGCCAGCCGGTGACCATCAAGGTGGACGCCTATGACCAGACGCTGACCGGCCACGTCGCCAGCTTCTCGCCGGGCACGGGCTCCAGCTTCGCCCTGCTGCCGGCCGAGAACGCCACCGGCAACTGGGTCAAGGTCGTGCAGCGCCTGCCCGTGCGCATCGCACTCGACAGCCCCGTCCCGCGTCTGAGCGCCGGCCTCAGCGCCCGGGTCAAGGTCGACGTCCGCGACCGGTCCAGGCCGCGATGAGCGCGGCCCGCAACGGGCGGGACGACGCCGGCAACCGCGTCGCCATCACGGTCGCCATCATGCTGGCGACGGTGATGACCTCGCTGGACACGACGATCGCCAACGTGGCGCTGCCGCACATCCAGGGCAGCGTCTCGGCCTCGGCCGAGCAGATCACCTGGGTGCTGACCTCCTACATCGTCGCCTCGACGATCATGACGCCGTTGACCGGCTTTCTCGCCGACCGGCTGGGTCGCAAGATGCTGCTGATGGTCTCGATCGTCGGCTTCACGGTCGCCTCGATGCTCTGCGGCGTCGCCAACAGCCTGATCGAGATCGTGCTGTTCCGCCTGCTGCAGGGCATCTTCGGGGCCACCCTGATCCCGCTGTCCCAGGCCGTGCTGCTCGACATCAACCCGCCGGAGAAGCACGGCCAGGCCATGGCCGTCTGGGGCGCTGGCGCGGTGCTGGGGCCGGTCATGGGCCCGGTGCTCGGCGGTTGGCTGACCGACAATCTCGACTGGCGCTGGGTGTTCTTCATCAACCTGCCGATCGGCATCCTGGCCTTCTTCGGCGTGTTCCTGTTCCTGTCCGAGAAGAAGGGGCTGGTGAAGAACCGCCTGGACATCCTCGGCTTCGCCACCCTGTCGCTGGCCATCGGCGGCTTCCAGATGATGCTCGACCGCGGCCCCGGCCAGGACTGGTTCGGCTCGCGCGAGATCTGGACCTACCTGGTCATCGTCATCATCAGTCTGTGGATCTTCGGCGTGCAGATCGCCACGGCGAAGAAGCCGTTCGTCGACCGCGCCCTGATCAAGGACAGCAACTTCGTCATCTGCTGCATCTTCGGCTTCTTCACCGGGGTGCTGATGTTCAGCGTGCTCGCCCTGCTGCCGCCGATGATGCAGACGGTGCTCGGCTATCCGGTGGCCTACGCGGGGGTCATCAGCATGACCCGCGGCGTCGGCTCGTTCATCTCGATGATGTTCGTCGGCCAGCTGATCGGCCGGGTGAACATCCGCGCCATTCTGACCACCGGCCTGGTCATCAACACCGTCTCGCTATGGCAGATGGCCCACTTCTCGCTGGGCATGGACGCCATGCCGATCGCCGTCTCCGGCTTCCTGTCGGGGCTGGGCACCGGGCTGATCTTCGTGCCGCTCAGCACCATCGCCTTCGCCAAGGTCGCGCCGCACCTGCGCGCCGAAGGGGCGGGGGTCTACACCCTGGTGCGCAACATCGGCTCGGCCGCCGGCATCTCGATCATGCAGGCGCTCTACGTCAGCGGCGCCGAGAAGCACCATTCGGCCCTCGTCGAGCACGTGCGGCCCGACAATCCGCTATTCCAGGCCTATCGCCCGGAAACCTTCAGTTCCGAGAGCGCCATCGCCGCCTTCAACGCCTTCATCGGCCAGCAGGCGCGGATGCTGTCCTACATCGACGACTTCCGCCTGATGGTCGTGCTCAGCCTCATCTGCGCGCCGCTGATCCTGCTGATGCGCGCGCCTAAGAAGCCCCCCGCGGGAGACAACAGCCATGTCGCGATCGACTGACGCCCTCAGGAGCCTGCTGCTCGCCGGCGCGGCCGGCCTGACCCTGGCCGGCTGCGCCACGGTCGGCCCGGACTTCGCGCGGCCGGCCGCGCCGACGACCGCCGGCTACGCCATGGCCGGCGACGCGCCCGTCGGCGGTGTGCGGACGGTCCCGCTCGCCGAGGGGCGCGGCGTCTGGTGGTCGGCGTTCAACTCGCCCGAGCTCGACCGGATCATCCGCCAGGCGCTGGCCGACAGCCCGACCCTGGCCGAGGCAGACGCCCGGCTGACGGCCTCGCGCGAGGCCCTGGCCCAGGCGCGCGGCGAAGGCCTGCCGCAGGTCGACGCCACCGGCGGCGTGAAGCGCCAGCGGGCCAACCTGCAGTCGTTCGGCTTCACCGACTTCGGCGGCGTGACGATGAGCAATCCGACCTTCACCCTCTATTCGGTGGGCGGCGCGATCCGCTACGACCTCGACCTGTCCGGCGGCGAACGACGCCGGGTCGAGGGGGCGCAGGCCCGCGCGGAGGCCGAGGCCCGGCGCGCCGAAGCGGCCTACCTGACCCTGACGGCCAACGTCGCGCTGCAGGCGGTGACCATCGCCACGCTCGACGAGCAGATCGCCGCCACCGAGCGGATGATCGCCGCCGACCAGGCCGAGATCGATCTCGTGCAACGCGCCACCGCCCTGGGCGGCTCAACGGCGGGCGGGCGCTTCGAAGCCGGCAAACAGCTTCAGGAAGACGAGGCGCTGCTGCCGCCGCTGCGGGCGGAACTGGCGGCGGCCCGCCACGCCCTGGCGCAGCTGGTCGGCAAGGCCCCCGGCGAGTGGGCCGCGCCCGGCTTCCGCCTTGACGGCCTCGCCCTGACCGGCCCCGTGCCGGTGGCCCTGCCGTCGGACCTCGTCCGCAAGCGGCCGGACATCCTCGCCGCCGAGGCCGACCTGCACGCCGCGACGGCCGATGTCGGCGTGGCGACGGCCGACCTCTATCCCAGGCTCAGCCTGACCGGAGCGTTCGCCCAGGGCGCGCTCAAGCCGACGGACCTGTTCTCCTACGACGCCAGCGGCTGGGACTTCGGCGCCGGCCTGACCGCGCCGCTGTTCAACGGCGGGGTGCTGAAATCGCGCAAGCGCGCGGCCCAGGCGGCGGCGCTGGCCGCAGACGCGCGTTATCGCCAGACCGTGCTCGCCGCCTTCGTCCAGGTCAGCGACGCCCTGCAGGCGCTGGCGGCCGACGATGCCGCGATCGCCGTGCAGCAGCGGGCGCTCGCGGAGGCCGACCAGAACCTGCGCGACGTCCAGGCCGCGTTCCGGCGCGGCGGCGACACCCTGGCCAGCGTCCATGACGCCGAGCGTCACGTCGGCGAGGTCGCCTCCGATCTGGCCCGCGCGCGCGGGCGGCGGCTCGCCGACGCCATCCGGCTGTTCGCGGCCGCCGGCGGAGACTGGCGCGCGGCCTGACCGCGCGAGGAATTCGCCTGTCAGCCGAAAACCCGCCAGGGCCGCCGCGAAACGGTGTTCAGTGGATCAGGGTTAACGGTGGATCAGGGGGCGGACGGCCGATGCGCGGATGGATGCCGATGCTCGGGGCGACGTCGGCGGCGCTGATCGCCGTCGCCGTGCTCGGCGGCGACGCGGCCCAGGCCGGCGGCGGCGACGACTGCCCGCCCAACGCCGTGCCCGGCCAGTGCTACGAGAAGGTGCTGATCCCGCCGCGCTACGAGACCGTCCTGGAGCAGGTGCTCGAAACGCCCGGCCGCACCGGCTCGCGCATCGTGCCGGCCGTCTATGACGAGGCGGTGCGCCAGGAGCTGGTCAGCCCCGAGCGGGTCGAGACCTGGACCGTGCCGGCGACCTGGCGCACCGTCTACGAGACGGTGGTGGTCCGGCCGGCCTCCTGTCGCTTCGAAACCCTTCCGGCCGAGTACGATACGATCACCGAGCGGGTGCTGGTCCGTCCGGCGCACACCGAATGGCGTCGCGAGGCCGTGGGCGGCGCCGTGTCGGCCGCGCCCGGAACGACCCGGGTCCTGCCGACCGGGGAGGTGCTCTGCCTGGTCGAGGTCCCGGCGGAGTACCGGCTGGTGACGCGGCAGGTGCTGCGCACGCCGGCCCGCACGGTCCGCATCGACATCCCGGCGGAGACCCGCACCGTCGCGCGCCAGGTCGTCGACTGCCCGGCCCATCAGGAGCGGCGCGTCATCCCGGCGCAGTACCGCACGGTGCGGGTTCCGGTGCTGCTTCAGCCGGAGCGGGAAGAGACCTGGTCGATTCCGCCGGTCTATCGCACGGTCAGCCGCCAGCGGCTGGTCAGCGAGGGTCGGTTCGAGTGGCGGACGATCCAGTGTGCCGACGGCCGGCCGTCGACGCCGCGCCCCTATCCGGGTGAAGCGCCCTACAGTCCCGCCCCGCAGGGCTACAACCGCTAGCCCTGATCCGAAGCGGTGAAGGCCAGGTCCGCGTCGAGGAAGAAGTCGACCAGCGTCGTCGGCATGTCGCTGGACGCGCGCCCGACCAGCGGGACGGCCTCGATCTCCAGCCTTATCCCGCCGGTGTCGCGGCCGCGCCAGACGTCCTCAAGCTGGATGCGATAGTGCTGGCTGCCCATGGCGTGGCCCATCGGCACGAGGAAGATCCCGTCCTTGAACAGCACCGCGCCGTCCCGCTTTGCCCGCGCCGTGAACCGCACCATCGACGCCGCGTGCGGGTCGGGCATGACTTCCAGATAGCCGGTCGCCGCCTCGGCCTGGCCCCGCGCGAGGGCCGGCGAGATATCGACGAAGGCCGACGCCGGCCCCATCCGCTGCATGGCCCAGCTGTAGGACCTGCGCCGCACGATGGGCGGGCCGGGCGCGGTGGCGAACACCACCGGCGGCGTCGGGTCGAACTTGTAGACATAGCCGAGCGTGGCGGTCTCGATCGTGGCTCCGGCCAGCACCGGCGCGACCGCCCGCCCGGCCGGATCGACGAACCCGCCCAGCGACTCGTTGCGCCAGGCCTTGGGGAACACCTGGCCGGCATGCTTGCCGCGCCACAGCGTCCAGATCCGGTCGATGTTGGCGTGATGCATCCAGAAGATCGGATCGTTCGGCGACCGGTCCAGCCGGCCCATGTCGCCGCCGACGAAGCCGTGGATCAGGTTGTGGCCGCCCCATTCGGCCGAGCCGGAGTAGTAGCGTCCGCCCGCGTCGCGCGCGCTGCGCGGCCGGCCGAAGAAGGTGCCGAAGTCGTCGGTCAGCCGGCCGTTCAGCCACTGGTCGTTCTGGGTCAGGAACCGGGTGATGCTGTCGCCGGGCTGGGCCGTGCGGCCGGGGACGCGGAACACCGGGTCACTCAGGAAGAGATCGGGAATCCGGTCGTCGTCCCAGTCCCAGAAGGGCAGGGCGAAGTCGGGCCGGCCGCTGATCGCCGCGACATGGCGCTCGAACCAGGCCAGCTGCAGCCGGTGCCATGGCAGGAAGCGCCAGGACGAATGGTGGCGGTGGCTCATGTCGGCGTGGATCGCGATCTGGGCGTCCCAGGCGCCGGACTGGCGCATCACCGGAATGGCCCGTCGCAGGGCCGCGATGTCCGGGTCGTCCCGGCCCAGCGATGACACCGGCTTGCGCGTGCGCAACGCCTGTCCGCCGGCCGTCGTCGCGGCGGCGCCCGCCAGACCGGCGGCGGCCAGGCCGCCCAGCACAGCGCGTCGATTGAAACTCATGGCCGGCTCCCCCAGGCGGCGCATTCGTCAGGGTGCGGAGCGGGAAGTCAAATGGCGTCGCGCGGCGGGGGAATGGCCGCCGGACTGTCGGCTGCCCGACGCTGTGCGGCGACGACTCGCCTGTCAGGCGTCATCCATGGCCCGATAATTCCCCATTCAGGGACAATGGGCATCTGGCCGCTTGACCGCGGCTATATGGTTAATCATCGTTATCTCAGGCTGGACCTCTCCGGACGATGTTCCGGCGAGTGACGAAGACTTCGGGTCTTGTGATCCGCTGAAGGGGTGCTGACGTGAAAAACAGAATTATCGCGGGCGTGGTCTTTGCGCTCGCCTCCGCCGCCGCCGGCGCCGCCTTCGCGGCTGACCCGTACGGCCCGCCGCCGCCCCCGCCGGGCGGTGGCTACGGCCCGCCCCCTCCGGGGTCGGTCGACTGCCTGTGCACGCGCGCGGTGGTCTTCTATGGCCCGACCTCGTCTTGGGGCGACATCCGCGTCCGCGCGCCGGGCGTGCGCGTCTATGGCGCGCCGGTCGAGGTCGCCACCGGCCGCATCGACATCCAGGGTCCGCCCGTCTACGTCGACGCGCCCCCGATCCACATCCAGGCGCCGCAGATCTACCTGCAACGCCCGCAGGTCTATGTCCGTCCCTCGACCGTCACCGTCGACGCGCCGGAAATCCACTTCTCGGGCTGCGCCGAAGGCGAACGCTGCGAGCCGGCTCCGGGCGGTCACCCCTAAGGGGCCGCACGACCAGATCAATACGGAACGGCCGGGCTCACGCCCGGCCGTTTTCGTTTGCGCGGATGGTGACGACCTCAGCGGGTGCAGAAATCGCGCGCCTCGCGGGCCAGCGGCAGGTCCCCGCCGGCGAGGGCGGCCTTGATCGCCTCGTCGCATTTCTGCTCGCTGAGCAGGCCGGTGACCTTCGTGCGCAGGGCGGCCTTCACGGCCATCTCCTCGCGAAGGCGGCGCGCCTCGCGTCGGTCGGCGGGCAGGCACAGCGACAGCCAGTTGGCGTCGGCGCAACTGGCCACCAGCCGGGCCTGGCGCGCGGCCTCGGCCTTCTCGACCTCGCTGACCGGCGGCACGGCGGGCAGGGTGGCGCCCGGCGACGTCGTCGGCGTGGCGGGGGTCGTGGTCACCGGCGCCTTGCCGTCGGGCGACACCAGCAGCGTCACCGACGGCATCTGGTAGTGGCAGACCCAGCCGCTCGGCGTCATGTCGCAGGACTGCAGCGTCGCCTGGCTTTCGGCGGCCGCCGGCTCGGCGGCGAGGGCCAACAGAAGCGCAATCATGATCAACCTCGCGGGCGAACATCGCTCGGCGGAAACCATAACGCCAACCGGGCCGCGGGCCGAAGCCTTTCTGCGAACGGGGGAACTCAGAGGCCCAGCAGCGCCTTGGCCATGATGTTGCGCTGGATCTCGTTGGTCCCGGCATAGATGCTGCCGGCCCGGTCGTTGAGGTACTTCGCCGCGACGGTGTGGCTGTAGGCCGGCCCGACCGAACTGAAGTCGTTCGGCGGAACAAAGCCTGGCGTCGGTCCGCCCGCGGCCACCGCATGCGGCTGGTGGGCCACGGCGTAGAGGCCGGCCGCGGCAAGCGCCACCTCGGTGATCCGCTGGCTCAGCTCGGTGCCGACGGTCTTAAGGATCGATGACTCCACCCCGGGCGCCTCGCCGCCGGACAGCTTCGACATGACGGTCGACTCGATCGCCTCCAGCGCATCGACCCGGGTCGAGACCTCGGCCAGCTGCGAGAGCAGGGCGCGGCCCTCGCCATCGAGCTCCGGCGCGTCGCCGAATTCGGCCTTCAGCATGGCGGCGATGCGCTGCAGCCGAACCTTCATCCCGGGCGCGGCGACGCTGCCGCCCCGTTCGAACTGCATCAGGTACTTGGCCACGGTCCAGCCCTTGCCGACCGGCCCGACGACGTTGGCCTTCGGCACGCGGACGTCGGTGAAGAAGACGTGGTTCTGGATATGCTCGCCGGACAGCGAGATGATCGGCTGCACCTCCACGCCGGGCGTGGCCATGTCGATCAGCAGGAAGGTGATGCCCTTCTGCGGGATGTCCTCGGTCGAGGTCCGCACCAGGCAGAAGATCCAGTTGGCCACGGCCGCGTGGGTGGTCCACAGCTTGTGGCCGTTGCAGATGAAGCTGTCGCCGTCCTCGACCGCGCTCATGGTCAGGGTGGCGAGGTCCGACCCCGAGCCCGGCTCGGAGTAGCCCTGGCACCAGAAGTCCTCGCCGGACAGCATGCGCGGTAGATAGCGGGCCTTCTGTGCGTCCGTGCCGTAGCCGATCAGCACGGGGCCGCACATGCCGATGCCCATGGGCGAGACGGGCGGCGCTCCGGCCTTCGCCAGCTCGCTGGCGAAGATGTAGCGGCGGGTGATCGACCAGTCGCAGCCCCCGTGTTCGACGGGCCAGGCCGGCGCCACCCAGCCCTTGCGGTGCAGGATTTTCTGCCAGGCCATGCCGGTCTCGTAGTCGGCGTAGACGCTGGTCATGCGCGAGCCGGCCGAGCGCAGCTCGGGCGTCAGGTTGTCGTCGAGAAAGGCGCGCACCTCGTCGGCGAACCGCGCATCGTCGTCGCTCCAGGCCAGCTTCATCGCATCCTCCGTTCCGCGCTTCGGCGCGGTTTTCACGAGCAGGCGCGGGCAAACCCTGCGTCAGTCAAATTGTCCTTGCCACGGACGCAGGGGAACCGTGTTCAATGCCCTGAAACACCCAACGAGAGGCGGGCCACGTCAGCCGCGCCTCCACGCCCCAGAGGACGAAACGATGACCACCGCGCCTTCCCAGGACGCTCCCCGGACTGTCGACGCCGTCGTTGTCGGCGCGGGATTCGCCGGCCTCTACATGGTCCACAAGCTGCGCGACGCGGGGTTCACGGTCCAGGGCGTCGATGCGGCGAAGGACGTGGGCGGGACCTGGTACTGGAACCGCTATCCCGGCGCCCGCTGCGACATCCCGAGCCTGCTGTATTCCTACACCTGGTCGGACGAGCTGCGCGACAGCTGGCGCTGGAGCGAGAAGTACGCGACCCAGCCGGAAATCCTCGCCTACGCCGAGCATGTCGCCGACCGTTTTGACCTGCGGCCGGCCTTCCTGTTCGAGACGAAGGTCGTCTCGGCCGCGTTCAATGAGGAGACCGGCCGCTGGCGGGTCGAGACCGACCGGGGCCAGGTGTTCGACGCCCGCTTCTGCATCATGGGCACCGGCTGCCTGTCCGTGCCGCGCGTGCCCGACCTGCCCGGCGCCTCGACCTTCAAGGGCAAGGCCTATGTCACCGGCCAGTGGCCGCACGAAGGCGTCGACTTCAAGGGCAAGCGCGTGGCCATCATCGGCACGGGCTCGTCGGCCATCCAGTCGATGCCGCTGATCGCCGCCGACGCGGCCCAGGTCACGGTGTTCCAGCGCACGCCCAACTTCAGCCTGCCGGCCCTCAACACGCCGCTGACCGACGAGGAAGTGGCGGCCTTCAACGAGGCCTTCCCGATCTACAAGGCGCTGCTGGACAGCGGCGAGCCGGGCATCCCCCTGCCGCCCAAGGGCTGGGTCCCGAGCGACGAGGAGCTGGCCCCGCTGGTCGAGCAGCTGTGGAATGGCGGCGGGCTGATCTCCGCGGCGATGATCCCGGAGCTGATGCGCAACGAACGGATCAATGACGCGGCGGCCGACTTCGTCCGGGCCAGGATCCGCGAGATCGTCAAGGATCCGGTGCTGGCCGCGAAGCTGACCCCGACCAGCTTCCCGATCGCCGCCAAGCGCGCCTGCGTCGATACCGACTACTTCGCCAGCTACAACCGCGACAACGTCACCCTCGTCGACCTGCGCGAGACGCCGATCGAGGCGATCACCGAGTCGGGCGTGCGGACCTCGGACGCGGAATATCCGGTCGACATCATCGTCTACGCCCTCGGCTTCGACGCGATGACCGGCGCCCTGCTCAACATCGACATCCGCGGGCGCGGCGGCGTGGCGCTGCGCGACGTCTGGCGGGAGGGCCCGAAAACCTACCTGGGCGTCGCCGTCGCCGGTTTCCCCAACCTGTTCACGGTCACCGGCCCGGGCAGCCCCTCGGTGCTCAGCAACATGCTCAACTCGATCGAGCAGCACGTCGACTGGATCTTCGACGCCATCCAGCATGTGCAGAAGACCCAGTCCGCGCTGATCGAAGCCACGCCGCAGGCCCAGGACGACTGGGTCGCCCATGTGAACGAAGAAGCCGATCAGACGCTCTATCCCCGGGCGGCGTCCTGGTACGTGGGCGCCAATGTGCCCGGCAAGCCCCGCGTCTTCATGCCTTACGTCGGCGAGGGCTACAAAAAGCGCTGCGACCAGATCGCCGCCGATGGCTACGTCGGCTTCGCCCTCAGCCGGTGACCGCCATGGCCATGCTCGACATGCAATCCTACCTCGGCTGGAAGATCGACTTCCGTCATCCCCACGGGGAGCCGTCGCTGGCCGATCCGGGTTCGGTCCACTGGCGCGTCTACAAGAACCCCATCGCCCTCGCCATCGGCGGGGTGGCGGCGGTGCTGCTGGAGTTCGCCGACGCCCGCATCCGCTCGGGCGTCTGGGATCACTCGACCTACAAGGTCGATCCGATCGGTCGGTCGAAGCGCACGGGCGTGGCGGCGATGGTCGGGGTCTATGGCCCGCAGAGCGCCGCGCGCCGCGTGATCCAGGGCGTCACCAACATGCACGCGCGCGTCACCGGCGAGACGCCGAAGGGCGAGGCCTACAAAGCCCTGGACCCGGAACTGCTCGACTGGGTCAGCGCCACGGCCGGCTATGGCTTCCTCAACGCCTACGACCGGTTCGTGTCGCCGCTGAGCGAGGCCGAGAAGACCCGGTTCTACAGCGAAGCCGGGCCCGTCGCCCGGCTCTACGGCGTGCAGCACTCGCCGACCTCGACGGCCGACTTCCTGGCCATGATGGACAGGCTGGTCGACCGCTTCGAGCCGCATCCGATCGTCGGGGAGTTCCTCGCCATCATCCAGTCGGGCCAGGCCGCCCCGGGCGCGCCGAAGAGCCTGCACCGCGCCTTGGCGCGCGCGTCGGTGTCCCTGCTGCCGCCGATCGTGCGGCAGAAGCTCGACCTGGGCCGCGAGTACGACCTGACCACCGCCGACCGCATCGCGCTGAAGCTGGCCGGGGCCCTGGCCGACCGGATCGCCATCCCCGGTTCGCCGCCGTGCGACGCCAGCCTGCGCCTCGGGTTGCCTGCCAACTTCCTCTATCGCAGCCAGGCGGCGCAAAAGCGCCTGCTGGCGGCGCGCGCCGCCTCGGCGCCGGATGCCGCCGAGACGGTCGCGGCCTGAACCTCAGCGTCCGATGAACACCGGCGGCCGCTTTTCGAGGAAGCTGGCCACGCCCTCCTTGTGGTCCTCGGTGTTCATCAGGGCGCGGATGGTCTCGATGGCCCAGCCGCCGAGGTCGCGCGGGTCGCCGTAGGTCCCGCGCCGCAGGCCCTCCTTCATGTACCGCAACGCCAGCGGCGGGTTGCAGGCGATGCGCGCGGCCATCGCCCGGGCGCGGGTCATCAGCTCCTCGTGCGGCGTCACTTCGCTGACCAGGCCGATGCGCAGCGCTTCGGCCGCGTCGATGATGTCGCCGGTGAACAGCAGCTCGGCCGCCTTGGCCGGGCCGACGATCGAGGGCAGGCGGTAGAAGCCGCCGACGTCGCAGACCAGGCCGCGCTTGATGAACATCTCGCTGAAGCGGGCCTTCTCCGAGGCGATGCGGATGTCGGCGTAGAGCGCCAGCTCCATGCCCCAGCCGACGGCGGCGCCGTTGACGGCCGCGATCACCGGCTTGTCGCACTCCAGCGCCGCCATGGCCGCCGGCGTGGGCCTGTGCCGCACCACGGGCGAGCGGTCCTTCGACACGGCCTTGGGCCCGGCCATGATCTCGCGCACGTCATCGCCCGAGCAGAAGGCCGGGTCGGCGCCGGTGACGATCACGCAGCGCGCCTCGCTGTCGGTCACCGCCCGGCGGAAAGCCGCTTCCAGCCGGTCGTAGGCGTCGAAGTTCAGGGCGTTGCGCTGCTCGGGCCGGTTCAGGGTGATGGTCGCGACATGATCGACGACCTCGTAGGTCACGCTTTCGGCGGCGGCGTCCTGGCTCATGATCGTTTCCCCACGCCGGTTTCCGGCCTTGTTGCGTCACAGGATGCGCGCCCGCACGGGCCGTCTCAATCGGGAAATTCGGGTGTCCCGACGTAAGGGCTTGTGGCGCCGGAAGGGAAAGCGGCCATGGTGCGGGCGAAAGAGGATTCCGCCATGACCGCTTCCGCGCCCCCCGTCCGCGACGTGACGCCCGCCCACTGGTTCGACCCGGCGCCGCTGGAGGCCTGGCTGCGCCGCGAGGTCGCGGATTTCGGCGACGCCATGATCGTCCAGCAGTTCCAGGGCGGAGCCTCGAACCCGACCTTCCTGCTGACGACGCAAGCCGCGGACGGCCCGCGCCGCTATGTCCTGCGCAAGAAGCCGCCCGGCGTGCTGCTGGCCAGCGCCCACCAGGTCGACCGGGAATACAAGGTGATGAAGGCCCTCGACGGCCTCGTCCCGGTGCCGAAGATGCGCGCCCTCTGCATGGACGAGGCGGTGATCGGCACGGCCTTCTATGTCATGGACTATCTCGAGGGCCGCATCTTCCGCGACGCGACCCTGCCAGGCATGACCCCGGCCGAGCGGGCGGCGATCTATGACGATCTCAACGCCACCCTGGCCAAGCTGCACAAGGTCGATTTCGTCGCCGCCGGCCTCGGCGACTTCGGCAAGGCCGGCGGCTATTTCGAGCGCCAGGTCAGCCGCTGGACGAAGCAGTACCGCGGCGCCGAGAGCGAGCTGATCCCGGAGATGGAGGCGCTGATCGCACAGCTGCCGGGCCGCATCCCGAAGGAGGACCCGGTGTCCATCGCCCACGGCGACTACCGGCTCGAGAACGTCATGTTCCACCCGACCGAGCCCCGGCTGATCGCGGTGCTCGACTGGGAGCTGTCGACCATTGGCAACCCGCTGGCGGACATCGCCTACAACGCCTTCCTCTGGCGCTCGCACTCCCCGTCCTGGGGCACGCTGCAGGGCGTCGACTTCGCCGCCAGCGGCATTCCGACCGAGGCGGACTACGTGGCGGCGTATTGCGAGCGCATGGGCCGCGGGCCGATCGAGGACTGGCCGTTCTACATGGCCTTCTCGATCTTCCGCCTCGCCTCGATCTCGCAGGGCGTCTACCGCCGCATCCTGGCCGGCAACGCCGCCAGCGACCGCCCCGCCGAGAACGGCACGCCCCATCTCGCCAGACAGGCCCTCGAGATCCTCGAAGGCCGCGACTGATCTTCAGACCCTGAAAGACCGCCCATGACCTATCCGATCCCCAACGTCTCCACCGACCTGACCGGCCAGGTGGCCCTCGTCACCGGCGCCTCTTCGGGCCTCGGCGTGCGCTTCGCCAAGACCCTCGCCAAATGCGGCGCCAAGGTCGTGCTGACCGCCCGCCGGCTCGACCGGCTGGAAGCCCTCGCCGCCGAGATCCGCGCCGACGGCGGCGAGGCGCTGGCCCTCGAACTCGACGTGACCAACGCCGACCAGCTGCTGGCCGTGGTGGCCAAGGCAGAGGAAGCCTTCGGCACGGTGACCATCCTGGTCAACAACGCCGGCATCCCCGACGCCCAGCGGGCGGTGAAGATGTCGGTCGACCTGATCGACCGGGTCATCGGCGTGAATCTGCGCGCGCCCTACATTCTCTGCTGCGAGGTCGCCCGCCGGCTGATCGCGGCGAAGAAGCCGGGCCGGATCGTCAATATCGCCTCGGTCGCCGCCTTCGAATACAGCGGCAACGGCGCCGCCCTCTATTCGATCACCAAGTCGGCCGTGGTGCGCATGACCGAGGCCCTGGCCGTCGAGTGGTCGAGCGCCAACATCAACGTCAACGCCATCGCGCCCGGCGCCTTCGCCTCGGAGATGATGGACGGCATGCTCTCGCGCGTCGGCGACATCAGCCAGCATTTCCCGCGCAAGCGCCTCGGCGATCCGGCGCAGCTGGACAGCACCCTGCTGTTCCTCGTCTCGCCGGCCTCGGACTTCGTCACCGGCTCGACCATCCGCGTCGACGACGGCCAGAGCGGGCGGTAGCTGGGGGGCGGTCGCGCTTCCGCCGCCCTCAGCCGTTCACGTCCACCACGGTCCGGCCGCGCACCTTGCCGTCGAGGATGGCGCGGCCGACGGCGGGGACCTCGGCCAGCCCCACCTGCGTCACCGTCGTCGCCAGCTTCGACAGGTCGAGATCCCGCGCCAGCCGGGCCCAGGCCTTCGCGCGGGCCTCGAACGGGGCGTTGACCGAGTCGATGCCGGCCAGGGTCACGTTGCGCAGGATGAACGGGAACACCGAACCCGGCAGGTCGACGCCCTGGGCCAGGCCGCAGGCGGCCACGGCGCCGCGATAGTCGGTCTGGGCCAGCACGTTGGCCAGGGTCTGGCTGCCGACGGAGTCGACGGCGCCGATCCATTTCGGCGAGGCGATCGGCGGGCCGGGCTCGGACAGGCTCTTTCGGTCGATGATCTCGGCGGCGCCGAGGGCGGTCAGATAGCCGCTCTCTTCCGGACGGCCGGTCGAGGCGATCACCCGGTAGCCCAGCCGCGACAGGATCAGGATCGCCACAGACCCGACCCCGCCGTTGGCGCCCGTCACCAGCACCGGCCCGCTGTCCGGGGTCAGGCCGGCGTGTTCGAGCGCGAGGATCGCCAGCATGGCGGTGTAGCCGGCGGTGCCGATGGCCATGGCGTCGCGCGTGCCGATGCTGTCGGGCAGCTTGACCAGCCAGTCGCCGTTGACCCGCGCCTTCTGGGCGTAGCCGCCATGGTGCGTCTGGCTCAGGCCCCAGCCGTTCAGCACGACCTTGTCGCCGACGGCGTAGCCGGCGTGGGACGACGCCGTGACCGTGCCGGCGAGGTCGATGCCGGGCACGAGCGGGTAGGTCTGAATCACGCCCGGCCGCCCGGCGAGCGCCAGGCCGTCCTTGTAGTTGACGGTCGAGTAGTCGACGTCGATCGAGACGTCGCCCGGCATCAGGTCGGCCTCGGCCATGTCGACCAGGTCAACGGAAACCGTGCGGTCAACGCGGGTCGCGAGCAGCGCCTTGAAGGTCATGATCTGGTCCGGTCAGCGGGAGGGGAGGGGGCGGTCCCGATCATACGCCCAGGCCGCGGTTGACCCACAGCAGGGCGCGTTCGAACAGGCCGACGGTGGTGGCGTGCAGCCGGTCGCCGGTGGCCTTGGGCGCCTTGCCGGCGCAGGCCCGGGCGTGGGTGCCCTCGAGGATGATGCCGAGCTTGTAGCAGGCCAGCACGGCGTACCAGTCGAGGTGGGCCAGATCGCGGGTGGTGCGTGGCCGGTAGTGCTCCACCAGCTCGGCCCGGGTCGGAAAGCCGTCCCACGGCGTGACGCCGACCGATCCGGCGGACGGGCCTTCGTCCGGCCAGGTGGCCATCAGCCAGCCCAGGTCGAGCAGCGGGTCGCCGATGGTCGTCAGCTCCCAGTCGACGATCGCCGCCAGTTCGGCGCTGTCCGGCCGGAACAGCACGTTCGACAGGTGATAGTCGCCGTGCAGGATGCCGGGCTGGAAGCTCGGCGGCCGGTGTTCCTCCAGCCACTTGCCGACGATCTCGACGCCGGGAATCGCCGACGGCCCGGGCCATTCGGCGAAGGCCGCGTAACTGTCGAGCTGCGCCCGCCAGCGGGCCACCTGTCGCTCCAGATAGTTGGCCGGCTTGCCGAAGTCGGCCAGGCCCACGGCCAGATGGTCGACGGCCCCCAGCGCGGCGATGCCCTCGACCATGGCCAGGCCCATGCGCCGCCGCACGGCCGGGTCGCCGGCGTGAAACGGCGGCAGGCCGGTGGTCGGGTTGAAGCCGTCGACCGGCTCCATCAGGTAGAAGGCCGCGCCGATGAGGGTTTCGTCCGGACAGGCGGCGATCAGGCCCGGATGCGGCACGTCGGAGCCGGCCAGCGCCGCCAGCATCCGCGCCTCGCGCCGCATGGTTTCGTTGGAATTGTCGCGCAGATGCCGCGGTGGACGGCGCAGCACATAGGCCCGGCCCGCCCGCTCGAACTTCAGCAGCAGGTTCTGCGTCCCGCCGGCGAGGGCCTGGGCCTGTTCGATCGGTCCCGAGCCGAGGCCCTGGCCATCCATCCAGCCTTCGAGGACGGCCAGATCGACCATCCCCGCCCAGGCGGGCTCGGGCGATGACGGGGCGCCCACGGCGGTCAGGCCGCCGCGGACGGCCGCGCCGCGATGCGCGCGAACCAGGCCTTGACCCATTTCGCCTCGTCGGGGATCGGCTGGCCCACCTCGCCGCCGAAGCCGAGGAACACGAACAGCAGGATGTCGGCCAGGCTGAACCGGTCGCCGCAGACGAAGGCGTTGTCACCCATCAGGCCGTCGAGCCAGAGGATGCGGTCCCTGGCGATAGCCTTCAGTTCGGCCGCGCCCTCGGCCCCGACCAGCTTGATGCGGCTCTCGAACAGGCCCCGGCCCTCGGCCGCCCGGAAGGCGTTGGTCAGCGGCTCGCAGATGTTCAGGTCGATGCGCCGGGTCCACATGCGCGTCTCGGCGCGTTGCTCCGGCGTCGCGCCGATCAGCACGGGAGTCGGATGCTTTTCCTCGAGGTATTCGCAGATGACGGTGATCTCGGTGATGATCTGGCCGTCGTCGAGCACCAGCGCCGGGGTCTGGCCGGCGGGATTGACCGTGTCCTTGTAGGGCGGCTTGCGGTTCTCGCCGCCCAGCAGGTCGATCTCGATGGTCGGCAGGGACAGGCCCTTCTCGGCGGCGAACATCCGCACCACGTGCGGGTTCGGACCGATCGAATTGTAGAGTTTCACGGGGCGTCCTCCGGTCGCTTCTGGTTTTGCCGCGACTTGACCGGCCCGGGGGCGGGGTCGTCAAGCCGGACCCCGCGTCAACGGCCGCCGGAAAATTCCGCCGGACGTTCAGTGATCCACTCTGGATTTACGGCGTAAATCAGGAGAGGGTGCGCGCCGCGCTCAGGAGAACCGTCATGAACCCCCAGGCTGAATTCGACATCATCGTCTACGGCGCCACCGGCTTCACCGGACGGCTCGTGGCCGAGTATCTCGCCGGCAAGTACGGCGTGGGCGGGTCCGTGAGCTGGGCCATGGCCGGCCGCAGCGCCGACAAGCTGACCGCCGTCCGCGACGAGATCGGCGCCCCTGCCAACACGCCGCTGATCGTCGCCGACGCCTCTGACCCGGCTTCGCTGCGCGCCATGGTCGGCCGCGCCAAGGCCATCCTGACGACAGTCGGGCCGTATCAGCTGTACGGCTCCGACCTCGTCGCCGCCTGCGCGGCGGCCGGGACCGACTACCTCGACCTGTCGGGCGAGCCCAACTGGATGGCCGAGATGATTGAGGCCCACGAAGCGGCCGCGAAGGCGTCGGGCGCCCGGATCGTCTTTTCCTGCGGCTTCGACTCGATCCCGTTCGAACTGGGCGTGTTCTTCACCCAGGCCATCGCCCGCCAGCGGCTGGGCCACGCTGTCCCGCGCATCAAGGGCCGGGTCCGATCGATGCGCGGCGGGCTGTCGGGCGGCACCGCGGCCAGCGGGGCGGCGACCATGGCGGCGATCCAGAAGAACCCGGCGCTGGGCATGCTGATGTTCAACCCCTTCGCCCTGACCCCCGGCTTCACCGGTCCGACCCAGCCGACCGGCATGGACAAGCACGTCGACCCGGATCTCGGCCAGGAGGTCGGGCCGTTCATGATGGCGACGATCAACACCAAGAACGTCCACCGCTCGAACTTTCTGCAGGGCAAGGCCTACGGCGCGGACTTCGTCTACGACGAGATGTCGGTGATCGTCCCCGGCGCCGACGCGTCCTTCACCAGCCTGGGCGGCGCGGGCGCGCCGAAGCCGGGCGAGGGGCCGAGCAAGGAAGAGCGTGAGGCCGGCTTCTACGACCTGCTGTTCATCGGCATCGACGCCGACGGCAAGCAGGTGCGCGGCTCGGTGTACGGCGACAAGGACCCGGGCTACGGCTCGACCTCGAAGATCATCGCAGAGACGGCCATCTGCCTCGTCAAGGACCGCGCCGACGTGCCGGGCGGCGTCTGGGTGCCCGGCGCGGCGATGGGCCAGGCGCTCGTCGATCGCCTCGCGGCCAACGCCGGCCTGACCTTCAGGGACGAAACGGCCTAGCCGCCCTTCGGCAGGGGCGCGAGCTCGAGGGTCAGGGCCGGGATCTCCCGGCTGCAGACCTCCCGCGCCCGGTCGGCCGGGACGCCCAGCATACGCAGCTGCAGCGCCGAGACCCGCGCGCCGGCGTCAGGGCCGAAGTCGCCGCGCAGCCGGCCGGCGAGGGCGCCCATGATCATCGAGGCGAAGGTGTCGATCAGCAGGTCGTCGACCTCGACCGTGAACACGCCCTGGTCGACGCCGCGCTGCAGGTCAGCGCGCAGATAGGCGCTCATGCTGTCGCGCAGGTCGCGGAACACCAGCACGGCCCGGACGAAGGCCGCGCCCCAGTCGGGCTGGCTGGCGGCCAGGTCGATGAACCGCCGGGTGGCCAGGCTCGACCGCTCGACCGCGTCCTCGATGCCGGTCATGGCTTCGTCGAGCTGCCGCACGACATTGTGGCCGATGCCCAGGGCCACGGCGGCGGCGATCTCGTCCTTGTCGCGGAAGTGCGCGTAGAAGGTGCCATTCACCACCCCCGCGACCCGCGCGATCTCGTTGACCGAGGCGGCCTCGAAGCCGTCGCGCGCGAACAGCTGCACGGCGGCGTCCATCAGCCGCGCGCGCGTGCGGGCGCTCTTGCCCAGATTGCTGGCTTCGGTGGCGAACAGGCCCTGAGCGATCAAACCGGCGACTCCCTGAGGACCCGGATCATAGCGACGTTTCCAATAATTGACAGATATCCCAAATTTGGGAATGATCCCAATAACAGGATATCGCCGCCCGCTCGGGGGTGTCCGCTCAGCCGAGGCGCCGATGCCCACCGTCCCCGAAAAAGACCTCTACCTCGGCTACAGCGCGACGGACCTCGCGCGCAGCCCCACGGCCCGGTTCTTCCGCCCGGACATGGCCCCGTTGTCCGCTCACGTTCGCGAGGCCCTCGCGACGGGGCCGGTGGCCCACGAACTGCTGCCGCCGGTCGCTCGGGCGGGGGACCTGCTGGACGCGGGCGACTGGCCGGTGGAGACCGGCTACACCGTCGCGCCCGACGGATCGGCCCGGGTCTTCGTCAAGACGCCGATGCCGGGCGTCACCCCGGCCATGTGGGACTGGTGGTTCGCCTGGCACGGCAGCCACGCCGAACGCTACAAGCTCTGGCACCCGAAGGCCCATGTGCATGTCGCCTGGTCCGATGGCCGCGACGACCTGGACCACTACATCGGCCGCACCTCCAACGTCGTCGAGTACGTCGGCGCCGGCCGGATGGGCCTGACCATCCGCTTCGTGCCGCCGGCCAGCCTCGGCCTCGACGAGGCCCGGCTGGCGCGGGACGGGGCCGTGGCCATCTGCGCCCGCGGCGGTCTCGCGGGCGCGCCGGTCGAGACCGGCTGGCTGATCCACCATGTGCGGCCCGTCCCCGGCGGCGCGGAGATGCGCTCGCGCTTCTGGGTCGGCGGCGAGAACGTCCGCCCGCGCGGCATGGCCGGACCGCTCGGCGCCGCGCTCGGCCGCGCCGCCAGCCGGATGGCCCCCTTTTCAGCCTCACAGGCCGCGGACCTGCTGGTCCACTGCGCCCAGGAGATGAGCCACCTGGCGACCATCCTTCCCGATGTCCACGCCGCCTTCAGCACCGGACCCTCCGCATGAAATCCACCGGCCAGAGGGGCGTGACCCTCGAACGCGGCGCGCCCGGCTTCGACGCTGCGGTGCTCGGCACCAGTTTCAACGCCCGCGAGCCCGGCCGCCGGCCGGCCGTGGTGGTCCAGGCCAACGACGTGCTCGACGTCATCGCCGCCGTCCGCCGCGCGGCGCGTGAAGGCCGCAAGGTCAGCATCTGCTCGGGCGGTCACAGCTGGGCCCAGAACCACATCCGCGAGGACGGCCTGCTGATCGACGTCTCGCGGCTGAACGCCATCACCGTCGACAGCGTCGCCCGCACGGCCACCGTCGGCCCCGGCGCCCACTGCGGCGACGTCGATGCCGCCGTGAAAAATGCAGGTCTGTTTTTTCCGGTGGCCCACGCCTGGACCGTCGGCATCGGCGGCTTCCTGCTGCAGGGCGGCTTCGGCTGGAACAGCCGGCGGCTGGGCCTCGGCTGCGAGAACGTCACCGGCATCGACGTGGTCCTCGCCGACGGCCGCGTCGTGCACGCCAGCGAGACTGAGAACGCCGACCTGTTCTGGGCGGCGCGCGGGTCGGGCCCGGGCTTCTTCGGCGTCGTCGTGCGCTTTCACCTCCGGCTGCACGCGCGGCCGAAATACATCGGCCTGAAGCTGCAGGTGTTCCGCATGAAGCATCTGGAGGAGGTGTTCACCTGGGCCGACCGCGTCGGGCCGGCGGTGTCGCCGAGCGTCGAGTTCCAGATGGTCATGAACCGCAAGGCCATCGGCATCTTTGCGCCGGGCCTGGAGATCTTCTCCCCGGTCATGGCTGACAGCCGCAAGGAGGCGCTCGAGGCGGTGCGCTTCATGACCGCCGACCCGGTCGCCCGCAAGGCCAGCCTGACCCTGCCGCTCGTCCCCATGTCGCTGGGCCAGATGATGAAGACCGGCGAGAAGACCCTGTTCCTGCCGGACACCCGCTGGCAGGCCGACAACATGTGGATGGACGAGCCGATCGGCCCCCTGCTGCCGGCCCTGCGCGCCATCGCCGACAGCCAGCCGCCGGCGCCCAGTCATGCCCTGTGGCTCAACTGGAACCCGCCCGCCAGCCGGCCGGACATGGCTTTCTCGGTCGAGGCGCGCACCTATCTGGCGCTCTACGGCGGCCTGCGGAAGGCTTCGGACGAGGCGGCGCACGGCGACTGGGCGACCCGTCACATGCAGGCGCTGTCGGCCCACAGCCGCGGCATCCAGCTGGCCGACGAGAACCTCGCCCGCCGGCCGGATCGCTTCCTGTCGGACGCCAACATGAAGCGCCTGGACCAGATCCGTGCGGTCTGGGACCCCGAGGGCCGCTTCCACCCCTGGATGGGCCGCGCGAACTAGGGGGCGGTCAGACCCTAGAAGTTCACCCGCCGGCTGATCGCGCCGTCGACCAGCATGTTGATGCCGCTGGTGAAGCTGGACAGGGGGCTGCTGAGGAAGACGGCGGCGTTGGCGATGTCCTGCGGCGTGGCCATGCGGCCCATCGGGTTGCGCGCCAAGGCGCCCTTGAACATCTCCGGCGCGTTCTTCTCGACCATCTGCCAGACGCCGCCGTCGAAATAGACGGTGCCGGGCGAGACGACGTTCGTCCGCAGGTGTTTGGGCGCGTACTGCCGCGACAGGCCCTTGGCGTAGTGGATCAGGGCCGCCTTGACCGGTCCGTAGGAGCTGGCCGAGTCCGCCTCGGCCGCCGAGACCGAGGCGATGATCACCACCGAGGCGTCGCCGTGCGTTTCCGCCGCCTTCAGCAGGAAGGGTTTGGCCGCATCGAAGGCGTTCACCAGGCCCAGCACGTCGAGCTGGAAGTTCTGCGTCCAGGCGCCGGCGTCGCCGCCCTGGGCCATGGCCCCGGCGTTGGACACCAGGATGTCGATGCCGCCCAGCTCATCGCCGGCGGCGGCGATCCACGCCTTCAGGGCCGCGCCGTCCATGATGTCGACCGAGGCGCCGGTCGCCTTCACGCCGGTGGCGCCCAGCGCCGCGACGGCCTCGGCCACCTGGTCGGCGTTGCGCGCGCAGACGGCGACATTTGCGCCCTCGGCGGCGAGGGTCTCGGCGATCGCCCGGCCGATGCCGCGCGTGCCGCCGAGGATGACGGCGTTCTTGCCCTTGAGCTGAAGATCCATGGGTCGTCCCTGATGTCGGGGCGCGCGCTCATGGCGCCACCCTCGTTGAATGCGGAAGGAAGGCGGCGCGGCCTCGTCAGTCGGCCTTGGCCACCTTGTCGAGGGTCTTGGTGTCGAAGTCGCCGGCGTCGTGGCGCTCGGGCAGGCAGCTGGCGGGATCGCCCATCACCCGGTTGACCATCCGGCCGCGCTTGACGGCCGGCCGCTGGGCGATCTGGTCGGTCCAGCGCTGGACGTTCTTGTAGTCCTGCACCTGCAGGAACTCGCCGGCGTCGTAGACGAGCCCCTTGGCCAGGGCGCCGTACCAGGGCCAGACGGCCATGTCGGCGATCGTATAGTCCGCCCCGGCCAGGTACTCGGTCTCGCCGAGCCGGCGGTCGAGCACGTCCAGCTGGCGCTTCACCTCCATGGCGAACCGGTCGATCGGGTATTCCATCTTGAACGGCGCGTAGGCGTAGAAGTGGCCGAAACCGCCGCCGAGGTAGGGCGCGCTGCCCATCTGCCACATCAGCCAGGACAGGGTCTCGGCCCGCGCCGCCGGATCGGTGGGCAGGAACTCGCCGAACTTCTCGGCCAGGTGGATCAGGATCGCGCCGGACTCGAAAATGCGGATCGGTTTGGCCGGGTCGCTGTGGTCGACCATCGCCGGAATCTTGGAGTTCGGGTTGGCCGAGACGAAGCCGCTGCCGAACTGGTCGCCGGCGCTGATGTTGATCAGCCAGGCGTCATACTCGGCGCCGGCGTGTCCTTTGGCCAGCAGCTCCTCGAGCATCACCGTGACCTTCACTCCGTTGGGCGTGGCCAGCGAATAGAGCTGCAGCGGGTGCTTGCCGACCTGCAGGGGCTTGTCGTGCGTCGGCCCGGCGATCGGCCGGTTGATATTGGCGAACCGGCCGCCGTTCTCCTTGTTCCAGGTCCAGACCTTCGGCGGCGTGTAGGCAGGGGCGTCGGACATGCGGGGGTGCTCCGGGTCTGAATTTGGCGAACGCTGGTTCCGTTGCATGACATGTGGAGGACCGGGCCCGGTTTGGCTAGTCGACGAAATCTGCAAGCGGGGCGACCCTTTGATGTCGCTCAATGCAAGGGAGCGTTGGAAGGTCATGGTTCGCCATCGGGGGTAACATGATCAAGGTGAGTACGGGCGAGGTGAAGGCGGTCGAGGCTTCGTCCGATGGCGGCGGGATCCTGAGGGCCCGGCGGCTCGGGCTCGACAGTTTCCGCGAGAACGTCGCCGTGCTGGCGCGCTGCAGTCTGGTTCTGCGCCCCGAACGCCTGCGCGGCTCGCGCCGGATCGAGCTGAAGGCCGGCGGGCGCAGCCTGCTGGCGACCACCATGATCGGCGACGACGGCCTGCTGGCGCCGGACGAGATCGGCCTGCCCGAGCCGCTGTTCCGCCGCCTCGGCGTGAAGCCGGGCGACCCCATCCAGGTGTCCCAGGCCCGCGCGCCCGACAGCCTGGCGGCCATCCGGGCAAAGGTCGACGGCCACACCCTGGATGACGCAACCTTTGTCGCCGTCGCCCAGGACCTGGCCGCCCACCGCTGGAGCGACATGGAAGTCACCGCCTTCCTCGTCGCCTGCGCCCGCTTCATGTCGCCGGAGGAGACGCTGGGCCTGACCCGCGGCATGATCGCCGCCGGCGCCCGCCTCGACTGGAACGGCCGCCGCGTCGTCGACAAGCACTGCATCGGCGGCATCCCGGGCAACCGCACCTCGCTGATCATCGCCCCGATCGTCGCGGCGCACGGCCTGACCATCCCCAAGACCTCGTCCCGCGCCATCACCTCGCCGGCGGGGACGGCCGACACCATGGAGGTGCTGGCCCGCGTCGACCTGTCCGAGGCCGAGATGCACGACGTCGTCGAGCGCTGCGGCGGCTGCGTCATCTGGGGCGGCAAGGTCGATCTGTCGCCGGCCGACGACGTGCTGATCTCCGTCGAGCGGCCCCTGTCGATCGACACCCCCGAACAGATGGTCGCCTCGATCCTGTCGAAGAAGGTCGCGGCCGGCGTCGGCCGCCTCGTGCTGGACCTGCCGATCGGGCCCTCGGCCAAGTTGCGCGACAACCGCGCGGCCCTGCGGCTGCGCAAGCTGTTCGAATATGTCGCCACCAACCTCGGTCTCGAGATTGAGGTGGTCTTCACCGACGGCAGCCAGCCGATCGGCCGGGGCGTCGGCCCGTGGCTGGAGGCGCGCGACGTCATGGCGGTGCTGGCCAACGAGCCCGGGGCGCCGGCGGATTTGCGCGAGAAGGCCATCCGCCTGGCCGCCCGTGTGCTGGATTCCGACCCCGACCTGCCCGGCGGCCAGGCCGAGGCGCGGGCGCGCGAACTGCTGGAGTCCGGCGCAGCGCTGAACAGGATGCACGCGATCATGGAGGCCCAGGGCGCCTCGCCGCTCCGGGCGGGCCCAGGCACGCTGGGAATGGAGGCGAGGGCCGAGCGGGACGGGCGGGTCGAGTCGATCGACTGCCTGCGCATCGCCACGGTCGCCCGTCTGGCCGGCGCGCCGACCGACGCCGGCGCCGGCATCGAACTGTTCCATCGCATCGGCGATGTCGTGCGCAAGGGCGATCCGCTCTACCGGGTCTACGCCTCCGACCCGTCGGACTTCGCCTTCGCCGCCGAGGCCGCCGGCGCCGAGTCCGGCTTCCGGGTCGCCGCGCCATGACCATCCAGGTGCACGGCTTTCCCGGCGACGAAGGGCCGGTCGAGCGGCTGGCGGCGGCGCTCGGCGTGCCGGCGGCGATCATCGACCTGAAGACCTTTCCCGACGGCGAAACCCTGCCCACCGTGCCGGTGACCCGCGCGACCACGGTCATCGCCTACCGCGCGCTGAACCAGCCGAACACGCGGCTGGTGCCGCTGCTGCAGGCCGCCGACGCCTGGCGCAGGGCCGGTGTCACCCGCCTCGTGCTGGTCGCGCCCTATCTCGGTTACCTCCGCCAGGACATGGTCTTCGCCCCGGGCCAGCCGCTCAGCCGCGACCTGGTCTGCGGCTGGCTCGGCGGCGCCTTCGACCGGCTGGTCACGGTCCAGGCCCATCTGCACCGCACCGCCTCCCTGACCGGGGCGCTCGGGATTCCGGCGACCAACATCGACATCGGCGGCGATCTGGCGGCCGTCGCCGCGGTCGGCGAGCAGCCGCTGATCGTCGGGCCGGACAGCGAATCCCGCCCCTGGGTCCAGGCCGCCGCCGCGCGGCTCGACACGGACTGGACCGCCTTCGACAAGCAACGTCTGGGCGACCGCGAGGTCCAGATGACGCTGGGCGCCGGCCCCTCGGTCGCCGGCCGCGCCACGCTGCTGCTCGATGACATCTGCTCCAGCGGCGGCACCCTGGTCCAGGCGATCCACCACCTGCGCGAAGCGGGCGCCGCGTCCGTCGATGTCGCCGTGGCTCACGCCCTGTTCGACGCCGACGCCCTGGACCATCTGCGCGAGGCCGGGGCCCGCCGCATCGTCTCCAGCGACTCCATTACACACCCGACCAACGCCCTCGACCTGACCGGCCGGCTGGCCGAAGCCCTGCGAAGCGAGATCGCCGCATGACCCCCACTCTGACCTTCCACGGCGCGGCCGGCTGCGTCACCGGCTTCTGCGCCGAGCTGCGGACGGACAAGGCCCGCGTGCTCATCGACTGCGGCATGTTCCAGGGCTCCAAGACCCTCAAGGCGCTGAACTACAACCCGTTTCCGTTCGATCCGGCGACCCTTGACGCTGTGCTGCTGACCCACGCCCATGTCGACCACTCGGGCCTGCTGCCCAAGCTGATGCTGGCCGGGTTCGCGGGACCGATCCACGCCACGGCCGCCACCCGCGACCTGTGCAAGGTCATGCTGGCCGACGCCGGCGGCATCCAGGAGGCCGAGGTCCAGCACCTGAACCGCCGCAACCAGCAGCGCGGCCGGCCGGTCGTCGAGCCGATCTACACCGAGCGTGACGCCGCGCGCGTCATGCGCCAGTTCGAGCGGGTCAAGCTGGGCGAGCCGGTGACGGTCGCGCCGGGAGTCACCGCCACCTACTGGGAAGCCGGCCACATCCTCGGCGCCGCCTCGATCGAGGTGCTGGTCGAGGGGGAGGGCGAGCCGATGCGGCTGTTCTTCTCCGGCGACATCGGGCCGGGCGGCAGCGCCTTTGTGCCGGACCCACAGGGGCCTTCCGGTCTCGACCACCTGATCATGGAGTCGACCTACGGCGACCGCGAACGGGTCGTCGTCGACGCCGTCGCTCGCCGCAAGGCTCTGGCCCAGGAGCTGCGCGACGCCCACGCCCGCGGCGGCCCGCTGCTGATCCCGGCCTTCGCCGTCGAGCGGTCGCAGGAGCTGCTTGCCGACCTGGTGCAGGTCATGGACGACGGCGAGGCTCCCGGCGGCGACATCTTCCTCGACTCCCCGCTGGCCATCGAGGCGACCGAGGTGTTCCTCGAGCGCGGCTGGAACCGGGACCAGGGCCGCAACCCGTTCGAGGGCGCCCGGCAGTCGCAACGGCTGCGGTATCTCGACAAGCCCTGGGACAGCGACGGCCTCGATCGCCTCAAGGGCTGGCACGTGATCCTCGCGGCCAGCGGCATGTGCGACGCCGGCCGCATCCGCAAGCATCTCAAGCGGCTGCTGTGGCGCAAGGAGACGACGGTGCTGCTGTCCGGCTTCCAGGCGGCCGGCACGCTCGGCCGGCTGCTGGCCGACGGCGCGCGGCGCGTGACGATCCAGGGCGAGGAGATCCGCGTCCAGGCCGAGATCCGCATGTTCGATTCCTACTCCGGCCATGCCGACGCCGCCGGGCTGGTGGCGTGGGCGAAGGCGCGGCTGCCGGTGCGCGGCTCGATCTTCATGGCGCATGGCGAGCCCCGGGCGGTCGAGGGCCTGCGCGAGCGTCTGGTCGCGGCGGGCCTGCCGGCCGGGCAATTGCTGGCCCCCCGGCTGGACGAGACCTTCGTGCTCAACCGGGCGCGGGCCGAGCATGCGCCGGGCGAGCCGCCGCGCATCGCCCCGGAAGCCGCCGCCGCGCTGGACTGGCACAACGCCCGCGCCGGCTTCCTGATGGCGCTGGACGAGGCGCTGGAGAACGCCCCGGACGACGCCGCCCGCGAGGCCATCCTGTCGAACGTGCGCGCCGGCCTTGCCGGAAAACGCCGGGCCTGACTTGCTGTCCGCTGACGAGTCAGCGGAGCGCCCCGATGCCCGATCCCGAAGCCTTCGCCACCGAATGGCTGGCGGCCTGGAACAGCCACGACCTTGACCGCATCCTGTCGCACTACGCGCCGGAGATCGTGTTCCTCTCGCCGGTCGCCCGGGCGCGCCTCGGCGACGGCCGCGTTGAGGGCGTCGAGGCCTTGCGCGGCTACTGGCGGGGCGGTCTGGACGCCCAGCCGGCGCTGCGGTTCGAGCTGCGTCAGGTGCTGACCGGGCACGACTGCCTGACGATCATCTACCGCAACCACCGCGGCCAGACCGTCGCCGAGACCTTCGAGTTCGGTCCCGGCGACAGGGTCATCCGGTCCTTCGCCTGCTACGGCCCCGTCAGTTGACCCGGCGTTCGCGGCCCGCCCAGTAGGGATCGCGCAGCTCCCGGCGCAGGATCTTGCCCGACGCGTTACGGGGCAGGGCGTCGATGAAGTCGACACTCTTGGGGGCCTTGAACGCGGCGATGCGGGTGCGGGCGAAGGCGATGATGTCCTCGGCGTCGGCGGTCGCGCCGGGCTTCAGCGCCACCACGGCCTTGACCGCCTCGCCCCACTTCTCGTCGGGGATGCCGATCACCGCCACCTCGGCCACCGCCGGGTGGCCGTAGACCGCGCTCTCCACCTCGGCGGGATAGATGTTCTCGGCGCCGGAGATGATCATGTCCTTCACCCGGTCGTGGATGAACAGGTAGCCGTCCTCGTCGAGATAACCGGCGTCGCCGGTGCGCAGCCAGCCGTCCTCGCCGATGGTCGCCCGGGTGGCCGCGTCGAGGTTCCAGTAGCCGGCCATGTTGGCCACCGAGCGGGTGGCCACCTCGCCGACGGTATTGGGCGGCAGGGTCCTGCCTTCCTCGTCGATGATCTTCAGTTCGACGCCCGGCATCGGCAGGCCGGCGGCGCGCATGCGGGCGTTGCCGGCGGGGTCATGGTCCTCGGGCGGCAGGTAGACGATGGTGCCGCAGGTCTCGGTCATGCCGTACTGCTGGCAGAAGCCGCAGCCGAACACCTCCATGCACTCGCGCAGCAGGTCGAGCGGGATCGGGCTGGCCCCGTAGAGGATGTACTTGAGCCGGCTGTAGTCGACCTCGCGGGCGCGCGGCTGACGCACGACGATCTGCATCGCCGCGGGCACCATGAACATCTTGCTGATGCGGTCCTGCTCGATGAAGTCGAGCACCTTGAACGGATCGAACTCGCGGGCCACGACGCCCTTGGCGCCGTTGAACAGGCCGACGATGCCCCAGCCGGTGCCGCCGATGTGGGCCACGGGCATGGCGACCAGGCTGACGTCCTCCGGGCTCCAGCTGTTCCACGGCATGTTGGCCTCGGCCGCCTGGCGACGTCCGCCGAGAATGTTGGCGTGGGTCAGCATGGCGCCCTTGGGCTTGCCCGTGGTGCCGGAGGTATAGAGCTGCACGGCCACGTCGCCGACGCTGATCTCGACGCCCGGATCGCTGTCCGGCGCGGCGTCGCGCCAGGCCTCGTACAGCGGATAGTCGCCCGCGCCGGCCGCCTCCATGGCGATGACCCGCGGCTGGGACTCCAGCAGGGCGGCGACCGTCTCGACCTGGCCGATCAGCTCGGGCCCGACGAACACCAGCGGCGCGGCGGAGTCGCTGATGATGTAGGCCACTTCCGGCGGCGCGAGCCGCCAGCCGATCGGCGTCATCACCACCCCGACCTTGGCCGCGCCGAACAGCAGCTCGAAATAGTGGTCGCTGTTCTTGCCGACGTAGGTGATGCGCTGACCCTTCGAGAGCCCCGCCGCCTTCAGCGCGTTGGCCACCTGGTTGGTGCGCCGGTCGAAGTCGGCGAAGCTGCTCTCCCGTCCCTCGAACACCAGCGCGGTGGCGTCGCCCCGCTCGCGGGCGTGGTAGCGCGCCACATGGGCGAGCGTCGGCATCTGGTCGAAATCGACCGGCGGGGCGGTCCTGGCGGTGCTCATGGAACTGTCCTGTCGTGAACTCTGGATGACCGTCAGGTCAGTTCTTCCGAAGAGTAACCGAGGATCTCGCGGGCGATGATCAGCCGCTGGATCTGGCCGGTGCCTTCATAGATGTCGCTGATCCGGCCATCGCGGAGGTACTTCTCCACGAGGTGGTCATGGCTGACCGACATGCCGCCCAGCACATCCATGGCGGCCTGCGGGATCGTCCGGCAGACCTCGCCGCCCTTGGCCTTGCAGATCGAGCTTTCGAGGTTGTTCGGCTGGCGCGTGTCGCTGAGCCAGGCGGCGTGCAGCACGGTCAGGGCGGCGGCCTCGGTGTCGGCTTCCATCTCGATCAGCTTCTGCTCGACGGCGCTGCGCTGGCTGAAGCTCTTGTCCCAGTCGACCTCGATCCCCTCGGCGGCCATGGCGCTCTTGGCGAACTCGAGCGCGCCCTTGGCCTTGGCGACGCCGCCGGAGGCCACGGCCGGGCGGGTCATGTTGAAGGTCTTCATCACCCCCTTGTAGGAGGCCGAGCCGCCGCCCTTCGGCACGGTCTCGTCGCCGCCCAGCAGGTTTTCCCGCGGGATGCGGCAGTCGCGGAAGGCGTAGGCGGCGGTGTCCGACGCCCGGATGCCCATCTTCTTTTCCTTGCGCACCAGCTCGAAGCCGGGCGCGTCCTTCAGCACCAGGAACGACTTGATGCCGGCGCGACCGGCCGACTTGTCGATGGTCGCCCAGACGATGGCCCCGTCGGCGCGCACGCCGTCGGTGACGAAGATCTTGTCGCCGTTGATCACCCATTCGTCGCCGTCGAGGCGGGCGGTGGTCTGGATCGCCTTGGTGTCGGAGCCGACGCCCGGCTCGGTGATCGACATGGCCAGGAACAGGTTGCCCCATTTGGCCTTCTGCTCGGGCGTGCCGGCCGACTGCAGGGCGGCGTTGCCGAGCCCGCCGGCCCGCGCGCCGGGCATGCCGAGGCCGAGGCCGCGCACCACGCCGTTGGTCGAGCCGCGCGCCATGCTGACGGCCATCATGAAGGTCATCAGCGGCGTGTCGTCGGGCTTGCGCTGGCCGAACAGCGGGAAGACGGCCTCGAAGCCGATCTCGCCCTCCAGCCGCTCGGGCGGGAACTCGTGCTCGTGGTCCTCGTAGTAGCGGGTGTGGGCGGTGGTCGAATTGCCCACCTCGATCACCTTGTCGAGGATCCGCTGGTCGATGTCGGAAAGTCGGAAGTCAGCCATGGTCGGAGCTCCTAGACCGAGACCGGACCGTCGAGGACGGTCAGGGTGCGGGCGTTGCGCAGCCACATTTCGAGGGGCAGGTCGCGGATGAAGCCGTGGCCGCCGAAGATCTGCAGGGCGTCATCGGCGATCTTGACGGCCTTGCGGCGCACATAGTCCTGCGCCAGCACGCTGGCCTTGGCCGCGCCAGGGTCCTTGTGCTCCAGCAGGCTGGCGGCCTTCCAGACCATCCAGCGCATCGACTCGCACTCGATGTGCATGTCGGCCAGCATGAAGGCGATCGACTGCTTCTTGCCGATCGGCTCGCCGAACGCGACGCGCTCGCGGGCGTAGGGAATGGCGAAGTCGGTGGCCTGGCGCGACAGGCCGACGGCCACCGCCGCCGCGCCGACGCGGGCCTGGTTGACCAGCCGGGCGGCGTCGATGCCGGCGTCGCCGCCGAGACGCGCCGAGCCGGGCAGTTCGACGCCCTTCAACAGGATTTTCGCCTTGGGCACGGGCTTGAGTCCCTGGGTTCCGCTCTCGGCGGAAACGGTCAGGCCGGCGGTGTCGCGCGGTACGATGAAGGCGGACACCGCGCCGCCGCTCTCGGGCTCGGCCGCCAGCACCAGGAAGGTGTCGGCGCGGTCGCCGAGCGGGACCAGCCGCTTCTCACCGTTCAGAACCCAGCCGTTGCCCTTGCGGGTCGCGGTGGTGCGCGGCGCGCCGGCGGCGAAGCCGAACTGGCTCTCCTGAATCGCCACGGCGGCGGCCACCGGTTCGGTTCCGGCGAAGCGCGGCAGATGTTCGGTCTTCTGCGCCTCGGTGCCGAAG
The DNA here is from genome assembly GCF_058806855.1 of Caulobacter sp. GW821-FHT12F03. NCBI lineage: Bacteria > Pseudomonadati > Pseudomonadota > Alphaproteobacteria > Caulobacterales > Caulobacteraceae > Caulobacter > Caulobacter sp. GW821-FHT12F03. Next base: position 419,452 of record NZ_JBXAQC010000001.1, read on the forward strand.
TCGAGCAGGGCGCCGACGAACTGGCCGGGGGCCATGATGGCCACGGCCTGGCTGGCGCAGCCGCCGCCGAGCGCTTCGAGCGCCACCGCGTTGGTCATGCACGACCGCTCGCCGCCGCCGCCGCCGTAGGCTTCCGGAATGGCGGCGGCGATCAGGCCGAAATCCCAGCCCTGGCGGATCACCGAGTCGGGCGTCTCGCCGGACTCGTCGATGGCGCGCGCGGCCGGGGCCAGTACGTCCGCGGCGAAGCCCTTGAGGCTGTCGCGGATCATCGTCTGCTCTTCGTTGAGCTCGAATGTGATCATGGCGTTCTCCCTGACCTTCGAATGCCAGCCGGACGGCGGGGAAGGCAAGCGGAAGACTCGGTCTCGGGCTTCCCCTGCGGAATGCGGAATTCTCAAGCCTGCAAGGGGAAATCACGCCCCGGGTCATTGCCATGCGCGGTCCGGCCGCTACGCTTGGCGCAAAACAAGACCACCCTTGGGGGGAAGCTTTTGTCGATCGTGGAAGACTCGGCCGGACCGGCCGCGGGCAGGGTGGACCTGCGCCCGTCGCGGCTCGTGAAGCTGTCCTACAGCCTCGGCCAGGCGGCCCAGAGCGGCGGCTTCGACGCGGCGATCGGCTTCGTTTTCTTCTACTATTCGGCGGTGCTCGGCCTGTCGGGCGCCCTCGTCGGCGCGGCCCTGGCGGTCAGTCTCGCCTTCGACGCCGTGGTCGATCCGGTGGTCGGCTCATGGTCCGACAACATCCAGTCCCGTTTCGGCCGGCGCCTGCCGCTGATGATGCTCGCCGCGCCGTTGATCGCGATCTCCATCGGCCTGCTGTTCTCGCCGCCGCAGGGCCTGGGGCAGTTCGGCCTGTTCGGCTGGCTGGCGGTGATGTCGGTGGCCGCGCGCAGCTTCATTTCGCTGTTCAACGTGCCCTACATCGCGCTCGGGGCCGAAATGGCCACGGACTACACCGAGCGCACCAGCGTGGTGGTCTACCGCGCCATCGCCGGCATCTTCTCCACGGTGTTCATCCTCGCCGTCGGCTACACCTTCTTCTTCGCCCGGGGCGGCCTGCAGCGTCCCGAGGGATACCCCGGGTTCGGCTGGTCGGTGTCGGTCGTGCTGCTGGTCTGCATGGCGCTCTGCTGCCTGGGCGTCTGGCGCTACGCGGCCGGCCTGCCGCAGCCGGCGGCGCACGCCGGGTCCATGTGGCGCCGCCTGCCGGGCGACATGGCCGAGATCTTCCGCAACCGGTCGTTCCGCACGCTGTTCTTCTCGGCCGTGGTCGTGTTCGTCGCCGTCGGGGTCAACGCCAGCCTGAACAACTACGCCTACGTCTTCGTCTGGCGGCTGAAGAGCGAGCTGCTCCAGGTGCTCGGCTACGCCTACCTCGCCGGCATCCTGCTGGGCGTGTCCGGCGCGCCGATGCTGCAACGGATGATGGAGAAGCGGAATGTCGTGATGGCCGGCTTCGTGCTGCTGATCGGCGTCTGGCTGGTGCTGCCGATCCTGCGGCTGGCGGGGGTGTTCGCGCCGGAAGGCGACCCGGCCCTGACGCCGCTGGCGATCAATTCCTTCATCGCCGGCATCGGCGTCGGCTTCGTCTCGGTGGCCTATCCCTCGATGATGGCCGACGCCGCCGACGAGCATGAGCACCTGTTCGGCCGCCGCCGCGAAGGGCTGTACTTCGCGGGCCTGGGCTTCGCCGGCAAGGCGGCCACGGGCCTGGGCGTCATGGTCGCGGGCGTGGCCCTCGACCTGATCCATTTTCCCAAGGACATCGGCCACACGGTCGGGGCGATCCTGCCGGCCGACGTGCAGTTCCGGCTGATCCTCATCTGGGCCCCGGCCGCGGCGCTGCTGTCGCTGGTCTCGATGGCCATCTTCACCGCCTACAACATCACCCGCGTGCGTCACGCCGAGATCGTCAAGGCCCTGCAGCTGACGGCGGCGACGCCGGCGCCCGAGCCGACGATCCGCCTTGCCGACTGATCCTGCAGACCGCCGAAGACGGGTTCATCACTGACCTTCGACGAGGGGGTCCGCGAGCACGCCGGCATCCCCGACGACCAGGTGATCATGATCTGCGTCGCCATGGGCTGCCCGGACGACGGCTTCCCGGCCGACACGGTCGTCTCCAACCGCAAGTCGGTCGACGAGGCGGCGGTGTTCGTGGGGTTTGAGGACCAGGTGCAGGGTCTTCCCCCGGAGGGGAGCATCCGGACCCGCGCCCGCCCGGTCATCACGGAAGCGCTCAGGGGAGCGCGTCCCCCAGCCCGCCCGTCTGCCGCAGCGCCTCGAACAGCCCGATCCCCGCGCTGACCGACAGGTTCAGCGATCGCGCGTCCGGCCGCAGCGGGATGACCACCCGGGCGTCGGCCACGGCGTGCACCGCCTCCGGCGCGCCGGCCGTCTCGCTGCCGAACAGCAGCACGTCATCCGGCTGGAAGGCGAAGGCGTCCAGCGGCGTCGCGCCCCTGGTCGTGAACAGCACCAGCCGCCCCGGCGCCCGGTCGCGCCGGAACGCGTCCCAGTCGGCGTGCCGGGTCATGTGCGCCAGCGGCCCATAGTCGAGCGCCGCCCGCTTCATGGCGCTGTCGTCGAAGCGGAAGCCGACCGGCTCGATCACATGCAGGTCCACGCCGAAACAGGCCGACAGCCGGATGCAGGCCCCGACATTCTGCGGGATGACCGGCTGGAACAGGGCCAGGCGGGGCCGGCTCGGCGACATAGGCGGGACTCACGAACGGCGGGGAACAGGACGGTTGTCTAGCCCCGGACCGGCCCCGGGGTCCAATGCGACCGATCCTGACGGGTTATGCCTTGATGGTCGCGGCTACCGGGAGGATCGTCGGCGCGACACGACTCAACCGGACGGTCCCATGCGTCTCGAAAAAGCTGCCGCCGTCCTGCGCCTCTCGCGCCGCCTCGCGGCCTCGGCCGAGGGCTTGTCGATCGACGAGATCGCCGCCGAGTTCGAGGTCGACCGGCGCACGGCCGAGCGGATGCGCGACGCCGTCCGCGACCTGTTTCCGCAGATGGAGGAGGTCCGCGACGGACGGACCAAGCGGTTTCTGATCCGCGGCGGGCTGGACGCCTTCTTCGAGGTCCCGACGGTCGAGGAACTGGCCGATCTGGCGCTGGCGGCGGAGGCGGCCGAGAACGACGGCCTGTCGGCCCGCGCCGACAGCCTGCGCAGTCTGGCCGGCAAGGTCGAGGCGCGCATCAAGCCGGGCCTGCGGGTGCGCTACGCCGCCGACGTCGAGGCCCTCGCCCTGGCTGAACGCATCGCCCTGAGCCCTGGTCCCCGACCCTCCTGCGACCCGGCGATCCTGCGGCGGCTGAGGGCGGCGCTGCTGGCGATGAAGCAGGTGCGGTTCACCTACCGGCCGTCGGGCGAGGGCGCGCCGGCGACGCGGACGGTCGATCCCTGCGGCCTGCTGTTCGGCTCGGTCTACTATCTCGTCGCCCGGCGGGTCGGCGCGCCGCAGCCGGTGCTCTGGCGGCTTGACCGCATGGACGAGGTCGAACTGCTCGACACCCCCAGCGACGTGCCGGACGGCTTCGACCTGGTCGCTTTCGCCGACCGCTCGTTCGGGGTGTTCCAGGAGCCGCTCGAGGACATCGTCCTGCGGGCGACGCCGGCGGCGGCGGCCCGGGCCGCCAGCTATCGCTTCCATCCCAGCCAGAGCTTCGAGCCACAGGACGACGGGAGCCTGATCGTGCGCCTGCGCGCCGGCGGCCTGCTCGAGCTATGCTGGCACCTGTTCACCTGGCGGGGCGAGATCGAGATCCTCGGGCCCGACAGCCTCAAGGCGATGATGGCCGGTGAACTGGCGCGCTTCAGCCTCTGAAGACTCGTCGCGCGCATTTTCGGAACGACCAATCCTGACGTGTGAGGTTCGTAGTTTACCGTCGACGACGCCGTGGGGGCGTCAGCGAGGGTGGCATGACACAAGGTGGGACCCGCGGGGTCTGGCCCGGACGGGCGCGTGGGACTTTTTCCGGCATCGACGGGAGGCGTCCATGATCGCCTTCGTCTTTTCGCTTCTGACGCTGGTCGGGGCCCTGACGGTCAGCGCCCTGGCCTGGCTCCTGCTCGGCAGGCCCGAGCCGATGTGCCCCGGCTGCGACCAGCCCGAGAGCCTGTGCGAGTGTGACGGGCGGGGTCCGGACGGCGGCGGGCCGCCGCCGTGACACCCGTTGCTCGCCGTCGACCGGGGCCGCCGGGCGACGGCGGCGCGACGACGGTCCTGTCCCGGAAAGTTTCGGGGTTAGTCCCCCCGCCGCCGACATGATAATCGGGGCGCACTGTTTGTTGGGGGGCTTGGCGAGATGGCTTCTTCCGCGCCAGAAAGAGATACATGAGCAGAGTATTGGTTATCGGCGCCGGTGGCGTTGGTTCGGTCGCGGTCCACAAGATGGCCATGAACCGCGACGTCTTTTCGGACATCACCCTGGCGAGTCGCACCAAGGCCAAGTGCGACGCCATCGCCGAATCGGTGAAGCAGCGCACCGGCGTGAGCATCACGACGGCGAAGATCGACGCCGACGACGTCGCGGCGACCACGGCCCTGATCCGCGAGGTCCGGCCGGCGCTGGTGGTCAATCTGGCGCTGCCCTACCAGGACCTGACGATCATGGACGCCTGCCTGGCGGCCGGGGTCCACTATATGGACACGGCCAACTACGAGCCGCGCGACGAGGCGAAGTTCGAATACAGCTGGCAGTGGGCCTACCAGGACCGCTTCCGCGACGCCGGGCTCATGGCGCTGCTGGGCAGCGGCTTCGACCCCGGCGTGACCTCGGTGTTCACGGGCTACACCCGGAAGCACCTGCTGGACCGGATCGACACGCTCGACATCCTCGACTGCAACGGCGGCGACACGGGCCTGCCGTTCGCGACCAACTTCAATCCCGAGATCAACCTGCGCGAGGTGACCGCGCCGTCGCGGCACTGGGAAAACGGCCGGTGGGTCGAAGGCCCGGCGCTGAGCCACAAGCAGGTGTTCGACTTCGAGCAGGTCGGCCCGAAGAACATGTACCTCATGTACCATGAGGAGCTGGAATCGCTGGTGAAGTTCTATCCGGAGATCAAGCGCATCCGCTTCTGGATGACCTTCGGCGATTCCTATCTCAAGCACCTGGAAGTGCTGGAGAATATCGGCATGACCCGCATCGAGCCGATGATGTTCCAGGGCCGGGAGATCATCCCGATCGAGTTCCTCAAGGCCCTGCTGCCGGAGCCGGCGTCGCTGGGCCCGATCACGCGCGGCAAGACCAACATCGGCACGATCGCGACGGGCGTGAAGGACGGTCAGGCGAAGACGGTCTACATCAACAACATCTGCGACCACGAGGCGGCCTACGCCGAAACCGGCAACCAGGCGGTCAGCTACACCACCGGCGTGCCGGCAATGATCGGCGCGGCCCTGATCCTGACGGGCCAGTGGAAAGGCGAGGGCGTGTTCAACATGGAGCAGCTCGATCCCGACCCGTTCATGGCCATGCTCAACGAGCAGGGCCTGCCCTGGAAGGTCCAGGACCTGCCGGCGCCGCTCGCCTTCTGATGGCCATGGAAACCAGGGCCGCCGGTCCCGGCGCATTCGCCCGCCTTGACCTGACCCGCGTCCCGTCGCCCTGTTTCGTGGTCGACGCGGTCGCCGTGCGGGACAATCTCGCGGCGCTCAGAGACGTCGGCGAGCGCTCGGGGGCCCGGGTGCTGCTGGCGCTCAAGGCCTTCTCGATGTGGTCGCTGGCCGACCTGGTCGGCGAGTATCTCGACGGCGTCTGCGCCTCGGGTCTGTGGGAGGCGCGGCTGGCGCGCGAGCACTACCGCGGTCACCTGACCACCTACAGCCCCGCCTACAAGCGCGAGGACCTGCCGGAGATCCTGCGGCTGTCGGACTCGGTGATCTTCAATTCGCCAGGCCAGATCGCCCGGTTCACCGACCTGATCGCCGCCGCGCGCGACCAGGGCGAGGTGTTCGACATCGGCCTGCGCCTGAACCCCGAGCACAGCGAGGCCGAGGTCGCCAAGTATGACCCCTGCCAGGCCGGCTCGCGGCTGGGCTTTCCGGTGTCGCAGTTGCGGCCCGAGCACCTCGCGGGCGTCGACGGGCTGCACATCCACGCCCTCTGCGAACAGGGGTTCGAGCCGCTCGAGCGGATCTGGGCGTCGGTCGAACCCCGGCTCGGGGGCATGCTGGGGTCGGTCAAGTGGCTGAACCTTGGCGGCGGCCACCACATCACCCGCGCCGACTACCGACGCGAAGACCTGATCGCCTTCCTGCGCGGGATCGCCGAACGTCATGGCCTGCAGCTCTATCTCGAGCCCGGCGAGGCGATCGCCCTGGACGCCGGCATCCTGGTCGGCGAGATCCTCGACACCTTCGACAACGCGATGCCGGTGGCCATCACCGACATCTCGGCCACCTGCCACATGCCGGACGTCATCGAGGCGCCGTACCGCCCGGCGCTGCTGGGCGAGCGGGCGGACGGCGTCACGGTCCGGATCGGCGGGCCGTCCTGTCTGGCCGGCGACATCATCGGCGACTACGGCTTCGCGGCCATCCCCCGGCCGGGAGACCGCATCGCCTTTCTCGACCAGGCCCACTACTCGATGGTCAAGACCAACACCTTCAACGGCGTGCCCTTGCCGGCGATCGCCCTGTGGAACAGCGACACCGACGCCCTGACGCTCGTGCGCCGGTTCGCTTACGAGGACTTCCGCGACCGGCTCTCCTGACGGGGTGGGCGCGGACGCCGATCGGCCTATCTGGCGGCGGTCATAGCCGACGGGGCAGGAACGATGAAGGCAAGGCGCAAGTCCGATCTCCCGACAAAGGACTGCGCCGTCTGCCGACGACCGTTCGCCTGGCGTCGCAAGTGGGCGGCCTGCTGGGACGAGGTCCGCTACTGCTCTGACCGCTGCCGGCGCGCGCGGCCCGATCGAACGGAGTCCTGACGGGTGACGGACCGGCGGACACAGGGCGGCCCGACGCTGAGGCTCGTGCTCGGCGACCAGCTTTCCGAGGGCCTGTCCGCCCTGGACGGCCTCGACGCTCACAGCGACATCGTCCTGATGGCCGAGGTTCGCGCCGAGGCCACCTACGTTGGCCATCACAAGCAGAAGATCGCCCTGATCTTCGCCGCCATGCGCGGCCACGCCGACCGCCTCGCGGCGCGCGGCGTCCGGGTGCGCTACGTGCGGATCGACGATCCGGCCAACACCCACTCCATCGTCGGAGAACTTCAGCGGGCCGTGGCCGAAACCGGGTGCGCGCGCGTCGTCATGACCGACTGCGGCGAATGGCGGCTGGCCGAAGCGCTCAAAGTCTTCGCCGCGACGTCGCTGGCGTCCGTCGAGGTGCGAGAGGACGGCCGGTTCATCTGCTCGCACGCGCGCTTCCGGGCCTGGGCCGGTGACCGGCGGCAGCTGCGCATGGAGTATTTCTACCGCGAGATGCGCCGCGAGACCGGCCTGCTCATGGACGGCGGCGAGCCCGCGGGCGGGCGCTGGAACTTCGACGCGGAGAACCGCAAGGGCCTGCCCCGCGGGCTGCGCCCGCCGGCCCGGGCGCGAACCGCGCCGAACGCCACGGCGCGGGACGCCATCGCCGACGTGGCGCGGCTGTTCCCGGACCATTTCGGCGACCTCGAGGGCTTCGGCTGGCCGACGACGCCGGCGGAGGCCGAGGCCGCTCTCGAAACCTTCCTCACCGACATCCTGCCGGGCTTCGGCGACTGGCAGGACGCGATGGCCGAGGGTCAGCCCTGGATGTGGCACGGGCTGGTTTCGGCGTCGCTGAACATCGGCCTGCTGGATCCGCTGGAGACCTGCCGTCGCGCCGAGGCGGTCTATCGGACGGGCCGCGCGCCCCTGAACGCGGTCGAGGGCTTCATCCGCCAGATCCTCGGCTGGCGGGAATTCGTGCGCGGCGTCTATTGGCTGAAGATGCCGGAGTACGGCCTGCGCAACGCCCTTGACGCCGACCGCGTGCTGCCGTGGTTCTTCTGGTCGGGCGAGACGGACATGGCCTGCGTCGCCGACGCGGTGCGCTCGACCCGGCGCCAGGCCTACGCCCATCACATCCAGCGGCTGATGGTCACCGGCAACCTGGCCATGCTGCTCGGAGTCCATCCGGACGCGGTCGACGACTGGTACCTGAGCGTCTACGCCGACGCCTACGAATGGGTCGAGATGCCCAACACCCGCGGCATGGCCACTTTCGCCGACGGCGGCATTGTCGGCTCCAAGCCCTACGCGGCCTCGGGCGCCTACATCAACCGGATGAGCGACTACTGCGGCGGCTGTCGCTATGACGTCAAAGGCAGGTCGGGCGACGGCGCATGCCCGTTCAACCGGCTCTACTGGGGCTTCCTCGAGCGCAACCGCGCGCGCTTGGCCGGCAACGCCCGGCTGGCCATGCCCTACCGCACCCTTGACGGCTTTGGCGAGGACAGACGCCGCGATCTGCTCGCCGACGCGGAAGCGGCGAGAACGGCTCTGGGCGCCACCAGGTCCGTTCTGGCCCGCCGTCCCGGAGAACACGATGACCGAGGCTTCCAGGCGCAAGGCGGCGATGGGCGAAACGCCTGATCCGCGGCGGGGGGACTGTTAGCGCGTCAGGGGCACCTTGTTGCGGTCAGGCGGCCGTCATCGCCGAAGGCGGCGTCCTGCGGGAAGTTCGGCGCGCGGCAGGCGTAAAGGTCCACCGCCACCGAGTCGCTGACCGTCTGGAACAGGATCGTGCCCATGGCCGGCAGTTCGTTGGTCACGAACTTGCGGTCGGTGCACATGTTGTTGAGCCCGGCGGTGACATCCGAAGGCCGGGCGCACCAGGTGACGTAAAGCTTGACGTCGCAGCTATTGACCAGCGCCCAGTCGTTGGCCGCCCAGGCGCCGGGCGCGCGGTCGCCTTCGGGCGCTCGCACGCTGACGCAGCTGTTCTGGAAGCCTCGGCCGCCGCCGCCGCCGCCGCTTGAGCCGCCGCTGCTGGCGCCGCCCGTCGAAGCCGCGCCGGTGGCGGCCGTCACGGGGGCTCTGTCGTCTTCCGCGCGTTTGCGAAGGTAGGCCTGAAGCACCGTGTCGCCGCCCGCCGGGCTGGTGCAGAAATCCATGTCGCGACAACCGCGGGTGAAGACGTACTTATAGTAGGTGTCGCCCGAGTCATCGAGGCCGCTCTGGTCGACGATATAAGAACCGCCAGGCCCCTCCGGGACCAGCCGCCAGATCGCCACCCTTCCCTCGAAAGCCCCGTTGCGGGTCGTGCCGCGGTAGTCGGACTGAGACGATTTTCCGAAGGGATCGGTGATGGCCACGATGGCATGACCCGGACCGGTGGCGAGGCCGTTGGCGTCGCACCCGCCTTTCCAGGTCACGGACCGGAACTGAAAGCCCTCCGGGGCCACGAAGCCGGCAAACATGTCAAAGCTCTGGGCGTTGATAAGCAAATTGCAGCCGCCGGCTTCGACGATTTTCCAGTCGTCCGGGGACTCTCCCGACCGCGCCTGCGCCGTCATTGGCGCCGCGAGCAGCGCCAGACCCATCAGCAGCGGCGCCGCCTGAAAACTCCGTCCGATACCCATCCGAGATTTCCCGTCCCGAGCTGATCCTGAAGCGTCTCCACACTTCAAAATCGCATCTCAAACAGGAAATCAACCGGCGTTCTGCGAACCGCGCCGCCTCAGTGCTGGTGCAGCTCCGCGCGGCCGACGACCATGTGGTGCACCTCGTCGGGACCGTCGGCGAAGCGCAGGTGGCGCACGTCGGTGTACATCTCGGCCAGCGGCGTCCATTCCGACAGGCCGGTGGCGCCGTGAATCTGGATTGCCTGGTCGATGATCTCGCAGACCTTCTCGGGCACCATGGCCTTGACCATGCTGACCCAGATGCGGGCCTCGCGGTTGCCCAGCACGTCCATGGCCTTGGCGGCCTTGAGCACCATCAGGCGCATGGCCTCGATCTCGATGCGCGCGCGGCTGACGAGTTCCAGGTTCTTGCCCAGCTGGATCAGCGGCTTGCCGAAGGCGACGCGGGTGGTGGCGCGCTTGACCATCAGGTCCAGCGCCCGCTCGGCCTTGCCGATCGAACGCATGCAGTGATGGATACGGCCCGGGCCCAGGCGCACCTGGCTGATCTCGAAGCCGCGGCCCTCGCCGAGCAGGATGTTCTCCTTGGGTACCCGCACGTCGTTGAGCTTGAGGTGCATGTGGCCGCGCGGCGCGTGGTCATGGCCGAACACATGCATCGGGCCGAGGATCTCCACCCCGGGCGTGTCCATGGGAATCAGGATCTGCGACTGCTGGTACTGGGCGGCGGCGTTGGGGCTCGTCTTGACCATGCAGATCATGATCTTGCAGCGCGGGTCGCCGGCGCCGGAGATGTAGTACTTCTCGCCGTTGATCACCCATTCGTCGCCGATCAGTTCGGCGCGGGTGGCGATGTTCTTGGCGTCCGACGAGGCCACGCCCGGCTCGGTCATGGCGTAGCAGGAGCGGATCTCGCCGTTCAGCAGGGGCTTCAGCCAGCGCTCCTTCTGCTCGGGCGTGCCCACGCGCTCCAGAACCTCCATGTTGCCGGTGTCCGGCGCCGAACAGTTCAGGCTTTCCGAGGCCAGCGGGCTCTTGCCCAGCTCGACGGCGATGTAGGCGTAGTCGAGGTTGGTCAGGCCGCGGCCGATCTCGCTCTCGGGCAGGAAGAAGTTCCACAGGCCGGAGGCCTTGGCCTTGTCCTTGGCGGTTTCCAGCAGCTCCAGCTGGCCGGGCGCCCAGCTCCAGCGGTCGGTGCGGTTCTCGCCCAGGCGGAAGAACTCCTCGGTGATCGGCTCGACGTTCTCGGCGATGTGGCGCTTGACCGCCTCCATCAGCGGCTTGGCCGACTCCGACATGGCCAGGTTGTTCAGCTCGGCCTCGGCGTCCGGGCGGATGTCGACGATGTTGCTCATGGCGGTCTCCGGGGATCGGTCGGAGAACACCGCGATTGCGGCTCGCCCGACTCTGCGTCAAACAGTTGTTTGACTGTCACCCTGGAAGTGGGGCGCCGTCGGGTCAATGCAATTCTCGCGTTGGCCCGCCTCCGGAGCCTGATCTAGGCTGCCCGCCGGACCCTGACGCCCACGCCGCCGCACAAGGACTTCGACCCCATGACCGACCAGCTGATCGAGACCTTCGAGGACGGCGTCGCCACCCTGACGATGAACCGTCCCGAGTCGCGCAACGCCCTGACCGGCGAGCTGCTGGCGGCCCTGTCGGCCGCCGCGCCCCGGCTGGCGCTGGACCCCAACGTGCGGGTCGTGGTGATCACCGGCGCGGGCGGCGCCTTCTGCGCCGGCGGCGACGTGAAGGGCTTTGTGGCCGGGCCGGTCGGCGAGGCGCCGACCTTCGACCAGCGGGTCAACGGCCTGCGCAACGGCATGGACTTCAGTCGCTGGCTGCACGAGATGCCCAAGCCGACGCTGGCCGTCATCCCCGGCGCGGCCGCCGGCGCGGGCCTGTCGATCGCGCTCGCCTGCGATTTCCGTATCGCGTCCGAGGAGGCCAAGATGACCACGGCCTTCTCGAAGATCGGCGCCTCGGGCGACTACGGCGGCAGCTATTTCCTGACCAAGCTGGTCGGCCCGGCCAAGGCGCGGGAGCTCTACTTCACCGCCGACGTGATCAGCGGCGCCGAGGCGGCCCGGCTGGGCATCGTCAACCGCGCCGTGCCCACCGCCGACCTCGCCCGCGAGGCCGCCGCCCTGGCCCGCCGCCTGGCCGACCTGCCGACCGTGGCCATCGGCTACATGAAGAAGAACCTCGCCATCGCCGAGCACGGCACCCTGTCGGAGACCATGGACGCCGAGGCGATCCACATGGTCCGCACCATGCAGACCGAGGACCACAAGGCCGCCTCCCTGGCCTTCGTCGAGAAGCGTCCGCCGGTGTTCCGCGGCCGCTAGGTCCGGCCGGCTCTATCCATCCAACCAGAACAACACGTCCCGCGGGGAGCGCTAACGCCATGGATCTCAAGGATCGCATCATCGTCGTCACCGGCGCCGCCAGCGGCATCGGCCGGGCCATGGCCCAGCGCTTCGCCGCCGAGGGCGCGAAGCTGGTCGTCTGCGCGGACCGTGACGCGGCGGGGGTCAAGGCCACGGCCGACAGCGTCGGCGGCGTCGCCTTCACGGTCGACGTCAGCCGCGAGGCCGACATCCAGGGCCTGATCGAGACGGTCGAGCGCGACCACGGCCCGATCGACCTGTTCTGCTCCAACGCCGGCATCGGCGTGGCGGGCGGGGCGGAAGCCGCCAACGCGGACTGGCAGCGCATCTGGGACATCAACGTCATGGCCCATGTCTGGGCCGCCCGGCATCTCGTGCCGCTGATGACCGCGCGCGGCGGCGGCTATCTGCTCAACACCGCCTCGGCGGCCGGCCTGCTGACCCAGATCGGCTCGGCGCCCTACGCCGTGACCAAGCACGCGGCGGTCGGCCTCGCCGAGTGGCTGGCCATCACTCACGGCGACCAGGGCATCAAGGTCTCGGTCCTCTGCCCGCAGGCGGTGCGCACGGCGATGACCGCCGGCAATCCCGACGGCGTGGCCAGCGTCGACGGCATGATGGAGCCCGAGCCGCTCGCCGAGATGGTCGTCCAGGCCATCGCCGCCGAACAGTTCCTCATCCTGCCGCACCCCCAGGTGCTCGACTACATGCGCAACAAGACCGCCGACTACGGCCGCTGGATCGGCGGCATGCGCAAGCTCAACCGGCGGTACGAGGGGTAGGGCGCGCGGGGCGCCTTGAACGGCCGGCGAACTGGCCGCCTTATGGGCGCGGGCGCCGGGGTGCGTAACGTGAGGAAAGTCGTCTTGGCCGGAACCGATGCGCAGCCCCCCGATCCGCTCCGTCTGGATCTGCAGCTCTGCTTCGCGCTCTATTCCGCCAGCAACCTGATGACGCGCATCTACCGGCCGCTGCTGGAGCCGCTGGGGCTGACCTATCTGCAGTACATCGCCCTGCTGGCGCTGTGGGAGCGCGCGCCCCGGACCGTCGGCGAGCTGGGCCAGAAGCTGGGCCTCGATTCCGGCACCCTGACGCCGCTGTTCAAGCGCATGGAAAAGGCCGGCCTGGTCACGCGGACGCGGGATCCGACCGACGAGCGTCGCGTGATGATCGACCTGACCGACAAGGCGCGTGACCTGCGCCAGGCCGCGTCGGCGGTGCCGGCGGCGGTGTTCTGCCAGCTGCCCATGCCGATCAGCGACGCCGTGACGCTTAAGGGGCTGGTCGAACAACTGGTGCTGGGGCTGCGGTCTGCCGAGCCCTAGATGCCGGCGTACCACTGGTAGCCGCGGTCTTCCCAGTAGCCGCCCTTGCCGAGGCCCAGGCCGGCGAAGCTGTCGATCAGCTCGATCCGCATGACATACTTGGCCATCTTGTAGCCGAGCTGCCGCTCGAGCCGCAGGCGGATCGGCGCGCCGTGCGCTTCCGGCAGCGGCGCGTCGTTCATCTCGTAGGCCAGTATCGTCTGCGGGTGGCGCGCGTCGACGAGATCGATGGTCTCGTAGTAGTCGCCGCTGCCGTCCAGCGTCAGTTCCAGGGTGTCGGCGCAGAAGAAGGCGACATAGCGCGCGCCCGGCTTGACCCCGGCGCGGTCCAGCAGCGGGCCGAGCCGCGCGCCTTTCCATTTGGCGATGCTGCTCCAGCCCTCGACGCAGTCGTGGCGGGTGATCTGGCTGCGGCCCGGCGCCTTGCGCAGGTCGTCCAGCGACAGGCTGAGCGGCCGCTCGACCAGCCCGCCGATCTCCAGCCGCCAGTCCTTGAAGCCGTTCGCCAGGTGCTGCTGGTAGTCCTCGTTGTCCGGCCGGGTCGAGCCGTTGGCCCGGAAGTCCCGCGCGATGGCGCTCGGCGGATACTCGCGCGCCAGGGCGGATCGGCCGAGTAGCAGGCGCTGGACGTGAAAGGTCAGGCCTTCAGTCGCGCCCAGCCCCTTGTTGATGGCTGGCGACGCGGTCACGCGGTCGCAGCCGGAAAGGCCGGCGGCCGCCACCCCGGTCAGGGCTCCGCCCAGAAGACTGCGGCGCGTACCGCCACCATGATCGCTGGTCATGGCTCGACCTTCTCCCGCCTGATCACGAACCAGCCTGTCAGGATGGAGCGCATCTCGTTCACCGGCCCGGCGGCCACGACCATGGCCACGTGCACCAGGAAGAACAGCGTCAGCCCCGAGGCGGACAGAAAATGCAGGGTCCGCGCCGACTGGCGTCCCCCCAGCAGATCGCCCAGCAACGGCAGTCGCGCGTCCATGGCCGGCGACATCACCAGGCCCGTCATCAACATCAGGGGCAGCAGCCCGAAGATGACCGCCAGGTAGGCGAGCTTCTGCAACACGTTGTAGCCCCGGGCCTCTTCGCCGTGCGGGAAGCGGAATCGCAGGTGATCGAGGACGGTGCGGCTCAGGCCCCGCAGGTCTTCCCTGGTCGGCCAGAGCACGGTCCGCGTCCGCCGGGTCAGCCAGGCATGGAGGAGGTAGGCCAGCCCGTTGAGCACCAGCACCCAGGCGAACGCGAAGTGCCAGCGCCGCCCCGCGCCGAGGTCGGGGTAGGACGGCAGGGTCAGCCAGGACGGAAACGCGCGGCTCTGCAGCTGGTCGCCGCCGGACTTCGACGCGCCCAGCACCCCGGTGGTGTCGATCCGCGCGGTGCCGACGGTCAGCCGCCCGCGCAGGTCGCCGTTCTCCGCCTGAACGGCGTCGATGGCGGCGAGGGGGCGGTCAAATCGCGAGATCTGGCCCCAGTAGAAGGCCGGGTGGGCGTTGAGGATCTGCAGGCCGCTGAGCAGCAGCACCAGCAGGCACAGGGCGTTGACCCAGTGGGTCGCCCGCACGAGCAGGGGATGACGGTAGACCGCCGTTTCCGCCTTTCGTGTCCGTTCGATCATCTGCGTCATGGGCTGGTCGCGCCCGCCGTTACATCGGCGGCGGCGCGCCCTTTTCACCCACGGCGATGGCGCCGGTTATCAGACCGCCGCCGGGCTTGGGGAAGGCCATCAGAAAGACCGGCGCGCCGGGTTTGACCATGGCGCGGGCGCCGTTGGTGATCTGCACCACCGGTACTTTCGGCGGCACGACGATCTTGCGCTCTCCGGTCGGATAGCTGACCAGCAGTTCGCGCCCACGGCTGCCGACGGTCACCTTGCCGACAGTGCCGTTGGTCATCATCGAGCCCTTGCGCAGGTTCCAGGCGTAGTGGCCTTCGCCGACCTTCACGCCCGGCGGGAAGACATGGACTTCCAGCGAACGGCCGCTGCCATCGGCCTGCGGGATTTCGGCGGTGCCGATGAAGCTGCCCTCGCGAATCTCGGACACGGCGATGGGCTTGGTCACCTGGACGGTCCAGTCGGGCGTCAGGGCGATCGTCAACGGCTTCCCGGTGCGGGGACGGATGACGACGCTTGCGGCGTCCGCCTTCACGACCGTTCCACGAAGGGCCTGGGGCGCGGGCGGCGCGGGCTGGGCGATCGCGGCGGCGGCGGTCGCGAGGGTGGCGGCGAGAATCAGGGCCAGGCGCTTCATGGTATGCTCCGGAGGCGGCTCGGTTGATGCGAGACGCCCGTCAATCTGCATGATATTCGATTGTGTGCAATATAATTTGCCGGCCTCAGGCCGGCGCCAGCCCTGCCGGAGTCCGATCCAATGACCGCTCTTGTCGTGCACCACCTCGGCGTCTCGCAGTCCGAGCGGATCGTCTGGCTCTGCGAGGAGCTGGGCATCGACTACGCGCTGAAGCTCTATGCCCGCGATCCGGTCACCCGCCTGGCGCCCGAGGCCTACAAGGCGCTACACCCGATGGGCATGGCGCCGGTCATCACCGACGGCGGGCGGACTCTCGGCGAATCCGGGGCCATCGTGGACTACATCGTCGGCCGGTACGGCGACGGCCGGCTGGCGCTCGAGCCCGGGCATCCGGACTACGGCGACTACCTGTTCTGGCTCCACTTCGCCAACGGCTCCTTCGTCGCCACCGAGATGCTGGCCCTTGTGGCCAATGGACTGGGCGTGGCCGGCGACCACCCCGGCCGCGCCTTCATGAACGACCGCAGCGCGAAGATCTTCGACCTGGTCGAGCAGCGGCTCGGCGAGGCGCCCTTTTTCGCCGGCGAGGCCTTCACCGCGGCCGACATCATGATGGTCTTCCCGCTCACCACCATGCGGCTGTTCATCCCCCGCGACCTGACCGCCTTTCCCAACATCCGGGCCTATCTGCAACGCATCGGCGCGCGCCCGGCCTACCGCCGGGCGATGGAAAAGGGCGATCCCGGCATGCCGCTGCTGCTGGCCTGACGCCCGCGCGGGCCAGCCGGTCAGATCGACGCCCGGACGGCCTCGCCAAAGGCCCGGCGCATGCTAACCTCAGACCAACAATGGACGGGCGGCCCGATGCAGGCGGCCCTTCAAGGGAGGATGCATGAAGGGCCCGGCCATTTTCCTGGCGCAGTTCGCGGGCGACGAACCGCCGTTCAACAGCCTTGAGGCGATCGCGCGCTGGGCGGGCGATCTCGGCTACAAGGGCGTGCAGATTCCCACCTGGGACCGGCGGCTGTTCGACCTGAAACTGGCGGCCGAAAGCGACGCCTACTGCGACGAGGTCAAGGGCGTTCTGGCGGCGGCGGGCCTTGAGGTGTCCGAGCTGTCGACCCACACCCAGGGCCAGATGGTCGCGGTGCATCCGGCCTATGACGAGATGTTCGACGGTTCGGCGCCGGCGCGCGTGCGCGGCAACCCGAAGGCGCGACAGGAATGGGCGGTCGAGCAGGTCCTGCTGGGCGCGAAGGCGTCGCGGCGGATGGGACTGGACGCCCACGCCACCTTCTCGGGCTCGCTGGCCTGGCCCTATCTCTATCCCTATCCGCAGCGGCCCGCCGGACTGGTCGAGGCGGCGTTCGACGAGCTGGGCCGGCGCTGGCGGCCGATTCTCGACGCGTTCGACGACGTCGGCGTCGACCTCTGCTACGAGATCCATCCCAGCGAGGACCTGTTCGACGGCACGACGGTGGAGATGTTCTGGGACCGCGTGGACCACCATCCCCGCGCCTGCCTGCTCTACGACCCCAGCCACTTCCTGCTGCAGCAGCTCGACTATCTCGACTACATCGACCTCTACCACGAGCGCATCCGGATGTTTCACGTCAAGGACGCGGAGTTCCGGCCGACCGGGCGGCAGGGCGTCTACAGCGGCTATGCGCCGTGGAAGGAACGGGCCGGACGGTTCCGCTCGCCGGGCGATGGCCAGATCGACTTCAAGGCCATCTTCTCCAAGCTCGCGCAATACGGCTACCAGGGCTGGGCGGTGCTCGAATGGGAATGCGCGCTGAAGGACGCCGGCGACGGCGCCCGGGAAGGCGCGCCGTTCATCCGCGACCACATCATCCAGGTGACGGGCAAGAGCTTCGACGACTTCCTCGCCACCGACGTGGACGCGGCGGCCAATCGCCGGCTGCTGGGCCTCGATCGCTGAGATGCGCCTGACGTTGGGCATGATCGGGGGCGGCGAGGGCGCCTTCATCGGCGGGGTGCACCGCATGGCCGCGCGGCTGGACGACCGCTGGACCCTTGTCGCCGGGGCCTTCAGCGGCGAAGCCGGCCGGTCGCGGGCTTTCGGCCAGACGCTCGGCCTGGAGGACGACCGCTGCTACGGCGACTGGCAAGCGATGGCCCGGGCCGAAACGGCGCGCCCCGACCGGATCGACGCGGTGGCCATCGTCACGCCCAACCATCTGCACCACGGCCCCGCGCGGGCCTTCCTCGAAGCCGGCATCGCGGTGATCTGCGACAAGCCGCTGACCACCGGCCTGGCCGACGCGCTCGACCTCGCCGAAACCGTGGCGCGGACGGGAACGCCGTTCGTGCTGACCCACAACTACAGCGGCTACGCCATGGTCCGGCAGATGCGGGCCATGGTCGCGGCGGGGACGCTCGGCGCGATCCGGGTGGTGCAGGCCGAGTACGCCCAGGACTGGCTGGCCACGCCGCTGCCCGGCAACAAACAGGCCGACTGGCGCGGCGACCCGGCCCAGGCCGGACCGGGCGGGGCGCTGGGCGACATCGCCACCCACGCCTATCACCTGGCGACGTTCGTGCTCGGCGGGGCGGCCGACCAGGTCAGTGCCGAGACCTCGCGGTTCGTGCCGGGGCGGCGGCTCGATGACGACGTGCAGCTGCGCCTGCGCTGGGCGTCCGGCGCGCGCGGCCAGCTGTGGGCCAGCCAGGTGGCGGTCGGGGCGGCCAACGGGCTGCGGCTGCGCCTCTACGGTGAGACCGGCGGGCTGGAATGGTCCCAGGAGGACCCGGACATCCTGCGCTACACCCCGCTCGGCGAGCCGCCCCGCATCCTGCGACGCGGCGGCCCCGACCTGTCGGCGGCGGCGATGGCGGCGACGCGCATCCCGGCCGGACATCCCGAGGGCTATCTCGAAGGCTTCGCGCGGATCTACGCCGACGCGGCCGACCTGATCTCCGCGCACAAGGCCGGCAAGCCCGCGCCGACGACGGACCTGCCGGGCATCGCCGCCGGGGTCGAGGGGGTCCGGTTCATCGACGCCTCTGTGCGCAGCGCCGCGGCCGACGGCCGCTGGATGGCCATGAGCGGGGACGCCGCATGATCCGGCAGAGCTTCGCCTGGTGGTCCTTCACCGCCGGCCGCGAGGTCGAACCGGCGACCCTGCTGCGCGAGGCCGCCGCCGCCGGGGCGCAGGGGGTGGAGATGCTGCCCGAGGCGCTCTGGCCGGTGGCGCGCGACGCGGGCCTGTCCATCGTCACCCTGACCGGCCACACCCTGGAGCGCGGCTTCAACGACCGCTCCCTGCACACAGCCCTTGCCGATGAGGTTCGCCGCAACATCGACACGGCCGCGGCCGGCGGCTGCGAGGCGGTGATCGTCTTCTCCGGCAACCGCATCGGGGACGGCGCCGACGGCCCGGCGATCGAGGCCTGCATCGAGGGCCTCGCGCCGGTCGTCGCCCATGCCGAGCAGGCGGGCGTGCGGCTGCTGATGGAGCTGCTCAACAGCAAGGTCGACCACCCCGGCCACCAGTGCGACCGCACGGCCTTCGGCGCGGATGTGGTGCGGGCCGTGGGCTCGCCGGCCCTGCGCCTGCTCTACGACGGCTATCACATGCAGCTGATGGAGGGCGATCTGATGCGCACCATCCGCGCCAACATCGACCTGATCGGCCATGTCCACACCGCCGGCGCGCCGGGCCGCCGCGACCTCGACGACCGCCAGGAAATCAACTGGCCGGCCATCGCCGGGCTGCTGCGGCATCTGGGCTACAAACACTGGGTGGGCCACGAGTTCGTCCCCCGGGGCGAGCCGGTCGCGGCGCTGCGCGCGGCGGTCAGCCAGTTCGACGGATCACCACAATCGAAGGGAGCGGCGTGATGTTCGACGCCATCGTCGTCGGCTCGGGCATCAGCGGCGGCTGGGCCGCCAAGGAGCTCTGCGAACGCGGTCTCAAGGTGCTGATGCTCGAGCGCGGGCCCGAGGTCACCAACGGCCCCGACCAGAGCCACGACCTGGCCCTCAAGCTGCGTCGGCGCGACGACCAGGTGCCGAAGGACGAGGCGGACCTGCACTACCCCTATCTCGTCGGGGTCACCTACGCCCTGTTCAACTCCAACAAGGCCCTCTGGGCCAGCGACCACGACCATCCCTACGAGACGGTCCCCGGCAAGCCGTACCGCTGGATCCGCGGCTATCACCTGGGCGGCCGGTCGCTGACCTGGGGACGCCAGTCCTACCGCTGGGCGCCGCAGGACTTCCTGTCCAACCTGCAGGACGGACACGGCGTCGACTGGCCGATCCGCTACGAGGACCTCGAGCCCTGGTACGATCACGTCGAGGCCTTCGCCGGGATCAGCGGCGACTATGACGGCCTGGAGCAGCTGCCGGACGGCGACTTCCTGCCGGCCTTTCCGTTCAACGACGTCGAGCTGGCCGCCAAGGCCCGCATCGAGGCGGACTTTCCGACCCGTCGGATGATCATGGGCCGGACGGCCAACCTCAGCCGCGTCGCCAAGCCCCAGATGGACGTCGGCCGGCGGCGCTGCGAACAGCATGTGAAGTGCCATCACGGCTGTCCGTACGGGGCCTACTTCTCGACCCAGGCGGCGACCCTGCCGGCGGCGCTCAAGACGGGCAATCTCACGGTTCTGACCGACCGCGTTGTCGAGAGCGTCATCCACGACCCGGCGACCGGCCGCGTCACGGGCGTGCGGACCATCAACCGGACGGACAGGACCGGCGAGGTGTTCGAGGCGCGGATCGTCTTCCTCAACGCCTCGGCCATCAACACCGCGGCCCTGCTGCTGAACTCGCGCTCCGAGGCCTTCCCGAACGGCCTGGCCAACGGCAGCGACCAGGTCGGCCGCAACCTGATGGATCACGTCAGCACCAAGCCCATCGTCGGCAGCATGCCCGGCTTCGGCGATGTGCCGTTCCAGAACGACCGGCCCACCGGCATCTACATCCCGCGCTACGCCAACGTCACCGAGGGCGACAAACCCTATGTGCGCGGCTTCGGCATGCAGGGCGGCGCGGTCCGCGCGCGCAACACCGAGGGCGCCGTCCAGGGGGTCGGCACGGGTGACGAGGATGTCGGCCACCGCGGCTGGCGCTTCTCGCTGCTGCCGTTCGGCGAGGTGCTGCCCGATCCCGAGAACCGCGTGACCCTGTCCCCGACCCGTCGCGACAGCTGGGGCATTCCGGTGCCGGTCATCGGCGCGACGCACGGGCCGAACGAGTACGCGATGATGCGGGCCGCGGCGCGCGACGCAGCCGAGATGCTTCGCGCCGCCGGCTGCACCGACATCACCGACTGGGAAGCCGCCAGCGCGGAACTGACCCCGCCCGGCGACCGCATCCACGAGATGGGCACGGCGCGCATGGGCCGCGACCCGGCGACCTCGGTGTTCAACGGCTGGGGCCAGGCGCACGAGGCGCCCAACCTGTTCTGCTCCGACGGCGCGGTGATGGCCTCCAGCGCCTCGATGAACCCCTCCCTGACCTACATGGCCCTGACCGCGCGGGCGGCGAACCATGCGGCCGACCTGCTCGAACAAGGAGCCCTCTGATGACCCCCGTCGGCCTCCAGCTCTACACCCTGCGCAAGCCGTTCGCCGAGGACCCGGTCGGCACGCTCGAGCGCATACGCGAGACCGGCTACGACGCGGTGGAATTCGCCGCGCCCCTCGACATGGACTTCGCGCCGCTGGCCGACCGGATGCGCGAGATCGCGCTGGACTGCCCGTCGGTGCACGTCGGCCTGGCCGATCTGACCGGCCAGGCCGCGCGCGTTCTGGAGGTCGCCCGGACCCTCGGCTGTCGCTTCATCGTCCTGCCGTTCGTCGATCCGAACGACGCGGACTGGACGGCGGTCGTCACCCAGGCCCAGACCTTCGCCCGGCAGGCGCGGGACGAGGGCTTCCGCTTCGCCTATCACCACCATCACTTCGAGTTCGACACCGCACGTGGCTTCCGGCCGTTCGACATCCTGGTCGGCGAGTCGGACCCGTCGCTGCTGTTCTTCGAGCTGGACGTGTTCTGGCTGAAGACCGCCGGCGAGGATCCGCAGGCGATGATCGAAAAGCTCGCCGGCCGGGTGAAGCTGCTGCACCTCAAGGACTACGCGGCGGATGGCAAGATGACCGACGTCGGCGCCGGCACGCTCGACTTCCCCGCCCTGATCGCGGCCGGCAAGGCCGCCGGGGTCGAGCACATGTTCGTCGAGCACGACTTCCCGCCCAAACCCTGGTGGCCCAGCGTCGAGGCCAGCGTGGGCTACCTCCGGACGCTGGACTAGGCCTGCCCGCAGGGGCGACGCCGCCGCGTTGACGGCATTGGGGGAGAAGACGTCTTGAATATTGATACGCCGGCAATCGCCGACGGCCAGGCCCTGCCGCTCAGGCCGCCGTTGCTCGTCAAGCTCGCTTACAGCCTGGGACAGGCCGCGCAGAACGGCGGTTTCGACGCGGCCATCGGCTTCATCTTCTTCTACTATTCGGCGGTGCTCGGCCTGTCCGGTGCGCTGGTGGGCGCCGCCTTGGCGGTCAGTCTGGCCTTCGACGCCGTGGTCGATGCGGTCGTCGGCTCCTGGTCGGACAATCTGAAATCGCGTCTCGGTCGGCGCCTTCCGTTGATGATCCTTGCGGCGCCGTTGATCGCGGTATCGATCGGGTTGCTGTTCTCCCCGCCGGCGGGCCTGGGGCAGTTGGCCCTGTTCGGCTGGCTGGCGGCGATGTCGGTCGCCGCCCGTAGCGCCATCTCTCTGTTCAACGTTCCCTACATCGCCCTCGGCGCCGAGATGACGACCGACTACAGCGAACGCACCAGCGTCGTCATGTATCGCGCGTTCGCCGGCATCGTGTCGGCGGTGATCATCACCGCCGTCGGCTACTCGGTGTTCTTCGCCCATGGCGGCCTGCAGCAGCCGCAGGGCTATCCAGGCTTCGGCTGGTCTGTGGCGGGGTTCCTGCTGGTCTGCATGACGATCTGTTGCCTCGGCGTGCGCCGCTATGCCGCGAGCCTGCCGCAGCCGGACCAGGTGGTCTCGACCATGTGGAGACGCCTGCCCGGCGAGGTCGCCGAGATCTTCGCCAACCGCTCGTTCCGCCTGCTGTTCATCTCCGCCGTGGTGCTGTTCACCGCCCTCGGCCTGAACGCCAGTCTCAATAACCACGCCTTCGTCTTCGTCTGGCGCATGAAGAGCGAGCTGATCCAGTTCATCGGATACGCCTACCTCGTCGGCATCCTGCTGGGCGTCTCGGCCGCGCCGGCGCTCCAGAAGGTGCTGGAGAAGAAGGTCGTCGTCGTCGTCGGCTTCGGCCTGCTGATCGCCAACTGGCTGGTGTTGCAGGGGGCGATGTTGACCGGCGTCTGGCTGCCGCTCGGTGACGCCGCCCTGCTGCCGATGCAGATCAATTCCTTCGTCGCCGGGATCGGCACGGGATTCGTCTCGGTCGCCTATCCCTCAATGATGGCCGACGCGGCGGACGAGCATGAGCATCTGTTCGGCCGCCGTCGCGAGGGGCTCTATTTCGCCGGCCTGGGGTTCGCCAACAAGGCGGCGACCGGTCTGGGCGTGATGGTGGCCGGCGTGGCGCTGGACCTCGTTCACTTTCCCAAGGACGTCGGGCGGACCGTAGGGGCTGTGCTGCCGCATGACATGCAGGTTCGCCTGGTGATGATCTGGGGTCCGATCGCGGCGGTCATCGCCGTCGCGGCGCTGATCATCTTCGCCGCCTACAACATCACCCGGGCCCGCCACGCGGAGATCGCCGCGGCGCTCGGGCGGACGCCGCCGCCCGGCTGACCCGTCGGACCCCCGATCAGCCTCGCGCCGGGTCGTCGAAGCCGACGAATACGGCTGCCTCGTCGACGGATTTGCGTTCGGAGACGACGGCGTTTGCCGGGAAGGTCTCGTCCGGCCAGCCCAGCGCGATGCTCTTCATGATGATCTGGTCATCGGCGATGCCGGCGTGTTCCCGCACGACGGGCGACTGCATGATGCCCTGGCTGTTGATCACGGCGCCCAGCCCGCGCGACCAGGCGGCGTTGACCAGGCTGGTGGCCACCGCGCCACAGTCGAACGGCGTGTCGTCGCTGCCGTCCAGCACGCGGTCATAGGTGACGATGATGCAGACCGGCGCGTCGAACTGGCGGAAGCCCCGCAGCACCCAGTCCTGGCGCATCTCGGCGTCGTCGCGCGCGATGCCCATCGCGGAGAAGAGCTGCTTGGCGACGCCGATCTGCCGCTCGCGGTGCGGACCCGTGAAGGCCTGACCGGTGCGGAACTCGCGCGATTGCGGGACCCCGGCCAGGGTCCGTTCGGTGTTGCCGGCGCGGATGCGGTTCAGCGGTTCGCCGGTAATGACGTAGAAGTTCCACGGCTGGGTGTTCATCGACGACGGCGCGCGCATCGCCAGATTGATGATTTCCTCGATCAGCGCCCGGGGAACCGGGTCGGGCTTGTAGCCGCGGATGCTGCGGCGGCCGAGGATGACGTCGTCGAATTGCATGTTGGACCCTGGATGGCGTTGTGGCGTGTCGGCGATTGAAGCTGCCTGACGCAGCGTCAGGCCAACGGAAGATCGTGATTGGCAAAAGTGTCCGGCCCAGACTGAGCCGTCGTCGCGTCAAGCCGGCAGAGTCTTGCGGTCCCGTGTCCCGAACCAGGCGAAGGCGATGAACACCGCCTGCAGCGGGACGCGAACCCACAGGTACCAGGGCGCGTTGACGTAGCTCGGCGTGTTGGTGGCGACGGTCCAGCCGTAGATGTTGAACGGCAGGACGAGGGCCAGATAGACGATGATCGCCCAGCCGGTGATGCGCGCCCACCGCGTCCAGATCAGGACCGCGAAGGCCAGTTCCAGCACGCCGCTGGCGTAGCTGGACTCGACCCGCAGCGGAAAGAACGGGGGAATGAGCTCCACCACCGACTGCGCGTGCAGGATGTGGCCGTAGACGCCGAAGAAGCCGAACAGCAGGGTCAGGTAGAGCCGGAAGACATTGGCCCACCGGAACCGCACGGATGGCCGGACAAGGCTGACAAGAACCACGATCAACACAGGTCCCAGGAGGATCCCGGCCGGCATCAGCAGGTTGGTCATGAAGTTCCCCCGAACGTTGGCGACCAGACTAGCACCGGGTCGCGGCCGGGCGCGACGCCAGCGGCCGTAGCGCCGTCAGATGAGGATGCTGCGACGCCGCTCCGGCGAATTGTCCTGACCCGGAGGCTGGCGCTTGCCGGCCCCCCGCGCTAGCAGACCGCCCCATGATCCGCCTCGACAACATCTCCAAGCAGAACGGCCACCAGCTCCTGTTCATCGACGCCTCGATGGGCGTGCAGAAGGGCGAGAAGGTCGGGCTTGTCGGCCCGAACGGCGCCGGCAAGACGACGCTCTTCCGGATGATCACCGGCCAGGAGCAGCCCGACGACGGGTTCGTGGTGATCGATCCCGGCATGACGATCGGCTACTTCAGCCAGGACGTCGGCGAGATGTCGGGCCAGAGCGCCGTCGCTGCGGTGATGGACGGGGTCGGCCCCGTCAGCGCGCTCGCCGCCGAGATGTCGGACCTTGAAGCAGCCATGGTCGATCCGGACCAGGCCGACCGGCTGGACGCCGTCATGGAACGCTACGGCGAGGTGCTGGAACGGTTCCAGGAGCTGGACGGCTACGCGCTTGAGGCGCGGGCGCGCGAAGTGCTGGCGGGCCTCAGCTTCAGCCAGGAGCGCATGGACGGCGATGTCGGCCTGCTGTCCGGCGGCTGGAAAATGCGCGTGGCGCTCGCCCGCATCCTGCTGATGCGGCCCGACGGCATGCTGCTCGACGAGCCCAGCAACCACCTCGATCTGGAAAGCCTGATCTGGCTCGAGGCCTTCCTCAAGTCCTACGACGGCGCGCTGCTGATGACCTCGCACGACCGCGCCTTCATGAACCGGATCATCGGCAAGGTGGTCGAGATCGACGCCGGTTCGCTGATCACCTATTCGGGCGACCTCGATTTCTATGACCGGCAGCGCGCGCTCGGCGAACAGCAACGCCAGGCGCAGTACGAGCGCCAGCAGGCGATGCTGGCCAAGGAAATCAAGTTCATCGAGAAGTTCAAGGCGCGCGCCTCGCACGCCGCCCAGGTCCAGAGCCGGGTGAAGAAGCTCGACAAGATCGACCGCGTCGAGGCGCCGCGTCGTCGCCAGTCGGTCCAGTTCGAGTTCAGGAGCCCGCCTCGGTCAGGCGACGACGTGATCAGCCTGCGGGGCGTCCACAAGGGCTACGGCGCCCGGCCGATCTACGAGGACTTCGACTTCCTCGTGCGCCGCAAGGAGCGCTGGTGCGTGCTCGGGGCCAACGGCGCGGGCAAGTCGACGCTGCTGAAGCTGGTGGCCGGCGCCATCGCGCCCGACCAGGGCGCGGTCAACATCGGCGCCAGCGTCAGGATGGGCTACTTCGCCCAGCATTCCATGGACCTGCTGGACGGCGAGGAGACGATCTTCGAGTCGCTGGAGGGCGCGTTCCCCCAGGCGGGCCAGGGCGCGCTGCGTACGCTGGCGGGATGTTTCGGCTTCTCCGGCGACGATGTCGAAAAGCCCTGCCGCGTCCTGTCCGGCGGAGAAAAGGCGCGCCTGGTCATGGCCAGGATGCTGTTCGATCCGCCCAACCTGCTGGTGCTCGACGAGCCGACCAACCACCTCGACATGGCGACCAAGGAGATGCTGGTCGCGGCCCTGGAGGACTTCGAGGGCGCGATGCTCTTCGTCTCCCACGACCGGCATTTCCTCGGGGCGCTGTCGAACCGCGTGCTGGAGCTCACCCCCGACGGCGTCCATCAGTACGGCGGCGGCTACACCGAATACGTCGCGCGCACCGGCCAGGAAGCGCCGGGACTGCACCCGGACGGCTAGGAACTGCACCGACAGGCGAGGCGTCCGGCCACGGGACCTCCCCGCCAACGCCCACCGTCCGGACCCCGCAGGCCCGCCGGTCGCCCGTCAGTCCCAGTGTCTTTCCCAGTGGTGGCCGCAGGTGTCGCAGATGTTGTCCTTGGCAGGCCGGGACCGAAAGCCCCGACAGTTGCAGGAGTGGCAGCGGCCCCATCCGGCGACCAGACCTTCGGCGTTGACGGGGTGCGTCTCGTCTGTCGGCTCGCTCCCCTCGATCAAAGTCTCGCCCGAGCAATAGAAGGTCATCAGGTTCCCTCGCTTTTGGTTTTTCCAATCAACTCTGTCGCGACACCGGGGGCAATTAATCTCCTGGCGCCGGCTTTGAAATCGAAGCCGCCTGTCGTTACTGTCCGTCGTCCTTCACGGCGGCGCAGATGTGCGCGCTCTAATCTCCAAAGGCGCCTGGTCTACTTCGGCGGAGGCGTCCAATCGCGGGGCGGGGGCGTCCAGTCGCTGGGGGGTCTGGTCGCCCGCGGCTTCCGCGGCGGCCGGGGCGGCGGCTTTTTCCTGGCTCTGGCGACCGCGGCGGCCCGGGCCTCGTCTTCGGCCTTCACCTCCGCGAGCTCTTCATCAAACGCGGTCCAGTATTCGAAGTAGGCCGCGCGCAGCGCCGTGGGCGGCATCTCGGTCAGGCAGGCGGCCGCGCAGGCTGTCGCCAGGGGCGTGGATCTCAGGTCCACCACCAGAAGCGATTCTCCTTTCGCGGCCGCCTTGACGGTGGCGGACCCCGTGAACTGTTCGGGCAGGGGGTTGAGTGACAGCGTCGCGCCCACCGGCCCCAGGGCCTCGATGAAGACCTGTCGCGTTCGCGCCTCTTCCGCCTGTTTCACGGCGGGGCTCCAGGAGAGGGCGCCGGCGGGGTAGGACTTGCTGCCAAAAACGGAGGGCGGGGTTGCGGCGCCCTCGTCGATCGTCAGCCCGACGGCGATCAAGGCGGCTTTCGCGGCGCGATAGGTCTGGTCCGGCGTGGCCTTGATCGTCCGCTCGCCCAACTGGCTCCGGATTGCGGCGTTGTCGCGCGCCCAGACCGCGTCAAGCCGCTGGACGGCCAGGACCTTCTGGCCGGTCGTGGTGGCGCAGGCCGAACAGAGCAGAAGCAGCGCCAGCACGGCCGGGCGCGCCACGCGCCTGAACAGGATGCTCTCGACCTTGGTCATTGCCAGAAGCCCTTTCTCGCGGCCTGTGCATCGGACTGCAGCTTGCGATATTCGGCGGAAGCGCTGGTCGACACCCGGGCGGCGCCGTTGAACAGCGCCGCCGCCGCGATGTCGTATCCGGACGGGGTGCGACACCGGTACAGTCCGTTGGGCAGCCCTTCGCAGGACACCGACCCGCCCTGCTTGGCGACGAACTGCGCCATCTCCTGAGCCGGCACGCCGGCTTCGCCGGTGATCCCGTCGAGGCTGATGGTGGCGCCGTTGATGATCAGGGTGGCGGTGTCGGTCACCGTGGGCGAGCCCGTCACCGTGACCGGCGTCGCTTCAGCGGATGTGTCTTCCGTGACCAATGCCCGGGCGCCGGGCGACCTGGGCGCGGACGTCGCGAGGGTGACGTCGCCTGACCGCGGTCGGAGCGTGGCCCACCCCGCAAGCGCGACGACCGCGACGATGAGCGCGGCGATGCCGGCCCAGGCGACAAGGGGGAGGGCCGGCAGCCGGGCGCGCCGCAGCGATCCCGCGACCAGGGTAGCGGTCGAGCGCCAGTTTCCGCTTGCGACCCGGGTCGGGAGCACCGGGTCATTGTGGACACGTCCATCGGAGGCTTCCTCATCGAGCCCGGCGTCCGTGTCGCGCCGCTCGACGGGGCCCGGCTCACCCGGGCCAGCCCCCATGTCCAGGAAGCCGGTCGTCTCGACACGGCCCGTCTCGGCGGGCGGGGCGGACTCCCTGCGGCTGCCCGTCACATCGGCGATCGCCGCCCTGGCCAGCCAGCCCTTGCCCCAGTTCACGTAGACCTTGTAGGCGGCGATGAACGGATAGGTCCCCATGACGAAGACGTTGTAGGCCAGACCGCCGTACTGATGCCGGGTGACAAGGCCGAGCGCCGCATCCCCCAGGGTCTGTCCGCGGCGGGACAGCACGATACGGTTGGCCCGGTATTGGGGTTCGAAGCTCCCAACGATCATTCCACCGCCGACCAGGAGCGCGAGCGCCGCGAGCAGGATGTTCTGTCCGAGCAGCATGACGGCGCCGAGCACCAGAATTCCGCCGACCCCAAGCTCCGCCCATGTGGCCCTGAGCTTGCGGCTCCACCCGGCTTTCACGCTCTGGTCCAGTTCCGCGATCTGCTCGAGGAGTCGCCGATCCGTGAGGCCCAACGCCTGCAGCCGGGTCAGGCAGACCGCGGCGGCCTTGAGATGGGCGGCCTCGGTCGGATAGAGGCCGGGCGCGATGTCGCCTCCCGCAGCGAGCCGAAGGACCTTCCTTGTGGTGGCGACGAGCGCCCCGCCGCCATCGTCGTTTTCAACGACGGTCCAGTCCTTGTAGGCGTGGAAAAGATAGGTCTCGCCGAGGATTTCCCTGATCCCCTCGTCGTCGGGATGCTCGGCATGGAGGTCGATCAGGCGGTTGAGGCCACGGACCCAGTCGGACGTGTCGCGCGCTTCGAGCGAGGCGCTGGCGGCGGCGTACTGAAGATTGTCGGGGTCAAGGGACCAGGCCCGGCTGACAGCCTCGCGGCAGGACTGTGGCTCCGACAGCTGGTCGTGGGCGATGGCCAGCAGGAACCAGGTATCCGCCTGCTCCGGATCGATCTGCAGCGAGCGGCTCAGGTCCGTCACCGCGTCGCGCGGGCTTTCCCCGTTGATCCAGGCGCGGCCCGCTTCTCGAAGGACGTAGGGATGGTCCGGGAACCTGCGACGCAGCTGCGCCGCGCCGACCCGCACCGCCGCGAGGTCTCCCGCCTGGAACCGGTCGCCCATGGCCTCAAGGATCTCGATAGCCGGGTCTTCCTCGAACCCGGTCTGGCTGGGACCCGCCGAAGCGGCGAACGAACGGGTCGCCCAGCCCTCGGCGCCGCCCTTCGACGACTCAAGGCCGGCCTTGGAATTGATCATGACGTCGACCGAGCCAGAGAGGGGCAGGTTACGCGAACACACTCCAGGCAACTTGAGCGCGAGATTAACCGCATTGTCCGGATTTGCAACGCATGGTGGGGCCTTGCCGGGCCGGTTTGGGCGGCGCAAGCGCCCGGAATGTCCGGGGGGTCTGGGCCGGCAGGGGCGCGAGGAGACAGCTTGCAGTGACTGTCTGGCGGCCCGGGAGGGACTCGAACCCCCGACCTTCGCTTTAGGAAAGCGCTGCTCTATCCTGCTGAGCTACCGGGCCACGCGGCGCCGGTCATAGCGTGCGGGGAGGCTCAGCGGAACCCCGTCGCCAAGCTTGCCGGGGGGCGCATGCGGTATCTGAAGCTGCTCTATGTCCAGGTCCTGATCGCCATCGCGCTCGGGGTCGTCGTCGGGGCCGTCTGGCCGGCGGTCGGGGTGGCGCTCAAGCCGCTGGCCGACGGCTTCATCAAGCTGATCAAGCTGGTCATCGCGCCGGTGATCTTCGTCACGGTCGCCGGCGGCATCGCCCGGATGAGCGACCTGAAGGCCTTCGGCCGGGTCGGGGCCAAGACGCTGCTCTATTTCGAGGTCGTCTCGACCCTGGCGCTCGGCGTCGGCCTGGCCGTGGGCCTGATCGTCAGGCCGGGGCAGGGCTTCAACGTCGATCCGGCCACCCTCGACCCGAAGGTCGGCGCCGAATACGCGGCCAGGGCGGCGCACGGCGAGGGCGTGGTCGCCTGGCTGCTGCACCTGATCCCCGACACCTTCTTCAGCGCCCTGGCCAGCGGCGAGCTGCTGCAGGTGCTGCTGATCGCCATTCTCACGGGCTTCGCCTGCGCGAAACTCGGCGAGTTCGGCGACCGGATGGCCGACGGCCTCGACCAGATCGGCCGGGTGTTCTTCGCCATCATCCACATCGTCGTGCGGTTCGCGCCGGTCGGGGCCTTCGGCGCCATGGGCTTCACCATCGGCAAGTACGGCGTCGCGGCGCTGGGCAACCTGGCCGTGCTGATCGGAACCTTCTACGCCACCAGCCTGCTGTTCGTGCTGCTGGTGCTGGGGCTGATCGCCCGGCTGGCCGGCTTCTCGATCCTCAAGTTCATCGCCTACATCCGTGAGGAGCTGCTGATCGTGCTCGGCACCAGCTCCTCGGAGTCGGTGCTGCCGCAGATCATGGAAAAGCTGCAGCGACTGGGCGCCTCCAGGTCCGTCACCGGCCTGGTCATCCCGACCGGCTACAGCTTCAACCTCGACGGCACCAACATCTACATGACCCTGGCCACCCTGTTCCTGGCCCAGGCGACCAACACCCATCTCGACCTCTGGCAGCTCGCCACCATCCTCGGGGTGGCCATGCTGACCTCGAAGGGCGCCAGCGGCGTCACCGGGGCCGGCTTCATCACCCTGGCCGCGACGCTCGCCGTCGTGCCCGACATCCCGATCGCCGCCCTGGCCCTGATCGTCGGCATCGACCGGTTCATGAGCGAATGCCGCGCCCTGACCAACCTGGTCGGCAACGGGGTGGCGACCCTGGTGGTGGCCCGCTGGGAGGGCGAGCTCGACCGCGACACCCTGGCCCGCGAGTTGGACAGGGGCCCGCTGGTCAATGAGGCCCACCCGCTGGCGGCCGGTCTGACCACCGAGGCGGAAGCCGACTAGGCGCGGCGGAGCTGGCGCGGAAACAGCCGAGAGTCGACCGCGCCGCGCCCATTCAAGTTACCCGGTGGTAATCGGCATAAACGGTGCTACTATATCCGTCCGCCGGGGGGCGGGTCGCGGGAGGAAAGCGGGCATGCCGATGACGGGCGCGGGATCATCCAGACTCTGGACGGGCCTGCGCAGGATCGGCCTTGCGACCGCGGGGCTGCTGGCGCTGGCTTTCGGGCCGGGCGCCGCGGCCCCCCTTCCGGCGACGGCGCCCAACATCGTGGTCATCGTCGTCGATGACGCCGGCTATACCGACTTCGGGGCCTACGGGAGCGAGATCGCCACCCCGACCATCGACAGCCTGGCCGCCACGGGCGTGCGGTTCGCCAACTTCCACGCCACCCCGATGTGCGCCCCGTCCCGGGCCATGCTGCTGACCGGCGTCGACAGCCACACGGCGGGCGTCGCCAACCTGCCGGAATCGACGCCGCCCGAGCACCGTCGCGACCCGGCCTACCAGGGCCGGCTGGCGGCCAATGTCGTCACCCTGGCCAGCCGGCTGCGGGCCGGCGGCTACCACACCTACATGGCCGGCAAGTGGCACCTGGGGCACGGGCCCGGCGACCTGCCGGTCGACCGCGGCTTCGAGCGGTCGTTCCCGATGGACGCCACCGGCTCGGACAACTGGGAGCAGCGGCCCTACTTCCCGATCTACAAACAGGCCGACTGGTTCGAGGACGGCCGCCGGGCGATCCTGCCGAAGGACTACTATTCGTCGCGCTTCCTGGTCGACACCATCATCCGCTACGTCGACGGCAAGCCCGACGACGGCCGGCCGTTCTTCGCCTACCTGCCGCTGCTGGCGATCCACATCCCGATCCAGGCGCCCGACGCGTTCGTCCGCAAGTACGACGGCCGCTACGCCGACGGCTGGCAGGCCCAGCGCCAGCGCCGCTACGAGGGCGCGATCCGCGCGGGCCTGATCCCGGCCGGCACGCCGCTGGCGCCGATGCCGATGAACGTGAAGGCCTGGAGCAAGCTGACCCCGGCCGAGCAGCAGCTGGCCGCCCGGCACATGGCCATCAACGCCGGCATGCTCGAGGCGGCCGACCATCACCTCGGCCGGCTGGTCGCCCACCTCAAGGCCACCGGCCAGTACGACAACACCCTGTTCGTGGTCCTGTCGGACAACGGGCCCGAAGCCGGCGACCCCACGGTCGAACCTGTCTTCAAGCTCTGGATGAAGAGCGTCGGCTACGCCTGGGACGGCGAGGGCCTGGGCGGCAAGGGCACCTATTCGGCCATCGGTCCGGGATGGGCCAGCGCGGCGGCCGCGCCGATGACCCTGTTCAAGTTCTACGCCTCGGAAGGCGGCACCCGCGTGCCGCTGATCCTGTCGGGGCCCGGCGTGCGCAAGGGCGCGACCAGCCACGCCTTCTCGATCATCAGCGACATCACCCCGACCCTGCTGGACTACGCCGGCGTCACGGCCGCGCCCGCGCCGGCCGCGCCGATCACGGGGCGCAGCCTGCGGCCGGTGCTCACGGGCGAGGCCGCCTCGGTCTACGACGCGACCATGCCGGTCGGGCTGGAGGCGGCCGGCGACTCGGCCCTGTTCAAGGGCGACCTGAAGTTGACCCGCAACACCGGGGCCCTCGGCGATCCGCGCTGGCGGCTCTACGACATCGCCAGCGACCCGGGCGAGACGAAGGACCTCAGCGCGGCCATGCCGGGCAAGGCCGCCGAACTGCTGGCCGACTACCGCGCCTGGGCGGCGCGCGTCGGCGTGGCCGAGATCCCGCCGGGCTACGCGCCCGACAAGGAAGTCGCCAAGAACATCTTCCTGCGCATCGCCGAGAAGTTCGCCGTCCCGCTGACGGCGGGCCTGCTGGCGGTGTTCGGGCTCATCGCATTCGCCGCATACCGCTACGCCCGGTGGCGGGAAACCAAAGGGGAGGGGCCCGTGGCCCGGACATTGACGCGCGGCCTGATCAGCCTGGTGGGGCTGCTCGCCCTGTTGCTGGCCAGCCGGTTCTGGATGGCGCCCGACAAGATCGGCGCGACCATGGGGCTGCTGGTCGACGGGGCCGCCGGCCTCGGAACCCTGCGGGCCGACATGGCCGGGTTCTTCGGCGCCTCGGGCGTGATGCTGCTGCTGGCGGCCGTGCGCGACGACGCCAAATGGCTGAAGCCCGTGCTGCTGCTGCTGGCGATCGCCCTGTCCGGCCGGGTGCTGAACCTGGTCCTGACCCACGGCGGCCAGATCCTGATCCCGCCGATGGTCGTCGAGGCGGTGCTGATCGCCATCACCCTGCTCGGCCTGCGGGTGATGAAGGCGAAGGCCTGGTGAGCCGGCCCGCGCACCCGGACCTGGCCGCCCTGGCCGGGATGCGGATGCACGGGCTCGACCTGTCCTACTTCACCGGCAAGCTGCAGGCCTACCTGCGCTACTGCGAGCTGCCGTTCGACGTCGTCGAGATGGACACGGCCGGCCTGCGCCGCGCCGCCCGGGCCACCGGCATGGCCCAGATGCCGGCCGTCGAACTGGCCGACGGCCGCTGGATGACCGACACGACGGCGATCATCGCCTGGATCGAGGCGCGCCGCGCCGGGCCGGAGGTCACGCCGCGCGACCCGGCCCTGCGCTTCTTCAGCCTGCTGCTGGAGGACTACGCCGACGAGTGGCTGTGGCGGCCGGCGTTGCACTACCGCTGGAGCTTCCAGCCGGACACCGCGCTGATGGGCCGGCGCATCGCCGCCGAGATGCTGCGCGACGTTCCCGGGCCGCTCGCCCTGCGCACCGCCGTGATCATCGCCCGGCAGCAGCGCAAGTACGTCCGCGGCGACGGAATCACACCGGCCACGCGCGGCGCGGTCGAGACGCTCTACCACCGGACCCTCGCCGCGCTGGAGGCGATCCTCGTCACGCGGCCCTTCCTGCTGGGTGACCGGCCGAGTCTCGCCGACTTCGGTTTCATGGGCTCGATGTTCCGCCATTTCAGCCTCGACCCGACGCCCGCGCGGATCATGCGCGACACGGCGCCGGCGGTGTTCGAGTGGGTGGCGCGGATGTGGAACGCCCGGGCCTCGGCCTTCGCGGACCGGGCGCTGCTGGACGCCGTCCCCGAGGACTGGGCGCCGTTCCTGGCCGAGGCGGCGAGCGGCTACCTGCCGTATCTGGCCGCCAACGCCGAGGCCGCGGCGGCGGGACAGGCCACGTTCGCCGTGACCCTGCAGGGCGTCGCCTGGCGGCTGCCGGTCAATCTCAACCGGGTCCATTGCCTGAAGGCTTTGCAGGCGGCGTTCGCGGCGCTGCCCCCCGACGCGGCGGCGGCGGTGCGGTCACGGCTCGAGGCCGCGGAGGCCTGGGCGCCGCTGTGGCGCGTCACCGCGCCGGACGTCGGGTTCGACCCCGAGGGTCGACTGCCGTTCCTGACGCCGGAGACCGCCTGGGGCCCCGGCGCCGCGCCGAAGCGGGGCCGCCGCCCGGCCCACGACGGCGCCGCGCGCTAGCCGACCAGCCCGGCCTCGACGGGGTCGCCGACCTCGCGTTCGATGAAGGCGCGCATCTTGTTCAGGGCGACCTGTTCGATCTGCCGCACCCGCTCCTTGGAGACGCCCATCCGCGCGCCCATGGCCTCGAGGGTGATCGGGTCCTCGGCCAGCCGGCGGGCCTCGATCACCGCGCGCTCACGCGGCGTCAGGGCCTCCATCGAGCGCCCGATCAGGCCGCTGCGGCGCTCGCCGTCGATCGAGGCCTCGACGACCTCGTCGGGCCGGTCGCGCTCGTCGGGCAGCAGCCCCAGCCAGTTCTCCTCGCCGTCGGCGCTGATCGGCGCGTCCAGCGAGCGATCGGGACCGCCCATGCGCGAGGCCATGGCCTCGACCTCGCCCTCCTCGACGCCCAGTTCGGTGGCGATGGTCGCCCGCGCCTCGGCGGTCAACCGGCCGTCCAGGTCGCCCAGCCGGGCGCGCAGGCCGCGCAGCTTGAAGAACAGGCTCTTGGCCGAGGCGGTGGTGCCGGTGCGGACGATCGACCAGTTGCGCAGCACATAGTCCTGCATCGCCGCGCGCACCCACCAGCCGGCGTAGGTCGAGAAGCGCACGCCGCGGTCCGGGTCGAACCGGTCGGCGGCCTGCATCAGGCCGACGGCGCCTTCCTGGACCAGGTCGGCCATCGGCAGGCCGTAGCGGCGGAACTTGCTGGCCATGGCGATGACCAGCCGCATGTAGGCGCCGGTCAGCTCCTGCAGCGCCTCGTCGTCGGCGTCGTCGCGCCAGCGCCGGGCCAGCGCCTGTTCACGGTCCGCAGGCAGCAGCGGCGCCCGCATCGCCTCGCGCATGAAGCGCCGCTCAACCAGTCCGCCGTCCGATCCGACCGCCATGGGCTGTCTCCTTTGGAAGGCAATACGACCGGTGGGTAACCGTGGATCACTCAGGGGGACATGTACGGGTGGATCGCGGCGGGCGCCCCACGATCGTCATCCTGGGCCTTGTGCCCGGGACCCCTCTCAACGTGTTCCAGATCCGTCAGGCTGGAACACCGCACCTGCGACGGAGCGAGGGATCCTCGGGACAAGCCCGAGGATGACGGGGTGGGGATTCGATCCTAGTCTCGCGACGCACAGGGGCATCCATGAAACAGATCCGCACCGAAGCTGTCATTTCCGCGCCGCCGGCGAAGGTCTGGGCGGTGCTCACCGATTTCGCGCGCTATCACGAATGGAACCCGCTCAACATCGCCGCCGAAGGCCAGGCCCGGGCCGGCGGGAAGATCCGCACGACCTTCCTCAACCCGGCAGGCAAGCCCGGCGCGACCATCACCCAGACGGTGACCCTGACGCAGTTCGAGCCCTACACGGCCCTGGCCTGGACCGGCGTCGTGCCGTTGCTGTTTCACGGCACGCATCTGTTCCGGCTCGAGCCGGTCGCCGAGGGCACGAAGCTGATCCACGGCGAGAACATGAGCGGCCTGATCGCCATGACCTTCTCGGCCGAGCAGCTCGAGCGGGATTTCCGGCCCCACTACGTGGCGGTCAACGCCGCCCTGGCGAAGCGGGTGGCATAGGGGACATGTACCGAAGGTACGTGTCCCCTACGGTTCAACGACCATCAGCCGCTCCAGCGCCGCGCGCAGGTCCGGAACGATCGAGCTGGACCCTTCCGCCGAGGCCTGCACCAGCACGGTCCAGCACACCCCGACACACCGGTCGTTCTGGTACATGGTCTGCCCGATCTCCCACGACGAGTTGCCGATCCGCAGGATGCCGGAGGCGACCTCAACGTCGCCGGGGTGGAACACCTCGCCCATGTAGCTGACGCGCACGTCGGCGGTGACGATGCGCACGCCGGTCAGGCCGCCGGTCAGCTCGAACGCCCGCCGCATCAGCTGCGACCGCGCCTCGTCGTAATAGGCGGCCACGGCGATGTTGTTGACGTGCCCCAGCCGGTCCTCGTCGTGATAGCGGGTCTGCACCCGGACGCTGTGCGGATAGAGGGCGCGGTCCTGGCGCCAGGCGGGGGGCTTCATGGTCGTGTGCTCGGCGGATGACGGTCAGGCGACGGCGATAGGGCGGCTGACGCAGGGGGAGTCGACTCCTTCACCCGTCATCCTCGCGCTTGTCGCGAGGACCCATGCGCACGGTGGTCTTCGCCCGGGCTGAATGTCTCCGCGCGGAATGACGTCGACGGTGTGCAGGGGTCGTCGGAACAGGTCCGACGTTGACGGACGCGGGGGCGCAACGCAAAACGCCCGGCGTTTCCACCGGGCGTTTCACGAATTCGCAGTCGCTGAAAAGGCCTAGGCGGCCTTCTGCAGGGACTTGGTCAGGATGCCGACGGCGGCGTCGCGATCGATCTTCTCGATGGCGGCGACTTCGCGGGCCATGCGGTCCAGCGCCGATTCATAGAGCTGACGCTCCGAATAGGACTGTTCCGGCTGGTTCTCGGCGCGGTGCAGGTCGCGGACGACCTCGGCGATCGAGATCAGGTCGCCGGAGTTGATCTTGGCTTCGTACTCCTGGGCGCGGCGCGACCACATGGTGCGCTTGACCCGGGCGCGGCCCTTGAGGGTCGTCAGGGCCTTGGACACGACATTGCCCTCGGCCAGCGGACGCAGGCCGGACGTGACCGCCTTCTTGGTCGGAACGCGCAGCGTCATCTTCTCGTGGTCGAAGGTGATGACATAGACCTCGAGCGACATGCCGGCGACTTCCTGGGTCTCCACGGCACGGATCGTGCCCACGCCATGGGCGGGGTAGACCACGTGGTCGTCGACCGAAAACGCCAGACCAGACTTGCTCATATGTTCGTCCTTCTCTTGCACCCTGTCCGCGAGGGGTCGCCTCGCGGGCCGCATCCAGGCCTGTCTGTCGACAGCGAAAACTCCTCCGACCGCGATGGGGGTCGCGGAGTGCGCCGTCTCAGATTGGATAGACCGTTAGGACACCCTCGCCTTCGCAGGCGCGCCGTTCGGATGCGGCTGTTCTTGAACCAAGGCGCGACGGCGGACCCGTCACGTCAGACAGGACCCTATCACAAAATCGAGCCTAAAGAAAGGGTTGCGAAAGCCGGCTATGCTGCTCGGGATTCCGCTTACCCTTGGGTCACGACCCCTTGCCGGGCTTCTCGCTGAAGTACTTCTCGAACTTCCCGGTCTCGCGCTCGAAGTCGGCGGCGTCGGCGGGCGGTTCACCCTTGAGGGTGATGTTCGGCCAGATCTTGGCGAACTCGGAGTTGATCTTCAGCCACTTGCCGTCGGGCTCGTCCTCGGTGTCCGGCTTGATCGCGTCGACCGGGCACTCGGGTTCGCAGACGCCGCAGTCGATGCATTCGTCGGGGCTGATGGCGAGGAAGTTCTCGCCTTCATAGAAGCAGTCGACGGGGCAAACCTCGACGCAGTCCATGAACTTACATTTGATGCAGGCGTCGGTGACGATGTAGGTCATCGGGGAACTTGGCGGTCCAGATGGTTGAGTGCGGGCGCCTTTTCAAAGGCGGGGGCCAGCTTGTCAATGCGGCGAGGTCTCCCAGCGCCGACAGGAAAACTCAAGGGGCCGCGCAAGATTTGATCTGACCCCGGATCAGACTGCCGAATCGTCATTCGGAGGCCTCCAGCGGCGCGTAGAGGGCGCGGGCCTCGGCGGGCGGGCCGCGACGCTCGCCGAACGCCTCCAGCTTCACCGCAATGACCCGGCCGCCCAGGGCGAACACCAGCTCGTCGCCGCGCTTCAGGCCGCGTGAGGCCTTGTCCAGCCGGCCTTCGGTCCCGGACCGGGTGAACCGGATGCGGCCCTCGTCGACGAAGCGGGCCGCCAGCGACCGGCTCTTGAAGAACCGGGCGCGCCACAGCCAGACATCCGCGCGACAGGACTCCTCGCTCATGAGGCGGCGGGCTTGCGGCGTTTGGGCCGGCGGCGGCGGGCCGGGGGCGCGACCTTCAGCCCGGCCAGGGCGGCGAACGGCGAATGGGCGGGCGGCGGCGCGGCGGCTCCGGCCGGCTTGTCATTGCGCCGCCGCCAGGCGATCGGCTCGGTCCGGCTGATCGGGGTGAAGCCCAGGGCCCGCAGGATGACCCCGGCCTCGGCGGCGGTCCAGCCGAGGCCCTCGCGCGCCGCATCGCCCAGGATGATGCCGGTGCTCGGCTTGAATCCGGCCCGCAGCAGTTCGTCGAGCGCCTCCAGTTGTCTGGCCGGGACCGCGAACGGGCCCACGGCGCGCAGCCCGCGGGCGGCCAGCACGCGCGGATCGGGCGCCGGCGTCGGCAGACGGCTGAGCGCCTCCAGCGGCGGCCGCCAGGCCCCGCCGGCCATGGCCTGGGCGAAGGCCAGCGCCTCCGGCTCGAGCAGGCCGGGCATGAACAGGCTGAACGCCCCGATGCGCACGCCCAGCGTCCGCAGGGTCCGTCGCTCGGCCTGGCTCAGCGCCTTCAGGTCGGCCTCGACCGCGCGGCGGTCCAGCAGCCCGCCGGCCTCGACCAGCCGGTGGCCGATGCCGCGCGGCAGACCCTTCACCTGCCCGGCG
Source organism: Caulobacter sp. GW821-FHT12F03 (assembly GCF_058806855.1). Taxonomy (NCBI): domain Bacteria; kingdom Pseudomonadati; phylum Pseudomonadota; class Alphaproteobacteria; order Caulobacterales; family Caulobacteraceae; genus Caulobacter; species Caulobacter sp. GW821-FHT12F03. The sequence goes on from NZ_JBXAQC010000001.1 coordinate 458,634, forward strand.
GCCATGGCCTGTTCCAGCTTCACCAGCGGCGCCAGCCGCCGCTCGCGCTCGGCGGCGAGGAAGGCCTGCAGCCGCTGCCGCGCGCGCTCGCGCGCCGTCTCGGGGCCCAGCTCGCCGAGCAGCCGCACCTTGCCGCCCTCGACGATCTGGCCCGCCGCCGCGCCGTGCCACAGCACCGCGCCGTCGGGCGTCACGCTGAAGGCGTCGTCGTCCTCGCCGGCCAGCTGGCCCAGCCGCCGCGTGACCTCCGGCCCGACGGCCCGCTGGGCGGCGCCGCGCAGGGCCTTCTCCTCCAGCGAGGAAGCGGCCTTGGCGCCCTGGAAGGTCAGCCCCTGCAGCCGGCCGACCACATGGCCCTCGACGGTCACCGTGCCGTCCTCGGCCACGCCCGCCAGCATCTCGGACCGTTCGCCCAGTTGCCGCATCAGCACGCTGGTGCGCCGGTCGATGAACCGGGCCATCAGCTTCTCGTGCAGGGCGTCGGACAGGCGCTCCTCGAGCCCGCGCGTCACGCCCTGCCAGTGGGTCGGGTCCACCAGCCAGTCCGGCCGGTTGGCGACATAGGCGAGCGTGCGGACCCCCGCGAGGCGGGTGGCCAGGGTGTCGATCTCGCCGTCGGTGCGGTCGAGCCCCTTGAACTGGCCGTGCATCCAGTCCTCCGGCATGCGCCGGCGGCCGGTGGTCAGGTTCTCGAACAGCGTCCGGATCAGGCGCAGATGTTCATCGCTGGTCTGCTTGCGGAAGTCGGGCGTCTGGCAGACCTCCCACAGCCGCTCCAGCGCCACCCGGTCGCGCACCCGGTGGACGATGTCGGCGTCCTCGGCCAGCCGCTTCAGCGCCTGCTCGTCGAGCGCCTCGGCCGACAGGGCCAGGCCCTCGCGGTTCGGCGTGGCGTCCAGCGAGCGGATCAACGACGGCAGGTTGTCGAAATCGAGCCGGTGGTTGCGCCATTGCGCCCCGGGGACGGCCTGGAAGGCGTGGTTCTCGACGCTGAGCACCAGGTCCTCGTCCATGTCCTCGGCCTCGCCGGTGACGCCGAAGGTGCCGTCCCTGACGTGCCGCCCGGCCCGGCCGGCGATCTGGCCGACCTCCTGCGGATGCAGCCAGCGGGTCTTCTTGCCGTCGAACTTGCGCAGGCCGGCGAAGGCCACATGGTCGACGTCCATGTTCAGCCCCATGCCGATGGCGTCGGTGGCCACGAGGAAGTCGACCTCGCCGGACTGGTACAGCGCCACCTGGGCGTTGCGGGTGCGGGGGCTGAGCGAGCCCATGACCACGGCCGCGCCGCCGCGCTGGCGGCGGATCAGCTCGGCGATGGCGTAGACGTTGTCGGCGCTGAAGGCGACCACGGCGCTGCGCCGGGGCAGGCGGGTCAGCTTCTTCGATCCCGTGTATCGCAGGCTGGAGAACCGCTCCCGCTCGATGATCTCGACGCCGGGCAGCAGCCGCCGCACCAGCGGGGCCATGGTCCCGGCGCCCAGCAGCATGGTCTCCTGCTTGCCGCGCGCGTGCAGCAGCCGGTGGGTGAACACATGGCCGCGCTCGGGATCGGCGCAAAGCTGGATCTCGTCGACGGCGAGGAAGTCGACCTCGCGCCCCAGCGGCATCGCCTCGACGGTGCAGATGAAATACTGCGGCCGGGGCGGGACGATCTTTTCCTCGCCGGTGATCAGCGCCACCTCGCGCGGGCCCTTCAGCCGCACCACCCGGTCGTAGATCTCGCGCGCCAGCAGCCGCAGCGGAAGGCCGATCATGCCGCTGTGGTGGCCCAGCATGCGCTCGACGGCGAGATGGGTCTTGCCGGTGTTGGTCGGGCCAAGCACCGCCACGAGCCGGTGCGCCGCCTGGCCAGTGGAACGGTCACTCATGATGCAAAGGTGGGGGAGTCGAGCCTCCCCGGCAAGGTCAGCGCCCGTCGTGGACGATCTTGCCTCCCACGACGGTCAGAACCGGCTTCACCTTGAGGATGTCCGCCTGCGGAACGGTCATGATGTCGGCCGAGAAGACGGTGATGTCGGCCGGGCAGGACTGCACCAGCACGCCGCAGTCGCCGCCATCGACGAGATTGGGCGTCAGGGTGAAGGCGCTCAGCGCCGAGGGCCGGTCGATCGCCTGCTCCGGATGCCAGTCGGCGCCGGACCGGCCCTGCAGGTCCTTGCGGGCGACGGCGGCGTAGAACTCGATGCGCGGATCGCCGACCTCGACGGGCGCGTCGGTGCCGAACACCACGGTGGCGACGCTGTCGAGCAGGGACTTCCAGGCATAGGCGCCCTCGAGCCGCCGGGGCCCCAGTCGCGACGGGGCGAACCACAGGTCGCCGATGGCGTGCGACGGCTGCATCGAGGCGACGATGCCGAGACCCGCGAAACGCGGAATGTCCTTCGGATCGAGGATCTGGGCGTGCTCGATGCGCCAGTGCAGGTCGCGCGAGACGGCCGGGTCCGACCCCAGCACCTCCTCGTACCAGTCGAGCACCAGCCGGTTTCCCCGATCGCCGATGGCGTGGAACGCCACCTGGGCCTTCACGGCTTGCGCCTGCTTCAGGATGGCGATGGTCGCATCGTGCTGGGCGATCAGCAGGCCCGAGGTGTCGGGCCGGTCGGTGTAGGGCCTGAGCAGGGCCGCGCCGCGCGAGCCGAGCGCCCCGTCCATGTACAGCTTCACCCCGCGCACCCGCACGCGGCCGGTGGCGTCCTCGTAGGGGCCGCGCTCCAGCACCTCGGCGGAATCCTCCGGCGTCATGAACACGTCGACGCGGATCGGCAGCAGGCCTTCGGCCGCCAGCGCCATCAGCACCTTCAGGTCGTCGGCGCTGGTGCTCATGTTGACGGCCGTGGTCCAGCCGCGGTCGGCATAGAGCTGCACGGCTTTCTGCAGGGCTTCGCGGCGGGCGGCGATCGACAGCGGCGGCAGCTTGGCCCCGATCAGGTCCTGGGCGGTGTCCACCAGCATGCCGGTCGGCTCGCCCTCGGGCGTGCGGTCGATGCGGCCGCCCACAGGGTCGGGCGTCGCGCCGGTGATTCCGGCCAGCTTCAGGGCGGCGGTGTTAAGCACCACGGCGTGGCCGTCGGCCCGCGCCAGCACGATCGGCCGGTCGGCCGACACGGCGTCGAGGTCGGCGCGGGTGGGGAAGCGGCCTTCGGGCCAGTGGGTCTCGATCCAGCCGCGTCCCACGATCGGTTCGCCGCCCGGATGGGCGACGGCCCAGGCCCGGACGGCCTCGACCAGTCCGGCCACCGACGTGACCTGGTCGAGGTTGAGCGTCATCTCGCGCAGGCCCACGCCGGTCAGGTGCACGTGCGAATCGACGAATCCCGGATAGGCGGCGGCGCCCTTGAGGTCGATCTCGGGCAGGCCGGCGGCCTTTTTCCGCGCCGCGACGAGGGATCCGGCGAAGACGATCTTCTCCCCGCGCACGACCAGCGCCTCGGGCCGGTTGCCCTGTCCGCCCACGGCCCCGACGTAGATCGGGCCGCCGAACATAAGGAATCCGGCGTCTTCCGCCCGCGCCACGGGGGCGGCGGCGAGCGTCATCAGGGCGAGCAGCAGGGAGACAAAGCGGATCACGGGAAGGCCTTGGATAAGGAGTTAACGCGCCGGGACCTTGGTGGCGAACAGGGCCGAAACGAATCAGGACCGAATCAGCGATTTCGTCCAATTCGTCATTTGTTCACCGCAACATATTGTATCTTAACGGTGATTAACCACAACGTGAAAGTTTGAATCTCCCTCCCGATCTCTCTCCTTCCTCTCCCGCGAGGGAGAGGGGGACCCTGTGGAGCAGGGTGGAGAGGGAAGCGCCGGGGTTGGAGGCGTGGCGCGGTCGATCAGCATGGCCTCGCCAACGTCTGCGTCTCCCTCTCCACCAGCCTCCGGCTGGTCCCCCTCTCCCGCGCGGGGGAGGAAGGAGTTCGATGCGGAAGGGGAAGCATCCCCCTGACTCCAATCCTTGACGCCCCGGCCTCTCTTGCCTATACCCGCCGCTCCCGTGCGGAAGGCCACTTCCGCGCGCCCGAAATTCTTATGCGAAGGTCGCTTACATGTCGCGCCGCTGCGAACTCACCGGTGTTGGTCCCATGGTCGGGAACAACGTGAGCCACTCGAATATCAAGACGAAGCGCCGCTTCCTGCCGGCCCTGTCGCCCGCCACGCTCCAGTCGGAAGCGCTGGGCCAGAGCTTCAAGCTGCGGATCACCAACGCGGCGCTGCGCACGCTGGACTTCCGCGGCGGCCTGGACGTGTTCCTGGCCAAGGCCAAGGACGAGGACCTCTCGCCCCGCGCCCTCAAGATCAAGCGTCAACTGAAGGCCAAGCTGGCTGAACAAGCCGCCGCCTGAGGCCACGAGCTTCAAGACGACAGACGGCCCGCGGGGAAACCCGCGGGCCGTTTGCGTTGCGGGGCGCGCACCGGGCCGGCCGGCGCGCGCCTTTTTCGGGTCTAGCGGGACGCCAGGGCGATCTTCGCCGGATGCGCCGTGTTGTAGGCGACCAGCTGATCGTCCCCGAGTTGGGCGACAGCGGCGTTGACGCTGCGACGCACGCATTCGGGGTAGACGTAGACCGCGAGCGACTGGCCGCGGGCGTCGTCCCAGCAGACCTTGCTGGCGGCCTGCACGATCTCGGTGTGCAGCTGCTCGGTGGTCTTGCCGGCGATGGTGACGCGAACTTCACCCGCGAGCGCCGGGCCGGCGACGAGGGTCGAGACGAGGGCCGCGATGGCGGCCGACTTGAACGTGGTCATAATGAGCACTCCCGAAAGGGGTTGAGGGTTCAACCGGTTCCGGACCGCTTCCTCCGACGACCGCGGCTTGTTCACCCGTCTGATCGTCGAGTCGGAGGTTAGTGGCGCCACGTAAATATGATCAATGATAATGTTGCGCCGCGACGATCACATATTGCGGCGCAGCATTACCGCGCGAGCAGCTCCGGGCCCGCCTCGCGCACGTCGGTGCAGCCGGTCAGGGCCATGGCCATCATCATCTCCTGGCGCATGATCTGCAGCACGTGCTCGACGCCCTTCTGGCCGGCTCCGGCGAGGGCCCAGGCCCAGGCCCTGCCGATGAAGCAGCCCTTGGCGCCGCTGGCCAGGGCCTTGACCACGTCCAGCCCCGACCGCACGCCGCCGTCCATGATCACCGTCAGGTCGTCGCCGACCGCCTCGGCGATGGCGGGCAGGGCGCGGATGCCGCTCTGCACGCCGTCCAGCTGCCGGCCGCCGTGGTTGGACACGATCAGGCCGTCGGCGCCGTAACGCTTGGCCTCGCGGGCGTCATCGGCGTCGAGGATGCCCTTGATGACCAGCGGCCCGTCCCAGTTCTCGCGGATCCAGTCGAGGTCCTTCCAGGTCAGGGTCGGGTCGAAGTTCTTGGTCACCCAGGGCCAGAACTCCATCACGCCCTGGGCCTCGGGAATCGCCGGCGCGAGGTTGCCGAAGGTGTGCGGACCGCCCCCGACCATCACGTCGAACGCCCAGTCCAGGTGGGTCAGGCCGTCCCACAGCCGCTGCAGCGGCACGAACGGCGTCTGGGCCCCGAACAGGCCCGAGCGCACGTCGCGATAGCGGGCCCCGGGCACCGGCAGGTCGACGGTGAAGGCCAGCACGGGGCAGCCCAGCTCGGTCACCCGGCCCAGCAGCTCCTTCATGTAGCCGCGGTCCTTGATGATGTAGAGCTGGTACCAGGGCGCCTGGCCGCCGTCCTTCGTCACCTCCTCGACGTCGCAGATCGACAGCGACGACAGGCACATGTTCAGGCCCGCGGCCCGGGCCGCCTTCATCGCCTGCACCTCGCCGCGCCGGGCGTACATGCCGCCCATGCCGATCGGCGACAGCACCATCGGCATGGCCAGCTTCTGGCCGAACAGCTCGGTCTCCAGCGAGATGTTCGAGACGTCGCGCATCACGCGCTGGCGCAGGGCCAGGGCCTCGAAATCCTCGACGTTCCGCCGCAACGTGGCCTCGGCGTAGGAGCCGCCGTCGAGATAGTCGAACAGCACGCCGGGCAGGCGACGGCGGGCCAGTTCGCGATAGTCGGTGACGCAGGCGGGTCTCATCCGGGCGGCATCCAGTCGAAGGCCAGCAGCAGGGTGCGCTGCGTCGGGCTGAAGTTGTCGTCCGACAGCAGGTACAGCCGCCAGCCGCCGTCCGGGCGCGCGACCACCGCCACGCCCTCGAAATTGTCGACCGTCATCGGCGGCGCGAGGGTCAGGGTGTCGACCACCCGTTTGGCGCCCAGCGGATCGCGCACGATCGAGACGATAATCCGCGAGCCGATGGCGGGGATGTAGCTGTGGTGCAGGATCACCAGCTCGCCCTTCGGGCCGGTGGTCAGGCTGGACAGGCGATAGCCGGGCGGCGGCTTCGGCAGGCCGCCGCGCTCATCGCAGATCACATTCAGGCGGCAGAGCCAGACGCCGCCGGGCTCGATCCCGACCCAGTAGGCGTCGGCGCTGACGGTCGGGGCGGCGGCCAGACCTTCCATGCCGTCGTTCTCGGTCATGGCCACGGGGGGCATGGCGACGGGCTTGGGCGGTCGCAGGGTCGAGGGCGCGTAGCGCCAGATGCGATGATGACGCTCGAAGCTGACGAGGATCTCCCCGTTGCCCAGACGGGTGACGCCCTCGGCGTCGGTCCAGTCCTTGCCCTGTAGCGGCATGGCGTCGAGGCCATGCAGCGGCCGCAGCGCGCCGTCGCTCAGCCCGACCAGCCGCCCGGCGGAATCGAGCGTCAGCCGCGCGGTGAACAGGTCCGCGCCGTCGTCCGACACGGACAGGATCTCGCCGTCGGGCTCGACCACCAGATCCGACAGGCCGTGCAGGCGGCTGGTCTGGTCGCTGGTGACGGCGACGCCGCCGGCATAGACGAAGTCGCCGGCCCTGACGCGGGCGGGATCGGACGGATCCAGCGGGACGGACACGGACTGGATCGCCACCTCGGGGCCGGCCTTGACCAGCGCGGCGGGCAGCGTCGGCCGGGTCGTGACACAGGCCGCCAGCGACAGGGCGACGGCCGCCAGCGCGCCTGGAATGGCCGCCCAGCGCCGCCGCATCAGACCAGCGCCTCGCGCACCTGCTTGAACGTGACCGTCTTGGGCGCCGGCGGGTGGGTCACGGGCGGCGCGGCCAGCAGGCCCCGCACATTGGCGACCCGCTTGGGCTCGTCCTCGAACAGGCCGGCCAGTTGCTCGACCAGCGCGCCGCCCAGCTGCTCCACGTCCACGATGGTGACGGCCTTCTTGTAGTAGCGCGTCACGTCATGGCCGATGCCGATGGCCAGCAGTTCGACCGGGCTCTTCGTCTCGATCTCGGTGATCACGCTGCGCAGGTGCCGCTCGAGATAGTGGCCGCTGTTGACCGACAGGGTCGAGTCGTCGACCGGCGCGCCGTCGCTGATGACCATCAGGATGCGGCGCTGCTCCGTGCGGCCCAGCAGGCGCTGATGAGCCCACATCAGCGCCTCGCCGTCGATGTTCTCCTTCAGCAGCCCCTCGCGCATCATCAGGCCGAGGTTGCGTCGGGCCCGCCGCCAGGGCGCGTCGGCGCTCTTGTAGATGATGTGCCGCAGGTCGTTCAGGCGGCCGGGCGAGGCGGTCTTGCCGGCCTTGATCCAGTCGTCGCGGCTGATGCCGCCCTTCCAGGCGCGGGTGGTGAAGCCGAGAATCTCCGTCTTGACCGCGCAGCGCTCCAGCGTGCGGGCGAGGATGTCGGCGCAGACGGCGGCGACCATGATCGGCCGGCCGCGCATGGAGCCGGAGTTGTCGATCAGCAGCGTCACGACGGTGTCGCGGAACTCGGTGTCGGATTCCTGCTTGAACGACAGCGGCGCGGTCGGGTCGGTGATGATCCGCGGCAGGCGCGCGACGTCGAGCATGCCCTCCTCAAGATCGAAGCTCCAGGTGCGGTTCTGCTGCGCCATCAGCCGGCGCTGCAGCTTGTTGGCCAGACGTGAGACGACGCTGGACAGGCTGGCCAGCTGCTGGTCGAGGTAGGCCCGCAGGCGGGTCAGCTCCTCGGCGTCGCACAGGTCCTCGGCCCCGACGATCTCGTCATGGGCGGTGGTGAACACCTTGTAGGGCGGCTCGGCGCGGCCATCGTCCCTGACGTCCGGACGGGCGGGCTTGGCGCCGTCGCCCATCTCGGGGGCCTCGTCGCTCATCTCGGTGGCGTCCTCGTCGGACTCCACCATCTGTTCCTCGCCCTCCTGGGCGTCGCTTTCGGAGCCCTCGGTCTCCTCCATCGAGGCGCCCTCGGGGGTCTGGCCGTCGCCGTCCCCGTCGTCGCTCTCGCTGATCTGGGACTGGTCCTCGTCGCCGGCGTCTTCCTCGCTGCCCTCGGACGGGTCGACGTCGGCGTCGCCGAGGTCGAGGTCGTGCAGGATCGCACGCGCCACCTTGCCGAACGCGGCCTGGTCGCCGACCGTCGCGGCCAGGCGGTCCAGGTCGGCGCCGGCCCGCGCCTCAACGTCGGCGCGGAACAGGTCGACCATCGCCCGCGCGCCCTCGGGCGGCGCGTCGCCGGTCAGCCGTTCGCGCACCAGCAGCGACAGCACGTCGGCCATCGGCGCGTTGGCCCTGTCGGTGATCCGGGCCAGGCCCTTGCGCTCGACCGACTGCTCCAGCAGCGCGGTCAGGTTGCTGCGCACCCCGCCCATGGCGTTGGCGCCGATGGATTCGATGCGGCTCTGCTCGATGGCTTCGAAAATCGCCTGGCTCTGCGGCGAGGCCGGCCGGCCTTTCGCATGGGCGGCGGCGTCGTGGTGCGCCAGCCGCAGCGCCATCTGGTCGGCCATGCCGCGAATGCGCGAGGCCTCCTTGGAGGTCAGGTCGCGCGGCGGATGCGGCAGCACCGCGCGGTTGCCCGACAGCGACGGTCCGTCGCCGGAAAACACGACCTCGAGGTCCGGCGTTTCGGCGAGCGATCGCGCGGCGTGCGCCAGGGCGCGCTTGAACGGTTCGGTCGGGCTTTCGGGCTTGCTGGCCATGCAACCGTCTTACCCCGGCGACGCAGCGGAATGGAAGGCGGTCCGGCTCAGGGTGCGTCCCAATCGCGCACCAGGCCGACAAAAACCCCGCCATGGGCGCCGGTGAATCCCTCGAACGAGTCGCCGCCCAGGGTGGCGATCGGCCGCCCTTTCGACGACAGCAGCACCAGCTGGTCGCCATGGCGCATCCAGGCGGTCAGGTCGGCCCTGTCCCATGGCGCGTGACAGGCGCCGGTCTTCTTCACCGTGCCGCTCATGCCGTCGGCGGAGGCGGTCAGGGTCACCGCGCAGACCGGCGTCCCGCCGAGGCCGGTGAAGCTCCAGGGTCCGGTCATCCGCTGTTGCTCGGTCAGCTCGGGTGTCTCGACGGCCCGGTCCAGGCTGATCGGGTCGCCGTTCGCCGGCCGGGCGATGTAGCCGCCGGCCGGGACCGGCTCGAACTTCAGCACCACATGCCGCATCGGGTCGATGAAGCCGATCGCGCCGCCGGGCAGCACGGTCCAGGCGGCGATGTCCTCGGGCAGGGTGAACCGGTCCTGGCAGTCGGCGGCGAACGCCAGGCTCCAGCCGCCGATGGCCTGGTCGGCGGACAGGATGACGTCGCAGGTCTCGTCGCCCTCGCTGACGCCGGACAGCGTCCAGTCGCCCGCATAGTCCTTCGGCGCCTCGAGCGCGGCGGCGGGCAGGGCGAGGCCGGCGAAGGCCAGGGCGACGGCGAGGATCAGGGGCCGCGTCATGGGGTATCCCGCGGGAGGTCGAGGGCGCGATCCTGCCCGCTGCCGGCACGGCGGTCCAGAGGCGCGTTCAGGCGGCGCTGCGCACCCGGGCCGGTTCGGCCGGCAGGAAGACGCTGAACGTCGATCCCCGTCCGACCTGGCTCTCGACCGCCATTTCGCCGCCCATCAGGGCGACCAGCTCATGGCAGATCGCCAGCCCAAGTCCCGAACCGTTGACGGAGCGGGTGGTCGATGTGTCCAGCTGGCTGAACTTGCCGAACAGCTCAGACAGCCTGTCGGCGGGAATCCCGGCGCCGGTGTCGGTGACTTTGAACTCCAGGCCGCGCGGGCCGCCCGAGACCCTGACCGACACCGCGCCGCGGGCGGTGAACTTGACCGCGTTCGAGATGAGGTTGGCCAGCACCTGGTTGACCCGCATCGGATCGAGCCGCCAGGTCCCGGCGGCGGACGCGGCGATGGCGTATCGCAGCGCCAGGCCCTTGTTTTCGGCCATGGCCTGGAAGGTGTCGCAGACCCGCGAGACGATCTGGGCGAGGTCGACGTCCTCGCGCTGGATCTCCAGCTTTCCGGCCTCGATCTTGGCCAGGTCGAGCACATCGTTGAGCAGGGTCAGCAGGGTCGCGCCGGACTCGCGGATGATGGCCAGGTGCTGGCGCTGGATGGGGGCGAGCTCGCCCCGGTCCATGATCTGCGCCATGCCCAGCACGCCGTTCAGCGGAGTGCGGATTTCGTGACTGATGTTGGCCAGGAACTGGCTCTTGGCCACGCTGGCGGCCTCGGCACGGTCGCGGGCGGCCGTCAGGTCCTCGAGGGTCGCTTCCAGCTTGGCGTCGTTGGCGGCGAGGCTGCCGAGCGCCGCCAGGACCCGCCGGGCCAGCGCGCCCGCGGCGACGGCGAAAGCGGCCAGCACCAGCAGGATCGGCCCCATCGCGTCCTTCAGGAACCCCGCGCCCGGGCGACGCGGCGTCCAGCCGACCCGGCCGATGACCTGTCCCCGGCCGTCGCGCAGCGGTGCGGACACGCCGGAAGCCGCGGCGTCGCCCGTGAGCAGGCGGGCGTTCTGGATGCCCAGGTCCGCCTGCAGCTCGGTCAGGAAGGCGGGGCTGAGGCGGCGTCCGGAGAGGACCACCGTGGAGCGGCCGGCGGCCTGTCTGACGCCCGCCGTTTCCGGCAGCACGTTGGACAGCGCCACCAGCCAGATCCCACCGCCCGAGCGGACGAAGGCGGCGCGCGTGGTCACCCCGGTCAGGCCGGTCGGTCCGTTGGCGCCCGACCGCTTCCGCCGGGCCTCCGCCGCGCGGAATTCGGCGACCAGCGGCCGCAGGTCGGCGGCGAACGCGGCGTCGGCGGCGGGCGACACGGCCTGGCCAGCGTCGGCGGCGTAGAGCACATGATCGTCGGGCGCGAGCACCAGCGTGCGGTCATGATGCATGTAGGTGGCGTAGTAGACGCCATAGTTCTCGTGCGCCCAGGTCGGGTCAAACGTCAGGACCGTCTTCTGGTAGGCGTCGTCCCACACGGTCGCCGAGGTGATGTCCTGCACCACCTTCGCCTGGCGCCGATCGAGCGTGCGGATCACCAGCGCCTTTTCCTCGGCGGCGACGGCGCGGTCGACGGCCCGGGCGGCGAAGCTCAAGGCCCCCAGCCCTCCGGCCAGGACGATCACGATGACCAGCAGACCCAGGAACAGGATCCACTTCAGCTCACTCCGGCTGCGGGTCGAGATCAGCGTCATTCAACCACAATAAAGGGGAAGCGCTAATTTCGGTTGAACTCAAAATGGGCCAGCGGTCCGCAGGTCATCCGGCCACGGTGCGCTGTTGTTAACCTTGGGCGCCGAGGATCACGAAAATCGAGGCGGGAGGCGCTAATGATCAGATCCTTGTCCATACTGGCCGCCGGCGGATTGCTGATGGCCGCCGGCGCGGCCCGGGCCGCGGAAGACGCGCCTTCGGGCGGCTGGACGCTGTCCGGCGAGATCGGCGTGGTCAGCGACTACCGCTATCGCGGCTACTCCCTGTCCGACGGCGACCCGTCGGTGCAGGGCGGCCTGACCGCGACCGCGCCGAACGGCGTCTACGCCTCGGTCTGGGGCGCGGGGATCGCCGAATATGGCGTCGGGCCGGACGGCGACGGCGCCAGGGTCGAGGTCGATCTGGTCGTCGGAAAGACCTTCAGCCTGGGGGGCTGGGACTGGGACGCGGCGGTCATGTACTACGGCTACCCGGATGGATCGAACGTGGACTATGTCGAGATCCCGCTGTCGGCGTCGCGCGCCTCCGGGGCCTTCACCACCACGCTCGGCCTGGCCTGGGCGCCGGCCCAGGACAATCTCGGCGGGGACGACAACCTCTATCTGTCCCTGGCCGGCGACTACGCGCCGGAACGCTGGCCGGTCAGCATCAGCGGCCACATCGGCCGCGAGGACGGCGCCTTCGCCGACGGCAAGATCGACTGGGCCCTGGGTCTGGCGAAGGATTTCGGCCCGGTGAGCCTGACGCTGGAATACACCGACAGCGACGGCCCGGGCGCGGAGTCCGCGGTGGTCGGCGGCCTGTCCTTCGGATTCTGACCCCCGAATGAAAACGGGCCGGCCTCCGCGGGGAGGCCGGCCCGTCAAGCTTCGCGCCGTAAGCCCTTAGGAGGCTTGCAGCTGGCCCGCCGAGGTCTTGCCCGAGCGCTGGTCGCGCTCGAGTTCGTAGCTCAGCTTCTGGCCTTCGTTCAGCGAACGCATGCCGGCGCGCTCAACGGCCGAGATGTGGACGAAGACGTCAGCGCCGCCGTCGTCCGGCTGGATGAAGCCGTAGCCCTTGGTGGCGTTGAACCACTTCACGGTTCCGGTAGCCATGGATGTAACCTCTTTCAACAGTCAGGTTGCGCCCCGAAGGGCGCGGTAGCATCGGTATTTCGGAAGGATCGAAGGACAGGTCCGGCGCAAGACTTCAAGACGTGCGGTGGATGGCGACCGAACCTAAGCGAAATTTCGACGGCGATTTCGTCGCACTTTTTCGCCGGTCAGGCAAGCCGAGTGAGTCGCGCTACCCGCGAACCGCGATTGAAACCCGTCCCGCCGCAACCGGCGGGGAGCGCAGGAGGTTGACGATCTCCAGCAGGAATTCCTTCCGGCGGGCGAGGGCGCCGGGCACATCCTGGCCGGCGCGGACAAACCGGACGTCCTCGCGTTCGGCTTCATGGGCCACCCGATCGGCGACCGCGGGCAGGTGGCCGTCGCCCTTGCGGGCGTCCATCAGGGCGGCGTGCGAGCGGGCTTCGTCGATCCGCTTGCGCACCAGGGCTTCGACGTCGGAGCCGCCTTCGGCGCGGGCCGCCAGGGCTGCGAAGTCGTGCGCGTACATCCGCACGAAACCTTCCTCGATCATGGAGTCTCCAATCTGCCGCCTGAAATACCGGCGGCCGGCGCGCCATCCGCGCGCGGGGTTGCAGGTCGTATAGCACGGATCGGGCGAAATTGGGGACGGAATGTCGCGGCCGCGTTAACCTCCGGCCATGACCCTCACCGATCGTCTGGCCACGCCGGAGGACATGCCGGCCCTGAGCGCCCTGATGGACCAGGCCATCGGCGCGCTCCAGGCCGCGTTTCTGTCGCCCGAACAGATCGCCGCCTCGCGCCTGATCATGGGTCTCGACAGCCAGCTGATCGCCGACGGGACCTACTTCGTCGTCGAGATCGACGGCGAGATCGCCGGCTGCGGCGGCTGGAGCCGGCGGGCGACCCTCTATGGCGGCGACCACAGCCCCGGCCGCGACGCCCACGCGCTCGACCCGGACGTCGACGCGGCCCGCATCCGCGCCATGTACACCCGCCCCGAGTTTGCCCGCCGCGGCGTCGGCCGGCGCATCCTGATGCTCTGCGAACAGGCAGCCCGGCGCGCGGGCTTCAAACGTGTCGAACTGGCGGGAACCCTTGCAGGCCAGCCGCTTTATGCCGCTTGCGGGTTTCGGGTCATCGAACGCCGTTTTGATGATCGGGGCGGCGCCCCCGTGCCGCTGGTCATCATGACAAAGGCCCTCTAGGGCGATTGGGAAGGCAGCGCGTCATGGCCAGCCAGGTCCGTCCGTTTCTGATGTTCCAGGGCGACGCCGACGCGGCGATCGCGCTCTACACCGCGCAGTTCCCCGACGCCCGGGTGACCGATCTGCTGCGCTACGGCCCCGAGGCGCCGGCGGTCGAGGGCAAGATCGCCAGCGCGACGCTGACGGTCGCGGGCCAGTCGGTGATGATCAACGACAGCATCGTGCGCCATGCCTTCACCTTCACCCCGTCCTTCTCCTTCTTCGTCACCTGCGAGAGCGACGCGGAATTCGACCGGCTGGCGGCGGGACTCGGCGAGGACGGACAGGTCTACATGGAGCCGGCCGACTACGGCTTCAGCCGCCGGTTCACCTGGATCAGCGACCGCTTCGGCATCAGCTGGCAGCTGAACCTGCCCTAGGGCGGACGATGCCGCGAAGTTGCGCCGGACAGACGGCCGACGCGTGCTATGCGGCGGGCCGCTGCCGCACAGGGCGTCCGCGCGCCGGAGCCCCCCCATGGCCGTTCAGACCGTTCATCTCGTCCAGGCCTTCATCGCGGGACGCGGCAAGGCCCTGAAGTCGGAGCAGGCGCTGGTCTGCAAGACGGCCGAGGAGGCGATGCGCCGCGCCGAACGCCTCGCCCCCCTGCGCCTCGGCGTGGTCGCCTTCAGCGCCACCGGCGACATGGAAATGGGCGACTTCGACGAGACGCCGACGATCCTGTTCAAGGCCGGAAGGCTGCCCCCGCCGTTTGATGAGGCGTAGGGGCCAGGCTGCGGAGGCTCAAAAAAGAACTCCGCTCATCCCGGCGAAGGCCGGGACCCAGGTTTTTTACAGAAGGTCCTCATAGAGATCGCGCCAGCCGGGATTGGTTCGCTCGATCAGGCGCAGCTTCCACAGCCGCTGCCATTCCTTCATCTGACGCTCACGGCGAAACGCGCCACCCCGCGTGTCGAAGGCCTGATACCAGACCAGCATCGTCACGCCGTGGGCCTTGGTAAATCCCGGTCGAAGGCCTTCCCGATGCTCCCAGATCCGCCGCGTCAGGCTATCGGTCGACCCGATGTAGAGCGTGCCGTTTCGTTTGCTGGCCAGGATGTAGACGTAGAAGGCCATGGCGAAAAAGCCTGGGTCCCGGCCTTCGCCGGGATGAGCGGAATCTGAATTGCAATCATAACGCGCAAATCAGATTCCGCAACCAAAGGCCTCAGTGCACCCGCGCCTTGCCGATCACCAGACCGTCCGCGTCGGCTGACACCTCGATCACGCTGCCGTCCGCCATCTCGCCGGCCAGCAGCTTGCGCGCGATCGGGTCCATCAGCTCCTTCTGGATCACCCGCTTGAGCGGCCGGGCCCCGTAGACGGGGTCGTAGCCGCGCTCGGCCAGCCAGTGCAGGGCGCCGTTGTCCAGCGCGATGCTCATCCGGCGGTCGGCCAGCAGCTTCTCGACGCGCTGCAGCTGGATCCTGACGATGTTGCCCATCTCGCCGCGGCCCAGCCGCTTGAACAGGATGATCTCGTCCAGGCGGTTGAGGAACTCGGGCCGGAAGCTGCGCCGCACGACCTCCATCACCTGCGGCCGCACGGCCTCGACATCCTCGCCCTCGTCCAGCTGGGCGAGGAACTCGGCGCCCATGTTGCTGGTCAGGATGATCACGGTGTTGCGGAAGTCGACGGTGCGGCCCTGGCCGTCGGTCAGGCGGCCGTCGTCGAGCACCTGCAGCAGGATGTTGAACACGTCCGGGTGCGCCTTCTCGACCTCGTCGAACAGCACGACCTGGTAGGGCCGGCGCCGCACGGCTTCGGTCAGGGCCCCGCCCTCGTCATAGCCGACATAGCCGGGAGGGGCCCCGATCATGCGGCTGACGCTGTGCTTCTCCATGTACTCGCTCATGTCGAGGCGGGTGATGGCGCTCTCGTCGTCGAACATGAACTCGGCCAGGGCCTTGGTCAGCTCGGTCTTGCCCACGCCCGTGGGGCCGAGAAACAGGAAGCTGCCGATCGGCTTGCCGGGGTCCTGCAGGCCGGCGCGGGCGCGGCGCACGGCGTCGGACGCGGCCAGCAGGGCCTCTTCCTGCCCGACCACGCGGCCGCGCAGGGCGTCTTCCATCTTCAGCAGCTTCTCGCGCTCGCCCTCAAGCATCTTGTCGACCGGCACGCCGGTCCAGCGGCTGACGACGGCGGCGATCTGCTCGGCGTCGACCACCTCGGGGGAGAGCGGGTTCTCGGCGGCCTTGTCGTCCTCGGCGGCCAGGCGCTTCTCGATCTGGGGGATTTCGCCGTAGGCGATCTCGGACGCGCGCTGCAGGTCGCCGCGACGCTGGGCGGCGGCCAGTTCGGCGCGCAGGCGTTCCAGCGCCTCGCGGACCTGGGCGGCGCTGCCGACCTTGTCTTTCTCGGCCTTCCAGCGGGCGGTCATCTCGTCGGACTCGACCTGCAGTTCGTCGATCTCGTCCTCGATGGCTTCCAGCCGCTGCTTGCTGGCGGCGTCGGTTTCCTTCTTCAAGGCCTCGCGCTCGATCTTCAGCATCACCAGGCGCCGGTCGATCTCGTCCAGCTCCTCGGGCTTGGAGTCGACGGCCATGCGCACGCGGCTGGCCGCCTCGTCCATCAGGTCGATGGCCTTGTCGGGCAGGAAGCGGTCGGCGATGTAGCGGTTGCTCAGGGTGGCGGCCGCGACGATGGCGCTGTCGCTGATGCGCACCCCGTGGTGCAGCTCGTACTTCTCCTTCAGCCCGCGCAGGATCGAGACGGTGTCCTCGACCGTGGGCTCGCCGACGAACACGGGCTGGAAGCGACGGGCCAGGGCCGCGTCTTTCTCCACGTGCTTGCGGTACTCATCGAGCGTGGTGGCGCCGACGCAGTGCAACTCGCCGCGCGCCAGGGCGGGCTTGAGCAGGTTGGAGGCGTCCATCGCCCCGTCGCCCTTGCCGGCGCCGACGAGGGTGTGCATCTCGTCGATAAACAGGATGATGCTGCCCTCGGCGGCGGTGACCTCGCCGAGCACGGCCTTCAGCCGCTCCTCGAACTCGCCGCGATACTTCGCGCCGGCGATCAGGCTGCCCATGTCCAGCGACAGCAGCTTCTTGTCCTTCAGGCTTTCCGGCACGTCGCCGTTGACGATGCGCAGGGCGAGGCCCTCGACGATGGCGGTCTTGCCGACGCCCGGTTCGCCGATCAGCACGGGGTTGTTCTTGGTCCGGCGGCTCAGCACCTGGATGGTGCGGCGGATTTCCTCGTCGCGGCCGATCACCGGGTCCAGCTTGTCGTCGCGCGCGGCCTGGGTCAGGTCGCGGGCGTAGCGCTTCAGCGCGTCATAGCCTTCCTCGGCGCTGGCGCTGTCGGCGGTGCGGCCCTTGCGCACGTCGGCGGCGGCCGCTTCCAGCGACTTCTCGGACGCGCCGGCGTCCTTCAGCGCCTTGCCGGCCTCGCCGCCCTCGGCGGCCAGGGCGATCAGCAGGCGTTCGGTGGTGACGAAGGCGTCGCCGGCCTTCTTGGCGTCCTCTTCCGCCCTGGCGAACACGCGGGCGGATTCGGGCTTCAGATAGAGCTGGCCGGAGCCGCCCTCGACCTTCGGCATCTTCGTCAGCAGGCTCTCGACGGCGGTATCGACCGCGTCGGGCCGGCCGCCGGCGCTCTGGATCAGGGCGCGGCTCAGGCCGTCCTTCTCTTCCAGCAGCACCTTGAGGATGTGCTCGGGCGTCAGGTTCTGGTGGCGGCGCGCGAGCGCCAACGACTGCGCGGACTGGATCGCCTGCTTGGCGCGGTCGGAATAGAGGTCGATGTTCATGCTGTCCCCGTTACGGCGGAATGGCCCCGGTCACCTTGATCAAGCGCAACCGGACAAGGCCGATGTAGGTGTGGCTCACGGGCCACACAAGGGGTGAGGGGAGGTCTTGCGCGCGGTTGCAGGTTGCGTGGTTCGAGCCCCGGATTCAGTCCGGGGTCGGCTGAGGCCTCGCTCCTCACCATGACGGGCACAGATGTTCGTCATCCTGAGGAGCGATCCATCAGGATCGCGTCTCGAAGGACGCAACGCCGCTACTTTCGCAACTCCAGGATCTCCAGCTTCGACTCCTGCTTCGGCCAGGGCAGCACCAGCCGCCAGCGGTCGGCGCCGACCCGTTCGAACACGCCGACCTGGTCGCGCTCGGGATTCTGGCCATAGGCGGGGTAAGTCGTCTCGTCGCTGCCCCAGGCCTGGGCGCCGACATAGACCAGCCGCCGGTCGGTGTCGGGATAGAGCAGGCCGCGGGTGCGCTGGCTGCCGCCGGTCTTGGTCAGGATCAGGTCGCCGCCGGGCGTCAGCTCGACGCTGCAGGTGAACCAGGGGTAGGCGACATAGGTCAGGTCGCTGGCGCCCATCGACCCGATCTTGATCGTGCGGCAGCGGTACCTGCCCGGGCCCGGCTGGAGGTTGCCGGTCAGGGCCGCGTCGGGCACGCCCAGCAGGCCGAGGGCGTCGATCTCGGCCCCGTGCAGATGGCCCTTGTTGGCGTCGGCGAGGGCCTGATTCCAGGCGTCGGCCAGCCGGTCGATGCGGCTCTGGTCGTCGGCGTTGGCCACCTTGCGCCACAGGTCGGTCCCGCCCTGTTCGCCGCCGTCGGGCGTGGGGGCGGGGACGGGCGCGGGCGTTTCAGCGGCCGGGGTCGTCACGGGCGGCGGATCGGCGGCCGGGCCGGAGGTCTCCTTGGCCGGCTCCTGCGAACAGGCGGCGAGCGACAGGGCGGCGAGAAGGGGCAGGGTGCGTTTCATCATCGGGCCCAATCTCAACTGTTAAGGGTGCATTTTTCCGCAATCAGTTCGTCTATTTCATCGGTGGAGCGATGCCTAGTTCAAGGTCATACACCATTCGCGGCTCCGGGTTCTCACCATCCTTCGCAATGTCGATTTCCCCGAATTCGACAAATGGTGGAAGGCGAACCTTGAAATCCTTCAATCGACTCTGAAAGCTATCAGTGACACGGAGCTTCCCAGCTTGGGATTTCGCCTCAAGTCTACCAGAAGTCCGTAGTGGTTTTCCCAGAGGATTCTCGGCACTAGTAGGGCCGTCGAAAACTACCACTCCATAGTCGCCGCCAGCTCTGAGGCCGTCGCCGCCATATCCCTTAGTCTCAAGTTCTCTAACTAAACTCAGCAGTGCGTTGATGATGTTTGTGGGACTTTGGTCAATCATGAGAATGCGATCGCCCATCTCGACCTTCGAATAGCGGAGATTCTTGCCTGAAACAGATGCGCTAAGGCGGAACGCTTTCAACACCTCGCGATACTCAAACTCGTTCATTGTGCGCGAAAAACCAACCAGATCGGCCTGAATGACGAAATAGCCATCAGTCTTGTTTCGCCATAATCCGTTGGCCCGAATGATGTTCATACGATTCAGGCGGCGCATATAGTCGCGTGAATATGTGCCGGCGATTAGGTCGGTCAGAACAGGGTGAACGAGGTAGGTGTCCGACTCAGGCAGTCGCCCCGTAGGCGCGGCCCTCTCCCCGGTAAGCATATGGAAAATTTGCCACGCATTTCCCGGGGCCGCCGCAAGCCTTCCAACATACCCAAGAAGGCCCATCCTAAAGAGATTGGGAAATATGTTACCGGCATAATCCGCTTCGTCAGGATGCGCTGATGAATAGTCTACAATATATCTATCCCGAATCGAATCCACCTCTTCTGCATCCAGAACGTTTCTTCCGATTAGCGGGAGGAGAATTTCAGGATCAAACCCCAACAGGTGGGGCTTCCACTCCTTTAGATAGAAGTCGGCAATCTCGCTGGCGGCTCTGTTGACCGTCATCTTTATTTGGAGGGAGGACCGGTCTGCGGGGCTTAAATCAGATATGCGACCGCCAATGTAGACTACATCCCGGGGGCGAAATAGAGAATGCCGCACAATATAGTCGGCGATATGCTCTGACTCGCCAGTTGTAGCATGCTCCAGCATAAGATTTTCCGAGCCAACCCAAGCGGCAAAGGGATCATCCGCCTTGGGGTCCACCAATCGTTCGGGTGGCTCTGCCAGGATGTTGCGAACCAGAATCTCCCGGAGGTCGCTTGAGGTGTAGCTCAGTTCGAGACAGGATCCCCTGAGTTGCAGGGCGGCCACATTGCCATCGAGAGCGCGCTCGAGGGCTTCCTGACGTATTGAACAGTAAACGCGAAGGTGAGAATTGAGGAGTGATAATTGTCTTGCGGCGTTTACGGCGCCGATTTGGGCATTGTACCAAAAATCTTTCTTCCGAGATCCATAAACACTGGCCTTTCGGGGGCTATCGTCAAGGTGAATGTCGAAAAATTCGTCAACATTGTCCAAGAAGATGTAAGTTGGCGTATGAACTCGTCGAATATGAACCGATAGGGTGTCGTTGTCGTTTAGTAAAGAAAAATAGTCTGTCGGGGAAATTCGAAGAAGCCGTTTAAATATGTCGGATGGACTGAAAAGGATCGGATCATTAAGTACTTGTATCAATATTCCGCAGTCAATTGATCGAACTAAATCCGATATTTGTTCAAATTCATAATCTTCTTTCAGGAATGAAACCATGAACGACGTGAGCCATACGTTCGCCCAATAATCTCGCTCCTTGAGGATGTGAGCCGTCTCATCGTTGGCAAAGACTGGGGCTCGGGCACTAGGGCGGTCGAGTAAGGCGTTTCTGGGAAGCGCGCGGATTCCGCTCTTCGCAAGGTGGAGACGTTTGATCTTCACCAGCAGGGTTTTTCCAAAGCCCTTTGGTCCAACCACGACAACGTGGGCACGATTGTCATCTTCCAGAAACCTAGCGATTGCCGGGACGCGATATAGGAGACTGGTATCAAACGCTTGAATGTCGTCAGGAACATCCAAGTCTTTTGCGTCCACCACCCATGGCTGCATGCCTTCCCCCTTCAATGAGCCCGAGAAGCGTGTTAGGGCATTGAGACATTGCAGGCAAGGTTTGACCGGATGCAGCTTGAAACGTTGGCTTCATGGGTACAGGTCGTTGCGCCGTTCTTTGTGTTGGCAGGCGCAACGGTTGCCTTCTTCAGCTTCATTAGGGCAAATGAAGTCGCGAAGTATGGCAAAAAAGCTGACGTGTTGATGCATTGCAACCTGCGCTACGACGATATTCTAAAGGGATATCTTTCCGGCGCTGATACGGCTCAATTGGAGCGTAGGTACTGGTCGTTGTTCTCAGACCAGATCGAGTATTTTGCGTTGGGTTACATCGATTTTGAGGCAGCCACGGATTGGCTTTGCCATCTTCAGGCCGCTGCACGGGGCGCTTCTGGATCTCTCGGATTTCATGTGTCTCAATCATGGCGAACCGTGGGGCGCATACAACATGCCTATTCGGTCGATCTCGTCTTGCTCGTCGATAACATTGTTGAGTCTAAAGGAGGGCTCAGCCGGTCAGCCATACGGGAGCGTCTCGAACGCATCTACCGCTCCGCCGAAAACCGTGCCCGCCGGAAAGCTGCTAGAGGGATGTTCGGCGACTAATTTTCACATCGGGCCGCCCCCTACTGCCGCGCCATCTCCGCGTCGCCGACGCCCTGGCCGTCGAGGTCCTGGTCGTCGTCCATCGTCACGGTGACCTTCTTCAGCAGGCCGGTGAACTGGAAGGGCGCGGCGTAGTCGGCCACCGGGCTGCCGCGGTCGAGCCCGATGTCGAGGCCCGACCAGCTGATGAAGTTGTAGAACCCCAGCGGCGTGGTCAGCTCGCCGGCCGGCGCGCCGTCGATCAGCAGCACCACCCGCCGCCCGCCCGGTCCCGGGCGCACGGCCACGCCCAGCCGCCGGTGGCCGGGCTCGACCGGCCGGTCGCTGGTCAGGGTCACATGCTGGCCGCCGATGTTCATGTCGTGCACCAGCCGCCCGTCCCGGACGAACAGGCTGTAGCCGCAGGTCATGTCGCCGTGGGCGATCAGGACCCCCTCGTCGCCCGCCGCCAGCCGCGCCTCGGCCTCGATGAAGTAGCTGCGGCTGCGGATGTCGGGCGCCACGTCGGTCGGCACATGGCCCATGCCGCGGTGGAACACGAACTTCTTGCGCGCGCCGTGGAAGCGCCGGGCGTTGACCGCGAACCGCTCGGCGAAGCGGTCGTCGAGCGGCAGCACCTGGTGCTTCTCCGCCTGGGTCCACCACAGGGCGACCATTTCCTCGAGCTTCTCCGGCCGCGCGGCCGCCAGGTCGTCGGTCTCCGAGAAGTCCCGGTCGAGGTGGTAGAGCTCCCACTGGTCCGCATCGAACGGCCGGCCCGGCGGGTGGAACGCCACCGCCTTCCAGCCGTCCTGCCAGATCCCCCGGTGGCCGAACATCTCGAAATGCTGCGGCCCGGTCTTGGCGGGCGCCGTGCTGTCGAACAGCGAGGCCCTGAAGCTGGTCCCCTCCAGCGGCGTCTGCGCCACCCCGGCGATCACGGCCGGCGGCGTCAGGCCCAGCAGCTCCAGCAGCGTCGGCGTCACGTCGCTGGCGTGGGTGAACTGCCCGCGCAGCTCGCCCCGCGCCGGGATCCCCGCCGGCCAGCTGATCACCAGCGGATCGCGGATGCCGCCGCCGTGGGTGTTCTGCTTGTAGCGCCGCAGCGGCGTGTTCGACGCCATCGCCCAGCCGAGCGGGAAGTTCGAATGCGTGTCCGGCCCGCCGATGTCGTCGATGCGGGCGAGCTTCTCCTCCATCGGCTCGGGCTTGCCGTTGTAGGGGCCCATGGCGTTGACCATGCCCAGCGGCCCGCCCTCCTGGCTGGCCCCGTTGTCCGACAGCACCAGGATCAGGGTGTCCTCGCGCAGGCCGGCGTCCTCGAGAAACGCCACCAGCCGCGCCAGATGCTGGTCGGCATGGTCGAGCATCCCGGCGAACGCCGCCTGCAGCCGGGTGAACAGCCGCTGCTCGTCCGGCGTATGCTCGTCCCAGGGCTTCACCCAGTCGTTGCGCGGCGGCATGCGCGTGTCGGCCGGCACGATGCCCAGCGCCTTCTGTTTCGCCAGCCGCCGCTCGCGCTCGACGTCCCAACCGCCAGAAAATACAGCGTCGTATTTTTCGATGATGGCCCTGGGAACCTGGTGCGGCGCGTGGCAGGCGCCCAGCGCCAGCCAGGTCAGCCACGGCGTCTCGGGGTCATCGGCCGTATGGTCGGCGATGTAGCGGATGGTCTGGTCGACCAGATCCTCGGTCAGGTGATAGCCGGTCTCGTAGGTCCCCGGCGCGGCGACGGGCGTGTTGTCGCGCACCAGTTCGGGCGAATACTGGTCGGTCTCGGCGTCGAGGAAGCCGTAGAACCGGTCGAACCCGCGCCCCAGCGGCCAGCCGTCGAACGGCCCGGTCGCCCCGCTCTCGGTCAGCGGCGTCACATGCCACTTGCCGACCATGTAACTTCGATACCCGTTGGCCTTGAGCATCTCGGGCAGCATGCCGGCCTCGCGGGCGATCTTGCCGCGATAGCCGGGAAAGCCGCTGTCGAAGTTGGCCAGGCAGCCCATGCCCACGCTGTGGTGGTTGCGCCCGGTCATCAGCGCCGCCCGGGTGGTCGAGCACATCGCCGTGGTGTGGAACCCCGTGTAGCGCAGCCCCTCGGCCGCCAGCCGGTCGATGGTCGGGGTCTCGATCGGCGAGCCGTAGCAGCCGAAGTCGCTGAAGCCGACGTCGTCGAACAGCACCACCAGGATGTTGGGCGTCCCTTTCGGCGGCTTGACCTTCTCCGGCCAGAACGGCGTGGAGTCGGCGATCGTCCGCCCGATCACGGGTCCGGTGGTCATGGCGCGTTTCCTCGACAGCTTTGCCGGCGAGGATAGGCGGCGGCGGGGAGGGGTACCAGTGGGTAACGGGTGCGCTGTGCGTCCTTCGACACGCCGCTTCGCGGCTGCTCAGGATGACAGATACTTTTGCTGGTCATGGTGAGCAGCACCCGCAGGGTGCGTGTCGAACCACGCAATCCGCCCGACGCGCTGGTTCGCAACCGCAACCCAGGGTATAGTTGCACGCACCCGGAGCCCCCTCATGCGCTACTGGTGGGTCAATCATCGCCGCACGGCGCGCGAGGAGATCGCCGGGGCCTTCCTCTGGGCCCCCAGGCGCGAGACCGGCCCGCGCAACCTCACCCAGGACAACGTCCGCGCCGCGGCTCCCGGCGACCTGATCCTGTCCTACGCGGGCGGGCTGATCGGCGCCGTCGGCCGGGTCGCCGACCGCGCTTTCCCGGCGCCGCGCCCCGCCGGCTTCGGCCACGCCGACGCCCCGTACGGGCCGGACGGCTGGCGCCTGCCGGTCCACTGGGTCCCGATCGACCCGCCGGTGCGGCCGGCGCCGCTCTACGCCACCGACCTCGCCCCGCTGATGCCGGCCCGCCACGCGCCGCTCAACGCGCTCGGCCGCGGCGAGCAGAAGGCCTACCTCAGCGAGATCGGCCGGCCGCTGTTCGAGCGGGTCCTGCGGGACGCCCGCCTCGACCGCGCCGCCCTGCGCGGCGCCGACATGAACGCCGACACGGCCCCGCCGGCCTTCGCCGTCCAGCGCGAGGCGGTCGACGATGCGATCGCCGCCGCCATCCTCGCCGACCCGGACCTGACCGCGACGCAGAAGCAGCAGCTGGTCACCGCGCGAAGGGGGCAGGGGATCTTCCGCCAGCGCGTGCTGGCCCTCGAACCCCGCTGCCGCGTCACCGGCGTGACCAACCCCTGGCTGCTCATCGCCAGCCACATCCGCCCCTGGCGCAGCTGCGCCACCCCCGCCCAGCGCCTCGACGGCGCCAACGGCCTGATGCTGACCCCCGACGTCGACCGCCTGTTCGACCGGGGGATGATCGGGTTCGAGGATGACGGCCGGGCGCGGGTGTCGCCGGCGCTGGCGGCAGCGGACCTCGCGGCGATGGGACTGGACGGGCTGGGTGAGCGCAGCGTCGGCCCGTTCACCGAGGCCCAGGCGAGGTACCTCGACTGGCACCGGCGCTGGGTGTTCGTGGGCGGGTGAGGCCCGGACGGATTTCACCCTGAAGCCCTTGATGGAATGATCCGCTCCGGTGGGCGCCTACAGAGGCGGTCGCGGGGCCGGGAAGTAGGAGTCACGCCGGTCGAGGTCGTACTTCTCGGCGAACCAACGGACGAAGTCCTCGGGCCTACCGCCGTCCGCGAAGTGGCGCGCGAGCTCTTCGTCATCGATCCCGGCGTCATCGGTATCGATGGCGTAGTCGCGCTTCATGATCGCATCGACCGCGCGCTTCCAACGTCGAGCGGGAGGGGAAATCGACATGCACGTAAAAATAGCACACGAGACGAATGCGGCAATACGGGGATTTGCGGGTCTGATGAGAGCCGTCCCTGAAGCCCTTGATGGAATTGTCCGCTCTGGTGGGAGGCTTGCTCAAGGACCGCGTCGCGGCCGCGCAGCGGCGGCCCCTGCGGGGCCGTCCTTGACCAAGCCTCCCACCAGAGCAAGCTGGCCTTCAAGGCATCAGGAAAGCTGTGCCTTATGGTTGACTAGAGAATGTCGGGGCGGCGAGACCCACGAGCGACTTGCCGTGTTGGCTGGCGAAAGCGCTTCCCGTTTGTCAGTCGGTCGTTAGTCTGTAAGTTGTTCTTCGGTGGAAAAGGGGCAACGGGCGCATGGCGAAGGCCGTCTTTACGACTAAACTCAGCCCGGCCTACGACGACCTTCCCGAAGAACGATACCATTTCCCCCGCACCTATCTGAGACAGGTCGAGCAGGCTGTCGGCGATCAGATTGTCTACTACGAACCACGCCGAGGGACCGCTGACAGCTCAAGCAAAGGTGGAAAGCAGGTCTATTTTGCTACCGCTCGGGTCACCGGTGTTACGCCGGACCCCAAGGATTCCGACCGCTTCTATGCTGCAGTCGACAGTTATTTGACGTTCGACACCCTCGTGCCCTTCAAAGGGGAAGGCGGGACTTTCGAGAGCATGCTGACGCGGCCGGATGGCGGTACCAGCAAAGGGGCATTTGGTCGTTCTGTAAGGATCGTGCCCGATCACGAGTTCGCAGCAATCCTCGCGGCCGGCTTCCATAAGGACCCTTGGGAGGAACTAACCCAACCCAGTGGTTTGGCGGACGCCATCGGCGTTGCAGAAGAGCCGATGGAGTTTGAGCGTCCGCTTGTCGAGCAGACCCTTCTTCGACCGTTCCGCGACAGAGCTTTTCGACGAGCCGTTAGGCTCGCCTACGACAATCAATGCGCACTGACGGGCCTCAAGTTGATCAACGGCGGCGGTCGGCCGGAAGTTCAAGCGGCGCATATCAAGCCAGTGGCGGACAAGGGCCCAGACTCGGTGCGCAATGGTCTCGCTCTGTCAGGAACAATGCACTGGCTGTTCGATCGCGGCCTAGTCTCGGTCGCGGAGGACCTGACTATCTTGAAGGCTAAGACTGGAATTCCAGAGCCCATCGAGAGGCTGCTCAATCCGTCAGGCCGCCTCATACTGCCGACCGACAAGACACAGTGGCCGCACCCGAAATTCCTTCAACACCATCGCGAGTTCTTTGAGCGCAAGCAATCTAGCTAACAATCGCGGCTATTTCGCCTCGCGCGCCGGCCGCTGGATCAACTCCACCAGATACCCGTCCGGGTCCTTGCCGAAGGCGATCAACGCGCCGCCCATGCCGGGCGACGTCCCCGCCTCGCGGACGATCTCCAGCCCCTCGGCCCGGATCGCCGCGACGGCCGCCGCTGCATCGGGGACGTAGAGGACGATCTTGACCGGGTTGTCGCGGTAGTTGCGCGGCGAGCCGTCGGTCCAGTGCATCAGCACCAGCGACGCCCCCTTGCCCTCATAGCCGACCATGATCTCGTCCATGTGGTCGAGCTTGAAGGTCTGCTGGACCGTCATCCCGAGCACCCGGGTGTAGAAGTCGGCGGACTTCGCGAGGTCGGACACGCCGATGCCGGTGGCGACGAAACGGGCGCCCGGAGTGTTGGTCATGGTGTGCGGCCCTCTCTTCGCGAAGAGGGTAGGGCGGGGCGCCGCCTGGGAAAACCCTCTCCCGCCGGGAGAAGGACGCCCGGCCTCAGTTATCGTCCATCTTCAGCGCCGCGATGAACGCCTCCTGCGGAATCTCGACCTTGCCGAACTGGCGCATGCGCTTCTTGCCGGCCTTCTGCTTGTCGAGCAGCTTGCGCTTGCGCGAGGCGTCGCCGCCGTAGCACTTGGCCGTCACGTCCTTGCGCAGGGCCCGCACGGTCTCCCGCGCGATGATCCGGCCGCCGATGGCCGCCTGGATCGGGATGACGAACATGTGCTGCGGGATCAGGTCCTTCATCTTCTCGACCATGCCCCGGCCGCGGCTCTCGGCGCGGTCGCGGTGGACCAGCATGGAGAGGGCGTCGACGGGCTCGGCGTTGACCAGGATGCTCATCTTGACGAGGTCGCCGGCGCGGTAGTCCTCGACCTGGTAGTCGAAGCTCGCGTAGCCCTTCGAGATCGACTTTAGCCGGTCATAGAAGTCGAACACCACCTCGTTGAGCGGCAGGTCGTAGACCAGCATGGCGCGGTTGCCGACGTAGCTGAGCTCGCGCTGCTGGCCGCGGCGGTCCTGGCACAGCTTGATCACCCCGCCGAGGTATTCGTCGGGGGTGAAGATGGTCGCCTTGATCCATGGCTCCTCGATGCTCTCGATCTGCATCGGGTCGGGCATGTCGGCGGGATTGTGCAGGTCGACATGGTCGCCGTTGCGCAGGTTGATCTTGTAGACCACCGACGGGGCGGTCGCGATCAGGTCGAGGTCGAACTCCCTGGAGAGGCGCTCCTGGATGATCTCCAGGTGCAGCAGGCCGAGGAAGCCGCAGCGGAAGCCGAAGCCGAGCGCGGCGCTCGATTCCATCTCGTAGGTGAAGCTGGCGTCGTTGAGCCGCAGCCGGCCGACGGCCGCGCGCAGGTCCTCGAAGTCGGCCGCGTCGACCGGGAACAGGCCGCAGAACACGACCGGCTGCACGTCCTTGAACCCGGGCAGGGCGGTGGTGGTCTGCTTTTTCTCGTCGGTGATGGTGTCGCCGACGGCGGCGTCGGCCACTTCCTTGATCTGGGCGGTGATGAAGCCGATCTCGCCGGGGCCGAGGCTGTCGACCGGGGTGTTCTTGGGCTTGAACACGCCGACGCGGTCCACGAGGTGGACCGAGCCGTGCTGCATCATCCTGATCTTCTGGCCGGCCCGCAGGCTGCCGTCGATCACGCGGACGAGGACGACGACGCCGAGGTAGGCGTCGTACCAGGCGTCGACCAGCAGCGCCTTCAGCGGCGCGTCCGGGTCGCCCTTGGGCGCGGGCAGGCGGGTGACGATGGCTTCCAGCACGTCGTGGATGCCGAGGCCGGATTTGGCGCTGCACAGGACCGCGTCGCTGGCGTCCAGGCCGATCAGGTCCTCGATCTGGGCGCGCACGCGCTCGGGCTCGGCGGCGGGCAGGTCGATCTTGTTGAGGACCGGGACGATCTCGTGGTTGTTGTCGATCGCCGAATAGACGTTGGCCAGGGTCTGGGCCTCGACGCCCTGGGACGCGTCGACCACCAGGATCGAGCCCTCGCAGGCGGCGAGGCTGCGGCTGACCTCATAGGCGAAGTCGACGTGGCCGGGCGTGTCCATCAGGTTCAGGACATAGGTCTCGCCGTCGTCGGCCTTGTACTCGAGGCGCACGGTCTGCGCCTTGATGGTGATGCCGCGCTCCTTCTCGATTTCCATCGAGTCGAGCACCTGGGCGGTCATCTCGCGCGCCGTCAGGCCGCCGGTTTCCTGGATCAGCCGGTCCGACAGCGTGGACTTGCCGTGGTCGATGTGCGCCACGATCGAGAAGTTGCGGATATGGGACAGAGGGGTCGTCATGGTGCGCGTCTAGCACATTGCCGCGCCAACGCGAGAGGCGGGGGCGATCGACGGTCGGAAACAACCATTTCGCACTTGCGAAGACCGCTCGCGGACATAGATAGCAGGGGACGTTCGCCGGGCCGCCCGGCGAGCGCCAGAAGGCATGGCTCAAGGGGACGACCAGGTGGGACAGACAATTGACCGGCCCGTCTGGCGGACGGCGCTTCTCGCGGCGGCCGTCCTGGCCCTCGCCGCCTGCGGCAAGAAGGATGAAAAGGCCGCGCCGGGACCGGCGCCGGCCAGCCAAACGGTGACCGTGCAGGCCGCCACCATGGTCACCGCGCCGCGTCGGGTGACGGCCAGCGGCAACATCGTCGCGTGGAACGAGGTCGTGGTCGGCGCCGAGACGGGCGGTCTGACCGCCGTGCAGGTGCTGGTCGACGAGGCCGCCTGGGTCCGCCAGGGCCAGCCTCTGGTCGTCATGAACACCGACCTGCTGCGCGCCCAGCTGCGCCAGCAGGAAGCCAGCGTCGCCGCCGCGCGCGCCACCGTCGCGCAGATGGACGCGGCGCTGGGCCGGGCGCGGGAGCTCAATGCGCGCGGCTACCTTTCAAAGGCCGGACTCGACACCGCCACGGCCAACCAGGCCACGGCCGCCGCCCAGCTGGCCGCCGCCGAGGCCGGCCTCGGCGAGATGCGCACGCGCGTCGGCCAGGCCACGGTCCGCGCGCCGGTTTCGGGCTACATCTCCTCGCGCAGCGTCGTGAAGGGACAGATCGTCGGCGCCGGGACCGAACTGTTCCGCCTCGTCCGCGACGGCAGGCTGGAGCTCAGCGCCGAGGTCCCCGAGACCCAGCTGTCCCTGGTCCGCCCGGGCATGCCGGCGATCGTGAGTTCCGACCAGCTGGGCCAGGTGCGCGGCGTCGTCCGCGTCGTCACCCCGCGCGTCGACACCCAGAGCCGAGTCGGCCTGGCCCGCATCAGCCTGTCGACCGCCGGCGGCTTCCGGCCGGGCATGTTCGCCAAGGGCGAGATCAATGTCGGCGAGCAGCCGGCCGTGACCGCGCCGGCGATCGCGGTGGTCTACCGCGACAACAAGCCGGGCGTGTTCGTGCTCGGCGCCGGGTCGGTGGTGCGCTTCCGGGCGATCGTCATCGGCTCGCGCGGCAAGGACACGGTCGAGGTGAGCGAGGGCCTGAACGCGGGCGAGCAGATCGTGGTCCAGGGCGCCGGCTTCCTGGCAGACGGCGACCGCGTCCGCGTCGTGGCCCGGTAGGCCGCCGTCATGCGCAACATCTCGTCCTGGTCGATCAAGAACCCGATCCCGGTCATCATGCTGTTCGTCATGTTGATGCTCGGGGGGATCTCCGGGTTCAACGCGATGCGGATCAACAACAATCCGGACATCGACTTCCCGCTGATCTACGTGAACGCGTCCCGCCCCGGCGCGGCGCCCAGCGAGATGGAGACCCAGGTCACCCGGCTGATCGAGGACAAGCTCGCCGGCCTGAGCGGGGTCCGGCACATGAACTCGACGGTGACCGACGGCGTGTCCGTTACGGTCATCCGGTTCGAGCTCTCCGTCGACGTCGAGAAGGCGACCAACGACGTTCGCAACGCCATGAGCAACCTGCGGGCCGACCTGCCCCAGGACATGCAGGAACCGATCGTCCAGCGCATCGACATCACCGGCGACCCGCTGATCACCTGGGTCGTGCGCTCGGGCTCGATGAGTCCGGAGCAGCTGTCGTGGTTCGTCGACAACGAGATCAGCCGGGCCCTGCTGGCCATCCCGGGCGTGGGGCAGGTGAACCGCAAGGGCGGCGTCGAGCGCGAGATCCGCATCGACCTCGATCCCGACCGGCTCGCCTCGTTCGGCGTGACCGCCGCGCAGGTCAGCCAGGCCCTCGGCAACGTCAACAACGATCTTCCCGGCGGTCGGGTGACCGTGGGTGGTTCGGAGCGCTCGATCCGGGCCCTCGGCGCCGCGCGTTCGGTCGCGGCGCTGGCGGAGACGCGGGTGCCGGTCGCCGGCGGAACCGTGCGCCTGGGCGATCTGGGCCGGGTCCAGGACAGCTGGACCGAGCCCCGCTCGATCGCCCGCTACGACGGCCAGGAGGCGGTCACCTTCGACTTCCTGCGCTCGCGCGACGCCAGCGAGGTCAAGGTGGCCGAGGTGGTGCGCAAGAAGATCGCCGAGATCGACGCGGCCCACCCCGAACTGTCCATCGAACAGATCAACGCCAACGTCGAGTTCGCCGAGGAGAGCTACATCGCCTCGCTGGAGTCGGTCGGCATTGGCGCCCTGCTCGCGGTCATCGTCGTGTGGCTGTTCCTGCGCGACTGGCGGGC
The DNA here is from genome assembly GCF_058806855.1 of Caulobacter sp. GW821-FHT12F03. Lineage (NCBI taxonomy): Bacteria > Pseudomonadati > Pseudomonadota > Alphaproteobacteria > Caulobacterales > Caulobacteraceae > Caulobacter > Caulobacter sp. GW821-FHT12F03. The sequence goes on from NZ_JBXAQC010000001.1 coordinate 489,517, forward strand.
GACGCTTATCGCCGCGGTGGCCATGCCGCTGTCGCTGATCCCGACCTTCGCGGTGCTCGAGCCGCTGGGCCAGTCGCTCAACATGATCACCCTGCTGGCGCTGTCGCTGACCATCGGCATCCTGGTCGACGACGCCATCGTCGAGATCGAGAACATCGTCCGGCACATGCGGGGGGGCAAGGCGCCCTATCCCGCGGCGATGGAGGCCTCCGACGAGATCGGCCTGGCGGTCGTGGCCACCACCCTGACCATCGTGGCGGTGTTCTCCCCGGTCGGCTTCATGCCGGGCATCATCGGCCAGTTCTTCAAGGCTTTCGCCCTCGCGGCCTGTATCTCCGTGCTGTTCTCGCTGGTCGTGGCGCGGATGCTGACGCCGCTGATGGGCGCCTATCTGCTTAAGCACAAGCCCCACGAGGACGCCGATCCGCCGTGGATGAGCTGGTACCTGCGGCAGCTGAACTGGGCGCTGCACAATCGCTGGAAGGTGTTCGGCATCGGCGTGATGATCTTCATCGGCACCGCCTGCCTGACTCCGCTGGTGCCGTTCGAGGTCCAGCCGTCGGTGGACCAGAGCCGCGCGACCTTCTCGGTCGAGCTGCCGCCGGGGGCGACGCTGGCGCAGACGGACGCCGTGGTCACGCGGGTTTCGCGCGAGCTGCGGCAACGGCCCGAGGTGACCAATGTCTACGCGGCCATCGGCGGCAACGACGTCAACACCGCCACCATCACCGCGCAGATGGTCGCCAAGGACAAGCGGGCGGTCACCCAGAAGGACTTCACGCGCGAGATGGTCGACCACTTCAAGACCGTGCCGGGCGCGCGGATCGGCGTGCCGAGCCAGCTCGGCGGCGGTCCGACCGACGGCAGCGTCTTCTCCTACTCGATCCAGAGCGACGACGGCGACAAGCTGATGACGGCCGCCCGGGCCATCGAGCGCGAGATGCGCTCGGTGCCCGGACTGGCGAACGTCGTGAACACCGCCGCGATCGCCCGGCCGGAAATCCTGATCACTCCGCGCACCGACGAGGCCGCGCGCCTCGGCGTCTCGACCGGCTCCCTGTCGCAGGCGATCCGCGTGGCGACCCTCGGCGACATCGACCAGCTGTTGCCCAAGTACAATCTCGGCGACCGCCAGGTGCCGATCCGGCTGAAGCTGAGCGAGGCCGCGCGCGAGGACATCGCCGTCGTCGAGAGTCTGCGCGTGCCCACGGCCAACGGCGGCTCCGTGCCCCTGAGCGCGGTGGCGGACATCACCTACGGCGCCGGACCTTCGCAGATCAGTCGCCTGGACCGCTCGCGCGTCGCCACCATCACCGCCGAGCTGAACGGCATCACCAGCGGCCAGGCGTCGATCGCCGTGGCGCAGCTGCCGTCGGTGAAGAACCTGCCCGCGGGCGTCCGGCAGGGCCTGACCGGCGACGTCGAGTTCCTGATCGAGATGGTCACGGGGTTCGCCGGCGCGTTCGCGACCGGGCTGATCCTGATGTACGCCGTGCTGGCGCTGCTGTTCAAAAGCTTCACCCACCCGATCACCATCATGGCCGCGCTGCCGCTGGCCATCGGCGGGGCGTTCGTGGGGCTGCTGATCATGAAGAGCAGTTTCTCGATCTCGACGCTGATCGGGATCCTGATGCTGATGGGCATCGCGGCGAAGAACTCGATCCTGCTGGTCGAGTATGCGCTGGAGGCCATCAAGAACGGCATGAGTCGCCACGAGGCGCTGATGGACGCCGCCCACAAGCGGGCCCGGCCGATCCTGATGACCACCGTGGCCATGGGCGCGGGCATGGCGCCCACGGCCTTCGGCTGGGGGGCGGACGTCGAGTTCCGCCAGCCGATGGCCGTTGCGGTCGTCGGCGGCCTGATCACCTCGACCCTGCTGTCGCTGCTCTACATCCCGGCGATCTTCACGATCATCGACGACATCCGGGGCTGGGGCCACCGCCGGCTCGACCGCATGTTCGCGGGGCAGAAGGTCCTTCGGCCGTCCGCGGAGCCGGGTGCTCACACCGCCGAGTCCGGCGGGGCCGGTTAATCTCGCGGTAACCTTCGCGCCGCAAACCGGACGTATTGGAATGGGACCCTGCAAGGGCTTCCAATCGACTCGGAGTCATACTCATGGACCGCCGCACGCTCATCCTCTCCGGACTCGCCGCTGGCGTCGGAGGGGTCGCCGCGAGCAGCCCCGTCTTCGCCCAGGCGTCGCGTGATCCGGCCGACGGCCCGCGCACCTACAGCGCCGACGAGATCGTCAACGCCACGTCCGATTTTCTCGGCGTGACGGCCGAGGCCGCCGGGGCGGCCATCGAGCGCATCTTCCGCGACAACGGCCGGCCCACGGCCTACATCGCCGGCGAAGAGGGCTCGGCGGCCGTCACCATCGGCGCCCGCTACGGTCGCGGCCTGATGTACATGAAGGAACAGGACCCGCAGGAGGTCTTCTGGCAGGGGCCGTCGATCGGCTTCGACGTCGGCGGCAACGCCAGCCGGGTCTTCACCCTCTGCTACAATCTTCAATACCCCGACATGATCTACCGCCGCTTCCCCGGCGTGGAGGGCTCGGCCTATTTCGTCGCCGGCCTGGGCGTGAACTACCAGCGCGCCGACGGCATCACCCTGGCGCCGATCCGCGCCGGCGTCGGTCTGCGTCTCGGCGCCAACGTCGGCTACCTGAGCTACAGCCGCAAACGCCACTACATCCCGTTCTGACGGGCCGGGGACATGTACCGAAGGTACGTGTCCCCTAGTGCTTGTCGGTCAGGCTCGCGACCCAGTCCATCACGGCCAGCAGCACGCCGCTGACGACGAACGTCAGGTGGATGACCACCAGCCAAAGCATTTTGGTCGTATCGATGGCGTCCTTGCTTTCGCTGGCCTCGAGGAAGGCCTTCAGCAGGGCGATGGCCGAGATGGCGACGATCGAGGCCACCAGCTTCATCTTCAGGCCGGAGAAGTCGACGGTGCCCATCCAGGACGGCCGGTCGACGGTTTCGCCGATATCCAGCTTGGAGACGAAGTTCTCGTAGCCGGAGAAGATCACGATCAGCACCAGGTTGCCGGCCAGCGACAGGTCGATCAGCGACAGGGCCAGCAGGATGGCGTCCTCGGCGTGCGCTCCGCCCGACAGGATCACCGGCACGACATGCACCAGCTCCTGGACGAAGATCACCACCAGCGCCGCCAGGGCGATGACCAGGCCGACGTACATGGGCGCCATCAGCCAGCGCGAGGCGAACAGGCTGCGTTCCAGAAAGCGTTCAACAACAGGTTTGGTCATGCGGGTCCCCCGGTAGGCAGCTTCCCTAGGTAGTGACGCCAGCGCCGGGAGCAAGCCCGCCCTGCCAGCCGAAGGCCAGCCCGGTCACCACGGGGCAGGCCTCGAGCCGCCGCGCCAGCGCCTCGGCCTTGTGATCGCCCGGATCATCGATCTCCAGCCGGATGGACAGGCCACCCCCGACAGGTTCGGCCTCGAGCCGCCGCAGCCGCGCCTGCAGCACGGTCACCACGTTCAGCACCCGCACCAGGGCATCGGGCTCGTCGGCGGCGCCGACGAGGAACAGCCGCCGTTTACCGTCCGGTTTCACGACCGGCCCCAGACGTGCTCGACGCGGGACGAGCGCACGCCCGGCCGCTCGGCCAGGCGGTCGGCGAGGCTGACGGCCCCGGCCTCGTCGCAGCGGCGCACGCGCAGCACGCCCTCGACCAGCCGGCCGACGGTGCTGATCGACAGGGTGCAGACCTCGGCCGTGCTGGCGGCGAGGCCCGCGCGCGCGGCGTCCAGCGCCTGGGCCACGTCATCGGCGGTGAACCGCAGCACGTGGCGGGCGTCGGGGTTGGCGGCGAGGTCAGACGAAAACTGGGGCATGGGAGAGGTCCTTGGCTGGGTTTGAAACCGGCCGACCGCACACCAAAAAGCCCCGCGTCCGTTTCCGGAGCGGGGCTTTTTGATCTTGCGATCTGCCGGCGACGTCAGGTCGCGCGGTAAAGCTCCGGTCCGGAAGGATCGGTCATAATTTTGATGGTCATCGACATGAGCGCGCAGGCCGTCATCGCCCGGGCAGGGGCGTTGGCGGCGTCAGCGATGGTGAGGCGCGAGGTCATGTCGGGGGGAGGGATAGGCTTTGGACAAGCCAACGTCAAATGCTCCCCGCACCAACGTCACTCCTCCCCACATCGTGGGGAGGGGGACCATGCGGAGCATGGTGGAGGGGGTAGCGCCGGCCCTTGCCGGAAAGACCGGAATTCAGGACGGGGCCGCTCGCGTTCGCGCCGCCCCCTCCACCACCCTTCGGGTGGTCCCCCTCCCCTCTACGAGGGGAGGAAGCAACCTACCCCCGCAATCGCCCGCCGGCTTTCTCCGCCGCGGCGATGATCTTGGCCGAGACGGCCTCGATCTCGGCGTCGGTCAGGGTCTTCTCGCGCGGCTGCAGGACCACCTCCAGCGCGATGGAGGTGTGACCCTCCGGCACGCCGGCGCCCTGGTAGACGTCGAACACCCGCGCCGAGGCGATCAGCGCCTTGTCGGCGCCGGCCACGGCCTTGACCAGGTCGCCGGACGGCTTGCCGGCCTCGACGAGGAAAGCGAAGTCGCGGCTCAACGGCATCAGGCTCGGCAGGTCGAGCGCGGGACGCGTCTTGCCCTTCTTCTTGGGTTCCGGGATCGCCTCGACCCAGATCTCGAAGCCGTAGACCGGGCCGTCGACGTCGAGCGCCTTGAGCACGGCCGGATGCAGCTCGCCGAACTCGGCCAGCACGGCCTTGGGCCCCAGTTGCAGCCGGGCGGAGCGGCCCGGGTGCCACCAGGACGACGCCGACCCCTGCGCGGTCTGCAGCGACGCCACGGGCGCCCCCAGCTCCTCCAGCAGGGCCAGCAGGTCGGCCTTCAGCGTGAACAGGTCCTCGCGCGGGCGCTTGTCCCAGCCGCGCGGGGCGTGCGGGGCCAGGATGGCGGCGATGGCCAGCCGCTGGTCCTGCGGCCGGTCGCCGCCGAACACCGGGCCGACCTCGAACAGCGCCGCGTCGGGGAAGCCCCGGCGGGCGTTGCGGCCGGCGGCCTCGATCAGGCCGGGCAGCACCGAGGGCCGCATGGTGTCGATGTCGGCCGACATCGGATTGGCCAGCACCAGCTCGTCCGCGCCGCCGCCGAACAGCTTCGCCACGGCGTTGCGGGTGAACGACCAGGTGATCAGCTCGCTGTAGCCGGCCGCGGCCAGGGCGCGGCGGGCGGTGCGGGCGCGGCCCTGGCGGACGGTCAGCACGCCGGTCGCGCTGCGGGCGACCTCGGGCAGGGGCGTGGTGGGCAGGGCGTCGTAGCCGGCGATGCGGGCGACTTCCTCGACGAGGTCGGCCTTGCCCTCGACGTCGCGCCGCCAGCTCGGCGGCGTGACGGTCCAGGCGCCGGCTGACGGCTCGACGGCGAAGCCGAGCTTCGTCAGGATCTCGCGCGAGCGGCCGTGCTCGATGGTCAGGCCCGACAGCTGCTGCACATAGGCGGGGTCGAACGCCACCGGCGCGGGCGGCGGCAGGGTCTGGCCGGCGACCACGATGTCCGACGGCTCGCCGCCGCACAGCTCGAGGATCAGCTTCGTGGCCAGCTCCAGGCCGGGCACGACGAAGCCGGTGTCGACGCCGCGCGCGAAGCGGTACTGCGCGTCGGAGGTGATGCCGGTGTCGCGGCCAGTCTGGGCCGTGCGGATCGGGTCGAACCAGGCGCTTTCGATGAACACGTCGGTGGTGTCGTCCGAGCAGCCGGTGGACTCGCCGCCCATGACGCCGCCCAGGCCGATCGGCCGCTCGCCGTCGGCGTCGGCGATGACGCTCATGCCGGGGCCGAGATCGTAGGTCTTGCCGTCCAGCGCGATCAGGTGCTCGTCGCCGTGCTCGCTGTGATGGCCGAGGCGCGCGGTGATGGCCGTCCCGACCAGCTTGGCCGCGTCATAGACGTGCAGCGGCCGGGCGCGGTCATAGGCGATCAGGTTGGTCACATCGACCAGGGCGCTGATCGGGCGCAGGCCGATGGCCGTCAGCCGCGCCTGCAGCCAGGCCGGGGAGGGGCCGTTCTTCACGCCGCGGATCAGCCGGCCGGCGAACTGGTGGCAGGCCTCGCCGTCGACGCTGACCGTGATCGGGCAGGGGAACGTGCCGGGCACGGGCTCGACCGTCAGGTCGCGCAGCGTGCCGAGGCCCGCCGCCGACAGGTCGCGGGCGATGCCGGCGACGCCCAGCCAGTCGGGCCGGTTGGGCGTGACCTCGAAGTCGATCACCGCCTCCAGGCCGAGCGCCGTGGCGGCGGGCGTGCCGACCGCCAGGTCGTCGGACAGCTCGAGAATGCCGTCGGACTCCTCGGCGGTCTCCAGCTCGGCGGCCGAGCAGAGCATGCCGTTGGACACCACGCCGCGCACCGGCTTCTCGACCAGGGTCACGTCCAGCCCGGGCACGTAAGCGCCGATCGGGGCGTAGATGGTGGTCAGGCCGACGCGGGCGTTCGGCGCGCCGCAGACGATCTCCTTGCGGCCGTCGACGGTCTCGACCTGGCAGACGCGCAGGCGGTCGGCGTTGGGGTGCTGCACGGCCTCGACGATCTTCGCCACCGTGAAGGCGGCCAGCTTCGTCGCCGGGTCGAGCACATGCTCGACCTCCAGCCCGGCCATGGTCATGGCCTTGACCACGTCAGCGGTCGTGGCGGTGGTGTCGAGGTGATCCTTCAGCCAGGACAGGGTGAACTTCATGGCCGGTCCTGCACCTTCAGCAGCTGGTTGATGAAGCTGTCCGGGCCGGTGAAGCCGACTGCGAAGAACTGGCAGTTGATGAAGTTGCAGCGGCCGATCGGGATGGTGCCGATGACCTTCTCCGTCGACATCGGCTTGAGGATGATGTTGCGGATATCGCCGCCGGTGTAGCCGAAGTCGGTGCGGTCGAAATTCACCCCGCCGAGGATCAGCGCCACGGCCGGACCCTCGAAGCCGCAGTTGGTGAAGGTGCGGTCGAGGATCACCGACTGACCCTGCTGGAGCACGGCCCGGTACAGCTCGAACAGCGCGATGGCCTCGCCGTCGAACGACATCTTGTTGAGGTCGGTGGCGCGGCGGTAGGGCGATTGGGGGTTTTCCAGGGTCATCAGCTCAGTCCCGTCGCGGGGTTGGGGGCGGCGAAGGCGGAGAACCCGTAGTGGCTCAGCCAGCGGGTATCGCCTTCGAACATGTCTCTAAGGTCAGGCATGCCGTACTTCAGCATGCCCAGGCGGTCGATGCCGAGGCCGAAGGCGAAGCCCTGGTAGACATCGGGATCGATGCCGCAGAAGCGCAGCACGTTGGGATGAACCATCCCGCAGCCGAGGATTTCCAGCCAGTCGCTGCCGGTGCCGATCCGGATCTCGCCGCCGGACCGGTCGCAGCCGATGTCCATCTCGGCGCTCGGCTCGGTGAACGGGAAGTGGTGCGGCCTGAACCGGCTGACCACGCCCTCGACCTCGAAGAAGCGGGCGATGAAGGTCTCCAGGGTCCACTTCAGGTGGCCCATGTGGATGCCCTTGTCGATGACCAGGCCTTCCATCTGGTGGAACATCGGCGAATGGGTCGCGTCGCTGTCGCAGCGATAGGTGCGGCCCGGCACGATGATGCGGATCGGCGGCTCGATAGCCGTGGCGATCCACGGCGCGGCCGGCTTCTCGTTGGTCCGCTGCATGGCCCGCACCTGCACCGGGCTGGTGTGGGTGCGCAGCAGCTTGCGCTCGCCGTCGGCGCCCGGCTTGAAGAAGAAGGTGTCGTGCATCTCCCGCGCCGGGTGCTTCTCGGGGAAGTTCAGGGCGGTGAAGTTGTTGAAGTCGGTCTCGATGTCCGGACCTTCGGCGACCTGGAAGCCCATCTCGGCGAAGATGGCGGTCATCTCGTCCATCACCTGCATGGTCGGATGCACCGAGCCCTTGCGGCGCGGCGGCGCGGGCAGGGTCAGGTCGAGCGTCTCGGCGGCCAGCCGGGCGTCGAGCTCGGCGGCTTCCAGCGCCGCCTTGCGCGCGGCCAGGGCGGCGGCGACGCGGTCGCGCAGGCCGTTGATCGCCGGGCCGGCTTCCCGGCGTTCGTCGGGGCTCATGGAGCCGAGGGTCTTGAGCAGGCCGGAGATCGAGCCCGACTTGCCCAGGGCGGCGACGCGAAGGGCCTCCAGCGCGGCGACATCCGGCGCGGCGGCGACCTGTGCCGAAAGCTCGGCTTCGAGGGTGGTGAGATCGGTCATGAGGCGTTTGCTCTAGAGCATTCGGAAGGGTGACGAAATGGGGGGCTGGGCCAGTTTGCGTCCTTCGACACGCCCGCTGCGCGGGCTGCTCAGGATGACCTAGACTAAATGCCAGTCATCCTGAGCAGGCCCGAAGGGCCGTGTCGAAGGACGCACCACGCACGGCAAGCAAAAGGCCCCCCGGCTCACACCGGAGGGCCTTTCAAGTTCCGGGGACGTATCGTCCCGTGACCTCAAGCCAGCGCGGCGCGAACCTTGTCGGCGATGGCCTTGAACGCGGTCGGGTCTTGACCGGCGATGTCCGAGAGCACCTTGCGGTCGATCTCGATGCCCGACAGGTCCAGGCCGTGGATAAACTGCGAGTAGGTGAAGCCTTCCAGACGCGCCGCGGCGTTGATGCGCTGGATCCACAGGCTGCGGAAGCTGCGCTTGCGGACCTTGCGGTCGCGGTAGGCGTACTGGCCGGCCTTGTCGACAGCGGCCTTGGCCGTGCGGATGGTGTTCTTGCGGCGGCCGTAGAAACCCTTGGCCTGTTCAAGAACCTTCTTGTGTTTGGCGTGGGCGGTGACGCCCCGTTTGACGCGAGCCATTTCTCAGCGCTCCTCTTACAGACCGTAGGGCAGGTAGGACTTGATCGTCTTCGAATCCGAAGCGCTCATGACCTTCGTGCCGCGCTGCTGGCGGATGTACTTGCCGTTGTGGCTGATGAGCCGGTGGCGCTTGCCGGCGACGCCGGCCTTCAGCTTGCCGGTGGCCGTCAGTTTGAAGCGCTTTTTGGCGCCTGACTTGGTCTTCAGTTTGGGCATTTTGCTCAGGGCCGAAACCCTGTCCTCTGTAGAGACGCAATAGAACCGCCAAGGCATGCCGTTGGCCTGGCGGTTCAGGAAGGCGGGGCTAATACGGCAAAGACTCGCCCAAGGCAAGGCTCAGCCCCGGGTGAACCGGCTCGGCGGGGCCCCGCCCGGGCGGATCAGCTCAAGCGCCGCCGGAGTCAGCCGCACCCGCGTGAGCTCGCCGCCCTCGATGACGAACAGGCCGTCGGCGGTCAGCGGAACCAGCCGGCGCTCAGGCCGCCCGCCGCGCGCCATCCACAGGGCCCCGTCATGGAACGTCACGGCGTACTCGCCGTAGGCGCCGGCGAGAGGCTTCAGGCGGCCGGCCTCGACCCTGACCGGATGCAGTTTCGCCTCGAGGTTCTGGTGCATCCAGCTGTAGCGCGCCTTCTCGTCGGCCGTCGCCGTCGCCGACGCGGCCAGCGCGGCCAGGGCCCGCGACTGGGCGACGTCCAGCGCCTGGGCCGGCGGCGTCTCGAGGGTCGGGGACACGCCCACGCCCTCCCAGTTGGTCCCGGAGACGGCATGCGCCGGCCGTCCGGTCGAGACGCTGAGGATGAAGCCGGGGGCGACCGGCATCAGCTCGTTGTTGTTGGCCGCGCCGGCCGTCTTCGCCCCGATCAGCTCGCCCAGGTGAAACTGCTCGACGTGATAGGCGAACTCCTCGCCGGCCGAGGCGACGCCGCCGTCAATGAGCACATACAGAGGCTTGCCGATCAGCCGGCCGGCCGGAACGTTGAACAGGGTCCTGGACTGCGCCGGGGCTTCATCCCGCAGATGGAAGGTCTGCAGCAGGGTGTCGGGGGCCAGGAAGTGGCTGGTCAGGTACTGCACCCCGGCGCCGTTTCCACCGCCGTTGCCGCGCAGGTCGATGATGATCGCCTCGCCGCCGCGGAGGAAACGCATGGCGTCGTCATAGGCGCGGCCGCTCTCGTCATCGACCCAGTAGAAGGGGGCCAGCTTCAGGTAGCGGATGTTGCCCGGCAGGACCTTCATCTCGGTCAGGCCGTGGTTGTTCTCCAGCGCCAGACGGCGCCAGAAGGCATCGCCCTGCCGTTCGCCGGCGGCGGCCGGCGCGATCGCGGCGGCGTACTGGGCCGGGTCGACGTTGATGTACATGTGCCGGTCGTGGCTGGCGGCGGCGAGATCGGCGCTGACGGCGCTCGCGAAGGCGAACGGGTCATCCAGGTCATAGCGACCGGCGGCCTGGGCCTGGGTCAGCCGCTCGATGATCGCCGCCCGGCGCTCGGGAAACACATAGACCCGGGTGACGATCGCGCGGATCTCGTCCAGCGCCTTCGCCCGCTCGGCCGCGGAGATGTGGCTGAAGGCCGGTGTGGCGGACGCGGCGGCGGGGGCGGGCTGGGTCTGGGCCAGCCCGGGCGCGGCGGCTCCGGCCAGCACGAGCGCGCCGAGCGCGGCGGCGAGGAATCGGGAAGACATCAGTCGGGGGCTCCGGTCTTGAGAGCGGCCTCGACGCGATCGCGCAGACCGCGAGCGTCGAGGCCCTGGTTGAAGGTGTGGAGTTCGGCGAGCAGGCCGGGGGCGGTCTGCGCCAGCAGCTGTTCCGTCGCCGTCTGGATCGCGGCCCACAGCGGGGCCAGCTGTTGCGCGGTGCGCACGCCGTGGGCGGACAGGGCGAGGCGATGGCTGCGACCGTCCGCCGGGTCCGGCAGGGAGTCGATCAGGCCTTCCTGCTGCAGGGCGGCGCGCACCTGGCTGACCGCGGGGTGGCTGATCCCCAGCCGTTGCGCCAGCTCGCTGACCGTCAGGGGGCCGTGGTCGCGCAAGGCGGTGAACACCGCGAACCAGCGCGGCTCGAAGCGGAAGCCGGCGTCGCGGTAGATGGCCTGCACCTCCCGGTCCAGCCGCTCGCTGAGGCGTCGCAGCGTCGCGCCGAAGGCGCCGGCGCCCGGTGTCGAAACTTGATCCATTCAGATACGTAAGTGCTTACGTATTTGCCTGGCAAGGCGCCGGTCCATGAATTCGCGGTCATGATCGGGATGGGGGATGGGGGGTGGGGGACAGGTTATCCTGTCCCTTGGGACTGGATAACCTGTCCCCGCCGGCGCCAACGGGGACAGGGCAAGCAGTCCGAAGGGACAGCTTGGCCTGTCCCCGACCCCATCACGCGCTGCGCCGAACCGCCTTGCTCACCTGCCAGGCCATCACCAGCGCCGGCAGGCACAGCCCCGCGGCCACGGCGAACGGGGCGCTGGGGCCGAAGTTCATGAACAGCGGCGCGGCCATCAGCGGGCCGATGATCCGCGCCAGCGCCCCGGCGGCGGTGTTCAGCCCCATCATCTCACCCTGCCGCTCGGGCGACGACGACTTGGAGATGATCGCCCCGATGTTGGGAAAGGCCAGCGACTGGCCGAGCGCCACGGTGACCATGCCGACCACGGCCAGCGGCCAGGCGTCGACGAACGGCTGCCCCGCGAAGCCGAGGAAGATCAGCGACAGGCCGATGATCATCGTCGTGGTCTCGCCGATGCGCCGCGCCAGGAAGCCGGTCAGCAGGCCCTGGGCGAAGGTGGCGGTGATGGCGATGGCGAAGAAGCAGAAGCCGATCTGTCTGGGGCCCCAGTCGAACTTCGCCTGCGCCCACAGGCCGAAGGTCGCCTCCATGCCGGCGAACCCGGCCATCGAGATCAGTGTCACCAGCAGGGTGCGCCAGATCACCGGATGGGCCATGGCGTCGCCGAGGCCCTCCAGCCGGCCGCGCTGCGGGGCGTCCTTGTGACCGTGGCGCGTCTCGCGCACGAACAGGGTGAAGCCGATCCCGGCGGCCAGCGCCAGGCCGGCGGCGAACAGCAGCGGCGGGCGGAAGCCGGCGGCGCCCATGCCCTCGCGGGCCAGCAGGCCGCCGATCGTCGGGCCGGTCATGAAGCCCAGCGAGAAGGCCGCGCCCATCAGCCCCAGCCGCCCGGCCCGGCGGTCCGGCGGCGTCACGTCGGCCATATAGCCCTGGATGGTCGAGATGTTGCCGGTCAGCACCCCGCCGGTCAGCCGGATCAGGCAGGCGACCCACAGGTTCGGCGCGAAGGCCAGCATCACATAGGTCAGGGCGTTGCCGAAGATGGTCATCATCAGCACCGGCCGCCGCCCGATCCGGTCCGACAGCCGGCCCCACAGCGGCTCGGCGAAGAAGTTGCCGACCGAATAGCAGGCGAACAGCACGAACACCTGCCAGTCCGGCGCGCCAAACGACTTGGCGTAGAACGGCAGCAGCGGAATGATCACCCCGAACCCGGCGATGTTGACGAACACCACCGCCAGCAGGACGTAGAGCGCCTTGCTGTTGGCCGCGTCGCTGGGGGGCGGGGTTGGGGAAAGCTGTGCGGCGGTCATGAGGGGCGGGGATGTACGCCCTCGCGCCGGTCGCGGCAAATCAACGGCGAGGCCGACGGGGACATGCCCCGTTTCATGACCTAACGCAAAACGCCCCGGCGGTGAGGCCGGGGCGCTGCGGTTCCTGATCGGCGCGCGTGTCAGCGCGGCGCGAGGATCATGATCATCTGGCGGCCTTCCATGCGAGGCTCGTACTCGCACTTGGCGACGACGTCGAAGTCGGCGCGGACCTTCTGCAACAGCTTCATGCCGAGCTCGGGGTGGGCCATTTCGCGGCCGCGGAAGCGGAGCGTGACCTTCACCTTGTCGCCCTCTTCGAAGAAGCGGGTCATCGAGCGCGCCTTCACCTCGTAGTCGTGCACGTCGATGTTGGGACGGAGTTTGATCTCCTTGATTTCCACAACCTTCTGACGCTTGCGCGCTTCGTTCTTCTTCTTCTGCTCCTGGAACTTGAACTTGCCGTAGTCCAGGATCTTGCAGACGGGCGGGTCCGCGTTCGGAACGATCTCGACGAGATCAAGGCCGGCTTCCTCGGCGGCCTCGAGGGCGGCGGAGGTCGGCATCTCACCCTGCTTCTCGCCGTTCTGGTCGATCAGCAGGACGCGCGGGACGCGGATCTCGTCGTTGATGCGCGGCCCGTCCTTGACGGGCGGCGTATTGTTGGGACGGCGAATAGGCGGTGCTCCGGTGGCTATTTACGCAATAGAGCGCGGCTCGCCGAAGCGTTCCGGGACTCTCGCCTGCTATATGACCCTCCCCCCCGTCGCGATCAAGCGCGGCGAGGCCACAGGGGGGTGGGGAAATGCATTGAGCAGGGACCCGGGGGCTGGGGGTAGGGAGTAGGGAGTAGGGAGTAGGGAGTAGGGAGTAGGGAGTAGGGAGTAGCAGAGGGTTGGGCGCGGCGCCGTCGGCGTGAACCGGTCGAACTACTCCCAACTCCCTACGCCCTAATCCCTAGCGGGGCAGCAGCGACCACGCCGCCTGGGCCACCGTCTCGACCGACAGCTGGGCCAGGGTCGGCGCCTGCAACACGGCCACATGACCGCGCGGGGCGTTGCGCAGGGTATCCGGCGCGCCGTCGAACAGGGCGATGGTCGGGGCGCCGGCGGCGGCGATCAGGTGCATCGGCCCGGTGTTGTTGCCCACGGCCAGGGCGGCCCGGGCGCCGAGCACGGCGATCTGGGCGAAGTCGGTGCGGCCGGTCAGGTCGCGGGCCTGGCCGACGGTCTTCTGGATCGCGCGGGCCATGGCGCTCTCCTGCGGACCGCCGATGATGACGATGTCATAGCCGCGCGCCTTCAGCCGGCTGGCCAGCTCGGCGTAGTTGGCGATCGGCCAGCGCTTCTCCGGCTTGTTCTCGCCGCCGCCGGGCACCATCAGCACGAACGGACGGGGCGCGGCGGCGCCGGCCACGGGCCGGGGCTCCTGGACGCGGCGCAGGATCCAGCTCAGGTCCGGCGGCGGGGCCTCGCCGGGCCCGGTCGGGGCGTCGGGCCAGGCGCCGGCGACCTGCAGCTGCTCGGCGTGCCGCTCAAGGGTGTGCATCTGCTCGCGCGAGGGATTGCGGTGGCGCAGGCGCGCGCCCGGCGCCGCGCCGGACCAGGCCGGGGGGAACGGCCGCAGCAGCTGGAACAGGAACCGGCTGGTGGGCGTGCTTTCGAGGTCATAGACGCGGTCGTAGCGCGCGGCCTTGATCTGGCCGCGCAGCGCCAGCCACTCGCCGGGCGACCCGGGGCGGGCGGTGGTCTCGATGCTGTTGAAATAGGGGCTGGCCTTCGCCAGGGCCTCGAACTGCGGCACGGTCAGCAGGGTGATGCGGGCATGCGGGTGCGCCATCCGGATCCGCTTCATGGCGGCCAGCGACAGGACGAATTCGCCGATCGATCCCGCCTGGATCACCAGCACCTTCTTGATGTCGCGGCTCAAGCTGTCATCTCCCATCCGCGTGCATAGACCGGAAGTATGGCCCCAATCCGGATGATCAAGGAATAAACACGGCGCGCGCCGGCGATTCCCGCGTGCGCTTGCGGCCCGGGGACGATCTGCGACAGCGGAGGGATCGACGGCTGGACGGACACGACGCCTTGCATAGCGGGTGTCGTCGCAAGGTAAAATGGGGCCTTCATCATCATGTTGCGGAGCCGGCATGGCCGAGACCAGCGGATTTCTTGATCGGGACGACGGCGAGCGGCTCGCCTGGCGGCGCGTGGCGGGGCGGGGTCCGACGGTGGTCTGGCTCGGCGGCTTCATGTCGGACATGACGGGGACCAAGGCCCAGGCCCTGTCCGACTGGGCGTTGGCGGGCGGCCGGGCCTTCCTGCGCTTCGACTATCTGGGGCATGGCGAGTCGAGCGGGGCCTTCCGGTCGGGGACGATCACCCGCTGGCGGGCGGACGCGCTGGCGGCGATCGCCGGCCTGACGGAAGGCCCGCTGGTGCTGGTCGGTTCGTCGATGGGCGGCTGGATCAGCTGCCTCGCAGCGGCGGAGATCCCCGAGCGGCTGCATGCGATGGTGCTGATCGCCCCGGCGGCCGACTTCACCGAGGCGCTGATGAAACCCGGGCTGCCGCCCGAGGCGCATGAAGCGATCGCGAGAGACGGCGAATGGATTCGCCCCTCGCTCTACGAGCCGACCGGCTACCCGATCACGCGCGGCCTGCTGGAGGACGGCGCCCGCTGGACGATCCTCGGCGGTCCCGTGCCGGTCGATGTCCCCGTCCGCATCCTGCAGGGCAGGGAGGACCCGGACGTGCCGTGGACCCATGCGCTCGAACTGGCCAACGCGATCCGCAGCGACGATGTCGTCTTCACCCTGATCAAGGACGGCGACCACCGGCTGAGCCGCGACCAGGACATCGCCCGGCTGATCGCGGCCGTGGCGGAGGTAATCTGAATCCTCTCCGCGAAGCGGGGAGGGGGACCATGCAGAGCATGGTGGAGGGGCGCCGCCGCCCCCCATCCGTCATCGTCGGACTTGTTCCGACGACCCATGCACACGGGACTTCCATGTCGGTAGCGGTGCTTTTGGCGCCCGGTTTCATTGGCAGGTCACGCTTGGGTCGTGGGAACAAGTCCGACGATGACGGCAGGGGTTACCCCCAGAACGCCCCGACCCGCGCCGCTTCGGCCTGGCCCTGCGCGTAGCCCGCCCGGGCCACGGCCTCGCGGTTGGAACTGTCCATCAGGTTGCCGCCGAACGCGTCACCGCTCCCCGCGTCGGGAACCAGCAGCAGCGCCTCGCCGCCGTGGTTGCGGATCACCGCCATCTCGGCCTCGAGCCTGGGCAGCATCATCGGCGCGAAGGCGGGCGGCATGACGGCGACGATGACCACCTTGCCGTGGTGCTTCGCGAGGTCTGCGTTGGTCCCGGACCGCATGCCGCCGTCCATGTAGCGGCGCCCGTCGATGGTGATGGCCGGGAAGATCGCCGGCACCGAGCAGGACGAGGCGACCCCCCGACCCAGCGGCGCGGCGGTCTCGCTCGACCAGACCTGGAATTCGCCCGTCGCCGTGTCGATGGCCGTGCAGGCGTAACGCTCCGGCCAGGGTTGCTCCTCGGCGATCGGCCCGAAGCCGGCGATGAACACCTCCTCGCTGACGGTCTGGCCGTTCAGCGACAGCTGGCCCAGCTCCAGCATCAGCTCGCGCGGCATCTCGCCCTGCGGCGGCCGGCGGGCCATCACGCTCATCAGCGGCATCAGGTCGGGCGCCTTGCCGGGCCCCCTGGCCTGGGCCTCCTTCGCCCGTTCGGCGTTGGCGAACTCGGCGTGCAGCATGGCCTTCGGCGTATGACCGGTGGCCAGCAGCGCGCCGCAGACCGAGCCGGCCGAGGTGCCGAGGATCCAGTCGGCATGGCTGACGTCGGCGCCGCTGTCGGCCAGGCCGGCGATCAGCCCGGTCTCCCAGGCGATGCCCACCGGCCCGCCGCCGCCCAGAACCAGCGCCCGTGTCGTCATGTCAGTGTCCCCCGGTCTCGGCGGCGAGCACCGCCGTCAGCCCTTCACGATAGGTCGGATACGCCGGGCGCCAACCCAGTTCGGCCTTGGCCAGCGCGTTGGAGACCCGCTTGTTCTCGCCCCAGAAGCGCTGGGCGGCGGGCGACAGCCCGGCCTGGTCAAAGGGCGTGAGAGGCGGCGCGGGCTTGCCCAGCAACGTCGCGGCGTAGGCGTTGACCACGTGCGAGGGCGCGGGCTCGTCGTCACAGAGATTGTAGCTGGCGCCCGCCCGTGGCCGGGCGATCGAGGCGGCCAGGCCCGCGGCGATGTCGTCGACATGGATGCGGCTGAACACCTGGCCCGGCTTGACGATGCCGTGCGCCGTTCCGTCGCGCACCCGGTCCAGCGCCGACCGGCCCGGGCCGTAGATGCCGGGCAGGCGGAAGGCCGTGACGGTCAGGCCCATGCCTCGGCCGACCTGGCGCCAGTCCCGTTCGGCCGAGACCCGGCGGGCGCTCTCGACCGAGCGGGCGCTCAGCGGCCCGGCCTCGAACACCCAACGCCCCTCCCGGTCGCCATAGACGCCGGTGGTCGACAGATAGCCGATCCAGTCGGGGAACGCGTTGGCCCCGGCCAGGGCCGGAATCAGGGTGTTCAGGCCCGGACAGCCGGCCTCGGTCGGCGGGGCGGTGATCAGGATGGCCGTGGCCGTCTTCAGCGCTTCGACGAGGCCCGGCCGGTCGTCGGTCGCGACCGGCGTGACGCCCTGCGCCCGGGCCTTGGCGGCGGTGGCCTCCGAGCGCACCACGGCGGTCACGCGCCAGCCGTCGGTCCTCATCCGCCGGGCCAGCGCCTGGCCGGTGAAGCCGTAGCCGAAGATCAGGAGATGGGTCATTGCGGCGGCGCGTCCGTGCGTCCTTCGAGACGCGGACCTGAGGGTCCGCTCCTCAGGATGACGCCCATATGTGATCCGCACCAATAGTCGTCATGGTGAGGAGCGAGCTTCAGGCGAGCGTCTCGAACCACGCAACGCCCCTTCAGCCGATCACAGCAGCGCCATGATCGCCGCGCGCGCCGCGTCCTGCAGGTCCGGGCGCTTCAGGGCGAAGGCCACGTTGGCGCGCAGCAGGCCGATCTTGTCGCCGCAGTCATAGGTCACGCCGTCGTATTCCAGCGCGTGGAAGCTCTCCACGGCCATCAGCCGGGCCATCGCGTCGGTCAGCTGGATCTCGCCGCCGGCGCCCTTCTGCTGCGCGGCCAGCAGGCCGAAGATCTCCGGCTGCAGGATGTAGCGGCCGGAAATGAACAGGTTCGACGGCTCGGTCCCCGGCGCGGGCTTTTCGACCATGCCGGTCATGCGGTTCAGCCGACCTTCGTGGCCGTCCAGCGCGACGATGCCGTACTTGTGCGCCTCGCCCGGCGGGCAGGGCTCGACGGCGATGATGTTGCCGCCGACCTGGTTGTAGGCGTCGACCGCCTGCTTCAGGGCCGGGACCTTCGCGTCCATCAGCATGTCGGGCAGCATGACGGCGAACGGCTCGTCGCCGATCACGTCGCGGGCGCACCAGACCGCGTGGCCGAGGCCCAGCGGGGCCATCTGGCGCACGAAGCTCATCTCGCCCGGGCGCGGCAGCTCGGCGCGGAGCTCCTCGAGCATGTCCAGCTTGCCCTTGGCTTCCAGCTGCGATTCGAGCTCGGGATGGTGATCGAAGTAGTCCTCGATCGCTTCCTTGCCGCGGCCGGTGACGAACACGAAGTGCTCGATCCCGGCGGCCCGGCCCTCGGCCACGATGTAGCTGAGGATCGGCCGATCCACGACGTTGAGCATCTCCTTGGGCGTGTTCTTGGCGCCGGGGAGAACGCGGGTGCCCAGGCCAGCGACGGGCAGGACGGCTTTGCGGACAGGTCTCATGGGTGCGGAAGTATCCGAGCGGAACGGTGAAATCCAGAGCGGGCCGGGGACATGCACTTCAGTGCGTGTCCCCGTCGGTTTTCAGCGGCCGGGGACACGTACCTTCGGCACATGTCCCCGTGGGCGCTATTCCACCGTCACCGACTTGGCGAGGTTGCGCGGCTGGTCGACGTCGGCGCCTTTCAGGACGGCCACGTGATAGGCCAGCAGCTGGATCGGCGCCGACATCACCAGGGCGGAGATCAGCGGGTCGCTGGCGGGGGCGGTCATGACCACCTTGGCGCCGGCGGGGGCATGCTTTGCGCCCTCCGGATCGGTGATGAACACCACCTGGCCGCCGCGCGCCATCACCTCGCTCATGTTGCTGGCCGACTTCTCGAAGTAGCTGTCGAACGGGGCTAGGATGATGATCGGGGTCAGTTCGTCGACCAGCGCGATCGGGCCGTGCTTCAGTTCACCCGCCGCGTAACCTTCAGCGTGGATATAGCTGATTTCCTTCAGCTTAAGGGCCCCTTCCAGAGCCAGCGCCGACATCGGGCCCCGGCCGAGGTAGAGCACGTCGCGGGCCTTGGCGATGTCCACGGCCACGGCGCGCATGGCGTCCTCCAGGCCGATCGACTCGGCGATCAGGCGCGGGGCCTCCAGCAGCACCCGCACCAGCCGCTGCTCCTCGGCCGCGTCGATCCGGCCGCGCGCCCGGGCGGCGGCCACGGCCAGGGCGGTCAGCACGCTGACCTGGGCGGTGAAGGCCTTGGTCGAGGCCACGCCGATCTCCGGTCCGCAGTGGATCGGCCAGACCACGTCGACCTCGCGGGCCATGGTCGATTCCTGGGCGTTGACCACGGCGGCGGTCTTCAGCCCCTTCGACTGGCACAGCCGCAGGGCGGCCAGGGTGTCGGCCGTCTCGCCCGACTGCGACATGGCGATGGCCAGCGACCCGGCGCGCAGGGCCGGCTCGCGATAGCGGAACTCGGAGGCGATCTCGATGTCGACCGGCAGGTCGGCCAGCTTCTCGATCAGGTACTTGCCGACCATGCCGGCGATGTAGCTGGTGCCGCAGGCGACGATCTGGATGCGCTCCAGCGCGCCGAAGTCGATGTCGCCGGGCATCGCCGTGCGGGCGCTGACGGCGTCGACATAGGCGGCGATGGTCCGCTGGCAGCCCTCCGGCTGGTCATGGATCTCCTTTTCCATGAAGTGCCGGTAGTTGCCCTTCTCGACCAGGGCGGCGGCCGCCGAGACCACCTTCATCGGCCGTTCGACCGGCTGGCCCCATTGGTCGAAGATCTCGGCCCGGTCGTGGTCGATGGCGACATAGTCGCCCTCTTCGAGATAGGTGACCTTGTTGGTGAACGGCCCGACGGCCAGGGCGTCGCTGCCGAGGAACATCTCGCCGTCGCCCGTGCCGACCACCAGCGGGCTGCCCTTGCGGGCGCCCATGATGACGTTGTCATGGCCCTCGACCAGCACGGCCAGGGCGTAGGCGCCGGTCAGCCGGTCGAGCGCCGACTTGAACGCCGCCAGCGGGGCCTGTCCGGCGTCGAGATAGGAATCGATCAGCTGGGCGATCACCTCGGTGTCGGTCTCGCTCTCGAACACCCGGCCGGCCTTTTGCAGCTCGGCCTTCAGCTCGGCGAAGTTCTCGATGATGCCGTTGTGCACCAGGCTGACCCGGCCGCCGCGCTGCGGGTGGGCGTTGCGCTCGGACGGCACGCCGTGCGTGGCCCAGCGGGTATGGCCGATGCCGACCGTGGCGGTCAGCGGGCTTTCCTCGAGCACGGCCTCCAGAGCGCGGATCTTGCCCTGGGCGCGGCGGCGGTCGACGCGGCCGCCCGCCTCGACGGCGACGCCGGCCGAGTCATAGCCGCGGTACTCGAGCCGCTTGAGGCTCTCGATGAGGCGGTCCGTGACGGGCGTCTTGCCCACGATGCCGATGATGCCGCACATGCGTGTTTCTCGGTCCCTGCCAGAAGCGCTAGAAGTGGCGGGAACGGATCGTCCCCGGGTCGGCGTTTATCATCGGCTTAGATTGAGACGGCATAAAACTGCGTTGCACACTGTTGCGTGTCGCCACGGCGAAGGATTTTTCATGAGCAAGCGGACCTATTTCGGCACAGACGGCATCCGCGGACAGGCGAACAGCCATCCGATGACCGCCGAAGTCGCCCTCCGCGTGGGCCTGGCCGCCGGAAAGCTGTTCCGCCGCAACCACGGCCGCCGCCACCTGGTGGTCATCGGCAAGGACACCCGTCTGTCGGGCTACATGATCGAACCAGCGCTGGTCGCGGGATTCACCAGCATGGGCATGGACGTGCGCCTGTTCGGCCCGCTGCCGACCCCGGCCGTGGCGATGATGACCCGCTCGATGCGCGCCGACCTCGGCGTGATGATCAGCGCCTCGCACAACGCCTACACCGACAACGGCATCAAGCTGTTCGGCCCCGACGGCTACAAGCTCTCGGACAGCCGCGAGCTGGAGATTGAGGCGCACATGGACGAGGGCCTTCAGGAAGGCCTCGTCGCGCCGGCGGATCTCGGCCGCGTGCGCCGCGTCGACGACGCCCAGGCCCGCTATGTCGAGATCGCCAAGGCCAGCTTCCCGCGCCAGCTGAACCTCAACGGCCTGCGGGTGGTCATCGATTGCGCCAACGGCGCCGCCTACAAGGTCGCGCCCGAGGTGCTCTACGAACTCGGCGCCGAGGTCATCAAGATCGGCGTCGATCCCAACGGCTGCAACATCAACGCCGACTGCGGCTCGACCCATCCCGCCGCCATGGTCGACGCGGTGCGCGAGTTCCGCGCCGATGTCGGCATCGCGGTCGACGGCGACGCCGACCGGGTGGCGATCTGCGATGAAAAGGGCCAGGTGGTCGACGGCGACCAGATCATGGCCATCGTCGCCGGCGCCTGGGCGGCCGAGGACCGGCTGAGCGGCGGCGGCATCGTCGCCACGGTGATGTCCAACCTCGGCCTCGAGCGGTTCATGGCCGCCAAGGGCCTGACCCTCGAACGCACGCCCGTCGGCGACCGCTATGTCATGGAGCGCATGCGCTCGGGCGGCTTCAACCTCGGCGGCGAACAGTCGGGCCACGTGATCCTGTCGGACTATTCGACCACCGGCGACGGCCTGATGGCGGCGCTGCAGGTGCTGGCGGTGCTGGTCCAGTCGGGCAAGCCGATGAGCGCGCTCGCCCGCCAGTTCGACCCGGTGCCGCAGCGCATGGAGAACGTCCGCTTCGCCAAGGGCGGCCGGCCGCTCGACAGCGACAGGGTCAAGGCCGTCATCGCCGACGCCGAGACCAAGCTCAACGGCTCTGGCCGGGTGCTGGTCCGCGCCTCGGGCACCGAACCGCTGATCCGCGTCATGGCCGAAGGCGACGACGAGGCGCTGGTCCAGGCCCTGGTCAGCGAGATCGCCGGCGCGGTGAAGGCGGCGGCTTAGGCGACCTTCCTGCCATGCGGTAGGTCTGAGCGATGGGGTAACCCAACCAATGACTGATCAGCCCGTCATCATCGCCACTCTGCAATATGAGGGTCGGGAACTGATCCACAACGATCTGATCAGTGCCGCCTTCAATCTGAAGCAGCGGATCGAATCGATGATGAAAAGCGGTGACCGGAGGGGCATCGGCCTGGACATCTTGGCTGCCGTTACCATGACCGCGTTCGCTTACGAGGCCTATCTGAATTTCGTGGGCTTCACGGTCATTCAGGGCTTTGTTGAATTCCAGAACGGCAAAAAGAAGCGCAACCAGATCATGGCGGCGTTGGGCATCGAGTGGAAAGACGATGCGCGTCCGTTTTCCACGATCAACCGCTTGATCGAAGTTCGTGACACCATGGCTCATGGCAAACCGTACTTCGTCAAAGACGAGTGGGAAGCCGTCGGCACACACTCCGAACTCGAGGAACAGATCAGGTCGTACCGAAAGGGCATCGAAGCCCAGGTTGACTACGATCTTTTGCGAGACGCCTATGACGACGTCGAACAAGTTTGGCGGCTGATGTTACAGGCCGCGAAAATCGACCTGTTCGAGACGCTGGATGGCGGAAAGAGCGGCATTACCTTCAAAGCCTACGCCGCCGGCCAAGCCTAAACCCCGGCCATGGAGGTCTCCAGGGCGCGTCCATAGGCCTCACGTCGGGTAGTGCGGGCGAGATAGGCCTGCTCGGGCTCGCCGAGCGCGAAGCCGCCGTGCCTGCTGCCGAGGTTGAGGGCGTATGTCACCGAGATGTCCGCCGCCGTGAACGTCTCGCCGGCCAGGTATGGCGCTTGGGCGAGCCGCGTCCGGACTAGGTCCAGCCGCTTCTCGACCCACAGCCGCGCCTGCCGGGCGCCCCAGTTGTCGCGTTCGCCTTCGGGCGCCAGGAAACCGCTCACCACCGGGAGCATCATCAGGGTCGCGAGACCGGCTTCGCCCAGATGCAGGAACTGCTGGTAGGCCGGGAAGGCGGGATCGTCCGGCGCCGGCGCCAGCGGCGTCGGGCCGTAGCGGGCCATCAGGTATTCCATGATGGCGATGGACTCGACCATGGTGACGTCGCCGTCCAGGATGGCCGGGATGTAGTAGGCGGGATTCACGGCCAGGAGCGCCGCGTCCGGGGTGTCGGCCAGCATGTCCACCTGCCGCACGCGGTAGGGCAGGCCCATCTCCTCCAGCAACCAGACGACCCGGAGCGAGCGTGAGGTTTGCCCGCCGAACACGGTGATCATGCGTGTGCGCCTTTCCTGCGTTTCTTCAGAGCCTTGGCTCAGGGTTCAGGCATCCCGGCCGCCCTTGGGGCCGCCGGGATGAGCGGAATGCGGAGATCTGGGTTACCGCCCCGGGATCGGCAGGCATTCCATCACTTCCACGGACTCGCCGGGGAAGATCGCGAAATGGGGGTGGCCCTCGAACATCGCCGCCGCCGCCTCGTGCGAGTCCGCCTTGACGATGACATAGCCGGCGACGGCGTTGCGGACGCTCGTCACGCCCGCCTTCGAGGCCTTCAGCGTCTTGCCCAGCGGACCGCCGGTGTCGACGATCGACGCCGCGTGCTGCGCCATCCACGCGCCCCAGGCCGCCATGCCGGCGTCGCGGGTCTCTTCGCTGAGGTCGGCCGGCGAGGGCGCGTCGGGCGACAGCGAGCCCATGAACAGGGCGAGATAGGTCTTCATGTGATGTCCTTCCGGAGGGGATGGCCGCGTCAGGCCGGGGCGTTCTGGGCGAAGGTGCGCAGCTGGTCGTCCAGCGCCTTGACGAAGGCGGGCCGGGCGATGCCGCGGGCGTGGTAGGCGTCGAGGTTGGGGAAATCCTTGAGGATGCCGCAGCTGACCAGCTCGCGCAGCACGGTGACCATGATGATGTCGCCGGCGGAGAAGCGGCCCTCGAGCCAGTTCTTGTCGCCCAGCCAGCGGCTCAGCGACGTCAGCCGGCGCTCCAGCCCGGCGCGGGCCACGGGCCGGTAGCCCTCGACCCACGGCTGGCCGGCGTGGAAAGAATCCAGGGTCGCCAGGTTCTGCGCGAACGGCTCGACGGAGTTGAGCGCGGCGATGACCCAGCTGGTCACCCGCGCCCGGCCGGCGGGGTCCTTCGGCGCCAGGATCTCGGACTGTTCGGCGATGTGCAGGACGATGGCGCCGGATTCGAACATGTCGACCGCATCGTCGCGCCAGGCCGGCACCTGCCCGAACGGCTGTCGCCGGCGATAGGCCTCGCTGTCGGTGACGCCGGGGGCCAGCAGCTCCACCTCGTAGGGCAGGCCTGCCTCTTCCAGCGCCCAGCGGATGCGCAGGTCGCGGACAAAGCCCTGGGCGAACGGCGGCACCCAGGGAAAGGCGGTGACGGTGGCGGTCATGGGATCACTCCGGAACGGTGCACAGGTCGGGGTCGGGCGCGCCGGTCGGGCGTGCGGACAGGGTTCGCAGGTCGGCGCGCAGCTGCGCGGGGTCGGTTCCGCCCAGGGCCGCGTCGATCGCGGCGTGGGTCCGGGTCCAGATCGGCAGGGCCGCGAGCAGCCGGGCGTGGCCGGCCGGGGTCAGGGCGATCCTGCGGACGCGACTGTCTTCCGGGTCGACGCTGGTCACGGCCAGCCCGTCGCGCACCAGCGGCTTGAGCGCGGCCGTCAGCGTCGTCCGGTCGGCCCCGAGCAGGGCGGCGACCCGGCTCATCGGCGCGGGCTCGGGCCCGTTGAGCGACATCAGCAGCGAGAACTGGCCGTTGG
This sequence comes from Caulobacter sp. GW821-FHT12F03, assembly GCF_058806855.1. NCBI lineage: Bacteria > Pseudomonadati > Pseudomonadota > Alphaproteobacteria > Caulobacterales > Caulobacteraceae > Caulobacter > Caulobacter sp. GW821-FHT12F03. The sequence continues at coordinate 513,981 of NZ_JBXAQC010000001.1, forward strand.
TCAGCCCCACCGGCCGGAGCGCCTCGTCGAACCGCCGTGCCAGCACCCGCGCGGCCCGCTGGGCGTGCAGGCACAGGCAGTTGTCGCGCACATGCAGCGTCGTCTCGAGGGGCACGGTCGGAAGGGCGTCCATGGGGAATATTATGTTGATATCAACTTATTGAGTCAAGCCACGCCCGCTTGCCATCCCGCCGGACGGGCGCAACTCTCGCCTCGCCGACAACAGGGGGGAGGCGCATGACTCAGGACTCGATCTTTCTGCCGTTTCTCGCGCTGGGCGCGATGACCTTCACCGTGCTGTCGCTGGTGCCGTTGACGCGGTTCCGCGCGGTGAAGGCCGGCCATGTCAGCGGCGAGGACTTCGCCCTGGGCGAGTCGGCCCGCGTGCCCGCGCGCGTGTCCCTGCCCAACCGCAACTACATGAACCTGCTCGAGCTGCCGGTGCTGTTCTACGCCGTCTGCCTGGCCTTGTACGTGACCGGCACGGTCGCGGCGGCGCCCCTGGCCCTGGCCTGGGCCTACGTCGGCCTGCGCGCGGTCCACACCCTGGTGCACCTGACCACCAACACCATCCTCGTCCGGCTGGCGGCCTTCGCGCTCAGCAACGTCGTCCTGATCGCCCTGTGGATCCTGTTCGCGACGGCCATCTGGTCGCGGGCGACCTGACGGGGACATGTACCTGAAGGGCCGTGTCCCCTAACCCTCCAGCGCCAGCAGGGCGAAACTGGCCAGCCAGTGCTCGCCCATGTAGTCGCCGGCCACGTGGGGCAACGCGCTGGCGAGGTGGATCTCCGCCGCCTCCAGCGCCACGGATCGCACCGGGTCGTCGTCCGAGAACACTTGGGCGATGCCGCGCCAGCACCAGGCGCGGCTCAGATTCAACCCGTCCAGATGGGCGATCTTGCCGTCGCTGCGGTCGCTGACCGTGGCCGGGGTGAACAGCGTCGCCGGCTGCCGTCCTCCGGCGCGCGGCAGGAAGGCGCCGAACCAGGCGCGGAACTGGTCGGGGGCCAGCATGCGCCGCATGCATTCGGCCTCCATCAGCGCCGAAGACAGGAACTCGTCGCCGCTCGGCTCCCAGGCCTGGCAGTCGGCGTCGCCGGCGTACCAGTCGATGGCCGTGGTCCGGGCCAGATCGGCCAGCGCCCGGTCGCCGCAGGCCTCGGCGTAGTCCATCGCCAGCCGCAGGGCGAAGGCGGTGTTGGAGTGAACCCCGGCGCGCAGCGGATAGGTCGCCTTCGGCAGGAAATCCCGGAACCGGTCGGCGAAGGCCCGGGCCAGCGGCGCGATCGCGTTGAACGCGGCCGGATCCTCGTGCTCGCGCAGCTCGGCCGCCAGCTTCAGCAGCCAGGCCCAGCCGTAGGGCCGTTCGAACCCGGCGCTCATCGGCCGCGACAGATAGTCGAGTTCGACGGCCACCTTCGACGGCGTCAGGCTGGAGGCGAACAGGGCGCGGATCGCCGGGGCGCTGGGCATGTCCGGAAACCGCCGCAGCAGGGTCGCCAGCGTCCAGTAGCCGTGCACGCAGCTGTGCCAGTCGAAGCTGCCGTAGAAGATCGGGTGGTGCGTCCGGTGCGGCCCGATGTCCTGCAGGCCGGTGAACACATGGTCGGCCTTGTGCGGGAACTCGCGCGTGACATGGCCGAGCGCGATGGCGGCGAACCGCTCGGCGAGGTCGGCCGTCAGTCGGGCGTCAGAAGCGGTAGACGAGCGCATACATCAGCACCGTGTTGGCGAGCAGCAGCAGGAGCGCTGTGGGCAGTTGCGCCTTGATAACCCCGTAACGGTCGGTCAGGTCCAGCAGCGCGGCCGGGACGATGTTGAAATTGGCCGCCATCGGCGTGATCAGCGTGCCGCAGAACCCCGACAGCATGCCGATCGCGCCCATGATCGCCGGATCGCCGCCGAACTTGCCGACCACGATCGGCAGGCCGATGGCCGCGGTCATCACCGGGAAGGCGGCGAAGGCGTTGCCCATGATGGCCGTGAACAGCGCCATGCCGAGCGTGTAGGCGCAGACCGCCGCCAGCGGCGTGCCGAGCGGCAGCCAGGTCGTCGCCAGGTCGCCGATCACGTCACCCACATGGCCGGCCGCGAACACGGCGCCCAGAGCCGCCAGCGCCTGGGGCAACAGCCCGGCCCAGCCGACCGACTCCATCAGCCGCCGGCCCTCGCGCGCGGCGCCGGCGGGGCTGGCGCGGAACATGACCAGCGCCACGGCCGTGGCCAGCACGATGCCGGCGCCCAGCGAGACCAGCGTCACCTGCTTGGGATCAACCAGCGGCTGGCCGCCGACCATCACCCCCTTCAGCGTCAGGGTGCCGAGCAGGGTCACCACCGGCGGGATCAGCGCCGGGATGAACAGCCGGTTGCCCCAGCGGGCGGCCCGCGCGGGCTTGTCGACCGGCGCGGGATGCTCGCCCCGGCCCAGCAGGTTGAACCCGGCCAGCAGCGCCATGCCCACGAGGATCAGGCCGTTGACCACGTCGGGCAGATGGCTGCCGGCCAGGAAGCTGGTCGCGAACAAGCCCCAGAAGGCGGCGCTGGTGACCCTTTTGGGATTGGTCGCGTCGGTCAGGGTGGCGACCGCGTAGACCGCGAACAGCAGGCCCGCGAGGACGTAGAGGACATCGAGCCCGATCACCGGCCGGCCTCCCGCGCCAGTCGCCGGTCGAGCAGCAGCAGTCGCGTTCCGTGGATCACCAGCGCCAGCACCGCCGTCGGAATGGCCCACATGGAGAGGTGCAGCGGCTCCACGACGATGCCGTTCTCCTCGAGGAAGCCCTTGATCAGCAGGATCGAGGCGATGGCGATGAAGATGTCCTCGCCGAAGAACAGGCCGATGTTGTCGGTGGCGGCGGCGAAGGCCTTGACCCGGTCACGGCTGGCGGGGGTCAGGTCGGGGTCGCCCGCCTCGGCGGCGGCCTCGGCCATCGGCGCGATCAGCGGCCGGACCATCTGGGCGTGCCCGCCCAGCGAGGTCAGGCCGATCGCCGCCGTGCCCTGGCGGATGACCATGTAGATCAGCAGCAGCCGCCCGGCGGTGGCCGATTTCAGCCGCCCGATCAACGCCCTGGCCCGCTCCTGCAGCCCTTCGCGCTCGAGCAGCCCGATCAGCGGCAGGATCAGCCAGACCACGCTGATGTAGCGGTTGTCCCCGAACGCCTTGCCGAGGATCGCCAGCGTCGCGACCACGTCGAGCCCGGCCGCGATCCCCGTGACGATCGCCGCCGCCGCCACGATCAGCAGCGGATTGAGCCGCGCCGCGAACCCCGCGACCACGACCCCCCCCCCCAGCAGCACCCACATGTCCGGCGACTCCCCTGTGTCGTCCGGGAGAGTGGACCCGGAATCAGGGGGAACGCCACGGTCCGCGAACATGGACTCGTGTTCATGCCCGGCCATCGCCCGACTGTGCTTTCATGTCTGGGACAGGTGAGGCGAGAGGGGTGAAGGATTTGGCGACCACCGCAAACTGGGTCGTCAGGGCGCCGGGCGCCGTGGACCGGATTGAGGCCTGCTTCTCCGGAGTCGCCTATGCGCCGCATCGTCACGACACCTACGCCATCGGCGTGACCCTGGCGGGCGTGCAGAGCTTCGACTACCGGGGCGAGGCGCGCCATTCCCTGCCCGGGCAGCTGGTGGTGCTGCATCCCGACGAACTGCACGACGGCCGGGCCGGGGACGGGGAGGCGTTCCGCTATCGCACCGCCTACATCCGGCCGGCGGAACTCCAGGAGGTCCTAGGCGGTCGGACGTTGCCGTTCATCGAGGGCGGCCTCTCCGGCGACGCCCGGCTGGCCCGGGCGGTCGATGCCCTGCTGGCCGACTATGACCGGCCACTGAGCCTGCTCGAATACCAGGACGCCCTGGTCGGGATCGCGTCCGCGCTGGATGCGGCCTCCGGCGGTGTCAGCGTCATTCGCCGCGTCAACCGGGAGGCGGCGCAGGCGGCGCGTGACTATATCGAGTCCTGCCTCGACCAGACCTTCTGTTTGGCCGATCTGGAACGCGCCACCGGCCATGACCGCTGGCAACTGTCGCGGGACTTCCGCGCCATGTTCGGCTCCAGCCCCTACCGCTACCTGATCCTTCGACGTCTGGAGAAGGCCCGAGACCTGCTTCTGCAGGGCCGCTCGGGCGCGGAGGCCGCGGCCGACTGTGGCTTCGCCGACCAGAGCCACTTCGGCCGGCAGTTCCGCAAGACCTGGGGGCTGACCCCGAACGCCTGGCTTCGGATCATGAAACCCGCGCACAATCATTCTATCGAAGGGCCGCGCGACCGCCCTAGCTAGGGGCATGATCCGAAAGACTCTCTACTCGCCCGAACCGCACAAGGGTTGGCTGCCCTGGGGCCTGTTGGCGCCGTTCCTGTGCATCTTCTTCGTCGCCCTCTGTGTGCTGGTCCCCGATCCGTTTATGGAGCGCTACGGCTGGCAGGACGCCCGTGGCGAACCGATCGGGCTAACAGGGCTCTACGCCTTCCTGACCATCCCGTTCGCCATCAACGGCCTGCTGATCCTGGCCTGGGTGAAGCTTGTCGAACGGCGTCCGCTGGCGACCATCGGCCTGACCGGGCTCGCCCCGGTGAAGACGCTGCTGGCAGGTCTGCTGGTGGGCGTCGCGACCATTCTGTCGGTGGTCGTCGCCATCGGCCTTGCCGGCGGGTACCAGATCGGGGCGATCGCCCCGGCCCTCGGCTCACCGGTCGCCCTGACCGGCGTCGGCCTGCTGCTGCTATGTTTCATTCTCCAGGCCGGGGTCGAGGAGATCATCTTCCGAGGCTGGCTGCTGTCGGCCATCACCCGCAAGCTGGGGCTTCCGGCCGGGGTGGTGCTGGTCTCGCTGGTGTTCACCTTTCTCCACTACTCGCCGCACCAGCACTGGCTGATCATGCTGAGCTCGTTCCTGTTCTCTGCCTTCGCCTGCGCCTGGGCGATCCGGACCGGAAACATCTGGGGTGTGATGGGCTGGCACGCCGCCTGGAACTGGCTGCTGGGCACGGGCTTCGACCTGCCGGTGACGGGCCTTCGGACAGACCTGCCCGCCCTGCTGGTGAAGCTGGTTCCACAGGGATCCGTCGCCCTGACCGGCGGCGCCCAGGGACCCGAGGGGAGCTGGCTGTGCAGTGTGTTCTTCGTAGTCGGGATCGTGGCGCTGTGGCTGTGGCCGCGGAAGGCGTGACTCCGACGCTGGTCCTGGCCGCCCTCGCCGGGTCGCTCACGAAGCCTCAAGGCGCGGCGCTCCCGTCGGCGGTCACCGTCACGGTCACCGTCTCCGGCGTGACGGCGCCGATCGCCAGCGTCATGCCCCTGACCTGAAAGGTCTTCGCCGACCGGGGCACGCTTATGGCCTCCGGCGCCGGCGGCAAGTCTCCGCCGTCCACCAGCCGTTCGCGATACTCGAACCGCATGCTGGTCGCGTCCTGCCCCCGGTAGATCAGCTCGTAGTCAGGGGTGACGGGCGTCCGTGTGACGTGCTCCAGCCGCACCCGGTCCAGGACGATCGGCGTCGGGCTCTTGATCGACAGGAACAGCTTGATCCAGCCCAGGGAGCGGGTGAAGGCGGCGTAGTTCTTGTGGATCGATCCGTCGGGGCCGACGAGGAAGCCAACCCGATCGCCGGCGTTGGTCCCGAATTCCGCGACCTCGTAGCGCTGCTGGCCGACATAGACCTCGCCTGCGATCTCCAGGGGAACGCGCGGATCGAGACGGTACTGGGTGGTGACGGCCATGAAAGTCATCGCCTGCCGCGGGCGATAGGCGAGGCGGTAGCTGCTGGTCTCCTGGAAGGTCCGGACGCGCAGGACCGGCTGACCGGCGGTGACGGTGACCGGCGTTCCGATCACGTAGCTCTTCTGTATGACGACCGGTTCGGCCGGATCACGCCCCGCCGCGTCGGTGGTGGACGCGAGCAGGAGGCAGATGGCGACAACGATGGGTGTCATGGGCCGGTCCTCTGCCTTTAAGGGCGAAGGCTAGTGCCGTTCCACGCCGCCTGGCAATGTCGCGCTACCCCCGCCCGACGCTCGAATAGCGGAACCCGCGCGAGCGCATGTCTTCCGGCCGGTAGATGTTGCGCAGGTCGACCACGTTCGGGGCCTTCATCAGAAGCTTCATCCGGTCGAGGTCGAGCGCCCGGAACTGGTCCCACTCGGTGATGATGACCACCGCGTCGGCGCCCTCGACGGCCTCGTAGGGGCCGGACTTGAACACCACGCCGGGCAGCATCTGTCTGGCCTCGTGCCCCTCGGGGTCATAGGCCTGCACCGTCGCGCCCATGGCCTGCAGGGCCGGCACGATGTCGAGGCTCGGCGCGTCGCGCATGTCGTCGGTGTTGGGCTTGAAGGTCAGGCCCAGCACGCCGATGACCTTGCCGGTCAGGTCGCCTTCCAGCACGTCGGCGACGCGGCCGGCCATGGCCTTCTTGCGCGCGTCGTTGATCGACACCGTGGTCTCGATCAGCCGCACGGGCGTGCCGGCGTCCTGGGCGGTGCGCACCAGGGCGATGGTGTCCTTCGGGAAGCAGCTGCCGCCGTAGCCGGGGCCGGCGTTGAGGAACTTGTTGCCGATCCGTTTGTCGAGGCCGATGCCGCGGGCGACCTGCTGCACGTCGGCGCCGACCGCCTCGCACAGGTCGGCGATCTCGTTGATGAAGGTGATCTTCAGCGCCAGGAAGGCGTTGGCGGCATACTTGATCAGCTCGCTGGTGCGCCGGCCGGTGAAGACGATCGGCGTCTCGTTGAGGAACAGCGGGCGGTACAGCTCGTTCATCACCGCCTTGGCCCGCTCGTCCTCGGCCCCGACGACGATGCGGTCGGGCCGCTTGAAGTCCTCGATCGCCGCGCCCTCGCGCAAGAACTCGGGGTTCGACACCACGGCGAAGTCGGCGTCGGGCCGGGCCTTGCGGATGATCGCCTCGATGTCGTCGCCGGTGCCGACCGGCACGGTCGACTTGGTCACCACCACGGTGAAGCCGTCCATCAGGCCGGCGATCTCCTCGGCGGCGGCGTGGACGTAAGAGAGGTCGGCATAGCCGTCGCCGCGCCGGGACGGCGTGCCCACGGCGATGAAAACCGCGTCGGCGGCGCGCACGGCGTCGGCGGCGTCGACCGAGAAGCTCAGCCGCCCCTCGCGCACGTTGCGCTCGACCAGCGCCTCGAGGCCGGGTTCGAAGATCGGGATCTCGCCCTGCTTCAGCCGCTCGATCTTGCCGGCATCCTTGTCGATGCAGACGACGTCATGGCCGAAGTCGGCGAAACAGGCTCCGGACACCAGGCCAACATAGCCGGTGCCGATCATGGCGACGCGCATGGTTCAGGATTCCCTCAGACTTCCTGGTTGTATGCCCCGACTTGCGGGTGCTTCGCCAGACGCGGCTTCACCTCGTCCCGGAATAGCGCGCGCATGTCAGCGTCCGATTGTGTGCTTTCCACGACCACGACGATCTCGGGCTTGTTCGAGGAGGCGCGCACCAGCACCCAGCTGCCGTCTTCCAGCGCCACGCGCACGCCGTTGACGGTGATCACCTCGGTGATGCCGCGGCCGAGGATCTTGCCGCCGGCGGCGGCGAGGGCCTCGTATTCCTTCACGATGGCCGCGACCACGTCGTACTTCACCTCGTCGGCGCAGTGCGGGCTCATGGTCAGCGAGGTGTAGGCCACCGGCAGCGCCAGCCGCATGTCCGACAGCTTCTGCCCCGGATTGCGGTCCAGCATGCCGAGGATCGCGGCCGCCGCGGTCAGGCCGCAGTCGTAGCCATGGCCCAGCGGCTCGTTGAGGAAGAAGTGGCCGCTCTTCTCGAACCCGGCCAGGGCCCCCAGCTCGGCCGTCTTGCGCTTGATGTAGCTGTGGCCGGTCTTCCAGTAGACGGTGGTGCAGCCGTTGGCCGCCAGCACCGGGTCGGTGGCGTACAGGCCGGTCGACTTCACATCGACGATGAAGGTCGCGCCGGGGTTCAGCGGCGCCAGGTCGCGGGCCAGCATCAGGCCGATCTTGTCGGCGTAGATCTCCTCGCCGGTGTCGTCGACCACGCCGCAGCGGTCGCCGTCGCCGTCGAAGCCCAGCGCCAGGTCCGCGCCGTGGTCGCGCACGGCCTTGGCCATGGCGTGCAGCATTTCCTGGTCTTCGGGATTGGGATTGTACTTGGGGAAGGTCCAGTCGAGGTCGCAGTCCATCTCGTAGACCACGGCCACGCCCATGGCGCGCAGGGCCTGGGGCGCGAAGGCCCCGGCCGTGCCGTTGCCACAGGCGCAGACGACCTTCAGCGGCCGGCTGATCTGCACCCGGCGGGCGACGTCGGCGATGAACCGTTCGGCCATGCCGTCGACGCGCACCAGCTTGCCGCCGTCGCGCGGGGCGAAGGCGCCGGTAAGCACGATCTCCTTCAGCCGGCCCATCTCCTCGGGGCCGAAGGTCAGCGGCCGCTGGGCGCCCATCTTCACCCCGGTCCAGCCGTTCTCGTTGTGGCTGGCGGTGACCATGGCCACGCACGGGGCGTCGAGGTCGAACTGGGCGAAATAGGCGGTCGGCGACAGGGCCAGGCCGATATCCAGCACCTCGCACCCGGCCTCCAGCAGGCCGAGGATCAGCGCCTGCTTGATCGACAGCGAATAGGAACGGAAGTCGTGGCCGACGACGATCTTCGACTGGCCCAGCTCGTGGATGTAGGTCCCGAGCCCCAGCCCCAGCGCCTGGACGCCGAGCAGGTTGATGTCCGGGCCGAACAGCCAGCGCGCGTCGTACTCGCGAAAGCCGGTGGCCTTGACGAGGGGCTCGTTCTCGTAGGCCGGGGTGTTGGGGACGAGGTCGGATCGCGGGGTGAAGGGCATCGGAACGGGGCTCGCGTGGCGAATGGGCCCCCTATAACGTTCGGACAGCGACTTGGTGAGGGGGCAAGCTCACGAAATCGACGTCGGGAGGGCCGCCGGCCGTTCTCCCGATTGGTGCAGGACGAACCCCTGCCTTCAGACCACGCCGGCGCTGAGCACGTCGTGCACGTGCAGCACGCCGACCGGCTTGCCGTCCCTGACCACGAACAGCACGGTGATGCGGTTGTCGTTCATCAGCCGCGCGGCGTCGCCGGCGAGGGTCTCGGCGGTCACCGACTTCGGATTGCGGGTCATCAGCTGGCCGGCGGTCTTGCTCGCCAGTCCGTCGAAATTGCGCCGCAGGTCGCCGTCGGTGACGATGCCGATCAGCGCGCCGTCGGCGGCGGTGACCCCGACCACGCCCAGCTTGCGCTCGGTCATCACGCGGATGGCGTCGGGCATCGGCGTCGCCTCGCTAACCAGCGGCGCCTCCTCCAGCCGGTGCATCAGGTCGCCGACCGTGCGCAGCATGGCCCCCAGCTTGCCGCCGGGATGGAAGACGTGGAAGTCGCGGGCGGTGAAACCGCGCCGCTCCAGCAGCGCCACGGCCAGGGCGTCGCCCAGCGCGATCTGCAGGGTCGTCGAGGTGGTCGGGGCGCGCACCTCGCCGGTCGCCTCCGCCGCGTCGGGCAGCAGCAGCACCAGGCTGGCGGCCACGCCCAGCTGGCTGTCGGCGTTGGCCGTCATGGCGATCAGCGGAATGGCGAAGCGGTGGGCGTAGCCGATCACGTCGGCCAGCTCGCGCACGTCGCCGGATTTGCTCAGGGCCAGCACCACGTCGTCCTGGCCGATCATGCCGAGGTCGCCATGGCTGGCCTCGGCGGGGTGGACGAACATCGCCGGCGTGCCGGTGGAGGCCAGGGTGGCGGTGATCTTGCGCGCCACATGGCCGCTCTTGCCCATGCCGGTCAGGACGATGCGGCCCTTGCAGGCGAACAGCATCTCGACCGCCTGGGTGAAGGCCTCGCCCAGGCTCTCGGACATCAGGGCCAGCGCCTCGGCCTCGATGGCCAGCACGCGGCGGCCGACGGAGACGGCGTCGAAACCGCTCACTTCGCGGCGTCCTTCGCCGGCGTCGGCGTCTTGGCCGCGGCCTTGGGCGCGGGCGGCGGGACCACCACGGGCGCCGGGACGGTCAGCGGATGGCTGAAGGACGGCAGGGCCGCCCCCATCCCGCGCGGCCAGATCAGCGCCAGGGCGATCATCGCCAGGGCGGCCAGGGCGGCGAGGGGAAAGAAGACGCGGTCACGCATGACGCGGATATAGCAGGGCGCGCGCGCGGATGAACCCCGCTTGACGCTTCCCCGCGCGGGCCTTAGCCCCCTTCGCCATGTCCAAGCTCATTCTTCTCCGCCACGGCCAGAGCCAGTGGAACCTCGAAAACCGCTTCACCGGCTGGGTGGACGTCGACCTGACCGCCGAGGGCGAGGCCCAGGCGACGCAGGGCGGCGCGCTGATCAAGGCGGCCGGCGTGCACATCGACCGGGTCTATTCCTCGGTGCTCAAGCGGGCCAACCGCACGGCGCAGCTGGCGCTGGCGGCGGCCGGGCAGGGCGACCTGCCGATGGTCCGGGACTGGCGGCTGAACGAGCGCCACTACGGCGGCCTGACGGGGCTCAACAAGGCCGAGACGGCGGCCAAACACGGCGACGACCAGGTCAAGGTCTGGCGCCGGTCCTACGACATCCCGCCGCCGCCGCTGGCGCCGGGCGGCGAGTACGACTTCACCACCGATCCGCTCTACGCCGGCAGCGCCATCCCCGACACCGAGAGCCTGAAGACCACGCTCGACCGGGTCCAGCCCTACTGGGACGCCGAGATCGCCCCGCGCCTGAAGGCCGGCGAGACGGTGCTGGTGGCCGCTCACGGCAACAGCCTGCGGGCCATCGTCAAGCTGCTGTTCCAGGTCGCCGACGACGCCATCGTCGACGTCGAGATCCCCACCGGCAACCCGCTGCTGATCGAGCTGGACGCGGACCTGCACCCGCTGTCGGCGCGGTATCTGGATGCGGACAGGGCCACGCCGCTGCCGGCGCTTCCATAAACTCCGCTCATCCTCGCGAAAGCGAGGACCCAGGCTTTTTCAGAGCTTCGGCTCACGGTTCAGGCAAGGCAGCTGGCCAAACCCGAAAGGTGAGCCGCTGTTTCAAAAACACCTGGGTCCTCGCTTTCGCGAGGATGAGCGGAGAAAAAGGGGCATGAGCTCCGATTCAGCCTTCATGCGCCGGGCCATCGCGGTGGCGCTGCCCAATCTCGGCCTCACCGCCCCCAATCCGGTCGTCGGCTGCGTCATCGTCCGCGAGGACGTCGTCCTTGCCGAGGCCGCCACCGCCCCCGGCGGCCGGCCGCATGCGGAGGAGCAGGCGCTGGAGGCCATCGACGCCCGCGGCGCCACGGCCTACGTCACGCTCGAGCCCTGCGGCGCCCGGTCGGCCGGAACGCCGCCCTGCTCGCAGCGTCTGGTTGCGGCGGGCGTCGCCCGGGTGGTCTACGCCTGCGAGGATCCCTCGCCGCTGGCCTCGGGCCAGGGTTACGAGCGGCTGGTCCAGGCGGGGCTCGTCGTCGAGCGCGGCCTGCTGGCCGACGAGGCCTCGGCGGCCCTCCGCTACGATCTGTGGAAGGGTAATGTTAATTCAGGTCCGGCATAGAATTCTCCAACGGAGACAATGCCATGGCCGCCGCAGCGGCGTCGAACAGTAGTCGTCGGCGCCTCACGCAACAGGACGTTGATCTGATCTGCGCCAGGCATGACCGCCTGTTCTCGGCGCGGATGGGCGGCGCGCGCGCGGTGTTCGCCTTCCAGGATCTCAGCGGGCTGGACCTGTCGGGCCGCAACCTGTCGGACGCCGACTTCACCGGCGCGATCCTCAACGAGTCCCGCCTGGTCGGGACCAAGCTCGACAATTCCAGCTTCTTCGGCGCGGACATGCAGGGCGCGGACCTGACCGAGGCCTCGATGCGCCGGGCCGACCTGCGCGGCTCCTGCCTGCGCGGGGCCAACCTCACGGGCGCGGACCTGTTCGAGGCCGACCTGCGCGAGGGGACCATCGCCTCGCCCGACCGCGACAAGGGCCTGCGCATCCACGAGCACGCCACCCGCTCGGGCGACGCCTGCGGGGCGATCCTCGCCGGGGCCAACCTCGAGCGCTCGCGGCTGTCGGGCGTTATGGCCATGAAGGCCGACTTCAGCGACGCGATCATGAAGGACTGCAAGCTGGTCCGGGCCAACCTGAAGCAGGCCAACATGAGCGGCGCCAACCTCGCCGGCGCGGACCTGTCGGGCGCCGACATCTCCGGCGCGGACATGCATGACGCGGTGCTGGTCGGGGCCAAGACCTACGGCTGGACGGTCGGCGACGCCGACCTGACCGGAACCCTGACCGACAAGCCGTCCGGCAAGGCGGTCGACGACCTGCCCTACGAGGACATGCTGCGCGAGCACGCCCGCTGGTGCGAGACCGGCGGGGCGGAGGGCAAGCCCTCGGTGTTCGACCGCGCCGACCTGCGCAATCTCAAGTCCATCCGCGGCTACGACCTGACGGCCCTGTCGGCCAAGGCGGCGGTGTTCTACGGCCTCGACATGGAAGGGGTGCAGCTGCAGGGCGCGCACCTCGAGGGGGCCGACCTGCGCGGCTGCAACCTGCGCCGGGCCGACCTGCGCGGCGCGCGACTGTCGGGGGCCAAACTGTCGGGGGCCGACCTGCGCGACGCGACGCTGGGGCCGCTGCTGATCACGGCCGACCGGCTGCTGGCCTGCGACCTGACCGGCGCCCAGCTGAAGGGGACGGACCTCGCCCGGGCCGACCTTCGCCAGGCCCGGATGGCCGACGCCGACCTGTCCCGCGCCAACTTCACCGGGGCCCAGCTCAAGGGCGCGGACCTGACCAACGCCACCCGCGCCGGCGTCCGCGGCCTTGATGACCCGTTTTGAGCCAACATTGATCGCCGGGCTTAACGCTTCGGTTGATCGACCCGCGTTATGCTTCGCCGCCGGTTGATTCGCTGGGGTGGGGGGAAAGAACTTTGAGCGTCACGCAATCCAGTCTCGCGGGGCGTCGCCGTCTGACCCAGGCCGAGCTCGACATGATGGTGACGGCGCATGAGCGCTTCCTCACCGGCAAGCCGGGCGGCAAGCGCGCCTCCCTGCGGTTTCTCGATCTCAGCAAGCTGGACCTCGCCGGCCGCAACCTGACCGACGCCGACCTGTCGGCCTCGATCCTCGACGGCTGCCGGATGATCCGCACCAACCTCGAACGGGCCAACCTGTTCGGCGCCGACCTGCGCAAGGCCGACCTGCGCGGGGCCAACCTGCGCCGCGCCGACGTGCGCGGCTGCTGCCTGCGCGGGGCCAACCTGTCGATGGCCGACATGACCCAGGCCGACTTCCGCGAAGGCCAGATCGCCATCCCCCATCCGCGCAAGGGCCTCGACATGGTGCGCCACGAGGCGCGCGCCGGCGACGCCGACGGGGCCATCTTCGCCGGGGCGACGCTCGACGGCTCGAAGTTCAGCGGTTCCTCGGCCTTCGCGGCCGACTTCACCGACTGCTCCCTGAAGGGAGCCAAGCTGACCGGCTGCAATCTCAAGGACGCCAACCTGTCGGGCGCGCTGCTCGACGGAGCCGACGTCGGCGGCGCCAACCTCGAGAACGCCAACCTGCAGGGCGCGGTCCTCACCGGCGTCGACACGGCCACGGCCCGGATGAGCGGCGCCAACCTCGCCGGCTGCCTGCGCGCGCCGACGCCGGACGCGCTGCGCAAGGCCGAGAGCCTCGCGGCCATGGCCCAGGGCAACCAGGCCTGGTGCGAAAGCGGCGGCCAGCGCGGCGCCCCGGCCCGGTTCGACGGCGAGGACCTGCGTCCGCTCGGCGCGACCCTCAAGGGCGCCCGGCTGACGGCCATGTCGGCCAAGGGGGCCTGCATGGTCGGGCTGGATCTCAGCGGCGCCCAGCTGCAGGGAGCCAACCTCGAGGGCGTCGACCTGCGCGGCGCCTGCCTGATCAAGGCCGACCTGCGCGGGGCCAAGCTGGCCGGGGCCAACCTGACCAAGGCCGACCTGCGCGGCGCCAGCATCGGCGTGCTGCCGCTGTCGGCCGAGCGCTCGACCCCGGCGACCCTGAACCAGGCGCGGATGCGCTACACCTACGCCCAGTCCGCCGACCTGACCGCCGCCATCCTCGACGGCGCCGACCTGCGCGGCGCCGACCTCACCGGCGCGCGAACGGCCCGGGCCTCGTTCCGCGACGCCGACATCGAGAACGCGGTCGGCTACGCGGCGGAGTAGTCCTGGGCTGGCTTAACCGCGCCTGCCGGGCTACGTCCCTCGCATGGCGCGCAACCGAAACAATCCGGAATTCGAGATCGAGGTCGGCGGGGAGCCCTATGTCTGGCGGCTGCAGCGCCAGCCGCAGTGGTCCAGCGACGTCAACGCCTTCCGCGGCATGGCCATCGCGGTGCGCCATCTCGAGGGTCAGCGCGAGGCGGTGCTGGAGTTTCCGGCCGGCCCGCAGCCGAAGTTCGGCGCGCCGCAGCTCAAGCCGGCGATGATCAACCCCGACCTGGTCGCCACAGCCATCGCCTCGGCCATCGCGGCCGGCTGGGAGCCGCATTCCCGCGGCAAGACGGTGGCCATCGTCGTCGACGCCACCGGCGCCTGACGTCCGGTCCAAACGGAAAAGGGCGGAGCCTTTCGGCTCCGCCCTTCCGAACGACCGGGGAAATCGTTCTGCTGGGATCCTCAGGCGGCCTTCTTGGCCTTGGGCAGGGCCGGCTGCGCCTGGGACGTGGTGGTGATGGCGATGGTGCGGGGCTTGAGGGCCTCCGGCAGCTCGCGCTTCAGGGCGATCGACAGCAGGCCGTCGGCCAGGTTGGCGTCGGTCACCAGCACATAGTCGGCCAGCTGGAAGCGGCGCTCGAAGTTCCGCTCGGCCAGGCCGCGGTGCAGGAACTTGCGGCTGTCGTCGTTGGCCGCCTTGCGGCCGGTCACGGTCAGGAGGTTCTCCTTGACCTCGATGGTCAGCTCGTCGGGCCGGAAGCCGGCGACGGCGATCTCGATGCGGTAGGCGTTCTCGTCGGTCCGCTCGATGTTGTAGGGCGGATAGCCGGCGGCGCTGTCCTGGGTCGCGGCGGCGTCAAGCTGCGCGGCGAGCCGGTCGAAGCCGACGACGGAACGGTACAGGGGGGAAAAGTCGATCGTACGCATGGTGCACATCCCTCTTTCAAAGCAAGGTTGCGGTTGTGTCGTACGGGCCTGTGGCGAGCTCGAAAGCCTCGTCGTGACCCGGAAGGCCCGGACATCCAGCGCCTCCGTTCAATGAGGTGGGAGGCGCGGATCGGGGATTCAAGTCCCCCGCTTGATCGATCGCCGAACGTCGCTACGGTCCCCGATCTGGTGAGGGAGAGACCCATGATCGCGCGTCGGACCGTCCTTGGACTTTGCATGGCCGGGCTCGCCCTGGCGGGTTGCGCCTCGACCGGCGGACCGCGTGACGACGCGGCCCTGCGCGCCGTGCTGGCCGGTCCGCAGCGCGCCGCCGCCAACGTGGCCCGCGACGCCGCGCGGCATCCCTACGACAGTCTGGTGTTCTGGGGTCTGGGGCCGAACCAGACGGTCATCGAACTGGTGCCGGGCGGCGGCTACTGGACCGAGATCCTCGCCCCCTACGCCCGGGCGACGGGCGGGACCTACATCGCCGGCGTCGCCGACCTTTCCAATCCCGATCTCTCGGCCGGAGCCCGCAAGGGGCGCGCCGACTTCGAGGCGAAGTACGCCGACACGGCCGCCTACGGCCCGATCCGCTATGTCGGTTTCGGCGCGGCCTCCGGACCGCTGGGCGCGCCCGGCTCGGCGGACCTGGTGCTGACCTCGCGCAACGTCCACAACTTTCTCTGGACGCCCGGCCAGCTCGACAAGGTGATGGCGGACGCCTTCGCCGTCCTGAAGCCCGGCGGGGTGCTGGCGGTCGAGGACCACCGCGCCGATCCCCGGCCGCAGGTTCCCGAGGCTCGCGACGGCTATGTCGCCACCGCCACGGTGGTCGCCGCCGCCAGGAAGGCGGGTTTCCGCCTGGCCGCCAGTTCCGAGATCAACGCCAACCCCAGGGACACCAAGGATCATCCGTTCGGCGTCTGGACCCTGCCGCCGGTGCGCCGCAGCGCCCAGCCGCCCGCGCCGGCCGATCCGGGCTTCGATCACAGCCGCTACGACGCCATCGGCGAGAGCGACCGCATGACCCTGCGGTTCGTGAAGCCTCAATAGCGCCGCTTTGACCGGCTTCCCTGCGCGGGGTAAGCCGATGGCTCACGGTGCGGGGGCGGCGTTGTCGGAAAAATCCATGCGTTCAGAGTCATCGGGAACGTCCAGACGCCTTGTCCTGACCGGCGCCGCCGCACTGGCGCTGGCCGGGTGCAAGCCGAAGGCGAAGGCCGCCGATCCGGCCGCCATGCCGGTCAAGGGCGGTCCGCAGACGATCGCCGAGGCCGTCGCCGGCGACTGGCGGCTGCCGGCCGACAAGGCCCGCGACCCCTGGCGCCATCCCGTCGAGACCCTGACCTGGTGGGGCCTCAAGCCCGGCATGACGGTGGTCGAGTTCTGGCCCGGCGCCGGCTGGTACAGCGACATCCTCGCCCCGTTCCTCGAAAGCACGGGCGGCAAGCTCTACGAGGCCGACCTCGAACAATCCGACCCGGCCGCGACCCAGATCGTCCAGGCCTACGCGGCCAAGCTGGCGGCGAAGCCCAAGCTCTACGGCAAGGTCGAGATCACCGCCTTCGGCCCGACCAGCGGCCCGGTCGCGCCGGACGGTTCGGCCGATCTGGTGCTGTTCCTGCGCAACCTGCACAACTGGATGGCCGCCGGCATCGTCGACAAGGCGTTCAAGGCCGCCTTCGCCGCGCTCAAGCCCGGCGGCGTGCTGGGCATCGAGGAGCACCGCGCCGCGCCCGGCCAGATGCAGGACGTGCTGGCCGCCAGCGGCTACGTGCAGCAGGCCTACGCCATCCAGCTGGCCAAGGAGGCGGGCTTCATCCTCGCCGGGACCAGCGAGATCAACGCCAATCCCAAGGACACCAAGGACCACCCCTTCGGCGTCTGGACCCTGCCGCCGACCCGCCTGTCCGCCCCGCGCGGCCAGCCGCCGAAGCCGGGCTTCGACCATGCGAAGTACGACGCCATCGGCGAGAGCGACCGCATGACGCTGAAGCTGGTGAAACCCAAATGAACCTGACCCGCCGCACCCTGGCCGGGGTCGCGCTCGCGACCCTCGCCGCCGGTCCCGTCTTCGCCGCCGATGCGCCGGACGGCATCCCGGCGAAAAAGCTGTTTCCCTACCTCGACCTCTACCTCGGCATTCCGCCGGCGGACCGGACGAAGTTCGTCATGGCCTACTACCTGCGCAGCAACGGCAAGCCGGCGACCGGGGTGACCCTGACCCTGATCGGCGCGAACGGCGCCCGCTCGCCTATTCCCGTCGGTCCCGACGGCCGCCTCCAGCGGACGCCGGCGCTGGCCGACCTGAAGGACGGCAGGATCGCTCTGGTGAAGGCCGACCCGGCCTCGAAGTTCCAGCTGACGATGGAGCTGCAACCGACCACCCGCATGGCCGACACGGTCCCGGCGGGCGAGCTGGCCGCCTCGATCACCCAGTGCAAGGCGGCCATCAAGGCCAAGGCCGGGGTCATCGGCTTCGCCGCGCCGAAGATCGAACAGGTGATCTTCGCCGGCGTCCCGGCCGGGACCGCCGTCTTCGCGGACGGCCGCACCGCCGCCCTGCCGCTCTACAAGGGCATGCCCGCCTGGGACCCCGCCGCCATGGCCGGCGTCGCCAGTCTCAGGTTCGCCCGCGCCCCGTCCCGCGCCCTGCTGGCCGGGAAGAAGTAGATCAAGTGGGGACAGGTTATCCTGTCCCTTTCGGACACCCGCCAGCGCGGTCGGGGACAGGACAAGCCGTCCCAGGGGACAGCTTGGCCAGTCCCCGTCCCCTCACAGCTGCTGGCCCCAGCGCGCCACGGCGTCGGCCGCGCTCTCCGCCGGCGGGCCGAGGCCCAGCTGGTCGGCGATCATCTCCGAAAGGCCGGGCATCACCGCCCGCTCGACCTGGGTTTCCGCCTCCCACAGCTTCGCCCGCATGATCGCCTTGGGGCAGTGCAGGAAGGCCTCCTCGACCGCGACCCTGACGACACAGCGCGGCGGCTTGCCGAACTCGATGAAGCGGGCCAGCAGGTCCGCGTCGTCGGTCAACGTCACCCGGCCGTTGACGCGATAGACGTCGTCGAAGCCCGGGATCATGAACATCATCCCGATCCGGCCGTCGCCGCCGACCAGGTTGCGCAGGGTGTCGAGCCGGTTGTTGCCCGGCCGGTCGGGCAGCAGCAGGGTGCGGTCATCCTCTACGTGAACGAACCCCGGCGCCCCGCCGCGCGGCGAGACGTCCATCGTCCCGTCGGCCGCCGCCGCGGCGATCACGCAGAACGGCGACAGGGCGATGAACCGCCGGCCGTACTTGTCGACATGGTCGAGCGACTTGGCCTTCGTCGTCGGCTTGGGCTGGCCGTAAATCCGGTCCAGGTCTTCCAGCGTCAGGTCGGTCACATCGGCCTCCGGATGAGATCGGTCGAGGCCGACCCGCGAAAGTGGCGGCGGCGTCATCTTTTTTGTTTCGTCTACCGCAGTTCGCTTGTGCGTTGTGCCCGGTCAAGTTATCGATTTGCCCGCAACATAACGGGAGGCCGCCAATGGCTACGCTGCAAGAAATTACCGATCGCGTGAAGACCGCCGTTGGCGCCGATTCCGGCCTCGGCAAGTCGCTGAAGTTCGACCTCAAGGGCGACGGCTTCATCCACATCGACGGTGGCTCGGTCACCAACGAAGACAAGCCCGCCGACCTGACCATGACCATCTCGCTGGCCGACCTCATGGAAATGGGCGCCGGCAAGCTCGACGCCACGATGGCCTTCATGTCGGGCCGCCTGAAGCTGTCGGACATGGGTCTCGCCATGAGCCTGCAGCCGCAGATGGGCGCCCTCTTCGCGAAGATGGCGTAAGCAGACAATGACCGACCCGGCGCCTCTGGTTTCGATTCCCGAGGCGCTCGTTCCGTCTGGCGGAACGGCGGAGTGGTTCAGCGGCGCGGGGGCCTGTCGCCTCCGCGCCGCCTTGTTTTTGCCCGAGGGCGAACCGCGCGGCTCGGTGGTCCTCAGCGGCGGCCGCACCGAGCCGATCGAGAAGTATTTCGAGGTCATCGGCGAGCTGCAGGGCCGGGGCTTCGTCGTCCTCGCCCACGACTGGCGCGGCCAGGGCCTGTCGCAGCGCCTGCTGCCGGACGTCCTCAAGGGCCACGCCCACGGCTTCGCCGACTTCGTCGAGGACTACAGGCTGCTACTGGCGCATTTCGAGGCGCGCCTGCCCAAACCCTGGATCGCCGTCGGCCATTCGATGGGCGGCTGCCTGACGCTGCTGGCGCTGGCGCATGGCGTGGGGGACTTCAAGGCTGCGGTGCTGTCGGCGCCGATGCTCGGCCTGCAGACCGGCGGCCGGCCCAAGCGCGCCGCCCGGGCCCTGGCCTGGATCATGTCGCGCACCAAACCGACCGAGTACATCCTCGGCGACTCCGGCGACGCGCACGAGAACACCTTCGAGACCAACATCCTCACCCACGATCCGAGGCGCTGGGCGCGCAACCAGGCCCAGGTCGTCGCCGAGCCGGGCCTGAAGCTCAACGCCGGCACCTGGGGCTGGCTCGACTTCGCCTTCTCCGCCTCGGCCTGGCTCAAGCGCGCCCCGGGCGTGGCGAGGATCGCCATCCCGGTCGTGGTGCTGGGCGCGGAAGAGGAACGGCTGGTCGACAACGCCGACCAGCGCCAGATCACCGCCCGCATTCCCAAGGGCCGCTGGCTGGAAGTCCCCGGCAGCTACCACGAGATCCTGCAGGAGACCGACGCCATCCGCGCGGTGTTCTGGCGGGAGTTCGATGCGGTTACGGCGGCGCTCTGACGTCCGACGGGGACAGGTTAACCTGTCCCCTCCAGCGCGATCAGGGGACAGGGCAAGCCGTCCCGGGGGACAGCTTGGCCGGCCCCCTGACAACCTCAATCCCGCGACGCCCGCCGCAGCGCGACCAGCGCCTCGTCCAGACAGTCCCGGTCCCCGGCGAAGGCGAACTTGCCGCCGTCGGACCGCGCCGGCGAGCCGTCCCAGTGGGCGCAGACGCCGCCGGCGCCCTCGACCACGGCGATGACCGCCTCGACGTCCCAGACCTTCAGGCCGGTATCGAGCGCCAGGTCCATGGTCCCCGCGGCGACCATGGCGTAACCGTAGGCGTCCAGCCCCAGCCGGGCCAGTTTCGCGGCGGCCCGCACCTGGGTCCAGGCGCCGAGCTCGGGCCCGGTCAGGATGTCCGGGTCGGTGGTGCAGATGATGGCGTCGGTCAGTCTGGGACAGACGCGCACGGCCAGCGGCGTCTCGCCGCCCCGGCTGATCAGCCGCGAGCCGGTGGCGGCGCCGCCGATGTACAGCTCGCCGATATAGGGTTGTCCGATCGAACCGAGCACCGGCCGGCCTTCGTGGCGCAGGCCGATCAGGGTGGTCCACAGCGGCAGGCCGGCGATGAAGGCGCGGGTGCCGTCGACGGGATCGAGCACCCAGACGAACTCGGCGTCCGGGCGGTCCTCGCCGTATTCCTCTCCGATCACCCCGTGGTCGGGATAACGGGCGGCGATCATCTCGCGGATGGCCCGCTCGGCGCCCTTGTCGGCCTCGGTCACCGGATCGAAGCCGCCGTGCAGCTTGTTCTCCAGCCCGTGGTCGGACCGGAACAGCGGCAGGATGGCGCCGGCCGAGGCGCGGTTGAGCGCGATCAGGAAGGCGTCGAATTCGGCGAGACGGTCCGCGGAGAGGGTCATGGCCCAGCGTTAGCCGGGGCCGGGTCCCTCAACAAGGCCTGCAGGGACAGACACCGGGCGGTGTCTGTCCCGAACAGGGGCCTGCGGGTGTCAGGCCGCGTCGGTCTCGCCGTTGAGCGACTTGGCCAGGTCGAGCAGGCGACGACGGGGCCGCTCGCCGAGCTGGTAGTAGGCGCGGATCAGGTCGAGGGTTTCCTTGCGGGCGAACATCTCGCCGCCTTCGCCGGAACTCTCGCTCTGCAGTTCGCGGCGGTCCGCGTCGGACAGGCCGTCGTAGAAGTAGCCGACCGGCACCTCAAGCGCCTCGGACAGCTGCCACAGGCGCGAGGCCGAGATGCGGTTCGCGCCGCATTCGTACTTCTGGATTTGCTGGAAGCGCACCCCGACCGTGCCGGCCAGCTGCTGCTGGGTCAGGCCGAGAAGACGGCGACGGCGACGAAGCCGCTTGCCGAGATGAACGTCGATGTCGTTGCCCATGGGCTGTCGCCCCCGTGTTGTTGCACCCGCGACTGTTCCGAAACGGAACGGTCAGACCTGAAAGCCGCAAGTCGCGCGCCAAGCGATCCACGCCTGTGCACAAGCACCTGTCGGGGGATCATCCCCGGCGCGATTTCCACTCGTCTCCAAAGCGCGCTAGGTAGGCCCGATGGGTGACAAGCGCATTTCATTCGGTCAGGACCTGGTCTGGCGGCTCGAGGCCGTCGCCTTCGACGTCATCACCTTCCTGTTCCGCCTGCTGCCGGTCGACGCGGCTTCCTGGCTCGGCGGCGTGCTGGCGCGGGCCATCGGCCCCCTGACCAGGACCCACCGCATCGCCGACCAGAACCTGCGCCTGGCCTTCCCGGAAAAGGACGCCGCCTGGCGCGCGCGGATCCTCGACGCCCAGTGGGACTGCAACGGCCGTACGGTCGCGGAATTCCCGATGATGGACCGTCTGCTGCCCTCGACGGGCCGGGTGGAGATCGTGGGCGCCGAGCGGCTGGCGGAGATCGCGCGGGGCGACAGGCCGGTGGTGTTCGTGTCCGGTCACTTCTCGAACTGGGAGGTGATGCCGGCGGCGATCGTCAATTCGGGCATCAACTGCGAGATCACCTACCGCGCGGCCAACAATCCCTATGTCGACAGGCGCATCCGCGACAGCCGCCGGCGCTACGGCGTGAAGCTGTTCGCGCCCAAGGGCGGCGACGGCGCGCGCGAGATGCTCGAGGCGCTCGGCAAGGGCGTGTCGGTGGCGCTGATGAACGACCAGAAGTTCAACAACGGCGGCGTGGCCGCGCCGTTCTTCGGCCGGCCGGTAATGGCCGCGCCCGGTCCGACCCGGCTGGCGCTGCGCTTCGACACGGTGCTGCAGCCGATGTGCGTGCAGCGGACGAAGGGCGCCCGTTTCCGGGTGGTGGTCTACGACCCGATCGTGCTGGAGCGCACCGGCGACCGCACGGCCGACATCGAGGCGGGGGTCAAACGCGTCACCGCCTTCGTCGAGGACCGGGTGCGCGAGCGTCCCGAGGAATGGTTCTGGGTCCACAAGCGCTGGCCCAACGAAGCCTACGCGGAGCTTGAGGCGGCGAACTAGACCGGGATCGTCGCTCTCGGGCGACGGAAAGACGGAAGCGGTTCGCAGCGACCCATGAAGGCCCCTCGGTCACCGCTGCATGGTGACAGCTCCCCGGGGGGCTCGGGGCAGGGGCGGCCCCTAAATCGTCGCGGTGGCTTTTTGCGGGGCGTCGTCGATGCCGCGCCGGGTCGGGCCGAAATAGGCCTCGGTGCGCACGAACGGGCGGGCGTGGAACACCACCGCATTGATCCTGTCGATCACCGATCGGGCCGTCACTGGCTTGACCACCAACTCCGTTACCCCCGCGTCGCGCGCCTCGCAGACGCGCGGCCGGTCGGCGAAGCCGGTCATCATGATGATCGGCAGGTAGGGGTTGCGGCTGTCCTTGGCGTTGCGGACCATGCGGGTGAACTCGACACCGTCGATCGGCTCCATGCGGAAGTCGACGATGGCGATGTCGGCCGGCCAGTCGCGCAGGGCCTGCAGGCCTTCGGCGCCGTCCCGGGCCTCGCGGACCTCGCGGATGCCGACACCCTTGAGGATCGTCGCGACAATGGCGCGCATATGCTGGTTATCGTCCACCAGCAGCACCTTCAGCGCGCCCAAACCGGAATCCATCAAGCCCTCGATCCTGCGTCGGGACATAGCCGACGCCTCGTTCTGATTCAGGCATCAATAGGGGTGCGCACCCTACCGAAAGGTTACCTCATAACGGGGGGCGCAGACCCACCATGAGCATCGGGTCGAGGTTCCGTCCGCGCCATTTCATGCGCCAGCACAGGTGCGGGCCGGTGGCGCGGCCGGTCATGCCGACGGCCCCGATCACCTGCCCGGCGTCCACCCTGTCGCCGGCCCGCACATCGATGCGCGACTGGTGCAGATAGACGCTGACCAGGCCCTGGCCGTGGTCGATCATGGTCAGCCCGCCCTCGAAATGCATGCCCGGATTCGACAGGGCCACGACGCCCGGGGCGGGGGCCATGATCGGCGACCCGCTCGGCGCGGCGAGGTCGGAGCCGAAGTGCGGAGTCTGCGGCACGCCGTTGAGAATCCGCTGGCCGCCGAACCGGGCGCTCAGCCGCCAGGTCTTCAGCGGCATGGCGAAGCCGCCCCGGAAGTCGTCCGTATCAACGCGGCTGGCGTAGCCGGCGGCCTTCAGCGCCGCCTCGGCCTTGATGCGCTCGAGCAGCGCCGGATCGGTCGGCGTCACCTGGTCCTGCGGCAGGCCGTTGATGCGCTGCACGTCGAATTCGCCGGAGGCGATGGCCAGGGTCTGGGCGGAAGTCCCGAGTTCGGTTTCGACCGTCACCACGGCCTGCAGGGCGGCGTCGCGGTCGAAGCCGATGAAGAACCAGCCGGTGGCCGAGGCGGTCCCGACCGGCTCGTCGTCGAGGTAGATCTTCGCCCGCGGATCGGTCAGGCCGACGGCGCAGCCGCCCTGACGATAGCGGCCGGTCAGCTTCAGCGTCGGTCCGGCGGCGAGCGCCGGCCCGGCCAGCCCGGCGAGCGCCAGGCCGCCGAGCAGCGCGCGACGGTTCAGGGGTTCAGCTCCTGCCAGCGCTTGAGCGCCTCGGCGGGGCCGGCGTAGGCCTCCTGCAGCTCGGCGTTCCAGTAGCGCAGGGCCTCCAGCGGGATCATCACGCCGCTGACGGCGCAGATCACGTGGCGGCCGGGCTTGAGCACGGCGTATTCGCCGTCCCCGTAATGCAGGGTGGCGAGGTCTCGTCCGAGGTCGCGGTCATAGGCGTTCATGCGCCCAATGTAGCTGTTCGGGGGCGGCTAGAACAGACCGGCCTTCGCCGGGATGAGCGGAGAGTGGGGGCTAGAACAGATCGCCCTGTCCGGGCGGGGGCGAGGCGGCCTTCTTCGGCGCGGGTCGCGGCGCGGCCGGGGCCGGCGGGGCAGGGGGAACCGCCCCGGCGCCGTCGATCACCGCCTCGCGGGTCACATCCTCGAACATCAGCTTGACGGCCTCGCCGGCGGCCAGCTCGGCGCCGCTGCGCGCCAGCGACCCGTCCGCCCGGGTCAGCAGCACGAAGCCGGGTCGGGGCGGGCGTTTGGGGTTGAGCGTCTGGCGCAGCTTGTCGAGCGCGGCCAGCCTGGTCTCCTCGACCTGCAGCCGGCGCGGGATGGCCGCGTTGAGCCGCAGGTTCATGGCGTCCAGCCGCGATGACAGCTGCTCGGTCCGCCGCTCCAGCAGGGCCGGCCGCAGCGGGGCGGACGTCTGCGCCAGCCGCCGCGCCTGGACGTCGACATTGCGGCGAAGGCCCATGGTCAGGTGGCTGCCGGCGTAGTCCAGCCGCTGGCGGGCCATGGCGAGGATGTCGGCCGGTCGGGGCAGGCCGCGCGACAGGGCCGTCAGCCGGCCGCGCCGGTCCTCCAGCATCCGCCCGCCGGCCGTGGCGAGGCGACGGTCATAGTCGGCGGTCAGGGCCTTCAGTTCCGACAGCACCGGCGTGGCCATCTCGGCCGCCGCCGTCGGGGTCGGCGCGCGCCGGTCGGAGACGAAGTCGATCAGGGTGGTGTCGGTCTCGTGCCCGACGGCCGAGATCAGCGGAATGGTCCCCTCGGCCACGGCCCGGGCCAGGGCCTCGTCGTTGAACGCCCACAGGTCCTCGACCGAGCCGCCGCCCCGGGCGACGATCAGGATGTCGGGTCGCGGCACGGGGCCGCCCGGCGTCATGGCGTTGAAGCCGCGGATGGCGGCGGCCACCTGTCCGGCGGCGGCGTCGCCCTGAACGACCACCGGCCAGACGATGACGCGGCAGGGCCAGCGGTCGCGGATGCGGTGGAGGATGTCGCGGATCACCGCCCCGGTCGGGCTGGTGATCACCCCGACGGTGGCGGGCATCGACGGCAGGCGGCGCTTGCGATCGGCGGCGAACAGCCCCTCGGCGGCCAGCTTCTGTTTCAACCGCTCCAGCTGCGCCAGCAGGGCGCCGACGCCGGCGGCCTCCATGCTCTCGATGACGATCTGGTAGCGCGATCCGGCCGGGAAGGTGGTGATCCGCCCGGTGACGATCACCTCCAGCCCCTGCTCGGGCCGCACCGACAGGCCGCGCACGCTGCCCTTCCAGACCACGCCGTCGATGGCGGCCTTGTCGTCCTTGAGGGTCAGGTAGACGTGGCCGCTGGCGTGGTGGGTGACCTTGCTCAGCTCCCCGCGCAGCCGCACGAAGCCGTAGGCGTCCTCCAGCGTGCGCTTGAGGGCGAAGGCCAGCTCCGAGACGGAATAGGCTTGGGCGTTGCTGGTGGCGGCGGCGTCCGCTGAGTCGGTCATCGAAGGGATTAGGGACTAGGGACTAGGGGCTAGCAAGAAAGAGCGCGTTCGACGCGGTTCACTAGTCCCTAGCCCCTAATCCCTAGCCCCTATCTACCTAGATGTAGCGCCGCAGCGACCGGGCCAGCTCCGTCGGGCCGGTCTTCTTCTTGCCGGACTGCGGCTGCTGGTAGGCGACCTGGGCGTGTTCACGGCAGTAGGGGCCGACCTCGCCGTTGCGGCGGCCGCAGAAGGTGAAGCCGTCGCTCGACGGATCGCCGATCGGCCACTTGCACATGTGGGCGCCGAGGGTCAGCACGGTGGCGCTGCCGGGCTCTTCCAGACGGTGCACGGGCACGGGCAGGGGGGCCGTGCGGACGTCCTCGACCACCACGCGGCGCGGCGCGGCCGGGGCGGTCGCCACCGGACGGGCGGGGCGCGGAGCCTTGAACACCGGACGGGCCGGCTGCGACGGCGCGGCCCGGCCCGACAGGCCCAGGCGGTGCACCTTGCCGATGACGGCGTTGCGGGTGACCCCGCCCAGTTGCTTGGCGATCTGGCTGGCCGACAGGCCATCGAGCCAGAGCTTCTTCAGCGTCGCCACGCGATCGTCGGTCCAGCCCATGATCCAACCCTCTGCTACAGGCAGGGCGACAAACGCCCCCGCGCTGTCTGACCCTACATATTGTGTGTGAGGCGCCCCGCGGACGCCTGCTCTACAACATATCGTAAACCTTCTGTTAACCGACACAATAGGCGCCATCCAGCTGTCCACAGGAACCAGATGTTGAATCCGTAGGCGTCCTGACCTTCCCTCCCCCTTGTGGGGAGGGTGGGCGGGCGAAGCCCGGCCGGGTGGGGGGAGGCCGCCGCGACCCCGCCGACAGGCAATCCATCACGGACCAAACCCCACCCTGACAGGGCTGTCGCGCTGTCGTCCCTCCCCACGAGGGGGAGGGAGGGCGCAGGGGCGTCTTGCGCTTCCGCCCTCGCGAGCGCACCTAGGGGCGCATGAAAGACATGGCCGAAAGCGTCCTTCCGCCGCAGCCGCGCGACTACGCGGGCTTCAACTGGACCGGGTTCAGCACCCTCTACCTCAAGGAGGTCCGCCGCTTCTGGAAGGTGGGCACCCAGACCATCGCCGCGCCGGTGGTCACGACCCTGCTCTACATGATGGTCTTCGTGGTGGCCGTGCGCGGGGCCGCGCCGCCGATCCACGGCACCCCGTTCTCGGCCTTCGTCGCGCCGGGCCTGATCATGATGGCCATGATCAACAACGCCTTCGCCAACTCCTCTTCCAGCCTGCTGCAGGCCAAGATGATGGGGCTGACGCCGGACTTCCTGACCCCGCCGCTGTCGGCGCTGGAACAGGTGCTGGCCTTCACCCTCGGGGCGGCCACGCGCGGCGTGCTGGTCGGGACGGTCACGGCGGTGACCATCGCCGTCCTGCCGTTCACCCAGCTGCACATCGCCCATCCCTGGGCGGTGATCTACTTCAGCGTCGGCGCCTCGCTGCTGATGGGCCTGGTCGGCATCGCCACGGGCCTGTGGTCGGAGAAGTTCGACCACCTGGCGGCGATCACCAACTTCCTGATCATGCCGATGACCTTCCTGTCGGGCACCTTCTACCTCGTCGACAAGCTGCCCGAGCCGTTCCGCACGGCCAGCCACTACAACCCGTTCTTCTACCTGATCGACGGCTTCCGCTACGGCTTCATCGGCGAAGCCGACGGCGACCTGCGGGTGGGCGTGGCCCTGACCGCGGTGCTGGTCGCGGTGCTGTTCGCCTGGTCCTGGCGGGTGTTCGTGACGGGCTGGCGGCTGAAGACCTGAGGCTGATCCTCTCCCGCGAGGGAGAGGGGGTTTGGGTCTGAGCTGCCGCCGCCGACAGTCGGGGACTGGTCAAGCTGTCCCTTGGGACGGCTTGCCCTGTCCCCGGGCGCGCAGACGGGGGAGGCGGGGGACAGGTTATCCAGTCCCGAGGGACAGGATAACCTGTCCCCCGCGCCTCACCGCACCCGTTCCTTCTCCTTCGGCGCGGCCACCTTCACCGGCTTGCTCTGCGCCTTGGGCTTGGGCAGCAGGCGGAACCGCGACTGGCACCAGGCGAAGTCGACGCCGATGTCGAGCAGGGCGTCGGACCGGCCGCACGGGCAGGCGAAGTCCATCACGGTCCAGACCCGGTAGGTCTCCCCGGCCACGAGCGGCACGGGCTGTCCGGTCACATGGTTGGGGGCGGCGTTGACGCACAACACCAGATCGCCAGGGCCGACGGCGTCGCTCATGGGTTCATCCCTTGTCTTCGGGGGAGTCTAGACCCTGACGCCGGGCGGGCAAAGGGTGGCGGCCAGGCTCGTGGTCCCGGCCTGATGCCCTAGGAAATCCAGCCCCCGCCGCATTCCTTAGGCGCCGACCAGCGGCCCCCGGACTTGTGAAGGCGAAAGGTCGACCCGGACCCGCACAGCCCGCCGCACACCATGCTGAACTTGACCACGGCGTCGGTCCCATCTCGGCTGAAGGCGATCTGCGAGAAGGAGATCAGCGAATTGGCGAAGCCCTCCTCGACCGCTTCGTCGACGGACTTGCCCATTGCAATGGCCCGGCCGGGGTCCACAGGTCGCCAGGTCGATCCGTCGATCACCTCGACGCCCGGCCTCGCGAACCGTGCGCCGACGAGCGTCTTGCGGCCTTGCTCGCCGCGAGCGTCCGAAGGGAATTCCAGACCACTGGTGCAGGCCGCGAACTCCGAATCGGACCTGGACGGCGGCGCTGACAGCGTCGCATCGACCAGCTGTCGTCCCGGCTTGTCGCCGAGCCAGGAGGCCAGCACGGCGTCGTAGACTGCAATCTCGTCCCGGCTGACAGCCGGAGCGGTATCCGCTGGCTGGCCCGCGGCGAACGCCGCCCCGGCCGCGATCGCAATACCGGCCATACCAATCGCAACGACGAGCCGGATGTTCATGGGCGCCTCCTGGGTATCCGCAACCTATGCGACGGTTCTCCGGGTGGACAGGCCGAAATCACGGCTCCCGCCCGTCACCCCGGCGCATACCGCAACCGCATCACGCTCTCGCCGATCCGGTCGCTGGCCAGCAACCGCAGCGGCGGCCGGGCGGCGGCGAAATACGGTGTCCCGCGCCCCAGCACCACGGGGTGCAGATAGATCCGGTACTCGTCGATGAGGCCCAGATCCGTCAGGGTCCGCGCCAGGTCCGGGCCGCCGACCTCGATCTCGCCCTCGACCTCGGCCTTCAGCCGGCGGACGGCGGCCTCCAGGTCCCCCTCGACCAGCGTGGCGTTCGGGCCGACCGTCTTCAGGGTGCGTGACACCACCCACTTCGGATGGCTCCGCCAGGCCGCCGCGAAGTCGCGTTCCGGCTCGTCCCAGCCGGGCTGCTCCTCGTCCCAGTAGGCCATCAGCTCATAGAGCTTGCGCCCGTACAGGCTGCCCGCCTGGCCCCGGGCCTGGTCGATGAAATGCCGGAACAGCACGGCATCGGGCATCATCGCCGGGTGGTCGTGGTCGACGTAGCCGTCGAGCGACTGGTTCATGCCGAAGACGAGACGGGCCATGCTACGAACCCGCCTCAAGCGCGATCGCGATCGCGGTCCGTCCGGAAGCGATTGTCTCGTTCACCCGATGGCCTCCCATGCGCAGGGCGCGAGTATCGCGCCCCGTCGGTCCGCTTTCCACCCATTGCGACGGCCCGTGCAGAGTCTAGGTTCGGGTCATGACCGGCCCCGCAATACAGGACCACTATCCCGACTCCCCGGCCTACCGGGAGCTTCAGCCGCTTCGCATCCCGGCGGGCTGGCTGATCGGCTGGATGACGCTTCGCTCGGGCATGGACGCCGATCGGAGCGGGATTGGCGGCTCGTCGATCTTCAACGCGACCAACGCCGGCCGACGGTTCAACATCGATGTCGAGTTTCGTCCCGAGTTCGATCCCGAGGGCGCCTACCACCTCACCGTCCTCTACCAGCCCTGGGCCCGAAGCGAGCGCGGCCGTCGGCTGAAGGAGGACGCGTTCGCGCTCAACGCCGACGCTGAGGTCGTCCACCGGTTCGAGACCCGGTCGTACCCGGCGCTGATCGCCGAACTGGAACGCTGGATCGCGCGCTGCACGGTCTGGCAACGCGAAGGCAGCTGAACGCGGCGGCGCGCCCTTGCAGGCCTGGCCCCGCACGGCCGTCCTGCCGCCGAATCTGACAACGACGTCATGACACAACTTTAAGTGTCCGGCTTCGGCGACCGGCGCTATGTCCGGCCGGCGACGTCAGCGGCCGCCCCGAGGGGGAGAGCGGCCCGGCGCCGATTCATCACCGTCAGCACGCCGGGGCGACGCGTTACGAACGCGCGCCTCCGCGCCTTCGAAGGACACCCTCCCATGATCGCCCACTTCTCCATCCCCGCCCGCGACCCGCAGGCGACCGCCGAACTGTTCGCCCGCATCATCGACGGCGTGGCTATCCGCTTCCCCGTCGTCGACGGCGGCTGGATGGCCCTGGCCCGCGACGGCTCGGGCACCGGCGTCGAGGTCGTGCCGGAAACCACCGCCATCCAGTTCGAGGGCGAGGACGGCGCGCCGCCGCGCTACCAGGCGGGCCTGCGCGCCCCGCCGACCGAGGCCACCGCCATCCACTTCGCCCTGACCACCCGGCTGAGCCAGGACGAGGTCATGGCCATGGGCCTGGAGAAGGGCTGGCGCACCACCCACCAGAGCCGCGGCCCGTTCGACCTGGTCGAGATGTGGATCGACAACCGCATCATGGTCGAGGTCCTGCCCCCCGAGAGCACCGCCCGCTACCTCGCCTTCGCCACCCCGGAAGCGGCTGCGGCGGGCTTCGCGGCCGAGTTCGCGTAAGGGGGCGGTTGCCCCCTGAGGCGGGCCGACTATCCTCCTCGCCATGACCGACGAAACGAAGGCCCGGCTGCCGGTGATCAGCTTCCCGGATGTCGCGGCCTTCGACGCCTGGCTGGACGCCCAGCCCCGGTCCTCGCCCGGGCTGTGGCTCCGGCTGGCGAAGAAGGGCGCGGATTTCGCCAGCCTGTCCAAGGCCGGGGCCATCGACGCGGCGCTGTGCAACGGCTGGATCGACGGCCAGCTGGACAAATATGACGACGTCAGCTGGCTGGTGCGGTTCACGCCGCGCAAGCCGGCCAGCAAGTGGTCGGCGGTCAACCGGACACGCGCCCTGGAGCTCATCGCGGCGGGGCGGATGCGGCCCGCGGGCCTGGCCGAGATCGACGCGGCCAAAGCCGATGGTCGCTGGGACGCCGCCTACGCCCCGGCCAGCAAGGCCCAGCCGCCACCCGACCTGCAGGCCGCCCTCGACGCCTCGCCCAAAGCCGCCGCCTTCTTCGCCACCCTGACCGGCGCCAACCGCTACGCCGTCATCTACCGCGTCAGCACGGTCAGGACGCCGGACGCCCGCCAGAAGAAGATCGCCCGCTTCGTGGCGATGCTGGAGCGCGGAGAGACGTTCCACTGACTTCGGCCTGCCGTGACTGCTTGTCCCTGTCGCGGTCGCCCACGCCGATGACGGGGACTGGTCAAGCTGTCCCTCGGGACGGCTTGCCCTGTCCCCGTCCGCGCGGTCAGGGACAGGTTATCCAGTCCCAAGGGACAGGATAACCTGTCCCTATGGTCACCCCTTCCCCCGCGGGAGAGGAGTCCCCCGCCCATTCCCCGTTTTCTTGACATTCCACCCGTCCCCGGTGAGAAGCCTAAAGCTTCCCGTCCCCGCGCCATCGCCCGGGGATTTCTTCCTTCTGGGAGGCGACCTTGACCACCACGACCGCTCCGACCGCGACCCCCGACCACATCATGGGCGTTTACAACCGCGCCCCGCTGGCGGTTGAGCGAGGCCTCGGCGCGCGCCTGTGGGACGTCGACGGCGTCGCCTATCTCGACTGCGTCGCGGGCATCGCCACCAACGGTCTGGGCCACTGCCATCCGCGCCTCGTCGAGGTGCTGAAGGAGCAGGCCGACAAGCTCTGGCACGTGTCCAACATCTTCCGCATCCCCGGCCAGGAAGCCCTGGCCACGCGGCTGACCGACGCGACCTTCGCCGACGTGGTGTTCTTCACCAACTCGGGCACCGAGGCGATCGAGTGCGCCCTGAAGACGGCGCGCAAGTATCACACCGCCAACGGCCAGCCGGAGCGGACCGAGATCTACGGCTTCGACGGCTCGTTCCACGGCCGCAGCTACGCGGCGATCAACGCCGCCGGCAACCCGGGCTATGTCGAGGGCTTCGGCCCCCGCCTGCCGGGCTACAGCCAGCTGAAGTGGGGCGACCACGACGCCATCAAGGCGGCCATCGCCAACCCGGCCACGGCGGCGATCATCATCGAGCCGGTGCAGGGGGAGGGCGGCGCCCGCGCCCTGCCCGAGCAGTGCCTGACCGGCCTGCGCGCCCTGACCCGCGAGCACGGCGTGCTGCTGATCTACGACGAGGTGCAGTCGGGCATGGGCCGCACCGGCAAGCTGTTCGCCCACGAATGGGCCGAGGACGCCGCGCCGGACATCATGGCCGTGGCCAAGGCGCTCGGCGGCGGTTTCCCGGTCGGCGCCTGCCTGGCCAGCGCCGAGGCGGCGAGGGGCATGACCGTGGGCGTCCACGGTTCGACCTTCGGCGGCAACCCGCTGGCCATGGCCGTGGGCCTCGCCGCCTTCGACGAGATCAGCAAGCCCGAGACGCTGGCCAACGTCCGCGACGTGGCCGGCTACTTCAACCAGCAGCTCACCGGCCTCAAGGACCGCTATCCGGACGTCATCCTCGACGTGCGTGGCAAGGGGTTCCTGATCGGCCTGAAGGTCGCCCCTGTGAACCGTGAGTTCATGGCCATGGCCCGCGACCACAAGCTGCTGGTGGCCGGCGGCGGCGACAACTGCGTCCGCCTGCTGCCGCCGCTCAACCTGACGGTCGACGAAGCCCGCGAGGCGATCGAGAAGCTTGAGCAGACCTGCGAAACGGCCCGCGCCAAGGCAGCCGCGGCGTAGACCGGGGACAGGTTAAGCTGTCCCCCGGGACGGCCTGACCTGTCCTCCCGTCCGCACTTTCAAAAACACCTGGGTCCCGGCCTTCGCCGGGATGATCGGGGGATCAGATGTCCACGCCACCCCGCCACTTCATCGATATCTGGAAGCTCGAGTCCTCGGACCTGCGGGCCATCCTCGACGACGCCCGCGCCCGCAAGGCCGCGCGCAAGGGCTGGCCGCAGGCCCGCGTCGACGCCGACGCCCCGGGCGCCGAGCGCACCCTGGCGATGATCTTCGAGAAGAACTCGACCCGCACCCGCTTCAGCTTCGACGCGGCCATCCGCCAGCTCGGCGGTTCGGGCATCATCTCGACCTCGGCCGACATGCAGCTGGGCCGCGGCGAGACGATCGAGGATACGGCGAAGGTCCTGTCGCGCATGGTCGACGCGGTGATGATCCGCGCCAACCATCACGAGGACGTCGAGCTGTTCGCCCAGAACGCCACCATCCCGGTGATCAACGGCCTGACCGACAAGAGCCACCCCTGCCAGATCCTCGCCGACATCCTGACCTTCGAGGAGCACCGCGGGCCGATCACCGGCAAGACCATCGCCTGGGTCGGCGACGGCAACAACGTCTGCTCCAGCTTCATCCACGCCGCGCCCAAGCTCGGCTTCAAGCTGAACATCGCCTGCCCGGCGGCCTATCATCCGGACCTCTACGACCTGGCCCGCGCGGCCGAGCAGCAGGGCCGCATCGAGATGACCGAGGACCCCCGCGAGGCGGTGCGCGGCGCCGACTGCGTGGTCACCGACACCTGGGTGTCGATGGGCGACGTCGACGGCGAGGCCCGGCTGGACGCCTTCGAGCCCTACCAGGTCGACGAGCACCTGATGGCCCTTGCCGACAGCCGCGCGGTCTTCCTCCACTGCCTGCCGGCCCACCGCGGCGAGGAAGTCAGCGACAGCGTCATCGACGGCCCGCAGTCGCTGGTCTGGGACGAGGCGGAGAACCGCATCCACGCCCAGAAGTCGATCCTCGCGTGGTGCTTCGGAAAGATCGGATAAGGCGTTGGCCGCGCTGGAGAAAGACGACCGTCTTGCGATGGCGCGGTCGCTTCGCGCCTATCTGAAGACCGAGCTCGATCTGGAGATCGGCGGCC
This sequence comes from Caulobacter sp. GW821-FHT12F03, assembly GCF_058806855.1. Classification (NCBI taxonomy): domain Bacteria; kingdom Pseudomonadati; phylum Pseudomonadota; class Alphaproteobacteria; order Caulobacterales; family Caulobacteraceae; genus Caulobacter; species Caulobacter sp. GW821-FHT12F03. Next base: position 547,709 of record NZ_JBXAQC010000001.1, read on the forward strand.
TCGACGCCGAGTTGCTGCTCGACTTCATGGCCGAGCGCCTCGGCCCGCGCTTCTACAACCAGGGCCTCCGCGACGCGGCCACGGCCCTGGCCAAGCGCATGGACGTCCTGACCGAGGCGCTCGAGGAGCTCGAACGCCCGCTGCCGAGGGACTGACCGGTCGCGGGACCCTACGCCCCCTCCGCGTCCTTCAGCGCCGTCTCGATCCCGGCCGCCAGCGACGGGTGATAGCCGGCCTTCGCCGCGTCGAAGTAGCGCCGCGCCAGCGGCAGGCCCCAGGCCTTGTCCTTGATCAGCCCGAAGTACAGCGGCCGCAGGAACAGGCCCCGGCCGTTGCTGGCGAGGAAGGCCTGCAGCGACGGCAGGGCCGGTTCGTAACGGTTGGCCACCACCAGCTTCAGCCAGGCGGCGCGGACATAGGCGTTGGTCGAGGCCGACAGGCCGAACGCCCCGTCGAGGTCGGCCAGCTGCGCCGTTGTCAGCCGCCGCGGCAGGCCGTCGAGGAACCGCTGCCATTCCTGGGTCGTCCAGCCGGTCGTCGCCAGCCCGGCCGCCGGCGCGCCGCCGAGGAAGGCGGTCCGCTGGGCGTCGACCTTCAGCAGCGCCGGCGAGGCCTCATGCCAGGCGTTCGACGGAATCCCCGGCTGGTAGACCCATGCGTCCAGCTGCAGCTGCGCCTCCAGCGCCGCGTCGCCCTTGACCAGATGCTCGCGCAGGTCGGCGAGGAAGCCGGCCGTGGTCTGCGGCTGGAAGGCGTAGCGGTCGAAGTAGCCGCGCAGCCAGGCGTCCCAGCGGTCGCGGCCGAACACATGCTCAAGCGTGCGCAGGAACGCCTCGCCCTTGATGTACTCGACGCCCGTGTCGGCGCCGTGCAGCGTCGTCTGGACCGGGGTCTGGTCGGCCACCGCCCGCTGCAGCTCGTCCCAGCTCAGGTCGGCCTCGACGCCCGCCCGCGCGGGTCCGTACAGCGCCTCCATCAGCCGGTTCTCGACGTAGCTGGTGAAGCCCTCATTGAGCCAGATGTCGTTCCAGGTGGCGTTGGTCACCAGGTTGCCGGACCAGCTGTGCGCCAGCTCGTGCGCCACCAGCCCGACATTGGCCCGGTCGCCGGTGATGAAGGTCGGGGTCAGGAAGGTGAGGGTGGTGTTCTCCATCCCGCCGTAGGGAAACGCCGGCGGCAGCACCAGCACGTCGTAGCGGCCCCAGCGGTACGGCCCGTAGAGCCCCTCGGCCGCCTCGACCATCTTCTCGGTGTCGGCCAGCTCATGGGCCGCCCGGTCCATCATCGACGGCTCGGTGTAGACCCCGGTGCGCGGGCCCAGCGGCCGGAAGGCGATGTCGCCCACGGCCAGGGCGATCAGATAGGGCGCGGTCGGATGGGTCATGCGGAAGCGCCAGGCGCGCAGGCCCTTGCCGGCCGGCTCGCCCTTCGGGGTCAGCTTTTCGCCGCTCATAACCGCCGTCAGCCCCTCGGGCGCGACGATCCGCGCGGTCCAGGTCTGGCGGATGCCGGGGCTGTCCTGGGTCGGGATCCAGCTGCGGTTCAGGATCGCCTGGCCCTGGCTGTAGAGGTAGGGCTTCACCTTGCCGGCCGTCTGGTCCGGGCTCAGCCACTGCAGCGCCAGCGCGGTCGGGGCGCTGCGATAGGCCACCACCACCCGGCTGGCGCCGTTCAGCTGAACGGTCAGCGGCGCGCCCTTCTCGCCGTCGGCGGCGCCGAGCGTCCACGTCAGCGTGCGGCCGGCCCCGTCGGTGACGCCCAGAATGGTCAGGTCCAGGGTGTCGAGCACCACCTCGGTCGCCCCCGGCGCGGCCAGCACCGTCAGCGCGGCCGTGCCCGAGACGGTGTGGCTGGCGAAGTCGGTCGTCAGGTCGAGGTCGACATGCGTCACCCGCGCCTCGCGCGGCCGGGCGTACGTCTGGCTGTCGACCGCGTCCGCGCGGGTCAGGATCGGCGCCACCTCCGGCGCCGCGGCCGGCGCGGCGAGGGCGGACCCGGCCAGCAGGCCGGACAGAAACAGGGCGCGGACGATCGACAGCATGGCGGGCTCACTCTGCGGAACAGGCCGACTGCATGCCCCGTTCCGCCCCGGCTCGCAACTCTCGCTCCGAACCCCTATGTAGTCGCGCCATGACCGATACCGCTTCCTCCACCGCCCCGACGGCCCCCGCCGACGACCTCGTCGCCACCTTCCAGATCGAGGGCTGGCCCGTGCGCGGCCGCATCGTGCGGCTGGGCGCGTCGGTGCACGAGATCCTCACCCGCCACGACTATCCCGAGGCCGTGGCCAACCTGCTCGGCGAGGCCTGCGCCCTGGCGGCCCTGGTCGGCTCCAGCCTGAAGTTCGACGGCCGGCTGATCGTCCAGGCCCAGGGCGACGGTCCGGTGGCCTATGTCGTGGTCGACTACGACACAGAGGGCTCCCTGCGCGGCTACTGCCGTTATGACGCCGACCGCGTCGCCGAGGCCAGCACCGGCTTCGCCCGCCCCGGCGCGAAGACCCTGCTCGGCCAGGGCGTGTTCATCATGACCGTCGACCAGGGTCCGGACATGGACCGCTACCAGGGCGTCACGGCGATCGAGGGCGAGACCCTGGCCCTGTGCGCCGAGCAGTACTTCGCCCAGTCGGAGCAGACCCCCACCCGCATCCGCCTGGCCGTCGGCCAGGCCGACAGCGGGGACGGCCCCGCCTGGCGCGCGGGCGGCCTGCTGATCCAGAACATCGCCGGCGACGAGACCCGCGGCGACACGAAGGACGCCTGGGTCCGCGCGCAGGCCCTGTTCGAGACCACCGGCGAGGACGAGCTGATCGACCCCACCCTGCCGGCCGAGACCCTGCTCTGGCGGCTGTTCAACGAGGACGGCGTGCGCCTGTTCGAGCCGAAGGCCCTCAAGGCCTTCTGCCGCTGCTCGCCCGAGCGCATCGCCGGGGTGCTGGAGAGCTTCAGCCTCGAGGAGCGGCTGGAGATGATCGAGGACGACGGCATGGTCCGCGTGACCTGCGAATACTGCTCGCGGGTGTATGAACTGGACGGGCCGGGAGCCGGCTGATGAGCCCCGGGCCGGCGCTGATCAACGCCCTGCTGATCTGCGCCGGCGTGTTCATCTGGACGTTCGTGTTCGTGTGGGAGCTGGCCAAGCAGCCCGGCTACCTGAAAAGCTGGCTGGTCTGGTCAGGGACTATGGGCGGCCTCGCCTTCGTCGCCATGCTCCGTAGCGGAGCCACCTTCATGGAGAGCCTCGCCCCGTTCGTCTTCCTCCCGGTCCTCATCGCGGCCGGACAACTCCGCTACCGCATGCGCGAACGCTTCCTGGATGCCCGAGCGGCGCGCGAGGCCAACTACGACGCCTGGGGCAACCCCCGGCCCAGGCCCGGAGTGTCGAAGCCGGAGGTCCCGAAGGGCGGCTAGGAATCGCCCGATCCCCGCTTCGCGGGGATGAGCGCGAGGCCCCCTTACCCCGCCGGCGTCAGCGAGATATCGACCAGGATCTCCGCCGAGATGTCCTCCAGCGCGCCCTGCACCGCCTCGGCCGCCAGCCCGGGCGGCAGGGCGAGGGTCGCGGCCATGTGGAACATCGGTGCGCCGGAGTGCGGCCCGGCCACGACCCAGGTGCGGAAGGTCTCGATGTTGGCGCCCAGCCCGCCGAGCGCGGCGGTCACCTCGTTGACGATCCCCGGCCGGTCCTGGCCGACGAGATCGAGCTGCAGCGCCTGACCGCCGCTCCCGCCGCCGGGCGCCGCCGCCGCGCCCTCGCGCGCCGGAACGATGCGCACCGTCAGCCCCTCGGCGTCGACCCGCCCGACGGCCTCGCGCAGCGCCTCCAGCCGCTCCGGCGCCAGCGCCACCAGCACCGAGCCGACATACAGCCCGCCCAGCTGGCTCAGATGACTCTCCAGCCAGTTCCCCCCGGCCCCCAGCACCGCCCCCGCCAGCAAACGGGTCAGACCCGGCCGGTCACTGCCGACAACGCTGAGGATGTAGTGGGACATGGCGGGGGCTCGCTGTGGGGCCGTGAATTGGGATTTGTAGATAGGCCAGGGGCGGGGGGTCGAGAAAGGGTGTGTCGCAAATTCCCGCGCCCGAACCCTTCGCCGACCCGCTCGAAAGCTCAGCCTCGAGCAACCCGGCGCCGTGTCGAGGACGACGGAAAGGCGCGCGTGGCGTGCGAGTACCGCTCGCGGGGCGGTCAGCTGGATAGGCGTGGGGCGGCGTGGGAAGGGTTGGCGACTACAGCACCCACCCGCCGTTGCTGTCGCCGCCGCCGGTGTAGAGATTGGCGGTGGCGGCGGTGACGTCGCCGTTTACGGCGATGGAGAAGTCGGCCTTGCCGTCGCCGTCGACGTCGAGCTGCAGGGTGGTGATCGAGCCGTTGAACGCCAGGACCGCCTGACCCGCCAGCTTGGTGAACTTGCTGACGAAGGTGAACGCCTGGTCGCCGGCCAGATTGATATTGGCGTCGATGGCGCTGAGGTCGATGCGGTCGTTGGCGGCGAACGACAGGTCGACGATGGTGTCCTTCTCGACCAGACCGGCGCCGGCGCTGTTCAGGTGGATGTCGAGGTTGGTAAAGGCGAAGGTGTCCGCCCCCGCGCCGCCGGTCAGCCGGTCCGAACCGTTGCCGCCGGTCAGGACGTCATCCCCGTTGCCGCCGTCGAGCACGTCGTTGCCGGCGTCGCCGTAGAGGCTGTCCGCCCCGTCCATGCCGCTGAGGGTGTCGATATCGCCGCCGCCGTGGAGGACGTTGGCCCCGGCGTTGCCGGTGAGCGTGTTCTTCAGAACATTGCCGGTCCCGTCGATGTCGCCGGAGCCCGTCAGGGTCAGGTTCTCGACGTTGGCCGTCAGGCTGTAGCTGATCGAGGCCGAGACTGTGTCGGTTCCCTCGCCCGCCGCTTCCGTGACCGTGTCGCCCGCGTCGTCGACGACATAGCTGTCGGCGCCGAGGCCGCCGGTCAGGCTGTCCGCGCCGAGCCCGCCGTCGAGCAGGTCATTGCCCGCTCCGCCCAGCAGGGTGTCGGTTCCGGCGTCGCCGTAGAGCAGGTCATTGCCGACCGATCCGTCGAGACTGTCGGCGCCGTTGCCGCCGTTCAGCGTGTCGGCGCCGCCGTCGCCGAACAGGGTGTCATTGCCGTCCAGGCCCGACAGGACGTTGGCCGAGCTGTTGCCGAGGATGATGTTGTCGAGGCTGTTGCCGGTCCCGCTGATCGCGCCGCCCGGCGCGGCCAGGGTCAGGTTGTCCAGGCCGGCGCCGAGGGTGAAGGCGACCGAGGAAATGACCAGATCCGTTCCGTCGCCACCCGTCTCGTCGGCCGTGTCGCCTGCGTCGGTGATCACATAGGTGTCGTCGCCGGTCCCGCCCTGCAAGGTGTCGGCGCCCGTGCCGCCCCTCAGGTAGTCGTTGCCGATGCCGCCGATCAGTGTGTCGTCGCCCGCGCCGCCGTCGAGGAAATCGTTGCCGGCGCCGCCGTCCACGGTGTCGTTCCCGCCCTGGGCGGCGATGGTGTCGTCCCCTCCGGCGCCGGTCAGGGTGTCGTCACCTGTCGTCGGCGTGGTGCTGACGCCGGCTTCCGCCGTGTCCTGGATCGGCACCACGACGCTGGTAGACGCCGTACCACCTGCGCCGTCGTTGACGGCCAGTGTCAGCGTGGCGTTCGCCGGCGGCGTGTCGGTATTGGCGTAAAAGCTGACCGTGCTGGTCCCGTCGGTGTTGATCAAGGCGGCGATCTGCGCCGCCGTGCCGGTGATGGTCACGCTGGCGGTGCCGGATCCCGATACCACCGCCCCGCTGGTCCCCGCGGTAACGGTCAGCAGGCCATAGGTCGTCGACAGCGTCGCCGTCAGGACATCCCCGGCGTCCGGGTCGCTGACAGTGAAGCCGGTGTTCTTCAGATCCAGCGAAACCTGCTCGATCGCCGACAGGCCATAGCGGAACATCTGGGCCTTGACGGCCGAGAAGGACGTATCGCCCCCGGCGCCGCCGACGCCGAGACTGGCGTCCTCCCAGACAATGATGAAACGACCATCCGCAAGCGCCTGGACCTTCATGCCCGCCTGACTGCCGTCCGTCGCGGTATTGACGAGGAATTCGCCGCCGATCTTGCTCCCGTCAGCCGCGAAGACCTGGGCCTTGACGGCGAAGGCGCTGGCGTCGCCTGTCGCGCCGCCGACGCCGGCGCTGCTGTCCAGCCAGGTGATAACAAAGCCCCCCCCGGGCAGCGCGGCGCCGTCACCCCCCAGCTGGTCGCTATTCGTGGCCGTGTTGACCAGGATCTCACTGCCGACCTTCGCGCCGCCCGCCGTGAAGACTTGGGCCTTTACGGCGACGCCGGATGCGTCGCCGGTCACCCCGCCGACACCAAGGCTGCCATCCCGCCAGACGATGAGCACATTGCCGTTGCTCAACAGAGTGATGTCGGGCGCCGCCTGGTTGAGGTTGGTGGCGGTATTGACCTGGAACTCGCCGCCGACCTTGGAGCCATCGGCTGCGAAGATCTGGGCTTTGACCGCATTGCCGCTGAGATCGTCGCCGACGGTCTTGCTCGCGCCACCATTGTCCTGCCAGCTGATCACGAAGCCGCCGCCCGGAAGATTGATGAGGTCCAGCGTCAGCTGGGCGCCGGCGGTGGAGGTGTTGACGAGGATTTCGCCGCCAACCCTGGTACCGTCGTTTGCGAAAACCTGGGCCTTGATCGCGGTGCTGGACGCATCGCCGCCCGCGCCGCCGACGCCGAGGCTGGAGTCTTCCCAGGCGACCACGAAGCCGCCGCCGGTCAGACTGGCGATCCTCTCGAAGCGCTGATTGCCGGCGGTCGCGGTGTTGACGAGCACTTCGCCGCCGACCGGCGAGCCGTCGGCCGCGAACACCTGCATCTTGGTGGCATAGACGCTGCTGTCGCCCGTGGCGCCGCCGACCCCCTGGCTGAAGTCCCCCCAGGTGATCGCGAAACCGCCGTTCGTCAGCGCGGCCGCGAACGGCAAGTTCTGGTCGTTGGCGGTGGCGGAGTTGACGAGGATCTCGGAGCCAACCCGGGTCCCGTCGGCCGCGAACACCTGCGCCTTCACGGCAAGGCCGCTGCTGTCGCCCGTGGCGCCGCCCACGCCCAGGCTCGCGTCCGTCCAGGTGACCAGGAAGCCGCCGCCGGCGAGCACGATGATGCCGGCGACAGCCTGATCTCCGGCCGTGGCGGTATTGACGAGGATTTCGCCGCCGATCCGGGAGCCGTCCGGCGCGAAGATCTGCGCCTTGACGGCGCCGGCGTCGCTGTCGCCGCCGGTCCCGCCGACGCCGGCGCTGTTGTCGTTCCAGACGACGACGAAGTTGCCGTTCGGCAACTGGGTTACCCGCTGGCCGTTCTGGGCGCTGTTGGTCGCGATGTTCACCAGCTTCTCGCCGTCGATCCGCGCGACAGATGGCGTGTAGCTTACACTGGGTCCGCCGGTTCCGGCGAAAGCCTGAGGTTTCCCCGGCTCCCCGTCCGGAATCCCCTGGGGCGTCCCGCCGCCGGCATTGGTCAAATCTGCGGCGCCGGCCCCGCTGTCCCCCGCGGCGTACCAGGGCGAACCGGAATCAGGAATGAGGCTGTCGGAGGCCGCAGCCAGACGTCGAGGGGCGGCCTGATCTTCGTTGAAAATGGCAGTGTCAAACAAGCGATTGGACAGCACGGCGACGATCTCCTGCGGCCTGTGCTACGCCCCGCGCGAGGCGGTCGATCCAGGCGGTCAAAGGCCGGGCCAGAAATTCACCGTCCCTGCCACCCCAAAGAGATGACTATAAATAAGCGCGGCAAAGTCTAACATCAAAAAATTCGGTCAGGTTCTCGCCCATCTGGCGATATTTGGCCCGAAATGCACGCTGATGGAGAACGCGCGGGCCTGAACGCCTCGCCGATTACTCAAAACGGGCCCAATGCCGTCAACTGCGATTGACAGTTCCAGAATCTTCTCTTGTAGCGACTTGGTGTACCTTGGGCGTGTGCCATAGGCCTCAAGCCGCTACGCTAGGAGGGCGGATCGCCGCTATCCACCACTAGCGGACATCCATAGGGCCCGCCCTCGGGCAGGGACTCGAAGATCCGCTTTCTGGCTCGGCGCCAACGGGAGGGTCCCCCTCCCCAGCGCGCTTCGCCTGTGGGGAGGATTCTCCGAGGGGTAAACCGAAATCCCCCCGCCCAACCCCCTGAAATCCCTCACCTCCATTCCCGCCACGCCGCCGACCAAAGCAATCTCCCCACCACCCCTCCACGCCGCCCCCATACTCTCCCTCATCCCGCTGCAGGGGAGGGCGTCTCGGCCAGGCGATCCGATGCGGCGGCGGGGTGGAGTTCGAGCGGGGTCAGGCATGCGGGGGTTACGCATGCGGTCCGGGGAGGGCGTCGCCGCCCCCCGCCCGTCGGAGGCTTCTGCCGGCTAAGCGTTAAAACCGCTGCCCACCGGCGGCTGCCGGAAAACGGACTTCGCGGCGCGCGACGGCCTCGGCCTTCTCAGACCCCCTGCACCCCCCATCCGGCTGAGACCGGAGCGCGCCGCGCCCTCCCGCCTTCACCCCCGTGAAGCGGCGCCGCCGCGCGCCGCAGGAGTCCATCATGGTCAAGCCCCGCGAGCCCCGCCCCCGACCTGTCCCCCTCACGCCGGAAGAGGCGGCCGAGATCGAGGCCAAGTACGAGGCGCTCTTTGCGTTCGTCGCGCGCCTGAAGGCGGATCGCGAGGCGGGGGAACGGGACAGGGACCCCGCGGACATGTGACAGACACGCCTTCGCCCTCACGGCTCGCCTCCCTGCCGGCCCCACCGGCGGACCGCGGCTCCCCCGCCCTTGACTGACCCGGCCCTTCCGGCAGGCTGGCCCACAGACCACAAAGACAAGCCCCTGCCCCCGGAGCGGGAAGCGGCGGCGGGGGAGGCGATCTACATGGAGTCAGCAGCGGCGGGCGACGGGTCCGGGGTCTACCCCGAGGGCGCCGGCCTCTGGCGGTATGTGCTGCTGTTCGCGCTCACCACCCTGACCCTCAACATGATCTGGGGCGGGCTGGGCACGATCGTCTATCCCTTGCATGTCCAGCGGCTGGCCTTCGCCGCCGTCTTCACCGGCGCGGACGGCGGCGTCGATCTGCAGGCCCTGAGCCTGCTCAAGGCGCAGGTCGCGGCCGGGGCGGCGGCGAGCCCGGAGCAGACGCGGCTGCTTGGGCTGCTGGCCCGGTTCGAGGCGGCGCGGGCGCAGGGCCTGCTGTGGGTGTCGACCACCGGGGTGGTGGCCACCATGATCATCCTGCCGATCGTCGGCGCCCTGTCCGACCGCACGCGGTCCGGCTGGGGCCGGCGCGCGCCGTGGATCCTCGGCGGGGCGGCGGCGACGGTCCTGGTGCTGGCGCTGATGACCCGGGCGACGTCGGTCTGGCAGCTGGCCGTGCTGTCCGGCCTGATCGGCGCCACCACCAACACCGCGCTGGCCCCCCTGATGGCGACCATGGCCGACCGGGTGCCGGCGCACAGGATCGGCCTGGTCTCGGCGGTGACCAGCCTCGGCGGCGTGATCGGGCTGATCGGCGGCGGCATCCTCGGCGGGGCCCTGTTCGCCAGGTTCGGCGTCTCCACCTATCTGGCCTTCATCGTGACGCTGCTGGCCGCGGCCGCCTTCGTGGCCGGGGCGCCCGACCGGCCGTCGCGGACCCTCGACCCGCCGCGGATCAACGCCGCCCGGCAGCTGAAGGCCTTCACCGTGGCGCTGCTGGATCGCGACTTCCGCCTGGTCTGGGTGTCGAAGGTGCTGATTATGTTCGCCTATTCGGCGGCGACGACCTTCACCCTCTACATGCTGCAGAGCTATATCCGCCCGGCGCTGGACGCCGCCGAGGCGGCCCGGATCACGCCGCTGCTGGGGCTCGCCGCGCTGCCCGGCACGCTGGTCGCCATGGCGGTCTGCGGCCGCTGGTCCGACCGGATCCAGCGCCGCAAGCCCTTCGTCATCGTCAGCTCGCTGGTGTTCGCGGTCGCCCTCGCCGTGCCGCTGGTCTCGCCGACCCTTCCGGCGCTGTTCGTCCAGGCCGTGCTGACCGGGCTCGCGCTCGGCTGCTTCATGGTGGTGGATCAGGCCCTGATGATCGATGTGCTGCCGGACCAGGCGGCGGCGGGCCGCGATCTCGGCATCGGCCTGCTGGCCATCAATCTCGGCCAGGCCCTGGCGCCCGCGGTGGCCGGCGGGATCGTCGCCGCGACGGGCGGCTACAATCTGGTCTGGGTCGTCGGGACGCTCACCGTACTGGTCGCGACCGCGGCCATCCTCCCGGTGAAGCGGGCGCGCTGAGAGGTCCTAGTTCAGCCGCCGCCGCGCGCCCGGCAGGTGCAGGGAGAACGCGGGAATCTCGACCTCGAAGGCCTCGCCGGCGGCGGTGACCATCTGGTAGGTCCCGCGCATGGCGCCCGACGGCGTGCCCAGCGGGCAGCCGGACTGGTAGCGGAACGCCTCGCGGGGACCCAGCACCGGCTGTTCGCCGACCACGCCCTGGCCGCGCACCTCCTCGACCCGGTTGCGGGCGTCGGTGATCACCCAGTGGCGCGAGACCAGGGTCACGGTGTCGGTCCCGTGGTTCTCGATCTCGATGGTGTAGATCCAGATCCAGCGGCCGGTATCAGGGCTGGATTCCTCGGGCGAGTAAGCCGGCGAAACCCGCACGAGGATGTCGCCCGTGCGGGCGGTGTAGACCGGACTGTCCGGGCTGCCCCGGCGGTTGATGCGACCCATGGGTCCTGCTCGATACTCAGAGGGCGGCGTCGAGCGCCCTGGCGACGTCGCGGGAGAGGTCCCTGAGGTCCTCGAGGCCCACCGACATGCGCACGTAGCCCTCGGTCAGACCGATCTCCAGCCGATTCGCCTCCGGCATGGCGCGGTGGGTCGTCGTGGACGGGTGGGTGGCCATGGACTTGGCGTCTCCGAGATTGTTGGAGATGTCGATGATCTCCAGCGCATCGAGGAAACGCCAGGCCGCCTCGCGCGATCCCAGGTCGAACGCCAGCAGGTTTGAGAAGCCGCTCATCTGCGCCCGGGCGACGGCCGCCTGGGGGTGGTCGGCGCGGCCGGGATAAAGCACGCGCCTGACCGCCTTGTGGTCGCCGATCTGGTCGGCCAGGGCGGCGGCGCTGTCGGTCTCGCGGCGCACGCGCAGGTCCAGCGTCTCCAGCCCCTTGAGCAGGATCCAGGCGTTGAACGGCGAGAGCGCCGGGCCGGTGTGGCGGATGATGTCGCGATAGGCCTCCTCGAGCAGGTCCTTCGCGCCGAGGATCGCGCCGCCGAGCACCCGGCCCTGGCCGTCGATGTGTTTGGTCGCGGAATAGACCACGACGTCGGCGCCGAGCTGCAGCGGCTTCTGGAAGATCGGCGTGGCGAACACGTTGTCGACCACGACCTTCGCGCCGGCCGCGTGGGCGATCTTCGCCACCGCGGCGATGTCGGTGATCTCCAGCAGCGGGTTGGCCGGGCTCTCCAGCAGGACCACCTTCGTGTTCGGCCGCATGGCCGCTTCCCAGGCCTTCAGGTCGGTGGCGTCGACCAGGGTGGTCTCGACGCCGAAGCGCGGCAGCCAGTTCTGGACGATCCAGTTGCACGAGCCGAACAGGGCGCGGCCGGCGACCAGGTGGTCGCCCGCGCGCAGCAGGCCGCTGAGGGCGGTGTGCACCGCCGCCATGCCCGAGGCCAGCGAGCGGCAGTATTCGGCGCCCTCGAGCAGGGCCAGCCGTTCCTCGAAGATCTGGTTGGTCGGGTTGGCGTAGCGCGAATAGACGAAGCCCGGCTCCTCGCCGGAGAACCGCCGGTCGGCGGCCTCGGCGCTGTCATAGGCGAAGCTCTGCGTCAGATAGAGCGCCTCGGAGATCTCGCCGATGTTGCTGCGGTTGACGCCGCCGCGGATCAGGCGGGTCGCGGGCTGCCAGCTGTTGGGGTCTTCGGCCATGGCTACGGCTTTCCTTCAGATGAGGCCGGCATCAACTGCAAAGCCCCCCGCGAGGTCAACCAGGAAAGGGGATGTGTCCCCCAAACCCCCGTTCATGGAACCCGGGTGTCGGTCGCGCATTTCCGCATAAGGTTAACGCCGCCGGGGAGGTCCACTGATGCTGTCGATGATTTTCCGCGTTTTCGCCGCCATTCTGGGTGTTCTGGGGGCGATCAACATCGTCCTGCTGGTGCTGGGGGAGGCCCTGGCCCGCTATTCGCCGGTCGAGCTGCGCGCCGTCGGCACCCTGACCGAGGCGCTGATGCTGTTCGGGGTCGGGGCGGGCATCTATGTGCTCTCGCCGGCGAGCGGCAAGTCACACCACTAAAAGCTGCGCCTCCGGTCACGGGGCCTTGCCTTTATCGTCACGGGCCATGAGTAATGGTCCAACGATGAACGCTGCACAGTCCGCCGGGATACTCCCGTGCCAATCCATCGAGGATCTGATCGCCCAGGGGGCCATCCGATCGCTCACGCCCTTTGATTCCGACCAGGTCCAGCCGGCCAGTCTCGACCTGAGGCTGGGCGAGCGCTGCTGGCGGGTGCGGGCCTCGTTCCTGCCCGGCCGGCGCAAGGTCATGGACAGGCTGCCCGACGTGGCCATGCACGAGCTCGACCTGACCAAGGGCGCGGTGCTTGAGCGCGGCTGCGTCTACATCGCCGAGGTGCAGGAGCGCCTGGCCCTGCCGCTCGGCGTCTCGGCCCGCGGCAATCCCAAGAGCTCGACCGGCCGGGTCGACGTGTTCGTGCGGCTGCTGACCGACCACGGCGCGGCCTTCGACGACGTCGCCGAGGGCTACACCGGCCCGCTGTTCATCGAGATCGCGCCGCAGACCTTCTCGGTGCTGGTGCGCGCCGGCACCCGCCTGAACCAGCTGCGTCTCAAGCGCGGCTCGCCGGCCAAGCTGTCGATGAGCAGCGTCGGCGTCGACCTGTCCAGCGGCATGGCCGGCTTCCGCGGCCGCCGCCACGCCGGGGTCATCGACCTCGACAAGGAAGACGGCCACGATCCGCGCGACTTCTGGGAACTGCTGGAGTCGCCCAAGGGCGAGCTGCTGCTCGACCCGAACGAGTTCTACATCCTGGCCTCCAAGGACGACATCGAGATCCCGGTCGACCAGGCGGCCGAGATGACGCCGATCGACCCGGCCGTGGGCGAATTCCGCGTCCACTACGCCGGCTTCTTCGACCCGGGCTTCGGCACCGACGAGACCAAGTCGCGTGGCTCCAAGGGCGTGCTCGAGGTGCGCAGCCACGAAACGCCGTTCCTGCTGGAGGACGGCCAGACCGTCGCCCGGCTGGTCTACGAGCCGCTGACCGCGCGCCCGACCCGCCTCTATGGCGAGGACGGCTCCCACTACCTGCGGCAGGGGCTCAAGCTGTCCAAGCACTTCCGGCCCTGGAAGTAGGGCGCAGACAAGCTCGCAGAACTTTTTGTAAGGCGTCCTTGACATATCTCGCGGTCGTATGAGACAAGCACCCTTGTCATCCAGACAAGGAGCCTTTCCGTGAACAGCCGCAGCGAAGCCGGGCGCCGCTATCTCAGGCGCTTCATCCCGACGATGCTCGCCTACGTCGTGATCATCCTCGGCGTGTCGTTCGCCTTCCGCGACGCGGCGCTCGCCGGACCGCTGGCGTGGATGCTGGCGGTGGCGCCGGCCCTGCCGGTGCTGGGGGTGATCGCCATCATGGGGCTCTACATCCGCGAGGAGAAAGACGAGTTCCAGCGCGCCGTTCTGGTCGAGTCGATGCTCTGGGGCATGGGCCTGACCCTGTCGGCCACGACGGTGGCCGGGTTCCTCGAGATGTATGTCCACACGCCGCCGATGCAGTCCTTCTGGGCCTTCCCGGTGTTCTGCGGCGCCATGGGCCTGTCGCAGGTGTTCGTGCGGAGGCGCTACCGTTGAAGAACCGCCTCAAGGTCCTGCGGGCGGAGCGCGACTGGAGCCAGGCCGACCTGGCCGAGCGGCTCGACGTCTCCCGCCAGACCATCAACGCACTCGAGACTGGCAAGTACGACCCCAGCCTGCCGCTCGCCTTCCGCATCGCCCGACTGTTCGGCCAGCCCATCGAAGCGATCTTCGATGACGGCGAGGCCTGATCCGAAACCCAGGGAATTCAAGACATGGCTCACACCACGAACGCCAGGCCCAACGCCGTAAGACTGACCCTCGCCGCCGCCGGCATGATCATCGGCGCCGTCGTCGGCTGGGGCACGGGACGGCTCATCAAGCACGGCGCGCTCGACCTGTCCGGCGCGGGCTGGTCCGACCTCGCCGCCGGGACCATCGCGGCGATGCTGCTGGCCAGCGGCCTGATCATCGGCCTCGGGACGTTCAACCGGCGGCTTGCCGCGCGCATCATCGACCCCGCCGGCGACCGGCCGGCCCGGCCGACCCAGATCATCTTCTATCGCCAGCAGGCGGCCGTCATGGCCCTCGCCGGACTGATGATGGCCGCGCCCGTGGTGGCGACCCTCGCCCTGGCGCCGCTGCCGCCCGCGCTCGGCCAGGCGATCATGGCCGGCGTCATCGCCCTGTTCCTGTTGCAGACCCTGCTCAATCTCACGGTCTGGACGCGCGCCGACGAGATGATGCGCCAGATGATCGCCGAGTCCGGCTCCATCTGCTTCTGGGTGCTGCAGGGCGGGCTGTTCCTCTGGGCCGCCGCGGAGAAGCTCAACATCGCCCCGGCCCTCAGCGCCTGGGACCTGATGACCATCCTGATGGGCGTCTACCTCCTCGTCTCATCCGCCCTGTCGATGCGCCGCGGCTTCAACTGACCCGCCGACCCGGAGTTCCGTCATGTTCAGACTGCTCAAGACCCTGCTCGCCGCCGCGACCCTGCTGATGCCGCTCGCGGCCGGCGTGGCCCAGGCGAAGGAGCCGACCCGCTTCACCGTCGCGGTGCGCGGCAGCGGCCCGGATATCATCCTGATCCCCGGTCTGGCGTCCTCGCGCGACGTCTGGAGCGCCACCGCGAAGCAGCTGGAGGGGCGCTACCGGGTCCATCTGGTGCAGGTCGCCGGGTTCGCCGGCGCCCCGGCCGGAGGCAACGCCGACGGGCCGGTCGTCGAGCCGCTCGCCGACGAGATCGTCGCCTACATCGAGGCGCAGCGTCTCGATCACCCGGCGATCATCGGCCATTCGATGGGCGGCTTCACCGCCCTGATGATCGCCGCGCATCATCCCGACGCGGTCGGCCGGGTGATGGTCGTCGACGCCCTGCCGTTCTTCAGCGTGCTGTTCGGGCCGACGGTGACGGTCGACGCCGTCCGCCCGCAGGCCGCCGCCTTCCGCGACGCCGTGATCGCCCAGACGCCCGAGGTCTTCGCCGCCGGTCAGGACCGGGTCATGGCCGGCCTGGTCAGGTCGCCGGAGGCCCGCGCCGCGCCGATCGCCTGGTCGCTGGCCACCGATCGCGGCGTCATGGCCCGGGCGACCTATGACGTCATGACCACCGACCTGCGCGGCGACCTCGCCAGGATCACCGCGCCCGTCACGGTCCTCTACGCCCGCGATCCGGGCATGGGCGCCGCCTTCAGCCGCGTCGACCCGCTCTACACGGACAACTACGCGGCGCTGAAGGGCGTGCGTCTGCGTCCTGTCGATGGCGCCTTCCACTTCATCATGCTCGACCAACCGCAGGCCTTCGCGGCGGAGGTCGAGGCCTTCCTGCACTAGCCGACCCGTTTCCCCTCCGGCCGCCGGCTGAACCCGCCTCGCGGGATTGCGCCCGCGCGCCCGCATCCCAACCTTCTGATCTCCCGAAAGGACCCCGCATGTTTGATCGTCTGAAACGTTTTCTCGCGGCCTGCGCCGCCCTGGCCGCGGTGGCGCTGTCCGCGTCTCCCGCCGCCGCCGACCCGGCCCTCTGGGTGGTCAGGGACAAGGACTCGACCCTCTATCTGCTGGGCACGGTCCACGCCCTGAAGCCCGACACGGTCTGGCGCACCCCGGCGATCGACAGGGCGCTGACCAGCGCCGACGAGCTGTGGCTGGAGGTCGACACCGATGACGCCGCCTCCATGCAGGGCCTGGTCCGCCAGTACGGCCTGGACCCCGCCCATCCGCTGTCGGGCAAGCTGACGCCGGACCAGCTGGCGCGGTTCCGGGCCGCGGTCTCGGCCCTCGGCGCCGACCCGGCGAATTTCGAGCCGTTCCGGCCCTGGCTGGCGGGCCTGACCCTCAGCGTCGCGCCCCTGCTGAAGGGCGGGTTCGATCCGAAGAGCGGCGTCGAGGAAAAGCTGAAGACCGCTGTCCGCGCCGACGGCAAGCCGATCCGCACCCTGGAGACCCAGGAGCAGCAGCTGCGCTTCTTCGCCGACCTGCCGCCGCAGGTGGAGCTGGACTTCCTGCTGTCGAGTCTGGACGAGGCTTCCGAAGCGACGTCCATGCTCGACAGCCTGATCACCGCCTGGAGCGCCGGCGATGTCGACACCCTCGGCGCGCTGATGAACGAGGAGCTGGCGACGAAATATCCCGGCCTCTACGACATTCTGCTGGTTCAGCGGAACAAGGCCTGGGCCGGGCAGATCGAGACCCTGCTGAAGGGCAAGGGCGTGGCGGTCATCGCCGTCGGCGCGGCCCATCTGGCCGGTCCCGACAGCGTGCAGGCGCAGCTGGCCCGCCGCGGCCTGACAGCCGAGCGTCTGCCGGACTAGGAGGCAGGAGACTCGACGCGGGCCTGGATGCTCCCCCCTGGGGGAGCGGGCAGCCCGCAGGCCTGACTGAGGGGGTTACAGAGGGGTGTGGTCAGACCCCCTCCGTCTCCGCTTCGCGGAGCCACCTCCCCCAGGGGGGAGGATCCTGATCAGAGAAGCCCGTGGATTTCGCGGATCGCCGGGCCAGGCTCCGAAATCGACGCTCCGGCTCAGGCCGCCGTCTCGGCCTTCGGGCGCAGGTAGATCGACCGCTTGGGCGTGCTCATCACCCGCTGCAGCATCGGCTCGAAGGCCTCCAGCGGCATCGACTCGTAGTTCGGATCGAAGGCCGACTGGTCATACAGGTGGCAGAACTGGGCGGTGTACTCGAAGTGCGGATGGCCCCGGAACTGCTCGCGCATGTCGCGGTCCAGCCCGAGGTGATGGAAGAAGTAGTAGCCCTGGAAGATGCCGTGCTGCTGGACCATCCAGTGGTTGGCCTCGGAGACGAACGGAAACACCATCGCCGCCCCGATGTCCGGGTGGTTTCGCGGGCACAGCACGTCGCCGATGTCGTGCAGCAGGGCGCAGACGACATACTCCTCGTCCCGCCCGTCGCGGAACGCCCGTGTCGCGGTCTGCAGGCTGTGCTCCAGCCGGTCGACGATGAAACCGCCGCAGTCGCCCTTGAGCAGCTGCAGATGATTGATCACCCGGCCGGGCAGTTCGCGGCCGTACTCGGCCGAGGCGGTGGCGATCTTCAGCCAGTCCTCCTGGGTGCTCTCGACCATCGAGGTGAAGCCGGCCCGGTCTTCGGACCCATGCGCGCCATCGGCCATGATCCTGTCTCCCCAACGTTTGTTCGGGCCATCGTGAGGTCGGGGTCGGTCTGCGTCAATCCGTCCGTTGCCGGACGCCATGGCTGCCCCTAGCTATCTTGTGACCGCCGGGTAACTTGTGCCTGGGGGCGAGGGCGAGGGATGCATCTGAAACAGAACAGGACCCGCTACATGGGGCGGGTCGGACTGGACCTCTACCTGCGTGTCGCGGTGACGGTGGGCGAAATATTCGACGGCGACCTGATCAGCGGGCTGACCTTCTATGGCATCGCCCACTCCAATGTGCGTCACCTGAACCAGCCGCGGGTCATCAACCCGCTGGCCGAGGCGGGCCTGTTCCCGGACGAACTGCGCCAGCCGGTGTCCTGCTATTCCGTGGCGAAGCAGCTCGGCCTGCCGCGCGAGACCATTCGCCGTCATGCGCTCAGGCTGGTGGCGGCGGAGCGTTGTCGCCAGACCGAAGAGCGACGCTACTATGTTCCGTCAGCGGTCCTGGCCGCCCCGGAATTCTCCCGCCTGTCCCGGATGCTGGAGATGGAGCTCGACAGCGCCTTCCTGGATCTTCAGCGCTCGGGCGTCATGCCGCCGGTCGGGCTGCCCGGCTGACGGCGTCCCGTGGGCGGTGATCAGGGCGTGATGGCGGTCATCAGCAGGTCGATCCGGTCGTAGGCCATCGCGTCGGCGACCCAGGAGTCGGTCCCGGCGTCCCCGATGTCATGGCGCCAGGCGGTCAGAAGGTCCCAGACCAGGCCGCAGATCAGGTCCAGTTTGAGGTGGGGGGCGATCTCGCCGCGGTCGAGCGCCGCAACGGCGGCGTCATGGACTACGGCGCACAGGGCGGGCTGCACCTTGCGGCGGACCGTGGGCAGGTGCCGTTCGATCATCACCAGCCGCGCGTGGTCGGGTTGGGTCAGGAGATCCAGCAGGCGGTGCAGGCAGTCGACAAAACGGGGGCTCCCGGCGATCGCTCCGCGCGCCGCCTCCGCCAGGGCCGGGGCCTCTTCGGCCATGACCGCCTCGAGCAGGTCGAGCTTGTCGGCGAAACAGTTGAAGACCGCCCCGATCGACCGGTCGGCGTTCGCGGCGATATCCCGCACGGTGGTGGCGTCATAGCCGCGCTGGAGAAACAGCGTGCGGGCCGAGGCGATCAGCCGCCGCTGGGTGACGATCTTGGCCGCGCGGCGCAGGGTCGGCGGCCGCACGACGGCCCCCGATGTCGGGCCAAAGGTCAGGTGATTCATGAAAACAGGACGCTCCGACCGCCTCAATCCTAAGCCGTGCGAAGCCTGGTCAACGGCCTGCCTGCCACACAGGCCCTCAGATGACCCGTTTTCGGCGGGCTTGTGAACGCCGGTCGCCGCCTCAAAACGGGGCGCGCGCCGCGGGACCGGCGTGATGAACCGATCCCGGTCGATTTGCCTGCCAGACGCTTGCGGCCACGCCGACTTTGTCTATGGTCGCGCTTCCTGAGCGCGGCCGTAGTTCAGAGGTAGAACGTCAGCTTCCCAAGCTGAATGTCGCGGGTTCGATTCCCGCCGGCCGCTCCAGAAATCCCCGTCCGCGCGACGGCGGCAGGTCGCTGTCACGGGGTCCGCTTGTAGATCTCGCACAGCGTATCCAGCATGCGGATCGCCGCCGGATCGTCCAGCCGGTAGTAGATCGTCTGCCCGTCCCGCCGGGTGGCCACCAGACCCTCCGCGCGCATCTTCGCCAGATGCTGCGACGTCGCCGACTGGGCCAGGCCGACATGGGCGGACAGGTCGCCCACCGAGCTCTCCCCCTCGATCAGCTTGCACAGGATCAGCAGCCGCTGCTCGCTGGCCAGCAGCTTGAGCATGCGGGCCGCCGCGTGGGCGCTGCCTTCGAGTTGCGAGAGTTCTGTCGTCGTCGGCCGGTCGATGAGCGTGCTGGACATATGCCTAATGTAGAAGGCACGCATGCGTCCGCAAGGCCGGGGCCGCCGCCGTGGTCGCTATGCCGCGGCGGCGCCCTTCGCCTGGTCATCCCTGAGCACGACATAGATCGCCGGGATCACCAGCACCGTCAGCAGCGTCGAGGACGCCAGGCCGAACAGCAGCGAGATGGCCAGGCCCTGGAAGATCGGGTCGAACAGGATCACCGCCGCCCCGATCATCGCCGCCAGGGCCGTCAGCACGATCGGCTTGAAGCGGATCGCCCCGGCCTCCAGCAGCACCTCGCGCAGCGGCCGGCCTTCGCCCTGGCTGTGCCGGATGAAGTCGACCAGCAGGATCGAGTTTCGCACGATGATCCCGGCCAGCGCGATGAAGCCGATCATCGAGGTGGCGGTGAACGGCGCCCGGAACAGGATGTGGCCGATGACGATGCCGACCAGGGTCAGCGGGATCGGCGTCAGGATGACCAGCGGCAGGCGGAAGCTTTTGAACTGCGCGACCACCAGCACATAGATGCCGAGGATCGCGACCCCGAAGGCGGCGCCCATGTCGCGGAACGTCACCCAGGTGATCTCCCACTCACCGTCCCACAGGACGGTCGGCCGGCTCTCGTCGGTCGGTTGGCCGTGCAGGCGGATGTCGGGTTTGGGGACATCCTTCCAGTCGCCCTGCCTGATGGCCTTGTCGACCGCCAGCACGCCGTAGATCGGCGCCTCATAGGCGCCGGCCAGCTCGCCGAGGATCATGTCCACGTCGCGGCCGTCGCGGCGGAAGATGTGAGTCGAGCCGGCCTCCTGGCTGGCGGTGACGACCTCGCCGAGGGCGACCAGGCGCCCGGCCTGGGACTGGGCCACGGGCATGGCCGCCAGGCCTTCGCCCCAGCTGCGCGCGGACTGCGGCAGGCGGACGGAGATCTCCAGCGGGTCCCGGCCCTCGCCGCGGTGGGCGTAGCCGACCACCTGGCCGCCGAGGGCCGCGCCGATCGAGTCGTAGACGTCAAGGTCGGTGACGCGCAGCGCCTCCAGCCGGTCGCGGTCGGGAACCAGCCTCAGGCCGGGCCGGGGCTGGCCATAGCTGTCGTCCACATCGACGATGTAGGGCACGGAGCGGAACGTCGCCTTGACCCGTTCGGCCACGGCGCGGCGCGTCTTCGCGTCGGGGCCATAGATCTCGGCCAGCAGGGTGGCCATGACCGGCGGTCCGGGCGGCGCCTCGACCACCTTGATCGATGCGCCGGCGGGCAGGTTGAGCGCCGCCAGGCGCTGGCGCAGATCCAGGGCGATGACATGGCTGGAGCGATGGCGGTCGCCCTTGGCCGCCAGGGCCACCGACAGGTCGCCCATCTCCGGCTTGTTGCGCTGGTAGTAGTGCCGCACCAGGCCGTTGAAGTTGAACGGCGAGGCGGTCCCGGCGTAGGCGTCGATGGCGGTGACCTCGGGCAGGGCCCGGGTGATCAGGGCCGCGTCGTTGAGCACCCGCTGCGTCGCCTCGAGCGACGTGCCTTCCGGCAGGTCGACGACCACCTGCAGCTCCGACTTGTTGTCGAACGGCAGCAGCTTCACCGTGACGGTCTTGGTGGCGAACATGGCGCAGGCGACCAGGGTGGCCAGGCCGACCGCGATCAGGAAGGTCCAGGCGCTGCGGCGGGTGGCGATCACCCGGCCGGCGACCTTGCGGTAGACGGCGCCGAGTTTGCCCTCGCCGTGATGACCGCCGTCGGCCGCCAGGGTCTTGCGGGCGAACCGGACCATCAGCCAGGGCGCGATGACCACGGCGACGAAGAACGAGAACACCATGGCGGCCGAGGCGTTGACCGGGATGGGCGCCATGTAGGGGCCCATCAGGCCGGACACGAACAGCATCGGCAGCAGGGCGGAGACCACGGTCAGGGTGGCGACCACGGTCGGATTGCCGACCTCGGCCACGGCCTCGACGGCCGCGTCGATGCGGCTGCGGCCGTCCTTCATCGCCCAGTGCCGGGCGATGTTCTCGATCATCACGATGGCGTCGTCGACGAGGATGCCGATCGAGAAGATCAGCGCGAACAGGCTGACCCGGTTGATGGTGTAGCCCATCAGGTTGGAGGCGAAGAGGGTCAGCAGGATGGTCGTCGGGATGACCACCGCCGTCACTGCCGCCTCGCGCCAGCCGATGGCCAGACCAATCAGCACGACGATCGACAGGGTCGCCAGGCCGAGGTGGAACAGCAGTTCGTTGGCCTTCTCGTTGGCCGTCTCGCCATAGTCGCGGGTCACCGCGACGCTCAGGCTGTCGGGCAGCAGCGTGCCCTTGAGCGTTTCGACCCGGGCCAGCACGGCGTGCGAGACGACCACGGCGTTGGCGCCCTTGCGCTTGGCGATGGCCAGGCTGACGGCGGGCGCCTGGCTCCAGTCCTGGCCGACGCGGGCGAAGCGCCAGGCGCGGGCCTGGTCCTCGCGCGGCGCCTCGATCACCGTGGCGACGTCGCGGACATAGACCATCTCGCCGCGCGTCGAGGGCAGGGCGATCAGGCCGATGTCGACGGGGCTGGTCATCGTGCGGCCGGCCGTCACCTGGACGGACTGGCCGTTGTTGCGCACCTGGCCGGCGGGGAAGGCGCGGTTGGCCTGGCGGATGGCGTCCATCAGACCGCCCAGCGACACGCCGTGCAGGGCCAGTTTCGCGGGATCGGGTTCGACGCGGATTTCCTGCGGCCGGCCGCCGACGATGAAGGTCAGGCCCACATCGTCGACCTTGGCCACCTCGGTGCGCAGCTTGCCGGCCAGCTCGTAGAGCGCCTGGTCGGTCCACTGGCCCGCCGCGCCCGGCTTTGGCGAGAGGGTCAGCACGAGGCTGGGCACGTCGTTGATGCCGCGGGTCTGGATCAGCGGCTCGGGAATGCCGGCCGGGATCCGGTCCATGTTGGCGCGGATCTTCTCGTGCACGCGCACGGCCGCCGCGTCGGGATCGACCCCGACCTTGAAGCGCGCCGTGACCATGACCTGGTCGTCGTCGGCGAAGGTGTAGACGTGCTCGACGTCGGCGACGCTCTTGACGATGGTTTCCAGCGGCTTGCCGACCAGTTCGATGGCGTCGGGCGCGCGCAGGCCCGGGGCCGCGACCATGATGTCGACCATCGGCACGCTGATCTGCGGCTCTTCCTCGCGGGGAATGCTCGCCAGCGCCAGCAGACCCACGGCGATGGCGGCCAGCAGGAACAGCGGGGTCAGCGGCGACCTGATCGTCGCCCGGGTCAGTCGCCCGGAGAGGCCGAGGTTCATGGGTTCGCTCCGGCGGGCGCGAGGACATCACCGGGCCGAACGCCGGACAGCACCTCGACCTCGCTCGCGGTCGGCGCGGCCGTCGTCTGCACCGGCGTCTCGGAGACCGTCCCGTCCTTGCCGACCAGCCGGACGTAGTCGATGCCGTAGCGGGTCGAGACATAGCGGCGCGGGATCACCAGCGCCTGGCGTTGGCCGATCCGGATGCCGACGCGGACGCGCTGCCCGATCAGGTCCTCCGGAAGCCCGGCGGCGGTGACGTCGGCGACCACCTGGCCGGCGGTCACGGACGGATAGACCTGGGTCACCCGGCCGGTGGCGGCGACGCCGCGCAGGTCCTCGGCGGCCAGCTGGACCTCGTCCCCGACCTTCAGGGCCCGGGCCTGGGCTTCCGGCAGTTCGATGCGCACGACGGTCGGGCCGGCGGTGATCCGGGCGATCGACTGCCCGGCCATGACGACCGAGCCGAGCGGCACGTCGGCCGTCAGCACCCGCCCCGAAGCCGGCGCGAGGATCGCGCCCTGGGCGCCGAGCTCGGCGCTGGCGGCGCGCTGGGCCTTGGCCGCGGCGAGGGTCGCGTTGGCGGCCTTGGCCATGGCCTCGACCTGGTCCATGCGGGCCTGGGCGTAGATGCCCTGGTTGAACAGGGTGCGGGTGCGGGCGAGGTCGCCCTGCGCGCGCGTCGCGTCGGCGGCGGCGGCGGCCACCTGGGCGTCGTAGGAGGCGGTCACCAGGGCCAGCCGGTCATCCCTGACGGTCGCGATCAGCTGGCCCTGGCGGACCACGTCGCCTTCCTTGACCAGCAGCGAGACCAGCACGCCGGAAATCCGGGCCCGGGCCTCGCCCATGTCCCGCGTCGTAAGGGTGGCGGATACCGGCTTGATGTCCGCCACCGTGCTCCAGGCGAGGGTCAACCGCCCCGCGGCCGGCGCGCGCGCGGGCGCGCGCTCGGCCGGTTCGGAGCCGCCGCAGGCTGTGAGCAGCAGGGCCGCGCTCAAGGCGCCGGCGATGGAAAGGAGTCTGGCCATGGTCCGCCCGTTCGTGGGTTCTGGTTTCGCGTGATCAGCGGCGGTCGCGCACGGCGCCCGTCTCGGAGTCGATCGTCACGGTCGGCAGGCCGGCGGCCTTCCAGGCCATGATCCCGCCCGCCAGGTGGGAGTCGATGGCGTGACCGGCCTTCAGGCAGTGCCCGATGGCCGTCGCCGAGCGTTTTCCGGAGCCGCACTGGAGCACGATCAGCTTGTCGCCGGCGGCGGGCAGAGCCCCCGGGTCGAAGGTCGAGAGCGGGAAGTTGAGGGCGCCATGAATGCGCTCGGCGGCGAACTCGCCCGGTTCGCGCACGTCGATCAGCAGGATCTCGTGCGCGTCGAGAGCGGCCTTCACCTGGGCGGGGGACAGGTCCTTGGTCTTGGGAGAGCCGAACATCGGAGGGTCCTTCTGGAGACGGCGGTCAGGCGACCGCGCAGAAAAGCTTGGACAGGGTCTCGACCAGGGCGCGGGCCTGGCCGCTCTGGAGGCTGTAGTAGATCGTCTGGCCATCCCGGCGCGCCGAGACGACGCCGTCACGGCGCAGGAGGCCCAGATGCTGCGAGGCCAGCGTCTCGCGGATGCCGAGCAGCTGCGCCAGCGCGCCCACCGACTGCTCGCCGCCGACCAGCGAGCAGACGATCATCAGCCGATGCGGGTTCGCCAGCCCCTTGAGCAGGGTGCAGGCGTCCTCCGCGGAGGCCTTCATGGCGAGAGCATCTAAATTCATAGTTGCGTATATGCGATTGTCAGAATATGAAGTCAAGCATCGACACGTTAGGTCGGCCCCGGCGGTCCCGACGTGATCCGTATCAAAGCCTGCCGACCGGAACGGGCGGACCCTGCCGCTCTCAACCGGAGGCGTTCGGAGGAACATGACCATGGCCAAGCCGCGTATTGTCGTCCTCGGCGCGGGACTGGGCGGCGCCATCGCCGCCTTCGAAATCAGGAACGCCGTTGGCGATCAGGCCGATGTCAGCGTGGTGTCGCAGGGCGACACCTTCCACTTCGTCCCGTCGAACCCCTGGGTTGCTGTCCACTGGCGCAAGCGGGACGCGATCGAGGTGAAGCTGCCGCCCGTCTTCCAGAAAAAGGGGATCGCGTTCTCCGGCGTGGGCGCCAAGCGGGTCTCGCCGGCCGAGAACCGCATCGAGCTGAACGACGGCGGGTCGCTGACGTACGACTATCTTGTCATCGCCACCGGGCCCGAGCTGGCCTTCGACGAGATCCAGGGCCTGGGGCCGCACGGCGGCTTCACCCAGTCGATCTGCCACATCGACCACGCCGAGACGGCGGCGGCGGCGTTCGATCGCTTCGTCGAAAATCCGGGACCCATCGTCGTGGGCGCGGTGCAGGGCGCGTCCTGCTTCGGTCCGGCCTACGAATTCGCGATGATCCTCGACACCGAGCTCAAGCGCCGGAAGATCCGCGACAGGGTGCCGATGACCTTCGTCACCTCCGAGCCCTATGTCGGCCATCTGGGCCTCGACGGGGTCGGCGACACCAAGGGTCTGCTCGAGAGCGAGATGCGCGACCGGCACATCAAATGGGTCACCAACGCCCGGGTGACCTCGGTCGAGGCCGGCCTGATGCACGTCGAGGAACTGGCCGAGGACGGCGCCGTCCGGACGACCCACGATCTGCCGTTCAGCTATTCGATGATGCTGCCGGCCTTCCGCGGCGTCGAGGCCGTGCGCGGCATCGAGGGCCTGACCAACCCGCGCGGCTTCATCGTCGTCGACAAGCACCAGCGCAATCCGACGTTCCCGAACGTCTTCGCCCTCGGGGTCTGCGTGGCCATCGCCCCGACCGGCAAGACGCCGGTGCCTGTCGGCGTGCCCAAGACCGGCTTCATGATCGAGAGCATGGTCACGGCCATCGCCCATAACCTTGGCGCGTTGGTCGCCGGCAGGCCGGCCACCAATGAAGCGACCTGGAACGCCATCTGTCTCGCTGACTTCGGCGACGGCGGGGTGGCCTTCGTCGCCCAGCCGCAGATCCCGCCGCGCAACGTCAACTGGTCGGCCAGCGGCAAGTGGGTCCACCTCGCCAAGGTCGGCTTCGAGAAATACTTCCTCGCCAAGGTCAAGCGCGGCGAGAGCGAGCCCTTCTACGAAAAGCTGGCGCTGGACGTGATGGGCATCCGCAAGATCAAGCCGTGAGGGTCCGGCGATGACGACGCGACAGTTCGTGTGCCCCGCCTGCGCCGCGACCAACCGGCTCCCCGCCGAGCGCGATCCGCTGAAGGCCAGATGCGGCCGGTGCGGCCAGCCGCTGTTCACCGGCCATCCGGTCGATGTGGGCGGCGAGGCGTTCCGGGCGCATCGCCGGGCGACCCAGGGCGCGGCCGTGCTGGTCGATGTCTGGGCGCCGTGGTGCGGCCCTTGCCGGACCATGGGCCCGCAGTTCGCCGCGGCGGCCGCCACCCTCGAGCCGAACGTTCGCCTGCTGAAGCTCAACGCGGACGAGGAGGGGGCCATCACCGCCGAACTCGGGGTGTCGGGCATTCCGGCCCTGATCCTGTTTCGCGACGGCCGGATCGTCGCCCGCCAGGCCGGCGCCATGACCGCCAACCAGATCGTCGCCTGGACCACCCAGGCGCTCGCCCAGGCTCCGGCCTGATGTCCTTGAAGGATTTCCGATGACCCTCGATCGCGCTGTTTTCATCTTCGCCGGACTGGTCGTTCTGGCCGGCGTCACGCTCGGGCATTTCGTCAGTCCCTGGTGGCTACTGCTCAGCGCCTTCGCGGGCCTGAACATGATCCAGGCCGCCTTCACCGGCTTCTGCCCGGCGGCGCTGGTGTTCAAGAAGCTCGGCGTCCGGCCGGGCCCCGCCTTCCACTGACCGGACCGTCCCATTCACCCAAAGGCCCCGGCCCCCCGCCGGCGCCATCCAAGGAGACATGTCATGAAACTCAATGAAGGCGCGGTCGACCGCATCCTGCGCGTCCTCGTCGGCGTCGCCGTCCTGTCGCTGGTGTTCATCGGTCCGAAGACGCCCTGGGCCTGGCTGGGCGTGGTGCCGCTGCTGACCGGCCTCATCGGCTTCTGCCCGCTCTACGCCATCCTCGGCGTCAACACCTGCGGCCTGCCCAGGGCGAAGTAGCGCGGCCGGGATCAGGCCGGCGTCAGGGGGCCGCCGCTTTCGTCGGCGGTCGCCCGCCGGGCGCTGACGATGCCCGACAAAAGCGCCGCGGCCGCGGCCAGGCCGAGGCCGACGCGGGGCGCGATGCTCATCGGCAGCGCGACGAACAGCATCGCCATCATCACCGCGCCGGCTGTCTGACCCGTCAGCCGGGCGGTTCCCTGCATGCCGCCGGCCGCGCCGCTGCGATGTCCGGGCGCGGCCAGAAACAGGCTCCGGTTGTTCGGCGCCTGGAAGAGGCCGAAGCCGATCCCGCTGATGGCGGCGAAGACCATGAAGGGGCGCGGGTCGGCGCGGGGCGGCCAGAGGGCGGCCAGGGCCAGTCCCGACGCCAGCACCAGGCCCCCGAGCGCGCAGAGCCGGGCCGACGCCACATGGTTGGACAGCCGTCCGGCGATCGGCGCCGTCACCGCGACACCCAGCGGCCACGGCGACAGGCAGAGGCCGACCATGAGCGGCGACTGCGCAAGGCTGTGCTGGAGGTGGAAGGGCAGGGCGACCATGGCGGCCGCCTGTCCGATGAAGCAACAGACGGACGCCATCGCCGACAGCGCGAACGACCGGTTGCGCAGGAGATCGAGCGGAATGAGAGGGGCGGCCTTCGGCGCCTCGCGCCGCACCAGACCCACGATGACCAGCAGGGCGGCGCCAAGGCCGAGGGCCGCGAGGACCGGCGACTTCGGCAGGGCTTCCGCGCTGACGACGAGCAGGGCGAACCCGGCCGCGTTCAGGCCGATGCTGACGGGATCCACGCGCCTGGCGCCGCCGGGCGGCGCCGGCAAGGCCAGCCCGGCGGCCAGGGCGAGGGCGCCGACCGGGAGATTGACCAGGAAGAGCCAGGGCCAGTCGAAACGCCCGACGATCAGCGCGCCCAGCGTCGGCGCGGCGGCGGAGGAGAGCGCGACGGTCAGCGCGTTCCAGCCGACCGCCGCCCCGAGTTGCTCCGGCGCGACGGTGAACCGCAGCAGGGCGACGCCAAGCGCCATGACCGCGGCGCCGCCCAGTCCCTGAATGAGCCGCGCGGCCACCAGCCAGGGCAGGCCTGGCGACACGGCGCAGAGCACCGAGCCGACAAGAAACAGGCAAACGCCCGCGAGAAAGACGCGTCGGTTGCCGAAGCGCTCGCCGAGCGCGGCGCAGGGCAGAAGCGCCATGACCAGCGCCGTCTGGTAGGCGGTGATCACCAGAACGGCGTTGGCCGCGGACGTCTCGAAGGTCCTGGCCATCGTCGGCAGCGCGATGTTGACCATGCCCGCGTCGAGAACGACCAGGCTCATCGCCCCTAGCACCGAGGCGATGGCGGCCGCCTTGCGGCGTCGGGTCCACGCCGGGCCCGACAGGCCTACCTCCGCCTCCGGGCCTGGGGCCGGCTTCACGACGGGCGCGAGGCTCATGCCGCCCCCAACGTCCAGACGCCGTTGCGCTGATGGTAGCGGGTGACCCGATGCTCCTGCCTGTCCTCGATGCGCAGGTCGCGCTCGGTGAAGCGGAAGAGCAGCGCCCGGCTGCTGACGCACCGCGTGTCGTGAATGTCGCCCGGGAGATAGACCCGCGCCTCGCCGGTGCGCACAGGCGTGCTGTCGCGCCTGACGAGCCGGACGTCGCCGTCGGGACCGTCGACACGGCCGTAGGCGCCCATTTCGATCTCGCCGTCCTGCAGGGCGTAGATCACCCAGCTACGCCCGTGGTCATGAGGTGGGCGATAGAGACCGGCGTGCTCGGTGTGCGCCAGCAGCAGGAAGCCGTGGTCCGGATCGCGGTAAAGCTCTTCGGCGATCGGCTGGTCGCGGTGAAGGGCCGCGAGCCACGGCTCGGACGCCGGGGCCCGGACAAGCATCTCCAGCTGTCGCCGGCATTCCGTGACCAGTTCGGTCGTCAGCGGGCCCCAGGCTGACCTTACGCCTTCGACGAAGGCCTCGAGTGAGTGGGTTGGCATGTCCTGTCCCTCCGGGTTTGTGATCCTTCGCGAGGGTACGAAGGGGCCGGACAGGGCGGAAGGCGCAGCATTTGCACTTGATTGATGCGTCTGACGCTATGCATGGCGCGATCGGCGGGGCTAGTCTGTCGCCATGTCGCCGCCTGACCTGAATCTGCTCGTCACCCTCGACGCCCTGCTCGCGGAGGGCAGTGTGGTCGGCGCCGCCAGACGCCTGCGTTTGAGCCCTTCGGCCATGAGCCGGGCGCTGGCGCGCGTGAGGGAAGCGACAGGCGACCCGCTGCTTGTGCGGGCCGGCCGCGGGCTTGTGCCGACGCCTCGCGCCCAGGCGTTGCGGGAGAAGGTCCGCCTGCTCGTCGGGGACGCGGAAGCCGTTTTGCGGCCGGAGACGGCGATTGACCTGGCCGCGCTCGAACGGACCTTCATCCTCAGGACGAGCGACGGCTTCGTCGAGAACTTCGGACCGGCCCTCATCGAAAAGGCCAGATCGGCGGCGCCCGGGGTGCGGATGACCTTTCTGCAGAAGCCGGACAAGGACAGCGCCCCGCTGCGGGACGGTCGTATCGACCTCGAGACCGGTGTCATCGAGGCGTCAATCGGGCCCGAGGTGCGCACCCAGGCGCTGTTCCGGGATCGACTGGTGGCCGTCGTCCGCAAGGGCCACCCGATTGACGTCGGGGCGATCACGTCGTCCTGGTACGCGGACGCGGACCATGTCGTGGTTTCGCGAAGCGGGCTTGAGGCAGACGCCGTCGATCTTCCCTTCCTTCCGGCGGACCTCAGGCGGCGGGTGGTCGGCATCGTCGGCGGCTTCTCCGGGGCCCTCGCCCTGGCGCGCGCCTCCGATATGGTGGCGACGGTGCCGGACCGTCACACCCTGGCCCTGAGAGAGGGCATGGTCAGCGTCTCGCTCCCCATGCCGACGACTGAATTCACGGTGTCGATGCTCTGGCATCCGCGGCTGGACGCTGACCCGGCGCACAGGTGGTTGCGGTCCTGTGTCCGCGAGGTGTGCGGGACCTGACGCGTCCGGTCCCGGCCTGAGCGCCTGGTCGTTTTCCGGTCACCGGGCGGCGGACACAATCCCGCCAGATATCCGCAAACTCCCGTCACAAAACACGCCTAAGGCGGGCCTGCACGGTCAGGCGTCAGCGTGGCGCATTGCTCGGGCGGCGTGTTCCCGTGGCTTGCACCCGTTCCGGGCCACCCTAAACGCAGGCTCCTCAAAGGTCCTCGACATGATCCGGTCGATTCTCGTCTATTCGGTCGAAGAGCTGAGCGGCGACGGGTTGATCAAGTTGCCGTTCGCCGCGGGGCTCCGCGCCGCGTTTCCCGACGCCCACATCACCTGGTGCGCGGCGAGCGGGAAAAGCGTCTATGCCGGATGGCTCAAGCCGGTCGTGTTCCGCTTCATCGACCAGCTGCTGCTGGGCGAGCCGCTCGGTGAACGCCTGCGCGATGTGCTGAGCCCGAGCGCCCCGTTCGGCGGCCGCACCTTCGATCTGATCATCGACACCCAGACCAATATCCGTCGCAGTCTGGTCATCCGGCGCGCCGGGCGGTCGTTCATCTCGGCCGCGGCAAGGTTCGCGCTGTCGGATCGCCGGCCGGCCACGCCCTGGCCCGAAAGCATGGCGCTCCAGCTCGACGGCCTGCTGAAGCTGGCCGCCGGACCGCAGGCGACCTCCGGGCATCCGAAGCTGGCGACACCCGAAGGGGACGCGGCGGCGAGGACGTTGCTGCCGCCGGGCGAGACCTATGTCGGCTTCGCGCCAGGCTCGGGCGGCCTCGAACGCCGCTGGCCGCTGGATCGCTACCTCCAGCTGGCCGCCGCGCAGTTCGAGCGCGGTCGTCGGCCGGTGTTCATCCTCGGCCCTGCGGAACGCGACTACCTTGAGCCCGTGCGAAGCCAGGCGCCATTCGCCCTGCTGCCGCTCGAGGACGGGGTGGACGCGACCTCGCCCGTCCAGGGGCCGCTGCTCACCATCGCGCTGGCGGGCCGCCTGTCGGCGGCCGTCGCCGCGGACGCCGGTCCCGGTCACATGCTGGCGGCCGGCGGCGCGCCGCTGGTCAGCCTGTTCTGCGAGCGTCGCAAGGAGCGCAAGTTCCTGCCCGCCGCCTCGACGGTCTATCCGCTGGTGGCCGAGAACTTCGGCGACAAGGCCATCGAGGCCATTCCCGCCTCGGAGGTCGACCGGCTGCTGGAAGCGCTTCTGAGCCGCCCGCGGGCGGCCTGAGGTCAGGCCTTCAACGCCCGCATGACCAGGCCGACCGCGAGGATCGCCGCCGACAGGTAGATGACGATCGCGAAGACGAACACGCCGCCGGCCGCCGGATCATCCAGCCAGGCGCCGGACAGGATCTGGTCGAGGAACAGCACCGCCACCTGCCGTTCGCTGACCGCCTTGATCAGGGCCGCGAGGACCCCGAACGCCAGACCGGCGCCGCCCACGGAAACCAGTTTGCTTGACGTGCGGCGCATCGGGATCGGTCTGGAGTGCTGAAGACCTCATAGTAACAGAGGTTTCCGGCGCGCAAAGGGCTCCACGCCGCGCTCCCGGCCCCGGCTGGCGATCTCACGGGAAATCAGGATATCAAGGCCGCGCGCCGCAGAAGGTGCGCAGAGTCCTGGACGTCATGACCGCTGGTAAGCCCCTGTGCGTGTTGCAGGTCGTTCCCGAGCTGAGCACCGGCGGCGTCGAGCGGACGACCATCGAGGTGGCCGAGGGCATCGTGAAGGCCGGCGGCCGGGCGCTGGTGGCCTCCGAGGGCGGACAGCTGGAGGACCGCCTGACGGCGATCGGCGGCGAGTTCTTCCGCCTGCCGCTGGCGACCAAGAACATTTTCACGGCCTGGCGCAACGCCGGCCGGCTGGCGGCCATCGCCCGGGCCGAGGGCGTGACGATTATCCATGCCCGCTCCCGGGCCCCGGCCTGGTCGGCGCGGATCGCCGCGCGGCGGCTCGGCCTGCCGTTCGTGACGACCTTCCACGGGACCTACAACGAGGGTAACGCCCTCAAGAAACTGTACAATTCGGTCATGGCCTCGGGCGATCTGGTGATCGCCAACTCGGGCTTTACGGCCGATCTGGTCAAGGCCCGCTACGGCGCCGATCCGGACCGGGTGGTGACCATTCCGCGCGGCGTGGATTTCGACATCTTCCAGCGTCGTCCGGACGCGGCGAAGGGCCGCTCGCCCCATCCGATGATCGATCCGGAGGGGGGCGTGGCCTTCCTGCTGCCGGCGCGGCTGACGCGCTGGAAGGGCCAGGAACTGGCCATCGAGGCCTGCCGCCTGCTGCTCGAACGCGGCGTGCGCGGTTTTCAGCTGATCATCGCCGGCGGCGACCAGGGGCGGTCCGAGTATACCGCCGGCCTGCTGAAGCGCATTTCGGTCGGCGGACTGGCGGGCCACGTCAAGCTGGTCGGCGACGTGCGCGACATCGCCGCCGCCTATGCCGGCGTCGACTATGTGCTGGTGCCGTCGCTCGAGCCGGAAGCCTTCGGCCGCACGGTCGTCGAGGCCCAGGCCATGGGCCGGCCCGTGATCGCCTCCAACATCGGCGCGCCGGTCGAAACCGTGATCGACGGCGAAACCGGCTGGCAGTTCGAGGCCGGCGACGCCGAAGCTCTCGCCGACGCCATGGCCAGGGCCATCACCACCGACGCCGCCACCTATGCGCGGATGTCGGACAGCGCCTGGCGGCATGTGTCGCAGCTGTACCGCGCCTCGACCATGGTCGCCTCGACCCTGGCGGTCTACGCCCGTCTGCTGGGCTGACGGCGCCGCGCTAGGCGGCCAGGAAGCCCTCGACCTCGGCCATGAACCGTTCGAACTGGTCGTGGTGCAGCCAGTGGCCGGCGTCAGCGAAGCTGACCGTGCGGGCATCGCGGA
This sequence comes from Caulobacter sp. GW821-FHT12F03, assembly GCF_058806855.1. Classification (NCBI taxonomy): domain Bacteria; kingdom Pseudomonadati; phylum Pseudomonadota; class Alphaproteobacteria; order Caulobacterales; family Caulobacteraceae; genus Caulobacter; species Caulobacter sp. GW821-FHT12F03. The sequence continues at coordinate 580,342 of NZ_JBXAQC010000001.1, forward strand.
AATGGGCGGCGCGGCCGTCCTTTTCGGGATTCGAGGCCCAGCTCTTTTCGCCGTAGCAGAGCAGCGTCGGACAGGTGATCGCCTCCCACAGGCTGGCGATCTGCTGGTGGTTCAGGTCCGGCGCCGACCAGACGCGCAGGTAGTTGTCGAACTTCCAGCTGAAGGTGCCGTCCTCGTTCTGGCTGACGCCGTGCGCGGTGAGATGTCGGGCCTGCTCATCGGTCAGGTAGGTGTTCTCCGACTTCATCCGCGCCAGCGCCTCCTCGAAGGTCGGATAGCGCTTCGGCAGGCGGCCCGCGGCCTGGCGCTTCTCGTCGATCCAGCCGCGCAGGCGGTCGGCGACGGGCGTCTTCTCGCGTTCGGCGATCATCTTCGGCGAGGGACCCATGCCCTCGATGGCCACCAGCCGGCTGACGTTGTCCGGATAGAGGCCGGTGTAGCGCAGGGCGATGTTGCCGCCGAGCGAGTGGGCGATGATCGTCAGCGGCGCCAGCTTCAGCTGATGGATCAGCTGGGCCAGGTCATAGAGGTAGGACGCCATCGAATAGTCGCCGTCCGGCGACCAGGCGCTGTCGCCATGGCCGCGCAGGTCCGGGCAGATGATGTGATAGCGGTCGGCCAGCCGTTGGGCGACCCAGTCCCAGCTGCGGCAGTGGTCCCGCCCGCCGTGCAGCAGCAGCAGCGGCGGGGCCTCGGGATCGCCCCAGGCGGCGTAGTGCAGCTTCAGCCGCTGGGACATGAAGCTGTGCGAGGTCGGGCCGGAAAGTCGCGTCGGGTCGGTCATGGCTCACCCCATAGGGTAGAGGATGTCCTTCGTCACGGCGTCGATGGCCTTCATCACCTCGTCGCTGAGCGTCAGGTCGGACGCGGCGAGGATGTCGGCCAGCTGGTTCTCGTGCGTCACGCCGACGATCGTCGAGGCGACGAACTTGTGCTGCTTGCTCCAGGCGGTGGCCAGGGTCACCGGCGCCATGCCGGCTTCGGCGGCGATGGCCATGAACCGTTCGGTCGAGGCCAGGGTCTTGTCGTTGACGAACCGCTTGGCCATGACCGCCTGCCGGCCGCCGATCTTGAGGTAGCTGGAGAAGCGCGCGCCGTCGGGCAGGCCGCCGTCGTTGTACTTGCCCGACAGCACGCCGCCGCCCAGCGGCGAATAGGGGATCAGGCTGACGCCTTCCTGCAGGCAGACCTGCGACAGGGCGTCCTCGAAGCGGCGGTTGTTCATCGAGAAATTGTTCTGGATCGTCTCGTAGCGGGCGAGGCCCTCGCTGGCGGAGACGCTGAGGCTCTTCATCAGGCCCCAGGCCGTCTCGTTGCTGCAGCCCAGCACCCGCACCTTGCCGGCCAGCACCAGATCGTCGAGCGCGCGCATGACCTCTTCATAGGGGCCGTCATGGTCGGGCCAGTGGGTCTGGTACAGGTCGATGTAGTCGGTCTGCAGACGCTTGAGGCTGCCCTCGACGGCGCGGACGATGTTGTGCCGGTCGAGCGCGGTCATGCCGGCGCGCTGGCTGCCCTTGATCCAGCCGTGGCTCGGACCGCAGACCTTGGTGGCGATGATCAGCTCGTCGCGGCGCTTGGTCTTCATCCAGCGGCCGACGATCTCCTCGCAGGTGCCGGCCCATTCCTCCTTCGGCGGCACCGGATAGTTCTCGGCGGTGTCGAAGAAGTTGATCCCGGCCTCGAGCGACTGGTCGAGGACCCGGTGGGCCATCGCCTCGTCGGCCTGGGAGCCGAAGGTCATCGTCCCCATGCAGATCTTGGAGACATAGATGGCGCTGCGGCCGAGGCGGTGATGCTGCATGGCGTGTGTCCGGAACGAGAGGGTCTGCGCGGTCGGAAACCGGCGGTCAGTGATCTCCTAGTCGGCTCCCCCGCCGGAAGCCAACCCCCGAAAATCTGTCAGCCTGCACCGGGGCGAAGCGAGTCTAGGGCGCCCGCGTCACCAGCACGGCGACTTCGTTGCGCCGTTGCGAGGGCAGCCGCCAGGGCGGGTCGTAGAACCAGGCCACGGGCTCGCCCGCCGGCCGCCAGTCCGTCCCGGCCAGCCGCCGCAGCAGCTCGGCCTTTCGGGCGTTGACGGCCCCGTCGCGGGTGCTGCCCGAAAACCGCAGCACGGCGAAGGTTTCGGGCTCCAGCGCCACCAGCCGCACCGACGGATCCTTCGGCGCCGGCAGGGTGTCGAGGCTGTACTGGCTGGGCATGATGAACTGGATGCGCCAGGCGTCCGCGCCGTCCGGCGTCTGGGCCACGGGCGCGGTCATGGCGATCTTCTCCGACGCCTGGGCCACCGGCGCGGTCATGGCGATCGAGGCGCGGGTGGTGTTGCCGCCGAAGATGTAGCCGGCCAGTCGCCGGAAACCGGCCGAGCGGGCCTGTTCGTCCCGACCGGCGACGGTGGTCTCGGCCGCGATGCGCGGGCCGTACTGGCGAATCTCGAGGCCTGCCGGCGAGTCCAGGAGGGAAAAGGCCGGTTCCTCGACCTTCTCCCGGGCGGCGGCGCCGGAGAACAGGCCGGTCAGGAAAGTCAGGGCGATCGCGGTCACCACGGGTTTCATGTCGCTCATCCGGCGCGCCGAACAGCCGGCGTCAGAGGCGATGTGGTCCGAACGGGCGGGTGATCAAGACGTTGCGGATCTCATCGCCTCGACCGCCCCGCCGATGAAGGCCTTCAGATTGTCCTTCAGCGGCATCGGCGTCGCGCCGTGGCGCACCAGCACGACGTCCAGATCCGGGACCAGCAGGGTGTACTGGCCGTCATAGCCGTTGGCCGAGAAGCTGCCCGGGCCGCCGAGACCCAGCCACCACTGCGCGCCGTACGGCTCGGCGTCGTCATGGATCGCGGTGGTGCGGGTGCGGGCGTAGTCGACCCAGCCGTCCGGCAGGATGCGCCGATCCTCCCAGACTCCGTCGCGCAGATAGAGCAGGCCGAACCGCGCGAAATCCCGCGCCGTGCAGAAGCAGAAGGACGAGCCGATGAAGGTGCCGGCCTCGTCGAACTTGGGGACCGGGCTGGTCATCCCCAGCGGTTCGAACAGTCGCGCCCGCATGAAGGCCTCGAAGTCGGGCCCGTAGGCATTCAGCGCCCGCGACAGGGCCCGGCTGATGATGTTGGTCGTGCCGCTGGAGTAGGCCATGTAGCGGTCCGGCGCGTAGAGCAGCGGCATGTTGGCGGCGAAGGCGGCGACGTCCTTCTGGCCCTCGCCGAACAGCATCGGGATCACGTCGGACGGCGCGTCAGGCCCGTATTCCTCGGTGAACTTCAGCCCGCTCGACATGCGCAGCAGCTGGTCCAGGGTGATCGCCCCGCGCGGATCGCCTTCGCCGCGCCATTCGGGCACGTCGGCCGGGGCGTGGATGTCGATCCGTCCGTCGCCGACCAGCAGTCCGGTCAGGGCCTGGGTGATGCTCTTGGCCTTGGACCAGCTGGGGTGGGTGTTGTCCGCCGTCAGCCCGTCGCCGTAGCGCTCGTAGATGATCTTTCCGCCCTGGACGACCAGCAGGGCGTCGGTGCGGCCGAGCGTGTCCACGCTGTCGGCGGCGAAGGCGCTGTCGAGATGGGCGGCGGCCGGGCCGGCCAGGCGCTCGCCCTCGGGCCATTGTTGGGTCGGCCAGGGCGTGCCGGCGGGCTGGGCGGGGAGGGGGATCAGGGTCATGGCCGCAGCTTCCCGCGCGCGAGCCGACTTGTCACCACCGGGCGATTGATCTTTACCGGAAGAACGGGCGCGACGACCCGTGGCGAGGCGAACGGCATGGCGCGGTCGGCGGCGATCCTTGGAGCGATGGTTCTGCTGGCCGGCGGCGCGGCCGCGGCGGCCGAACCGACGCCGATCCAGGGCGCGGTCGGAGTCTGCATGCGCTTCGGGCCGGACCCCGGGCGCGCCGTCGACGTGGTCGTGGTCCATCCGTCCGGCAATCCGGTGCTCGACGCGAACATCCCCGACACGATCCGCCAGCTGTCCTGGCCGCTGACCATGAAGCCGAAGGAAGAGGGCGCCTGGGTCGGCATCTGGATGACCGTCGACGGCGCCGACATGCCCCAGGGGCCGCTGCCGGACTGCGCGACGGCCGACAGCCTGCTGCCCAATCCGCAGATGCAAACCCGTCCGACCTAGGATCCGGCCATGACCTCGAAGACCTATGCGATCACCGGCGGCTTCGGCGTGCTCGGCCAGGCGGTGGCCCGCGCGGTGCTGGCGAGCGGGGGCCGCGCCGCGCTGATCGACTTCGCGCCGGCAGGCCGTGGTCTGCCCGAGGGCGTCACCGTCGTCGGCGGTGTCGACCTCTCCGACGAGGGCCAGGCGAAGGCGGCCATGGACAAGGCCGCCGACGTGCTCGGCGGGCTGGACGTGCTGGTCAACGTCGCGGGCGGCTTCACCTGGCAGACCCTGGCGGACGGCGACCTCGCCGCCTGGAGCCGGATGTTCACGCTCAACACCCTGACCTGCGCCAGCGCCTGCAAGGCGGCCCTGCCGCACCTGCTGGCCGCCCGGGCCGGGCGGATCGTCAGCGTCGGCGCGGGCGGGGCGGTCAAGGCGGCGGCGGGCATGGGCGCCTACGCGGCCTCCAAGGCCGGCGTGCATCGCCTGACCGAGAGTCTGGCCGAGGAACTGAAGGGGCGTGTGACGGTCAACGCCGTGCTGCCCTCGATCATCGACACCCCGACCAATCGCGCCGACATGCCCGATGCCGACTTCGGCGCCTGGGTCACGCCCGATGAGGTGGCCCAGGCGATCCTGTGGCTGGCCTCCGACGCGGCCAGCGGCGTGACCGGCGCCCTGCTGCCGGTGTCGGGCCGCGTCTGATACTCATTTTCGTGGACGTGACCGGCGACCGGGAACGCGCTAAGCCCTGACTCTGATGTCCGAGTCCGAACACGCCCCCCGTATTTCCGAAATCCTCGACGGTCTCGCCGCCTCGCGCCGCAAGACCATCGCGGTGCAGGACGTGCTCGAGGCGTTCGGCGACCGGGCGTTCGGGGCGCTGATGTTCGTCTTCGCCGCCCCGGCGGCCCTGCCGATGCCGCCCGGCGTCTCGGCCATTCTCGGCGCGCCGCTGCTGTTCATCACCGCCCAGTTGATGGTCGGCCGTCGCACGCTCTGGCTGCCGCGCATCATCGCCGACCGGCACATGAAGCTGACCGACTTCGTCTCGCTGATGGAGAAGGTCGCGCCCTACCTGACCTGGCTGGAGCGGCGGCTGCGGCCACGCCTGACCTTCCTCTACAATCCGTGGAGCGACCGGCTGATCGGCGCGGTCTGCCTGGCGCTGGCGATCATCATCATCCTGCCGATCCCGTTCACCCACATGGCCCCGGCCCTGGCGCTGGCGGCCTTCGGACTGGGCGTGGCGGAAAAGGACGGCGTGCTCGGCCTCGTCGGCGGCCTGCTGACAGCGCTGGGCCTGCTGGTGCTGGCTGTGCTGTCCAAGGCGATCATCGCCGCGGTCACGGCGTTCGTCGTGACGCTGTGGCACCTGTTCTAGGGATTAGGGGCTAGTGTAGCGCGAATCTGGCCGCCACTCCGCTCCGACCAATCCCTGGCCTCTAATCCCTGGCCCCTCCGCCTTAGGCCACCTCATAATCCGCCAGCACCGGCGTCTTCATCAGCCGCCGATAGGTCGCGGTGTCGCCGCCCCAGTTGTTGGTGATCTTGCCGGACGCGGTCTTGTACCAGCTGGAGCAGGACCCGGCCCAGGCGGTCTTGGTCAGATCGTGCTGTAGTTCAGCGTTGAACTTCCTGAATGCCTCGTCCTTCACCGACATGGCCTTCGCGCCGCGTCGCTTCAGTGCCTTCATCGCCTCGACGAGATAGCCGACCTGGGACTCGATCATCACGATGATCGAGTTGTGCCCGAGATTGGTGTTCGGCCCGTACAGCATGAACAGGTTGGGGAAGCCCGCGACGGTGACGCCGAGATAGGCTTCCGCCCCGTCCTTCCAGGCGTCGTTGAGGGTCTTGCCGCCCGCGCCGACGATCTCGACCGGCGAGATGAAGTCGGTGGTCACGAAGCCGGTGCCGTAGATCAACACGTCGCAGGCGTGCTCGGCGCCGTCGGCGGTCTTCACGCCGTTCGCCGTCACCGCCTGCACCGCCTCGGTGACCAGCTCGACATTCGGCCGCATCAGCGCCTGGTAATAGTCGTCGGAGATCAGCACCCGCTTGCAGCCGATCGGATAGTCAGGCGTCAACTTGGCCTTGAGCACCGGATCGGTGACCACCTGGTCGAGGTACTTCAGCGCCAGCGCCTTGAAGGCCTCGGCAGACTTCGTGCCCTGTTTGAAGGCGTTGAAGCGCAGATCCATCATCTGCCAGATGAACCAGCGATTGAGCCGGTCGATGGCCGGGACGGTGCGGTACAGCCACTTCTCGAAGGCGCTGAACGGCTTGTCGAGCCGGGGCACGACATAGTTGGGCGTGCGCTGGAACACGATCACCTTGCCGGCCGTCTTGGCGATCTCGGGGATGTACTGGATGGCGCTGGCCCCGGCCCCGATGCAGCCGACGGTCTTGCCCGCCAGGTCGATGTCGTGCCGCCAGCCGGCCGAGTGCCAGCTGTCGCCGCTGAAGGTCTCGCGGCCCGGGATGCCGGCGTAACCCGGCTTGTTAAGCTGGCCGAGGCCGGACACCAGCACCGGCGCCGACAGCGTCTCGCCGCCCTTGACGGTGACGGTCCACAGGCCGGCGGCGTCATCCCAGACGGCCTTCTCGACCTCGGTGTTGAAGCGGAACAGGTCCATCACCCCGAACTGTTTCGCCACCCGCTCCATGTAGTCGCGGATCTCGGCCTGGGGCGAGAAGGCCCGGCTCCAGTCGGGATTCAGGGCGAAGGACAGCGAATAGAGCCGCGAGGGCACGTCGCAGCAGGCGCCGGGATAGGTGTTCTCGCGCCAGGTGCCGCCGATCCGGTCGGCCTTCTCCAGCACCACGATCCGGCCGAAGCCCGCTTCCTTGAGCTTGATCGCCGCGGTCAGGCCGCCGAAGCCGGCGCCCATGACGATCGCGTCCAGTTGACTGGCCATGTCGCAGCTATCCTCCGTCGTTGGCGAAGTATCACCCAGGGTCGCGGGACGGGAAAGCCTGACGCAGGGTTACTTGCGCTTGCCCTCGGCGCGCGCCGGGTGTTCGATCAGCCCGTGGGGCCCGGGTCTCGCGCCCCCATAACCGGAAACGACGCGGCGAGGCCGCGCGTCTCGCCGCCGTAAGGTGGGAGAACGCGTATGTCCTCAAGGAAATCGGGCGCGGTTCGGGCGATCGGTCTGGTCGGCCCGAACGGCGCCGGTAAAACGACCCTCTTCGAAGCCCTGCTGCACGCCGCCGGGGCCACGGACCGCCAGGGCGTGGTCGGGCAGCCCGGCGCCGTCGGCGACGCTTCGCCTGAGGCGAAACAGGCCGGTCAGTCGGTCGAGATGAACCTCGCCGGCTTCAGCTATCTCGGCGACCGCTACGCGCTGATCGACTGGCCGGGCTCGGTCGAGCACCGCGCAGAATGCGACCACGGGCTGGCTGCGCTGGACCTGGCGATCGTGGTCATCGACCCCGATCCGGACAAGGCGGTGCTGATCCAGCCCTGGCTCAAGGCGCTGGAGGCTCTGAACGTGCCGCGCGCCTTTTTCGTCAACAAGATCGACCAGGCCCGCGGCCACGTCGACGACCTGCTCAAGGCCCTGCAGCCGGTCAGCGCCATCCCGCTGGTCGCGCGCCAGCTGCCGATCTGGAAGGACGAGCATGTCGCCGGCTTCATCGATCTGGCCCTCGAACGGGCCTTCGTCTACCGCGCCGGCAAAGCCTCGGAGCAGGTCGAAATCCCGGCCGGGCTGATCGACGAGGAGGCCTCCGCCCGCTTCCACATGCTGGAGCAGATGGCCGACTTCGACGACGCCCTGATGGAGATGCTGCTGGCTGACGAGACCCCGCCGCCCGACACCATCTTCGCCGACCTGATCGCCGAGACCCGCGCCGGCCAGATCGCCCCGGTGTTCTTCGGCGCGGCGCTGCAGGGCAACGGCGTGCGACGCCTGCTCAAGGCCCTGCGCCATGACGCGCCGGGGCCGGAATCGGCGGCCGGGCGGCTGGGCCTGACGGGCGCGGGGGCCTACGTCCTCAAGACGTCACACGCCGGACAGGCTGGCAAGCTGGCCTATGCCCGGGTGTTGGGCGGCCCGCTGCAGGACGGGGCCGAGTTCACCCTGCCGAACGGCGACCGGGCTCGCGTGAGCGGGCTGTTCAGCGTCCAGGGCCAGGCGACGAAGAAGATCGCCTCGGCCGAGACCGGCGATGTCGTCGCCCTGGGCAAGCTGGAGGGCGCCCATGCGGGCGACCTGCTGTCGTCCGGCAAGACGCCGCAGACGGCGAAGGTGGCGCCCGCGCCGCGCGCGCCGGTGTTCGAACTGGCCATCGCCACCCGCGACCGCAAGGATGACGTGCGGCTGTCCGGCGCGCTGCAGAAGCTGCTCGAGGAGGACCCCGGTCTGCGGCTGACCCAGGACGCGGCGCTGCACGAGATGCGTCTCGGCGGCCAGGGCGAGGGCCACCTGCGCATCGCGCTCGACCGGTTGAAGCGCCGCTACCAGGTCGAGGTCGTCAGCCACACCCCGGCGACGCCCTACCGCGAGACGATCCGCAAGGCGGTCACCCAGCGCGGCCGGCACAAGAAGCAGTCCGGCGGCCATGGCCAGTTCGGCGACACCCTGCTGGAGATCCGGCCGCTGGCGCGCGGCGAGGGCTTCCGCTTTGACGACCGGATCACCGGGGGCGTGGTGCCCAAACAGTGGATCCCCGCCGTCGAGCAGGGGGTGCGCGACGCCCTGGAGCGCGGCCCGCTGGGCTTCCCGGTGGTCGACGTGGCGGTGACCCTGATCGACGGCTCGTTCCATGCCGTCGACTCCTCGGAAATGGCCTTCCGCACGGCGGGCCGCATCGGCATGCAGGAGGGGCTGGCCCAGGCCGGGTCGATCCTGCTGGAGCCGATCGAGAAGCTGGTCATCCACGCCCCGAATGCGGCCACGGCCCGCATCAGCTCGTCGATCGCCAACCGGCGCGGGCGCATGCTGGGCTTCGACGCCCGCCCGGGCTGGCCGGGCTGGGACAGCATCGAGGTCTACATGCCGCATGACGAGCGGCAGGACTTCATCCTCGACCTGCGGTCCATGACCCAGGGCCTGGGCACATTCGAGGCCGTCTACGATCACATGGTCGAACTGAACGGCCGCAAGGCGGAGGAGGTCAGCCAGAAGGCCCGGGCGGCCGCCTAGGCGACGACGCGACGGGCCGGGTCGGGCAGCAGACGCTCGTAGTTCTGCCGCACCGTACCGTAGCATTCGCAGGCCGCGGCCTCGAGCCCGGCCCGGTCCAGGATGTCGACGATGCCGCGGCGATAGCGGATCAGTCCGCGGGTCTGCAGCGCCCCGGCGATGGCCGTGACGGTGGTCCGCTGGACGCCGAGCATGTCGGCGAGGAACTCCTGCGTCAGGCTGACGGTGTCGCTGTCGATGCGGTCGCGGCAGGTCAGCAGCCAGCGGCAGAACCGCGCCTCGACGCTGTGCAGGGCGTTGCACGCCACCGACTGGATGGCGTGGCCGAACAGCGCTTCATTGTGCCGGTCAATCAGGGTCATCAGCGCGGGAGAGCGCCGGCAGGCCTCGGCCAGCGCCGTCGCCGACATCCGCGAGGCCCGGCCCGGAACCTGGACGATGGCGCGGGACATCGCCTCGCGCGGCGCCATGGCGGCCTGCAGGCCGAACGCGCCTTCGCGGCCGATGGTGGCGGACTCTATGGCCGAACCGCTCTCCATCAGGGTCATCAGCGAGATGACGCAGTCATGGGGGAAGTATATCGTCTCGATCGGATCGCCCGGGTCGCAAATCAGGCGACCCTTGTCCATCTCGATGAGGGTCAGCTGCGGCGAGACAAGCGCGAAGTCGGCAGGCGACAGGGAGGCGAGCAGGCGATTTTTCAAGGGCAACGGACTCGTCATGCAAATCAAACGCCGTTCTCCAGCGGCGGTTGCAGGCTATAGGCCGTTGCAGCCAAGCACTGTCGCTTAGCCGACATAATCCAGACAGAGTTTTTCTGAAGGCTAATTGACCGAGTATTTCTGAATAACGACAGTGTTTGACCTTCGTTTTTACCCTGTGTCGGGAAGTCGACACACCGATCTGATCCTGAAAACAGGCTCACGCAAGAACTCAGAGGTTTGTCATGAAATACAGGCAGTTGGGGCGGACGGGCCTCTATGTGTCGGAGATCTGTCTGGGGACGATGACCTTCGCCGCCGAGGCCACGGGCATGTGGGGCGCGATCGGCGCGGTCGATCAGCAGGGCGTCGACGCCATGATCGGCCGGGCGCTGGCCAGCGGGGTCAACTTCATCGACACCGCCGACGTCTACTCGGCCGGCCAGTCGGAACAGATGGTCGGCGCGGCGCTGCGCAACCTCGGGGTCAAGCGCAGTGATGTGGTCATCGCCACCAAGTGCTTCGGCGAGATGGGGCCCGGCCCCAACGACAAGGGCGCCTCGCGCGGCCATATCATGGACGCGGTGCGGGCCAGCCTTGACCGGATGCAGCTCGACTACATCGACCTCTACCAGATCCACGCCAACGACCCGGTGACGCCGGTCGAGGAAACGCTGCGGGCGCTCGACGACCTCGTCAGCCAGGGGCTGGTGCGCTACGTCGGCTGCTCCAACTGGCCGGCCTGGAAGATGATGAAGGCGCACGGCATCGCCGACGCCCGCGGCTACGCCCGCTTCGAAACCGTCCAGGCCTACTATTCCATCGCCGGCCGCGATCTCGAGCGCGAGGTCGTCCCGATGCTGCAGGACCAGGGAATGGGGCTGATGGTCTGGTCGCCGATGGCCGGCGGCCTGCTGTCCGGCAAGTTCACCCGCGAGGGGGCCGGACCCAACGGCGCCCGCCGGGTTAGCTTCGACTTCCCGCCGGTCAACCGCGACCGCGCCTGGGACTGCATTGACGCAATGAAGCTGATCGCCGACGCCCGCGGCGTCTCCGTCGCCCGCATCGCCCTGGCCTACGTGCTGGCCAAGCCGTTCGTCACCACGGTGATCATCGGGGCAAGGACCGTCGAGCAGCTCGACGACAACCTGGCCGCCGCCGAGATCGCGCTGACGGCCGAGGAGATGGCCGCGCTTGACGCCGCCTCGAAGCTGCCGCCCGAGTACCCGGGCTGGATGCTCGAGCGCCAGGGCGGCCGCCGCGCGCCCGAACCGTTTGTGAAAAAGGGCTAGGCCGGGGACAGGTCAAACGGTCCCTCGGGACGGCCCGACCTGTCCGGCGCGCCTCAGTTCAGGTTCAGCCGCCGCGTGCCGCCCACATCGGGCGTCTCGCCCGTGGCGTTGGCCTTGGCGATCTCGAACGCGAACTTGATCGGGCCGCCTTCGCTGATCCAGACCTGGGCGTCGCTGGCGTCGAGGCAGAGCAGGGTCAGGAGCGGATCGGCCTTGCCCTCCGGGTACCAGGCCGCGACGACCGGGTTCCAGTACTTCTCGATCCGCGCCGGATCGTGCTGCAGCGTCAGCTCGCCGCCGACGCAGGCGTGAAACTTCTGGCCGTCCTGCACGATCATCATCGCGCCCTTGCCCTCCTGGATCGACCGGGCGAGGTCGGTGTCGGAGCGGGTGAAGAACCAGATCTGGCCCGTCTCGGGTTCGGCGAAGGCGGTCATCGGCTGGAAGTGCTGCATGGGGTGGGTGTGCGCCCCCAGCATGACGGTGTGACCGTGCTTGCTGATCTCGCGCCAGAGGCGCTTCTCGACCTCGGCGCGGTCGTTGATGTCGGTGGACATGGGCTGCTCCCTTACTGAATGAGCAAGGAGAACCCCGGGCGGGGAGGGCGGTTCCGGTCCTCGGGCCCGAAACGGGTAAACCGGGACGGAGCCATTCCGGGCCTAGGATCGGGCCTGACGTCGACGCCAGGGGGGCGCTCGGGCGTCGCGGAGCGCCCATGGTCGGGAAATCGACGAGGCAGGCCAGGCGACAGGATCGCGGAAGTCGCGCCGGCGCGGCGGCGATCATCGCCGCCGCCGGCCTTGCCATCGTGGCGCTCGTCGGCGGCCTGAGCGCCGCGGCCAACAGCATCGATGGCCTGTCGGCCCGCCACGAGGAACAGCTCGTCGAGAACGGCCTGAAGCTCAAGGACAGCGCGCTGCGCAGCTGCATCAGTCCCAACACCGTTTGGGACGATGCGATCGCCCATCTCGACAACCGCTTCGACGCCGCCTGGGCCGACACCAACATCGGCCAGTACCTGACGACGAGCTGCAGCGTCGCCCAGGTCTATGTTCTCGACGCCGACGGCCGGGCTCTGGCGGGATGGCGCGACGCCAGGCCGGCCCGGGCCCGCATCCCGAAGGAGCTTCAGCCCGCGGTCGCCCAGCTGGTCGCCAAGATCAGGGCGCGCGAGGCGCGGCGCGGCGCCTTTTCACCGGGCGCGAAGAGCGGCTCGATGATCGCCCGGGCGATCGACGAGACGACGAAGGTCGCCACGGAATCGGGACCGCTGGTCGTCTCGGCCAGCCTCATCCAGCCCGACTTCGGCACGGCGCTGCCCGCCGGCCCGCGCGCGCCGGTGGTCGTCACGGTGCAGGCCATCGACGGCGTCTTCCTGGACTGGCTCGGCAGCCACTTCCTGCTCGACAACCTGCATGTCGAGCGCGTGCCGTTCGGCAAGCCCGAGCCGAAGGAGGCGCAAGTCTTCCTGCTTGATGACGCGGGCGCGCAGGTCGCCCGGATCGACTGGGACTATCGCCAGCCGGCCCGTGACCTGGTCTGGGTCGTGGCGCCGCCGGCCGGCCTGCTGCTGATGTTCCTGCTGATCGCGCCGGCGCTGACCATTCTGCACGACCGTCGCCAGCGCCGCCGGCTCAAGGCGGCGATGGTCGCGGCCAACGCGGCGTCGGAATCCAAGTCCCGCTTCATCGCCAACATGAGCCACGAGATCCGCACGCCGATGAACGGCGTGATCGGGGTGCTGCACCTGCTGCGCCGCCGGGGACTGGACGCCGAAAGCCGGCAACTCGTGGAAGAGGCCCTGGCCAGCGGCGCGCTCCTGCAGGGGCTGCTCAACGATGTCCTCGACCTGTCCCGGATCGAGTCAGGGAACTTCGAGCTGGACCCGGAGCCGACCGACCCGGAGGCGCTGCTGCGGGAGGTGGTCGGCCTTTTCGCCACCCAGGCCCGGGAAAAGGGCATCGCGCTCCGGGCCGCGTTCGAGGGGCCGCCCGGTACGCTTCTGGTGGACGGCCTGAGGCTGCGTCAGCTGTGCCTGAATCTGATCGGCAACGCCGTGAAGTTCACCGCGAGCGGACATGTCAGCGTCCGCTGCATCCTGTCCGAACCCGACCCGTCCGGCCGGCAGGCCCTGCGGGTCGAGGTGGAGGATACCGGCATCGGAATCCCGGCCGCCGCCCAGCCGCAGATGTTCCGGCGCTTCAGCCAGGCCGACGGCTCGATCGTGCGCGAGTTCGGCGGCTCCGGGCTCGGGCTGTCGATCTGCGCCACCCTGATCGACCTGATGGGCGGCCGGATCGGCTTCACCAGCGTCGAGGGGCAGGGATCGACCTTCTGGTTCGAGGTGCGGGCTCTCCGGGTAGAAGCCGTGCCGACCGACACGTCCTCCGCGCGGGCGGAGCCGGACGACGACCAGGCGGCCGGCCTGCGCATCCTTGTGGTCGACGACAATCCGACCAACCAGAAGGTCGCCCGCATGCTGCTGGAGGCGGTCGGCGCCGAGGTCGAGACGGCCGCGAACGGCGCCGAGGGTCTCGATGTCGCGCAGGCCGCGCCCTTCGACCTGATCCTGATGGACATCCAGATGCCGGTGATGGACGGCGTGACGGCGACGCGCCAGCTCCGCGCGCTCGGCGGTTCCCTGGGCCGCATCCCGATCATCGGCCTGACCGCCAACGTGCTGCCCAGCCAGAAGCGCGACTATCTGGCGGCCGGCATGGACGACGTGGCCGAAAAGCCGATCAATCCGGCGCGACTGATCGAGCAGATCGAACTGGCCCTGCAGAAGGAACAGGTCGCCGCGCCCGAACGGGACGCGCTTCGGGCGTGAGTCCTGACCGTCCCGACGGGGACGCCTAGACCGCGTACCGGTCCCGGAACGCCGCCATGGCCGCGCCGGCCTCGCGGGTGTAGTCGCCCAGCACCTCGGCCTCGTCGGGGCCGTTGGTGAAGATGAAGAAGGCGTCGCTCTCCACCTGGTCGGCGATACGCTCGCCGGCGGTGGCGGCGGGCAGGCCGTGGGCCATCGGATGCGGCCCCTCGACCACGCGCGGGCGGGCCCCGCCGAAGGTCTCGTGGCGGTTACGGAACGCGTTCCAGATGTCGCTCTGCACGACGCCGGGGCAGATCACTCCGGCCGACAGGCTGGTGCCCTCGAAGTCGCGGCGCATGCACAGGGAATAGCCCATCACCGCGTGCTTGGCGGCGGTGTAGGGGGCGACGACGCCCCCGCGCTTCGACTCCGGCAGGCCCAGGGCATGCTCCGAGGCGGTGTTGATGATCCGGCCCGGCAGGCCGCTTTCGAGCATGCGCGGGGCGAAGGTCTTCACCCCCAGATAGACGCCGCGGATATTGACCGAGAACACCCAGTCCCAGATCCGCTCCGGCGTCTCATGGACGGTCGAGCCCCCGCCGACGCCGGCGTTGTTGAACAGCAGCTGCGGAGCCTGGTCCCAGTGGCCGAAGGCCACGTCGGCCGTGGCGTCCCAGCTGGCCTGGTCGATCACGTCGAGATAGCAGCTGGTCGCCTCCAGGCCCTGGGCCCGCAAGGTCTCGGCCGCCGCCAGGGCCCGCTCGGCCTCGATGTCGGCCAGCACCACCTTCGCGCCGCGCTTCGCCAGCGCCTGGGCGATGCCGAAGCCGATGCCCGAGGCCCCGCCGGTGATGACGGCGACGGCGCCGCTGACGTTCATCGCCTAGAAGCCCAGCACGCGGGCGTAGCGGTCGCGGTGATAGCTTGCGCCGCCGAACAGTTGCTCGGCCACGCGGGCGCGCTTGAGATAGAGGCCCGCGTCATGCACGTCGGTCATGCCGATACCGCCGTGCATCTGGACCATCTCGTTGGTCACCAGATGGGCCAGGTCGCTGGCCTTGGCCTTGGCCAGCGAGGCGGCGGCGCGGTTGTCGCTCGCCCCGGCGTCGATCTGCTCCAGCGCCGCTTCCACGCAGGAGCGGGTGGTTTCCAGGTCGGTGAACATCTTCGCCGCCCGGTGCTGCAGGCTCTGGAAGGTGCCGATGACCTGGCCGAACTGGGTGCGGGTCTTCAGGTAGTCCAGCGTGATCTCGAAGGCCTGCAGGGCGCTGCCGAGCATCTCGGCGGCGAGACCGGCGCGGGCGCGGTCGAGCACCGGCTCCAGCACGGCCCAGCCCTTGCCGGCTTCGCCCAGCACCGCGTCGGCGCCGACCTTGACGCCGTCGAAGATCAGCTCGGCCGCGCCGCGGCTGTCGGCCAGGGCCAGATGCTTGCGCGTCAGACCCGCCGCGCCGCCTTCGACGAGGAACAGGGTGATGCCGTCCGTCTCGCCCGGCTTGCCGCCGGTGCGTGCCGCCACGACGATCAGGTCGGCGGCGTCGCCGTCGAGCACGAAGGTCTTCTTGCCGGTGAGGACGTAGCCGTCGCCGGCCTTGTCGGCCTTCAGGGCGATCATCTCCGGCGCGTGGTGCGCCTTCTCGTCGACGGCCAGGGTGGCGACGATCTCGCCGGCGGCGATCTTCGGCAGCCAGGCGGCCTTCTGCGCGTCCGTGCCGGCCAGGGTCAGGGCTGACGCGCCGATCAGAGCGGTGGACAGGAGCGGGGAGGCGACCAGGGTCCGGCCGGTCTCTTCGAGGATCAGGCCGAGGCCCAGGTAGCCGAAGTTCGAGCCGTCATAGTCTTCCGGAACGATGACCCCGGCCCAGCCCATCTGGCCCATCTCGGCCCAGGCGGCGGGGTCGAAACTCCGGTGCGAGCCGCCGTCGCGCAGCGCGCGCAGCTTCGTCACCGGCGACGACTCCTGCGTCCAGCTCTTGGCCGCGTCGCGCAGCATGGTCTGTTCTTCGTTCAGGACGGCCATTTGGTGTTTCCTACCGGTCGTTGACGTTGTGCGTGCTTCGACACGCGGCCGGTGGCCGCTGCTCAGCATGACTAAAGAGGGGGATGGCAAAATCGATGTCATCCTGAGCAGGCCGCGTCAGCGGCCGTGTCGAAGGACGCAGGCTCATGCCGACGCCTTCTCATGATGGACCGCCCAGGCGAGCGCCTGTTCCAGACGGTCGTTGCCCCAGAAGAGCTCGCCGTCGGCGGTGATGAAACTGGGTGAGCCGAAGACCCCGCGGGCCCGGGCCTGGGAGACGTGCTCCTTCAGCCGCGCCTTGACGGCGTCGGATCCGGCCGCCTCGAGCACGGCCTCGGGCGCGCCGCCGACCTCCTCGATCAGCGGGGCCAGCACGGCGGGGCTGGAGATGTCGAGGTCGGCGACGAAGTTGGCCTCATAGACCTTGCGGCTGAAGTCGGGCGTCCAGCCGTCGTCCAGCCCGGCGATGGCCACGCGGGCCGCCAGCAGGCTGTTGCGCGGGAACTGGGAGGGATGGTTCAACGGTAAACCTTCCTCGGCGCAGACCCGCTCCATGTCGCGCCACATGTACTGGCCCTTGACCGGGAAGGCGTTGAACGGACTGTCGGTCAGGCCCTGCTGGGCATGGAACAGCGGCCCGAGCAGGAACGGCCGCCATTCGACCCGCACGCCCGCCGCCTCGGCCATCCGCTCCACGCGCATGGCCGCCGGGTAGGAGTAGGTCGAGGCGAACTCGTACCAGAACTCGATCATCACTGATGGTCCAGCAGACCGAGCACCCGCTTGGCGACGACATTGAGATTGATCTCGCTGGTGCCGCCCTCGATCGAGTTGGCCTTGGCCCGGAGCATCGAGCGCATGGCGCCGATTTCCTCGGTCGAGAACTGTTCGCCTTCCCAGCCCAGGCCCTGCAGGCCGAGCGCCTCGACGGTCAGCTCGGTGCGCTCCTGGTTCAGCTTGGCGGCCGCGTACTTGATGATCGAGGTGGCGGCGCTCGGGCCCTTGCTGGCCTTGGCCTCCTGCTCGGCGCGGCGGATGGTCAGGGCGAAGGCCGCCGCGTCCATCTTGTGCGCGCTGATCCGGTTGCGCAGGTCACCGTCGGCGATGCGGCCCTCGGCGTCGAGGCCGACATGTTCCTTGGCGGCCTCGACCACGTCGATGCCCGCGCCGCCGCCGAAGCCGCCGGCGGAGATGTTCTGGCGCTCATACTGCAGCAGGCGCTTGGCGATTTCCCAGCCGCCGTTGAGCTTGCCGACCAGCTGGTCCTTGGGGACCTTCACGTCGGTGAAGAAGGTCTCGCAGAACGGCGAGTAGCCGCTGATCAGCTTGATCGGGCGGGTCTCGACGCCCTCGGTGGTCATGTCGAACAGCACGAAGCTGATGCCCTCGTGCTTCTTGCTGGTGTCGGTGCGCACCAGGCAGAAGATCCAGTCGGCCTGGTCGGCGTAGCTGGTCCAGACCTTCTGGCCGTTGATCAGGAAGTGGTCGCCCTTGTCCTCGCAGCGGGTCTGCAGGCCGGCGAGGTCGGAGCCGGCGCCCGGCTCGGAATAGCCCTGGCACCAGCGGATCTCGCCCTTGACGATGCCGGGCAGGAACTTCTGCTTCTGCTCCTCGGTGGCGTACTCCAGCAGCACCGGGCCGAGCATCCAAATGCCGAAGCTCATCAGGGCCGGGCGGGCCTTGATGCGCCGCAGTTCCGACTCGAGCACCTTGTTCTGCTCGCGGCTCAGGCCGCCGCCGCCGTATTCCTTCGGCCACATCGGCGCGGTCCAGCCCTTGGCCGCCATGCGGTCGAGCCAGAGCTTGGCGTCCTTGTTCTTCGGATTGAACCGGCGGCCGCCCCAGGGCGCCTCGGTCTCGTCGTCCATGGGCGCGTTCAGCGACGGCGGATAGTTGGCCGCCAGCCAGTCGCGGACCTCCGCGCGGAACGCCTCAAGTTCGCCGCCGCCAAAGTCAGCCATGGCAATGTCCCTCGTCTTGCTGTTTGGCGGCAACTTAACGCGCGTCGCGTTCGGGGCAAGCCGGTTCAAACGGGCGTTCGACTCTTCGGCCATCATGTCGCGCGCGAACCGTCGCGGGGCGCGCTATATCAGGCGCCGTGACGGGCGTTGGGAATCGCATGCGACTTTATGGCGAACTGAAGCCGGCCCTTCTGGCGGCGGCCCCGACCCTGGCGGCCATCGCGGCGGCGGCGTCCGGCCTGATGCTGCTGGCCTCGGGGGCCACGCCGTCGGACCCCTCGCGTCTCGTCGAGCTGCTCAAGGTCACGCCGACGGTGCTGATCGAGATCAGCCACTTCCTGTCGTCGATTCTCGGCCTGGTGCTGATCCTGCTGGCGTTCGGCCTGCGCTCGCGGCTCGACGCGGCCTGGATGGCCAGTCTCGTCGTGCTGCTGGCCGCCGCCTTCCTCGCCCCGTTCAAGGGCTTCAACTGGGAAGAGGCGGCGGTGCTGATCGCCTGCTTCCTCGTCATCCTGCCGCTGCACAACGCCTTCCCCCGCGCCGCCGGCCTGTCGCGGATGGAGGTGACGCCGGGCTGGCTGGTTTCGGCCGCCGCGGCCGTCGGCGGCGCCGCGCTGCTGGGCTGGTGGTCGTTCGCCCACGCCGATTACGCCGGCCAGCCGGTCTGGCGCGTGATGGCCGACCAGGACTTGACCCGCGCCATCCGCTCGTCGGGCGGCGCGGCCCTGGCCCTGCTGCTGTTCGGCGTCTGGCGCATGTTCGCCATGCCGGCGACGCCGCCGGTGGCCGGCGACGACGACCCCGACTTCCATCGCGTGCGGGCCATCCTGAAGAACGCCGAATGGGCCCAGCCGGACTCCAACCTGGCGCTGCTCGGCGACAAGCGCTTCCTGTTCTCTCCGTCCGGCGAGACCTTCCTGATGTTCGGCGTGCGGGGCCGCTCCTGGATCGCCATGGACGGTCCGGTCGGCCGGGCCTGCGAGCGCATGGAGCTGCTGTGGCGGTTCCGTGAGCTGGCCGACGCCCACGCGGCCCGGCCGGCGCTCTACGGCATCGGCCCGGAGGACCTGCCCGACGCCGTCGAGCTGGGCTTCTCGATCCAGAAGATCGGCGAGGCGGCGGCCGTGCCGCTTGACGGCTTCTCCCTCGCGGGCCGCCGTCGCGAGGTCCTGCGGCGCAACTGGCGCAAGGCCGGCGAGAGCGGCGCGACCTTCGAGGTCATCCCGCCCGACGGCGTTCCGGACCTGCTGGACGAGCTGAAGGTCATCTCGGACGACTGGCTGGCTGCGCATTCCGGCGGCGAGAAGTCGTTCTCGCTCGGCGGCTTCGTGCCGCGCTACGTGGCCGAGTTCCCGGTGGCGATCGTGCGGTCGGCCGGCCGGATCGTCGCCTTCGCCACCCTCTGGCCGACGGCCTCGCACAAGGCCCTGTCGATGGACCTGATGCGCTACAACGACCTGGCCCCCAAGAACATCATGGACTTCCTGTTCGTCGAGCTGTTCGAGTGGGGCCGCGCCCAGGGCTACCAGGCGTTCGACTTCGGCGCCGCGCCGCTGGCCGGACTCGAGGATCGCCCGCTGGCTCCGATCATGTCGCGCGTCGGCCGGCTGCTGTTCGAGCGGGGCGAGGAAATCTACAATTTCCGCGGCGTGCGGCGGTACAAGGACAAGTACGACCCGCTCTGGCAGCCGCGCTACATCGCCTCGCCGCACAAGTGGCAGATCCCGATGCTGCTGGCCGACGTCGGCCTGCTGTCCTCGGGCGGCATGGCCGGCTTGACCCGCCGGTCAAAGAAGACGGGCGAAGCCTAGCGGTCCTGCCGAAGCCCGAACAGGCTGGCGAGGTGCACCAGCAGCACCAGCACCACGGCGGCCGAGGTGACCATGATCATCCGCCAGGGCATCATGCGCGGGCCCTTGACCAGATTCGGTGGCAGACCGCCGCGCCAGCCGCTGAAGGCGGTCAGGCCGACGAACAGGGCGGCGGCGGCGAGGGTGGCGGTGACGTCCATCCGGGCCCAGATGGCGGCCGCGAGCGCCCGGCGCAAGCTTCGTCCACAGCTATTCTCACGAGCCACTAGATTTAGCGTTAACCGCTCGTTTACACACAATCTCTTGCTGGTTAGCGTTCTCTATGAGTGCCGGAGACACGATTCGAATGACGTCGGGGGCGCCCTGGAGCGTAAAGGGTATCGACCCTAAGGCGCGGGAGATCGCAAAGGATCTCGCGCGCCGCTCAGGCATGACGCTCGGCGAGTGGCTCAACCGCATGATCGTCGAGGGTGACGCCGCGACTCCTTCGGAAATCGTCGAGGAATACGGCATCGAACCGGGCCCCGCCTTCGAGCCGCCGCCCGAGCCGATCATCGTCGGATCGCCGCGTCCGGGCGGCCCCGGCCGCTATGAGGTTGCCGGCCATCCGGCGGACGAAGTCAGCCGCGTCGCCGACGCCATCGAACGCCTGACCGCCCGCATCGAGGCCGCCGAGCAGCGCTCGACCCTCGCCATCACCGGCATCGACCAGTCGGTTCGCGGCGCCCTGTCGCGGCTGGAGACGGCCGAACGCGAGCAGGTGGCCGTGGCGGCCCGGTTCGAGGGCGCGGTCGACGAACTCAACACCCGTTACGGCGGCGTCGGCGAGCGCCTGCGCCGCATGGAGCTGGAATCCACCGGTCCCCGCTCGGCCGAGGCCCTGCGCGCCATCGAGGGCATGCTCGGCAAGGTCGCCGGCCAGCTTTACGAGGGCGAAGCCCGCACCCGCGAGACCCTGGCCGCCATCGAGGCGCGCCTGTCGACCGTCGAGAGCGCGCCCGCCGTCGCCGCGCCGGCCGTCGATCCGGCGGAACTGGCCGAGGCTGTCGTGGCCCGGGTCGAGGAAGCCGAGACCCGCACGACCGACGCCCTGCGCGATCTGGGCGCCTCGTTCATCGCGCTCGATCGCCGTCTCAAGACAGTTGAAAGCGGCGCCGGCGACGGCGCCCGGCTGCAGACCCTGGCGGCCGAGCTGACGCGCAAGATGGAGGCGACCCGCACGGAACTGGCCGAGAGCCTGCGGACGGCCTCGGAAGGCCGGTTCGACCGCATGGAGCGCAAGCTGTCGGAGATGGCCTCGCACATCCAGACGGCGGAGACCCGGTCGGCCCAGGCCATCGAGCGAATGGGGCGGGAGGTGGTCAGCATGGCCGACAGTCTGAGCCGCAGGGTGCAGACCGTGGAGAACCACGGCGCCGACGCGATCGAGCAGATCGGCGGCGAAGTGGCGCGCATCGCCACCGTGGTCGAACAGAAGCTCAATCGCGCCGACGGCGTCCAGGCCCAGGCGCTGGAGAAGCTGGGCGGCGAGATCGCCCGCATCACCGAACGGCTCGCCGAGCGCATCGCCAATTCCGAGCGTCGCGGCGCCCTGGCCATCGACGAGGTCGGCGAACAGGTGGCCCGCGTCACCGAACGCATCAACCAGCGCCAGGAACGCGCGTCGGCCGACTTGGCCGAGCGCATCCGCCAGAGCGAGGAACGCACGGCCCGTCTGCTCGACGAGGCGCGCGAGAAGATCGACCAGAGTCTCAACGCCTCGCATCGGCGGCTGTCGGAACAGGTCGCCCAGGGCCCGATCGCCGCGATCGCCCAGGCCACGCCGCTGCAACGCCGGCCGGAGGCGCCGCGCGCGCCGTTCGGCGATCCGTTCGCGGCCGAACCCTTCCCCGAGCCTGGCCGCACGATCCCGGAGGACGCCTTCGCGCCCCAGGCCCTCGTCCGCCCGGAACCGGCGCCGCCGCTGGTCGAGCCCGAGCCGTTCCCGGCGGCCGAGCGCGGTCCGCCGGCCTTCTCCGAGGAAGACTACGCGGCGGCCGACGGTTTCGCGCCGATCACCGAGGACGTCGAGATTCCGGACGCGCCGGTGATTCCCGATCAGCCGGAGATTTCGCCGTTCGATGTCGAGGCCGCCTCGCGACCCCGGTCGACGCGGGAAGTGCTGGAGCAGGCGCGTAGCGCCGCGCGCATGGCCAACTCGCCCGAGGCCCGCCCGGCCGCGACCGAGAAGCGCGGCCTGTTCGGCTCGGCCGCGAAGAAGCCCAAGCGCCGGGCTGGCTCCTCCCTGCAGTCGGCGGTCGTTCTGGCCGCCGGCGCGGCGACGGTCGGCCTGCTGAGCGCAGGCGGCGTCATGCTCTACGGCGGCAAGGGCGAAGGCTCGATGACCCGCCGCGTGGCCGAGGCGATCCAGATTCGCCGCGCCGACGCCAAGGGCGAGATCAAGACGGCGGAAGCCGACACCACACCGGTCCTGCCGGGTCCGCGGGCCGCCGTGGCCATCGCGCCGCAGGGCGTGGGGCCGGCGACGGCGGGCGATCCGGCGCTGGCCGGCGCCGCCGCGACGCCCGTCGTTCCCCCAGTCGAAAGCCCCGCTTCGCTCTACGCCGACGCGGTGCGCCGCATCGAGGCGCGCGACCTGACCGGCGTGGCCACGCTCAAGCGCGCCGCCAACCTCGGCTACGCCCAGGCCCAGTTCTATCTCGCCAAGCTGTACGAGAACGGCGAAGGCGGGCTGCGCAAGGATCCGGTCGAGGCCCGTCGCTGGACCGAGCGCGCGGCCCAGGGCGGCGACCGCAAGGCCATGCACAACCTCGGCCTCTACTATTTCGAGGGGCAGGGCGGGACCAAGAACACCACCACCGCCGCGCAGTGGTTCCGCAAGGCCGCCGACATGGGCCTGTCCGACAGCCAGTACAACCTCGGCCGGCTCTACGAGGAAGGGTACGGCGTCAGCCAGAACGGCGCCGAAGCCTACAAATGGTACCTGATCGCGGCCCGGGCCGGCGACACCGAGGCCCGCGCCAGCGCGGCCCGCGTCGCCCGCGACCTGTCGCCGGAGGCGCGCAGCGCCGCGGAGCGCTCGGCCCAGGGCTTCCGCGCCGCCGGCCCCGCCGCCGCCCCGACCGCCCAGGCGCCGGGCCAGGCCGCTGTCGCGGGGGCGCCCTCCGACATCACCTCGGCCCAGCGCGCCCTGACGACGCTGGGCTACTACCGCGGGCCGCTGGACGGCGTGCCGTCGCAGGGGCTCAAGGGCGCCATCGCCGCCTTCCAGCGCGACCAGGCCCTGCCGCCGACCGGCGCGCTGGATTCCACGACCATGCTGAAGCTGTCGACCTACGCCCGGTGATGCCCGGCCGTCGCGCCGCGCGGGTTTCAGGTTTCGCCGGGTGGATTGAGGGGCAAGGGTAGGCCGTGGACCTCTACCTTCCCATCGCCGAGATGTCGGTCAACGCGCCGCTGCTGATCGCGCTGGGGGCTGTGGTCGGTTTCATCTCCGGCCTGTTCGGCATCGGCGGCGGCTTCCTGATGACGCCGGTCCTGGTCTTCATGGGCATTCCCCCGGCCGTCGCCGTGGCCAGCCTGTCCAACCATGTCGCCGCCTCGTCCTTTTCCAGCGTCGCCGCCTACAGCCGGCGGCGGATGGTCGACTTCCGCATGGGCGGCGTGCTTGCCGCCGGCGGCGTGGTCGGGGCGTTCATCGGGGTCGAGGCGTTTCGCCTGCTGCGCCTGCTCGGCCAGGCCGACCTGGTCGTGTCGGTGTCCTACCTGCTGTTTCTCGGCGTCATCGGCGCCCTGATGCTGTGGGAGTCGCTTGGCGCGGTGCTGCGCCGTCGCCGGGGCGAGAGCCCGCCGCCGCGCCGCGACCGCCGGCCGATCCTGCTCTACGCCCTGCCGTGGAAGATGCGCTTCCCGCGCTCTAGGCTCTACATCAGCGTCATCCCGCCGATCCTGCTGGGCCTGTTCGTCGGCGTGCTGTCGGCCATCATGGGCGTCGGCGGCGGCTTCATCCTCGTGCCGGCGATGGTCTATCTGCTGCGCATGCCGGCCAACGTCGTGGTCGGCACCAGCCTGTTCCAGATCGTCATCACCACCGTGCTGACCAGCATCCTGCAGGCCGGCCGCAACCAGACGGTCGACGTGGTGCTGGCCACGCTGCTGCTGGTCGGCGGGGTGCTCGGCGCCCAGCTCGGCGCCCGGGCCTCGGCCCGGTTCCGGGCGGAGGAGCTGCGCGCCCTGCTGGCCCTGGTCGTGCTGCTGGTCGGCCTACGCATGGGCCTTGGCCTGTTCATCCGGCCCGATGATCCTTTCGTGCTCGTGGCGGGGGTCGGATAGTGCCGGTCGCCGCGCCGCCGCCGGAGCCGCCCGCCAGGGTCGCCGCGACCCTGACCGAGACGGACGTGCGCGTCACCTCGGGCTTCCGCGGCGCGCGGATCTCGCTCTATGGCGCGGTGTTCGACCCGTCGGGCCGCCCGAGCGACGTGGTGGTGGTGGTGCGTGGTCCGACGCAGACGGTGCGCATCGCCCGCAAGCTGCGCGTCGGCGGCGTCTGGGTGAACAGCCGGCCGGTGGTGTTCGAGGGCGCGCCGGGATTCTATCGCGCCGCCTCGACCCGGCCGCTCGGCGACATCGCCCGCTTCGGTCAGCTGCGCAAGCTGGGCCTGGGCCTCGACCATCTGGCCATCGCCGCGCCGGCCGAGCGCCGCATCGAGACCCGCTACGGCGTGCGCGACATGGTCGTCAGCAGCCTCGGCGCCGACTACTACGCCTGGCGCGGGGCGGTGGTCCGGCTCAAGCAGGCGTCGGGCCTCTACAGCGCCGACGCCGATGGCGTGACGTTCGTCGACAGGGGCCTGTTCCGCGCCCGCGTCGACCTGCCGGCCGAGGCGCCGATCGGTCAGTACACGGCGCGGGTGATCCTGTTCCAGGATGGCCGGCCGGTTTCGGACCGCACCCTGCCGCTCAGGGTCGAGAAGGTCGGCCTGGAGCGCGCGCTTTACCTCTTCGCGCATCGGCGTCCGTGGTCGTATGGTCTGGTTTCGGCGCTGATAGCTCTTGGCGCCGGCTGGGCGGCCTCGCGGGCGTTTCGCAGGAGTTGAGGGGGATGAGGCAGACGAGCGCGCGGGTGCCCGCGTCGGCATGGACGCTCGGGCTGATCAGCCTGGCGCCGTTCTATGTGACCTCGGCCATCTACTGCTACGGGCCTCACCGGTTCGGACCGATCGCCCTGCTTGCGCTCGGAACCTGGTCGGCGGCCATGCTCGCCTATCTGGGCGGCGTCCGGGCCGGCCTGGAGCTGGGTACGGACCGCCCGCCGCACTGGTGGAGCATGGCGCTGTCGCTGCTGACCCCGTTCGCCGGGTTCGGCCTGCTCTACGGGGCGCTGGCCCACCGCTTCGACGCGGTCTGGGAAGTGTCGGGTTTCCTCGTGGCCTTCCTGCTGGTCTGGCTGTGGGACGTGCGCGACATCGAGGGGCCGGCCTGGCGTCCGCGCTACCGCACCCTGATCACCGCCGGCGCCGCGATCGCCCTGGCCTTCGCGCTCGAACAGGCGATGAGCATGTGACCCCGCCCGGCGCTCAGGCGCCGGTCTGTTCGGCCAGCAGTTCCTTCAGATGATCCAGCCGTTCGGTGATGATCGGCATGAAGACGTTGATCCGCTTGCCGCCCCGCGCGCGGATCACGGCGTAGGGCTGCCGGCTGAAGCCCCACGGCAGCAGCTTCTGTTCCACGCTCTCGACGTCCTTCACCGGCAGGGAGGCGTACCATCGCGCCAGATAGACCAGCCGGTCGCCATCGACCCACAGCGCCGGCCGGCCGCGCGACCGCGA
This sequence comes from Caulobacter sp. GW821-FHT12F03, assembly GCF_058806855.1. Lineage (NCBI taxonomy): Bacteria > Pseudomonadati > Pseudomonadota > Alphaproteobacteria > Caulobacterales > Caulobacteraceae > Caulobacter > Caulobacter sp. GW821-FHT12F03. The sequence goes on from NZ_JBXAQC010000001.1 coordinate 606,020, forward strand.
CCGGAAGAAGATCAGCACGTCGGCCACGGCGTTGCGCAGCACGAACAGCACGATTCCCAGCACCACCAGGTTCAGCACCAGCGACCCCTGGCCGCGCAGCAGCTGCGACAGGCCGACGAACCCCGCCAGTCCCGCGACCAGATCGAAGATCGCGCCTCGCAGGATGAACGGTCCCGCGCGCGGCGGGCTGATGGTGGCGATCAGATGGATCATGACGGTCTCTCGCGCGGCCTGGCCGCGCTGCTCTGATCAGACATTCGCGACATCTGTTCAATGGCCGATGCAGGGTGACGCGCGATCAGTCGCCGACCAGGGACATCCACCCGATGGCGTGGACCCTGTCCGCGCCGAGCGCCGCCGCCAGGGGCGGGCTGGCGAACATGCCCGCGAAGGCCGCGTCCTTGACGTTCAGCCCGCCCGCATAGGCCCCGAAAGCCGGCAGGATGATCCGCGTCCCGTCGGTCAGGAAGCAGCGCCGCCGCACGCGGCCGCCGCGTCCGGCGATCTTCGCCGCGGGGTGGAGGTGGCCGGACGCCTCGCCGGGCTGCGGACCCGCCTGGGGCTCGTGTCGCAGCCGCAGGGCGCCCAGTGACATCTCGTCGATGATCTCGCCGGGCAAGGCGCGGGGGCCGTCGGCGTCATGGTTGCCGACCACCCAGACCAGCCGCCGTCCCTCGGCCAGCGCCGCCAGCCGCAGGGCGTCGGCCCGGTCCAGCCGGTCCTCGGCCGCGCCGTCATGGAAGCTGTCGCCGAGGAAGATCAGCAGGTCGGGCGCGGTGGCCGCCACCTCCCGCTCCAGCCGGTCGAGCGTCTCGCGCGTGTCATAGGGCGGCAACAGCTGGCCGCGCCGGGCATAGGCCGAGCCCTTCTCGAAATGCAGGTCGGCGACAATCAGGGCCCGGTGATCGGGCGCCCACAGCGCGCCGGACGCCCGCAGCACGCCGGCCTCGCCGTTGATGGCGATCGCCAGCCCGCCGCAGGGGGAGGCGGAGAAGCTGTAGCGTGCGTCCTTCGACACGGGCGCTGTCGCGCCCTGCTCAGGATGACGTGCACTGTCGACGTCATGGTGAGCAGCGCCGAAGGCGCGTGTCGAACCACGCAGGGAAGCGCGGGTGGTCATCCCATCGCCTCCGCGATCAGCGCCTCGGCCGCCTCGGCCAGCATCATCTCGCTCGCGCCGCCGGGCGCGCGCTCGCGGCCCAGCTCCATGAACATCGGCACGGCGAACGGCGACACCCGCTCCAGCTTCACGTGCCGGATGTGGCCCTTGATCCGCGCCAGCATCTGGCTGACCCGTCCGATCTCCACCAGGTTGGTCGCGGCGTCCGACCGGGCGCAGCGCAGCAGCAGGTGATCGGGCTGGTGACGGCGCAGCACGTCGTAGATCAGGTCGGTCGAGAAGGTCACCTGCCGGCCGGACTTCTCCGCGCCCGGCATGCGCCGCTCGATCAGGCCGGAGATCAGGGCGCAGCCCTTGAACGCGCGCTTCATCAGGAAACTCTCGTCCAGCCAGGCCTCGAGGTCGTCGCCGAGCATGTCCTCCTCGAACAGGGCGTCGAGGTCGAGCCCGTCCATGGGCCGCAGCGACCAGATGGCCATCGAATAGTCATTGCAGACGAATCCCAGCGGCCCGATGCCGAGCCGGTCCAGCCGGCGGGTGAGCAGCATGGCGAGAGTCGTGTGCGCATGGCGCCCGTCGAACGGATAGCAGGTCAGGAAGTGGCGCTTTCCCTCCGGAAAGGTCTCGACCAGCATCTGGTCGGGCCGGGGCAGGGCGGAGTGCGACCGCTGCGCCTCCAGCCATTCGCGCACCTCGTCCGGAAAGATGTGCCACTCGGCGTCGTTGGACATCATCCGCCGCACCTTGCCGGCGAGGAAGGTCGAGATGGCGAACTTGCTTCCGCCCCAGCTGGGCAGCTTGGGATCGACGTGTGGCGCGGGCGTCACCAGCACATCGACGCCGGTGACGGCGTGCAACCGCCACACCTGGCCCGCGAAGATGAAGGTGTCGCCCGGCGACAGCATCTCGACGAAGCCTTCCTCCATCTCGCCCACCTTGCGGCCGGGCCGTCCGCCTCGCGCGGCGAGACGCAGGCTGAGCATGGCCGGTGAGATGATCGCGCCGATGTTCATCCGGTGCCGCCGGATGGTGTCGGCGTCGCGCGCGACCCACAGCCCGTCCCGCGTCTTCACGATCCGCCGGAAGCGGTCATAGGTCTTCAGGGCGTAGCCGCCGGTCGAGACGAACTCGATGACGCTCTCGAAGTCCTCCCAGGGCAGGTCGCGATAGGGCCCGGCCCCGCGCACCTCGTCATACAGCGCCAGCAGGTCGAACGGCCCGGCGCAGGCGCAGCTCATGACGTGCTGGGCCAGCACGTCCAGCGCCCCGGTGCGCGGCGGATCGCCGTCCAGGGCGTTGTCGGCGATCGCCTCTATGGCCGCCTGGCACTCCAGCACCTCGAAGCGATTGGCCGGCACGAACAGCGCCTTCGACGGCTCGTCGAGACGGTGGTTGGCCCGGCCGATGCGCTGCACCATCCGCGCGGCGCCCTTGGGCGCGGCCAGCTGGATGACCAGGTCGACGTCGCCCCAGTCGATGCCCAGGTCCAGCGTCGAGGTGCAGACCACGGCCTTCAGCTCGCCCCGCGCCATGGCCGCCTCGACCTTGCGTCGCTGCTCGGCCGCCAGGCTGCCGTGGTGCAGGGCGATCGGCAGGCTGTCGTCGTTGATTTTCCACAGCTCCTGGAAGGCGAACTCGGCCTGGAAGCGCGTGTTGACGAAGATCAGGGTGGTGCGGTGCCGCTTGATGATCTCGTAGACGTCGCCCATCGCGTGCTGCGCCGTATGCCCGGCCCACGGCACCCGGCCGCCGGAGATCAGCACCTCGACCACGGGTGATGGGCCCGGTGGCCCGCGGACGAGGTCGACGCTGTCGGGCTCACGTCCCAGCCAGTCGCGGATCAGGTCCGGATCATCCACCGTCGCCGACAGCCCGACCCGCCGCATGCGGGGCGCGATGGACTGCAGCCGGCTCAGCCCCAGCGCCAGCAGGTCGCCGCGCTTGGACGGCCACAGGGTGTGGATCTCGTCGATGATCACGCAGCTGAGGTCCTCGAACAAACCCTGCGCGCCTTCCCAGGCCAGCAGCAGCGCCAGCTGCTCGGGCGTGGTCAGCAGCATGTCCGGCGGTTTGAGCTTCTGCCGCTGCTTGCGCGACACGCCGGTGTCGCCCGTGCGGGACTCGGCGACGATGTTCAGGCCCATCTCGTGGATGGGGCTCAGCAGGTTGCGCTCGACGTCGACGGCCAGCGCCTTGAGCGGCGACAGGTACAGGGTGTGGATGCCGCGCGGGCCATTGGCCGGCGGCCGTTCGGCGAGCTCGATCAGGCTCGGCAGGAAGCCGGCCAGGGTCTTGCCGCCGCCGGTCGGGGCGATCAGCAGGGCGTCGCGGCCCTGGCGGCCCTTCTCGACCATCGCCAGCTGGTGGTCGCGCGCCGCCCAGCCCCGGCCGGCGAACCAGTCGGCGAAGCGTCGCGGCAGCGGCGGGAAGGCGGCGCCGTCCATGCGCTCAGCCGCTAACCGCGTTGGCCAGCAGGCTGATGCCCACGGCCAGGATGGCGGTGTTGTACAGATAGGCCGCCAGCGCGTGGGCGGTGACCAGGTTGCGCAGCCGGGTGCTGCCGATCGAGTTGTCCGAGACCTGGAAGGTCGCGCCGATGGTGAAGGCCAGGTAGGCGAAGTCGAGGTAGCTGGTCGGCGGGTCGCCGGTGAAGCCGACGCCGGATTTCGGCGACCTGGCCTCGGCCGCGAAATGCCGGTGGGCGTAGTGCGGCACGAACACCGAATGCATCAGCAGCCAGCCGGCCGCCAGCGTCAGCCCGACGATGATCGGGGTCAGCGCCTTGTGCGCCGGGTCGGGGTTGAGCAGGGCCATGACGATGCCGCCCAGGCTGGCCAGGATCACCACGCTGACCACCAGCAGGATCACCCCGGCTCCGTCGTCCTGCCGTCCGGCGCGATCGCGGATGTCCTGTTCGCTGGCCGTCAGGAACAGCCGCCACAGCGACGCGAGATACAGCAGGGCCCCGACGTCATAGCCGACCAGCCACGGATGGACCTTCAGCAGCGGAACCCGCATGGCGGCGCCGGCGGCGATCAGGCCGACGGCGAGCGCGACTGCCGGGCGCCAGTGCGCGGCCAGCAGGGAGAGACGTTTCGGGGACGGGGAGGTCATTGACCGCAACCCATCACTCCGGCGGCCCCGCGTCAATGTTCCCGGTCTGTTTCGGGGCCGGACGTCTGGTGATTATACCTTTGACAAACCCACGGGATCAGGTAGGTTGAATCAACGAACGATTCCAACCGGTTGATCCCAATGTCCGTCCTTTCCAAGCCCTACTTCCACGATGAAGCCGCCGCCTTCGCCTTTGTTGAAGCGGCGCTCTGGAACGGCGAGCCGGTTTGCCCGCATTGCGGCTGCACGGGCCGGGTCTACGCGATCAAGCCGAACCCCGAAAAGAAGGTCCGCATGGGCCTCAAGAAGTGCGGCGACTGCCGTAAGCAGTTCACCGTGCGCGTCGGCACGATCTTCGAAGAGAGCCACCTTCCCATGACGAAGTGGCTGCAAGCGATCTACCTGCTTTGCTCCTCCAAGAAGGGCATCAGCGCCAAGCAGCTCGAACGCACTCTGGAGGTCACCTACAAGACCGCGTGGTTCCTGGCCCACCGTATCCGGGAAGCCATGCGCTCTGGCGAGCTAGCGCCCTTCGGCGGCAACGGCACCCCGGTTGAAGTCGATGAAACCTTCATTGGCCATGACCCCGACTACAAGGGCGCCCGCGCGGCCTATCAGGGCAAGATCAAGATTCTGGCGCTGGTGGATCGTGAGACGGGCCGCGCCAAGTCGATGGTCGTGGACCGCCTGACCATCGCTGAGATTGCTCCGATCCTTGACGAGAACATCGCTCGCGAGGCGCGCCTGATGACGGACGAGGCCGGTCTCTACAAGTCGATTGGCTGGAACTTCGCCGACCACGGCGTCGTCACTCACAGCCGCGACGAATACGTCTCGAAGCAAGACCGGACTATCCACACCAACACGATTGAAGGCTTCTTCTCGATCTTCAAGCGCGGCATGAAGGGGGTCTATCAACACGCCTCCAAGAAGCACATGCACCGGTATCTGGCGGAGTTTGACTTCCGCTACTCCAACCGGATCGCCCTTGGTGTGGACGATATCAAGCGCGCTGAACGGGCGCTGCAAGGCGTCGTCGGCAAGCGCCTGACCTATCGAACGACTGACATCAGGCGAGAAACCGAAGCCTAAAGGCAAGCGGCGGAATGCGCGGTGGAAAACCAAGCGCTAGGGGATTGACTCTTTGAGCTCATGGCGCCTAGCGACACTTGCCGATTCGGTCGAATCGATTATATTGGTTGTGCGGACGCTATTTGCCATCCCAGACGCCAGAGTGCGTCAGTGGGTGTCGAGAGGTCGAAATCTCGGGTCCGCGCCCTCATTTCTTGTGGAACTCGCGGAGCCACCAAAGGCGTGGATCGGTATCGACAAGCGCTTCAGCTTCTTTCGGAAAAATCTTGATCCCGTTCGCCCACGTCTTGCCGTTTGATGGTGCATAAATACGCTTTCGAAGCGGACGCACAAAATGGTCATCCGTGAGGCCCGAAGGGGAATACTCGACTGCTGAACCATACGAACTCGCTACGAAGTCAGCCGCCAATAGCCCGTCATGACGTGAAGCGTGCGGGCGCGATGTAATGGCCCGAAGATCTAAATGGTCCCATGCTGCGTTAGATGGGTATCGGCTATTTCCAGATTTAATGCGCTCGGCGTAAGCTTGAAATCTCTTGTAGTCTAGTGTCGTTCGTCGAGAGAAAACCATGGCACAGGACCCGCCATAGGAAGGCTCTCTCTGATGTGCGTCGCGGCATATCCACGAAATGCGCTCTAAAAGAAGCTGAGAAGCGAAGTAGTATAGATCACCGTTGCTAGATAGCATTTCGTCTTTTCGAAACGTATCCTTGTGACATATGATGGTGGCTATCTGAATCTTTGATGATCCCAAGTGCTTTGCGTAAAGCCACTGCTGGTTTCGCGTCGCCTTGGAAAACTTCAGGAAGCGCCAGGCTGGCCCGTGATCGGCTTCTTTCGCAGCACGCGCAAAGGCGTCGGTAATGGGATGCGATCCCTTCGTGGTTCGGCACACAACGGCGCTTAAGACGAAGAAGTCGCTAGAGCGAACATTGCCCTTTCCGCCCTCCTGTCCGGACTCATCAATGAACGCTATAAAGCCGTGTCGTTTGGATTTTGACGCCATGCCTGAACAAAAGCACGACTCTACCCAAGCGGACAAATTCCGCGATCTCGCGCGTGAACTTGAGTGTGACGAAGACGAAGCGCGCTTTGAGGCTACGGTGAAGAAGGTGGCCAAGGCGCCGCCGCCTGAGAAGGACGACGCGAAGTGATGGCGAAGCTTCTGCATTTCCCGTGGGCGCGCGCAGCCTGCGTCTTGGGGGCAATGCTGGCCTTTATGGGCCTGAACAGCGGGGAGACTTACGCGCTGCCTGTCTTTGTCGCGTTCCTCTTTGCGGGCGTGGCGCTCCACGGCCTCGCGATCTGGCAGGACAAGCCGTAGCGAAAACGTAGTCGCCTATCAGGAATGCAAAGCCCGGCCATCGCGCCGGGTTTTTTCATGGAGAGAGATCATGTCTATCAGCGCGCTTGCCATCGAAGTTGATGGCTTGGGGTCAGCTCCACGTCGGCGGCTTGCCGAAGCGATCACTGACCATCTTGTCGACCTCGGCCTTCGCTGCGTCGATCAGGGCCTTTTTGACGACCCCATAGGGTCCGAAATCGCGACCGCAACCAAAGCACTTGAGGATGTCGTCATCCTTGGGCGAGTTGTCGTTATCGATGGAAACGGCGTGTCCGCACTCGACGCAGCTAAATGTCAGTCGGTCGCTCATCGCTCGCCCCCCGGACAGGTTCAGGGATTGCTACCCTGAGTCGCTGGGTTTGCGAAAGGCATAATCGCCGGACGTCTTGACGCGCCCGTCAACGTCGCGTTCGAATGGCGATGGGCTTGAGGGGGTCTTCATGAGCAGTCGCCTGATCGTTCTGGCCGCACTGGCGGCGATGTCCCTGGCCTCGCCGGCGCTGGCGGGCGACCGGCTCGACGACCGCACCGCCGAGGCCGTGACCCCCGGCGACGTCAGCCGACTGCAGCGGGCGGCGGCCCACGGCGACGCCGGGGCGATGTACGACCTGGGCATGGTCTATCGCGACGGCGACGGCGCCCCGAAGGACCTGAAGAAGGCGTTCGCCTGGTTCCGCAAGGCCGCCCAGCGCGGCAACGCCGAGGCGATGAACGAGGTCGGCTGCGCCTATTCGCGCGGCAGCGGCGTGGCCCGGGACTACGTCGCCGCCCTCGACTGGTTCCGCAAGGCGGCCGGCAAGGGCGACGTGATCGCCATGCTCAATGTCGGGGTGGCCTATGACAACGGCGAGGGCGTGGCCATCGACGATGCCGAGGCGGTCAAATGGTATCGCCGCGCGGCCGAGGGCGGCGATCCCACGGCGGCGCTCTATCTGGCCAACATGTACGAGCGGGCGGAAGGCGTCACGCTCGACTACGAGGAAGCCGCCCGCTGGTACCGCAAGGCCGCCGCCTCCGACGACGCCGACGAACGGGCCCAGGCCCAGGCCGGCCTCGACCGTGTCGACGAGGGCCAGCTGCCGATCGCCCCGCCGAAGGACGCGACCTCGCTGACCGCGACGTAAGGGCCATCGGAGCCGTTCCGTTTTTGTTCAAAGCCCGCTAGACCGGGGGCGTGAACGCGCCGACTCCCGTCCTCGAACTCGCTCCCGCCCTGGTCGTGCTGCCGGGCGCGCGGGCGGCCGTGGCCGATGCGGTCGAGGCGAAGGACCTGCGTCCGCCCTATGCCCGGGAGCTGCTGGAGCACGGGCCGGTGCTGGTGGCCCACGCGGGCATGACGGCACGGCGCCTGGGCCTGCACGCCCCGGCCCGCTCGCGGTCGATCTTCGACGCGCTCGAGCTGTTCGCCTTCGTCCGGCCGGCGAAGTTCACCGCCCCCTCGGCGGCGGGCCTGGCGCAATCGCTCGGTCTCGAAGAGCCGAAGGGCGCGGCGGCCCAGGCCGCCTCCCTGCGCCGGACCTGCGCCCTGCTGCTGGCCGAACTCGGCGCCCGGCCCTGGCCGTCGCGCGAGGAGGCCCTCGCCCTGGCCGCGACGCTGGAGCGGGCCGGCTGGGCCTGGGGTCCCGCCTGCATCGCAGCCCTGCGCGCCGGCGGGCCGATCAGCCGGCCCCATCGCGGTTCGGGCCTCGAGGTCTGGAGCCGCATCCCCGAGTGGGAGGACCAGGCCCCGGTCGGCGAGCCGGGCACGCGCGCCATCGCCCCCGAGGACGCCGAACATCGCCTCTCCGACCTGCTGCAGCGCGCCGGCCTCGACGAGGTCCGCACCCTGCAGAAGGTGTTCGCCGCTGAAACGTCGTGGGCCTTCCAGCCGTGCGAGCGGGAAGGCGAGCCGCGCATGATGCTGGCCGAGGCCGGCACCGGCGTCGGCAAGACGCTCGGCTATCTCGCCCCCGCCTCGGTCTGGGCCGAGACCAACGGCCCCTCGGTGTGGATCTCGACCTACACCCGCGCCCTGCAGCGGCAGATCGAGCGCGAGAGCGCGGCCATCTATCCCGACCCCGAGGTGCGCGCCCGCAAGGCGGTGGTGCGAAAAGGTCGCGAGAACTATCTGTGTTTGCTCAACTTCCATGAGGCTGTTCAGGCGGCGCAGCTGGGCAACGGCGACCTGATCGGGCTCGGGCTCACCGCCCGCTGGGTCCGCGCCAGCCGCGACGGCGACATGACCGGCGGCGACTTCCCGGCCTGGCTGCCGACCCTGTTCGCGGTCGGCCTCGCCCACGCGGCCAGCGCCGGCAACCTCGTCGACCGGCGCGGCGAGTGCGTCCACGCCGGCTGCGTCCACTACCGCTCCTGCTTCATCGAGAAGGCCGTGCGCGGCTCCAAGCGCGCCGACATCGTCATCGCCAACCACGCCCTGGTCATGACCCAGGCGGCCTTCGACGGCGCCCGCACGGCGCGCGGCCTGAAGGGCGACAACGAGACCACCACCCTGCGCCGCATCGTCTTCGACGAGGGCCACCACCTGTTCGACGCGGCCGACAGCGCCTTTTCCACGGCCCTCAGCGGCGCCGAGGCGGCCGAGATGCGCCGCTGGATCCGCGGTCCCGAGGGCCGCGGCCGGCGCGGCCGGGGGCTGGAGCAGCGGCTGCTGGAGATCGTCGGCGACCGCGAGGACGCCCGCCATGCGCTGCAGGACGCGATCCACGCCGCCGGCGCCCTGCCCGGCGAGGGCTGGTCGGGCCGCATCGCCCCGCCCGACGGCGGGGTCAATCCGCAGGGGCCGGTCGAGGCCTTCCTCGTCGCCGCCATGGAGCAGATGCGCGCCCGCGCCAGCCAGAGCGACCAGGGCATGGAATGCGCCGCCCGCCCGGCCACCGACCTGGTCCGCGAGACCGCCGCCGGCGCGAGCCGGGCGCTCGCCGCCGTCGAGGCGCCGCTGCTGGCCCTGGCCCGCCACCTCGAAGACGTCCTCGACCAGGACGCCGACGAACTGCAGCCCAGCGACCGCGCCCGGATCGAAGGGGCCCTGCGCGGCCTCGACCGGCGCGCCCGCATGACCCTCCCGGCCTGGCGTTCGATGCTCAAGGCCATCGAGGAGGACGCCGAGGACGATCCCGACTTCGTCGACTGGTTCGACGCCACCTTCCTCTATGGCCGGGTGGTCGACGCCGCCTGCCGCCGCCACTGGGTCGACCCGACCGAGCCGCTGACCGCGGCCGTCATCGCCCCGGCGCACGGCGTGCTCGTCACCAGCGCCACCCTGGCCGACAGCACCCTGGCCGACCCCTTCGCCCTGGCCGAAATGCGCACCGGCGCCGCCCGCCTGCCGGAACGGCCCCAGACCCTGCGGCTGGCCTCGCCGTTCGACTACGCCGCCAACAGCCGCGCCTTCGTCATCACCGACGTCGGCAAGGGTGACCCACGCCAGGTCTCGGCCGCCATGCGCGAACTGTTCCTCGCCGCAGGCGGCGGGGGGCTCGGCCTGTTCACCGCCATCCGCCGGCTGAAGGCCGTGCACGAGCGCATCGCCGCGCCCCTGGCCGACAAGGGCCTGGCCCTCTACGCCCAGCACGTCGACCCGCTGGAGGCCGGGGCCCTCGTCGACATCTTCCGCGCCGAGGAGAACGCCTGCCTGCTCGGCACCGACGCCGTGCGCGACGGCATCGACGTGCCCGGCCGCTCGCTGCGCCTGCTGGTGTTCGACCGCGTGCCCTGGCCCCGCCCCGACATCCTGCACAAGGCCCGCCGCCTGCGCTTCGGCGGCAAGGGCTATGACGACGGCCTCGCCCGCGCCCGCATCGCCCAGGCCTTCGGCCGCCTGATCCGCCGCGCCGACGACAAGGGCGTCTTCGTCATGCTCGACGCCGCCGCGCCGACGCGCCTGTTCAGCAGCCTGCCGGAAGGGGTGGAGTTGCAGCGGATGGGGCTGGTGGAGGCGATCGAGGCGACGGCGGAATTCTTGAAGACTGAGTAGGGCTCAACTCTATCCCCTCTCCCCCGCTCATCCTCGCTTCCGCGAGGATGAGCGGGGACAAGGGGGCTGGACCTCGCGCTGGCGATAGAGCGGGCGGGCGGGTTCCGGGGGCGTTCGATGTCCACAGCCGACCCATCTCTGACATTGAGGAAGTCCGCTTGCGGGCAGAGGAGGCGATGGTAACGTCAGTCCGATCCGGAGCGGTGAGAGTTTGACCTTCATGGGCAACCAAACGAGCGGGCTTCTCGCCAAGGCGGTCGCGACATATGACAACTACCTTAGGCGCCTAACCCAACGCGGCGCTCAATCGGTCGGACTTAGGTCTGTTGGTTTTGGTGCAATATTCATTGCCGTCGCTCCATTTTTCGCGGCAATATTTGTTCAATCAGTCATCATTGCGGCGTTCGGGTCGGGCGGATTTCTTTTATCTACAATAATGAATATTACTACAATATTGCTTGCGGGTGGTCTGTTTTATTCTGGTTTTAAGGTTGTGTATTACAAAAGCCAACAGAATAAGAAAGATCAAGACTAAGCTGGCGGAATCTCGCTTTCGGGTGTGAAGTCAACGTCCTCTTTCCACCCTTTGCCGATCTTCAACTATTCCGCTTCCGAGCTCCGGCACACCCCGCCCTTCTGCCTTGGCGGCGCCTTACGCGGGCGGGCGCCTTGAGCAAGCCGGCCGCTCGCGCCCTCATTCCATCAAGGCTCTGGGGCGCGTGTCATCAGGTCCTTCTCTCCCCCGTTCATCCTCGCGGAGGCGAGACTGAACGCGGGCGATGACCGATCACCCACAAGTCACCGCCATCCTGACTCCCCGCCGTCTTAATCCTGCAACGCTGGCAGCCTACAGGCGTTGCGGCGGGGGTCGAGCAGCGTAACGGAGGCGTCCAGTGATCAGTGATATTCCCGGCGAACCCCGGTCCTTCCTGCCCCGCCAGACCCCGGCCGCGACCCTGGCCCGCAAGGTCCGCTGGCATGTCGGCCTGTCGCAGCAGGCCTTCGCCGCGACCTTCGGCATCGATCCCGAGCGCCTCGGCTGGATCGAGCGGGGCGAGGTCGAGCCCGATCCGGTGCTGGAGGCCTATCTGCGCGTCATCGACCGCGACCCGCACCTGGTGCTGGCGGCGCTGGCCGAACGGCGGGGGTGATTCCGCCCCCTAATCCCTGAAGAACGACGCCTGCACGCTGGTCGCCAGCAGCAGGCCGTCGTCGCGCCACAGCCGGGCTTCCTGGTCGGCGAAGCCGCGGTGGAACACGTTGGCGTCGGCCACGCCGAGCACCGGCCGGGCGCCGTTGGCGGTCAGGGCCTCGCCGTCGGTGTGGAAATAGGTCGTCAGGGTGATGGTGCCCATCGGCCCCAGCGTGCCGCGCACCTGGATGATCCGCACCAGGAAGGCGTCGCTGAGCGCCGCCAGCGACAGGAAATCCAGCGTCCGCTCGGGCAGGTCGTTGAGCCAGCAGACGGTGCGGGCGCTGCGCGGTCCGTCGGCCGGCTTGATCCCGAACAGCGGCGGTCCCTCGATGATGCGGAAGGCGTAGCGGCGCAGCCAGCCGTCGCGCTCGCTCAGCGCCAGCGGCTCGACCGCCGGGGCCGGCGGAACCGTCGGGATGGCGCTCGGCTGGTGGGTCCAGTTTTCGGTGCGCCGGGCGCAGACCACCGAGGCGGTGGCCGCCACCTTGCCGTTCTGCGTCAGGTCGACGGTCCAGTGCTGCACCGTGCGGCCGGCGCGCTTCTCGACCCAGCTCACCTCGAACGGGCCGTCGGCGATCGGGCCGCAGAAGTTGACCGTCAGGGCGATCGGATCGCCGAGACAGGCCGGGTCATCGAGCACCGCCCGCAGCAGCACCGCCGCCGTCGACCCGCCGAACGGCCCGGCCATGTTGGCGTAGAACGGACTGGTCGCCCCGATCGCCCGGCGTTCGCCGGTCGGGACGAGGGTGGTGGCCTGGTCGAGCGGGTGCAGCGGCGTCATGGGCGGTCGGATCCGGCAGGTGAAGGGGACCATCCCTACCAGCGCCGCCATGGCGGGCAAGCCGGCTTGCGTCCTCGCCGCGACCCCGCTCTTATACCGGGGGTTGCGACGGGGGCGGACGTGTCTGATTTTCTGGCCGAGATGGAGGCGCGCAAGACGCGCGCGCCGAAGTCGGAAGCGCCGATCGCAGCCATTGTCGGCGGCTTTGCGATCGTCGTCGTCGCTCCATGGCTGCTCACCTTCCTGACCTTGAAACCCGCCATGAAGGTGTTCAGCGGTCAGGCGTCGCCAGTCGAGATCGCGCTGTGGATTGGCATGCTCATCGGCGTGGCGCTCGTGCTGGCAGGCAGCGTGTGGGTCGCGCTGTGGTTCGCCGCCGTGCGCAGGACCCAGCCGGACTGGGGACCACGCTTACTGGCGGCCCTGTCGCTCGTGGCGCTGGTCGTGGTCACCGGCGCCAGCGCCCGAGCCGGCTACGCCGCCGACCAGGTCACGCAGCAGCACATCGCGGCGGCCCAGATCCGCACCGTTCTGGGCGTGTTTCTCAGGGGTGATCTGGACGCGGCGCCCCCTGCGCCTGAACCTGTCGCGCGGGGCAGGGCGGGCGTTGTCGAACGCCGGATGAGGGCTGACATGGCCGCCGCCGTGGCCCTGAGCAAGCGCTACCAGGCTGACATGGAGGCGTTGGCGCCGGAGAACATCGAAGCCGCCGCCACATCGCTGTCCGACATCAAGGGCTACGCCGCACGTTTCGGCCGGGCCAGGGCGCTGACCACCGCCTACCGCGCCGCTATCCGCAAACAGCTGGTCGTGGTGCGCAACGATTTCACGCAGACCGGATTCAGTCCCTGGATCGGCCGCGACGACCTGCCGGGATTCGTGGAGGCCTACGGGCTCAAACAGGGCCGGTTCGACCGCGCGCTCAGCCGGCAGGAAACCTATCTGGCGATTCAGGAGGAGCGCATGCAGGTGCTGGCCCGCAGCTATGGCCGTTGGCACAGGACCCGCTTCGGCATCGTGTTCGATCGGCTGGAGGACTATCGCGCGGCCCAGTCCGCGGCGACGCGCCTCAGCTACCTTACCTGGCAGATCGATACCCATGCGGCCGAAGACCGGGAGGCGGACGCCGATTTCGCCGCCAAACTCGCCCAGGCCGGATTGTCCTTCTAGACGACAAAGACCCGCCCTCCTGCGGAAGGCGGGTCTCCATCAGCCCTTTACGCACACCACCTGACGCAGGGTGTGGACGATCTCCACCAGGTCCGCCTGGGCGGCCATGACGGCGTCGATGTCCTTGTAGGCCATCGGTGTTTCGTCGATCACGCCGGCGTCCTTGCGGCACTCCACCCCGGCCGTGGCCGCGACGTGGTCTTCGACCGTGAACCGGCGCTTGGCCTCGGCCCGGCTCATGGCCCGGCCGGCGCCGTGCGAGCAGGTGCAGAACGAGTCCGCGTTGCCCTTGCCGCGCACGATGAACGACCGGGCGCCCATCGAGCCGGGGATGATTCCCAGGTCGCCGAGTCCCGCCTTCACCGCGCCCTTGCGGGTCACGAACACGTCCTTGCCGAAGTGCTTCTCGCGGCTGACGTAGTTGTGGTGGCAGTTCACCGCCATCTCGTCGGTCGCGAGGTCCGGGAAGGTTTCCCGCAGCACCGCCAGCACCTGGTCCATCATCACCTCGCGGTTGGCCAGGGCGTACTTCTGCGCCCAGCTGACCGCCCGGATGTAGTCGACGAAGCCCTCGCTCCCTTCCGGGAAGTAGGCCAGGTCCTCATCCGGCAGGTTAATGAACCAGCGCCGCATGTCGTGCTTGGCCCGCTCGATGAAGTATGAGCCGAAGCGGTTCCCCACGCCGCGCGAGCCGGAGTGCAGCATGACCCACAGCGCGCCCGCCTCGTCGAGGCAGAGCTCGACGAAGTGGTTGCCGGTGCCGAGCGTGCCGAGGTGGCCGAAGCCACGCGGATGCGCGGCCTTCGGATGCCGGTCGACGACGGCCTTGTAGCCGTCCTCGAGTGCGGCCCACCTCGCCGCCGCGATGGCGGGGGGCTCCGACTGCCAGGCGCCGACGTCGTTGCGGCCGCCGTTGTCGGTCCGGCCGTGCGGCACCGCCGCCTCGATGGCCGACCGCAGGGCCGCCAGGGAGTCGGGCAGGTGCTCGGCGCGCACCGAGGTCCGCACCGCCATCATGCCGCAGCCGATGTCGACGCCCACGGCCGCCGGGATGATCGCCCCGACGGTCGGGATCACCGAGCCGACGGTCGCGCCCATCCCCCAGTGCACGTCGGGCATGACCGCCACGTGCTTGTGGATGAACGGCAGGCTGGCGACGTTGCGCAGCTGCTTCATGGCCGACTCTTCGATCGGCACGCCCTGCGTCCAGGCCTTGATCGGGGCGCCGGGGCTTTCGATGTACTGGAACCCGCTCATGGGGTTCTCCTTCCTTCAAACCGTTTCTGCACAGCCCCTCCTGGCGTCACGGTCGAAAGCGTCCCCCTGAAACGAAAGAACCCCTCCGGCCTGAGCCAGGAGGGGTTCCTTCGGACAATCCTTGAGGCTCAAACCTCAGATCACCCGCCCCTCCGACGCACGCGCGTTCATCTCCCCGACCTGGCGGTCGAGCAGTTTGCGGGCGGGCGAACAGATGGGCGACAGGTGGATCACGGGTCTCTTCCTCAAGGGGGCGGGCGGATAGCACGGGTTCCTCAATCGCGCCAAGGGCGTTGCCGACAATCCCCTCACCTGTGGCGCGAATGTCTCAGAGCGGCGTCCCTGGACCTCGTCCGGCGCCGCCCTAGCTGGCGGGGTCGGGGGAATGCCGGAGGAACGACGATGACGCGCCTGCTCCTGACCTTCGCGGCGGCCCTGCTGCTCGCCCCGCCGGCCGCCCTGGCCTGGACGCCGACGGGGGAGGCGACGGCGACGCTCGCCGCCGGCCGGCCGTGGGTGTCGGTGACGGTCGATCCGGCCGGCGACGCGGCCCTGATCCGCGCGGCGATCGATATTCCGGCCCCGCCGGAAAAGGTCTGGGCGGCGATGATCGACTGCCGCAACGCCCGCGCCATGGTCGCCAACGTCGCCAGCTGCAGGATCCTGTCGCGCGGAACCGGCTGGGACGTCCGCGAGCATGTCACCCGGGGCGGGGCGCTGATCCCGGCGATCCGCAACGTGTTCCGCTCGGACTACGAACCCTTCCGCCGGATCCGCTTTCACCGCGTCGACGGCGACCTCAAGGCGATGAACGGCGAGTGGGGCCTGATCCCGCTGAACGGCGGCCAGGGCACGCGGGTGACCTACGAGAACCACCTGTCGGTCCGCATCCTCGCCCCCGCCGCCCTGGTCCGGGCCGGACTGCGCAAGGACACGCCGAAGGTGCTGGAGAACCTGCGCCGGATCGTCGTCGGCGGCTGACCCCCGGCGGAGTCGCGCGGCTGTCGCAAACTCAGGCTAGTTCCGCCGTCCGACGCGCCGTTCGCGGCGCGAGCGGGAGACCTGCCGATGCGCCTCATCCTCTGCGCCGCCGCCCTGGCGCTGGCCGCCGCCACCACGGCCCTGGCCGCCCCGACCGCCGACCAGCCCTGGGTCTCGGTGACGCTCGATCCGGACGGCGAGTCGGCCCTGATCAACGCGACCATCGACATCCCGGCCCCGGCGCAGAAGGTCTGGAGCGCCATGACCGACTGCAACGCCACCCGGGCGATGATCCGCAGCCTGGTCCAGTGCCGCGTGGTCAAGGCCGGCGACGGCTGGGACGTACGCGAGCATGTCACGCGCGGCGGGCCGCTGTGGCCCAGCTTCCGCTATGTGTTCCGCTCGGACTACGAGACGGGCCGCCGCATCCGCTTCCGCAAGCTGGACGGCAACCTGAAGACCTTCGAGGGCGAATGGGACCTGGCCCCGCTGAACAGCGGCCAAGCCACCCGGGTCACCTACCGCACCCGCATGGGCGCCCAGATCTTCGCCCCGCCGGTGCTCGTCCGCGCCGGCCTGCGCAAGGACACGCCGCGCGTGCTGGAAGGCCTGCGCCGGGTGGCGACGGGGGGTTAGTGCTTCCCGCGGTCCCGGCCGAAGTTCGGCTCGGCGCTTTCCTGGCCGAGCGCGATGACGCCCCGGCGGATGGCGCGGGTGCGGGTGAACAGCTCGTGCAGCTTGTCGGCCTCGCCCCAGCGGATCGCGCGGCTGAGCGCCTGCAGGTCCTCGGTGAACCGGCCCAGCACCTCCAGCACCGCGTCCTTGTTGGCCACGAAGATGTCGCGCCACATGGTCGGGTCGCTGGCGGCGATGCGGGTGAAGTCGCGGAAGCCGCCGGCCGAGTACTTCATCACCTCGCCCTCGGTGACGCCCTCGAGGTCCGAGGCGGTGCCGACGATGTTGTAGGCGATCAGGTGCGGCAAGTGGCTGGTGATGGCCAGCACCAGGTCGTGGTGCGCGGCGTCCATCACCTCGACCTGGGCGCCGCAGCCGCGCCAGAAGGCTGACAGCTTCGCCACCGCCTCGGCATAGCCGGCCTGCTCGCTGGGCAGGGGGGTGAGGATGGTCCAGCGGCCGTCGAACAACTCGGCGAACCCGGCGTCGGGGCCCGAGTGCTCGGTGCCGGCGATCGGGTGGCCAGGGATGACGAAGACGTTGTCCGGCGCATGGGCCATCAGCGCCTCGCCGACCGTGCCCTTGACCGAGCCGACGTCGCTGACGATGGCCCCCGGCGCCAGATGGCCGGCGGCGGCGGCCATCGCCTCGCCCATTGCCAGCACCGGCACGGCGAAGATCACCAGGTCCGAGCCGGCGACCCCGTCGCCGATGTCGCCTGTGACCCGGTCGGCCAGCCCCAGCTCGGTGACCCGCGCCCGCACGAATTCCGAAGGGTCGGCGATGACGATGCTGCCGACCAGGCCGTGCAGGCGCGCCGCCCGGACGATCGACGAGCCGATCAGGCCGCAGCCGACGATGGTCAGCTGGTTGAAGAGTTGTCCGGGCATGGTCAGTGCGTCCTTCGAGACGCGATCCTGAGGGATCGCTCCTCTGGATGACGAATATCGTGCCGTCCACCCCACCTCGTCATGGTGAGGAGCGAGCGTTCAGCGAGCGTCTCGAACCACGCACCCATGGTCATGCCCTCCCCATGAACGCGGCGAGGGCGTCGACGACGGCGCGGTTGTGCTCTTCGAGCCCGATGGTGATGCGCAGGTGGTCGGGCAGGCCATAGTTGGTCACGCCGCGCACCAGATAGCCGCGCGAGGCGAGGAAGGCCTCGGCCTCGACGGCGGTCTTGCCCGGCGTCTTCGGGAAGCCGACCAGCACGAAGTTGGCCGCTGACGGGGCAACGTCCAGGCCCAGCCCGCCCAGCTGCTGCGCCATCCACGGCCGCCAGGTCTCGACCAGGTCGATCGAGCGCTGCTTGAAGTCGTCGTCGCCGAGCGCGGCCACCGCGGCCAGCTGGGCCGGGATGTTGACGTTGAACGGCAGCCGGATGCGGTCGATGGCGGCGGTCATCTCGGCCGGCAGATAGCCCCAGCCGACGCGCAGGGCGGCGAGGCCGTAGATCTTCGAGAAGGTCCGGGTGACGGCGATGTTGCGCTCGTGCCGCGCCAGCTCGAAGTCCTCGCTGCTGTCGCGGTCGCTCTGGAATTCGGCGTAGGCGCCGTCGAGCACGAGCACCACCGACGGCGGCAGGTTCTCGTGCAGGCGGCGGATCTCGCTGAACGGGATCCAGGTGCCGGTCGGATTGGCCGGATTGGCGACGAACACCAGCCGGGTGCGGTCGTCGACCTGTTCCAGCAGGGCGTCGACGTCGACGTGCAGGTCCTTCTCCGGGGCGTTGCGGATTTCCGCCCCGCAGGCGCGCGCGCCGATGGCCCAGGCGGCGAAGCCGTGCGCGGGCTGGACCATGTTGTCGCCGGGCTCGAGGAAGGTCTGGCAGAGCAGCTGGAACACCTCGTCCGAGCCGCAGCCGAACAGCAGCCGCTCCGGCTCGAGACCGAACTTGGCCGCGATGCCCTCCCGCAGGATGCTGGCGCGCGGATCGGGATACAGCGCCAGCTTGTCGACGGCGCCGGCGTAGGCCGCCTGGGCCTTGGGCGACGAACCGAGGATGTTCTCGTTGGCCGACAGCTTGATCGGGTGCGTGATGCCCTCGGCGGTGGCCTTGCCGGGCTTGTAGGCCTCGATGTCGAGAATGCCCGGCTTGGGCACGGGGCGGTCGGCTTTGGAACGGTCGGTCGCTTGGGCGGTCATGTCAGAGGTCCGATTTGCACGGGCCTCTTACACGAAGAGGCCTAAAGGTCGAAGGGTTCGGGAGCCGCGCCGATGACGCCATGCAGCCGCCCCGGCGCGCGGGCCAGCCTGGCGTCATCGTGCTGGTAATAGCCCGCCAGCGCATAGAGGGTCAGGCCGCCGTGCTGGGCCAGGGGGCCGCCGGCGACGCCGTCCCGGCTCAGCGCCTCGATGGTCTTGCCGATGTCGGGGGCGTCAGTGACCCACAGGGTCTGGTCGGCGCCGGACGGGCCGACCTCGACCTGGGCCACGGCCAGGGCGGCCGTCGGGCCCCAGGCGCTCAGGCAGGGCAGGGTCGCGAACACCTTCAGCGTCGGCTCGGCCAGCAGCCGGCCCCACCAGCTGGAGTCCGGCGTCAGGGCCAGCACGCCGACGCCGCCGGGCGTCTTGGCGGCGGCCAGCGCCTGCTCGGGCTTGTCGGCGATCGCCAGCTTCGGCGCCACGCCGAAGCGCAGCCGGGCCAGTTCGACGGCCCGGCTCTCCAGCTTGCCGCCCCAGACCGACAGATGGAACGGGCCCTGCTGGCTCAGGCTGTCGCCGATGATCTCGCGCCAGATGCGCACAACCAGGGCCGGGCTGGCCGCCGGGTCGCGGGCCGCCAGCAGGCGGCGCATGATCTGGGCTTCGCGCACGGGTCGCAGGCCGAACTTGCCGCCGTCGCCGGCCGCCCGCTTGGCCTCGGCCACCGCCTTGGCCAGCGCCGCCCGTTCGCCGACGAGCGCCAGCATCTCGCCGTCGAGGACGTCGATGCGGGCGCGGATGGCGTCCAGTGTCAGCGGTGGCGTGGGAGCGTCGGCGCCCATAAATCTTCCCCGAAGCGAGCCTGCGGACCTATGGCATTGCGGCGAAGGGGGCAATACCCGACGCGCGGGGGAAGAAAATTCCCGCGCCCGGCGCCCGGCTTTGGATCTCCCCCCACCGGGCGAGGTGGCTCGCCGGAGGCGAGACGGAGGGGGTACGGCCGCGTCCGGCAAAAGCCCCCTCTGCCAGCCCGTTCGGGCTGACAGCTCCGGTGGGGGGAGCATCCCAAAGCCGCGGCCTCAGAACACCCGCGGCGACGGGCCGAGGCTGAACGGACCGAACTTCGCCTCGCCGTCCTTCAGCTCGACCGGCCCGCCGAAGCTCTGGCCGCCGCCGTCGGCGTCCTTCAGCCGGGCGTCGAGCCGGCCTGCGAGCCGTCCGTCCAGCCCAACCCGCAGCGGGCCGCCGCCGCCGGTCAGCAGGGCGTCGCCGCCGCGCAGCTCGGCGCTGCGCACGGTCAGCGCCCCGCCGCCGTCGCGCCAGCGCCGCACGGCCGAGGGCCAGCTGTTCCCGTGGAAGCCGCTGACCTTCGACAGCGTCAGGTCCCAGGTCATCGACACCGGCCGGTCCTGGGCGATGCGCGCCGGCAGGCCCTTCAGTCGCAGCCGCGCGCCCTCGACGCGGAACAGCACCCCGCCCTGGTCGTCAGGGCCGGGCCGGGTGTGCAGCTCCAGCCGGTCGGCGGACTGGATCATCGACGGCTTGCCGCCCGGCGGGGTGTCGACGGCCACGTCCACCCCCTCGATCGACAGCTTCGGCGGCGTCGCTCCGAACCCGCCGAGGCTGGCGCGCAGCGCCCGCGCCCGCACGGTCACCGGCCCGCCGTCCGGGCGGCTGACGGTCACGCCGTCGGGCGCGACTAGCATCCACTGGTCCAGCCGGTAGATATAGGCCTCGCCCTTGAGCAGCGGCATGGCCAGGGCCCAGCCCGACGGCTCGCCGATGCGCGGCTCGGTCAGGGTCACGTCGAGCCGGAACGGGAAGCCGGTCACGGTGCGCGTCTTCCACGACACGGGGTACCCCTGCGCCCGCAGCTCGGCGACGGCCGCGTCCATCCGCGTGACCGTCTCGCCGCGCAGCTTGACCCAGGCGATGCTCCAGCCGACCACCAGCAGCAATGCCAACAGCCAGGGCAGAAAAAGTCCGATCCTGTGGGACTTCCGGCGGGGCGGGCTATCGGGCAGGGTCATGGGCACGGGCGCTTTGCAAGGACGACGGATGGACGGCGCGGAACAGGACCGCTGGGTGTTCGGATACGGATCGCTTATGTGGCGGCCCGGGTTCCCGTTCATAGACCGCCGCCGTGCAACCCTCCACGGGCGGCGGCGCGCCTTCTGCATATATTCGGTGCACCACCGGGGGACCTACGAGCGGCCGGGACTGGTGCTGGGCCTGGCCCCCGGCGGCGCGACGCGCGGCATGGCCTACCGGGTGGCCGCCTCTGAGTGGCCGGAGACCTACGCCTATCTGCGCGAGCGCGAACAGCCGACCGAGACCTATGTCGAGGCCTGGCGACCGGTCAGGATCGACGGCGTCGGCAAGGTCGAGACCCTGGTCTTCCTGTCGGACCCCCTGCACAAGCAGTGGGCCGGCGCCCTGACGCTCGACCAGCAGGCCGACCTGATCTACGGCGCGGCGGGCCTGTCCGGCCGCAACATCGACTACCTCCGCGACCTCGTCGTCCACCTGCGCGAGGAAGCCGTCCGCGACGCCGGCATGGAACGCCTGCTGGCCATGGTCGAGGAGCGGGAGGCCGCCGCCGGCGCCGCCTGACTACGGCGGCGTCGGCCGCGCCCCGACCCGCACGCTGCCCAGCCTGCGCGTGCCGTGCTCGCCCGGCGTCAGTTCGATCTCCAGCGACTCGACCTGCTCGTCCGGCCGTCCCCAGGCGCGGTAGATGCGCAGCTTGACGATCACCGGCCCGTTCGGGTTGAGGCGGTCGGCCGAGAAGACATTGGCCTGCAGGACATACTCCCCGCGCGGCGCGCGGTGCAGCAGGTACTCCTCGGGCCCGTAGCCGCGCGTCATGTCGTTCGACAGCCGGCCGCCGATGGCGGTCCTGGGATTGTTGTAGATGGCCCGTTCGCCGCTCGGCTCGTCGATCCACAGGTCCATGTCGGTGACATTGGTGTTCCAGTCCATCACAACCCGCAGATCGACATCGAGCAGCGCGACCAGGCGCGGATCGAGCGGGATGTCGCTGACCCCAAGGGCCTTCAGCTTCGGAATGATCCGGTTGGCCTCCATCAGCGAGATGACCTCGATGCCGTCCCAGTCGGCGTTCCACGGGGTCATCACCACCTCGGTCAGCAGGTCCAGCGCGCGGCGATAGTCGGCGATCACGCGGGCGCGCGGCGCGCCGGGCCGTTCCGCCCGCGTGATCAGCGCCAGCGCCAGGTCGCGGCGCGGCTGCGGACGGTCCGGCTCGAGATAGAGGATCCGCTCGTACATCCACTCGGCGCGGCTGTCGTCGCCGTAGCGCATCATCCGGTCAGCCAGGATGGTCAGGGTGGTGACGTCGGCGACCGGCAGCTCCAGCGCACTGAGCGCCACCGCCCGGGCGTCCTCGACCCGGCCCTCGCGGAACAGGTACTCGGCCACGTCGAGGTAGAAGGCCGGCAAGGCGCCGGAGAGCGCCTCCTGCTCATGGAACACGGTCCAGAAGTCCTCTGCCTTCGCCGCCTTCAACGCCTTCAGGTACGGCCGGTCGGGGTTCCAGGGCTCGAGCTGGACCGTCATCGGCCGGCCGGAGGCGGTCGCGGGCTCGGGCGAGGCCGGCGCGGGTGCGGCGGCGCCGTCGGCCTGACGTTGCGCGGTCACAACGACGGCGTTGACGCTGGTATCCCCGCTGACCGGAGGCGGAGGCGGAGGAGGGGGCGGCGGAGGAGGCGGGGGCGGCGGCGGCATGGCCATCGCCGGGGGCGGCGCCGGCCGCCGAAGCATGCCGCCGTCCCCGGCGCCCTTCGGCCGCGCCTGAGGATCGAACTTCGTCGCCCACCAGGCCTTCTGGGCGTCCCACAACTCGATCACGTCGCCGAGCCGGTCGGCCTTGGCGTCGCGGGCGGTCTGCTCGGCGGCCTTCCGCGCCTCGCGGTACTGGGCCAGCATCTCCTTGCCGAGGCTCTCGGGCGGGGCGATGCCGGCGTTGATGTAGTCCTGCAGCTGCTCGAGCACGATGAAGGCCGCGGCCGGGCTGGCCACCGAATATTTCCGGGCGAAGGCGATGATCCGCTCCTGGTCCGGCTGGTCCGTGGCGGACAGGTCGCCCAGCTGGTCCACCGCCCACAGGGCGCCCAGCCCGTCGTGGGCGCGCGGCGCGCCGGCGGGTACGGCGTAGCTCCTGTTGCCGTCGGCGGCGTCGGCCAGCCGGACGGTCAGCCGTTCGGTGCGCGGGAGCTGCCCGACGATGCGGAAGCGTCCGGCGCCGGCCGGCAGCACGCGGAAGTCGACGTCCTCGCCGTCGGCCGTCCGCACGTCCAGCACCCGCGGCGCGTCACGGTCCAGCCGCGTGACGGCCTGGTCCGGCGTCTGCGCCGTCAGGTCCACCGCCTCGCCGCCCGAGCGGCCGGCCAGGGCGCGCAGCAGGCCGCGATCGGCGTCGGCCGTGCTCGACACCGCATAGAGCCGGCAGGGCGCCCGCACGGGCTTGTAGGCGTCGACGGTCATCACCCCGTCGGAGACGAACAGGCAGACGTCCGCCGTCGGCGCGTCGAGGTCGAACAGACCCTTCATCGAGGCGCCGCTGCCATAGGTCACCCCCTTGAGCGCCTCCAGCACCTGCTCCCGCGCGTCCGGTCCGGTGAACGTCCGCACCCGCGGCGCGCCGGCGTCGAACAGCACCAGGTCCACCGCGCCCGGCGCGGCCTGGGCCAGGTACAGCTCGACCAGCCGCCGCTCGGCGGCCAGGTCGTCATTGGCGCGCGACAGCGACCGGTCCCAGTAGATCCGCACGCGACGGGCCGCCAGATCGCCCGCGGTCCGCGGCGCGGCCACGTCGTCGATCTCGAAAAAGGCGTCGCCGCTGGCGTGGCGGGCGGTCAGCATGGGCGTGGCGCGCTGAACGGGGCCGATGGTCAGGCCGCCCGCGAGCTTGACCTCGCGCGCGCTCACCGCCCCGCCGTTGATCCGCGCCGTCAGCCCGCCCGGGCCCGTCACGGTCGGCGTCGCCGCCAGGTCCTGACCGGTCACCTCCAGGCTGAACGCCCCCACGGTCTTGGCCGACTCCAGCGGGAAGACGTAGGCGCCGCCGGCCTGCAGCGGGGTGACAAACGTCAGCCGGATGGTCCGCCCCTTGCCGGGCAGGATGGGGAACACGCGCGTCTTGAACGCCCCGGCGCGGGTCACTGTGGCGATGCCGGGATCGATCCCGCGCCGCACCTGCGCTTCATAGGCCAGCCGCGCCTTGCGCTCGCCGACCAGCACGCCGTCGACCATCTGGCCGTTGATGTCGAGCGCATAGCCGGTGACCACCGAGCCCGCCGGCAGGTCCAGCGTGAACGCCCCTTCCACCGGTCGGGCCGACGGGTTGTCGAAGTGGATCGTGGCGGTGGTCACCGCGGCGCCGCCGGCGATGTCGACCTTGAGGTCGAGAGCGCCGATCTTCAGCTGCTCGTCACGCGGCTTGCCGCCGTCGCCGAAATAGTCGCGCGCCAGCAGTTCCGGGTTGGCCGGCGCGGCGACGACAGGCCCGGCCAGCATCAGCGCCGCCAGGACAACCCCGAGACCCAATCCACGCATACGCTTCCACCCTGTGCCGGTTTGGGTGGAAGTACCGCATGGGCTCAGGGACCCCGCAACTCCCGTTTGCGGGGCGCCCGCGCCCGGCGTTCTAGCCGGCCCGCTTCCAGGTCTGCGTCTGGCACAGCGGCGCGACCACGCAGCCCTTGAGCTTCAGCGTGCCGCCGTCGACGAGGTCCATCGTGCCCTGGTAGGTGCCGCCGTCCTGCGGGCGGTAGATGGCGCCGCCGGTCCAGCGGGCCGGGCCGCCGTTGAAGCCGGTCATGATCACCAGCCCTTTGAGCGGGCGGTTGCGCAGCGCCGGGTCCTTGTTGGCTTCGTCCTTCAGGCCCGGATTGGCGCGGATCTTGTCGGAGGTGAGGATCTTGCCGCACAGCCTGGCGCCGCAGGGAAACACCTCGATCTGGCCGTGGTCGTCGGGCGTCAGCCAGACGCCGACAGGCGAGCCCGCGCCGGCGGCCACTGACGAGGAGGCCGCGCCGGCGGTCAGCAGCAGGGCGGCGGACAGGGCGAGGAGGGGCCGGGGCAGGGACATGGGGGTCTCCGGTCTGAAAGGGATTGCCCGCAAGTTGTACCCGAAACCGTCTCCCCGGCGAAGGGCGGAGCGGCGGCCTACAGCCCCTCGGCGATCAGCGCGTTCGACGCAGCCTCGATCCGCGTTTCCATCTCACGCATGAACTCGCCGCGCTTCAGGCCGGGCGGGATGGCGGGCAGGAACTCGAACACGATCGTGCCCGGGTAGCGCATCACCCCGTGGGCCGGCCAGTGAACGCCGGTGTTCAGCGCCATCGGCGTCACCGGCATGTTCAGGTCGCGGTAGAGGGCCGCGATGCCGGGCTTGTAGTCGGGTTCGGCGCCGGGCGCCTTGCGCGTGCCTTCGGCGAAGATGACCAGCTGGCGGGCGTCCCGGAACCGGTCCCGGGCGTCGGCGACCAGCTTGCGCAGGGCCGAGGCGTGGCCGTCGCGGTCGACGACGATCATGCCGCCCTTTTTCGCGTACCAGCCGAGGAACGGGATGACCATCAGCTCCTTCTTGGTCACGAAGCAGGCGTCCGGCAGGAAGGCGAAGCTGCCGAAGATGTCGAACATGCACTGGTGCTTGGCCGCGATCAGCACCGCGCCCTTGGGCAGGTGCTCGCGGCCGCGGATCTCGACCTTGATGTTGCAGATCACCCGCAGCAGCAGGGTGGTGCCCGCGCCGTACCAGGTCAGCACATGCGTCACCCAGCGCCGCGGCGCGAGGAACAGCGGGATCATCAGCAGGGCGACGAGCGTCGAATACAGATAGTAGAGGGCGATGAAGGTCAGCGACCGGACCAGGATCAAGGCTTGGTTCCTTTCGCGGCCGGCTCGGCCGGCGGCGTCTCGTGGGATTTCGGGGCGACGCCGGCCACGCTCTCGCGGACCAGGATCGCCAGGTACTTGCAGTATTCGATGCTGAGCCGGCGCGCATCCCCGCTCTTGCGCCACCAGTGACGCACGTCGACCGGGCCGGTGACGACGGGGTAGGGCGTCAGGGTCGCCTGCGGCATGACCTCGCGCAGCAGCAGCAGGGTGCGCGGCATGTGGTAGTCGGAGGTCACCACGATCAGCCGATCATAGCCCTTGCCGCGCGCCCATTCGGCGATCTCGTCGGCATTGCCGATGGTGTCGGCGGCGGCGTAGCCCAGGTCGACGCAGCAGTCGTAGATCGGCTTGACCGCGCCGGTCACGGCCAGCAGGTCGGCGCGGCTGGCCTCCTTGTTGACGCCGGAGATCAGCAGGCGGCGGCCCTTGCCGCGCTCGAGCAGCCGCACGGCCGCCTCCAGCCGCAGGTCCGAGGCGCCGGTCAGGGCGACCACGGCGTCGGCCACCGGCGGCTCGTCGGCCGGAGTCGACCGCTCGATCCGCTGGGCGAAGGCGACGAGGCCGACGGCCCAGATCAGGGCCAGGACCAGAACGACAGCCAGAACGCGTCTCACGACAGTTCTCCAATCAGGCCCCGCGCCGCCAGGCGGGCGGCGACGGCGGCGACCAGCGCGGCCAGCAGGGGCGTCGGAACGACCGCGACCAGGTCGATCCAGGCCACCGGCAGAACCGGCGTCAGGCCCTGTCCCCCGCCGGCCAGTCTGGCCAGGGCCCCGATGATGGCCGCCCCCGCCGCGCCGAACAAGCCCGCCAGGGCCGCGGCCTGGGCGAAACGCGTCTGGAACAGGCGAATGACGAAGGCCGGCTGGGCGCCGGAGAGGTGCAGCACCTCGATGGTTTCGCGGTGGGCCGCCATGGCCGCGCGGGTGGCGAAGGCGATCACCGCCCCGGCCGCCGAGGCGATCAGCAGGAACACCGCCAGCGCCGACCAGCGGGCGACGGCCGCGCCGCGTTCGATATCGCCGATCCACAGGCTGTGGTCGTCGACGGTCGCGTCGATGCCGGCGGCCTTCAGCGCCTGGTCCAGCGCCGCGGCGCTGGCCGGGGCCTTGGGGTCGAGGTCGACGGCGACGAGGCGGGGAATCGGCAGGTCGTCGAGCAGCGCCTCATGGCCGAGCCATGGCTCCAGCAGCGCCTCGGCCTTGGCCTTTTCCAGCGCCCGGGCCTCGGTCACGCCCTTGACCCCCGACAGGGCTTCCGCGGCGCGGCCGGCGGCGGTGTCGGGCGTCTCGTTCCCCTGGGCGCGCACCACCACGGTGGCGGAGTCGGTCAGCTGGCCGGTCCAGCCGTGGGCGGCGCGGTTGGCGGCCAGCGCGCCCAGCGCCGTCAGGCAGGCGAGGAAGCACAGCACGGCCACGACGAACACCAGCGAGCCGTCGCGCGGATCGCGCCTGGGCAGCAGTGGTCCGGGCTTCCAGCGTTGCGGATCGAACAGGTCGGTCATGCGCCCGGCTCCGCCTGCACATTTCGGCCGAAGGTGCGCAGCCGGCCCTTGTCGAGATGCAGCACGGGCTGGCCGGAGCGGGCGACGAGATCCTCGTCGTGGCTGGCGATCAGCACCGTGGTGCCCAGCCGGTTGAGCTCGACGAACAGCTTGAGGATGCGCAGGGCGTGGGCGTCGTCCACGTTGCCGGTCGGTTCGTCGGCCAGCAGGATGTCGGGCCGGCCCACCACCGCCCGGGCGATGGCCAGCCGCTGCTTCTCGCCGCCCGACAGCGTCGGGGGCAGGGCGTGCATCCGCGGCTTGAGGCCTACCCAGGCCAGCAGTTCGGCGACGTCATTGCGGTATTCGTCGGGTTTGGCCCCGGCGATGCGCAGCGGCAGGGCGACGTTGTCGAACGCCGACAGGTGGTCGAGCAGCTTGAACTCCTGGAACACCACCCCGATGCGCCGGCGCAGGAACGGCCGGTCCGACGGGGCCACGGCCTCCACGTCGCGGCCGAACAGCTCGATCGTGCCGCGCGACGGCCGCTCGGCCAGATAGATCAGCTTCAGCAGACTGCTCTTGCCGGCCCCGGAGGGCCCGGTGAGGAAGTGAAACGAGCCCGGCGCCAGGGCGAAATTGACGTCGCGCAGCACCTCGGCCGCGCGGCCATAGCGCATGCCCACGCCGTCGAAGCGCAGGATGGGGCCGGCGAGCGGTTCGCCGGGGGATGCGACGTCTCGGTTTCTGGACATGGGAGCCGAAATCGGCGACCTCAATGGAGGAGCGGGAGCGTCCGATTCGCCGGCATGATACTGACCTGTCCAGAGTGCGCTACCCGCTATTTCGTCCCCGACGACAAGGTCGGACCGGACGGGCGAACGGTGAAGTGCTCGTCCTGCGGAAACCGCTGGACCGCCCATGGTGAACCCGCCCTGGAGCTGTTCGTCGACGCCAACGAGGGCGCGACGGTCCGCGAGGTCGTCGACCCCCTCGCCGCGGAGCCGCCGGTCAGCGCCCTGCCGGGCGAGGAACTGCCGAAAGTCTTCCGCCAGAAGGCCGACACCGACCGCAAGGTCCGCGAAGCGGTGACCACGGGCATCGTCTGGGCCGGCATGGCCGTGGCCCTGATGGCCATGGTCGGCGCCGCCGTGGTGTTCCGGGTCCATGTCGTCCAGCTCTGGCCCGGCAGCGCCGCGGCCTACGCCAATGTCGGCCTGCCGGTGAACCGGCTGGGCCTGACTATCGAGAATGTCCGCGCCGAGGCCGCGCTGCAGGACGGCCACGCCGCGCTCGCCGTCACCGGCGTGATCCGCAATGTCGAGGACACGGCGGCCGCCGCCCCGCCGCTGCGCGTCACCCTGGTCAACAAGGCCGGCAAGGTGGTGGCGGTGAAGCTGGCCGACCCGGCCGACCCGTTGATTCCGCCGGGCGGGGTGCGCCACTTCGTGGTCACGCTGCTCGATCCCCCGACCACCGCCGCCGATCTCGAGGTCGCCTTCGATCTCAAGCATCGCGCGGCGCCCGCGCCCGCCGCGCCCGGCCATGCGCCGGAGACGAAGACGCTCGACCTGCGCGGCGCGGCCGAACCCGCCGCCGTGCCGGCGGTCGCCGCCGCCGAGGCCCACGCCCTGCCGGACGCCTCGCCCTACGCCCTGCCCAAGGAAGGCCACTGATGAGCGACCAGCCCTCCGTCCTGATCACGGAAGCCGAGGTCGCCGAGCGCGTCGCCGCCGTGGCCGCGCTGATCGCGCCGCGCATCGACGACGAGACGGTGATGGTGTGCCTGCTGACCGGCGGCCTGTGGTTCGCCGCGGACCTGACCCGCGCCCTGGCCCGGCTCGGCCGGCATGTGCATTTCGACGCCCTGTGGCTGTCGTCCTACCGCGACGAGCGTCACAGCTACGGCCGCTGCGAGGTGCGCGCCGACCTGCAGCGTCCCGTGCTGGGCCGCAAGGCCCTGATCGTCGACGACGTGTTCGACACCGGCCTGTCGCTCAGCGAAGCGGCGCGCCTGGTGAAGGACGCCGGCGCCGCCGAGGTGCTGACCGCCGTCTTCGCCAGAAAGCCCTGGCCGACCGAACGGGCGCTCAAGGTCGACTTCGTCGCCTGGGAAGCCCCGGCCCGCTTCCTCGTCGGCTACGGCATGGATGTCGCCGGCAGCATGCGCGGCCTGCCCTACATCGGGGCGATGGACTGAGGGTCAGTCCTCGATGGCCTCGATGCCGAGGCGGTCGAGTTCCTTCAGGTGATCACGCATGGTCCGGAGTTGCTCGGCCGAATGCCCCGTCCATCCCGTCACTTCCCCCACGACCCGAAGCGGGGCCTTTGAACGGTAGGATCGCGTCGGATTTCCCGGAAACTTCTTGTCGGTCAGGTTGGGGTCGTCCTCGAAGGCGCCGGTCGGCTCGACGATATAGATCCGGCCCGGACCGTCGCCCCCCGCCAGTTCAGCGCCCCAGGTCGCCGCCTCCAGGGTCGCGGTCAGATAGACGTAGGCCGCGGTCCGGCGACGGCCGTAGTTGGAGGCGAAGCCCGGGCCGATCAGGTCGCCGGGCCGAAGGTCGGCCTTCGTTCCGTGAAAATAGGCCTCGGCTTGCGGTGCTTTGGAGTCGGTCATCGGTCGGCGGATCCTCCTGGAAGGCGGTCGCCGCGGACTTCGGTCCCGTGCGGCGACGACCCCAGAGTCCGGAAAATTCGCCGCCGGCCAATTCTTGAACTTAGGTTTTTCGTGACCAGATAGAGGTCAGGCAGGGCGCGGCCCCGGCCGTCACCCCTCCCACTGAAACACATCTTCCACGCCCACGCCGAACACGCGCGAGATGCGGAACGCCGCCTCGAGCGAGGGGGAGTACTTGCCCTGCTCGATGGCGACGATGGTCTGGCGGGTCATGCCGATGGCGTCGGCCAGCGCCTGCTGGGTCATCTCGCCGTGGTCGAAGCGCAGGCGGCGGATGGTGTTGCTGATCGGCGGGGGAGCGGCCATCGTCACACGCCCCGACGGTAGCCGATGATCTTGCCGCCGGAATGGACCACCTCGCCCAAAACCATGGCCAGCAGGATGCCGTTGGCCATGACCAGCGGACTGGCGCCGGCCATCCACAGGGCGGAGACGCAGAACACCGCCCCGTTCAGGGCGTAGAAGCCGGCCCGCGCGGCCTTCAGGTCGATCAGCCGTTCGCGCTCGTCCATCGGGGTGTCGGCCTGCTTGCCGGACACCACGGCCACGGCGATGGCCAGGACGATCTGCACGATGACGATCAGGACCGTGCCGCCGATGAACAGCCCCACCGTGCTGGCCGGCAGGCCGTCCAGGCTGCGCCGCTCGAGCAGCCCCTGGCCGATGATCCAGAAGTAGGTCCCCCAGACGCCCACGGTGGTGATCAGCGAAATCCAGGCGCTCTTTTCGCGAAACGGCATGACGGCTTTCCCTTCGGAATGTCTGATATGTTGGTCGTCATGTAAAAAATATCAGACATAATGTCCAGTAAAACATTCCTCGCCCATGGCGATCCCGCGGAACCCGAGGCGCGGAAAGGGATTCTTCCTTCCAAAGGAGACCCGTCATGTCCAAGCGCGAACTGATCGATACCGGGACCGACAAGCGTTACGTCCGCCGCGACGAGGGCGGCCGGTTCAAGGAGTCGGACGATGTCGGCAAGTCGCTCGCCGCCGATGTCCGGCAGAAGGCGAAGACGCCCGCGAAGGCCGGCCAGGGCGACCGCGGCGACCGCAAGACCTCCTGACGCCACGTCATACTTGTCGTCGCCCCGCGCGGCCTGACAGGCTGGTCCAGACGCCCGGGCAACGGGCGCGGAGGAGACGGCCATGGCCTATGAAGCGATCACCACCGAGCTGTCTGACAGCATCCTGACGATCACCCTCAACCGGCCCGACGCGCTCAACGCCTACACCGCCCGCATGGGGGCGGAGCTGGCCGACGCCTTCGTCCAGGCCGACGCTGACGACGCGGTGCGGGTGATCATCGTCACCGGGGCCGGGCGCGGCTTCTGCGCCGGGGCGGATATGTCGGCCGGGGCTGACGCCTTCGGCGGCGACGGCGCGAAGCTGTTCGGCGAGGGCCGGCCGAGGACCGGCGCGCCGAAGGGCGGCTTCGTCGAGGCCATCTACAGCTGCCGCAAGCCGTCGATCGCCGCGATCAACGGCGGGGCGGTCGGGGTCGGCATCACCATGACCCTGCCGATGGACATCCGCATCGCCTCGACCCGGGCGAAGATCGGCTTCGTCTTCGCGCGGCGGGGTCTGGCGCCCGAAGCCGGGGCCGCCTCGTTTCTGCCGCGCATCGTCGGCCTGCCGCAGGCCCTGCGCTGGTGCTACTCGGGCAAGGTGTTCGGCCCCGACGAGGCGCTGTCCGGCGGCCTGGTCAGCGAGGTGGTCGAACCCGAAGCCCTGCTGGACCGCGCGCGCGAGATCGCTCTCGAGATCGCCCGGGAGACCTCGGCCATCTCGATCGCCGTCACCCGCGCCCTGTTCCAGCGCTTCGCCGAGGAGCCCGATCCGCTCAAGGTGCTGGCCGTCGATGGCCCGCTGGCCATGGCCATGGGCGCCTCGGCCGACGTCCGAGAGGGCGTCGCGGCCTTCCTCGAAAAGCGCAAGCCGGCCTTCCCGGGCAAGGTCTCGACGGACATGCCGTCGCCGTATCCGTGGTGGGAGGGGGAGTAGGGCGTAGGGAGTAGGGAGTAGGGAGTAGCTGGAGGGGCCAGGGACTAGGGACTAGGGACTAGGGACATGAAGCGCGGTGCGGTCGCCGCAACTTCGCTCGACCACTCCCTACTCCCTACTCCCTAGCCCCTGGCCCCTGGCCCCTGGCCCCTCACTCCCGCTCCCCCGCCGACCGCGCCCGCACGGCCCGGAACTCCGACCCCTCGTTCCATTCCGGCCACAGCCGCGAATTCGCCAACGCGCCGCCCGCGAACAGCAGCAGGTCGACGTCCGCCGCCGCGCCGCGCAGGTCCCAGGCCGGGCTCCAGACGTCGCAGGGCTGGTGGTAGCATTTGCTCGTGTACTCGCTGACCCAGCGGTCGCCGGCCTCGCGACCGCCGTCGACCAAGTCCGGCCCGCCGCCGATGCCCATCAGCAACAGGACCGGCACGCCGCGCTTGGCGACGCTGAAATGGTCGGCGCGATAGAACAGCGCCCGCTCCGGATGGGCGTCGGGCGTCACGGTGCGGCCCTGGCGGGCGGCGGCGCGGGCCAGATCCTGCTCGAGGCTGTTCTGCCCGGCCCCGACCAGCACCACGTCGCGGCTCGGCCCGGCGGTCTGCAGCACGTCCATGGTGAAGTTGGCCACGGTCTTCGCCAGCGGGAACACCGGATGCTCGGCATAGTATTCCGAGCCGAGCAGGCCGCGCTCCTCGGCCGTCCAGACGGTGAACACCAGGCTGCGCTGCGGCGCCGGCCCCGCCCTGAAGGCGCGCGCCAGTTCGATCAGGCCGGCCACGCCGATGGCGTCGTCGGCCGCGCCGTGCCGCACGGTGTCGCCCGAGGCGTCGGCCGGGCCGATGCCGAACGCGTCCCAGTGGGCCCCGAACATGATGCTCTCGTCGGGATGGGTCGCGCCCGGGATTTTCGCCAGCACATTGTGGCTGATCAGGCGGTCGACCTTCAGCGGATAGTCGGCGGAGAAGCGGGCCCCGGCCAGGGTCACCGGCGTGAAGCCGGCCGTCCGGGCGCGGGCCTTCTCGGCCTCGAAGTCCAGCCCGGCCTTGCGGAACAGGTCGACGGCCAGGTCGCGCTGGATCCAGCCCTGCAGCAACAGCTTCGCCGTTTCCGGATGCTCCCGCACGACGTCGAAGCTCTCGCCGTTCGAGGCCACCACCGTGGTCCAGGGATAGGCGGCGCCCGCCGTTTCGTGGACGATCAGGGCGCCGATGGCGCCGCGGCGCACGGCTTCCTCGTACTTGTAGGTCCAGCGCGCGTAGTAGGTCGCGGCCTTGCCGCCGAACCTGCCGGCGACCGCATCCCCGGGCTGCGCTTCGAAGTCCGGGTCGTTGATCAGGATGACGGCGATCTTGCCCGTCAGGTCGACGCCCTTGAAATCGTCCCAGCCGCGCTCGGGCGCGCTGACGCCGTAGCCGACGAACACCAGCGGGGCCTTGTCGATGGTCACCCGGTCCACCGGCCGCTGGCTGGCGGCCATGATGTCGGTGGTCTGGACCAGCGTCCGGTCGACGCCGCCGACGCTGAGGCTGAACCGGGCGTCGCGCGGCACGACGAAGCGGTAGAGCGAGACCTGCTGGGTCCAGCCGCCGTTGTCGCCGGCCGGCTGAAGGCCGAGCGCCCTGAACTGGCCGACCAGGTAGTCGATCGTCTTTTGCTCGCCGGGACCGCCCGGCGCGCGGCCGGCGAAGGCTGGGTCGCCCAGCGTCTGCACATGGGCGGCCAGCCGGTCGGGCGAGACGACCCCGCCTTCCCGGGCCGAGGCCGGAACAGTGACGAGCGCACCGAGCGCCAGGGCGGCGAGAAGGCGTCGGGTCATGTCGGTCACTGCCAGTCGGCGGGCGTCTCGAGCGCCAGCATCTCGTCATAGGTCGGCCGCCGGCGGATCACGGCGAACCGGTCGCCATCGACCAGCACCTCGGGGACCAGCGGGCGGGAGTTGTACTCGCTGGCCATGGCCGCGCCGTAGGCGCCGGCGCTCATGAAGGCCACGACGTCGCCGGGGTTCAGCGGCGGCAGCAGCCGGTCGCGGGTGAAGGTGTCGCCCGTCTCGCACACCGGCCCGACCACGTCGCAGGCGACGGGGACGGCGTCGGTCGCCCTGACCGGCCGGATGTCGTGATAGGCGTCGTACATCGCCGGGCGGATCAGGTCGTTCATCGCCGCGTCCAGCACCAGGAAGCGCCGGCCCTCGGGCCGCACGTTCAGATGCGTCACGCCGGCCAGCAGCACCCCGGCGTTGGCGGCGATCACCCGGCCCGGCTCGAAGGCGAAGCGGATGTCCTTCAGCCCGGCCATCACCCGGCCGATCATCGCGGCGTAGTCGGCCGGTCCCGGCGGGTCGGGCATGTTGAAGTAGGGCACGCCGAGGCCGCCGCCGAGGTCGAGCCGCTCGACGGTCATGCCCTCGGCGCGCAGGGCCTCGACCAGGCCGCGCATGCGGGTGAAGGCCGCCTCGAACGGGGCCAGGTCGGTGATCTGGCTGCCGATGTGGCAGGCCACGCCCAGCGGCTTGAGGTGCGGGTTGTTGGAGGCGTTGGCGTACAGCCGCGCGGCCTCGTCGAATGACACGCCGAACTTGTTCTCGGCCTTGCCGGTGGCGATCTTGGCGTGGCCGCCGGCCGCCACGTCCGGATTGACCCGGAAGACGATCGGCGCGCGCAGGCCCAGACCCTCGGCCACCTCGGCGACCAGCTTCAGCTCGGGCTCGGACTCGACGTTGATCTCCGACACCCCGGCCTTCAGCGCGAACGCGATCTCGCGCCGGGTCTTGCCGACGCCGGAAAAGACGATCCGCTCGCCCGGAATGCCGGCGGCCAGCGCCCGGCGGATCTCGCCCTCGGAGACGGTGTCCGCCCCCGCGCCGAGATCGCCCAGCGTCCGCAGCACCGAGACGTTGCCGTTGGCCTTGACCGCGTAGGCGACCAGCGGGTCGCCAAGGCCGGCCTCGACAAGCGCGTCACGGAACACCGTGTAGTGCCGCGCGAGCGTGGCGCGGGAATAGACATAGACCGGCGTGCCGACGGCCTCCGCGATCCGGGAAAGGGGCGTGTTCTCGCAATGGAGCTCGCCGCCCCGGACCTCGAAGTGATTCACGGGCGTTCCGGTTTACTTGGGATTGGAGCCGGGGATCGGCGCTTCGGCGGGCGTGCGCCGGTCGATCGCGGGATCCATGACGGTGCGGTTGGTCGCCGCGCGCGGCTCGGGGCCGCCCGGGCCCGGACGCTGCAGTTCGCCCAGCCGGCCGCAGCCGGCCAGCGCCACGCCCGCCAGGGCGACGATAACGATCAGGGACTTGGCTTTCATCGCAGCACATCCTTCCAGCGCTTGATCTGTGACCGCACCTGGTCGGGCGCCGTTCCGCCGTAGCTTACGCGGCTTGCGGACGAGGCGGCAGGGGTCAGAACCTTGAAAACGTCTTCGCTGATGCCCTGGTTGAGCGCCTGCAGCTCGACCAGCGGCAGATCGGCCAGGTCGAGACCCAGCTGTTCGGCCCGCTTCACCGCCGCGCCGGTCACATGGTGGGCGTCGCGGAACGGCAGGTCCAGCTCGCGCACCAGCCAGTCCGCAAGGTCCGTGGCGGTCGAGAAGCCGGCCCCGGCGGCGGCGGCCATCCGCCCGGCGTTCGGCTCCAGGTCGCTGATCATGCCGGTCATGGCCAGCAGGCTCAGCTCCAGGGCGTCGAACGCCTCGAAAGTCGGGACCTTGTCCTCCTGCATGTCCTTCGAATAGGCCAGCGGCAGGCCCTTCATGACCACCGTCAGGCTGGTCAGGGAGCCGAGGATCCGACCGACCTTGGCCCGGATCAGCTCGGCCGCGTCGGGGTTCTTCTTCTGCGGCATGATCGAGCTGCCGGTGGTGAAGGCGTCGCTCAGCCGGATAAAGCCGAACTGCGGCGTCATCCACAGTACGATCTCCTCGGCCAGCCTCGACAGGTGGGTGGCGGCGATGCTGGCGGCCGACAGGGCCTCCAGCGCGAAGTCGCGGGCCGAGACGCTGTCCAGCGAATTGGCCGTCGGCCGGTCGAAGCCGAGCGCCTTCGCGGTCATCTCGCGGTCGATCGGGAAGGGCGATCCGGCCAGCGCCGCGGCGCCCAGCGGGCATTCATTCATCCGCGCGCGCGCGTCGCGGAAGCGCGATGCGTCGCGCCCGAACATCTCGACATAGGCCATCAGATGGTGGCCCAGCGTCACCGGCTGGGCGGGCTGCAGATGGGTGAAGCCGGGCATCAGGGTGTCGGCATGGGCCTCGGCCTTGGCGATCAGCGCCTGCTGCAGACCCTCCAGCTGCGCCGCCGAGCGGTCGCAGGCCTCGCGCACCCACAGGCGGAAATCGAGCGCCACCTGGTCGTTGCGCGAGCGGGCGGTGTGCAGCCGGCCGGCCACCGGGCCGATCAGCTCGCGCAGCCGCGCCTCCACATTCATGTGGATGTCCTCGAACTCGTCGCGGAACGGGAAGGTCCCGGCGGCCATCTCCTCGGCGATGGCCGAAAGGCCGCGCTGGATTTCGGCGGCGTCCCCGCTAGATATGACGCCAGTCTTCGCCAGCATGGCGGCGTGGGCCTGCGATCCGGCGATGTCCTGGGTCGCCAGGCGCTTGTCGAAGCCGATGGAGACGTTGATCGCCTGCATCAGGGCGTTGGGACTGGCGGAGAAACGCCCGCCCCACATGGCCTGTCCTTCACCGGACTTATTCGAGGGTTTGTCAGTCATATGAGCGAAGTCCAGCCGGCGAAACCCAGGCCCGACCTGTTGAAGTGGGCCATCCGGGGCGCCGCCCTAATCGGCGTCGCGGCGGTTCTATACGTCATCGTCAGCGCCTCCATCAAACCCAAGAGCGACACGGACTTGCGACAATTCGCGAAGGGCGAGCTGGTCAAGCTGGTCGTGCCCTCCGCGCCGACGCCGGCGCCGACCGCCGGCTTCACCGACGCCGACGGCAAGGCCATGACCCTGGCCGACTTCAAGGGCCAGATCGTGGTGGTCAACCTGTGGGCCACCTGGTGCGCGCCGTGCCGCATCGAGATGCCGACGCTGGCGAAACTGGCCGCCGCCTACCAGACCCAGCCGGTGCAGGTGGTGGCCATCAGCGTCGACCGCGACGCCGACCTCAATCTGGCGAAGGACGACATCGCGAAGAACGCGCCGCTCAAGCTCTACCGCGATCCCGGCTACAAGTTCGCCTTCGGCCTCAAGCCCACGGCGGCCGGCTTCCCGACCACGATCATCTTCGACAAGCAGGGCCGCGAACGCGCCCGCCTCAGCGGCGACGCCGACTGGAACGGCAAGGAAGCCCGCGCCCTGATCGAGGCGCTGCTGAAGGAGTAGGGCTGAGGGGACCGTTTATCCTGTCCCTTGGGACAGGATAAACGGTCCCCTTCGGCGCGAACGGGGTGAGGGGGCGCCGTTGACGGCTGATCTGGACATCATCGCGCTGGAAGACGTCTCGGCCCGGGCCTGGCCGGCGCTGCACACGGCGCGGCTCGGCGGCTGGCGGCTGAACGCCTCCACGGGTCACACCGGACGGGCCAACACCTGCTGGGCGCTCGAGGCGCCGGACCGGCCGGTCGACGACGCCTTCGCCGCCGTCGAAGCCTGGTACGCCGGCCACGGCCTGCCGCCGAAGTTCAAGACGGTCGACGGCGCGACAGCGCCCGCCGACATGCCGGCCTTGCTGGCCGGGCGCGGCTATAAGCCCAACACCGAGACCTGCGTCATGACCGGCCCGGTCGGCGGGACCAATGACGGCGTGACCCTGCTCGCCGCGCCGGACGACGGCTTCATGGCGGTGATGTTCGAGGCCCTCTATCGCGACGCGGCCGACGCCCGTGAGCGGGTCGAGACCCTGGCCCGCATCGCCCCGCCGATGTTTTTCGCCCGCCTGGACGTCGACGGCGAGCCGGCGGCCATCGGCGCCTGCGCGGTCGGCGACGGCTGGGGCGGGATTTCGGTCATGCGCACCAGCCCCAGGAATCGCCGCAAGGGCCTGGCCTCCCGCGTCGTCTCGGCGCTGCTCGGCGCGGCGCAACAGGCCGGGGCCAGGCGCAGCTACCTGCAGGTCGAGGCGGCCAACGTCACGGCCATCGCCCTCTATGAAAAGCTCGGCTTCCGCGAGGCCTATCGCTACCGTTACTGGGGCCGGTAGACCGGCGCGCGCTGGGCGATGACCACGCCCGCCAGGGTCAGCACGCCGCCGACCATCTGCAGCGGCGTCAGGGCCTCGTGGAACAGGATCCAGCCGGCCACGGCGGCGACCACCGGCTGGGCCAGCACCACCACCGAGGCGATCGAGGCGGGCAGGCGGCCGAGCGCCCAGGCGATCGAGCCCTGTCCGGCGACATGCACGACGGCCAGCCCGACGCAGGCCAGCCAGCCGGCGCCGGAGCCCGGGATGATGTCCTCGCCCATGCCGAAGGCCACGACCAGCAGGATCGGTGTCGAGACCAGCGTCGACCAGAACATCGCCCGGGAGGCGCCGGCCCCCTGACGCGCCCTGCGCATGGCGAGGAAGTAGAGCGCGTACCAGATGGCGGTCGCCAGCGAGAGGAGGTCGCCCAGCATCGGGGCGATGGCCTGGCCCTTGTCGGCGGCGGCGGCCATGGTCCAGGCGCCGGCGATGGCCAGGGCGAGGCCGGCGAGGAAGATGCGGCCCGGCCGTTCGCGGAAGGCGAACCAGGCCACGGTGGTCACCACCACCGGCGAGAGGTTGGTCAGCACCGTGGCGTTGGCCACCGAGGTCAGCTTGACCCCGTAGTGCCAGAACGACAGGTCCATGGCGAAGAACAGCCCGGCCAGCAGCATTGCCCGCGAGGGCCGGGCGGGCCGCCCGCCGCCTTCGTTGCGCCAGGCCAGCAGCGCCAGCAGCGGCAGGGCCAGAAGCAGTCGCCAGAAGCCGGCGGCGGCCGGCCCGGTCTCGGTCATCCGCACGAAGATCGGCGCGAAGCCGATGGCGCAGGCGCCGAACACCAGCGCGGCCAGCGCGGCGACGGGCGCCCTGACCGGCGCGTCCGCGGCCGTCTCGCTCACGCTTCGAAACCCAGCTCGGCGCGCAGCTGCGCGCCCGTCATGCCGGCCGCGCGCAGCGTGCCCAGCGTCTCGCCGCCCTTGCGCTTGGCGAACCGCTCGCCGTTGGCGTCGAGCAGCAACCGGTGATGGCGATAGACCGGCGTCGGCAGGCCGAGCAGCGCCTGCAGCAGCCGCTGGATATGACAGGCCTCGAACAGGTCGGCGCCGCGCACCACGTCGGTCACGCCCTGCAGCGCGTCATCGACGACGCAGGCCAGATGGTAGGCGACGCCCACGTCCTTGCGCGCCAGCACCACGTCGCCGGCCAGCTCGGGCTTGGCCTCGATGCGGCCGTGCTCGCCACCCGGGCCCTCGCCCTTCTCCTGGAAGCGCAGGCCGCGCAGGCTGCCCAGTTCGGCGCGGGCCGCGTCGATCGACAGCCGCCAGGCGAACGGCTTGAGCTCCGACAGCCAGCGGTCTTCCTCGTTGGGATGGATCGGCCCGCCGCGGAACGGCGCGACATGTCCATGCGGCGCGCTCAGCGCGGCCTCGGCCAGCTCCTTGCGGGTCCTGAAGCAGCGATAGATCAGGCCGCGGGCCTCCAGCTGCGCGAGCGCGGCCTCATAATCGGCCAGGTGTTCGGACTGCCGGCGCACCGGCTGCTCCCATTCCAGGCCCAGCCAGGCGAGATCGTCGAGGATCGCCGCCTCGTGCTCGGGCCGGCAGCGCGTCGCGTCGATGTCCTCGAGGCGCAGCAGGAACCGGCCGCCGGCCTTGCGGGCGGCGGTGAAGCCCTTCAGCGCCGAATAGGCGTGGCCGCGATGCAGCCGACCGGTCGGGGAGGGGGCGAAACGGGTGACGAAAGGGGCGCTCACCGGCCGTCTGTAGACCGGTGCGCGCCGCTTCGCATCAAGTGTTGGGGATCAGTTGTTGGCCGGGGCCTCGGAAATGTCTTCCAGCACCGCGCCGGCCTTGCGGGCCGAGGCCTCCTGGGCGACGTCGCCGAGCGAGACGATGCCGGTCAGCTTGTCGGCGCCGTCGACGATCAGGATGCGGCGCACCTGCTTGTCGGTCATCTGGAAGATGACGTCGGCGATCGAGGCGTCCTCGCGGCAGGTCTGCACCTCGGTGGTCATCACCTCGTCCACGCGGGTGTCGAAGCTGCGCTGCTCGCCGACCACGCGCAGGACGATGTCGCGGTCGGTGATGATGCCGAGGATGCGGCCGTCCTCGACGACCGGAATGGCGCCGGCGTCGAGCTGGGTCATCCGGCGGGCGACATCGGAAACGCTTTCGGACGGCTTGGCGACCTGCGGGTTGGCGGTCATCACGTCGGAGATCTGCATGGGGCTGTCCTTTGGCCGTTGAGGGTCAGCTGCCCTAACGGCTCGCGGCGGCTGCTGTTCCGCTGCAGTGGCTGACGATGACGGCTCGGGGCAGGATGCCGACGCATGATCCTCCCCCGCCGGGGGAGGTGGCCCGAAGGGCCGGAGGGGGCTGCGCCGACCGGTGGAACGGCCCCCTCAGTCAGCCCTGCGGGCTGCCAGGTCCTCTGGCCGGAGCATCTCGGGTCTGCGTCTCAGAAGGAGTCAGAAAGAGATCAGCCGCCGGCCTTCGCCCGGGCCGCCGGGAACATGCCCAGGTGCCCCAGCACGGCGCGCAGGAAGCCTTCCTCGCCGCCGAGGCCCTCCTTCAGCGGATCGAACTGACGGAAGCTGGTCATCTCGGCCAGGCCGTGCGCGGCGCACCAGGCGGCGATCGTCGCCAGCTCGATGTCGACCTCGGCCGCGGTCGGACCGGCCAGGGCCCGGAACGTCTCGCGCACCTGGCAGTAGGCGCTGTCCTCGTTGTCCTGCATGCCCTCGGGCAGCATGTCCTTGTCGCGCGAGCAGTCGTACATCACCCGGTACAGCGCCGGGTGCGCGCGCGAGAACTGCACATAGGCGACCCCGATCTCGGTCATGTGCGCGGCCGGGTCGTCGGTGCGGCCCTTGGCGCTGGTCATGGCCTCGCCGAGCATGTCCCAGCCCACATGGGCCACGGCGTCGAGCAGCTCGCCCTTGTCCTTGAAGTGGTGATAGGGCGCCGCCGGACTGACGCCGGCCTCGCGCGCCACCGCCCGCAGCGACAGGGCGCTCGGGCCCTCGTTTTCGAGGATCCGGCGCGCGGCGTCCACCAGGGCGCGGCGCAGGTCGCCGTGGTGATAGGGCCGGACTTCGGCGGTTGCAGCTTCTCTCATGCGGCTCACGTTAAATCTCTATCCGAACGCTGTAAAGATCATCTTGACGCCGTTCAGATCGGTGTTATTTAAGCGTCGTTCAGATCGAACAGCCCCCGCTCCCCCGGGGGAATAACTGGGGGGCTCCAACGACAGGGGCCCAAACTTAAGGACTGTGTGTCATGACCGTTTCCAAACTCATCGCCTTCGAACGCTTTTTCGACCGTTCGGCCGCTGTCTTCCTGCTGGTTCTGGGCGCGTCGCTCGCCGGCGCCACGGTGTTCGTGGGCGGCTAACGCGCCCACTCGATCCTTCGATCCCGCCGCGTCCCCTCGGATCCCCCCGAGGCGGCCGCGGCCAGACCCTGACGGGGGCGCCGCGCGGCGCCCCTTTTTCTTTGGGTGCTGTTGTCGTGTGTTGCAGGTCCGCCGATGGACCTGCCGGCGGTCTCGGCCATTCCGCCCTAGGAAATATTCGAGGTCTCGATTTCGGGCAGCATCCGTCTCCAGGCCGCAACCGCGATGCTCAGACCAATCACCATGCTGACGAATAAGACGGCGCCGTTCGCCACTGCCAGGATGCAGGCCGTGGGGAAGTCATGGGCCGAAGACATCGTCGGGACGACTCGATTGAGACCGCCGACGATGAAGGACGTCGCAAAGAGAGACATGCGCATACCTTTCGTCGATCTGAATGCCGCTGCCGGACCGACGAGCTTCATCGATGTGGCTTGAAGGACCGGCCAGCCCGGAAGAAGGGCAAAAACGACCAACGCGCCAAGAGACAGAACGACAACCGCTGCAAACATCCACACGGTCCCCGGCGGAGGTGTCAGAAGGATCAGGCCGATTGCCAACAAGGCCGGCAATGCCATCGCGACCGACGTCGCGAAAAATCGGCCGAGGCTGACTGTGGACCAGCGCGTTCCGGTCATGAGCATCGCCACCGAATAGGCGACCACAAACCAGCCGATGATCAGAACCGCTGAGATGGCATAGTCGATGGGAGGAAGGTTTCCTGGCAGAAAATGCGGCCTGTTCGTCCAGTGCAAAAGGTCGATGAAGGCTGAAACCACACTCCAGCATCCGATGTAAATCAGACCGGCGCGAGGGATTTTCGCGGCTTCGGCATACGCGTCCCGATAGAACGCCGCAGGGTTTTGCTTGGTGGCCATGCCGCGATTGTGGAGACCCGCCGCGCGCGGTGTCCACCGATTTGTCTGGCTTCGGCCAGGTCCAGCGTAAGCCGCCGCCAGCGGTGGAGCGGCTCGACTTTTCGTTCGGAGATCGCGTCGCCCCGTCTTGGTTTCGTCGCGAAACAGGGTCTATCCTGCGAGTCGCGTTCAGGGATGCTGGCGATCCCTGATGAGACGCGGAAAGCGAGGCGGGTCTTCAGGACGGTCGCGTATTCATTCCAGCCGTTATCGGCTCCCCTGTCATCGGGAGGCGCCCGATGACGCTGCACAAGGCCAAGGTGCTCAAGTCGCCCCCGTCGGGATTTCCGGCCCTGGTGCTGAACGCCGACTTCCGGCCGCTCAGCTATTATCCCCTGTCGCTCTGGCCCTGGCAGGAGGTCATCAAGGCCGTGTTCCTCGACCGGGTCGAGGTCATCTCCACCTATGACAGGATGGTCCACAGCCCCTCGTTCGAGATGCGGCTGCCCAGCGTGGTCTGCCTCAAATCCTACGTGGCTCAGGACCGGCCGCCGGCCTTCACCCGCTTCAACCTGTTCCTGCGCGACAGCTTCACCTGCCAATACTGCAGCGCGGGCTCCGACCTGACGTTCGACCACGTCATTCCCCGCTCGCGCGGCGGACGCACGACCTGGGAAAACATCGTCACCGCCTGCGCGCCCTGCAATCTGACCAAGGGCGGCCGCACGCCGAAGGAGGCGCAGATGCACCCGCACCGCCATCCGCGCCGGCCGTCGATGCACGAACTGCAGGACCACGGCCGCCGCTTCCCGCCGGGCTTCCTGCACGAAAGCTGGCTCGACTTCCTCTACTGGGACATCGAGCTGGAGGCCTAGACCAGATCCTCCCCCATCGGGGGAGGTGGATCGCCGAAGGCGAGACGGAGGGGGCGGCGCCGCGCCGCGGAATACCCCCTCGGCCAGCCTTGCGGGCCGCCAGCGCCCACGGTGGGGGAGCATCCGTCGCGTTTCCTGCTTGGGAATGGCGTGGAACCTGCCATGACTGCCGATGCTCGCGCCGGTCCGGCCGGGTTTCACCCCGGAGCGACCATGAAGCCCCCCGTCAAACGGCTGCACGATCTCAAGCCGGCCGCCGAGCCGGCCATCTTCGCCCCGCCGACGCCGAAGGTGTCGCGGCGCAAGCCCGGCAAGGTGCTGACCGCGGCCGAGAAGGCCGCCTTCCTCGCCGCGCGGCCGGACCTCGAGCCGAAATCCTGACTCTCAAGGAAACCCGGCCGTCACACGGGCGTTGTGATCTTCAGGCCATTCAAGGGCAGGGGGTGACCCATGAAGATTCTCGAGATCATTCGACTGCCGTTCGCCGTCGCCGGCGCCTTCGTCGGCGCGCTCGGCCTGCCCGGGTGCTGGGACGCCATCAAGGGCTGCCTCGCCGAGGCGCGTGCGATGCCCAAGGCGCAGGCCGGGCTTTCGGCAAACCGCCTGTAAACCTTCCGGGCGTACCCTGGCGTCATGAGTAGCTCGTCCGCCGCCGATGCATCCCAGCGCCGAAACAATGGCCGTCAGCGCACCCTGCTGGCCGGCAAGCTGGCCAACGTCGACGCCACCGAAACG
Organism: Caulobacter sp. GW821-FHT12F03; assembly: GCF_058806855.1. Classification (NCBI taxonomy): domain Bacteria; kingdom Pseudomonadati; phylum Pseudomonadota; class Alphaproteobacteria; order Caulobacterales; family Caulobacteraceae; genus Caulobacter; species Caulobacter sp. GW821-FHT12F03. Next base: position 649,940 of record NZ_JBXAQC010000001.1, read on the forward strand.
GTGGATTGCACGATCCGCAACATCAGCGACACCGGCGCGATGATCGAGATCGCCTCGCCGCAGTTCCTCACCGGCCCACTGCACCTGCTGCAGGTCAAGGAAGGACTGGCCTGGGACGTGGAGATTGTCTGGCGCCGCGGCAATCGCATGGGGCTGCGACTCGGCGACCGGCACGACCTCAAGGCCAACACCGAGATGCAGCTCAGGGCCCTGCGCGCCATCTGGAGCCAGATGGCGCTGCGCTAGGCGCGCTGTCCTGCATCACCGGATGAGGGGACAGGTTATCCTGTCCCTCGGGACTGGATAACCTGTCCTTTGCCTCAGAACGGGGACAGGACAAGCAGTCCCGAGGGACAGCTTGGCCAGTCCCCGTCAGGACACCGTTTCGGGCTCGGGCGGGTCATAGGCCGGCGCGGGGTCCGGCTCGCCGGGCAGGCCGGGATCGTTGTCGGGCTGCGGCGGTTCGTAGGGCGGCGCGGGATCGGGTTCGGCGGGGATTTCGGGATCGGGCATGCGGAATCAACCCGCGAGGCGCGTCCCCGGTTCCTAGACCTTCTCGCTGATCTTGATCGCCGTCCTGCAGCCGATGCGGATCAGCGCCGCCAGCACCGGATAGCCCGGCGCCTCGCGCGCGCCTTCGTCGCGGGCGATGTCGCGGTGCATCAGCTCCTCGTCGCGGAACACACTCAGTTCCGCGGCCAGGTCGGGATCGCGCGCCGACAGCTCGGCGATCTGGCTGGCGTAGTGGCCTTCGATGACCGTCTCGACGGCCTCGGTGCAGGCATGGGCGGCCTTGTCGCCCATCAGCGCGGTGCCGGCGCCCAGCGCGAAGGCAGCCGCGCGCCAGACCGGCGCCAGCAGGGTCGGCCGAACCTGGTGTTCGTTCAGCAGGGCGTCGAAGCGCGCCAGATGCACGGCCTCGTGGCCCTCCATCTCGGCCAGCTGTCCGGCCACCCGCTCATGGCCGCGCGCCTTGCCCAGCACGGCCTGCTGGCCGCGATAGATGTGCACGGCGCCGAGTTCGCCGGCGTGGTCGACGCGCAGGATCTCGGCCAGGCGGCGACGACCGGCGCCGCGGCCGGGACGGGCGGGAACGGGACGGTCAGACACGGCGCAACCTCACGGCCAGCACGCTGTACACCAGCAGTTTCAGGGAAATCAGCGCGTTCCAGCCGGCCATCGACAGGCCGAGGAACACCCAGGCGGGCGTGTCACAGGCCGGGGCCTTGATCGAGCCGCCCTTCATCACCGCGTCGAGGGTGGTCAGCGACTGGATCGCGCCGGAGGCGCAGGTCTTGGGCCCGGGCCAGAACTTCCACTCGGCGCCGGCGTGATAGATGGCCAGAACCACCCCGCCGAGGAAGATCACCGCCAGCAGCAGGCTGGCCAGCCGGCGGACGCGGTCGTCCTTCAGCAGCATCTGGCCGGCGAAGCCGATCGCCCCGACGGTCAGGGCCACCCAGTAGACCTCCCGCGCCTTGAGGCAGAGGGTGCAGGGCGCCAGATGGCCGAAGGTCTCGAACGCGTGGGCGATGGCCAGCATCAGCGCCGACGACAGGGCGGCGACCAGCGGCCAGTTCTCGAGGCAGCGATTGATCAGGGCTTTGAGGGCAGGGGGCATCTCAGCAGGCGCTCGTTCCGTTTCCGAGGAAGTGGCTGGCGACAAGTCCTATCACAACGAGGGCGACAAGAAGGCCGGCGAACAGCGCCAGCCGCCGTTCGATGACCGGCATCATCGCCGGGCCGAACTTCTTGACGATCCCCGCCACGAGGAAGAACCGCGCGCCCCGGGTCACCACCGAGGCGGCGATGAACACCGGGAAGGCGAACTGGGCCAGGCCGGAGGCGATGGTCACGAGCTTGTAGGGGATCGGCGTCAGACCCTTGATCAGGATCACCCAGACGCCGTACTTGCCGTACCAGCACTGGAACTGGGCCAGGCCGCCTTCGTGGCCCGACAGCTTCATCAGCCACAGCGCCGCGTCCTGCAGATAGTAGCCGATGGCGTAGCCGAGGCACCCGCCCAGCACCGAGGCCAGGGTGCACAGCGCCGCGTAGCGCCAGGCCTTGTCCGGCCGGGCCAGCACCATCGGCGCCAGCATGACGTCGGGCGGCACCGGAAAGAAGGAGCTCTCGGCGAACGAGACCGCGAACAGGGCGGAGGGGGCGTGACGCGAGGCGGCGAGCCCCATCACCCAGTCGTAAAGTCGGCGCAGCATCCGGCTGTGCTATCAGGGCCCGGCGGGCTTGTCTCGCGCCGGCATGGAAAAGGGAGAGCCCCATGACCACACGGACGGCGGCCTGCCAGTGCGGCGGCCTGACGGCGACCTGCGACGGCGAGCCCGATGTGGTCTCCCTCTGCAGCTGTCTCGACTGCCAGCGGCGAACCGGATCGGCGTTCGGCCTCGTGGCCGTCTATCCGCGCGAGGCGGTGACGGTGAACGGCGCCTCGCACGCCTATGGCCGGATCGCCGAGAGCGGCAACCCGAGCACGATGCACTTCTGCCCGACCTGCGGCTCGACGGTGTACTGGGAGGCGGAAAGCCGGCCGGGCATTCTCTGTGTCGCCGTCGGGGCCTTCGCCGACCCGACCTTCCCGATGCCGGTGCGCACCGTCTACGACGTGACCCGTCATCCCTGGATCGGCTTCGAGGCGGCTACCCGGCTTTAGTTTCATCTGTTACTATCTCTTCCGACTTGCGAAGGAGACCTGCGATGAACGCCCAACCCCGCGCCGACCTGTTCGACAACCCGCTCGGCACCGACGGCTTCGAGTTCGTCGAATTCACCTCGCCCGAGCCCGAGGCGCTCAAGAGCCTGTTCGAATCGCTGGGCTTCACGGCGGTCAGCAAGCACCGCTCGAAGAACGTGCTGCGCTTCCGCCAGGGCGACATCAACTTCATCCTCAACATGGAGCCCGAGGGCCAGCCGGCGGACTTCCGCGCGGTGCACGGTCCCTCGGCCAACGCCATGGCCTTCCGCGTGCGCGACGCCGCCAAGGCGCTGAAGATGGCTGTCGAGCGCGGCGCGACGCCGGTGCAGGGCAGGGTCGGCCCGATGGAGCTGAACATCCCGGCCATCGAGGGCATCGGCGGCACGCACCTCTATCTCGTCGACCGCTACGGCGCGGCCGAGATCTACGACGTCGACTTCCTGCCGATCGAGGGCGCGGGCGCCGTCGAGGAGGCCAACAGCGTCGGCCTGACCTATCTCGACCACCTGACCCACAACGTGTTCCGCGGCGGCATGGCCAAGTGGGCGGCCTTCTACGAGCAGGTCTTCAATTTCCGCGAGATCCGCTACTTCGATATCGAGGGCAAGGTCACGGGCCTGTTCTCCAAGGCCATGACCAGCCCGGACGGCAAGATCCGCATCCCGCTCAACGAGAGCCAGGACGACCAGAGCCAGATCGAGGAGTTCCTGCGCGACTACAAGGGCGAGGGCATCCAGCACCTGGCCTTCGGCACGGACGACATCTTCGCCACGGTCGAGACCCTGCGCGCGCGCGGCGTGAAGTTCCAGGTCACCCCGGACAGCTACTACGAACTGCTCGACGCCCGCGTGCCGGGCCACGGCGAGGACACCGCCCGCCTCAAGGCCCAGCACATCCTGCTCGACGGCGCCCCGACCGAGGGCCAGGGCCTGCTTCTGCAGATCTTCACCGAGAACCAGGTCGGCCCGATCTTCTTCGAGATCATCCAGCGCAAGGGCAACGAGGGCTTTGGCGAGGGCAACTTCAAGGCCCTGTTCGAGTCCATCGAACTCGACCAGATCCGCCGCGGCGTGGTGAAGGAGGCCTAGGCTTCGGCGAGGCCCAGCCGACGTTCAATCCGGTCGAGCCTCTGCTCGAAACGGTCCATGCGGCGGTTCAGAACGACGAGGTTCTCTTCGACGTTGGTCAGCCGGACCTTGATTTCGGAGACTTCCTCGACAAGCCGATCAACCTGCGTCGAGATGTGACGCAGGTACTGGAGCACGATGTTGTCGGGCCCGTCGGTCATGGTGTGAACATAGCGCGAACATGGGGCGAGCGCAATACGAATTGCCCGTTTTGGTTGCGGCCCGCCGCGTGGCGACGCTCAATGACAAGGACCCATCCGGATCATGGCCAAAGGTAACTGGATCCCCGTCCGCGGCGCGGAAGGCCTGCACAGCAAGCAGGCGCATGCCGACCTGCCGGACGGGACCTACGAGCGGGAGATGTCCAAGGAGGGCTTCTTCGGCCCGGCGGCCTTCCTCTATCACCGCAGGCCGCCAACCGGCTGGACCAGCTTCGAGGGGCCGCTGCGCCCGCGCGCCTTCGACCTCAACGGCCTGAACCACGCCGCGCCCTCGCCGTGGGACGCGCCCGTCATCCTGCACAACGCCGCCTGCGAGATGCGCTTCTGGAAGCTGTCGGCCGCCATGCCGGGTCTGGCCCGCAACGCCGACGGCGACCAGCTGCTGTTCATCCACGCCGGCGCGGGCGAGCTCCACTGCGATTTCGGCCGGCTGGCCTACGAGGCCGGCGACTACCTTTACCTGCCGCGCGGCACGATGTGGCGGCTCAGCCCGACAGCCCCGACCGCCGTCCTGACCATCCAGGCGACCAACGGCCACTTCACCCTGCCGGACAAGGGCCTGCTCGGCCCGCACGCCCTGTTCGACCCGGCCCTGCTGACGACTCCCGCCATGGACGACGCCTTCCGCGCCCACCAGGCGGAGGAGGGGACCTTCCCCGTCCACATCAAGAAGCGTGGCCAGGTCTCGGTGGCCACCTACGGCTATAACCCGCTCGACGCGGTCGGCTGGCACGGCGAGCTGGCGCCGGTGAAGATCAACGTGCGCGACTTCCGGCCGCTGAACAGCCACCGCTACCACCTGCCGCCGAGCGTCCACACGACCTTCCTGGCCGAGCGGTTCGTGGTCTGCACCTTCGCGCCGCGCCCGTTCGAGACCGATCCGGGCGCGATCAAGATCCCGTTCTTCCACAACAACGACGACTACGACGAGGTGCTGTTCTACCACGCGGGGGACTTCTTCAGCCGCGACGGCATCGACGCGGGGATGATGACCTTCCATCCGTCGGGCTTCACCCACGGGCCGCACCCCAAGGCGCTGAAGAACATGCTCAGCCAGCCCAAGCCGGCGACCGACGAATACGCGGTGATGATCGACACCCGCGATCCGCTGGAGGTTGGCGACGGCGCGGCGAGTGTGGAAAACACCGCCTACGTGGACAGCTGGAAGACCTCATGACCGACGCGACCGACCCCCATCTCCTGGCCATGGCCGAGGACGAGCTCCAGCGCGCGGTGACGATCCGCTGGCGCGAGCTCTCCAGGGTCACCCCGTGGGGCGACACCTTCGAGGGAATTTCGCCTGACGGGAGAAATGTCGAGGTGGAACGAAACTATCTGTGGGCGAGCGAGCCGGGAGGGGACATTCTGGTCGAGATTGCGGTGTTCGGCGGACCCTCGCGCTACGACGCGGGGGCCAGGGTCAGCCGCCTGATTCCGAAGACCGCCTGAACGGCGGCTCGGGAGTCTTCGAGGGGGTCGGAAGATGACGGATCATAGCGAGTTTCCCTGGGGGCCGCAGTACGAGCCCGGCCTGCTGACGCCGCTCGGCGTCATCGGCTGGGTGGTGGCCTCGGCGCTGCTGCTGATGCTGCTGCTGGGCGTGGCGACGCCGCAGGCGCGCAAGGCCGGCGCGACCCATCTGGACGACATCTACAAGCTTATCCTCGCCGCCGCCCGCTTCGCGCTGAAGCAGGACGAGTTCGGCATCCTGCGCGGCGCGGACGTGCTGCGCCGGGTGATCCGCACCCAGCTGGGCGGCGTGCTGATGGCCGGCGGCGCGCTGGGCAAGCAGATGAAGGCGCTCAACACGGCCCTCGGCGAGAAGGACGACAAGGACAAGAAGAAGGACGACAAGCACGGCAAGGACGCCCACGGAAAGGGCGGCCATGGCGGCGGTCACGGAGGCGGCCACGGCGCGGGGCACGGCGCCCACGCGGCGCACGCGGCCCACGGCGCGGGTCATGGCGAGGCGCCCTCGGCGGTCGCCCACACGGTCCAGGGCCACAGCATCACGGTCAACGTCGGCGGCGACAGCCACGGCGCCCATGACGCCCACGAAGAGGAACACGAGGAGGAGGAAAAGCCCCTCAGCCTCGAGGAGCAGCTGATCGCCCTGCGCAAGGCGGTCCGCGAGTTCGAGGCCTGGTGGAGCGACAAGCCGGCCCGCATGGCCGAGCTGCGCGCCGCCCAGGACGACCTGACCATTCCCAAGAAGCCCGACCCGGCCCTGGTGGCCCTTTTCGAAGAGAAAAAATGAAGCTCGCATCCCTCAAGGGTGGCCGGGACGGCCACCTTGTCGTCGTCTCCAGTGATCTCGCCTGGTGCGTGTCCGCGGGGGCCGTCGCGCCGACCCTCCAGGCGGCGCTCGACGACTGGGGATACTGCGAACCGTTGTTGCGCGGCCTGGCCGAGAGCCTTGAGCACGGCTCGGTGCCGAAGGACCGCTTCCACGAGCACGACGCCGCCTCGCCGCTGCCGCGCGCCTACCAGTGGGCCGACGGCTCGGCCTATGTGAACCACGTCGCCCTGGTGCGGCAGGCCCGCGCCGCGGAGATGCCGGCCAGCTTCTGGACCGACCCCTTGATGTACCAGGGCGGCTCGGACGGCTTCCTGGCGCCCCGCGACCCGATCCCGCTGAAGGACGAGGCCTGGGGCTGCGACCTCGAGGGCGAGATCGCGGTGATCACCGGCGACGTACCGCTCGGCGCCACCCGCGAACAGGCGCTCGCCGCCATCCGCCTGGTGCTGCTGGTCAACGACGTCTCGCTGCGCAACCTGATCCCCGGCGAGCTGGCCAAGAACTTCGGCTTCTTCCAGTCCAAGCCGGCCAGCGCCTTCTCGCCGGTGGCGGTGACGCCCGACGCGCTCGGCGACCGCTGGCAGGACGGCCGGCTGCACGGAGCGCTGGAGGTCGAGCTGAACGGCAAGCCGTTCGGCCAGGCCGACGCCGGCGTCGACATGACCTTCGACTTCGGAACCCTCATCGCCCACGCGGCGAAGACCCGCGCGCTGGGGGCCGGCACGATCATCGGCTCGGGCACGGTGTCCAACCGCGACGCCGACGGCGGTCCAGGCAAACCGGTCGATCAGGGCGGCGTTGGCTACAGTTGCATCGCCGAGGTGCGCACGGTGGAGACCCTGCTCGCCGGAGAGGCGAAAACGCCCTTCCTGCGTCACGGCGATACGGTCCGCATTGAGATGCGCGACGAGAAGCGCCACTCGATCTTCGGCGCGATCGAACAGACGGTGGCGCCGGCCGGTTGATGGGAAGGAAAAAGGTCATGGGCGCAGACGTGACGCCGCTGCCGCGCAAGCGGTCGCCCGACACCCTGGTGCTCGACGACTACCTTCCCTATCGCCTGTCGATCGCCTCCAACGGAGTCTCGGGCCTGATCGCCCGCGCCTACCAGGACCGCTTCGGTCTCTCGATCCCGCAGTGGCGGCTGATGGCGGTGCTGGCCGAGGGGGCCCTGACGCCCCAGGCCCTGGTCGCCCGCACGGCCATGGACAAGGTCACGGTCAGCCGCGCCGCCCAGGGGCTGGTCACGCGCAACCTCGTCGAGCGCACGGCCAACCAGACCGACGGCCGCTCGCACACCCTGGCCCTGACCGACACCGGCCGCCGCCTGCACGGCGAGATCGCGCCCCTGGCCCTGGCCTATGAGGCGGCCCTGCTGGCCGGCCTCGCCCCGGCCGAGGTGGCCACCCTCAAGCGCCTGCTGTCCCGGCTGGAAGCCGCCGCGGCCCGTCTGTCGGGCGAGGGACGCTAGCGGCCCGCCAACGCCGCGTTGACCTGCGGCCCGCCGTCGCTAGATTGCCGCCTCCCGCGGGCCCCTGTGGTGGAATTGGTAGACGCGCCGGACTCAAAATCCGGTTCCGCAAGGAGTGTCGGTTCGAGCCCGACCGGGGGCACCATCCCGCCTCGCCCCTGAGGCGTGTTCTTCGCCTGTCGCGATCTCCTGCCCCTAACCCCCGGATGAACGCCCGCCGCGATGCGTCCGGTCCGTGAAGATGCGGGCGAATTATTGCACTGTCCGCTGCCCGGACGATCTGGGCCCTCTCGCACCCCTGTCTGCCCCGGGGGGGGCGGTCTTTGGGGTATTGGGCATGGCGGATCCGGCGATTTCGGACATCAACAATCCGACGTTTCTTGAGAACACCGTCAACGCGACGCCCCAGGTTATCGACTCGGACGTCACGGTCACCGACGCCGACAACGACTTCACCGGCGGCGCGCTGACCGTCATGGGCCTGCTGTCCGAAGACAGCGTCTCGGTGGCCGGCGGCGTCTACATCAGCCTGGTGGGCAATACCGTCTACTACGACGCCGATGGCGCCGGCGGGAACGGGGCCGTGGCCATCGGAACGGCCAGCGGCGGAGTCGGCGCGACCTTCTCGGTGATGTTCAACGCGGCCGCCACGGCCGCGGCCATCACGGCCCTCGTCGAAAGCCTGACCTACGCCAACAGCAGCGACAGCCCGACCGCCACGCGTGTGCTGACGCTCAACATCATCGACGCGGCCGGCCACGACCTGACGGCCGATCCGACGTTCGTGGTTCGCTCCGGGGCGGCCAACCCGGCGGCGGGTGTGGACGTCGGCGTCCGATCCTCGGCGAACTTCGCTGACATCGACGGGGACGGCGACGCCGATCTGGTGATGGGCCAGATCCCCGGCGCCCTGGCCTATTTCGAAAACACCGGCACGGCCTCGGCGCCGGTCTATGTGGCGCGCAGCGGCGCGGCCAATCCGTTCGACGGCATTGATCCGGGCACGGGGGAACGCCCGCTGCTGATCGATATCGACGGCGACCACGATCTGGATCTGGTCGTCGGCGAGTCGTCGGGGCGTCTGATGTACTGGGAAAACACGGGGTCGGCCCAGTCAGCCGCCCTCGTGCGCCGGTTCTTCCCGCTGGATCCGTTGCTCAACGTCGACATCGGCTCCTGGAGCGCCCCGACGGCGGGCGATCTGGACCACGACGGCGACATGGACCTGATCGTCGGCGAGCAATCGGGCCAGATCCTCTATCTCGAGAACACCGGCACGGCGACGGCGGCGGCGTTCACGCAGCGCACGGGAACGGCCAATCCGTTCAACGGCGTCGATCTGGGCTCAATGACGGTGGTGACGCTGGGCGACTTCGACCTGGACGGCGACCTCGATCTGGCCGCCGGGGCCGACGACACGGTCATCCACTACTTCGAGAACGTCGGCACGGCCGCGACGCCGGTGTTCGTGCAGCGCACTGGGGCGGCCAACCCCTTCGCCGCGGTCAGCGTGGGCGCCTACGGCGCGCCCGCCGCGGTCGACATCGACGGTGACGGCGATCTCGACCTGATGGTCGCCAGCTACTCCGGGACCCTCACCTACGTCGAAAACACCACCGCCCACCGGCCGACGTTCGTGGTTCGCTCCGGGGCGGCCAACCCGGCGGCGGGTGTGGACGTCGGCGTCCGATCCTCGGCGAACTTCGCTGACATCGACGGGGATGGCGACGCCGACCTGGTGATGGGCCAGATCCCCGGGGCGTTGGCCTATTTCGAAAACACCGGCACGGCTTCGGCGCCGGTCTATGTGGCGCGCAGCGGCGCGGCCAATCCGTTCGACGGCATTGATCCGGGCACAGGGGAACGCCCGCTGCTGATCGATATCGACGGCGACCACGATCTGGATCTGGTCGCCGGCGAGTCGTCGGGGCGTCTGATGTACTGGGAAAACACGGGGTCGGCCCAGTCGGCCGCCCTCGTGCGCCGGTTCTTTCCGCTGGATCCGTTGCTCAACGTCGACATCGGCTCCTGGAGCGCCCCGACGGCGGGCGATCTGGACCACGACGGCGACATGGACCTGATCGTCGGCGAGCAATCGGGCCAGATCCTCTATCTCGAGAACACCGGCACGGCGACGGCGGCGGCGTTCACCCAGCGCACGGGAACGGCCAATCCGTTCAACGGCGTCGACCTGGGCTCAATGACGGTGGTGACGCTGGGCGACTTCGACCTGGACGGCGACCTCGATCTGGCCGCCGGGGCCGACGACACGGTCATCCACTACTTCGAGAACGTCGGCACGGCCGCGACGCCGGTGTTCGTGCAGCGCACCGGGGCGGCCAATCCCTTCGCCGCGGTCGGCGTGGGCGCCTACGGCGCGCCCGCCGCGGTCGACATCGACGGCGACGGCGACCTCGACCTGATGGTCGCCAGCTACTCCGGCACGCTGACCTACGTCGAAAACACCACTGTCCACCGGCCGACCATCACGGTCACCGTCACGCCGCAGGCGGACGGGCCTGCGCCGATCCTCGGAACCACCGGGGTCGACAGCCTCATCGGCACCAGCGGCGCCGATATCATCGACGGTGACGCCGGCGACGACTTCCTCGACGCCGGCGCGGGCGACGACACCCTGACCGGCGGCGCGGGCAATGACTACCTGCGCGGCGGATCCGGCGCCGACACGATGCAGGGCGGCGCGGGCAACGACACCTATGTCGTCACCGACGCCGGCGACACCGCCGATGAAACCGGCGGCGACGGCGTCGACCTCGTGATCACGTCGCTGGCCTGGACGCTTGGGGCCGGCTTCGAGAACCTGACCCTTGCGGCCCCCGGCGGGGCGATCAACGGGACCGGCAACAGCCTCGACAACCTTCTGCTGGGCAACAGCTCGGCCAATGTCCTGTCCGGCATGGACGGCAACGACACGCTGAACGGCGACGGCGGCGCCGACACGCTCTACGGCGGCGACGGCAATGACAGCCTCGACGGCTCGGTCGGCAACGACATGCTGTCGGGCGAGGCGGGGATCGACACCCTGCTGGGCGGCGCGGGCGCCGACACGCTCGACGGCGGGACCGGCGCGGACACGATGACCGGCGGCCTCGGCAACGACAGCTACGTCGTCGACGACTCCGACGACACGGTCACCGAACTGGCCGCCGAGGGCACGGACAGCGTCTCGGCCTCGGTCAGCTACAGCCTGACCGACAACGTCGAGAGCCTGACCCTGACCGGCTCGGACGACATCGCCGGGACCGGCAACGCCCTGCGCAACACGATCACCGGCAACGCCGGGGCCAACGTCCTGCACGGCGGCGGCGAGATCGACACCCTGAACGGCGGCGACGGCGGCGACACGCTCTACGGCGACGCCGGGGCCGACACCCTGTTCGGCCAGAACGGCGACGACATCCTGTTCGGCGGCGCGGGCGAGGACAGCCTGACCGGCGGGGCCGGCGCCGACCGGTTCGCCTTCACCGACCTCGACGTGCGCCGCTTCGCTCTCGGCCAGACGGTGGAGAAGGACAAGATCCTCGACCTGTCATTCGCGGCCGGCGACCGGATCGACCTGTCGGCCATCGACGCCAACACCGGCCTCGCCGGCGATCAGGCGTTCAGCCTCGTCAGCAAGTTCACCAGGCTGGCGGGCCAGGCGGTGATGACGCTCAGCGCCGGGGTCACCACCCTGCAGCTCGACGTCGACGGCGACGGCAAGGCCGACCTGATGATCGCCATCACCGGCGACGTGACCGGCACGACGGCGAACCTCTACACCGGCGGCGGCGACGTGAACGGCGGCTGGGTGCTCTAGGCAGACCGCAAAACCAGGGGCGACACGCCGAAAGGTTGCGTCGTCGCTTGAAAATCCGTCGAGATAGCAGCGAATTATTTCACTGTTTCCCGAGCGGCGTTCGCCCATCATGGCGTGGGGGGGAGTCCGCATGCCGGACATCCCGCACAGTTTGAACGATTGGCGCGCGCCGTCGCTGACGGCGCGCCGAGGGGCGACTTATGGCGAATTTTCCTGGCACCAGCGGCGATGACACGATCACCGGCACGACCGGCGACGACACGATCACGGGCGACTCGGGGAACGACGTCCTCCAGGGCGGCGCGGGCAATGACACCATCAGCGGCGGCGACGGCGACGACCTGATCAACGGCGGCTCGGGCAGCGACACCCTCGACGGCGGCGCCGGCACGGATACGGTCACCTACCAGACGGCCGTCACCAGCATCGGCATCCGCGTCGACCTGACCGCCGGCACGGCGGGCGGCGACGACGGCTTCGACACCATCCGCAACGTCGAGAACGCCATCGGCACGACCATCAGCGACACCCTGATCGGCAACGCCGGGGCCAACGTCCTGACCGGTCTGGGCGGCGACGACCTCCTGATCGGCGAGGACGGCGACGACACCCTGATCGGCGGCGCCGGCGAGGACTTCCTGCGCGGCCGCAACGGCAACGACCTGATGCAGGGCGGCGACGACAACGACTACCTGCAGGGCGGCGAGGGCGACGACACCTACGACGGCGGCGCCGGCTTTGACCGCGCCGCGGCCGGCAACGCCCTGGGGACCGACAGCCAGACCGGCGTGACCGTCGACCTGGCGATCCAGGGCGTGGCCCAGAACACCGGCCACGGCATGGACACCTTCATCAGCATCGAGCACGTCTCGGGCGGCGTCTTCGGCGACACCCTGTCGGGCAACGCGGGCGACAACTGGATCTGGGGCCAGGGCGGTACGGACACCCTCGACGGCCGCGACGGGAACGACCTGCTGGAAGTCGGCAGCGGCGCGGCCACGGTCATCGGCGGCGCCGGAACCGACACCCTCTCGTTCTTCAACAACAGCAACCTGACCAGCGGCGTGACCGCCTCCCTGCTGCTGCAGGGGCAGGCCCAGACCTTCAACGGAACGTCGACCGTTCTGGCCACCGGCATCGAGAACCTCAACGGCACGACGTTCAATGACGCCCTCACGGGCGACACGGGCGCCAACGTGCTCGCCGGCCGCCAGGGCAATGACACGCTGAACGGCGGGGACGGCAACGACCTCCTGCTCGGCGACGGCGCCATCAGCATCGTCAGCTCGCAGGGCGGCTCCGGGCCGATCACCCAGATCGAGGACCTGGCCACCTTCTTCTCGAACCCGACCTATTCCGGCAACGACGTGCTCAACGGCGGCGCCGGCAACGACCGCCTGGTCGGCGGCGGCGGCGACGACCTCCTCAACGGCGGCGCGGGCAGCGACACCATCGAGGGCGGCGACGGCGTCGACACGGTGACCTACGAGACGGCGGTCACCAGCATCGGCATCCGCGTTGACCTTACGGCCGGCACGGCCGGCGGCGACGATGGCTTCGACACCATCACCGGCGTGGAAAACGCCATCGGCACGACCATCAGCGACACCCTGATCGGCAACGCCGGCGCCAACGTCCTGACCGGCCTGGGCGGAAACGACCTGCTGATCGGCGAGGACGGCGACGACACCCTGATCGGCGGCGCGGGCGAGGACTTCCTCCGCGGCCGCAACGGCAATGACGTCATGCTCGGCGGCGACGACAACGACTACCTGCAGGGCGGCGAGGGCGACGACACCTACGACGGCGGCGCCGGCATCGACCGCGCCGCGGTGGGCAACGCCCTGGCGACCGACAGCCAGACCGGCGTGACCGTCGATCTGGCCATCACCGTGGCCCAGAACACCGGCCACGGCATGGATACCTTCATCAACATCGAGCACCTGTCTGGCGGCCTGTTCGCCGACACCCTGTCGGGCGACACGGGCGACAACTGGATCTGGGGCCAGGGCGGCAACGACACGCTCGACGGCCGCGACGGCAACGACCTGCTGGAAGTCGGCGCGGGCGCGGCGACGGTGGCCGGCGGCGCCGGCACCGACACCCTGTCCTTCTTCAACAACAACGACTTCACCGGCGGCGTGGTCGCCTCCCTGCTGCTGCAGGGCCAGGTCCAGACGACCAACGGGACCTCGACCGTCAACGCCACCGGCATCGAGAACCTGTCGGGCTCGACCTACAACGACACCCTGACCGGCGATGCGGGCGACAACCTGCTGGCCGGCGCCGAAGGCAGCGACACGATCAACGGCGGCGCGGGCAACGACACGATCTGGGGCGACGGCATCGTGATGATGACCTCGAACCAGGGCGGTTCGGGTCCGATCACCTTCATCCAGGACATGGAGGCCTACTACGGTCCCAGCGGCGGCATCGCGTCGGGGGCCGACGTGCTCAGCGGCGGCGCCGGCAATGACACCATCCTCGGCGGCAGCGGCGACGACATCATCGATGGCGGCGCGGACAACGACACGATGGTCGGCGGCCTCGGCCGCGACACCCTGTCCTACGCCTCGGCCACGGCCGGCGTGAGCGTCAACCTCAACACCGCGGCGGCCCAGAACACCGGCGGCGCGGGCGTCGACACGATTTCCGGGTTCGAGAACATCATCGGCTCGGCGTTCAACGACACCCTCATCGGCGGTCCGAGCGGTTCGGTTTTGACCGGCGGCGAGGGCGACGACGTCCTGGTCGTGGTCGGTCCGGGCTCGGACACGATCAACGGCGGTAACGGCGTGGACTTCGCGGTCTTCGCCGCCACGGCGACCGGGGTGAACGTCAACCTGTCGATCACCGGCGCCCAGAACACCGGCGGGTCGGGGACCGACACCCTGATCGGCATCGAGAACCTGCTCGGCACGCAGTTCGCCGACACCCTGACCGGCAACGCCGGACGCAACGTCCTGGGCGGCGGCCTGGGCAACGACACCCTGACCGGCAACGGCGGCTTCGACCTGGCCTACTACGGCGGGACCTACGCCGTTTCGGGCGTGACCGTGGATCTGAACATCCAGGGCGTCGGCCAGGCCACCGGCGGCGCGGGGACCGACACCCTGGTCGGTATCTCCGGCGTCGTCGGCTCCAGCTATGATGACACCCTGACCGGCGACGGCGCGGCCAACGAACTCTACGGCTATGGCGGGGAGGACACGATCCGCGGCGGCGGCGGCGACGACATCATCTACGGCGACGCCCGGCCCGAACTGACCGTGGCCCAGGCCGGCGTGGCCGGCGATGACGTGATCGAGGGCGGCGCGGGCAATGACCAGCTGTTCGGCGGCGACGGCGACGACCTGATCGCCGGCGGCCTCGGCAACGATACGATCGATGGCGGCGCGGGCGTCGACACGGTGTCCTACGAGGCCGCCTCCGGCCCGGTCACCGTGCGCCTGACCACCGGCCGGTCGGCCGGCGCGGACGGCGCCGACACCCTGTCGGGCATCGAGAACATCATCGGCTCGGCGTACAACGACACGCTCGTCGGCGACGCGGGCGCCAACATCATCGCCGCCGGCGCGGGCGCCGATACCGTGCGCGGCGAAGCCGGGGACGACGTCATCTACGGCGGCGACGGCAACGACACCGCCCTGCGCGGCAACGACGGCAACGACGTCATCAACGGCGAAGCCGGCAACGACTACCTCAACGGCGGCGAGGGCGACGACATCGTCAACGGCGGCGCGGGTGAAGACCGCGCGGCCTTCTTCCTCGAAGCGACCGACCCGCAGGTGGGCGCCACCGTCGACCTGCGCATCCAGGGCGTGGCCCAGGATACCGGTCACGGCATGGACACGCTCATCAGCATCGAGCACGTCTCGGGCACCAACTTCAACGACACCCTGACGGGCACGGACTCGGCCAACTGGATCTGGGGCCAAGGCGGCACGGACGTGCTGACCGGCCTCGACGGCGACGATCTGATCGAGGTCGGCACGGGCGCCGCCACGGCCGCCGGCGGCGCGGGCACGGACACCCTGTCGTTCTACAACAACAACGACTTCCTCAACGGCGTGGTCGCCTCCCTGCTGCTGCAGGGCGCGTCCCAGACCGTCGACGGCGCCTCGACGGTCAACGCCTCGGGCTTCGAGAACCTGTCGGGCTCGGCCTTCAATGACACGCTGACGGGCGACGCCGGCGCCAACCTGCTCGCCGGGGCCGAGGGCTCCGACACCCTCAACGGCGGGGACGGCAACGACATCCTGCTCGGCGACGGCGCGATCATGGGGGACAACAACGCCGCCGGCCTGATCGTCCGCATCGACGACATGCTGACCTACTTCGGGCCTGACGCGGGCGTGGTGAGCGGCAACGACATCCTCAACGGCGGCGCGGGCAACGACACCCTCAAGGGCGGCGCCGGCGACGATATTCTCAACGGCGGCGCGGGCAGCGACTCGATCGACGGCGGCGCGGGCATCGACACGGTGACCTACGAGACGGCGGTCACCAGCATCGGCATCCGCGTCGACCTGACGGCGGGCACGGCCGGCGGCGACGACGGCTTCGACACCATCACCAATGTCGAGAACGCCATCGGCACGACCATCAGCGACACCCTGATCGGCAACGCGGCCGACAACGTCCTGACCGGCCTCGGCGGCAACGACGCCCTCTACGGCGAGGACGGCAACGACACGCTGATCGGCGGCGCGGGCGAGGACTTCCTGCGCGGCCGGGCCGGCAACGACACCCTGCTGGGCGGCGCGGACGGCGATTATCTCGTCGGCGGCGAAGGCGATGACTACATGGACGGCGGCGACGGCGTCGACCGCGCGTCCTTCGGCCTGGTCGCCGGCGATCCGCAGGTCGGCGCGACGGTCGATCTGGCGATCACCACGGCCCAGAACACCGGCCATGGCCTCGACACCCTGATCAACATCGAGAACGTCTCGGGCACGGCGCTGGCCGACACGCTGTCGGGCAACGCGGGCGACAACTGGCTGTGGGGGACGGGCGGGAACGACACCCTCGACGGCCGTGACGGCAACGACCTGCTGGAAGTCGGCGCGGGCGCGGCGACGGTCATCGGCGGTAACGGGAACGACACCCTGTCGTTCTTCAGCAACAACGCCTTTGTCGGCGGCGTGACCGCCTCCCTGCTGCTGCAGGGTCAGACCCAGACGACCAACGGAACCTCGAGCGTCAACGCCACGGGCATCGAGAACCTGTCGGGCTCGACCTACAACGACGTCCTGACCGGCGACGCGGGCGACAACATCCTCGCCGGCGCCGAAGGCAGCGACACGCTCAACGGCGGCGACGGCGCCGACACCCTCTGGGGCGACGGCCTGATCCAGATGACCTCGAACCAGGGCGGTTCGGGTCCGATCACATACATCCAGGACCTGACCACCTTCTACAGCAGCGACCCCATCGCGTTCGGCAATGACGTCCTCAACGGCGGCGCGGGCAACGACCGGCTCGTCGGCGGCAGCGGCGACGATGTGCTGAACGGCGGCACGGGCAACGACACGCTCGAGGGCGGGGCCGGCGTCGATACGGCCAGCTACGCCACCGCCACCGGCAGCGTCTTCGTCAGCCTGACCAACGGAACCTCCAGCGGCGCCGACGGCGCGGACACGATCACCGGCGTCGAGAACGTCACCGGCTCGAACTTCGCCGACACCATCCGCGGCGACGCGGGCGCCAACCTCATCAACGCCGGCGGCGGCAACGACCTGGTCTATGGCGGCCTCGGGGCCGACACCATCAACGGCGGCGACGGCAACGACACGCTCTGGCACGGGGCCAACGTCGACATGAGCACCGGCCTGCAGGTCGACTCGGTCAGCGGCGCGATCCTCGGCCTGGCCCACGACGACGGCGCGATCGACACGCTCGACGGCGGCAACGGCAATGACAACGTGTTCGTCGGCCTCGGCGACATCGCCAGCGGCGGCGCCGGCTTCGACCGCCTGTATGTCTCGTTCTTCGGCCGCAACTCGGCGCTGAACCTCGACCTGACCACCGGCGATACGGCGGCCCTGCTCGCCGCCGCCAGCGGCGGCAGCTACAACGGCTTCGAGGAATACGCCGTCTTCGGGACGCTGTTCGACGACACGGTCCACGGCAGCGCGGGCAATGACCGGATCTACGACAACTTCGGCCACAACACCTTCTACGGCGGCGGCGGCGACGACATCCTGAGCGGCGGCTTTGACGGCAGCGTCCTCTACGGCGAGGCCGGCAACGACACGCTCTACAACGGGCGGGGCCTCGACTACCTCGACGGCGGCGACGGCAACGACATCTTCTTCTTCGGCTCGACCCTGGGTCCCGTGCTGGACCCGCCGGGCCCGGCGAACGACACGATCATCGGCGGCGCCGGCCGCGACCGGATCGACTTCAGCAACGTCTCGCCGATCAACGGCCAGGGCGTCACGGTCAGCCTGGCGGTCACCGCGGCCCAGGACATCAACTTCGGCACGGTGACCATCACCGGCGTCGAGGACCTGGTCGGTTCGGCGTTCAATGACACCCTGACCGGCGACAGCGCCGACAACGCCCTGTCGGGCGCGGCCGGCGACGACGTCCTCACGGGCGGCCTCGGCAACGACGCGCTCGACGGCGGCCTGGGCCTCGACACGGCCGACTATTCGGGTTCGCTCAGCGGCGTCATCGTCAACCTGGCGACCGGCCGTGAGTTCGACGACCAGGGGGCGGACACGCTCACCTCGATCGAACGGGTCATCGGCTCGTCGTTCGACGACGACCTGCGCGGCAGCGCGCTGGACGACATCCTGATCGGCGGCGCGGGCCTCGACCTGCTGCGCGGCGATGCCGGCAACGACACGCTCGACGGCGGCGCCGACGACGACACCCTGCGCGGCGGCGACGGCGCCGACACCCTGCTGGGCGGCCTCGGCAACGACTACCTGCAGGGCGGCGAGGGCGACGACACGATCAACGGCGGCGCGGGCATCGACCGGGCGGCCTTCCTGCTCGCGCCGACCGACGTCCAGGTCGGCGTGACGGTCAACCTGACCATCACCGGCGCGCAGAACACCGGCCACGGCATGGACACGCTGACCGGCATCGAGAACGTCTCGGGCACGATCCTCAACGACACCATCGTCGGCGACGGCGGCGACAACTGGCTGTGGGGCGGCTCCGACGGCTCGGGCGTCACCGGCAACGACACCATCAGCGGCGGCGGCGGCAACGACCTCATCGAGGTCGGCGCGGGCAACCACCGCCTTGACGGCGGCGCGGGCATCGACACGGTCAGCTTCTACGGCAACGAGACCGACATCACCTCGGCCGGCGTCACGGTGTCGCTGCTCAACCAGAACCGCGGCCAGGACACCGAACAGGGCACGACCTACCTCGCGGGCTTCGAGAACATCTCGGGTTCGCTGTACGACGACGTCCTGACCGGCGACGTCAACAACAACACCCTGCTCGGCGACGCCGGCGCGGACACCCTCTCGGGCGGCGCGGGCAACGACATCCTCTACGGCGACGGCCGGGTCGACATCAGCACGGTCACGGGCTCGTCGGGCGCGATCATCACGGTCGAGGACGTGGCCATCGCCGACAACGATCCGACCCGCTCGGGCGCGGACACGCTGGACGGCGGCGCGGGCGACGACATCCTGTTCGGCTCGGGCGGCGCGGACCGTCTGCTCGGCGGCACGGGCGCGGACCAGCTCTACGGCGGCGCGGACAACGACACGCTCGACGGCGGCGGCGAGAACGATCTGCTCAACGGCGGCGCGGGCGCGGACCTGATGACCGGCGGCCAGGGCAACGACACCTATATCGTCGACAACATCGGCGACGTGATCGTCGAGCTGGCCAACGGCGGCACGGATCTGGTGCAGTCGTCGGTCACCTACACCCTGTCGGCGGACATCGATAACCTGACCCTGATCGGCGAGGGCGACCTCGACGGGACGGGCAACGCGCTCAACAACATCATCCTCGGCGGCGCCGGGGCCAACACGCTCAACGGCGGCGACGGCAACGACACCCTGTCGGGCTTCGGCGGGGCGGACAGCCTGATCGGCGGCAACGGCAACGACACGCTCGACGGCGGCGAGGGCGACGACCTTCTCACCGGCGGTGCGGGCAACGACCTGCTGACCGGCGGCGACGGCGCCGACACCCTCGACGGCGGCGACGGCCTCGACGTGCTGCGCGGCGGCCTCGGCGCGGACACCCTCCGCGGCGGGCTGGCCAACGACAGCCTGGACGGCGGCGACGGCGACGACCTGCTCGACGGCGGCGACGGCGTGGACACCCTCGCCGGCGGCGACGGGGCCGACACCCTGCTGGGCGGCCTCGGGGCCGACGTCCTCACCGGCGGCGCGGGCGTCGACAGTCTCGACGGCGGCGACGGCGGCGACAGCCTCGACGGCGGCGACGGCGCCGACACGCTGCAGGGCGGTCTGGGCGTCGACACCCTGCTGGGCGGCCTGGGCGATGACTCGCTCGACGGCGGCGCGGACAACGACACCCTCGACGGCGGCGACGGCGACGACCAGATCCTCGGCGGTCTGGGCAACGACTCGCTGACCGGCGGCCTCGGCAACGACACGCTCGACGGCGGCGACGGCGTCGACAGGCTGTTCGGCGGCCTGGGCGACGACACCCTGCGCGGCGGCCTCGGCGCCGACACGCTGGATGGCGGCGACGGCAACGACAGCCTCGACGGCGGCGCGGACAACGACACCCTCACGGGCGGCGACGGCGTCGACACCCTGACCGGCGGTCTGGGCAACGACGTCCTCAACGGCGGCGCCGGCATCGACACCCTCGACGGCGGCGACGGCACGGACACGCTCGACGGCGGCGACGGCAATGACCTGCTGCAGGGCGGTCTGGGAACGGACACCCTGACGGGCGGGCTCGGCGACGACTCCCTCGACGGCGGCGACGGCAACGACATCCTCAACGGCAATGACGGGGCCGACACCCTCGCTGGCGGCATCGGCGTCGATACGCTCAACGGCGGCATCGGCGACGACACCCTCGACGGCGGGGCGGACAACGACACGCTCAACGGCGGCGACGGCAACGACAACCTCCAGGGCGGCCTGGGCGTCGACAAGCTGTTCGGCGGCGCCGGCAATGACAGCCTGGACGGCGGCGACGGGGCCGACACCCTCGACGGCGGCGAAGGCGACGACAATCTGCGCGGCGGCCTGGCCAACGACACCCTGTACGGCGGCCTGGGTCTGGACACGCTGGACGGCGGCGACGGCAACGACCTGCTGGACGGCGGCGATGACGCGGACACCCTGCTGGGCGGTCTGGGCGTCGACACCCTGCGCGGCGGGGCGGGCAATGACGACCTGTCCGGCGGCGACGGCAACGACAACCTCGACGGCGGCACGGGCGACGACACCCTGAGCGGCGGCGCGGGCGCGGACACGCTCGTCGGCGGCCTGGGGGCCGACATCATGATGGGCGGGCTCGCCGAGGACACCTACGTCATCGACGACGCGGGCGACCTGGTCATCGAGCGCTTCAACGAAGGCATCGACACGGTGCAGTCGTCGATCACCTACGCCCTGACGGCCAATGTCGAGCGCCTCACCCTGACCGGCGCGGCCAACATCAACGGGACGGGCAACGAGCTGGCCAACATCCTCACCGGCAACAGCGGGGACAACACCCTGACGGGCGGCGCGGGCGCGGACCAGCTGGTGGGCGGCCTGGGCAACGACCGGCTCGACGGCGGGGCCGGTTCCGACCGCCTGACCGGCGGCCTCGGCGCGGACACCTTCGTGTTCACCGATCTCGACGTGCGCCGTTCGGGCCTCGGCCTGGTCTACGACCGCGACACGATCGTCGATGTCGACTTCACCCAGGGCGACCGCATCGACCTCAGCGGCATCGACGCCAACAGCCTGCTCGCCGGCGACCAGGCCTTCACCTTCGTCTCGGCCTTCACCCGCGTCGCGGGCCAGGCGACGCTGACCTACGCGGCGGGTTCGAACACCTCGACGCTGCAGCTCGACGTGGACGGCGACGGCAAGGTCGACCTGCTGGTGACGATAAACGGCAACCACACCACGGCCGATCCGGTCATCACCGGCGGTTCGCTGCCGACGGACGGCGGCTGGATCCTCTGACCGGACAGGGCGCGGGGACTCCCCAGGGGGTCCCCGCGCCTCCCGCCGTGCTATAGGCGGGCCTTTCAGGAGACCGACCCATGGCATGGACCAAGATCGGCGCCGCCGCCGCCGTGGCCCGGCTCAACGGCTGGACCGCGGCCGCCGACGGCCGCGACGCCATCCGCAAGACCTTCACCTTCAAGGATTTCAACGCCGCGTTCGGGTTCATGACCCGCGTGGCGCTGATGGCCGACAAGCTCGACCACCATCCCGAATGGTTCAACGTCTACAACCGGGTCGAGGTGCTGCTGGCGACCCACGACGCCGACGGGGTGACCGATCTGGACGTGACCCTGGCCGCCTTCATGGACGCCGTCGCCGGCTGATCGCGCCTTGCGCCGGCCGTCCGGGACCGGAACAATGCCGGCCTGGGTGCGGGGGAGCGGCGTAACGTCGATGGCGATCGGAACCGGGGCCTCGTCGCGCCTCAGCAACTGGCGGATGGCGGCCTTCGCCACCCCCTGCATCCCGCTCGCGGCGATGCTCATGCCGGTGACGGCCTACCTGCCCAACTACTACGCCACCGACCTGGGGGTCAGCCTCGTCGAGCTGGGCTGGGCCTTCATGGTCGTGCGTTTCTTCGACCTGTGGTTCGACCCGGCGTTCGGCCTCGTCATGGATCACACCAACACCCGCTGGGGCCGGTTCCGGCCGTGGTTCGTGCTCGGCGCGCCGATCGCCATGGTCGCGGTCTACATGCTGTTCATGGCCAGGCCGGGCATCGGCGGCGGCTACATCCTGCTGTGGCTGATCGTCGGCTTCATCGGCCAGTCGATGGCCCAGCTGGGCCACATGGCCTGGGCCAGCGCCGTGGCCCCCGGCTATGACGACCGCTCGCGGGTGTTCGGCTGGTGGCAGGCGCTGTCGGTCATCGGCATGGTCGCCATCCTGCTGCTGCCGCCGCTGGTGAAGTTCGGCTTTCACGCCGACTACCCGACTGGGATCCGGGCGATGGGCTGGTTCGCCATCATCAGCCTGCCGCTGACGGCGGCCCTGGCCCTGCTGACCATGCCCGAGCCGGCGATCCGGCCGGCGGCCCGCAAGGCGACCCTGGCCGACTATCTGGCGCTGGTCCGGCGCGGCTCGGTGCTGCGGGTGCTGGCGGCAGACATCTGCTGGGGCACGGCCCTGTCGGTCAGCGGCACCCTGCTGTTCTTCTTTTTCGACGCGGTGCGCGGCATCGAGCGCGGCACGGCCGGCCTGATGCTGATCGTCTACTTCCTCGGCGCCCTGGCCGGGGCGCCGATCTGGACGCGCCTCGCCCGACGCCTCGGCAAGCATCGCGCGCTGATGATCGGCGGCGCGGGCTGGGCGGTGATGCAGGTCGCGGTGCTGGTCTCGCCGGACAACCTGCTGTTCGGCTTCATCACCATGTTCTTCGCCGGCCTGCCGTTCGCGGCCGGGCCGATCCTGCTCAAGGCGATGATGGCCGATGTCGGCGACGAGGAGCGGCTGGCCAGCGGCGTCGACCGCACGGGCCTGCTGTTCTCGCTGCTGACCGGCTCGGTCAAGATCGGCTCGATGCTGGCGGTCGGCGGCAGCCAGTTCCTGCTGGCGGCGGTCGGCTTCGACGCGAAGCTCGGCGGGGACAACAGCCCGCTGGCCCTGACCACCCTGGCGGCGATGTTCGCCTTCGCCCCGGGCCTGCTGGCCCTCGGCGCGGTCTGGGCGATCAGCGGCTACCGCATCGACGCGGCCGCCCATGGCGACATCCGCCGGGCGCTGGCCGACCGCGACGCGGCAGCCTGATCCCTGAACGACAACGCCCGGCGCGCCGGTGGGACCGGCGGCCGGGCGTCCTCGTCGCTGGATCGGTCAGGCGGTCGTCAACCCGCCCGGCCGGAAGGCGGGGTTCAGAAGCCGATGAACTTCGAGAAGGTCGGGACCACCAGCAGCCAGGTGGCCAGGGCGTAGTCCATCGACTCGGACGTGTAGCCCTTGGCCACGTCGATGTCGTAGCGCGCGTAGGGGTCCATCTCGTCGTCCAGGGCGCAGCGGGCGAAGCGCTTGGTGTAGTTCCACTCGTTGCACTTCGAGTAGGTCATGCCGTTGTCGAGGTCGAACCCGGCGGAGAACTGGATGCTGGTGCAGCGGCCGGCGGTGCAGTCGTAGAAGTAGATGCGCCAGTTGATGTCGTCGGACGCGCTCTTGATCATGGGATCACCGGCGTCGTCCTTGGTGATCTCGACGGGCAGCTTGCGGGCGCGCAGGACGGAGGCGACCTCCTGGGCGCTGACGCCGGCCGACGGATAGGTGTAGGCGGCGGCGGGAAGGGCGGTGCAGGCGACGGCGGCGACCGCGACCGCAGCGGCGATGAGCTTTTTCATGGTGGTAGTCCCCCAAGTGATGCAGGCGATACTGCCCATATGAAGCCAATCCCGGTCCGCGCCATACCCCAAATAGGGGGCAGCGGGCCCAAAATCGCCTGAACCGGCCCTCAGGCGGGCGCCGTCCGCCCCAGGCAGACCGCCACGCAGCGCTCGGCCAGGGTCTGGCCGGCGTCGATCAGCGGGATGTCCAGATCGCCGGGCGCGAGCGCCAGCGGAACCTCGGTGCAGCCGGCGATCACCGCTTCCGCGCCGGCCAGCGACCGGGCGACGGCGGCCATCCCGGCGCGCACCTCGCCCCCGGTGTCGCCGCCCTTGATGCGGTAGAGCAGGGTCATGAACCGCGCCTGATCCGCGGGCGACAGGACGACGGGCGTCAGGCCCATGCCGGTCAGGCGCGCGCTGTAGAGCTCCACCGCCAGCGGCGTGCCCAGCACCCCGACCGCGCCGGCGCCGGTGTCCCGCGCGGTCTCGCAGGCGATGGCGATCATGTCGATGAGCGGCAGGCCGGAGGCCTCGGTCACGTCCGCCGCATAGGCGTGGGCGGTGTTGCAGGCGATGGCCAGCACCTGGGCCCCGGAGGCCGCCAGGCCCTTCGCCATGCTCGCCAGCACCGGCCCCGGGTCCGCCTCGCCGGTGTTGCGGTCGGGAACCTGCGGATTGATGTCGACCAGCACCCGAAGGTGATCCTGGTCGCGCCCGGCCGGGGTCGCGGCCTGCAGCCTGGCGAGGAAGTCCAGCGTCGCCGCCGGCCCCATCCCGCCCAGAACGCCGAGGGTCTTCATCACGCCAGCAACGGCTCCAGTTCATAGTGATAGCCGAACAGCCCCTGCGCCCCGCCGGTGTGCAGGAAGACCACCGTCTCGCCGGCGAACGCGCCGGACCGGGCGAGGGCGATCAGCCCCTTCATCGCCTTGCCGGTATAGACGGGATCGAGCAGCAGGCCCTCGGTGCGGGCGGCCAGCATCAGGGCGTCGGCCACGCCCTGGTCGATCAGGCCGTAGCCGGCGCCGACATAGTCGCAGTCGGCCACGACCATGTCCCGCGTCACCCGCTCGGGATGGCCCAGCAGGCCCGCGGTCTCGACGGCCAGGGTGAAGACGTTGCTCTCCTGCTTCTCCTTCGGGGCCCGCACGCCGATGCCGAGCACCGGAATGTCGGCGCCGCTGACCGCCATGCCGGCGACGAGGCCCGCCTGGGTGCCGGCGCTGCCGGTGGCGGTGACCAGCCGGTCGATGACCAGCCCCTCGTCGTTGGCCTGGGCCGCCAGCTCCAGCGCGCAGTCGACATAGCCCAGCGCGCCGACGGCGTTCGAACCGCCGCCCGGAATGATGTAGGGCGTGCCGCCGCGGGCCCGCACGTCGGCGGCGTTGACGGCCATCTCGGCGTTCATGTCCAGCCCCGCCGGCACGACCCGGATCGAGGCTCCCAGCAGCTTGTCGAGCAGCACGTTGCCCGAACCTAGATAGTCGGTGGCGGTGCTGCCGGTGCGATTCTCCAGCACGATCTCGCAGGCCATGCCGAAGCTGGCCGCCGCCGCCGCCGTCTGCCGCACATGGTTGGACTGGATGGCGCCCTGGGTGATCAGGGTGTCGGCGCCCTGTTCCAGCGCCTCGCCGAGCAGGAACTCCAGCTTGCGGGTCTTGTTGCCGCCGCCGGCCAGGCCCGTGCAGTCGTCGCGCTTGATCCACAGGTCGATGCCCAGTTCGGCGCTGAGCCTGGGCGCCGGCTCCAGCGGCGTGGGCAGATGGGCGAAGCGGGCGCGGGCGAACTTGGCGAGATTCATGGATACATCCCCTGACGGAACGGACGTGCTACCATGCCCGGGTTCAGGCTTCACCTCGGGGAGGAGACCGAAATGGCCCCCAGAGCCCTGTATGCGTTCACCACCCTCGCCCTGTCGCTGACTCTCGCGGGTCCGGCCCTGGCCGCCTCCACCGTCCTCGGCGGCGGTCTGGCGACGGCCTGTTCGGTCTCGGCCCTCGAGGGCCGCGATGACGACGCCTCGCTCGACACCTGCAATCTGGCGCTGGCGGGCGAGATCCTCGCCCGCCGCGACCGGGCGGCGACCTTCGTCAATCGCGGGGTCATCCTGCTGCGCCGCAAGGCCTGGGCCCAGGCCGGCCGCGACTTCGACGCGGCCATCGCGCTGCAGCCGGCCATGGGCGAAGCCTTCGTCAACCGCGGCGCGGCCCTGCTCGGCCAGCGGCGCTGGCGGGAGGGCAAGGCGGAGATCGACAAGGGCCTGGCCCTCGGCGCGGACGAGCCGGAGAAGGCCTACTTCAACCGCGCCATCGCCTGGGAAGCCCTCGACAACATGGAGGCCGCCTGGCGTGACTACAGCCAGGCCGCGGCCCTCAAGCCCGACTGGGAAGCCCCCCGCAAGGAACTGGCCCGCTTCACGGTGACGGCGAAGTAGGGCTGCGTGGTTTGCGACGCTCGGCTGATGCCTCGCTCCTCACCATGACGAACGGTATTGCAGCCCACCCCTCTCCGTCATCCTGAGGAGCGGACCCTCAGGTCCGCGTCTCGAAGGACGCACGCTGTCCCCAACCTCCCACTGGACGAACCCTTTCCGGCGCCCCAGCGTTAACTCCGGACAATCGGGGAGGCACGACCATGCGTTGGCGCGACGGCAGGCAATCGGGAAACATCGAGGACCGGCGCGGCCTGGGCCCGGTCGGGGCGGTCGGCGGCCTGGGGCTGGGCGGCGTGGTGATCATCCTGATCGGGGTGTTCGTGTTCGGCGTCGATCCGCAGCAGATGATCAGCGCGGTCAGCGACGGCGGGGCCGTCAGCCAGCCGCAGCAGGAAGGCAAGCGCGGCGTGACGACCGACGAGGGCGGCCGGTTCGTCGGCGCGGTTGAAACCTCGACCACCGACGTCTGGACGGACATCTTCCGCCAGTCCGGCGCCGCCTACACCCCGACCGACGGCATCGTGCTCTATGACCAGGCCACGGCCACCGGCTGCGGGACCGGCCAGGCGGCGATGGGCCCGTTCTACTGCCCGGAAGACAAGAAGGTGTACCTCGACCTGGCCTTCTGGAACGAGCTGGAGAGCCGCTTCGGCGCGGCCGGCGACTTCGCCCGCGCCTATGTCATCGCCCACGAGATCGGCCACCATGTGCAGGACCTGCGCGGCGAGCTGGCGGCCGGCCAGGGCGCCCGCGCCCGGGGCGACGGCGGCGGCTCGGTCCGCGTCGAGCTGCAGGCCGACTGCTACGCCGGCGTCTGGGCCGCCCGCACGGGCGCGGCGACACAGGGCCGCGTGGCCCTCGAAGCCGGCGACATCGAGGAAGGTCTGCAGGCCGCCAGCGCCGTCGGCGACGACACCATCCAGCGCCAGACCCAGGGCCGCGTGGTCCCCGACGCCTTCACCCACGGCACGGCGGCCCAGCGCATGCGCTGGTTCAAGCGCGGCTACGACAGCGGCGACCCCGCCCAGTGCGACACCATCCGCGCGCCGGCGCTGTAGGGCGGGGACATGTACCGAAGGTACGTGTCCCCCAAACCCGCGCGCTCGATTAGGGGACACGTACCTGGCGGTACATGTCCCCGCCGCGCCGCACAAAGCCCTTGTCAGGCCGGGGCGACGGGCTTACGCCGCGCGCCAGCGATCGCCCGGTGAACGACGCCGGGTCCGGGGCAGGGCGACCATGAGCAACGACGCGACTTCGCCGCAACCGGCCGCCCACGCCGCGGGGCGGTTCTGGCCGCTGGTGCTGGGCTCGATCGGCATCGTCTACGGCGACATCGGCACCAGCCCGCTCTACGCCTTCCGCGAGGCGCTCGGCCAGGCCTCGCCCAACGGGGTGGTCCACGCCGGGGTGATGGGCGTCACCAGCCTGGCGCTGTGGGCGCTGATCCTGGTCGTCACGGTCAAGTACGTCTTCTTCCTCATGCGGCTCGACAACCGGGGCGAGGGCGGGGTGCTGTCGCTGATGGCCCTGGCCGAGCGGGCCACCGGACGCCGCACCATGCTGATCTTCGCCCTCGGCGTGATGGGCGCGGCGCTGTTCTACGGCGACGCCATCATCACCCCGGCCATCTCGGTGCTGTCGGCGGTCGAGGGTCTGCGCACCGTGCCGGGCCTCGAGAACGCCGTGACCCCGCAAGCGCTGATGATCATCAGCCTGGTCATCCTGGGCGCCCTGTTCGCGCTGCAGTCACGCGGCACCGGCGGGGTAGGGCAGTGGTTCGGCCCTATCTGCCTCGTCTGGTTCGGCCTGCTGGCGGTGCTGGGCGTCACCCATCTGGTGCGGGAGCCGGCCATCCTGCTGGCGCTCAGCCCGACCTACGCCGCCGCCTTCCTCGCCACGCACGGAACCGTCGGCCTGTTCGTGCTGGGCTCGGTGTTCCTAACCGTCACCGGGGCGGAAGCCCTCTACGCCGACATGGGCCACTTCGGCCGCCGGCCGATCGCCTTCGCCTGGCTGGGCCTGG
Source organism: Caulobacter sp. GW821-FHT12F03 (assembly GCF_058806855.1). NCBI lineage: Bacteria > Pseudomonadati > Pseudomonadota > Alphaproteobacteria > Caulobacterales > Caulobacteraceae > Caulobacter > Caulobacter sp. GW821-FHT12F03. The sequence continues at coordinate 678,544 of NZ_JBXAQC010000001.1, forward strand.
TGTTCCCCTGCCTGATCCTCAACTACCTCGGCCAGGGCGCCATGGCCCTGCAGGCCATCGCCGGGGCGCACGGCCACCGGGTCGAGAACGCCGACTGGTTCTTCCTCATGGCCCCCGAGGCCCTGCGCGCGCCGGTGGTCATCCTGGCCATGGCCGCCACCGTCATCGCCAGCCAGGCGGTCATCACCGGGGCCTTCTCGATCAGCCGTCAGGCCATCCAGCTGGGCCTGCTGCCGCGCATGGTCGTGCGCCAGACCTCGCACCACGAGGCCGGCCAGATTTTCATGCCGCAGATCAACGGCCTGCTCCTCGTCGGGGTGGTCCTGCTGATCGCCATCTTCAGGACCTCCAGCGGCCTGGCCCAGGCCTACGGGCTGGCGGTCACCGGCACCATGGTCATCACCACCTCGCTGGCCTTCCTCGTCGTGCGTCGCAAGTGGAACTGGCCGCTGTGGCAGGCCGGCCTGCTGGTCGCGCCGATGATCACCGTCGACCTGATCTTCCTCGGGGCCAACGCGCTGAAGATCCTCCACGGCGGCTTCGTGCCGCTGCTGCTCGGCGGCGCCCTGTTCGTCGTCATGGCCACCTGGGCCAGGGGCAGCGGCCTGCTCAACGCCAAGGCCGCCCGCGACAGCGCCCCGCTGGCCGACGTGCTGGCCATGCTGACCAGCCGCCCGCCGCGCCGCGTGGCCGGCACGGCGATCTTCCTCACCGCCGACCCCGACCACGCCCCCTCGGCCCTGATGCACAACCTCAAGCACAACCGCGTGCTGCACGAGGTCAACGTGTTCCTGACGGTCCGCACCACCGACACGCCGACGGTCGCCGAGGCCGAGCGCGTGACCACCCGCCGGCTCGACGACAACGTCTGGATGGTCACGGTCGCCTGGGGCTTCATGGAGACGCCCAACGTTCCGGCCGCCCTGACCGCCTGCCGCGCCGACGGCCTGAAGATCGACATGATGTCGACCAGCTTCTTCCTCGGCCGCCGCACGGTGGTCGCCGCCTCGAAGTCGGGCATGCCCAAATGGCAGGACCGCCTGTTCATCGCCCTGTCCAAGAACGCCACCACCCCGACGGACTTCTACCACCTGCCCCCCGGCCGCGTGGTCGAGATGGGCACGCAGGTGAGTATTTAGGGCGTAGGGCGTAGGGCGTAGCAAGAGGGGCTAGGGGTTAGGGGCTAGGGGTTAGTAGGTCGGTGCGGTCGCCGCCACCTCGCCCGGCTACTCCCTACTCCCTAACCCCTACTCCCTAACCCCTAACCCCTAGCCCCTAGCCCCTAGCCCCTAGCCCCTAGCCCCTCTCCGTCATCCTGAGCAGCAGCCGCAGGCCGCGTATCGAACCACGCACCTTGCCCCCGCTCCCCCCCGCGCCTAGTCTCCCTCCGTTCTCCGGGGTGTCGCATTCGAGCGGCTGAGAGTCGGCTAGCGCCGTGACCCGCCGAACCTGATCCGGGTCATGCCGGCGAAGGGAGAGACGCGTTCCCCGCCCCGACAGGCGCAAGGGGGAGCCTTCCAGCGCCGGCGGAGCCCTCGCACCTTGAGGACCGCGCCATGAACATCCACGCCCCCCAGCCCGACGGGAACGCCTCGCCGAAGACCGACGACGTCGCCATCGGCCCGCGTCTGGGCAGCCGCAAGGTCTACGCCTCGGGCGAGCTGTTCCCGGACATCCGCGTGCCGTTCCGCGAGGTGGCGCTGCATCCGACGGCCAACGAGCCGCCGCTGACCATCTACGACCCCTCGGGCCCCTACACCGACCCCGACGCGGTGATCGACATCGACAAGGGCCTGCCGCGCCTCCGCGAGGCCTGGGTCGTCGCGCGCGGCGATGTCGAGGTGGTCGCCGACCCCCGTCAGGTCCGGCCGGAAGACAACGGCTTCGCCCGCGGCAAGCACCTGGCCCCGCAGTTCCACGACGAGACCCGCAAGGTCTACAAGGCCAAAGCCGGCGCCGCCGTCACCCAGCTGGAATACGCCCGCAAGGGCATCATCACGCCGGAGATGGAATACGTCGCCATCCGCGAGAACCTGCGCCGCGAGCAGACCGCCCCCTGCGTCCGCGACGGCGAGGACTTCGGCGCCAGCATCCCCGACTTCGTCACGCCGGAGTTCGTCCGCCAGGAGATCGCCCGCGGCCGCGCCATCATCCCGGCCAACATCAACCACGGCGAGCTGGAGCCGATGGCCATCGGCCGCAACTTCCTCGTCAAGATCAACGCCAACATCGGCAACAGCGCGGTGCTCAGCACCGTGGCCGACGAGGTCGACAAGATGGTCTGGGCCACGCGCTGGGGCGCCGACACGGTCATGGACCTGTCGACCGGCCGCAACATCCACAACATCCGCGACTGGATCCTGCGCAACAGCCCGGTGCCGATCGGCACGGTGCCGATCTACCAGGCGCTGGAGAAGGTCGGCGGCGTGGCCGAGGACCTCACCTGGGAGGTCTTCCGCGACACCCTGATCGAACAGGCCGAGCAGGGCGTCGACTACTTCACCATCCACGCCGGCGTGCGCCTGCCGTTCATCCCGCTGACCGCCAAACGCGTCACCGGCATCGTCAGCCGGGGCGGCTCGATCATGGCCAAGTGGTGCCTGGCCCACCACAAGGAGTCGTTCCTCTACGACCACTTCGAGGACATCTGCGACATCATGCGGGCCTATGACGTGTCGTTCAGCCTCGGCGACGGCCTGCGCCCGGGCAGCACGCGCGACGCCAACGACGAGGCCCAGTTCGCCGAGCTGCGCACCCTGGGCGAGCTGACCAAGGTCGCCTGGAACCACGGCTGCCAGGTGATGATCGAGGGCCCCGGCCACGTGGCCATGCACAAGATCAAGGCCAACATGGACGAGCAGCTCAAGCACTGCCACGAGGCGCCGTTCTATACCCTCGGCCCGCTGACCACCGACATCGCCCCCGGCTACGACCACATCACGTCAGCCATCGGCGCGGCCATGATCGGCTGGTTCGGCACGGCCATGCTCTGCTACGTCACGCCCAAGGAGCACCTCGGCCTGCCCGACCGCGACGACGTCAAGACCGGGGTCATCACCTACAAGCTGGCCGCCCACGCCGCCGACCTCGCCAAGGGCCACCCGGCCGCCCACCTGCGCGACGACGCCGTCTCCCGCGCCCGCTACGAGTTCCGCTGGGAAGACCAGTTCAACCTCGGCCTCGACCCGGAAACGGCGCAGAAGTTCCACGACGCCACCCTGCCGAAAGAAGCCCACAAGACCGCCCACTTCTGCTCCATGTGCGGCCCCAAGTTCTGCAGCATGAAGATCACCCAGGAGGTGCGCGAGTTCGCGGCCGGCCTCGCGCCGAACGAGGCGGCGGAGGGGATGGCGGCGATGAGCCGGAAGTTCAGGGACCTGGGCGGGGAGATTGAGGTGAAGGTGGAGGGGTAGGCGAATCGTCTCCTATTGGGCTCTCCTCGTCTCGCGGCAGGACAATGACGACAAACAAAGACAGGGTTGATCTACTTTCGACGCTCCGACTTCCGGATCGCTATGAGCCTCTGCACGCTGCCGTTGGCGAGCAACTCGCCAATATCCTCGTTGCGCCAACGGATATTTCTCAGGACCGCCTCGCGACGATTGTCGACTCGGTGAGGGCGGGTGGCCAAGGAACTCTAGTCCCGCTCTCGGGGCGATCTGGAGCCGGGAAGACGACGTTCGCGGCCTCGGTGAACCAATGGAAGGCGCGGGATTTTACTCCGACGCTGCAGCACGAGGGGGCAATAACGTTTGAGGCTCTTGCAGCTTCAGTCGCGTCATTTCGAAAAACGCTTGCGGCGAATGACACCCGCGTCATTCCAATTAATGTCGATCACCGAGAGTCATCGCCTCCGACGGTAGAAGAACTGGCCGCTTTAAAGCGGTTCCTGCGCACCGTTCCCGGTGGCTCCCCCGCAGTTGTTTTCTGGCCAGAAACGAGCGCTGATACAGCTGTGGCAATTGGAGCCCGCTATGAGGAGGTCGCGGGAGCTCAACCAATTAAGGTCCTGGAAATCGAAGGGCCGGCTCGAAACACATGGATTGACATTGCACTGAATACCCTACGCCTGACCAATCAGGTTGAAAGTCTCGACACCATGGGCGTCGATCCGCGCGACTACGATCCAGCAGAATTTGGATCGCTTGGGGAATTTCTGAGGAAAATCCAAACCGATTTCACCAGGAATTTATTCAACCTGAGAAAAAGTCTTCAGAAGCCAGTCGAAATTATTATCGTTATTGCAAGCGAAAGCGACGAACCGGGGGTATTGTCCGGCCTTACAAATAGTAGTCGCTACGGACTTCTTGATACATCAGGGTTGCTTGCTGCAACCCCGGATTCTGTAATTGGAAAATGGTGGTCAGGTCGGCGTGGTTTGCTCACTCGAACAATTGTTCAGCTAAATGCGCATGCGCATTTCCTATCGCCGGCCGCCACAATTTCTGCGATTAGAAATTGCGGACCTACGCCCGACCCATTCCTTGACGCCATTGGAATTGCCCGAGCGGGAGCCTCGAAAGCCGTTAGGGATTTGGGCCGCACAGACGTCGGAAAGCTCCTTCGTGGAGAATCCGTAGCTCGATCCGAGGGGCGCGGAAAGCCGGCCAAGGAAGCGACCGCTGCATTCCAGCTTCTAGCTGAGAGGGGCTTCAATCTGGGAAAGGACAAGAAGCTCAACGCGATCATGGCCGAGGCTTGGAAAGGGTTTCTCAGCGATAATCGAGATCCAAGCCTCCCTCCCATTGTTGTAGATTGTGAGAAAATACTGAGTTTCTGCAGAATAATACCTGACAATGCTGTCGTTTATGAGGATTCTGTAGTTGCAATCGAATATACGTGGCGTAAGGGTGATTTCTTGGCGTCCACAAACCGTTCTACGGTGGCTCAATATATTCTCACGAAACTTCAAAACTACGCTCGGGAGCTCGGCTGGGCCCAAGACTAAATGTCGAGCGGCAGAGCAGGCGCGTCGCGCAAACCTGCCGGCAATTGACCTCGGCGGCGGCTGAATAGTCAGTCGGCAGGCTGGCCTGCGTGAGATCCGGGAGAGGAAACACCGCGGGCTATCCTGAAATCCCCGCGCCCAACCCCCTGAAATCCTTCACCTCCGCCCGCCCAATCCGACGGCGCAAAACAATCTGTCCATCCCCCGCCGGACCGCGCCTATCCTCTCCCCATCCCGCCGCACGGGGAGGGCGCTTCTGGCCAGGCGATCCGAGGCGGCGGCGGGACGGGGTTCGAGCGGGGTCAGGTGAGCGGGGGTTACGCTCACGGTCCGGGACGGTCAGCCGCCGCCCGCCCGCCGGAGGCTTCTGCCGGCTAAGCGTTAAAACCGCTGCCCACCGGCGGCTGCCGGAAAACGGACTCCGCGGCGCGAGACGGTTCCGGCTTTCTCAGACCCCTGCATCTGCTCATCCGGCCGAGACCGGAGCGCGCCGCGCCTTCCCCATCCTCGCTGGAAACAGTGGAGGTCGCGTCGTCGTGTCCCATCAATCCCCGTCATCCTCGCGCTCGTCCCGAGGATGACGGCGGCGGGGCGGTCCGTCCGTCGCACCCCCGCGCGCCCCGCCACCCTTTCAGGGGTCGCCGCCCCGGCCGCGTCCCGGCATCTCACCTCCGGTCGCCGGAGGGGCGAGGACAGACGGGGAGAGACGGCCATGATCCTGCGCCGGACGGTTGGAGCGGCCCTGGCGGCAGCGACGCTGCTGGGCCTGGCGGCGCCGGGGACGGCGCGGGCGGAGACGGCGGCCGACGACGCGCTCGGCCGGTGCATGACGGCGGCGGTGACGCCGGGCGACCAGCGCGAGCTCGGCCTGTGGATCGTCATCGCCTTCGCCAGCCACCCCGACGTCAAGGACAGCGTCACGGTGACTCCCGCGGTGCGCGAGGCCAACGCCCGGCGGGTGGCGGCCCTGCTCGAGCGGCTGCTGCTGGTCGACTGCCACGACGCCGCGGTGGCGGCGCTCAAGGCCGGCGGGGCCGACGCCCTCAGCGATCCGTTCTCGGCGGTGACCACCACGGCGGCCCAGACCCTGTTCGGCCACCCGTCGTTCACCGCCAGCCTGCGCGAGGTCCGCCGCTACATGGACGCGAGCCGCTACGACGGCCTGGTCCGCGAGGCCGGGCTGCAGTAGGCCCGACCGGGGGGCCGGCCGCGCGGAACCGCCTACTGCGTCAGCGGGATGCCCACGATCGACAGGCCGTAGTAGAGCACCGCCCCGACCAGGATCAGGCGGTGGACCCAGCGGTTGTCGAGCCAGATCAACAGGCCATAGAGGACCACCGCGACCCACGGTCCCTCCGCCAGGGCGCCCGCCCAGGGGAAGGCCTTGTGTTGCGGAAGGCCGGTGTGGACGATCCAGCCGACGATATTGGCCAGCCAGAACAGCAGCATCCCGGCGATCATCGCGCCGTAGGTGAATGGCCGGGTGCGGTCATAGTGGGCGTAGAGGTCGATCTCGCCCGTCTCGGCCGGCTGTTCGGGCAGCACGAAGGCGGCGGCCATGTAAGGAAACATCAACTTGAGCACATTGAGCAGCACCAGGCCGATGGTCGTGTCGGTGCGCAGCCGCTCGGGCCACTGGTAGAGCCAGACCGAGACGATCACCAGGAACACCAGGCTGGCCAGCAGCAGCGGCTCGGGCGCCCACCGGACCCGTCGCCCGGCCAGCGCCAGCCGGTGCAGGCTGGACGCCATCTGCGTCAGGGCCAGGCCCAGGATCACGGCGCTCAGGCCGAAGGTGAAGTCGAACAGCGTCATGTGGCGGCCCCCCGTCGTCGCCGAGGATAGCGGACCTCGCGATCGGCCCCAACACCGCCCTTGAGGATTGCGTGGGCGCGGCCCCCACCCTATCACCGCCGCCATGCCCCCCGCCGACGCTCCCCAGCCCCCGTCGACCGCGCCGCCGTTCGCGGCCGCCTCGCTGATCGCGGTGGTGTTCATCAACATGCTGGGCTTCGGCATCATCGTGCCGCTGCTGCCGTTCTACGCCCATTCGTTCAACGCCCCGGCCTGGCAGATGGCGCTGATCTTCTCGGCCTATTCGGTCGGAGCCTTCTTCGGCGAGCCGTTCTGGGGCCGGCTGTCGGACCGCTACGGCCGCAAGCCGATCCTGATCTCGACGATCACCGCCAACGGCCTCTGCTACCTGTGCCTGGCCTTCGCGCCGAACATCGGCCTGGCGTTCCTGATCCGCCTGCTGGGCGGGCTGGCGGCCGGCAACGGGGCGGTGATCCAGGGCTATATCGCCGACGTCACCCCGGTGGCCAGACGCGCGCGCCAGCTCAGCTACCAGGGCGCGGCCTGGAACGTCGGCCTGATCGTCGGGCCCTCGATCGGCGGCCTGTTCGCACACACCGGCATCGGCCCGGCCGGCTTCCGCATCCCGCTGTTCATCGCCTCCGGCCTGGCCTTCCTCTGCGTGGCCGCCGTGATCCTGGTGATCCGCGAGAGCCGCATCCGCGAGACCAGCTTCTCGCACCGGGCCAGCCGCTGGGCGGCGCTCGGCGAGGCCCTGCGCCATCCGGTGATCGGCCGGCTGATCCTGCTGACCTTCCTCGTCGGCTTCGCCTTCACCGGCATCGAGTCGGTGTTCGGCCTGTGGGCCCAGGCGCGGTTCGACTGGACGCCGCGCAACATCGGCTTCGCCTTCGCCTGCGTCGGGGTCTGCGCCTTCCTGTCCCAGACCCTGCTGACCGGCCGGCTGTCGGAACGCTACGGCGCCGGGCCGATGCTGGCCGTCGGCATGGCCCTGGCGACGGTCTCGATGCTGCTGCAGATCGTCTCCACCGGCGGGGTCATGACCACGGTGCTGATGTGCCTCAACGCCATCGGCAGCTCGGTGGCCTTCCCCAATGTCGGGGCGCTGATCTCCGGCACGGCCGATCCGCACCGCCAGGGCCAGATCATGGGCCTCAACAACGCCGCCGGGGCGCTGGCCCGGGTGATCGGGCCGCTCAGCGCCGGGCTGATCTTCGCCCGGGTGATCGACGGACCCTTCATCCTCGGCGCGGCCGTGGTCGCCCCGGCCATCCTGCTGGCCCTGTCGGCCAGCCGCCGGGCGAAGGCGGTCACGCCGGCTTGACCTGAGGGGCGTCCGCTCCAGGTCACGGCGGGAAGGAGCCCTTCCATGACCCGCCGTCCCGCCGCCCTGATCGTCCTCGCCGCCGCCCTCTGCCTGACCGTCGCGCCCGCCTTCGCGGCCCAGGCTCCTTCGCCCGCCAAACCCGTCGATCCGGCCCGCTTCTACACCGGCCGCTGGCTGGAGATCGCCCGGCTGCCGATGTCGCTGACCGACGGCTGCGTCGCCGGCACGACCGACTACGGTCCTGCGCCCGGCGGCAAGGTCGCGGTGCTCGACGCCTGCCAGGTCGGCGAACCGGGCGGCCGGACCAGGACCATCAAGGGAACCGGCACGCTGCTCGACGCCGGCGGCGCCAACGCCACGCTGAAGGTCCGCTATCCGTTCTTCATCACCTGGACCTACCAGGTGCTCGACCACGCCGACGACTACAGCTGGTTCATCTCGGCCGACCCGTCGTTCGACAAGCTGTGGATCTACACCCGCGAGGTCCCGGACGCGGCGACCCTGGCCATGCTGGTCCAGCGCGCCCGCGACCTCGGCTACGACACCGGCCGGCTGGAGTTTCCGGCCCAGCCGCCACGCTAGGCGAGGGGACTCGACCGTTCGCTGAACCCCGGTCTAGGCTGGCGTCATGACCCACGCCCGCCTGCTGCCCGTTCTCGCCCTCGCGCTCGCCCTGTCGGGCTGTGACAAGCCGGCCCCGGCCGCGCCGCCGCCGGCCACTGCCGCCCCGGCGCCGATGCCGCTCCGGCTGGCCCTGTCGAGCGACGGCCTGATCGCGGTGATGGCCGACAGCGGCGCGACCCAGGCTCTGCCCTTCCTGCGGCCCAAGTCGCAGACCCTCGTCACCATGACCCGCGCCGAGCTCACGCGGGGCAAGGAGAGCGTCAACACCGAGTGCGGCGCCGGACCGCTGACGTTCGTCGAATGGCCCGACGGCCTGAGCCTGATGTTCCAGGACGATCGCTTCGTCGGCTGGAGCGCCGACGAACGCGGCAGCGGCACGCTGACCTTCATGAACGGCGTCGGCATCGGCTCGAGCCGCGCCGAGCTGGTGGCGGCCTTCCCGGGGACGAAGGTCGAGGAGACCACGCTCGGCGTCGAGTTCACCCTGCCGGGCGACGGCCGCGCCGGCGGCCTGCTGAACGGCCGCGACCAGGCCGCGAAGGTCACCGACCTGTGGGCCGGCGTGACCTGCATGTTCCGCTAGCGGGCCCGATGCGCGGCGCGCCGCTCCCGACCTCCACCGACGCCTATCTGGCCGCGGTCCCGGCGGCCCAGCGCGCGGCGCTGCAGGCCCTGCGCGAGACGGTGCTCGACGTGGTTCCGGACGCGGTCGAGTGCATCAGCTACGGCATGCCGGCCTTCCGCCTGGGCGGCCGGGCGCTCTGCTATTTCGCGGCGGCCAAACGGCACTGCGCCTTCTATCCGGGCGGCCAGGTCGAGGACTTCGCCGCCGAGCTGGCGGACTTCTCGACCAGCAAGGGCGCGATCCGCTTCCAGCCCGACCGGCCGATCCCGCAGGACCTGCTGCGCCGCATCATCCTGCGCTGCGTCGAACGGACGACGGCGCGCGACGGCTAGTCCGGATCCGCCGCCCGGGCGTCGGCGCCGGTCTGGATGCCGGTCGGGGCGGCCGGCCTGCCCTTCCGCAGGCCGGCGATATAGGCCAGCTCGTGCTGCGCCCCGCCGTGGTTCGGCTCGGCGACCAGCGACTGGCGATAGGCCGTCTCGGCCTCGTCCAGCCGGCCCAGTTCGATCAGGGCGAAGCCCTTGCCGCGCAGCAGCCGGGCCAGCGCCATCTTGCCCATCAGCGGATTGGCTTCCAGCGCGCCCTCGTAGACGGCCAGGGCTTCGGCCCAGGCCTTCTGCAGGGTGTAGGCGGCGCCCAGTTCCGAGGCCAGCAGCGGGTTGCCGGGCTGGATCTCGAGCCCTCGTTGCAGCATCCGCACCGCCCCGTCGGCGTCGCGCCGCTCGTTGGCCCAGCTGCCGAGCAGCAGGGCGGCCATGGGGTAGACGTTGAAGCGGCTGGTGACCTGGCGGTTGGCGCCGTTGGCCTGCATGGCGCCGGCCAGGCCAAGGCTGATCGAGGTCTCCTCGTCGTCGGCCCGCACGATCACCAGGCTGCCGCGGATCTCGACCTGCGGATAGGGCTTGGGCGACCGGTCCAGCACGGCCCGCAGCTTCGGCGCGACGCTGTCCATGGCCGCGAACCCCTTCTCGCCGAACGCGGTCAGCGCGGCCTGGACGACGGCGGCGTCGGCCGCCTCGCGCGCGTCGAGGGCGCTGTAGTCGTACGACCCGGCCGGGGCGGCCGCGGGGGCGGCGGGCGCCGCCTGCCGGGCGAGGGCGGGCGACGCCAGGCACAGGCCCGCGGCCAGGGCGATCCAGACGGTTCGGTTCATCAAGGGCGGCTCCCGGATCCCGACTGGGACTTTCGCCCTCCGGCCTGCAAGGGGCGCGCCAGCCGGACGTGACCTGCCGCCCTGAGTCTTGCTAGCGTCGCGCCATGATGACTCGCCTTCTGCTTGCTCTCGCCCTCCTCTTCACCGCCGCGCCGGCCCTGGCCCAGGTCCGCGACGAACGGCCGATCGTCCTCGGCTCGACCTTCGACCTGCCGTCCCGCGCGGAGGCCGAGGTCCGCCACATCACGGTCTGGCTGCCGCCCTCCTACGGCGACGGCAAGCAGCGCTATCCGGTGCTCTACCTGCTCGACGGCGGGGAACGGCAGGACCTGTTGCCGGTCGTGGGCCTGGCGGCCCTGGCCGGGCTGAACGGCGTGACCGACGAGGTCATCGTCGTCGGCATCGAGAGCGGCCCTGGCCTGCGGCTGCGCGATTTCACCACACCGAGCGAGATCGAGCGCAAGGAATTCCCCACCAGCGGTCGGGCGGCCCTGTTTCGCCGGTTCCTCGCCGAAGACCTGCTGCCGGCCATTTCGGCCCGCTATCGCACCTCGGGCGAGACGGCGGTCATGGGCGAGTCCCTGGCCGGCTACTTCGTGCTCGACACGGCCCTGCGCCAGCCGGAGCTGTTCTCCACCTACATCGCCGTCAGCCCCAGCATCTGGTGGGACGACCAGAGCCTGACACGGCAGGCGGCCGGATTGCTGAAGGCCCGGCCCTGGCCCCCCGGCCGCCGGCTCTACCTGTCCCAGGCCAACGAAGGCGCGATGGTCGCCGGGGCCATGGACCGGCTGCTGGCCGCCCTGCGCGCCGACGGGCCGCCGGACCTGGCCTGGACCTTCCGGTCGTTCCCGGACGAGCGCCACCTGACCACCTACCACCCGTCGGGGCTGGAAGCCCTGCGCTGGGCGTTTCCGGGACCGGAGGCGGCGAGGCCGGGCGCGCGGTGACCGACATCCGCCGCCTCACCGCGGCCGACGCCGCCGCCTTCCATGCCCTGCGGCTGGAAGCGATGGCGGCCGAGCCTGAGTCCTTCGGCACGGACATCCTCGAGGAGCGGGCCAAGCCGCTGGACCGTATCGCGGCCACCCTGTCGACCACGGCCGTGTTCGGCGGCTTCGTGGCGGGAGAGGGGCTGTGCGCCATGGCCGGCTTCGCCCGGCACGAGGCGCTGCGCGAGCGCCACAAGGGCCGGGTCTGGAGCATGTACGTCCGCGACGCCGTCCGCGGCCGGGGCCTCGGCGGGCGGCTGCTCGACGCGGTGATCGCCCATGCCCACGAGGAGGTCCAGGTGCTGCAGCTGGTCGTCGTCTCGACCAACGCGCCGGCCGTGGCCCTCTACGAGAGCCGGGGATTTCAGCGCTGGGGCCTGGAGCCCTTCGCCCTGCGGCTGGCCGACGGCCGGCACACGACGGACGCGTATTACTGGCTGCCCCTGTCCCGGGGAGCGCCCTAAGGGTGTGTTAACGCGACACATTCTAATCTTCGCGGGACAAGGGGGCCGTCTTTTCCGGCCCGACTGAAGGCAGGACGCGATGTCCGTATCCCGAACCGGCAGCTTTCGCCGCGTGAACGACCACTTCGAGCCCGAGGACCAGAGCGATCCCCAGGCCCAGCGGCGCATGCGCGGAATCCTCGAACACATCGACTACACCGCCTTCGCGGCCAACCGGGCGGTCATCAGCCAGGCCCTCGGGGCGGGCGACGCGAAGAAGTTCCAGCGGCTGGCCGTGGCGGCCGCGGCCGCCCGCGCCACCTGGGTCGCCCAGGCCCTGGCGGTCTCGGCCGCCGGCGGCAAGATGACGCCGCAGGACCTCAGCCAGCTGACCCATCTGCGCCACACCTTCGAGGAACTGGCCGAGGCCTATGAGGCCATGCGCCGGATGGTCGAGCGGGGCTACGTCGCCTACAGCCAGCCGGATCCCGCCTAGATATTACCCGGGCGATATTGACTTCAATATTTATCCGGGTAAAAGCCGCGCTCTGTTCGACGGAGCGCCGCCATGGCCCACGACCCCGAAACCCCCTGCGCCGCCTTTGAAGGCCAGCGCCTGATCGCCGCCGGACCGCTGTCCGACGTCGCGCCGGCCGTGCGCGGGGTGCTGAACCAGCGTCCCAACGCCTCGGTGCTGATCCTCGCCGACGACGACAGCCGCCGGGTCGAGGTCGATCTGCGCGGCACGGTCGCCGAGGTCGCGGCCCGCGTCGCCGCCGTCGAGGCCCGGGGGCCGGGACGGCCGAAGCTCGGCGTCACGCCCCGGGAAGTCACCCTGCTGCCCCGGCACTGGGAATGGCTGGCGGCCCAGCCGGGCGGGGCGTCGGTGGCGCTGCGCAAGCTGGTCGAGGCGGCCCGCAAGGATCCGCGCGAGCGGGCCCGGGCGGCCCGCGACAGCGCCTATCGTTTCATGACCACCCTGGCCGGCGACGCGCCGGGCTTCGAGGAGGCGGTGCGGGCGCTGTACGCGGCCGACCGGGCGGCCTTCGAGGCCCACACCACGGCCTGGCCGGCCGACGTGCGCGACCACGCCCTGCGGCTGGCCGCGCCCGGGTTCGGTGTAGCGCCGTGAGCCGCGAGCGCCGCAAGGAACTGCTGGCGGCCTACAAGGAGCGCAAGCCCCGGCCCGGGATCTTCGCCGTGCGCTGCGCGGCGACGGGCCAGGTCTGGGTCCAGGCCACGCCCAACCTGGACGCCTGTCGCAACGGCGTCCTGTTTCCGCTCAAGCTCGGCACGCACCCCAACCGGGCGCTGCAGGCGGAGTGGACGGCCCACGGCGCGGACGCCTTCAGCATCGAGGACATCGAGGCCCTGGCCGGGGACGACCTGGCGGGCTGGGAGCTGACCAGCAAGCTCAAGAGCCGCGAGCGTCACTGGCGCGAGGCTCTGAACGCCACGGCGGTGACGGGATAGGGGGCGGCGACATGTACCGAAGGTACGTGTCCTCCAAACCCGCGATCGCTCGATTAGGGGACAGGTACCTGCGGTAAATGTCCCCCTAGCGCCGCCCGATCAGGTCCCAGCGGTTGCCGCACAGGTCCTCGAACACGGCGACGGAGCCGTAGGGTTCGCGCCGCGGGGTTTCAAGAAACCGCACGCCGGCGGCGGCCATGCGGGCGTGGTCGCGATCGAAGTCGTCGGTCTCGAGGAACAGGAACACCCGGCCGCCGCCCTGCTTGCCGATCGCCGCGCGCTGGCCTTCGTCCGCCGCCCGCGCCAGCAGCAGGCCGCCGCCGGCCGTTCCGGCCGGAGCCACCACGACCCAGCGCTTGTCCCCGCCCTGTGGCGTGTCCTCGACCAGGGTAAACCCGACGCGGTCGACGAAGAAGGCGATCGCGGGATCGTACTCGGCCACGAGCAGGGTGGTCAGGGCGAGGCGCTGGGACATGAGTCGATCTCCGGATGCCGACGCACCCTAGACCGGAAACGCAAAAGGCCCTCCCGGCGGGGAGGGCCTTTCAACCGTCGTGACCGTCTTGCTCTACGGCTGCGGCGTGACCGGGGCCGGCTCGGGCGTCGCCACCGGCGGCGGAGCGGCCGGGATGACGCTCACGGGCGCGCCCAGGCTGGGCGGCGGGACATAGGGTTCGCGCGCGCTGACGTTGCTGGACGCGTCATCGGCGCTGGGGGCGGCCGCGACCGCGCGCGGCGCCGACGTGCGGCGGGCCGGCGCGGGCGTGGCGCGGGCGCGGACCACGGGCGCGGGCCGGGCGGCCGGCGGCTTGACGATCGAGGACGGCGGCGGCGTCGCGGCGGCCGTCTCGACCGGTTCGGGCAGCGGCGTCGGCGCCGGCAGGGGCGCGGGCAACGGGCGGGACAGCTCGGTGGAGGCGACGGTCTTGCCGGGCTCGGCCGCGTCGCGCTGCGACACGATCAACAGGGCGGCCCCGGCGCACAGCGCCGCGACCCCCACCGGCGCGACGAGGCGCCAGTCGACGCGCTTGCGGGTCGAACGGCCGCTCACGCGGGCGGTCATGGCGTCGTCGGCCGCGGAGGCGAACGGCGAGGCCGGAGCGAAGGCGGGGCCGCCGGCGGTGGCGGGCATGGGGTCGGCGCTGGCGAACAGCGCGCGGGCAGCATCACGATCCAGGGACATGGGAAGCCTCTCTGTGGAAGTGGTTCGAATGTTGAACGACCTCCGGCTGCAACAGGTTCCATGATCCGGCGATCACCGTTCTTCCTGGTTATGTCGCCGTTCAGAGCCGATCCGATATTTTCTCCGCTCCCCGGGGATTGGAAACGACTTCCGGAGGGGAAGTCGAAATGGGGCGATAACTTGCCAATACATGACACGTTTTCGCCGTGATTGAACGCGCGCGCCCGCGGCCCTCGCGACTGCGGGTGCGCTCTTTGCGCCACGTTCACCGGCCCGCAACGCCTGACCCCTAGGCTTGGCTTGACCCCAATTCGCCCGACAGGCGAAACGTCAGGGGCGTTCGGAGGGCGTACCCATGAAGCTGAAGGCGCGGATCGCGCGCGAGCTACGGTTCATCAAGGGCCTCAGCCGCACGTTGAAGTGGGTCAAGCCCATTGCGCCGGACAGCCGGGAGCTGGTCTGCGACGACCTTGAAGCGGCCGTCGACGCGCATCGCGACAGTCCGGCGATCACCTTCGACGGCAAGACGCTCACCTACGGCGAGATGGACGCCCTCGCCAACCGCTACGCCCACTGGGCCAAGGAGCAGGGCATCACCCGCGGCCAGACGGTGGCGCTGTTCATGCCCAACCGCGCCGAATACCTGCCGATCTGGTACGGCCTGACCAAGGTCGGCGTGGCCACGGCGCTGATCAACAACAACCTGACCGGCGCACCGCTGGCCCACTGCCTGAACATCTCCGGCGCGTTGCACTGCCTGGTCGACGCCGAGACCTCTCCGGCCTTCGAGGCCGTGCGCGGCCAGCTGACCAAACACGTGGCCCAGTGGACGCTGGGTCCGGTGTCGGGCGATCGGCGCGATCTGGTCGCGGCGCTCAAGAGCTGCAGCAACCTGCGTCCCGACCGGCAGACGGCGCGCGGCGAGCTGCGCGCCAGCGACACGGCCCTGTGGATCTTCACCAGCGGCACCACCGGCCTGCCCAAGGCCGCGCGCATGAACCACATGCGCGTCCAGCTCTACATGCGCGGTTTCGCCGGGGCGACGGGCGCGGAGGCGACCGACCGCATCTACCAGGTCCTGCCGCTCTACCATGCCACCGGCGGCCTCTGCGGCATGGGCGCGGCCCTGCTCACCGGCGGGTCGATCGTTCTGCGCAAGAAGTTCTCGACGACGCATTTCTGGAAGGACGTGCACGACGAGAACTGCACCATGTTCGTCTACATCGGCGAGCTCTGCCGCTACCTGATCAACGCCCCGGCCGATCCGCTCGAGCGGGATCACAAGCTCCGCCTGGCCTTCGGCAACGGTCTGCGCGCCGACGTCTGGGAAGAGATGGTCGCGCGGTTCGACATCCCCCGGGTGATGGAGTTCTACGGTTCGACCGAAGGCAATGTGTCGATGTTCAACTTCGACGGCCATGTCGGCGCCATCGGCCGGCTGCCGAAGTGGCTCAAGAAGCGCGTCAACGCCCGCCTGGTGCAGTTCGATGTCGAGACCGAGCAGCCCGTGCGCGGCCCGGACGGCTGCTGCATCGAATGCGGCCCCGGCCAGATCGGCGAGTGTATCGGCAAGATCGACGCGGGCGACCCGCGGACCAACTTCACCGGCTATGCCGACAAGGCGGCGACCGAGAAGAAGGTCCTGCGCGACGTGTTCGAGAAGGGCGACGCCTGGTTCCGCACCGGCGACCTGATGCGCCAGGACGCCGACGGCTACTTCTACTTCGTCGACCGCATCGGCGACACCTTCCGCTGGAAGGGCGAGAACGTCTCGACGGGCGAGGTCGCCGACCAGCTGGCCGAGGCCCCCGGCGTGCTCGAGGCCAATGTCTACGGCGTCGCGGTGCCCGGCCAGGACGGCCGCGCCGGCATGGTCGCCCTGACGGTCGACGACGACTTCGACCTGACCGGCTTCTACGCCCATGTGGAGAGCAAGCTGCCGACCTACGCCCAGCCGCTGTTCCTGCGGCTGCAGCGCCAGATCGAGACCACCGGCACCTTCAAGTACCGCAAGGTCGATCTGGTCGAGGACGGCTTCGACCCGTCGAAGGTCCGCGACCCGCTCTACTTCCGCAATCCGACGAAGAAGGCGTGGACCAAGATCACCAAGGCGGCCTTCGACAAGATCTGCGACGGCGGCTTCCGGCTTTGATTTCCCTCCCCTTCATGGGGAGGGCGGACGGGCGAAGCCCGGACGGGTGGGGAAGTCAGAGGCCACCCGCCGCCGTGCTGCACGGCGGGTTGCTACCCCGCCCGGTCGGCCTCGCTGACGGCCCTCCCCACAAAGGGGAGGGAAGTCACCCCGCCACCACGATGTAGCCGGCCCGCGGGAAGTGCACGTGTACGGTGCCCACCGCCGCGTCGTCGCGGGCCAGGGTCACGCCGCGCGGCGTGGCGGCGACCAGGGTTCCGGACACCGGGTCGCGGCCGTAGTCGTCGGCCATCACCACGATCTTCTCGCCGGGCGCCAGACCCAGCGGATCCATCACATCGTGCCGCAGGCCGGAGGCGGGCGCGGTGACCATCGCCACGGCCAGCGCCTCGGCCCCGGTCATCTCCTTCGGCCGCCCATGGCCGATGGCCGCGACCCGTTTGGCCCAGTCGCCCAGCCTCGGCATGCCGGCGGTCAGCTCGGCCAGCGCGGGGGGCAGGGCGCCGCCGAGGAACCATACGTTCATGTAGGCGGCGATGTCGGCGAGGCCCGCCGTGTCGCCGTTCAGCCAGCCGCTCGACGACTGCGCCAGCTGGTCCTCCAGCCAGGCGGCCTGGCCGCGCCACTGGCCCTTCATCGGTCCGACGGCGGCCTTCATGGCCTTCACGTCGAACGGCCGGCCGGACAGCTGCTCGCGGTCCTTGAGGAAGGCCTCCGGCGTCTGGTCGCCGATCGTGCCGAAGATGATCGGCACGGTGGCCTGGAAGAACGGCCGGTCGGACCACAGGTTGATCGCCCAGTCGAGCCCGCCGCGCACGGCCCGGGGCTCGGGCCAACGCCGCTCGATCTCGGCCAGGATCATCTGGCTGTCGCAGTAGATGTCGGCCCCGATCTGCAGCGACGGCGTGCGGCGATAGCCCCCGGTCAGCGGCGTGTAGTCGGGCTTGGGCATCATGTTGGGGATCTTCACCGAACCCCAGTCCAGGCCCTTGAGGCCGAACATCAGCCGCACCTTCTCGGAGAAGGGCGAGCTGTCGAAGTGGTGCAGGATGGGCAGGTCGGTCATGGCGTTTCCCGGTTCGGGGCTTTCCCCGTTGTGGCCATGGGGCGCGGCTGCCTTACCGGCAGTCCACGAAAAAGCACTTTACTACACAAAGTGACGAGACTATCACCGGGTCACTGACCATGGGCCGGGAGAGGCTGTGATGACCGAAGAGAAAATCCAGACCCTGAAGGACGACATCGCCTTCATGCGCGCGCTGGCCCAGGAGGGGCAAAGCGCGCCGCTGCTCGGCGGATCGATCCTGGTCGCCGCCGGCGTGACGTTCGGCGTCGCCGGCGTCGTGCACTGGGCGGTGATGTCGAAACTGCTGAACATGCCGCAGCAGACGCTGTCCTTCGTCTGGCCGGCGGCGCTGGTCGTGTTCCTGGTGCTGCTGACCTGGCTGCGCCGGGGCGCCGATGGCCGTCCGGGCGCGCAGTCGCCGGGCAACCGCGCCTCGGGCGCGGCCTGGGCGGCGATGGGCTGGACCATCTTCGTCATCAGCCTGGCCATCGGCATCCTGTCCTGGCGCACGCAGAGCTACATTCCGGTCCTGATCTTCCCGCCGCTGATCCTCGGCCTCTACGGCATGGGCTGGAGCGTTGCGGCGGCCATGACGCACAAGCGCTGGATCTGGATGACGGCCCTGGGCTCCTACGCCGCCGCCCTGTTGGTCGCCTGGTTGTCGGTCGATCCGGTGGTCTATCTCGTCTATTCGGCCGCCCTGCTGCTGCTGATGGCGCTGCCGGGCTACATCCTGATGCGCCAGGAACCCTCGGACACGATTTGAGAAAGCCTTCGTCATGACCGACGGGTTCGACATCGACCGGATCGACGAGGTCATCCACGGCCGGATCCGGCTGGGGATCATGGCCTTCCTGTCCGGGGCGGGGACCGCCGACTTCAACACCCTCAAGGCCCGGTTGCAGGCGACCGACGGCAATCTCTCGGTCCATCTGCGCAAGCTGGAGGACGCCGGCTATGTGGCGGTGAACAAGACTTTCGTCGACCGCAAGCCGCTGACGACGCTCAGCCTCACCGACACGGGGCGCCAGGCCTTCACCGCCTACCTCGACGCCATCGGCAAGCTGGTCGAGGGGCGATAGGCCCTTGCCACCCGGTGCGACCGCGTTAGGTCCTACGGCATGACCCAGACACGCCGCACCCTGCTGGCCGGCTTCACGGCGCTCGCGGCCGGGATCGCGGCCGCCTGCTCGCCGCTGACGATGTTCGCCACCCTCGCGCCGAGGGACCCCGCCCGGCGCGGCGCCGCGGGCATCGCCTACGGTCCCGATCCGCGCCAGGCGCTCGACGTCTACACCCCCGCCATCCCGGCGCCGGGGCTGCCGGTGGCGGTGTTCTTCTACGGCGGATCGTGGGATTCCGGCCGGCGCGGCGACTATCGCTGGGTTGGTCAGGCGCTGGCCTCGCGCGGCTTCGTCGCCGTGGTCGCCGACTACCGGCTGTTTCCACAGGTCCGCTTCCCCGACTTCCTCGACGATTGCGCAGCGGCGGTGCGCTGGACGGCGGAGCACGCGGCGACCTACGGCGGCGACCCGTCGCACATCGTGCTCGTCGGCCACTCGGCCGGGGCCTACAACGCCATGATGCTGGCGCTCGACCCGTCGTACCTGCGGCGCGCGGGCGTGGATCCGGCGGTGATCCGCGGCGTCGCCGGCCTGGCCGGCCCCTACGACTTCCTGCCGCTCGACGGACCGGTCACCCGGCGAACCTTCGGCGAGGCGCCCGATCTCACCCTGACCCAGCCGGTGCGCTTCGCCGGCCCCGGCGCGCCGCCGGTGTTCCTGGCCACGGGCGAGGCCGACACGACCGTCTATCCGCGCAACAGCCGGGCGCTGGAAAAGGTCCTGCGCGCGGCCGGGGTCAAGGTCCAGGCCGAGTACTATCCGGGGGTCGATCACACCGACATCGTGCTGGCCCTCTCGCGTCCGCTGCGGGGGCGGGCCCCGGTGCTCGACCAGATGACCGCCTTCCTCAAGGCGGGCCTCTAGCGCCGGCGCGCCGCGCGCCTATCTGACGCCCATGCGTCTCAACCAGGTCACCGCGTCCGCCCGCGATCTCGCCGCCTCGATCGCCTTCTACGAAACCCTCGGCCTGCGGCTGATCGTGCGCAACGATCACTACGCGCGCTTCGAATGCCCCGACGCCGACGGCGGCGAGCCGCCGACGTTCTCGCTGCACCTCGCGCCGGACGCGCCGGGCGTCTCCGACACGGTGGTCTATTTCGAGGACGACGATCTCGACGCCACGGTCGCCCGCCTGAAGGCGGCGGGCCTTTCGTTCGACAGCGATCCGGCCGACCAGAGCTGGCAGTGGCGCGAGGCCCGGCTGCGCGATCCGTCGGGCAACTGCGTCTGCCTTTACCGGGCGGGGTCGATCCGCCGCTTTCCGCCCTGGCGTCTCGCCTAGTCCTGCGACGACCAGCCGTATTTAAGGATCACCGACAGGGTCCAGGCGTCCTTGCCGAGCGACTGCATGTCGTCCAGCCGCCAGCGTCCGCCCGATTTCTCCCAGAAGGTCCGGATTACCTGCGGTTCGCCGTCGTTCCGGAACCGGGTCGTGACGATCATCCGGTCCTCGCGGCCGTCGACGATCTCGCTGGTCAGCGACAGCTCGGTGAGGTTCCAGTCCTGCGAATTGGTCCATGGAAAGAAGTCGACCCGCCCGACCTCGCCGCCGGCGTCCTTCTGCATGTCCTTCCACAGGGCGGCCAGCCGCGGCGTGTAGAGGGCGTCCGGGTCGGTGTAGTCCTGGTCGCGGGACAGCCGGTCATAGACGCTGGCCACATAGACCGACGGGGCGTCGGTCAGGGCCTGGGCCCGGGCCATGGCGGGCGCAAGCAGGATCAGGACGGCGAGCAGGACGAAACGCATGTGACCCCCGGAAATGTCCGGCCACGCTGCGCCACGCTCCGCCCGCTGTCAAAGCGCGCCGAAAACCGCCGGTACCCGGTTCGGGCCAACCCGTTGGGATCGTTGTGGGAATTATGTGAAGGGCGCCGTACGGCCGCTATCTGAACGCCGTTCATGATGCGCCGCAATTGAACGGCAACCCCTTAGACGCTATATGCCGGGCCTCCAGCGCGGTCGCCGATTTTGTGCGGCGCCGCGAATTTTCCCGAGTAGAGGGACGACGCCATGCTGCTGACCATGATGAAGGCCAAGCTGCACCGCGCCACGGTGACCCAGGCTGACCTCGACTACGAGGGTTCGATCGCCATCGACCGCGATCTGCTCGACCAGTCCGGCATCCTGCCGCACGAGCAGGTGGATGTGCTCAACATCACCAACGGCGCCCGCTTCACGACCTACGCCATCGAGGCCCCGCGCGGGTCCAGGGTGATCGGCGTCAACGGCGCGGCCGCCCGCCTGGTGCAGAAGGGCGACAAGGTCATCGTCGTGACCTACTGCCAGCTGCCGGCGGAAGAGGCCCGCAACTACAATCCCAACGTCGTGCTGCTGGACGACAACAACCTCGTCAAGCACGCCGCCTGATCCAGAACATTGAGTGACGGCGCGTGATGGCGCAGGGTCCTTCCAACAGGAGGATTCCATGCGCACGCCCGTAACCCTGCTCGTCATCGCCGCCGCGTCCGTGGCGCTGGCCGCCTGTGAGCCGACCGGCCCCAAGGGCGTCGATTCCGAGCGGCTGACCGAAGCGGTCCGCAAGGCCGTCGGCGATCCCAACACCTGCGTCCTGATCGTCGAGAAGGTCTCGGCGAAGGTCGTCTTCCGCTACGGCGACTACACCACCTGCGCCACGGCCCGGCCGTCCTGCGACGGCGCCGGCACGATCACCACCGACGATCTGGCGAAACTGGCCGCCGCGGGCGACGCGCGCACGCTCAGCTGCGACGCGCCGGGCGAGGCCGGGGATCGGGTCGGCTGGGCCTCCGGACCGATCACCCCGACGCCGGGGACGGCCTATGGCGACCTCGCCTACGCCGCCAACATGCAGGGCCCCAGCGTTCTGCCCGGCCGCGAGATCAAGGTCCGCCTCGAGGGCGCCTTCCGCAAGGCGGGGATGTAGCAAGAAGGGGGTTAGGGATGAGGGGCTAGGGGCTGGATGCGCCCGCTAACCCCTAGCCCCTAGCCCCTGGTCCCTTCCTACTTCACCAGCTCGAACGTCGCGCTGATATCCACCCGCACCTTCAGCTCGCCGGCCTGGACCGGGGTCGACTCGGCCTTGTCCATGCGGGCCATGGCCAGCATCGGCATCGGCGCGGGCGGGCTGTAGCCGCCGCCTTCGCTGAGGGTCACCAGCCGCGCGACGCGATAGCCGGTTGCCCGGGCGTAGAGGTCGGCCTTGGCCTGCAGCGCCCTGACGGCGTCCAGACGGGCGGCGTCCTCGGCCGCGTCGCTGCTTTGCAGCCCGAACGAAATGCCGCCCAGCGAGTTGGCGCCGGCGTCGACCACCGCGTCGACCGCCTGGCCCAGCCGCGTCAGGTCGCGCACCACCACGGTCACCTGGTTGGACGCCTGGTAGCCGGTCAGCTTCGGCGGCAGGTTCTCCTGGTAGACATACTGCGGGCTCAGGCTCAGGCCGCTGGTCTGGATATCCTTGTCGGCGATGCCGCCCTTTTTCAGCGCGGCGATCACCTGCGTCATGCGCACGGCGTTCAGGCGCAGGGCCTCGGCGGCCGTCGGGGCCTCGGTCTGCACGCCGGTCGAGATGGTCGCCATGTCGGGCTTGCGGCTGACCTCGCCATAGGCGGACAGGCTCAGGGTGGTGGCGCGGAACAGGCTGTCGGCCGCCGGGGCGGGCGCCGACTGGGCCAGCGACGCGCCGGCCGCGGTGACGGTGATCAGCGCGCCGAGGGCGGCGGCGCGGAAGAGGGCTTTCATGACGGGTCTCCTGGGCGGGGAGGGTTGCGTGTCCCCGCCACGGTTGTGTTTGACGGATGCAACATGAACCGGAGCTTTAAGGCCTGTTCGGGGCATGGTAACCGGCCGACGCCGCTTCGGCGGGCCCGTAGCTCAATGGTTAGAGCCGACCGCTCATAACGGTCTGGTTGCAGGTTCGAGTCCTGCCGGGCCTACCAGCCTTCGCGCCGCACGCCGAGAGGCATTCCGCGCTGTCCGGTCAGGCTCAGGAGAGGCTCGCGGGGCGTCGGAAGGTCGATCCGCGGGACCGGAAAAATCTTCAATCTGCCCTGCTCGACCGGGCCGTCTGCCCTACGCGAGGCGCCTCCCCAGTTCGGGTGACGAATAATCGGGGGGGCGGCATTTAGGGCCTTCCAGTTCCCCGCGAGTACGAGAGGTTGCGCCATCCGTACGGGTCAGGCGGGACGAACCGCCGCAATGACCCCGCTCCGGCCGTGATGACCCCGTTTGAATCTGCCTCGGTCAGGCGGAGCAGGAGCGTCGCGTGCAAAACAGTCTTTCCGGTCCGACGACCGCGCTAACCGTTCCCGCCGTTGACGGTGGCCATCCCCTCAGGTTTGCCGGAACCGGCGGGCCCTCGGTCGCCTTCATTCCGGGGGTGGCCCAAACGAGCGGCGAACTCCTGGTCAACACGGCCGTGAACGGTGAGCAGAACGCCCAGAACGTCACCGGCCTCGCGAACGGAGGCTTTGTCGTCACCTGGCAGGATGTCAGCGGTGAGAACGGCGACACGAACTGCGCGATCCGGGCTCAGGTCTACACGGCAGCCGGGGTCCGGGTCGGCGTGGAGCTGTTGGTCAACACGGCGACCGTCAATCTTCAGGTCAACCCTATCGTCAAGGCCCTGCCCAACGGCGGCTTCCTGATCGCCTGGACGGACTACAGCGGCGGCGACGGGGGCGCAGGCGGCGACGTCTTCGATAGCGCCGTGAAGGCCCAGTTGTTTACGGCGGCCGGGGTGATGGTGGGCGCCGAGATCCTCGTCAACACGGCGACGGTCGGCGCCCAGGTCGACCCGCAGATGACCGCCCTGGCGAACGGCGGCTTCGTGATCGCGTGGGTCGACACGAGCATGGGGGCCGGCGGTGCATCGGGCGACAACAGCGGATCGGCCGTCAAGGCCCAGGTGTTCACCGCAGCGGGGGCGATGGTCGGAACGGAAATCCTCGTCAACACGGCCATCGAGAACGACCAGACGCTGTCCGAGATCACCGCGCTGTCGAACGGCGGCTTTGTGGTCACCTGGTACGACAACAGCCAAGGCGTCGGCGGCGCGGCGGGCGACACCAGCGGACTGGCCATCAAGGCCCAGGTGTTCGCGGTCGACGGCGCGGCGATCGGCGGAGAGATTCTCGTCAACACCGCCGTAGACGGCTTTCAGGAAATTCCGCACGCCATCGCGCTCGCGAATGGCGGCTTCGTGGTCACCTGGCAAGACGCCAGTGGTGTCGGCGGCGACACGAGCGGTCAGGCCATCAAGGCCCAGGTTTTCAGCGCCGCGGGCGCGATGATCGGCGTCGAAATCCTCGTCAACACGGCGACCGCGAACGCCCAGCAGAATCCGCAGATTACCGCCCTGTCGAACGGCGGCTTCGTGGTCGCCTGGACCGACTACAGTATGGGCTCCGGCGGCGCGACCGGGGACACTTTCGGCGCGGCGGTGAAAGCCCAGGTCTTCACGGCGGGCGGGGCGATGGTCGGGACGGAGATCCTGGTCAACACGGCGACCCTCGACGACCAGTCCATCCCCCGGATCACCGCCTTGTCGAACGGCGGCTTTGTGATCGTTTTCCGGGACGGCAGTCAGGGCGTCGGAGGCGCGTCGGGAGACAACAGCCTGAATGCCCTCAAGGCGCAGGTTTTCAACGCGGCCGGCGAACCGGTCGAGACCGAATTTCTCGTCAACACGGCGACGGACGACAACCAGGCCGATGCCCAGATTTCCGCGATGCCAAACGGGGGATTCGTGGTGACCTGGGTCGACGCCAGCCACGGTGTGGGCGGAGCGACGGGCGACGCCAGCAGCACGGCCGTCAAGGCCCGCGTGTTCAACGTCGGCCCGACGGCGGTCGAGCAGGTCGTCCTCGATCTCAAGAACACCGGTTTCACGGTCAGTGATCCGGACGCCGGAGACGCGCTGACCGTTACGCTGTCCACCACCTACGGCCGTCTGACGGCCACTGCCGGCGCCAGCGGCGCGGCCGTATCGGGATCCGGCACGGCTGTCCTGACCCTCACCGGGACCGCCGCCCAGATCGCCGCGCTGCTGAACAGCGACAGCGCCAGCACCTTCAGCTTTTACGCCGATACCGATTCACCGCCGGCGGCCGCGACCATCACCCTGGCGGCCGACGACGGCGCGGGGGGCGTGGCCTCGACCAGCCTGATCCTTCCGATCACCGATACGCCGGAGACCTCTCATGTTCCGACCCCCGGCGACGACGTTCTCACCGGGACGGCCGGCGCCGACACGATCCGCGCCCTCGACGGCGTGGACCTCATCGATGGCGGCGACGGAAATGACATTCTGGACGGCGGGGCTGGCGACGATACGCTGATCGGCGGAGCCGGCGCCGACTATCTGCGCGGCGGAACCGGCGCAGACATCATGGTCGGCGGAACGGGCAACGACACCTATGTCGTCACCGAAGCCGGGGATACGGCCGACGAGACCGGCGGAGACGGGCTTGATCTGGTGATCAGTTCGGTCGCGTTCACGCTCGGCGCAGGCCTGGAAAACCTGACCCTCGCTGCGCCGGGCGGCGCCATCAGTGGAACCGGCAACAGCCTGGACAATATCATTCTCGGCAACAGCGCGGCCAACACCCTGAGCGGTCTGGACGGCAATGACACCCTGTCCGGCGACGGCGGCGCCGACACCCTGAACGGCGGCGACGGCGCTGACAGCCTGGACGGCTCGGTCGGCAACGATATCCTGAATGGCGACGCCGGGACGGACAGTCTGCTCGGCGGGTCGGGCAACGACACGCTCGACGGCGGGTCCGAGGCGGACGCGATGACCGGAGGTCTCGGCAATGACGGCTATGTCGTCGATGACGCCGGCGACGCGGTCACCGAAGCGCTCGGGGAGGGGGCCGACAGCGTCTCCGCCTCGATCACCTACAGCCTGACCGCCAACGTCGAAAACCTGACCCTGACGGGTGGCAGCGACCTCAACGGAACCGGCAACGCCCTGAAGAACACGATCACCGGAAACGGCGGGGCCAACCTCCTGCACGGCGGCGGCGACATCGACACCGTCTCGGGTCTCGGCGGCGCCGACATCCTCTTCGGCGACGCCGGCAACGACGTCCTCGACGGCGGCCTCGACGACGATGTCCTGGTCGGCGGCGCGGGCTACGACCGGCTGACCGGCGGGGCGGGCGCGGATACGTTCAGCTTCACCAACCTCGACATTCATCTGTCCAGCGCCGGCGCGGGCCTTGTCGAAAAGGACACGATCGTCGACCTCAGCTTCGCGGCGGGCGACCGCATCGACCTGTCGGCCATTGACGCGAACACGGCTCTCGTCGGCGACCAGACTTTCACCTTCGTCGGCAGGTTCACCAAGCTGGCGGGGCAGGCGGTGATGGCTTTCAGCGGCGGGATCACGACCCTCCAGCTCGATGTCGACGGCGACGGCAGAACGGACTTCACCATCGCCATAAACGGGGACGTCACCGGTACGACCGCCAACCACTACACAGGCGCAGGAGACGTGAACGGCGGCTGGGTGCTCTGACCTCAACAAAGGGGGCGGAGGCTGACGCCACGTCCCCCCTACCCATCCCGATCCGCCGTCCCTAGGATCGTTGCCAACAACAACGCGCTCCCAGGACAGGACACCCGCCATGAAGACCCGCATCACCGAGATGTTCGGCATCGAGCACCCCATCATCCAGGGCGGCATGCACTTTGTCGGCTTCGCCGAAATGGCGGCGGCGGTGTCCAACGCCGGGGGCCTTGGCATCATCACCGGCCTGACACAGCGCACGCCGGACGATCTGGCCAGGGAAATCGCCCGCTGCCGCGAGATGACCGACAAGCCGTTCGGCGTGAACCTGACCTTCCTGCCGTCGGTCAACACGCCGGACTATCCGGGCTATGTGAAGGCGATCATCGAGGGCGGCGTGAAGGCGGTCGAGACCGCCGGCAACAACCCGGTCAAGTGGCTGCCGGCGCTGAAAGAGGCCGGCATCAAGGTGATCCACAAATGCACCTCGGTGCGCCACTCGCTGAAGGCCGAGTCGATCGGCTGTGACGCGGTCAGCGTCGACGGCTTCGAGTGCGGCGGCCACCCGGGCGAGGACGACGTCGGCAACTGGGTGCTGCTGCCCCGCGCGGCCGAGGAGCTGAAGATCCCGTTCGTCGCCTCGGGCGGCGTGGGCAACGGCGCCCAGCTGGTCGCGGCGCTGGCCATGGGCGCGGACGGCATCAACATGGGCACCCGCTTCATCGCCACGAAGGAGGCCCCGGTCCACCAGAACGTCAAGGACGCCATCGTCGCGGCCAGCGAGCTGGACACCCGCCTGGTCATGCGCCCGCTGCGCAACACCGAGCGCGTGCTGGTCAACGCCGGCGTCGAGCGCCTCCTCCAGAAGGAGAAGGAGCTCGGCTCCAACATCAAGTTCGAGGACATCATCGAGGAAGTCGCCGGCGTCTATCCGAAGATCATGATCGAGGGCGACATGGACGTCGGGGCCTGGTCCTGCGGCATGGTCGCGGGCCTGATCCACGACATCCCGACCTGCAAGGAGCTGATCGACCGCATCATGGCCGACGCCCACCAGATCATCAGCCAGCGGCTGGCGAAGTTCGACGCCTCCTGACCGGGCCGGACAGGGGGACCGCTTCCGGCGTGGCCGGTCGCTGTCCCCCTGCTGCCCTGCCAGCAGGGAACCGCTTCGTTTCGCGAAGCAGTCCCCTGAAAACGCGCGACTTGCCTTCCCCAACGAGAGAGCGATTAGGTCGCCGCGTTCACTGACAGGACCGGTTCCATGAAGCTTGATTCCTCCATCTCCGCGGTCATCACCGGCGGCGCCTCCGGCCTCGGCGCGGCGACTGCCCGCCGCCTCGCCGCCGACGGCGTCAAGGTCGCCATCTTCGATCTCAACGAGGAGCTGGGCGAAGCCCTGGCGAAGGAACTGGGCGGGGTCTTCTGCAAGGTCAACGTGGCCTCCAGCGAAGAGGTCGACGCCGGCTTCGCCAAGGCCCGCGCGGCGATCGGCCAGGAGCGCATCCTGGTCAACTGCGCCGGCGTCGGCGGCGGGGCCAAGACGGTCAGCCGCGACAAGCAGACCGGAGAGATCAAGGAATATCCGCTCGACAACTTCGAGCGCATCGTCGGCATCAACCTGATCGGCACCTTCCGCTGCATCACCAAGAGCGCGGCCGGCATGCTGACGCTGGAGCCGATGGAAGACGGCGAGCGCGGCGCGATCGTCAACACCGCCTCGGTCGCGGCCGAGGACGGCCAGATCGGCCAGGTGGCCTACACCGCCTCCAAGGCCGGCATCGTCGGCATGACCCTGGTCATCGCCCGCGACCTGGCCAGCGAGTCGATCCGGGTGAACACCATCCTGCCGGGCATCTTCGACACCCCGCTGTTGGGCCGCGCGCCAGAGCATGTGAAGGCCGGCCTGGCCGCCCAGGTGCCCAACCCGCGCCGTCTGGGCATGCCCGAGGAGTACGCCCACCTGGCGCACACCATGATCACCAACGGCTATTTCAACGGCGAAGACGTCCGTCTCGACGGCGCCATCCGCATGACCCCCCGCTGACTTTCAACGCTTTCAGACCCATCCCCTCCGAAGGAACATGACCATGAGTGAAGCCTGGATCATCGACGCCGTCCGCACCCCGCGCGGCATCGGCAAATACGGCAAGGGCGCCCTGTCCGAGATGCACCCGCAGCAGCTGGGCGCGGCCGTGCTCAAGGCGCTGGCCGAGCGCAACAAGATCAACACCGCCGAAGTCGACGACGTGATCTGGGGCTGCAGCAGCCAGCGCGGCCCGGCCTCGGGCGACCTCGGCCGCATGTCGGCGCTGGACGCCGGCTATGACGTCCGCTCCAGCGGCGTGACCCTCGACCGCTTCTGCGGCTCGGGCATCACCACGGTCAACTTCGCCGCCTCGACCATCATGGCCGGCATGTCCGACATGGTCGTGGCCGGCGGCTGCGAAATGATGTCGATGCCGAACCGTCGCTCGCCGGAAGACGGCCCGCCGACCATGGACAACGGCAACCTGCGCCTGCGCGCCAAGCACCCGCAGTCGCACCAGGGCATATGCGCCGACGCCATCGCCACCATGGAAGGCATCAGCCGCGAAGCCCTCGACGCCCTGGCCCTGACCAGCCAGCAGCGCGCCGCGGTGGCCATCGCCGAGAACCGCTTCGCCAAGAGCCTGATCCCCGTCTACAAGGAAGACGGCACGCTGGCCCTCGACCACGAGGAATTCCCGCGCCCGCAGACGACCGCCGAAGGCCTCGCGGCCCTCAAGCCCTCGTTCGAGGCCCTGGCCGACGTGCCGCTCGACGCCAACGGCACCACCTTCCGCAAGCTGATCACGGCGGTCTATCCCGACCTCGACCTGAAGTTCTTCCACCACGCCGGCAACAGCTCGGGCGTCGTGGACGGTTCGGGCGCCCTGCTGCTGACCTCGCCGGCCTACGCCAAGGCCAACGGCATGACGCCGCGGGCCCGCGTGGTCGCCATGGCCAACATGGGTGACAGCCCCACGCTGATGCTCAACGCCCCGGTCCCGGCGGCCCGCAAGGCGCTGGCCAAGGCCGGCCTGACGGTCGAGGACATCGACCTGTGGGAAATCAACGAAGCCTTCGCCGTCGTGGCCGAGAAGTTCATCCGCGACCTGAAGCTCGACCGCACCAAGGTCAACGTCAACGGCGGCGCCATGGCCCTCGGCCACCCGATCGGCGCCACCGGCTCGATCCTGATCGGCACGATGGTCGACGAGCTGGAGCGGACCGGCAAGCGCTACGGCCTGATCACCATGTGCGCCGCCGGCGGCATGGCCCCGGCCATCATCATCGAGCGCATGTAAGACGATTGCCGCTTCCCTTCCGGGGAGACGGCGTGGAGGGGCCCGCTCGGATCGAGCGGGCCCCTTCTGCGTTCAGGCCGCCGGAACAATTCCCCGCCGCCGTCCGTTCGCCTTCCACGACCAACCGGAGGCTGGACCATGGGACGCGGAATTCTGCTGTGGCTGCTGGGGGTTCCGATCCCCGTGATCATCCTGCTCGCCATCTTCTGGCACTGACCGGAGGACGCGGCGCATGACCGACTACACAATTTCCGACGGGCCGGGCGTCGCCCCGTCCTCGGCCGTCTCCGGGTCCGCCGTGGCGGCCGGGGTCTTCGTCGCCCTGGCGGTGACGATCATTCTCGTCAGTCTCGGCGCCGGGTTCGGCCTGGCCGCCGCCTCGCCCTGGACCCTGGCCCGCGACGCCGGCGCGATCGGCGCCCTGGCCGGGATCTGGCTGGTGCTGGTGCAGTGGCTGGCCTCGGCCGCCGGCGGCTATCTGACCGGCCGCCTGCGCACCCGCTGGATCGGCACGCATGAGCATGAGGTCTTCTTCCGCGACACGGCGCACGGCTTCCTGACCTGGTCCGCCGCCACGGTGCTGGTCGTCGCCCTGGCCGGGCTGGCCGGCGGCAAGGCCGCCGACGTCGCCGCCCAGGCCGTCGCGCCCGACCACGCCTATGACGCCGACGCCATCTACCGGTCGGCCGGCGTCGACCCGGCGACCACGGCCCCGGCGCGGGCCGAGGCCGAACGCGTGCTGGCGATGGCGCTGGCCACGGGCCGGCTCGACCCGGACGACCGCGCCTGGCTCGTCGCCTCCGCCTCGGCGCGCAGCGGCATTACTCCCGCCGAGGCCGAGCGCCGCATCAACCGCGCGCTCGAACGTGACCAGAAGATCGTCGCCGACGCCAAACAGGCGGCGGACGACGCTCGCAAGGCGGCCTCACGCCTGGCCATGCTGACGGCCCTGTCGCTGGTCATCGGCGCCTTCATCGCCAGTGTCGCGGCGGCGCTCGGCGGTCGGGAGCGCGACAAGCACCCGTGATCGACGCCCCTCCGCTCGTCCCCGTTCCGGCGGGGGAGGGCGGGGGCATGAAGCGCCTCGTTCAGGCGTCGGCCACGGCCAGCACGTGATCCCACTCCGCCTCGGTCACCGGCTGCACCGACAGCCGGAATGAGGTGATCAGGCTCATCTTTTCCAGCGCCGGATCGGCCTTGGCCTCGGCCAGGGTGAAGGGCCGCTTCAGCGGCGCCACGGCCTTCAGGTCGACGCAGCGGAATACGCCCTTGGCGTCGGTCGGGTCGATGTAGGCCTCGCGGATCACCTCGGCGATCCCGACGATCTCCTTGCCGGCCTGCGAGTGGTAGAAGAACACCTGGTCGCCGAGCCGCATGGCCATCAGGTTCAGCTTGGCGGTGTGGTTGCGCACGCCGGTCCATGGCTCGCCCGTCTCTCCGGTCGCCACCAGGTCGTCCCATGAGAAGACGTCCGGTTCGGACTTCACCAGCCAGTACGCCATCGCTCGCTCCTTCGCCGCGGTCCCTATATCCCCGACATGGGCGCAGGGTTCAACGATCTGGCCTTGTCCGTGCGCCGATCCCGCCGGCGGCGGCTCGACCGCGCGTCGCCGCCGGGGCTAGTCTCGCCGGGTCGGGGTCGGAATGGATCTCCCAGCCGGGACGTCCGGACCCGCGATTATCGGAGTGCTCATGCCCCTGGATCTCATCCAGCGTCTTGGACTGGCCCTGGCCGTCGGGCTGATGTTCGGCGTCGAGCGCGGCTGGCGGGCCCGTGACAGCCGCGAGGGCGGCCGCACGGCGGGCGTCCGCACCTACGCCCTGAGCGGCCTCCTGGGCGGGGTCACTGGGGTTCTCGGCCATACCCTCGGCGGCTGGGTCTTCGCCAGCCTGGCGTTGCCCTTCGCCGCGGCCTTCATCCTGTTCAAGCACCGCGAGCAGATGGCGGACAAGGACTACTCGGTGACCGCCGTGGTGGCCGCCCTGCTGGTGTTCGCTCTCGGCGCCTACGCGATCGTCGGCGACGGGCGGGTCGTGGCGGCCGTGGCGGTGGTGGCCGTCGGCCTGCTGGCGTTCAAGGAGGCCCTGCACGGCTGGCTCGCGCGGCTTACCTGGCCGGAGCTGCGCAGCGCCCTGATCCTTCTGGCGATGAGCCTGGTCGCGCTGCCGCTGTTGCCCAACCGGGGATACGGCCCCCACGGGGCGTTCAATCCCTATGAGCTGTGGCTGCTGACGATCGCCGTGGCCGGCGTGTCGTTCACCGCCTATGTGGCCATACGGGTGTTCGGCGCCGCGCGCGGACTGCTGCTGGCCAGCATCGCCGGCGCCCTGGTCTCGTCGACGGCGGTGACCTTCAATCTGGCCCGGCGGGAAAAGGCTTCCCCCAACGCCCTGGCCCATGCCGGCGCGGCCCTGGCGGCCGGCGCGGTGATGGCGGCGCGGCTCTGTGTCATCGCCGCCATCCTGTCGCCCGTCCTGCTGGCGCGTCTGCTGCCGCCTCTGGCCGCCTTCGCCGGCCTTTCGGCGGCGCTGGCCCTGGCCGCGACCTGGCGGGCCGCGCGGAACGGCGACGCTCCGGCCGAGTCGCCGATGAAGAGCCCGCTCGACCTCGACGTGGTGTTCAAGTTCGCCGTCGTTCTGGGACTGGTCATGGCCGCAGGCCGGATCCTCGCCGGAACCTGGGGCGCGGCCGGACTGCTGCCGTTCTCGGCCCTGGCCGGGCTGGCCGACGTGGATGCCGTGGCCCTGACCACCGCCCGGATGACGGCGCAGGGCCTCGACCCGAGGCTGGGCGCCTGGGCCATCCTGCTGGCGGCGGGCGCCGACAGCGCCTCCAAGGCGGTGATCGCGACGGTCGTCGGCGGCCCGCGCCTGGGCGCCCTGTTCGCCGGCGGGACGCTGCTCGCCGCCGCCGGCGGGGCGGCCGCCTGCTGGGCCCTGGGCCTGGGATGATCGCGCGCCGGGTCTGGGATCGGGCGCCGCGATCGCCTATATCCCCGGCATGGCCGAAGCCTTCAACGACCTGACCCTGTCCGCCGACCGCGAGGCCCGCTACGCCGAGGTCGCCGCCGAGATCGCCTCGGTGCTGGACGGCGAGCCGAACCTGACCGCCCGCATGGCCACGGTCGCGTCGATGCTGGCCGCCAGTTTCGACCACTACTTCTGGACCGGCTTCTATGTGGTCGATCCGGACAGGCCGAACGAGCTGATCGTCGGCCCTTACCAGGGCACGCTCGGCTGCCTGCGCATCGCCTTCGGCCGCGGCGTCTGCGGCGCGGCGGCGGCGACCGGCCAGACGCAGCTTGTGCCGGATGTGCACGCTTTTCCGGGCCATATCGCCTGCGACAGCCGTTCGGCGAGCGAGGTCGTGGTCCCGGTTTTCGGCCCGGACGGGTCGCTGATCGCGGTGTTCGACGTCGATTCCGACCGTCCCGCGGCTTTTGACGACATCGACGCCCGCTGGCTCGAACGGATTCTCGCGGCGGTATTCAGCGGTTAAGGCGCGGCCCGCTACTTGCTTGATCGGGGGTGAATTCCCTTACCGGGACAAGGTTTGTCCCCAGATTGAGCCGCTGACCCCATGCTGAACGCCCGCACCGTCCACCCTTCCGATCTGACGGCAGACGAAATCGCCGCCTGGGAAGCGCTGGTCGCGGCCGAGCCCGCCTTCGGCAATCCGCTGCTGGGCCCGGACTTCGCCAGGGCCGTCGGCGCCGTGCGCGAGGACGCGCGCGTGACGGTCTATCGCGACGGCGAGCGGGTCGTCGGCTTCCTGCCGCATCACCGCCGCCCGGGCGGCATGGGCCGTCCGCTGGGCGCGCCGTTGTCGGACTACCACGCCCTGATCGCCGGCCCCGTCGCGGGCCTGACGGGTCCGCGCGCCCTGGCGCTGGCGGGCCTCAGCGCCTGGCGCTTCACCGGCCTGATCGACCCGCACGGCGTGTTCGCCGACACCGAGCAGGGCCAGACGTCCGGCTATTCGATCACCCTCAACGAGCCGCCGGAGGCCTACCTCGAGCGCCTGCGCGCCGCCTCGGCCAAGCGGTTCAAGAACTGGCGCCGGCTCGACAGCAAGCTCGAGCGCGAGGTCGGCCCCGTGCGCATGGAGGCGAGCGCCGATCCGGCCGTCTACCAGCGGATCATGGACTGGAAGCGCGAGCAGCTGGTACGCACCGGCGTGGCCGACTTCCTGCGCCCCGACTGGACCCGCGCGCTGCTGGCCAATCTCGCCGCCGGCCAGGGCGCCCTGCGCGGGCTGACCCTGACGATGTGGGCCGGCGACACCCTGGTGGCGGGCCACTTCGGCGTGACGCGAAACGGCTGGTACCACCCGTGGGTCGCCTCGACGAACCCGGACCTCGGCGAATACTCGCCCGGCCAGACCTTCCTCATGCGGGCCATCGCCGCCATGCCGGGCCTCGGCCTGACGGTCTACGACCTGGGGCCCAGCCACGACCACTACAAGAGACACTACGCCGCCCCGGCCCAGGTGGTCGGGGAGGGGACGGCGGCCGCCGCGACCCCCGCCGGAATGCTGGCGGGGGGGCGCGAGCGGGTCTGGACAATGGCCGGCGCCCGGCGCGACGGTCTGGTCGGCAGCCTGCGCCGCCGTCTGGACGCCATCGCGGTGACCGAACTGTCGACCGCCGGGCGGGTGCGGGGCTTTGTCGACGCGGTGGCGGCCCAGCCGCGCCGCCGTCTGGCGATGGAGGGCGACCAGGGCTGATGGGCGCGACGATCAGCATCGTCATCCCGACCCAGCGCCGGCCGGCGGGGCTGGCGCTCGCCATGCGCTCGGCCCTGGCCCAGACCGGCGTCGATCCCGCCACCCTCGAACTGATCGTCGCCGACAACGACCAGCAGCCCAGCGCCCGGCTGGCCGTGGAGTCGGCCGCGAAGACCGCGCCGTTCCCGGTGCGCTATGTCCATGTGCCCGAAGCCGGCGTGGCCAATGTGCGTAACGGCGCGCTGAAGGTCGCCCAGGGCGGCCTTATCGCCTTCCTCGATGACGACGAGGAGGCCCCCGCCGGCTGGCTGGCCGCCCTGCTGGACGCCATGACCCGCTATGAGGCCGACGTGGTCTTCGGCCCCGTCCAGGCCCGCGCGCCGGAGACGGTCACGGCCCACCGCGCCTATCTCGAGCGCTTCTTCTCCCGCGAGGGGCCGGCGATGGCCGGCCTGATGCCGGGCTATTTCGGTTGCGGCAACAGTCTGCTGAAGCGGGCCTCCCTGCCTGATCCGGTCAGCCCGTTCAGCACCCTGCGCAACCAGATCGGCGGCGAGGACGACATGCTGTTCGGTCATATGCAGGCCGCCGGCGCGCGTTTCGCCTGGGCGCCCGACGCGATGGTCTGGGAAGACCCGGTCCCCGACCGCCTGACCCTGCGCTACACGCTGGCCCGCGCCTTCGCCTACGGCCAGGGGCCCACCGCCCACTGCGCCGCGGCCAACCCGCCGGACCGCAAGGGCGTGGCCATCTGGATGCTCATCGGCCTGGCCCAGGCGGCCGTCTTCGGCGCGGTGGCCGCCGTCAAATGGCTGATCCGTGCGCCGGACCGGGCCCAGGCGCTCGACCGCGCGGCCCGCGGCCTCGGCAAGACCTTCTGGTTCGGCCCCTTCAAGATCAACTTCTACGGACGCAGCGCATGACCATCATCCGCGACTGGACCCCGGACAAGTCCCACGCCTTCGGCAAGGAGGTGCTGACATTCAGCCACGATCTGCACAGCCGTCCGATGTTCGACGACGCCGGCCTGGCCGACCTGCTCGACCGATACCCGCGCGAGAAGCTGGGCGTCTTCACCATGGGCGAGGACCCGCGCGAGTGGCGCACCTGGCGGCGCGGCGTGGCCGGGAATCTCTCCGGCAAGGTCCTGCTGCGGATGGCGAAGGAAGGCCGCATCTGGCTGAACCTGCGCGCCACGAACGACTACCTGCCGGACTACGCGGCCCTGGCCGACGAGGTGTTCGCCGAGAAGGAAGCCCAGGTTCCGGGCCTGCGCACGCTCAAGCGGGATCTCGGCGTGCTGATCAGCTCGCCCAACGCCCAGGTCTTCTACCATCTGGACGTGCCGATGGTGTCGCTCTGGCAGATCCGCGGCGTGAAGAACGTCTGGGCCTATCCGGTCGAGGATCCCTATGTCGGCCCCGAGGCGCTGGAGGCCATCGTGCTGCGCGAGACGGCCGAGCAGTTCGCCTTCGACCCCGCCTGGGACGCCGGCGCGGCGAAGGTCGAGCTGACCCCCGGCCGCATGCTGACCTGGCCGCAGAACGCCCCGCACCGCATCGAGAACGGGCCGATGCTCAATGTCTCGCTGTCGATGGAGTTCATGACCCCCTCGGCGCTGATGCGGGCCAACGTGATCTACGCCAACGGCCTGCTGCGCCGCCGTCTCGGCGCCGACCCCAGGATACAGCCGGGCTTCTCGCCCGCCGGCCTCGCCAAGGTCGCCGCCGCCCGCGCCGCCAAGGCGCTGAAGCTGCAGAAAGCTCATGAGCGGGTGCTGCCGGTGACGTTCAACCTGGAAACCGAAGTACCGGGGCTGAGCAAGCGGGCGGCGTAGGCGCAGCACCAAACCCCGTCATCCTCGCCCTTGTGGCGAGGACCCCTCGCTCCGCCGCAGGGGCGGGGATCCAGCCTGACGGGCTCGCAACACGTCGAGAGGGGGCCTCGGCACAGGGCCCAGGATGACGGACGGTTTGTCCCTTGCCCGAACCCCCTGATCGCTCCAAATGGTCGGGATGACCGGCCCCCGCACCATTGACCTGACCGGCGAAGCCGCCGCCGACGCCCGCGCCCTGCGGGACGCCTTCGGCTGTTTCACCACCGGGGTGACCGTCGTCACCACGCTCGACGGCCAGACGCCGGTCGGCTTCACGGCCAACAGCTTCGCCTCGGTTTCGCTCGACCCGCCGCTGGCGCTGATCTGCGTCGGCAACGAGGCCAGCTGCCTGCCGGCCCTGACGGCCAGCGGCGTGTTCGTGGTCAATGTGCTGCATGTCGACCAGCAGGCCCTGGCCGCCCAGTTCGCCCGCCGCGGCGCCGACCGGTTCGCGGGCGTCACCCCGGAGACCTGGCATACCGGCGCCCCGGTGCTGCCCGGCTGCATGGCCAACTTCGAGTGCCGCACGGAACAGACCATCGAGGCCGGCGATCACCGCATCCTCGTCGGCCGCATCCTCAAGGTCCACCACGACGCCGACCACGAGCCGCTGGTCTATCTGCGCGGCGGGTACCGGAAGGTGCACACCGATTAGGGCGTAGGGCGTAGCAAGAGGGGCCAGGGATTAGGGACTAGGGGCTAGTAGGTCGGCGCGTTCGCCGCCACCTCGCTCGACTACTCCCTAGCCCCTGGCCCCTAATCCCCAGCCCCTTCCCCCTGACGTTGGGTCATACTTGGCGCGGGCCGTTCGAAGGCTTAAGTGACGCTCACGTAAACGAAAACCTGATCAGGGAGATACCCCATGGGTGAAGCCTATATCGTCGCCGCCGGCCGTACCGCGGGCGGTCGCAAGGGTGGCCGTCTGAGCGGGGTTCATCCCGCCGACCTCGCCGGCGAAGTCCTCAAGGCGCTCGTCGCGCGCACGGGCGCCGACCCGGCCACCGTTGAAGACGTCATCATGGGCTGCGTCGGCCAGGGCGGCGAACAGGCCGTCAACATCGCGCGCAACGCGGTGCTGGCCAGCGGCTTCCCGGAAAGCGTCCCGGCCACCTCGGTCGACCGCCAGTGCGGCTCCTCGCAGCAGTCGCTGCACTTCGCGGCCCAGGCCGTGATGTCGGGCGCCATGGACTGCGTCATCGCCGCCGGCGTCGAGAGCATGAGCCGCGTGCCCATGGGCAGCCCCTCGATCCTCGCGATGAAGGCCGGCATGGGCAACTACATGAGCCCGAACATGCAGGAGCGCTATCCGAACATCCAGTTCAGCCAGTTCGCCGGCGCCGAGATGATCTCGAAGAAGTACGGCTTCACCAAGGACCAGCTCGACGAGTACGCCTACGCCAGCCACCAGAAGGCCATCGCGGCCACCAAGGCCGGCCACTTCGACAAGGAAATCGTCGGCGTCGAGATCACCCTCGCGGACGGCACGAAGGAAACCCACGTCATTGACGAGGGGATCCGCTTCGACGCCAGCCTGGAAGGCATCAAGGGCGTGAAGCTGCTGCAGGAAGGCGGCACGGTCACGGCCGCGACCTCCAGCCAGATCTGCGACGGCGCCTCGGGCCTGCTGGTCGTCAACGAAGCCGGCCTCAAGCGCCTCGGCGTCGAGCCGCTGGCCCGCGTGCACCACATGACCGTCACCGCCGGCGACCCCGTGGTGATGCTCGAGGAGCCGGTGTTCGCCACCCAGAAGGCCCTCAAGAAGGCCGGCATGAAGATCAGCGACATCGACCTGTACGAAGTCAACGAAGCCTTCGCGCCCGTGCCCCTGGCCTGGCTGCAGGGCAACGACGCCGACCCGGACCGTCTGAACATCTCGGGCGGCGCCATCGCCCTCGGCCACCCGCTGGGCGGCTCCGGCGCCAAGCTGATGGCCACCCTGATCCACAACCTGCGCCGCACCGGCAAGCGCTACGGCCTGCAGACCATGTGCGAAGGCGGCGGCCTGGCCAACGTGACGATCGTCGAAGCGCTCTGATCCAGACGCTCTGACGCAAACGGAAAGGGCCGCTCACCGGAAGGTGGGCGGCCTTTTTTCGTTGCGGCTACAAACCCCGTCATCCTCGCCCTTGTGGCGAGGACCCCTCTGGACGTGTCGCGAGCAGATCAAGCTGGATTCCCGTTCGTGCGGCTGAACGAGGGATCCTGGGCACAGGGCCCAGGATGACGGCAGGTCTCAAACCAGCCGTGGCCCCGGGACCCATTCCGCGATGGCGGGATACAGGTCGTCCCAATGCGGGTTGTCCCGCTCTATCAGGTTGATCTTCCACTCGCGCGGCCAGCGCTTGAGCGACTTCTCGCGCTGGATTGCTCCGATCATGCTTTCCCTCGGCTCGTACCAGACAAGGCGCTTGAGCCCGTATTTCCGGGTGAAGCCGGGATAGATGCCTTCGCGATGCTGAACGATGCGGCTGAGGAATCGGCTGGTCACGCCGATGTAGATCGTCCCGTGGTAGCGGTCCGACATCATGTAAACGGCGATGAAGCTTTCGCGCGTAACCATGGGTTGAAAATATCCCATACTCGCGCCAGATTCAATCCCGTCATCCTCGCCCTTGTGGCGAGGCCCCCTCTGGACGTGTCGCGAGCCCTTCAGGCTCGAGCACCGCCCGTGCGGCCGAACGAGGGGTCCTGGGCACAAGGCCCAGGATGACGAAGCTGTTGTAGTTGTGCGTTATTTTTCAGCACTCACCCGCCACACCACGTTCCCAACATCGTCGGCCACCAGCAGCGCGCCGGCGTGGTCGACGGCGACGCCGGCGGGGCGGCCCATGGCCTGGCCCTTGGCGTCGAGGAAGCCGGTCAGGAAGTCCTGCGCCGCGCCGTTGGGCCTTCCGCCGGCGAACGGCACGAACACCACCTTGTAGCCGCTGACCGGCTTGCGGTTCCACGAGCCGTGCTGGCCGATGAAGGCGCCGCCCTGGTAGGCCGCGGGGAAGGGGCCCGCCGCATAGAAGGCCAGCCCCAGCGAGGCGGTGTGCGCCCCCAGGGCGTAGTCGGGGACGATCGCCTTCGCCACCATGTCCGGCCGCTGCGGCTGCACCCGCGCGTCGACATGCTGGCCGTAGTAGCTCCACGGCCAGCCGTAGTGGCCGCCGTCCTTCACGCTGGTCATGTAGTCGGGCACCAGGTCGTTGCCGAGCATGTCGCGCTCGTTGACCGTGGTCCACAGCGCCCCGGTCGCCGGTTCGAACGCCAGGCCGTTGGGGTTGCGCGTGCCCGAGGCGAACACCCGCAGCGCCTTGGTCGCCAGGGTCAGCTCGAGGATGTTGGCCCGGTTGGTCTCGGCCGCCATGCCGCCCTCGGCGATGTTGGAGTCCGAGCCGACCGTCACATACAGCTTGGTCCCGTCCGGCGTGGCCAGGATGTTGCGCGCCCAGTGCATGTTCGGCGCGTTGGCCGGAAGGTCGACCACCTTGCCGCCCCTGGCCGTGATCGCCGTCGCGCCGGCCGTGTAGGGGAAGGCCATGATGCTGTCGGTATTGGCCACATAGAGGGTGTCGCCCACCAGCGAGACGCCGAACGGCGAGTTCAGCCCGGTCAGGAAGGTCGACTTCACCTCGGGAACGCCGTCGCCGTTGGCGTCGCGCAGCAGCAGGATGGTGTTGGGGCTGGCCACGCCCGCGCCGCCGCGCTTCATCATCCAGCCGGCGACGAGGTCGGTGATCCCCTTCTTCGGCCGCGGCGGGGAGTTGCTCTCGACCACCAGCACGTCGCCGTTGGGCAGCACATACAGCCAGCGCGGATGGTTCAGCCCGTCGGCGAACCGCGTCACGGTGAACCCGGCCGGGGCGACCGGCGCCCCGCCCGCCGGCCAGCCGACGGCTTTGGCCGGGTTGAGCAGCGGGATCGGCCCGTTCGGGTCCGGCGCGGTCAGCTTGACGTTCGCGCCATAGGTCGCCGAGGCGGGCAGGTCGCTGCCCTTGCCGCAGGCGGCGAGCGCGAGCAGCGCGGCCGACAGGGCGGCGAACTTTGCGGAGCGGTTCATGATGGCGTTTCCCCAGCCGGTTTTTCCGGTGAGGATATGGCGCGGAGGGGGGCGGGGGCTAGGGGGAAGCAAGAGGGGCTAGGGATTAGGGGCTAGGGATTAGGGGCTAGGGATTAGTGAGCGCTGCGTCCGCCGCCACCGGACCCAACTAGCCCCTAGCCCCTAGCCCCTAATCCCTGGCCCCTACAGCCCGTCCAGCTGGATATGAATCTCCCCATCCCCGCCCACGGCCACGACGATGCGCTGGCCGTCCTCGCCGAGGGCGTAGCGGCGGCCGTTCGACACGGCCGACAGCCGGCCGGCGATCCAGCGGTCGCCCTCGGCCACGGCCAGACGCACGCCGCCGGCCTCGGCGGGCAGGCTGATGACATAGCGGCCGGCGTCCAGATGGTGGAATACCACGGTCCCGCCGGCGCCCGCGGCCACGGCGGCCACCGGCCCGGCGCAGCTGTCCTTCTCGAGCTCGACGGTCAGCGCCGGCCGCGCCCAGGCCGCCGGCCCCGCCAGCGCGGCGACGGCCGCGCAGACGGCCCCCAGCCTGATCATTCCCCTGGTCATGATGCCCGCCCCCGTTGGTGGGCCGAGCTTAGGCAAAACACCGGTCTCGCGGAAGCCCCGCCCTTTGACCTCCGTCAACGCCCCCGCCGCCCACCGCCCGCACCCTGCGCGGCGAACCGGAGCGCGCCATGGACGTCCTCGAAGCCCTCGCCACGCGGCGCACCTGCCGCGCCTTCCTGCCGACGCCCGTGCCGCGCGAGGCGGTCGAGACCATCCTGACCGCCGCCGGCCGCGCGCCCTCGGGCGGCAACCTGCAGCCCTGGCGGGTCTGGGCCCTGGCGGGCGCGCCGCTCGACGGCCTGCGCGCCACGGTCCTCTCGAAGATCGACGGCGGCCAGATGATCGACGGCGACTACGAGTACCTGATCTATCCGCCCAGCCTGAAGGAGCCCTACCTCACCCGCCAGTTCCGCAACGGCGAACAGCTCTACGGCGCGATGAACATCGCCCGCGACGACGCCGCCGGCCGCATGCTGCAGTTCCGCCGCAACTTCGAACTGTTCGGCGCCCCGGTCGGCCTGTTCTTCGCCATCGACCGCACGATGGGCCAGGCCCAGTGGTCGGACCTCGGCATGTACATCCAGTCGGTCCTGCTGGCCGCCACGGCCATGGGCCTGCAGTCCGCCGCCCTCGAGTCTTGGTCCCTCTGGCACCGCACGACGCGCGCGTACCTGGACATGCCCGAGGACCTGATCATGTTCTGCGCCGTAGCCCTCGGCCACGCCGACCCGGACGACCCGGTCAACGCGGTCAGGGCCGAACGGGCCCCGCTGGACGAGGTGGCGGTGATCAGGGGGTTCTGAGGCCGAGAGGGGTCCCCAAGAACCCCACTAAACTCCGCTCATCCCGGCGAAGGCCGGGACCCAGGCTTTTTTGAAATCTCAACGCGCCCGTCCGACTGGCGCGCGGTGCGTGCCTGACCCATGGGCCGAGGCCCTGAAAACCCCTGGGTCCCGGCCTTCGCCGGGATGAGCGGAGAGGGGGAGGGACCCGCGCGTTCCTTCCCATCAGGGAAGGGAGCGGTCCCTTCATCTCATGCAGGTCAGCGTGCCGGACGGGCCAGGTTGGTCAAGGGTGGGCCCTGCGGGCCCATCGCTCCGCGACGCGAAGCGCCCTTGAGCAACCTGACCCGCCCGGCGAGAATCTCTTCATGAGATGAAGGGCGGGGTGGGTGTGCTTGAGAGCGAACTCAACGAGCTCAGTGCGTCAGGGTGGAGAATGTAGTTGGCGCAACCGGAAGAACATAGTAAGAACGATCGGGCGGTTTCGCTTCTCCCGAGTCCGGAAGTCGGCGATCCTGCTCAAGAGATTCGCGCTGCGTATGGATTGGAGCTGAACGCTTGAAGGTCGCCGGTCTGTTCGCGGGAATTGGGGGGCTGGAAGTAGGCTTGGCCGCATCCGGTCACGAGGCCTTGATGCTCTGCGAAATCTGGCAGCCGGCTCGTGCTGTGCTCGCCGCGAAGTTTCCCGATGTGCCATGCGAGGCGGATGTCCGGGCTCTCAAGTCGCTTCCAGACGAGGTCGAGCTGCTGGTCGGCGGCTTCCCTTGCCAGGACCTGAGTCAGGCCGGGAGAACGGCAGGCATCGGCGGCGAGCGTTCAGGGCTGGTCGATCAGATTTTCCGGTTGCTGGACGATCGTCGGGTTCAATGGGTCGTTCTGGAAAACGTGTCGTTTATGTTGGCCCTTGATCAGGGCCGCGCGATGCACACGCTCGTCGATGCGTTCGAATCTCGCGGGTATCGGTGGGCCTATCGTGTGGTCAACACGCAGGCGTTCCTGCCGCAGCGCCGCAACCGGGTGCTGTTTGTGGCTACCTGCACCGACGCGGACCCTGCTGATGTCGTCCTGATAGACGAAGCGGCGCCCCAATCAGGCGCGCAGCCACTCGATAGCTGCGCGCACGGCTTCTACTGGACTGAAGGTATTCGTGGCCTCGGATGGGCGCAGGACGCCATTCCCACGCTCAAGAACGGTTCGACGATCGGGATTCCGTCTCCGCCCGCGATCCTGCTTCCCGATGGACAGGTCGTAACGCCGGATATCCGCGATGCCGAGCGGCTTCAGGGGTTCGAAGAAGACTGGACCTTGCCCTCTGTCGAAGGTTTTCGGCCCTCCATTCGCTGGTCTTTGGTGGGTAACGCGGTCTCGACCCCCGTCGCTCGCTGGCTTGGGGAGAAGCTCGCCAAGCCGGGCAAGTATGATCCAGCGCGCGATAGACCGCTGCGGGCTTCTGGCTCATGGCCATCGGCTGCAAGGTTTGACGGTCAGGCGCGACGCGCGGTCGAGATCGGCGCATTTCCGGTTTGGAATGACCGGCCCGCCCTGACGGATTTTCTTCGCTATCCAGGAAAGCCGTTGTCCATTCGGGCGACCAAGGGGTTTCTTGAACGCACGGAGCGAAGTTCCCTGCGATTTGTTCCGGGTTTTCAGGACCGCATCCGGGCTCACCTCGTCGCTGTGTCGGCGGCGCAAGGTGACGCCTACACGCCGATGGCCGCGGAATAGGGCCTCAGCCCCGAAGGTCCCGGGAAATCCCGACCAGCCGCCAGTCTAGAGGTCCCCGAACCGGGTCGTATAGATGTGCGACAGGCGGTCTATCATTGAAGCATAGGCATAGATTTCGCCGCGTTGTGGGGCCGGCGGACGGTCCACAAGCCGGACCGGCGATCCGTCATTAGGGCAGTCGATGACAACGATCGCCAGGGCGTCGTATCCGGTGGCGCCGAGCTTCGACCGCTTGGGAAGTTGGCGAATCTTGTCCACCGCCAACGTCGCATCGCGGGGCTGTTTGTGCAGGCTCCACTCGGGGGCGGCGGCGAAGTTCTTCTTGTTCAGGTCCGGGCTCAGATAGCGCTCCGCCACGTTGACCATGGCGAAGCCGGCGGCGATCGCCTGATCAGTCGCTCCATGCACGGTCAGGTGTGACGAGTTCAGCTCGTCGTAGAGGCGGGGAAGGGCGCGTTGGTGCGCCGTCATGCAGGCCTTCGCCTCAAGGGCCATGAGAACCGCCCCCACTGGAGCGCGAACCAGCCTGGGAAGTTTGGCCAGCTCGGCGGCCTCGTCGGGAAGGAGCTCGATGTCATAGTCCCGGGCGAGTGTCTCAAGCGTCTGTTCCGGGGACGAAATGGCTCCCGATCCGGTGCAGAGCACAACGTCGAGGTTCTTCTTCCGATCATGCACGAAGTCGCGCATTTCGTGATTGATGCCGAATCGCACGGTCCCGCTCTCGACGTGGCGGCGCAGCAGCGGCGTAACGCGCAGAAGATCGAAGATGATGCCCCAACATGCGACCTTCGAATGATGATCGCTTCGCGAATGGTACTGCCAATGATTGCCGTACCGGTCGACCCTCGTCGGCTTGCTCAGGGTTCTGACAAGGATATCTGGGCCGTACATTCGAATTTCGTCTCTACCAGTGCGTGTTCAGCGAGGCGGCGACCAACAACAGCTATTCGACCGGGTAAGGCAAGCGCGGATCAATCTAGGGCGACACTTCAAGGGTTCGCCGACAGGATCAAGGGCAAGTCCCATGGTCATGATGTCCCCCCTCCTAAACCGGCAGCGCCACCGTGTTCTTCACCTCTTCCAGCACCGCATAGGTCCGCGTCTCGCGCACGCCCGGCAGGTTGACCAGCGTCTCGCCCAGGAACGCCCGGTAGGCCGCCATGTCCTCGACGCGCGCCTTGATCAGGTAGTCGAAGCCGCCGGCCACCATGTGGCATTCGAGGATCTCCGGCGTGCGCCGCACCGTCGCGGCGAACTGGTCGAAGGTTTCGCCGGTGGTGCGGTCGAGCTGGATCTCGACGAAGATCATCAGGGCGCGGTCCATCTTCTCCGGGTCGAGCAGGGCGACGAAGCCGGTGATGAAGCCGCGCTCGCGCAGGCGGCGGAAGCGGTCGTGGCAG
Organism: Caulobacter sp. GW821-FHT12F03; assembly: GCF_058806855.1. Taxonomy (NCBI): domain Bacteria; kingdom Pseudomonadati; phylum Pseudomonadota; class Alphaproteobacteria; order Caulobacterales; family Caulobacteraceae; genus Caulobacter; species Caulobacter sp. GW821-FHT12F03. The sequence continues at coordinate 723,399 of NZ_JBXAQC010000001.1, forward strand.
GCGGCCGGCGACAGGCCGACGCGGGCGGCCAGGTCCTGGTTGGTGATCCGGCCGTCGCTCTGCAGCACGCGCAGGATCTTGCGGTCGAGCTCGTCCAGCATGGCGGTGATCCTTCGGCGAATGTCGCGATATCGCCGAAAGTCTACGGCGCGTGTCCGCACAAGCCAAGCACCTTCGACGCGTTCCGGGGTATGACAGAACATCCTTCGCCAACCGGTAACGCCATGTCCGACCGTCCGACCCTCACGGCCGCCCGCGCCGCCATCGCGCCCCTCTACCGCGCGCCGGAGCCAGAGCGGCTGGCCGCCCTGGTCCCCGCCGCGACCCTCACAACCACCGAACGATCGTCGGTCGAGGCCCGCGCCCGGGTCATGCTGGCCGACCTGCGCAAGGCCGGCTCCGAAGGCTGGGTCGAGCGCTTCCTGCAGGAATACAGTCTGACCACCGACGAGGGCGTGGCCCTGCTGTCGCTGGCCGAGGCCTATCTGCGGGTGCCCGACGTGCTGACCGCCGCCGAGCTGGTGCGCGACAAGCTGGGCCGGGCCGACTGGTCGGCGCACGCGGGGCAGTCGGGCTCAGTATTAGTAAACTCGGCCACCCTCGGTCTCATCCTCGCCCGCGGGCTGATGAACGATGAGGCCGGGGCGCTGACGCGGCTGGTCGGCCGGCTGGGCGAGCCCGCCATCCTCAAGGCCGTGGCCGCGGCGATGCAGATGATGGGCGAGGCCTTCGTGCTCGGCCGGACCATCCAGGAGGCGCTGAAGCGCGCCGATCGCGGCGGCTCGGCCGCGTTCCGGCACAGCTTCGACATGCTGGGCGAGGCGGCCCGCACCATGGCCGACGCCGACCGCTACCTGGCCGCCTATTTCGACGCCATCGAGGCGGTCGGGGCGGCCTGCGGCTTCGAGGGCGAGATGCACGCCCGCGACAGCGTCTCGGTCAAGCTGTCGGCCATCCACCCGCGCTACGAGACGGGCCAGGACGGGTCCTGCGTGCCCGAACTGGTCGCCCGCACGGTCGCCCTGGCCGAGGCGGCGCTGGAGGCCGGCATCGGCCTGACCATCGACGCCGAGGAGGCCGAGCGGCTGGAGATGAGCCTCGACATCATCGAGGCGGTCGCCCGCGCGCCGTCGCTGGCCGGCTGGGACGGTCTCGGCATGGCGGTGCAGGCCTACCAGCGCCGCGCCCCGGCGGTCATCGCCTGGGCCGACGCGCTCGGCCGCGAGACCGGCCGGCGGCTGACCGTGCGGCTGGTCAAGGGCGCCTACTGGGACAGCGAGATCAAGCGCGGCCAGGAGCGGGGGCTGCCGGACTATCCGGTGTTCACCCGCAAGGCGGCGACCGACGTCTCCTACCTCGCCTGCGCCCGGGCGATGCTCGACGCGCCGGGCATCTACCCGGCCTTCGCCACCCACAACGCCCTGACCGTGGCGACCATCCTCGGCTGGGCCGGGACGCGGCGGGACTTCGAGTTCCAGCGCCTGCACGGCATGGGCGGCGGCCTCTACGAGCGGCTGATGCGCGACGAGGGCGTCGCCGCGCGGGTCTACGCCCCGGTCGGCGGCTACCGCGACCTGCTGGCCTACCTCGTGCGCCGCCTGCTGGAGAACGGGGCCAACACAAGCTTCGTGCACCAGATCGCCGACGAGAGCATTTCCGACGAGGAGCTGCTCGCCGACCCCGTTTCCATTGTTCAGGCCGCCGGCCTGCAACCCCACAGCCGGATCGCCAATCCCATGGACCTCTACGCCCCCGAACGCCGCAACAGCGCCGGCCTCGACCTGACCGACCGCGCCGTGCTCGACGCCCTCGTGGCCGGCATGGGCGAGACCTGGGCCGTCCCGCAGACCGCCGCCCCGATGATCGGCGGCCAGGCCGTGACGGGCGCGGGCCGACCGGTGACCGATCCCGCCGACACGGGCCGCGTCGTCGGGACCGTGGTCGAGGCTTCGCCGGCCGACGTGGCCCGCGCCATCGACCGCGCGGTCGCCGCCCAGGGCGCCTGGGCCGCCACGCCCGTCGCCGACCGCGCCGCCTGCCTCGACCGCATGGCCGACCTGATGGAGCGCGACCACGTCCGGCTGATGGCCCTGGCGGTGCGCGAGGCCGGCAAGACCATCCCCGACGCCCTGGGCGAGGTGCGCGAGGCGGTCGACTTCTGCCGCTACTACGCCGCCCGGGCTCGCGAGACCTTCCTGCCCGTGGCGCTGCCGGGCCCGACCGGCGAGAAGAACGAGCTGACCCTCAGCGGTCGGGGCGTGTTCGCCTGCGTCAGCCCGTGGAACTTCCCGCTGGCCATCTTCCTTGGCCAGGTCACGGCCGCGCTGGTCGCCGGCAACGCCGTGGTCGCCAAGCCCGCGCCGCAGACGCCGCTGATCGCCCATGCGGCGGTGAAGCTGCTGCTGGAAGCCGGCGTGCCGGCCGACGTCATCGCCCTGGTCCCCGGCGGCCCCGAGGTCGGCCAGGCCCTGACCGCCGACCCGCGCGTGATGGGCGTCTGCTTCACCGGCTCGACAGCGACGGCCCGGCGCATCGCCCGCACCCTGCTGGAGGACGAGCGTCGCCCGCTCGTGCCGCTGATCGCCGAGACCGGCGGCCTCAACGCGATGATCGTCGACTCCACGGCCCTGCCCGAACAGGTGGTCGCCGACGTCATCGTCTCGGCCTTCCAGAGCGCCGGCCAGCGCTGCTCGGCGCTGCGCCTGCTCTGCGTCCAGGAGGACGTGGCCGACAAGGTGCTGGAGATGCTGAAAGGGGCCATGGGCCTGCTGACGCTCGGCGACCCCGGCCGGCCGGACACCGACATCGGCCCGGTGATCGACGCCCAGGCGCGCGACGGCCTGCTGGCCTGGATCGAGGCCCAGCGGCCGCATGTGATCCACCAGCTGCCGCTGCCGCCCGCCACGGTGGGCGGGACCTTCGTGCCGCCGACCGTGATCCGGCTGGACCGCGTCGAGGACCTGACCCGCGAGGTGTTCGGCCCGGTGCTGCATGTGGTGACCTGGAAGGCCGGCGGCCTGGACGACCTGCTGGCCCGCATCAACGCCTCGGGCTACGGCCTGACCATGGGCCTGCACAGCCGCATCGGCGAAACGGCCGACCGCGTCCGCGCGGCGGCGAAGGTCGGCAACCTGTATGTGAACCGCTCGATGATCGGCGCGGTGGTCGGCGTCCAGCCGTTCGGCGGCGAGGGCCTCTCCGGCACCGGCCCCAAGGCGGGCGGCCCGCACTACCTGGCCCGCTTCGCCGTGGAGCGCACCGTCTCCACCGACACCACCTCGGCCGGCGGCAACGCGACCCTGCTGAGCCTGGAGGACTAGGGGACATGTACCGCAGGTACGTGTCCCCCAATGGAGGGGGCGCGGGTTTAGGGGACACGTACCTTCGGTACATGTCCCCGGCACGAAAACGCCCCCGGAGATTGCTCTCCGGGGGCGTCGTCACAGCGGGTCCCCGGGGGAAAGACCTACTGGAACATGCCGATCAGCACCGAGGCGATGACGCCCGAGGCGATCGCGGTCAGGACGACGTCGTTGTCGACCCGGCTGTACTGGTAGCCGCGCGGGGGCGGGGGCAGACGGTAGTAGCGGTAGTCCACGGCGTAGGCCCGGCCGCGGTACTGCGACGGCAGACGGTCGCCGCGGCGCCACTGGCGCTGCTGGTAGCCGTAGGGCTGGTGGTAGCGGCCGGCGTTGTAGCGACGGTCGGCGCGGCGCTCGTAGCGGCTGTCGTAACGGTCGTCGCGATGGTCGTAGCCGCGGGTGTCGCGGCGGTCATCGCGGCGCTCGTCCCGGCGTTCGTCGCGTCGGTCGTCCCGACGCTCGTCGCGGCGATCGTGGTCGTAGCCGCCCTGGCTCTGGTAGGAGCCGTCGCGGTTCTGGTAGCCGCCGTACGACTGGGCGCTGGCGGCGCCGGCCGAGGCCAGGACCGACAGGGCGATCGCGGCGGTCAGGATCTTCTTCATGGCAGTCTCCTTGACGGCGGGGCCTTGGGAGGATCCGGCGGCGGCCGTTGTTGAGACGCGTTATGGGGCAGGGCGCTTGAGCCCAGTCTGAACGGCGCTGGTCATCTCCCGTTCATCGCCGGGGACCCGGCCGGACGCCGGCCTGCCGATCGTGGGAATCTGCCGCGCGTCGCCGACGGATCAGGCCGCGCGCCGGCGCCGGGCCGGGGCCGCGGCCTCGAGCAGGTCGCCGATGCCGTCGGCCGTCAGTGGGCGGCTGAACAGGTAGCCCTGGATGTCGCTGCAGCCCGCGGCGTTCAGGCAGTCGCGCTGCGCCTTGGTCTCGACGCCCTCGGCGATGACCCCGAGGTTCAGCGCCCGCGCCAGCTTGATGATCGCGGTGACCACCTCGTCGGCGTCGGGATCGACGCCCAGGTTGGTGATGAACGAGCGGTCGATCTTGATCTTGTCGATCGGATAGCGCTGCAGGTAGCTGAGGCTGGAATAGCCGGTGCCGAAGTCGTCCAGCGCCAGGCTGAAGCCTAGGTCGCGCAACTGGTGCAGGGTGTCGTGGGTGCCGGGGTCGTCGCCGACCAGCACGCCCTCGGTGATCTCCAGCTCGAACCGGCGCGCGTCGACGCCGGTCTCGCGCGCCAGCCGCGCGACATCCTGGACGAAGCCGGGCGCGCGAAGCTGCATGGCCGAAACATTGACGCCGACCTTCAGGCCGGACCAGCGAGCGCTGTCCTCGAAGGCCCGGCGCAGGGTGAACAGGCCCAGGGCGCCGATCAGGCCGCACTCCTCGGCGACCGGCACGAAGAAGGCGGGGGAGACCTCGCCGCGGACGGGATGGCTCCAGCGGACCAGCGCCTCGACGCCGGTGATCACCCCGCGGCGGTTCACCTGCGGCTGGTAGGCCATGCCCAGGTCGCCCCGCTCGAGGGCCTCGCGCAGGTCGGCCTCCATCGCCCGGCGGCTCTTCACCGCCGCGTCCATCTCGATCTCGAAGAAGCTGAACCGGTTGCGTCCGTCCTCGGCGGCGCGATTGAGGGCCAGGTCGGCCTGGCGCACGGCCTCGCCCGGGTCCATCTCGCCGTCGCGGACCAGGGCGATGCCGACGGCGGCGCTGACGAACACACGGCCGAACGACAGGCTGAACGGCTCGGCCATCACCTCGATCAGCCGGGCGGCCAGGTTGGCGGCCTGGCCGGCGTGATCGGCGGCGTGGACGATGGCGAACTGGTCGGTCGAGAAGCGCGCGAACACGTCGGTCGAGCGGCACTGGGCGGCGAGGCGGCGCGCGGCCAGCTGGATCAACTCGTCGCCAGCCTGGTGGCCGTGCAGGTCGTTGACCTCGCGAAACTTGTCCAGGCTGATGCAGTGGATCGCCACGAGGGCGTCGGGCGCGCGCCGCAGGCGATCCAGCGCCCCGTCGAGCTTCTCGAGGAAGCGCGTCCGGTTCGGCAGGCCGGTCAGGGGGTCGAAATAGGCTAGGTGGGTCGCGCGCGCCTCGCTGGCGATCAGCCCCTGGGCCATTCGCGTCCCGCGCCGCAACAGGAACAGCGCGGCCAGGCTGAGCAGGCAGACGATGGCCACGGCGGGAATGCCGACCTTGTTCAGCATCGCGGCCCCCGGCGTCTGGGGCTTCCAGTCCAGCGTCGCCAGATATTCGCCGGTCGTCGACACCAGCGGGACGTGCGCCTCGTCGGGCTCGGCCCGCGAATCGAGCGGGTGCAGGTGCAGGTCGCGCAGCAGGAACCGCTTGCCGAACATGGCGATGAACGAGTCCTCCAGCGGCACGCCGGTGATCACGATCGGCGCCCGGGGGCCGGTCAGGACCGCGTGGCCGAAGTCGGGCTGCACCAGGGTCGCGGTGAGAATGAAGACCTGCCCGTCGATCAGGGCGAAGCTGCTCGCCTGGACAGGCTCCAGGGCGCCGCCCCGGGCGCGGCCGGCCGGCAGGAGGCGGTTGCGGTCCGCCTCCGTCTGGCGAACGCCGGCGACGAGGGGAGACACCGAACGGGCAAAGGCGGCGAAGCGGTCGAGCGGAGCGACCTCGCCGCGGCGGGCGGCGAACTCGGGGCGGTTGGCCGCGTCCAGCACGAAGGCCACGTCGATGCCGCCGGTCTGGTGCAGATACTGGCCGATGTTCTCGCCGGCCCAGGCCGCGTCGAACCGGTTGCCGAGGTGCACGACCGCCTCATCCCAGACAACCTGCGGCACGGCCCGCCGGGCCACCTCTCCGGTGACGCCGTCCAGCCCGTTGTCGACGATAGCCTGCTCGCGCGCGCGGGCCACGGTGTCGAAGTGGCGGGTCAGGCTGAGCAGGCCGCTGACCAGCAGCACGATGCTGAGGGTCGCCAGCCCGGCGATCGGCCAGAAGAAGTCGGCCTTGAGAATCTTTCGGTGCATCGTCGAACGGGTCCGCGGTCGTTTGATCGCAAGACCTGGATATCCGACACGCCCTAACAGTTATGAAACAGGACGGACGATTTCGTGGTTAAGAGGGTGTTGCCGACAGTATAGCGGCCTTTCTACTCGCAGGAGTATTTACCCGGATTGCGACGGGTTGTGCCCGATTTGAGTAGAGGGCTGCCTGTCCTTGCGATCAGCGCGTCGTGAAGCCGCGGCCCGGTGTCATCGGGCGGCCCATCGGCCAGGGACTGGGGGCGGGCGCCTCGGCGCCGGCCAGCGCCTCGAACGCCGCCACGATGTCCTCGTCGCCGATCAGGTCGGGGGTCTGGAAGCGGGTGAACACCAGCCCGGTGATCAGGGCGTCGATCACCCGGGCGAACCGCTCGGCGGGCATGGGCAGCGACCCTGCCGGGGCTATCTTGAGGAAGCCGGCGGCCATGGCGCGATAGGTCTCGGCGTTCCGCTCGGTCATCCGCGCGCGCATGTGCGGGTGGGTCAGGATGTACAGCTGGAAGGCCGCCGCACCGGCCGCCATCGGGGCGCGGGCGCGGGAGGCGGTCGCCACGGCCTCGCCGAGGATGCGCAGCTGCGTCTTCAGCGGCGCGCCGGGGCGGAAGTCGGCCTCGATCGGCGTCCACTGACTGTCCATCACGGCGAGGAACAGGTCTTCGCGACTCTTGAAGTTGCCGTAGAACGAGCCGCGCGAGAGACCGGCCCGGCTGCAGACCGCCTCGATCGAGGTGCGGTCGAAGCCCCGCTCGGCGATCACCGACGCGGCGGCCTCGACGAGGGTCGCCCGGGTCCTCTGTCGCTTGTCGCCCTTGGGAATGCCTTTGCGGCTGACCGGAGTTCGCGTCATGCGCGATACCTACGGCGCCAGATTAAATGCGACAATGGATTAAATGCGGCGCCGGGCCGACGCGAAGCGGCCCCGGTCCTCGCGGACCGGGGCCGAGCGGCCTGGAAGCCGGGTATCAGTAGTCGCGGCGCAGATCGGGGGCGCGAACGCCGCCCATGTCGGCGGGGCGACCGTCGTCATCGGTGGCCGGCTCCGCGCCGGTGTGGCCGGCGAACGACCGGTCCTCGCCATAGAGGGACCGCTCGCGGGCGGCTTCGGACGGGCTGTACGGCGCGGCGTCCTGGTTGAACGCCTGCCAGCCGGCCTGACGATAGGCCTGGCCGCGCGAGGCCGCGTCGACGCCGCGGCGCGACTGCAGCAGGGCTTCGATGCGAGGGGCGACGGCGTCGTCGGCCTTCACGCTGACCAGCGAGCCGCCGCGACGCACGCCTTCGGCGTAGACGTGGGCTTCCTCGTCCGTATGGCCGGCGTCCTTGAGGGCGCCGAGCAGTCCGCCCGTCGCGCCGCCGGCGACCGCGCCGATCGCGGCGCCCACGGCGGTGGAGGCGAGCCAGCCGGCCGCGACCACGGGGCCGAGGCCCGGGATGGCCAGCATGCCGAGGCCGGCCAGCAGGCCCGCGCCGGCGCCGAGCATGCCGCCGGTGGCGGCGCCCTTGCCGGCGCCTTCGGCCGTGTCGTTCTCGCCGTCGCCGTCGCCATCGGCGCGGTCATGCCAGTTGTCGGTGTTGCTCGCGATCAGGCTGATGCGATCCTCGTCGATGCCGGCGGCCTTCAGGTCGCGAACGGCGGCGAGGGCTTCGGTGTGGCTGTCGAACAGTCGGGTAACGGTCTTCGTCATGATATAAACTCCGTGAATACTGATGCGGGCGAACTATTGCGGGTTTACGGCGCCCTTGTAGTCCACCGAGACGGTCGTCTCGACGCCGTCCTTCATGCCCTTGCCGGTCCAGATGCCTTGTTCGTTCTGGGTCAGCGGCCCGACAGCGGTGTAACCGGCCTTCTCGATCGCGCCGCGAGCCTGGGCTTCGGTGAACGAGTTGGCGCCGGCGGTCTGGGTGGTTTCACCGGTGGTCGGGGTGGCGTCGACGGCGGCGTTGACCGGCGCTTCCGCGGTCGAGACGGCCGGGCCGTCGGTGTGATCGGCGTCGGGTTTGCCGCAGGCGACGAGGAGGGCCGTCGCCGCGCTGATGGCTACGACAGCAGTAAATTTGTTCATGATTGCTCTCCGTGATGTGGGAATTAAAGACGCAGGAAGCGTCTTTAGTTCCACTCAACAGAAAGGGTTTCGCGAACGACTTTATAGACCGCCACCGAAGCTGTGACGGAACCGGTCCGCCGGCGTCGCCGGTTCCGGTTGAGGGTGGATCTGATGGTCGGCGTCAGTTCGCCGTCATGCCGCCGTCGACCACCACCTCGGAGCCGGTCATGAAGGCCGCCCCGTCGGACGCGAGGAAGACGATGGCGTTGGCGATGTCGATGTCGCGACCCAGCCGGCCCAGCGGGTGGCTCTGGGCGAACCGCTCCATCATGCTGTTGGAGCCCTCGCCGGTCCGCGCGGCGATCGCCGCGGCCGCCCCGGCCATCATCGGCGTGTCGATGATCCCGGGATGCACCGAGTTGACGCGGATCTTGAGGCCGCCCCGGGCGCATTCCAGCGCCGCCGCCTTGGTCATCAGCCGCACCGCGCCCTTGGACGCGTTGTACGCGAGGCCACCGGCCTGGCCGACCAGCCCCGCCACTGACGACAGGTTGATGATCGCGCCGCCGCCGTCCCACTGCTGCGCCCGTTCGGCGATGGCCGGGATGGCGTGCTTGAGGCCGAGGAATACGCCCTCGACATTGACCTGCTGCATGCGGCGGAAGTCCTCGAGCGCCGTGTCGACGATCGGCTTCATCCAGAAGATCCCGGCGTTGTTCACCAGGATGTCCAGGCCCCCGAAGGTCTCGCGGGCGAAGGCCACGGCGGCGACCCGGTCGGCCTCGACGGTCACGTCATGCTTCACATAGGCCCCGCGGACGGCCCCGGCCGTGTCCGCCCCGTCATTGACGTCGCTGACGACCACCTTCGCCCCGGCCGCCGCCAGCGCCTTCGCCGTCGCCGCGCCGATGCCGCGCGCCCCGCCGGTGACCAGCGCCACCCGTCCGTCGAGATCCTGCATGCTGTCCTCCCCGTCTTGTTGAGTCCGCCTATAGCCGTATTCTTCGCCGGTCGCGCGGCGGTGACGCCGACCCCGCGGGGAGGGGATGGGATGATCGATCCGAACGGGATAGCCCATATCCAGCTGTCGGTGCGGGACGTCGCGCGCAGCCGGCCGTTCTATCATCGCCTGCTGCATGAGACGTTCGGCATGACGATCCAGTACGACGTGCCCGGACAGGTGTTCTACTGCATCGGCGGGCGCACCGGGATCGTCATCCGGCCGGTCGCGCCGGAGCATGCCGACACCGCCTTCGACCAGTGGCGCGTCGGGCTGCACCACTTCTGCTTCCGCCTGCGGAGCGAGGCCGATATCGACACCCTGCACGACGTGCTGCTGGACATGAAGGCGGTCATCGTCCGCGCGCCGGAGAAGGGGCCCTGGGCGCCGGGCTATTATTCAGTGCTGTTCGAGGATCCCGACGGCATCCGCATCGAGGCGGTGTTCATCCCGGGCGCGGGCAATCTGGCGGTGATCGGCGATGGCCCCCTGACGCCGCCCCCGCCGGCCTGACCGCGACGTCCCTCTGTGAAACCCGGCCTTTGGAAAACCGGGCGGTTCCGGGCTAGAAGGCCCGGGTGAACCAACACCCCGCCCACCGCCTCTCCGTCGCGCCGATGATGGACTGGACCGACCGCAACTGCCGGGCGTTCCATCGCGCGCTGACGCGCCGGACCCTGCTCTATACGGAGATGGTCACCACCGGCGCGGTGCTGCACGGCGATCGCGACCGGCTGCTGGGCTACGACCCGGTCGAGCATCCGGTGGCGCTGCAGCTGGGCGGGTCCGATCCGGTTGATCTGGCGGCCTCGGCCCGCATCGGCGAGGACCTCGGCTACGACGAGATCAATCTCAATGTCGGCTGCCCGTCCGACCGGGTGCAGAGCGGCCGCTTCGGCGCCTGCCTGATGCGCGAGCCGGAGCTGGTGGCCGACTGCATGGCGGCGATGAAGGCTGCGGTGTCCGTGCCGGTGACCGTAAAGTGCCGCATCGGCGTCGATGAACAGGACCCGGAGGAGGCCCTGTTCCGCCTCGTCGACCTGTCGGTGCAGGCCGGGGTGGAGACCTTCGTGGTCCATGCCCGCAAGGCCTGGCTCAAGGGGCTGTCGCCGAAAGAGAACCGCGACATCCCGCCGCTCGACTATCCGCTGGTCTACCGCCTCAAGCAGGCGCGGCCGGACCTGACCATCGTCATCAACGGCGGGATCGGCTCGCTGGACGAGGCCGTGGCGCATCTGGAGCACGTCGACGGGGTGATGCTCGGCCGCGCGGCCTATCACGAGCCGGGCATCCTCGGCGCGGCGGACGCGCGGATCTTCGGCGAGGGCGGGGCGGTCGATCCGTTCGAGGCCGTTGAACGCTACCGGCCCTACATCGCCGCGCGGCTGGCCCGGGGCTATCCCCTGGCCGGCATGACGCGGCACATGCTGGGCCTGTTCCACGGCATGCCTGGGGCCCGGGCCTGGCGCCGCATCCTGACGGTCGAGGGCTCGAAAGCCGGGGCGGGCCTCGGGGCCGTCGACGCGGCGCTGGCGGCGGTGCGCGAGGCGATCGAGCGGAAAGCCGCCTAGGGGACATGTACCGAAGGTACGTGTCCCCGCCTACGGCTTGAGGATCAGCGCGGTCTGGGTGGCCTCGAACGAGCTCAGGCGGCCGAGATAGCTCATGCCGAGCAGGGAGGCGTTCAGGCCTTTCTCGATGACCAGGGCGTCGACGTTCTCGACGCGGGCGCCGGCGATCGAGATGGCGGCCAGCCTGACCGAGGCGGCGCGGGTCTTTCCGTCGGCGGTGATCACGTCATAGGCATAGTCCAGCCGGCCGGTGTCGATGCCCAGCCGCCGGGCGTCCTCCAGCGTCAGGGACACGGCCGTGGCGCCGGTGTCGACGAGGAACCGCACGGCCTTGCCGTCGACCTTCGCCTCGGCCCAGTAGTGGCCGTCGGCGGACTTGCGGATCGAGGCGGGTTGTCCGGCCGGGGCGGCGGCGACGGAGGTCTGCACGGCCTGGTCGGCGCGGGCGGCGGCGCTGAACTGCGCGGGATCCATGCTGACGACGGCGCGCGCGGCGCCGACCGCGGACAGCGCGCCGATCGCGGCGATCGCGACGAACCTGATCATCAAACACACCCCGCCATAATGGCTCGATCGGGGGCGGTTCTCGCCCCTTCTTGGCGCAGTCTTACGGCGCGGGGGTTTGCAATCCGTGAAGGCGGGGAGGGGTTAGGGTGTAGGGCGTGGGCGTCGGGAGTAGCAAGGGGATTGGCGCGGCGCCGGCAGCTTGCGCCGGTCGAAGTACGCCCTACTCCCTAGGCCAGCCCCAGCTTCTCCGGCCGGATCAGCGACCGGCGGCCGGGCAGCTCGACCATCAGCCTGTCACGCGCCTCGTCATCCAGCCGCGCCCAGCCGGCGATCTCCATCAGGGTGCGATGGCAGCCGAGGCAGAGGTTGCTCTCGGGATCGACGATGCAGACCTTCACACACGGCGTGGCGATGGCCCTGGGCGGCGCGTCGGGCTGGCTCATGCGGCGGTGGACTCCGGGAGGGCGTAGGCGACCGTGGCCCTGGCCGCGAGCCTGTCGCGGCCTTCGGTCCACAGGGAGACGTCGCAGGTGGCGATGCGCCGGCCGAGCCGCAACAGGTCGGCCTCGGCATAGAGCACCCCCGGCTTGCACGGCCGCAGGAAGTGGATGGTCAGGGACGTCGTCACCGCCATGGCCACCTCGCCGATGTGCGCCAGCACCAGGGCGTAGGCCGCCGTGTCCGCCAGGCTCATCAGGGTGGGGCCCGACACCACGCCGCCCGGGCGCAGGTTCCGGCTGGCCGTGGACAGGGTCAGCATGACCCGGCCCGGGGCCACGGACGTCACCCGCGCCATCTGCTCGGGATCGGCCTCGGGGAAGGCGCGCTGGAGAAAGGCGTTCAACGCCGCGGCGTCCAGACGCAGCTGCGCCTTGCCGGTAACGGGTTCCTGGATCATCGCCCAAGCATCGCCGTCGCGGTCTCCGGATTCAAGCGGCGATATCCGACATGAAGTTGTCATGTTTTGGCCACATAGATTACAGATCTGCAATTCATGAATGTTATGTAATGGTCTGAATGTGTCGTGTATTTAATTTGCGAATACACAGGAGTCGCAGCATCATTCGCCTGTATCCAATCAGGGAGACGGAGCGACCCATGCGTATTCTCACCATCGTCGCCGTGGCGATCGCCACCGCCGCCGGTTCGGCCAGCGCCTTCGCCGCCGACGCGCGTCTGAGCGACAGCCAGTACATCCAGTTGTCGCGCTGCCGGGGCCTGGCCTCGGGCGACCTGGCCGCGAAGCTCGACACCGCGCTGAAGGTCCAGAAGCGCGGCCGCGCCGACTTCGTCGTCGACAAGGCCTATGACGCCCGCACCGACGCCGCGCGCCTGGCGCGCGCCGACGCCGCCGCGGCCCAGGCGGCCCTGTCGTCCGACTGTTCCCGGTTCGGGGTCTGACGCCGCAAGCCCCAGGGCGTCAGCACCCGTGAGGGCGTCCCGCCTCCCCCGGCGGGACGCCCGCTTCCCTCCAAAGAGAGCCGCGTCCCCCCGCGGTACATCCCGACGTCCAGTCGAGCACCCTGGATTGCCTTGACGCCCCGTCCTCGCGGACGGGGCGTTCTTTTCGTCGACTGCTTTACGTTGACGCCAGCGTCATCTTTCCAAACAAGTGTTCGAGCCCTATAACCACGGGCGACGCGCAACGGCCCCTTGAGAGGCCGATTCCGGAGCCGCCTATGAACCTCGAATTCTCCCCCGAAGACCTCGCCTTCCGTGACGAGGTCCGCACCTTCATCGAGCAGAACTATCCCGAGAGTCTGCGCGGCAAGCAGGACGAAGGGGACGAGCTGTCCAAGGAGGACTTCCTCGCCTGGCACAAGGTGCTGGCCAAGAAGGGCTGGGTCGCGCCGTCGTGGCCGAAGGAGTGGGGCGGCACCGACTGGACCTCGACCCAGAAGTACATCTTCTCCGAGGAAACCGCCCGGGCCGACGCCATCGCCATCCTGCCGTTCGGCGTCGCGATGGTCGCCCCGGTGATCTACACCTTCGGCACCCAGGCCCAGAAGGAACGCTTCCTGCCGAAGATCTACAACGGCGAGGAATGGTGGTGCCAGGGCTACAGCGAGCCCGGCGCGGGCTCCGACCTGGCCTCGCTGAAGACCAAGGCCGAGCGCATCACCGGCGACGACGGCAAGGAATACTACCTGGTCAACGGCCAGAAGACCTGGACCACCCTGGCCCAGCACGCCGACTGGGGCTTCTTCCTGGTCCGCACCGACCCGACGGCCAAGATCCAGTCGGGCATCAGCTTCCTGCTGATCGATATGAAGTCCCCCGGCATCGAGGTGCGCCGCATCACGACACTGGAAGGCGGTCACGAGGTCAACGAAGTCTGGCTCGAAAACGTCAAGGTTCCGGTCGAGAACCGCGTCTACGAAGAGAACAAGGGCTGGACCTGCGCCAAGTTCCTGCTGGCCCATGAACGCTCCGGCATCGCCGGCGTGGCGCGCTCCAAGCGCGGCGTCGAGAAGATCCGCGAGATGGCCTCGGCCGAACTGGGCGACGACGGCAAGCCGCTGATCCAGGACGCCGACTTCAAGCGCAAGGTGGCCGAACTGGAGATCGACCTGACGGCGCTGGAGTTCACCGAACTGCGCACCCTGGCCAGCGAAAGCGCCGGCAAGGGCCCCGGACCGGAATCCTCGCTGCTCAAGATCAAGGGCACCGAAATCCAGCAGCGCCTGACCGAGCTCGCCCTGGAGGCCTCCGGCCACTACGGCGCGCCGAACCTGCGGGACCTGGGCGGCAACAGCAAGATCGGCCCCGACTACGCCGTCGGTCGCGCCGGCGCCTATTTCAACACCCGGAAGACCTCGATCTACGGTGGATCCAACGAGATCCAGCGCAACATCATCGCCAAGATGGTGCTGGGCCTCTAGGCCTCGCCCCCAATCAGAACACGTCAGGGACGCCCCATGGATTTCAATTTCACCGAAGAACAGTCCATGCTGCGCGACACGGTCGCCAGCTTCCTCCAGGACAAGTACGACTTCGACAAGCGCCGCAAGATGGTCGCCTCGGAAGCCGGCCGTGACCCCGCGATCTGGGAGGCCTTCGCCAACGAGCTGGGCATCCTCGGCGCGCCGTTCTCGGAAGAGCTGGGCGGCCTCGGCGGCGGCGCCATCGAGAACATGATCGTCATGGAAGAGTTCGGCAAAGCCCTGGTGGTCGAGCCCTACCTCGGCACCGTGGTGATCGGCGGCGGCTTCCTGAAGCACTCGGCCTACGCCGGCGCCTCGGACCTGATCGGCGGCATCATCGAGGGCAAGGTGATCATCGCCTTCGCCTACGCCGAGCCGCAGGGCCGCTACACCTGGTCGGACCTGAAGACCACGGCCAAGAAGGACGGCTCCGGCTACGTGCTGAACGGCCACAAGGCGGTCGTCATCGGCGCGCCCTGGGCCACCCATCTGATCGTCACCGCCCGCACCGCCGGCGGCCAGCGCGACGAAGCCGGCGTCTCGGTGTTCATCGTCGACAAGAACGCCAAGGGCGTGGTCACCCGTGACTATCCCACGGTCGACGGCCAGCGCGCCTCGGAAGTGTTCTTCGAGAACGTCTCGGTCGGCGCCGACGCCCTGATCGGCGTCGAGGGCGCGGGCCTGCCGCTGGTCAACAAGGTGCTCGACGAGGCCACCGCCGCCAGCTGCGCCGAAGCCGTCGGCGCCATGCGCCAGCTGCACACGGGCACCCTCGAGTATGCCCGCCAGCGCAAGCAGTTCGGCGTGCCGATCGCCAGCTTCCAGGTGCTGCAGCACCGCATGGTCGACATGTTCATGAACGTCGAGCAGTCGGTGTCGATGACCTACATGGCCACCATCAAGCTCAGCGACGACGCCGAGCGGGCCAAGGCCGTCAGCGCCGCCAAGGTGCAGATCGGCAAGGCCTGCAAGTTCGTCGGCCAGAACGCCATCCAGATCCACGGCGGCATGGGCATGACCGATGAACTGGCCATCGGCCACTACTTCAAGCGCGCGACGATGATCGAGGGCCTGTACGGCTCGGTCGACCATCACCTGCGCCGCTACGAGACCCTGAGCTTCGGCAAGGCGGCCTAGGCCGCTTCAGCCCCGGCTGACCAACGGAAGGGCGGGTGTCGCGAGACGCCCGCCCTTTTCGCTGTTTTGGCGCCGGCGTCAGAAAACGGGTCGGCCATTCACCAATCCGCAATCGCTGTTCGATCAGATGACCACGCGCCAAACTCCGGGGGCGCGGCGGTTTCGTGTCCAGATGGTCAATCAGCCTGCCGAAATGGCGCCGAATTCCACCGCGCCACGCGAGCCGCGCACAACGACGCTGACGGGCACGATGACCCTGATCGCCAGCGGCGGATCGCTGCCGGTGATCCTCGACGCCATCGCCCGCTGCATCGAGGCCGAGCAACCAGGAATCCTGTGCAGCATCCTTCTGCTGGATGAGTCAGGCCGCCGCCTGGTCTCCGGCGCCGGGCCGAGCCTGCCGGCCTTCTACAGCGAAGCGATCGACGGCATCGAGATCGGCCCCGACGTCGGCTCCTGCGGCACGGCCGCGTGGCACAACCGCAGCACCATCGTCTCGGACATCCAGACCGACCCGCTGTGGCGCGACTTCAAGGGCCTGGCGGCGGAAGCCGGGCTGGCGGCCTGCTGGTCGGAGCCGATCCGCGGCCGCGATGGCCGGGTGCTCGGCACCTTCGCCATGTACCAGCGCGAGATCAGCGTGCCCGACGACGACGACTTCCGGTCGATCGAGGCGGCGGCGCATCTGGCGGCCATCGCCATCGAGCGCAAGCAGTCGGAGGCCCAGCTCGCCGCCAGCGAGGCCCGCCACCGGCTGTTCGCCGACAACGCCACCGACCTGATCATGCTCAGCGATGCGGACGGCCAGATCACCTACATTTCGCCGTCCGTCGCGCGGGTCACCGGCTATCTCCCCGAGGTCATCGTCGGGCGCCTGATCCGCGATGTCGTCCATCCCGAAGACTGGCCGGCCATGAAGGCCGTCGGCGACCTTCTGTACGCCGGAGAGATCGTCGGCGACGCGCCGCGCGTCGAATACCGCGCCCGTCACAAGGACGGCCGCTGGCTGTGGTTCGAGACCCGCACCAGCCTGCTGCGCGATCCGCGGACGGGCGAGCCGACCGGGACTCTGGACGTCGCCCGCGACGTCACCGACCGCAAGGCGCTCGAGGCCGAGCTGCGGGAACGCACGCGAGAGGCGGAGGCGGCCACCGAGGCCAAGTCGAACTTCCTCGCCAACATGAGCCACGAGATCCGCACGCCGCTGACGGCGATCCTCGGCTTCTCGGGCCTGATGGGCCGGATGGAGGGCCTGCCCGAGGAAGCACGCCGGCATCTGCAGCGGATCACGACGGCGGGCGACGCCCTGCTGGCGGTGGTCAACGACGTGCTGGACTTCTCCCGGCTCGAGGCCGGGCAGCTGGAGCTGGATCCGCAGCCGTTCGACCCGGCCATGGTCGTCCGCGAGACCGCCGACCTGGTGGCCGACCAGGCCGCCGCCAAGAACCTGCGCCTGGACGTGGAGGTCGAGGCCGGCCTGCCGCCGACCGTCACGGCCGACAGCGGCCGCCTGCGCCAGATTCTGCTCAACCTGCTCGGCAACGCCCTGAAGTTCACCCGGAGCGGCGGCGTGCACGTCAGTGTCGGCCATGCCGGCGGGCGGCTGCGGATCGCGGTGGCCGATACCGGGCCGGGCGTTCCGGCTGACCGGCTCGACCGGCTGTTCCAGCGCTTCTCCCAGGTCGACGGGTCGATCAGTCGCCAACACGGCGGGTCGGGCCTTGGCCTGGCCATCTGCCTGGGGCTGGCGGAGCTGATGGGCGGCGACGTCGGCGTCGAGAGCATCGAGGGCGAGGGCTCGACCTTCTGGTTCACCATCGCCGCGCCGCCCGCCGAGGCGCCGCTTCAGGCGCCGCTGGAGGAGGCCGACGTGGCCATGATGCCGGCGGCGCGGCTGCTGCTGGTCGATGACGTGGCGATCAACCGCCAGCTGGTGCGCACGATCCTGGGGTCCTTCGGCCACGAGATCACCGAGGCCGGCAGCGGCCTCGAGGCCATTGAGGCGGCGCACCACACGGCCTTCGACCTGATCCTGATGGACGTGCAGATGCCGGGTATGGACGGCCTCGCCGCGACCCGCGCGATCCGCGCCACGGCCGAGATCAACCAGCACACCCCGATCGTCGCCTTCAGCGCCAACGTGCTAGCCGACCAGCTGGCCGCCTGCCGCGCGGCCGGCATGAACGACCACATCGCCAAGCCGATCGACCTGGCCGACCTGGTCGCCAAGGTCGCCCTGTGGACGCGGAACGCCGGGTCGCTGACCGACCGCGACGCCGCCCGGGATCTGGCTCAGGCGCTGTAGACGGCGTCCGCGATCGTCGTGATCGCCGCCTCGACCCGCGTCCAGCCGGCGTCGTCGAGCGGCAGGCCCGCGAACGGGCGCCCCTGACCCCGCCGCAGGGCGAGATGCTGGATGGCGGCGATCAGGACGGCGTTGATAGCCGGGGCGTCGACCCCTTCGGGCCGTGACAGCCCCGCCATCCGTTGCGCCATCCAGGCCTGCATGGCGGCCGAGCGGGCGGCCTCAAGCTGTTGCAGCAGCGGCGAGTCCTCGGCCAGCTCCCAGGTGATCAGGCCGCGCAGGGCGGCGTCCCCGGCCAGGGCTTCGCCATAGGCGCGGGCCAGCTGGGCGATGGCCGCGCCGTAGCTGTCGCCGGAAGCGGGCGGGGCGGCGTCGCCGAGCGTCCAGCGGACCTCGGCGCCGAGCCGCTCGACCAGGCCCTCGACCCCGCCGAAGTAGCGATAGACCAGCTTGCGGTCGACGCCGGCCGCCTCGGCCACGCTGAGCACATTGAGCGCCGCGAAGCCCCTGTCCGCCAGCAGCCGCGCGGCGGCCTCGACAATGGCCCGCTCGGTCGCGGCGCGGTCGCGCGGGGCGGGGGATCCTTCCGGGCGGCTCATGCGCGACTCACGGGGTTTGACAATGTCCCACGCATGAGACATATCGCGGTGTCACACAACTGGGACATAGCGCCATGAGCACGATCAACGCCACTTCCGCCCGCCGCCTCGCCGGCGCCGCCATGGCCGTCTTCCCGCTGGCGGCGACGGTTCCCTACGTCCTGCTGATCGACCGGTTCGGCTACGACGACATCCTGCGCGAACCGCCGCTGGTGGTGCTCAGGGCCTTCCAGGCGGGCGGGCCGGACCTGGTGCTGATCTGGCTGGCCTTCGCCCTCTGCGCGGCCGGCTTCCTGTGGGTGGCCGGCTGGACGGCCGAGGCGGTGAGGGCCCAGGGCGGCCGCTGGCCGTTGTGGGCGACGCTGGCGGGCGCCGGCTCAGCGCTGGTCCAGGCCATCGGCCTGTTGCGCTGGTCGTTCGCCGTGCCCGGCCTGGCGGCGACGGCGCTGGATCCAGCCGGCGATCCCGCCGCCCGGGCCGCGGCGGTGGTGGTGTTCCAGACGCTGAACCAGTTCGCCGGCGTGGCCTTGGGCGAGCATCTGGGCCAGACGCTGCTGGCGGCCTGGACCTTCGCCCTGGCCGTGGCGCTGCTGCGCGGCCGGCTGGCCCCGGCGCTGTTCGGCTGGACCGGCCTGGCGCTGGCTCCGCTGTGGATCCTCGGACAGGGCGAGCTGCTGGCGACCGTCATTCCGGGCTTCCCGGTGCTGGAGGCGACGCCGATCGCCTTCATCGGCTGGCAGGTCTGGCTGCTGGCCCTGGGAATCTGGTGGCTGATCGGGCCAAAAGTCGTAAAGCAGTGAAGAAAATATTCCGGCACATCCCGTTGTAAAACCACCATAACAGAGGATCGTCAGTCCACGGAATTGCTCCGAACCCGGATTAATCCTCTTGCGTCACGCGAGTCGAAGGGCGCAGCCTGATCGTCGACGCGCTGACGACCACGAGGGCATCCCGCAAAGACCCACCCTGAAGGCCGCTCCGCGTCTCTTTTGGCTCACGGCTCAAGGAGACGCCGACATGACGATTTCGAAGATGGACCGCGCCATGCTGTCCTTTGGCCTGATTGGCGGCCTGCTGGTGCCGCGCACGCGGCCGCCGGGCCCGCCGAAGCCGGCGAAGACGCCGCGCTCGCGCTGAGACGGCGCGCGGCGGGCAAGTTCCCCTTGCGCTGACGGCGAGTTCAGTGTGCGCTGCCCGCATAGCGGGGGCCACAATGCAGACGAATCCGGAAGCCGAGGAAGCCCATCGGCGTGTGATGTACGCGGCCCATTCGCTGTACGCGACGCCCGCCTATCGGGGGCACTGGAGCGGGGCCGTGCTGTTCGCCATGACGATGGTGGCCGGCGCGATGCTCTACACCTTCCTGCCGACGGCGCTGGCCGTGGTCGGCGGCGTGACGGCGGCCGGCCGGTCGGCCACGACCTTCCTGCTGCTCTACGCGGCGATGGCGGTCGGGCCGGTCGCGGGCTGGGTCCTGTGGGGGCTGCGACGCCGCTGGAGCGCCCTGGTCGTCGCGGCGCTGGTCGTCGTCTGCGCGGTCTGGCTGAACCAGGCCGCCGGGGGCTGACTCAGCCTGCCAGCGCTTCGCGCTTTTCCTCGAGGTGCAGCCATTCGTCCTCGGCCGCGGCCAGGTCGGCGCGGGCCTTCTGGCCGGCCTTCATGATGCGGTCGAAGCCGGCCGGATCGCGGCTGTAGAGGTCCGGATCGGCCAGCTGGGCCTCCAGCTTCGCGATCTCGGCCGGCAGCTTCTGGATCAGGGCGTTCAGTTCCTCGAGCCGGCGCTGGTCCTTGTAGGACAGCTTGGCCGCCGGCTTGCGGGCCTCGGCCCGGGCCGACGGACCCTTGGGCGCCGCCGACAGCGCCTTGCTGTCGAAGAAGCCGGGGTTCTGTTCGAGGAAATCGGTCCAGCCGCCGGGCGTCTCGACGACCTCGCCGCGGCCGTTGAGGGCGATGGTCGAGGTGGCCAGGCGGTCGATGAAGTCGCGGTCGTGGCTGACCAGGATCAGGGTGCCGTCGAAGTCGGCCAGCAGGTCCTCGAGCAGGTCCAGCGTCTCCATGTCCAGGTCGTTGGTCGGCTCGTCGAGCACCAGCAGGTTGGCCGGCCTGGCCAGCGCCTTGGCCAGCAGCAGGCGGTTGCGCTCGCCGCCCGACAGGCTGGAGACCGGCTGGCGCAGCTGCTTGTCCTGGAACAGGAATTCCTTGGCGTAGCCGGCGACGTGACGGGGAACGCCGCGGACCAGGATCTGGTCGCCGCCGCCGTCGGTCAGCACGTCCCAGAGGGCCTGGCCCTCCTTCAGCTCGCCGCGCGCCTGGTCGATGTAGGCGATCTGCAGCCCGGTCCCGAGCTTGATCTCGCCGGCGTCGGCCGGCAGGTCGCCGAGCAGCAGCTTGACGAGGGTGGTCTTGCCCGCGCCGTTGGGGCCGACGATGGCCACGCGGTCGCCGCGCTGGATGCGGGTCGAGAAGTCCTTGACGATGATCCGGTCGCCGAACGCCTTGCTCAGGCCCTTGGCCTCGGCCACCCGCTTGCCGGAGGTGTCGCCGGCGGCGAGGCCCATGGTCATCTGGCCGCGGGATTCCCGCAGGATGGTGGCCTTCTGCTGGCGCATGTCCATCAGGCGGCGGCGGCGGCCCTCGTTGCGGGCGCGCCGGCCGGTGACGCCGCGCTCGAGCCAGTGTTGCTCGCGCTCCAGCGCCTTGTTGAGGCGGCGGAACTCGTCGGCCTCGGTCTGAAGGATCTGCTCGGACCATTCGTCGAAGGCCGCGAAGCCCTTGTCGAGGCGGCGGACCTTGCGGCTTTCCAGCCAGAAGCAGCGGCGGGTGACGCGGCCGAGGAAGGCGCGGTCGTGGCTGATGATCAGGGCCGCGCAACGCATGGAGGACAGCCGGTCTTCCAGCGTCTGGATGGCGAAGATGTCCATGTGATTGGTCGGCTCGTCGAGCAGCAGCACGTCGGGCTGCTCGGCGAAGCCCCGGGCGAGGGCCGCGCGGCGGATCTCGCCGCCCGACAGGCCCTGCGTCCCCTTGGCCGGGTCGAGGCCGAAGGCCATCAGCTCGGCCTCGGCTTCATGCTGCGCCGCGCCGCCGGCGGTGGCGTAGTCCAGCAGGGTCTCGCCGGTGATCACCGGCTCCTGCGGCACGAACACCATGCGCGCGCCGGGGCTGGCGAAGCGGTCGCCGGCGTCCGGCTGGATCTGGCCGGCCAGCATCCGCAGCAGGGTCGACTTGCCCGCCCCGTTGCGCCCGACCAGCGAGGCGCGGACGCCCGGCTCGAGCGCCAGATCCACGCCGTCGAACAGCATGGTCGCGCCATCGGCGAGACGCACGTCTTTGAGAGCGAGGATCGGGGCGGCCATGGGGCTGTTTCGGACGGCTGTTTCGGCGGAGCGCGTCTATCCCCCCAACGGCGGCCGGGGGCAAGGTCTTTGGGACCGTGGGCAGGGCCGGCCCGCGCCGGCGACCTTGACCCATGAAGGGTTCGGGCCGATGGTTCAACCGGGGCGAGCGGCCGGGACTGACTCCCGGTTCGGGACGCGCGGGAGCGTTCAGGCATGGGTTCGGCGCTGAGACGAACGGGCGTTGTGGCGGCGGCGCTGGCGGCGAGCCTGCCGCTGGGCGGCTGTGTCACCTACGCGGACGCCGCGGGCGGACGGCCTGTCGTGGGCCTGGTGGTGATCGTCGTCGACCACGGAACCCCGGCCGGGGCGCCGGCGAGGGCGACCGCGCTGACGACCACCGGGCTCGGCCTCGCCATCCGCAGCGGCGGCGGCAATCCCGGCGTGGCCCTCGGCTACAGCAAGGACACCCGGGTCACCGTTCCCGAAGGCGGCTGCATCGATCTCAACCGGCCCGGCGTCTGCGCCGCCGCCGGCCAGACCCCTCATCAAGGAGATGCCCCGTGAAGCATTCCGCCGGCCTCGCCCTGCTCGCGGCCTCCGTCGTCGTCACCGGCTGCGCCAGCAAGGACACCGTGGTCTTCGTGACCAGCTCGTCGATCGGAATCAACGTCGACAGCAAGCCGCCCACGGCCAGCGTCGGCTACGACCGGACCGAGGGCTATTCGGGGCCGCGCTCGGCCAACGGCGGCATGCCCGAGGTGGTGGCGTCGCTGAAGACCGGCAACGGCCTGTTCAACCCGCGTGTGCGGCAGCTCTACGCCACCGGCGCGGCGGCGCTGAAGACCGTCGACCCCGACGCCGCCGACGGCCCGGCGACGCTGTCGGGCGACGCGGCCGAGCGCAAGCAGGCCTTCTTCGGCACGACGACCAACCTGGGGTTCAAGATCGGCTTCGGCGCCGAGGGACCCGAGACCTTCTCCTTCGGCTTCAAGCGCAAGGAGTTCTCCTACATCCCGCTGGCGCCGGGCGTGGCCGGGGACGGCGGGGAGGGCGACGCCACCGCCGTCTATCCCTCGGTGCTGGCCTCGATCGACACAACCAGCACCGCCGGCGGCAACGGCGGCAATTCGGGCCTGACCAGCGAGCAGTACTTCGCCACCGGCCAGGCGGCCGAGGCGCTGGCGACCGACCCGCGCATCGCCGCGGTGTTCAAGGCCACGGCCCGGGGCGCGCTGGCCTCGGCCCTGACCGAGCAGCAGATCGCCGACGCCACCGCGGCCGGGCAGGTCGACGCCACGACCGCCTCGCAGGCGCTGGGCCGCATCCTCGACCGCGCCGCGCCGGGCGGAACCGTGGACCCGGTCGTGCTGGACGGGCTGATCGCCCGGGCCCAGCCGGCGATCACGCCCCAGATGGCCGGGGTGCTGCGCGCCGCCCACACCCGCGCCGATCTCGAGGCGCGCCTGCAGTACAACCTGGATGTCGTGAAGCGGCTCGACGCCGCCCTTGCGACGCCGTGAGGTCCGGAGCCCAGCCATGACCACCGCCACCGTGTCCTACGTCTGCGCCAACGCCGCCAAGGCCGCCCAGGCACGCGGCGTCCTGCTGGCCCAGGGCTTCGCCGACGGCCAGATCAGCGTCGAGTCGACCAAGCTGTTCAGCTACGACGCGGCGACCTACGCCGACGGCGGCAGCGAGATCCACACCGACGTCTGGCTGGTGACTGGGCGAAAGCCCTAGCCCTCGTAGGGCTCGTCGCTCTTGTCGAGATTGAGGTCCCAGGCGGCGTAGTCGAGGGCGTCCTCGGGGTCGTTGAGCAGGTCTTCGTTGAGGGTCTGGTTGCGGATCGAGACGCCCGCCTTGTGTACGCTTTCCGGGTCGCCGGTGATCAGCGGATGCCAGCGGGGCAGGGGCTTGCCTTCGTCCAGCCGGCGGTAGGCGCAGCTGGCCGGCATCCAGGCCAGCTGCTCGATATTGGCCGGCGTCAGCTTGATGCAGTCCGGCACGTGCTGCTTGCGGTTCTCGTAGTCGGTGCAGGTGCAGCGCTCGGAATCGAACAGCCGGCAGTGCACCCGTGTCGGGACCACCTCGCCGCTGTCTTCATCTTCGAAGCGAACAAGGCAGCAAAGTCCGCAGCCGTCGCATAGGCTCTCCCACTCGGCGGGACTCATCTCGGCGAGAGACTTGATCTCCCAGAAGGGTTTGCGCGGCATAATGCTTGCGTCCTAAACCCCTCTACGCAGTAACCCAAGCGCGACGGCACACCCTTGAGCGACGACTGGTCCATTCCGCCGTACAGTTTTGACCCGCCGCCCGAGCCGCGTCCGGAGCCCGAACCCGAGCCCGCCGCCCCGCCGAAACCGAAAAAGCCAAAGGCGTCAAAGCCTTCCCGCCCCGCGAAGCGTCCCAGGGCGCCGAAGCCGAAGCGGTCGCTGGTGTCGTCCGGGGCCGGGTTCAGCCTGTCGTCGATTTTTGACTGGCTGGCCTCGCCAGGCCTGCGCTGGGTGTGGATCACCCTGCTGACGCTGTTCCTTACCGGGGCGATCGCCGCCGGGGGGATCGGGGTCTACATCTGGCAGAAGTACCTGACCGACGTGCCGCCGTTGCCCGCGCGCGAGGCGCTGTTCGCCGTCAACCGGGCGCCGGGCATCCGCTTCCAGGACGCCAGCGGGACCCAGATCGCCGTGCGCGGGCCGCGCTATGGCGAGCGGATCACGCTGGACCAGCTGCCCGACTATGTGCCCAGGGCCTTCCTCGCCGCCGAGGACCGCCGCTTCTACAAGCACGGGGCGCTCGACCTGCAGGGCATCGGCCGCGCCGCCTGGATCAACTGGCGGGCCGGACGGATCGTGCAGGGCGGCTCGACCATCACCCAGCAGATCTCCAAGGGCCTGTTCCTGACGCCCGACCAGACCGCCAAGCGCAAGCTGCAGGAGGCGGTCATGGCCCGCCGCCTGTTCAAGGTGCTTAGCCGCGACGAGATCCTCGAGCTGTACCTGAACCGCATCTTCTTCGGGGCCAACACCTACGGCATCGACGGCGCCTCGCGGGCCTATTTCGGCAAGCCGGCGGCGCAGATGAGCATCTCCGAGGCGGCGCTGCTGGCCAGCCTGCCCAAGGCGCCGTCGCGCCTGGCGCTGACCCGCAACATGGCCGGGGCGCTGAAGCGCCAGCGGCTGATCCTGGCCAACATGCGCAAGGAGCGGTGGATCACCGACGCCCAGTACGAGGCGGCGCTGCTGGACACGCCGCGGCTGGCCGCGGGCGCCGTGCAGGACGAGGGCGACCTCGGCTATGTGCTGGACTACGCCACCGTCGAGGCGGTCAAGATCGCCGGGGCGACCGCGCCGGACCTGGTCGTGCGGCTGACCATCGATTCCAAGCTGCAGGCCGCGGCCGGCAAGATCGTCCGCGAGGTGATGCGCACCGACGGGGCCAAGGCCGGGGCGACCCAGGCGGCCATGGTCGCCATCGCCAACGACGGGGCCATCCGGGCCATGGTCGGCGGCACCGACTTCGACTCCTCGCCGTTTAACCGCGCCGTCCAGGCGCGCCGCCAGCCCGGTTCGACGTTCAAGCCGTTCGTCTACGCCGCCGCGCTGGAGCACGGGGTGCTGCCGACCGACCAGCGGGTCGACGGGCCGGTCAAGTTCGGAGACTGGGCGCCCGAGAACTACGGCGGCGGCTATTCCGGTCCGGTGACCGTGGCGACCGCCCTGGCCAAGTCGATCAACACCGTGGCCGCCAAGCTGGGCCAGGAGGTCGGCGGCGGCGCCATGGGCGAACTGGCCCGCCGGTTCGGCCTGACCACCATTCCGCCCAATCCCGACCTGTCGGTGGCGCTGGGCTCCTACGAGGTCAGCCTGCTGCAGCTGGTCAGCGCCTTCCAGGTGTTCCAGCAGGGCGGCCAGAAGCGCACGCCCTACATCATCGAGAGCATCACCACCGTGGCCGGGGAGCCGCTGTACAACCACGCCCCGAGCGCGACCGGAACGCCCGTCTATGACATCGCCAAGGCCTCGATGATGGTCAACATGATGAAGGGCGTCATCGAGCACGGCACCGGCACCCGCGCCGCCTTCGGTCGTCCGGCCGCCGGCAAGACCGGCACCAGCCAGAACTGGCGCGACGCCTGGTTCGTCGGCTTCACCCCGGACATGACCGCCGGCGTCTGGATCGGCAACGACAACGACAAGCCGATGAACCACGTCGCCGGCGGCACCCTGCCGGCCGGGATCTGGCGGCGGTTCATGATCATCGCCCATGAAGGCCTGCCCGCGCGGGACTTCGACTGGCTGATGCCCGACCCGATCCCCGAGGAAGAGGCCGACCCGCGCAACCCGTTCTACAGCGACCTGGCGAGCGAGTTCGGCCGGGTCGCGGAGTCGCTGGAGCCGCCGCCCGAGCCGGAGGCGCCGGACGTTCCCGCCGAGCCGGCCCGGCCGCAGCTGCCGAGCGGCGAGCCGATTCCCTACTAGCGCGCCCGCACGCTTCGTTGCTGCCCGCCTTCGCGGGGATCAACGGTGGGGGGGGCGCGCCGCGAGCAAAATGCGGGTGTTCAGCCGTCCGAGCCCGCGGGTGTATCGGGAATTTCCCGAGCCGCGTCAGCCGCTTGCGACTTTCCCGTCCTGAATTCCCGGCCTTGCCCGCTGGTCCCGTACCTTTGGGGCATGACCCGAGAACCCACCGGAGCGGCGGCGCTGCTCGCCGGCCTCGCCGAAGCGCAGGCCCGCGGGTTGCTGGAGGACGCCGCCATGATCACCGACATTCCGAGACCCGAGACCTACGTCACGCTCGCCCAGCGCATCCGCGTGCGGGCCGCGATCGCCCGCACCGCCGTGGGGCTCCACAAACTGCAGGACCAGGAGGATCGCCGGTCCGGCGCCTCCGAACAGGACGAGGCCGACATGGATGACCAACCCGACGACGCCGACGCCATCGAGCGGAAGTATGTGGAACTTCAGAACTTCGTCGATCGACTCGCTGGTCGACCTGTCCCCGGAACAGCTCCGGGCGTCGGTGCCGCCGGCGGATCAGGACATCGTGCTGGCCAACTGGCGCCGTCGGGCGAACGAGATCCAGCTGCCTCCCGAGGATCCATGGCGCACCTGGCTGCTGCTGGGCGGCCGGGGCTCGGGGAAGACCTGGGTGGGCGCCGGCTGGCTGGTTGAACAGGCCTGGCGGGGTGGGCGGTTCGCCCTGGTCGGACCGAGCCTGCACGATGTGCAGGAGGTGATGATCGAGGGGCCGTCGGGCCTGCGGGCGCAGAGCCCGAGGGCGCTGCGTTTCCGCCATGAGAAGTCGCGTCGGCGGGTGGTGTGGAACACCGGGGCCGAGGCGCACATCTTTTCCGCCGAGGACCCCGACAGCCTGCGCGGGCCGCAGTTTCACGGGGCCTGGGCCGACGAGTTCTGCGCCTGGCGGCGGCCCGGCGAGGGGCTGGCCATGCTGCGGTTCGGGCTGCGGCTGGGCGAGGATCCCCGGCTGCTGGTGACCACCACGCCCCGGCCGATCCGGGCGTTGCGGATGCTGCGGGGGGAGGCCTCGACGGTCGACACCGTGCTGCCGACGGCGACCAATGCGCACAACCTGGCGCCGGCCTTTCTCGACAGTCTGAACGCCATCTATGGCGGCACGCGGCTGGCGGCGCAGGAGCTGGAGGGCCTGATCGTCGAGGGCGAGGGCGCCCTGTGGCGGGCCGAGGACCTGGCGCGCTGCCGGGGCGCGCGGCCGCCGGACCTGGACCGCGTGGTCGTGGCCGTCGACCCGCCAGCGACGGCGACCGGCGACGCCTGCGGCATCGTCGTGGCTGGACGGCGGGGCGAGCGCGCCTTCGTGCTGGCCGACCGGACGATGAAGGGGCTGTCGCCGATGGGCTGGGCCCGGCGGGCAGTCGAGACGGCGCGCGATCATGGCGCGGCCGCGATCGTCGCCGAGGCCAACCAGGGCGGCGAGATGGTTCGCGGGCTGCTCGCGCAGGCCGAGGCGCCGTGCCCGGTGCGGCTGGTCCACGCCCGCTTCAGCAAGCGGGTGCGGGCCGAGCCCGTGGCGGCCCTCTACGAACGCGGCCTGGTGGTCCACTGCGGCGCCTTCCCGGCGCTGGAGGAGGAGCTGATGGCGCTCGGCTGCGACGAGGGCGGAGCGAGCCCGGACCGGGCCGATGCGCTGGTCTGGGCGTTGACCGATCTGATGCTCGGGCGGGCGGTGAGGCGGCCGCGGGTGCGGGTGTTGTGATCCCTTGGATTTTTCCGCGCCTCTCCGGATGTAGACGGGCCCTTTGGCCTTGATGGAATGATGCGCTCAGGGCGGTCACCCTGGTCAAGGACGACCCCTTCGGGGTCGCCGCTGCGCGGCCGCGAAGCGGTCCTTGAGCAGGGCGCCCGCCGGAGCAAACTGGCCTTCAAGACATCAGGGCGCGGTCCGCCACGATGATCCCAGAGCTTCTCGGACGACCACCGCGCTTCCCTCTCCACCATGCTCCGCATGGTCCCCCTCTCCCTCGCGGGAGAGGAGAAAGGATTGTCATGCCCCTCTTTCCCCGCCCGCGGCGGCGACCGGCCGCGCCTGAAACCAAGGACTCCCGGGCTGCCGGCCTCATCGCCGTCACCACGGCCGGGCGGCCGGTGTGGACGCCGCGGGACTATGAGAGCCTGGCGCGGGAGGGGTTCGCGAAGAACCCGGTGGCCTATCGCTGCGTGCGGATGATCGCCGAGGCGGCGGCGTCCGTGCCGCTGGCGGTGTTCGCCGGCGGCAAGCGGGCGGACGACCATCCGCTGCGGCGGTTGCTCGATCATCCGAACCCCGAACAGGGCGGGCCGGACCTGCTGGAGGCGTTCTTCGGCACGCTGCAGGTCAGCGGCAACGGGTACCTGGAGGCGGCGGGCGAGGGGCCGGGAGAGCTGTACGCCCTGCGGCCCGATCGGATGAAGGTCGTGCCGGGGCGGCAGGGCTGGCCGCAGGCCTATGAGTACGGCGTGGCCGGGCGCAGCGTGCGGATCGGGCGCGACGCCGAGGGCTGGCTGCCGGTGCTGCATCTGAAGCTGTTCAATCCGGCCGACGACTATTACGGGGCCAGCCCGCTGGAAGCGGCGGCCTTCGCCATCGATGTGCACAACGCGTCGGGGGCCTGGAACAAGGCGCTCCTGGACAACTCGGCGCGGCCGAGCGGGGCGCTGGTCTACGCCAATCCCGAGGCCGGCGACCGGCTGAGCGAGGCGCAGTTCGAGACGCTGAAGGCCGAGCTGGCGGCGCGGACAGGGCCGGCGGCGGCCGGGCGGCCGCTGTTGCTGGAGGGCGGGCTGGACTGGCGGCCGATGTCGCTGTCGCCGCACGACATGGACTTCATCGCCGGCAAGCACGCCGCGGCGCGGGAGATCGCCCTGGCGTTCGGCGTGCCGCCGCAGCTGCTGGGGATCCCCGGCGACAACACGTACGCCAATTTCCGCGAGGCCAACGGGGCGTTCTGGCGGCACACCGTCGTGCCCCTGGCCGAGCGGGCCGCGCGGGCGCTGACCGGCTGGCTGGGGGCGAAACACCCCGGCGCGCGGATCGCCTGTGACCTGGACGCGGTGCCGGCGCTGTCGGCCGAGCGCGACGCGCTGTGGGCGCGGCTGGAGGCGGCGAGCTTCCTGACGGCGGATGAGCGGCGGCGGCTGGCGGGGCTGGAGGGGTAGATGTTGAGGATCGCTCCTGCGCGCCCTGTCGCGCCCTACAGAGGTGGCAAGCGTAACCTGGCGGGACGGCTGGTCGCGATGATCGACGCGATACCCCACCGGACCTATGCCGAACCCTTTGTCGGGATGGGTGGCGTTTTTCTCCGCCGCTGCTCGAAGCCGCAGGCGGAGGTGATTAACGATCTGGGGCGCGATGTCGCGACCTTCTATCGAGTGATGCAGCGCCACTACGCTGCCTTCGTCGACCTTCTGCGCTACCAGTTAACTTGCCGCGCCGAATTTGAGCGCCTCAATGCCCTCAATCCCGACAGTCTCACCGATCTCGAAAGGGCGGCCCGATTTCTCTACCGTCAGACGACTGCCTATGGCGGCAAGGCTGTAGGTCGAACATTCGGAACGGGTCTGCATCGACCTGCCAGATTCAACCTTTTGCGTCTTGCAGGTCTGCTGCAAGACTTTCACGACCGACTTGCCGGGGTGGTGATTGAGTGTCTGCCATTCGATCGGTTCGTGGCGATCTACGATAGTTCCGACACCCTGATGTATTTCGACCCACCCTATTGGGGTTGTGAAGACGACTATGGCGCGGAGCTATTTTCGCGGAACGATTTTGCCCGCTTACGTGCGGTGCTCGATAGCCTCAAAGGTCACTTTGTCCTGTCGATCAACGACATCCCCGAGACACGGGGCTTGTTCAAAGGTTTCGCGCAGAGATCGGTCACGACAACTTACGGTCTTCAAGGGGGCGCCAAGCTCGCAAGAGAATTGATCGTAACGAACGTCAGCATTCTTCCAAGTTTGCACAAATGACCCCCACCCGTTTTCGCATCGACCGGCAGGTGACGCTGGCCGTGATCGTCACCGTGGCCATCCAGGCCGGTGGAGGGCTGATCTGGGCCGGCCGGGCGTCGGCGCGGATCGATGACCTGCAACGGCGCGTCGACGCCCAGGGCGAGACCGCCGAGCGGCTGGCGCGGCTGGAGGAACAGGTCGCCGCCACGCGGATCACGCTGGAGCGGCTGGAACGGCGGCTGGAGACGGGGGAGCTGTGATGGCCGGAGACACCGAAATCAGCGGCTACGCCTCGCTGTTCTGGACGCGGGATCTCAAGGACGACGTGGCCGCGGCCGGGGCGTTCGGGACATCGCTGGCGCGGACCGGCGCGAAGGGCGTGCGGATGCTGTGCCAGCATGACGGGGATCATCCCGTCGGGGTCTGGGACGAGATCGTCGAGGACGGGCGAGGCCTGTTCGTCCGTGGGCGGATAATTGAGGCGACGCCGCAGGGCCGGCTGTGCGCGGCCCTGGTGCGGGCCGGGGCGATGGACGGACTGTCGATCGGCTTTCGCGCGGCAAAGGCGCGGCCGGACGGGACCGGACGGTTGCGGGTGCTGACCGAGGTCGAGCTGTGGGAGGTGTCGGTCGTGACGTTCCCGATGCTGCCCGGGGCGCGGATCGAGACGGTCAGGACGACGGCGCAGGCCGCGTGACGCGTTTCCCTCCCCTTCATGGGGAGGGTGGCCGGGCGAAGCCCGGACGGGTGGGGAAGCAGGACGCCAATCCCATGCGTTCGGCACGGCCCATCGCTTCCCCACCCTGGCCGCTTCGCGGCCTGTCCCTCCCCACAAGGGGGAGGGAGGAATTCAACTGGAGACCTACCCACATGAAAGAGACCAAACACGCGGCGGCGGAGCCCGCAGCGCGGGCCGCCATGCATGAGGTCATGGCCGCCTTCGAGGCGTTCAAGGCCGCCAACGACGAGCGGCTGGGGGCGCTGGAGAGCAAGCGCGCCGACGCCCTGCTGGAGGAGAAGGTCGCGCGCATCGACGCCTCGCTGCAGGCGGCGCAGGGGCGGCTCGACCGGGCCCTGGCCGACGGGCGGCGTCCGGCGCTGGCCGGCGGCGAGGGCCGGGTCATCGTGCCCGACGAGCGCAAGGCGGCCTGGGACGGCTATCTGAAGACCGGTTCCTCCTCGCTGCTGATGCTCGAGGCCAAGGGCCTCAGCGAGGGCGTGCCGACGGCCGGCGGCTATGTGGCGCCGCCCGAGACCGAGCGGCTGATCGAGCGCCGGCTGCAGATGTCCTCGCCGATGCGCGACATCGCCACCGTGCGGACCATCGGGGCGGGGGTGTTCCGCAAGCCCGTCAGCACCGCCGGCATCGAGAGCGGCTGGGTCGCCGAGACCGACGCGCGGCCGGAGACCGATCCGCCCGTGCTGGCGCTGCTGGAATTCCCGGCGGCCGATCTCTACGCCAGCCCGGCCGCGACCCAGGCCCTGCTCGACGACGCCTTCGTCAATCTCGACGAATGGCTGGCCGCCGAGTGCGAGGACGCGTTCGCCGGCCAGGAGACGCAGGCGTTCGTCACCGGCGACGGGGTCAACAAGCCCAAGGGCTTCCTCAGCTACAGCAAGGTGGCTGACGCGAGCCACGCCTGGGGCGACATCGGCTATGTGGCGTCCGGCGCGGCGGGGGACTTCGATGACGTCGACCCCGTCGACCGGATCATCGACCTGATCTATGCGCCGAAGGCCCAGTACCGCGCGCACGGACGGTTCGTGCTGAACCGCCGCACGGCGGCCAGGATCCGCAAGTTCAAGGACGCCGACGGCAACTACATCTGGTCGCCGGCCACGGCGCCGGGCGCGCCCGCGACGCTGCTGGGCTATCCGGTGACCGAGATCGAGACCATGCCGGACGTGGCCGCTAACAGCTTCGCCCTGGCGTTCGGCGATTTCGCCAAGGGCTACCTGATCGTCGACCGGGCCGGGGTGCGGGTGCTGCGCGACCCCTATTCGGCCAAGCCCTATGTGCTGTTCTACACGACCAAGCGGGTCGGCGGCGGGGTGCAGAACTTCGACGCGATCAAGCTGATGAAGTTCGCGGCTTCCTAGGGCGCCGCTTCGCTCCTCCCCAGCAAAGCTGGGGAGGGGGACCGCCGGAGGCGGTGGAGGGGGCGGCGCGTAGGCGAGTGGTCCGTCCTGAATTCAGGTCGTTCCGGCCGGCCCGGCGCCGGCCCCTCCACCACGCTCCGCGTGGTCCCCCTCCCCGCAAGCGGGGAGGACTGACGAGAAGGACATCCCCCCATGCCCCCCATCACCCTCGCCGAGGCGAAGACGTTTCTGCGTGTCGGCGACGACGCGGAGGACGGCCTCGTCCAGCTGCTGATCGACGCCGCCGTGGGGCGGGTCGCGGCGGCGACCGGTTTGACCCTGAGTGACACGTCTCCGGCGCCGCTGCGGCTGTGCCTGCTGATGCTGGTGGCGCACGGCTTCGAGCATCGCGAGGCCGGCGAGGCGCCGGTCGGACTGATCGAGCCCTGGTTGGCGCCGTACCGTCTGGTGCGGCTGTGAGTATCGCGTCTCTGCGCACGCTCGCGGTGCTCGAGGGCTTGTCCGAGGCCGAGACGGTGTTTGGCGGGCGGAACCGGACCTGGAGCCAGATCGCGGCCCTGTGGGTCGATCTGAAGCCGCTCGGGCATCGCGAGGCCGGCGACGGCGGGACGCAGCCCGGCCTGGTCGAACGGGCCGAGGCCGAGGCGCGGACCCATGCGGCCGCCGCGCGCGGCCAGCGGCTGAAGGCCGGCGGCGAGGCCTGGCGCGTGGTCGCCGTGACGCCGTCGCGGACGGCGCGGGGCCGCATGGTGCTGAGCCTCGAAAGGCGCTGGCCATGAGCCCGGACCTGGCGCTGCACAAGGCCTTGCTGGACCATCTGAAGGCCGACGCCGACCTGGCCGCGCTGATCGGCGATCCGCCGCGCGTGCATGACCAGCCGCCGGCGACGCCCGTCTGGCCGATGGTGCTGTTCGGGCGGGCCGAAACCCGGCCGTGGGGCGGACTGGAGGGCGAGGGGCTGGAACACGCCCTGAGCCTGACCTGCCTGTCGCGGTTCGACGGGGCCGAGGAGGCCAGAGCCATCGTCGCGGCGCTGCGGGCGCGGCTGCACAACGCCGACCTGACGCTGGACGGCTGGCGGCTGGTCAATCTGCGCGTGACCTACGGCGACGTGTTCCGCGCCGCTGACGGCCGGACGATCCACGGCGTGCTGCGGCTGCGGGCCGTGACCGAGAGCCTCTGACCCTTCCCTTCTGACATCGGAGACCGCCATGGCTGCGCAACGCGGCAAGGACATCCTGCTGAAGATCGGCGATGGCGAAGCGCCGCCGACGTTCGTCACCGTCGCCGGGCTGCGGGCGCGGACCATCTCGCTGAACGCCCGGACCATCGACGCCACCGATGGCGACAGCGCCGGGCGCTGGCGCGAGCTGCTGGCCGGGGCCGGCGTGAAGCAGGCCAGCGTCTCCGGCGCCGGGGTGTTTCGCGACGCTGCGTCCGACGCGCTGATCCGCGAGGTGTTCTTCAGCCAGGCGGCGCGGGCCTGGCGGCTGGTCGTGCCGGACTTCGGCGTGCTGGAGGGGCCGTTCCTCGTGGCGGCGCTGGAATACGCCGGCGAGCACGACGGCGAGGCCACCTGGGCGATCACCCTGGCCTCGGCCGGGGAAATCGCCTTCGAGGCGCTTTGACATGGCGGCCAACGGCGCGCGCGGCGAGGTCGAGGCGGTGCTGGCCGGCCGGCCGCGCCGGCTGTGCCTGACGCTCGGGGCGCTGGCCGAGCTGGAGACGGCGTTCGCGGCGGACGGCTGGGAGGACCTGGCCGGGCGGCTGCGCGGACTGTCGGCGAAGCACCTGACCACCGTGCTGGCGGCCCTGCTGCGCGGTGGCGGCGAGGACCCGGGCGATCTCACCGGCGTGGCGCTGGACGAGGCCGCGCGGGCCATCGCGGCGGCCTTCACCGCGGCCGGATCATGACCCCGCCCTGGCCGGCGATGCTGCGGCTGGCCGTGACGCTGAACATCCCGCCCGAGGCCTTCTGGCGCCTGTCGCTGAAGGAGTGGCGGGCGCTGACGGGGGAGGGCGGCGTCGGGGTGCTGACGCGGAAGGGGTTTGATGCCTTGCGCCGTGAGCATCCGGACTGAGTCCAGAAAGCGCCGTCATGGCCCGGCTTATCCGGGCCATGACGATTGGGGGAATTTGCCATGACCGACTTCGATCCTGGCGGGCTCGAGGCCCTGCCGCGGAGGGCCGCCGAGGCCGGGGCCGCGCTGGAGGCGCTGCGCGAGCCCGCGCAACGGGCGGCCGACAGCATCGACGCGGCGTTCGCCCGGGCGGGCGAGAGCCTGAGCCGGTCGCTGGCGCGGGCGGCGGCGGACGGCAAGATCAGCCTGGCCGAACTGGCGCAGGCCGTGCTGGCGGCGGTCAACGCCGCGGCCGGGCAGGGCGGCGGCGGCCTGGCGGACGTGGTCTCGGCCGTGCTCAAGGGCGGCTTCTCCGGCGCGAGGGCCGGCGGCGGGCCGGTGACGGCGGGCGGCGCCTACCTCGTCGGCGAGCGCGGGCCGGAGGTGTTCCGGCCCGCCGGAGCCGGGACCGTCGATCCCGCCGGCGGCGGCGGGATGACCATCCAGGTCACCGTCCAGGGCGGCGGGGCCGAGGGCCTGGCGCGGTCCGACGCCCAGATCGCCCAGGCGCTGGCCCGGGCCGTGGGGCTCGGCGCGCGCCGCCTGTAGGGTTACCGCGCGTTGACAAGGCCCGCCGCGTCTCTAGCGTGCCCTGCGACACATCGGGGAACAGCATGACGGATTTCGACAGAGGCGCGCCCGCGTCCGCCAACGGCATGGCCATCGCCTCGCTCGTGCTCGGGATCGTGTCGGTCCTGATCGTCTGGATCCCGGTCGTGGGGATCCTCGGAACCCTCATGGCGCTGATTGGCCTGGTGCTGGGCCTTCTGGCGCTGAGGCGGCCGGACGGCCGCGGCCTGGCGATCGGCGGCGTGGTCTGCGCCGGCGTCTCGCTGGTCATCACGGCCGTCTATATCCTGCTGTTCGCGGCCGCCATCGGCGTGGCGGCGCACAACAGCTAGGCGATCGCGTTGAGCGTCGGCTCGGGGCCGTAGCGGTTCTCGCCGGGCTCGGTATTCGACACCCCGATCCAGATGAGGAAGCCCAGGCCGATCGCGAAGGCGGCGAGGAAGAACAGCATCATGCCGCCGACGCCGGCCAGGACCGCGGCCGTGACCTGGGATTCGTTGGCGTCCGCGACGCCGGCCATGATGGCCGGCCCGGCGACCGCGACAATCGCGCCGATGATCAGGGTGGGACAGGCGACCAGCGGGATGACCTGCAGGAAGCCGCTCTTGCCCATGTCGTGCAGGCGTTTGGCCGTGATGCAGACGTTGCAGTAGATCGTCACCAGGCTCAGGGCCCAGCCGATCAGCGGGATCCAGCCCAGCACGACGTTGACGCCGAGCAGCACCAGCCAGCCGATCCAGAAGGATTGCCGGCCGATGCGGCCGTCCGGCGAAAAGAACAGCGTCTTCCAGTCCATGTGAATCGCTCCCGACTCCCCGTTTCCGGTCAACCGTAGACCGGTGTTCCGCCAAGGAACAGGTCCGCTTCCATGAGGATTTCGTCATGTCCTTTCACGAGGTCCGCCTGCCCGCGCGGCTGGCGTTCGGCTCGACCGGCGGCGTCGAGCGGCGCACCGAGGTGGTCACCCTGGCGTCCGGGTTCGAGCGGCGGTCGACGCCCTGGGCGCACGGCCGGCGGCGCTATCTGATCGGGGCGGGTGTGCGCTCGCTCGACGACGCCGCCGCGCTGGTGGCGTTCTTCGAGGGGCGACGGGGACGGCTGCACGGATTCCGCTTTCGCGACTTCGCCGACTTCAAGTCCTGCGCGCCGTCCGGGGCCGTGAGCCCGACGGATCAGCCGCTGGGCGTCGGGGACGGCGCGGCGACGGTGTTCGCCCTGACCAAGGCCTATGCCGACCTGGCCCGGCCGATCGCCAAGCCTGTCGCCGGGACCGTGCGGGTCGCCGTGGACGGGGCCGAGACAGGCGACTTCACCGTCGACCTGACGACCGGACTGGTGACGCTGGCGACGGCGCCCGGGTCCGGCGCGGTGCTGACCGCCGGGTTCGAGTTCGACACCCCCGTGCGGTTCGACACCGACCGGATCGACGTGACGCTGGAGAGTTTCGACGCCGGACGGGTGGTCGCCGCGCCGCTGATCGAACTGCGGATCTGAATCATGAAAGCCATCCCTTCGGCCCTGGCCGCCCGGATCGAGTCCGGGGCGGCGACGCTGGCGCATGTCTGGCTGTTGACGCGGCGGGACGGGACGCGGCTGGGCTTCACCGACCATGACCTGGACCTGACGCATGACGGCGTGACGTGCCGCGCCGACAGCGGCTGGACCGCCGGGGCCGCCGACAGCCGGCTGGGGTTCGCGCCCGGCGGGGCCTCGGCCGCCGGCGGCCTGGACAGTGAAGCGCTGGCCGAGGCGGACATCGTCGCCGGGGTGTACGACGGTTGCGCGGTCGACTGCCGGCGCGTCGACTGGGCCGAGCCGGACCTGTTCGCCGGCCTGTGGACCGGGACCATCACGCGGCTGAAGCGGGACGGCGCGGCGTTCGTCGCCGAGATCGAGGGGCCGCTGGCCGCGCTCGACCGCGTGGCCGGACGGACCTTCGGCCGGCTGTGCGACGCCAACCTGGGCGACGGGCGCTGCGGCGTTCCGGGCGATCACCCGGTCTTTGGCGACGGCTGCGACAAGCGCTCGTCCACCTGTTCCGGAAAATTCTCCAATCTGCTGAACTTCCGAGGCTTTCCGACCATCCCCGGCGAGGACTTCCTGAC
Source organism: Caulobacter sp. GW821-FHT12F03 (assembly GCF_058806855.1). Lineage (NCBI taxonomy): Bacteria > Pseudomonadati > Pseudomonadota > Alphaproteobacteria > Caulobacterales > Caulobacteraceae > Caulobacter > Caulobacter sp. GW821-FHT12F03. The sequence goes on from NZ_JBXAQC010000001.1 coordinate 760,555, forward strand.
CGTCTATCCGGCGAAAGGGGAGCGTCACGACGGGACGTCTCGCCGTGCGTAGGGCGGCCATCGTCGCCGAGGCGCGGTCGTGGATCGGCACGCCCTATCGGCACCAGGCGTCGTGCAAGGGCGCCGGGTGCGACTGCCTGGGGCTGGTGCGCGGCGTGTGGCGCGCGCTGTACGGCGCAGAGCCGGAGATCCCGCCCGCCTACCGCGCCGACTGGGCCGAGACCGGCGGGCGCGAGACCCTGCTGGAGGCGGCGCGGCGACATCTGGTCGAGGTCCCGGTCGGGGCGTTCCGGCCGGGCGACGTGCTGCTGTTCCGGATCAGCCCGCAGGCCTGCCTGAAGCATTGCGCCATCGTCGCCGACGGCCGGCCCGGCGATCCGGAGCCGCGGATCCTCCACGCCTACTGGGGCCGGGCCGTGGTCGAGAGCTGGCTGGGCCCGTGGTGGCGCCGACGACTGGCGCACGCCTTTTCCTTTCCCGACGTGAGCGACTGACATGGCCCAGGTGATCCTCAGCAGCATCGGCCAGATGCTGGGCGGTCCGGTCGGGCAGGCGATCGGCAACGCCGTCGGCAACGCAATCGACCGGGCGGCGCTGGCCAGCCTGCAACCCGCCCGGCAGGCGGGGCCGCGGCTGCGCGAGCTGCAGCTGATGAGCGCCGCCGAGGGCGCGCCGATGGCCGCCGTGTTCGGCCGCGCGCGGGTGGCCGGGCAGGTGATCTGGGCCGCGCGGCTGCGCGAGAAGCGCGTCGAGCGCCAGGCCGGCGGCGGCAAGGGCGGGCCGACGGTGGTCGAGTACCGCTACAGCCTGTCGTTCGCGGTGGCGCTCTGTGAGGGACCGATCGACGGGATCGGGCGGGCCTGGGCCGACGGCAAGCCGATGGATCTGTCCGGCGTGACGATGCGGCTGCATCGCGGGACCGCGGACCAGACGCCCGACCCGCTGATCGAGGCGATCGAGGGCGCGGCCCCCGCCTATCGCGACTGCGCCTATGTGGTGTTCGAGGACCTGCCGCTGGCGGCCTATGGCAACCGGCCGCCGCAGCTGTCGTTCGAGGTGTTCCGCCGGCCGGCTTCCGGCGCGGGGCTGGAGGACCGGCTGACGAGCGTCTGCCTGATCCCCGGAGCCGGGGAGTTCGTGCTGGCCACCGAGGTGATCCACCGGCGCGACGGCCTGACCCGGCTGACGGCCGAGAACGTCAACACCGGCGACGGGCGGCCGGACCTGCTGGTGTCGCTGGACCAGCTGCAGGCGCAGCTGCCGAACCTGACCGGGGTGACGCTGGTGGTCGCCTGGTTCGGGACCAGCCTGGACGCCGGGACCTGCCAGATCCGGCCGGGCGTCGAGCAGGCGGCCAAGGGCACGCTGCCCTGGGCCTGGCGGGCCGGCGGGGTCGGACGGGCCGGCGCGCACGTGATCTCCCGTCATGACGGCGGCCCCGTCTATGGCGGCACGCCCGCCGACCGGGCCGTGCTGCAGGCCATCGCCGAGCTGAAGGCGCGCGGGCTGGCGGTGACCCTCTGTCCGTTCATCCTGATGGACTGCGAGGGCTATCCGTGGCGCGGCAGGATATCCGGCGAAGCCGCTGATATTGAAACATTCTTCGGCGCCGCCTCGCCTGAGGACTTCGTCGCGGACGGCCAGACGGCGTCCTATGCCGGGCCCGCCGGGTGGGGGCTGCGGCGGATGGTGCTGCACCTCGCGATGCTGGCGCAGATGGCCGGGGGCGTGGACGGGTTCCTGATCGGCTCGGAGCTGCGCGGGATCACGACCATCCGCGACGGCGACAGTTTTCCGGCCGTGACGGCCCTGCGCGCGCTGGCGGCCGACTGCCGGGCGATGCTCGGGGACGGAACGGCCATCGGCTACGCCGCCGACTGGAGCGAATACTTCGGGGTTCAGCCGGCCGACGGCTCGGGCGATGTGTTCTTCCATCTCGATCCGCTGTGGGCTGACGAGGCGATCGACTTCGTCGGCGTCGACTTCTATCCGCCGCTCGCCGACTGGCGGGACGGCGAGGCGCAGGACGTCTGGGATGTGGCGTCCGGCGAGGGGTTCGACTGGTTCTACGCGTCCGGCGCCGATCGCGCCGCGCGGGTGCGCACGCCGATCACCGACGGCGCCGGCGACGAGCCATGGGTGTTCCGGCCCAAGGACCTGATCGGCTGGTGGTCTAACGCCCACCATGACCGGCCCGGCGGGGCGCGGTCGGCGACGCCGACGGCCTGGATTCCACGGTCCAAGCCGATCCGGCTGATCGAGTTCGGCTGCGCGGCCGTCGACAAGGGGGCCAACACGCCGAACATGTTCCTCGACGCCAAGAGCAGCGAGAGCGCCCTGCCGCCGTTCTCGACCGGCGCGCGCGACGACGAGGGCCAGCGGCGGACGCTGGAGGCGGTGCTGGGCCACTTCGCCGAGGCGGCGAACAACCCCGTCTCGCCGGTCTACGGCGGGCCGATGGTGACGGCGATGAGCGCCTGGTGCTGGGACGCCCGGCCGTTTCCCGATTTTCCCGGTCGGACGAGTGTCTGGCGCGACGGGGTCAACTGGGCGACCGGCCACTGGCTGAACGGCCGGGCCGGGGCCGCGCCGCTGGGCGATCTCGCGCGGGCGCTGGCCGGGCGCGCCGGCGTGACGCTGGACGCGGGCGATGTGACCGGCGTGGTCAGCGGCTACGTCGTCGAGGCGCCGATGCGGCTGCGCGACGCGCTTGAGCCGCTGGCGCTGGCGTTCGCCTTCGACGCCGCCGAGCGGAACGGGGTCGCGACGCTGGTGCGGCGGGACGGGCCGGCGGCGGTGATGCTCACCGACGACGACCTGGCCCTGCCTGAGGCGCGGGAGGCCTGTTCGCAGATCCGGACGCTCGAAACGCCGCCCGACGCGGCGCGGCTGCGGTTCATCGACGAGACCGCAGACTACCGCATTGGCGGGCTGACCGTGCGCCGCGATCCGGCGGACGGCGGCGGCGTGCGGGTCATCGACCTGCCGATCGTCGGCGCCGCCGCCCTGGCCGAGCAGGTCGGGCGGCGGGCGCTGGCGCGTGACCTGGCCGCCCGCGACGGGCTGATCGCGCATCTGTCGCCGCTGGCCGCCCTGCGGGTCGAGGCCGGGGACCGGCTGGCGCTGGCCGGGGACGACCGGACCTGGCGCGTGACCGGCCTCGATCTCGACGAGCGGCCGCGGGTCGCGCTGGAGGCGGCCGAACCGGCCGAGGTTGCGGCCGGCGGGTCGCCGGACTGGACGCCGCCGCCGCCGACCGTGCCCGCCGGGCCGCCGCGGCTGTATCTGCTCGACCTGCCGCCGCTGCCCGGGGCGGAGATGGACGCCCGGCCGCTGGTCGCCGCCGGGCTGGAGCCCTGGCGCGACCTCGACGTGCACGCCGGCGTGTCCGGCGAGGCCCTGACCGCGCGGGCGCGGCTGACCCAGCCGGCCGGCGTCGGCGAGACCCTGACCGACCTGCCGGCGGGACCTCTGCACCGGCTTCACGAGGCCGGTCGCCTGGGGGTGCGGCTGGAGGGCGCCACGCTGGAGAGCCGGCCGCTGGCCGCCGTGCTGGCGGGAGCCAACGCCCTGGCCGTGCGCGGCGCCGGCGGGGACTGGGAGATCGTGCAGTTCCTCGACGCCGAACTGATCGGCCCGGACTGCTGGACCCTGTCGGGCCTGTTGCGCGGGCAGCTGGGCAGCGAGCCGGCCATGGCCGTCCTGACCCCGGCGGGCGCGGACGTGGTGCTGCTGGGCGAGGGGCTGGCGCGGGCCGAGGTCGCGCTGGGCGAGCGGGGGCTGCCGCTGGTCTGGCGCGCGGCGCCCGCGGGCGGACCGGCCGGGGGCGCCGCGATGACCGAGGCGGCCTTCACCTGGCGCGGACTGGCCGACCGGCCCTGGAGCCCGGCGCACCTGACGCTGGAGGCCGGGGCGGGCGGCGATCTCGTGGTCCGCTGGATCCGGCGCGCGCGCCTGGGCGGCGACGGCTGGGCGGTCGAACCGCCGCTGTCGGAGGAGCGGGAGGTCTACCGGGTCGAGATTCTCGACGGCGATGTCGTCGTTCGGACGGCCGAGGTCGACGGGCCGGCGTTTGTCTGGAGCTGCGCCCAGCAGGCCGCCGATTTTCCGGGCGGCGCGCCCGATCCACTGACCGTTCGCGTGGCCCAGGGCTCGGCCGTGTTCGGCTGGGGCGCCTGGACGCAGCGGAGCCTGTGGCGCTGAGCGGCGAGACGCTCTATCTGAGGGCCGACGACTTTCACCGGCGAGGGGCCCTTGGCGCGCGATCCGTATCTTGAACTTGGCGTACCGCGCAGCGCGTCCGCCGATGAGATCCGCAAGGCCTTCCGCAAGCTGGCCAAGCAGTTCCATCCGGACGCCAACCAGAACGACCCGACCGCCGAGGAGAAGTTCAAGCGCGTCTCGTCGGCCTTCGACATCCTGGGCGACGAGGACAAGCGCAGGAAGTTCGACCGGGGCGAGATCGACGCCGATGGCCGCGAGCAGCATCCGGGCTTCGGCGGCGGCAGTCCGTTCGGTCCCGGCGGCGCGTCCGGCGGCCGCTATCGGGCCGGCCCGGGCAGCCCCGGGTTCGAGGGCGTCGACATCAACGACATTCTCGGCGACATGTTCGGCCAGCGTGGTCCGGGCGGCGGCAGCCGCGCCGGCTTCGGTTTCGGCAACGGCGGCAAGGGCGCCGACCTGCGGGCGCATCTCGATATCGACATCGAGGAAGCCATCCGCGGCGGCAAGAAGCGCATCGCCTTCTCCGACGGCCGCACCCTCGACGTGAACATCCCCAAGGGCGCGCTGGAGGGCCAGACCCTGCGGCTCAAGGGCCAGGGTTCGCCCGGCCGCGCCGGCCCCGGCGACGCCCTGATCGAGATCGGCATCAAGCCGCACCCGCTGTACCGCCGCGAGGGCGAGGTGCTGCACATGGACCTGCCGGTGTCGGTGCCCGATGCGGTGCTGGGCGGCAAGGTCGACGCGCCGACGCCGGACGGGCCGGTGACGCTGACCGTGCCCAAGGGCTCCAACAGCGGCGCGCAGCTGCGGCTCAAGGGACGCGGCTTCGTCAACGCCAAGGGGCAGCGCGGCGACCTGCTGGCGCGGCTGGTGGTGACCCTGCCCGAGACCGTCGACCCGGCGCTGGAAGCCTTCGCGCAGACCTGGCGCAAGGAGCGGCCGTACTCGCCCAAACGGCGTTAGGCGTGACATTCCGCCGCGTGGGCCGGATAACGTGCTCATTCAGCCCGCGTTCAGCGGAGACCCGTTAGACCCGACGACATGAAGCGCCTGACCGTCCTTCTCGCAGCCCTGATGCTGTCCACCGCCCTCCCGGCGGCGGCGCAGGCGCAGGAGTGCACCAAGGGTCCGATCGGAAAGGCCTGCCGCGAGGCGCGCCAGATCGGCGGGCAGGGCGGGGGCGACCGTGATCGGTATCCCGGCGGCGGACGCGGCAACTCGCTCGGCGACGGCTGGGCCCCCCGCGAGGACGACGCCCGCGAAGGCGTTCGCGGCGGCCGGCTGGTGCCGCTGGAAAGCGTGATCCGCAACATCGCCCGCTCGACGCCGGGACGGCTGCTCGACGCCGGCCTGGAAGACCAGGGCGGCCGGCCGATCTACCGCGTGCGGTGGCAGGCGGCGAACGGACAACGAATCGACTTCATCGTCGACGCCCGGTCGGGCGCGATCATCGGCAGAAACTGAGGCTCCGTATGCGCATCCTGCTTGTCGAGGATGATCCCGACCTGTCGCGCCAGCTGAAGCTGGCCCTCGGCGACGCCGGCTACGCCGTCGACCACGCCGCCGACGGCGAGGAAGCCCACTATCTGGGCGAGGGCGAGCCGTATGACGCGGTGATCCTCGACCTGGGCCTGCCCAAGATCGACGGCGTGTCCGTGCTCGAGCGCTGGCGTCGCGACAACATCGCCATGCCCGTGCTGATCCTGACCGCGCGCGACAACTGGAGCCAGAAGGTCGCCGGGTTCGACGCCGGGGCCGACGACTATCTGACCAAGCCGTTCCACACCGAGGAGCTGCTGGCGCGGTTGCGGGCGCTGCTGCGCCGCTCGGCCGGGGTGGCCACGCCGAACCTGGCCTGCGGCGGGCTGCGGCTCGACCCGCGGTCGGCGCGCGCCAGCGTCAACGGCGAGCCGCTGCGCCTGACGTCGCTGGAATACCGGCTGCTGCACTACATGATCATGCACCAGGGCCGGGTGATCAGCCGGACCGAGCTGGTCGAGCACCTGTACGACCAGGATTTCGACCGCGACTCCAACACCATCGAGGTGTTCATCGGCCGGGTGCGCAAGAAGATCGGACCCGACCGCATCGAGACCGTCCGCGGTCTGGGCTACCGGCTGACGCCGCTGCCCGGAGAGACGACCGAGTGAAGCTTCCCGCGATGGGCCGCCGGTCGCTGGTCGGCCGGCTGGTGCTGCTGGCCACCGGCTGGAGCCTGGCGGTGCTCATCGTCACGGGGCTGTCGCTGACGGCCTTCTTCCAGCAGGCGGCGCTGAGCCGGTTCGACCTGGGGCTGGTCGACCTGATCCAGGGCCTGAACGCCGGGGTCAGCGTCGAGGACGGCAGGGTCGTCGCCCCCGCCCTGACCGACACCCGCGCCCTGAGGGTCTATTCCGGCCGTTACTGGCAGATCGCCGAGCCAGGCCCGAACAACAGCATCAGGATCATCGTCCAGTCGCGCTCGCTGTTCGACCAGGACCTGAAGATTCCGGCGACCGTGGTGGCCGAGATCGCCGCCAGGCCGGCCGTGCAGGTGTTCTACGGGGCCGAGGGACCGCTCGACCAGCCGCTGCGGGCGACCGCCATGCAGGTCGAGCTGGCCGGCCGGAAGACGCCGGTGATCCTGATGGCCGCCGAAGACAGGTCGCCTGTCGACCGGGAGGCGCGACGGTTCGCCGCACTGACCGCCGGGGCGCTGGTGATCATGGGGGCCGGCATCCTGGCGGCCGTATTCATCCAGGTGCGGGTCGGGCTGCAGCCGCTGTTCCGGCTGCGGGGCGAGGTCGCCGACGTGCGCAAGGGCAAGATCGAGCGGATCGTCGGCGAGTACCCGACCGAGCTCGAGCCGCTGGCCACCGAACTGAACGCGCTGGTCGCCCATAACCAGGACGTGGTCGAGCGCCAGCGCACCCATGTCGGCAATCTGGCGCATGCCCTGAAGACCCCGATCTCGGTCATGCTGACCGAGGCCGTGCAGCAACCCGGACAGCTGGCGGACGTGGTGTCGCGGCAGGCCGAGGCCATGCGCGGCCATGTCGAACATCATCTGAGACGCGCCCGCGCCGCCGCGCGCAGCCAGAGCCATGGCGAGCGAAGCCTTGTGGAGCCTGTGGTCGACGAGCTGGCGGTGACGCTGGAGCGGATCTTCCAGGACAAGGGCGTCGAGATCGACTGGCGCTGTCCGGAGGACCTCTGCTTCCGCGGCGAGCGCCAGGACCTGCAGGAGATGGCCGGCAACATCATGGAAAACGCCGGCATCTGGTCGAAGGGGAGGGTGCGTGTGACCGCCTCGGCCGTTTCGCCCGAGCGGCTCGTCATCACCGTCGAGGACGACGGCCCCGGCCTGCCGGCCGACCGGCGCGAGGAAGTGCTCAAGCGCGGGGCGCGGCTGGACGAGAGCGCGCCGGGCTCGGGCCTGGGGCTGGCGATCGTCGACGAGCTGGCGCGGGCCTATGGCGGATCGCTGGTGCTGGGCGACTCGGCGATGGGCGGCCTGAAGGTCGAGCTGGGCCTTCCGCGCGCCGAAACCTGAAACACGCATTTCGGGAACCGTTAACCCAATTCGGCCAGTCTGATGCGGGGGCTCAGCCGCCCTCGGCGGCAGAGGCTCATGCCCGAACTCTCCCCACAGAAGATCGCGATGCTCAAATCGCTCGTGTCGGCGTCGCCGGACGAGCTCGTTCGCACGCTCGAACACGCGATCAGCCTCGACGGCGTGAACGGCCCGCTGGCCGCCATCGGCGCCATGGTCGAGGCCGAGGCCGCCGAACGGGCGCTGCGGTTCGCCGTGCTGATTCCGGTCGCGCCGTTGTTCCGCTCCGCCGGACCGCCGGGCGCGCCGGCCTGGCCGCGGGCGGCCCTCAAGGCGCTGTGGGCGGCGCTCGTCGCCGAGTCGCCCGCGCTGGTGCGGGACGCCGCCGACGCGCTTCACTATCTCGAACCCGATGATCCCCAGCCGGAGGTGTTCGACGTCCTGTGCCTGCAGGCCGCGAAGGGGCTGGAGGCGCGCGACACGCCCGAGTACGCCCTGGCGGCGTCGCTGTGCGACAGCGTCACGCCGGGCGGGGCCGCCGAGGCGGCGCTGTGCCTGCACATGGCGCCCATCGTGCGGCCGATCGCCGTGCGCCTGGGCGACTGGATCCAGCGGATGACCAGCGAGCGGCGGGCCACCGCGCGGCTGGCCTATCGCGACGCCACCGCCCTGGCGGACGGAGCGGGGCCGCTGATGTTCGAGATGCTCGCCGCACACATGAAGCAGCCGTCGATGATCCTGCGGATCATATCCGCCGTGATGGATCATCCCACCGAGCGGTACATGGCCGGGTCCGAGCTGGCGCGCTTCGGCGAGCGCACCCTGGACGAGATCGAGGCCGAGCTGAATCGTCTGCGCGCCATGAAGCCGGCCGCCGGCGTACAGGCCGGCCGGGAGGCCGGCGCGGCCGTGCAGCGGGCCATCGACGCGGCCGGCGAACTGGAAGAATCGGTCCAGCTGTCGCGCGACGCCGCCTGGGGACAGCGCCTGACGAAGCTCAAGCAGGGCGTCGCCTCCACGGTCGAGGCGCGGCTGCGCGAAATCGACGAGGCCGCGGCCCATGCGCTGCCGACGCAGAAGCTGCGCTACAGCGCGCGCCTGACGCGCACGGCGCCGTCGTTCAGCGAACCGCCGGACGAGCCGTCCGTGACCTGGGCCATGGGCCTGCTGACGTTCGCCGACGCGGTGCGGCCCTGCGCGCCCGACGGCGGCTTCGGGTCCGTGCGCGCCAAGGTGCTGGAAACGCTCGGCAAACGCATCGACCAATATGTCGAGGACGTTCTCGAACAGCTGCGTCTGGGCGACATCGAGGACGACGAGCGGGCGCGGGAGTTCCTCGGCGTGGCCGCCAACCTCCTGCAGCTGGCGCGTGACGACAGGAGCGCCGCCATCGTCCGGCGGCGGGCTGCCGCAGCCTGAGACATCGCGCTTTGATCCAGCCCCTCGCGCCGGGGCGCGCGATCCGCTAACACCCGCCTCATGTTCGCATTCTGGATCGCCGCAGCGGCCCTTTCAGCAGCAGTCGGCTGGCTGATGCTTCGCGGCGCGCGCGTCGCATCGCTCCGCGCCGTCGGCGAAGACCCCGCCCTGGCCGTGCATCGGCGCCAGCTGGCCGAGATCGATGATCTGGCCGCGCGCGGCCTGCTGCCCGAAGGCGAGGTCCGCACCGCCCGCGCCGAGGCCGGACGCCGGCTTCTGGCCGCCGCTGACGCCCAGCCCGCCGTGGGCAATCCCGCCGCGGGCCGCCGGCTGGTGGTCGTGCTGGCCGCGATCCTGCCGCTGATCGCCGTCGGGCTGTACTGGGTCACCGGCGCCCCGGGCGCGGCCGACCAGCCGTTCCACAAGCGGCTCGCCGAGTGGCGTCGCAGCGATCCCTCGACGCTTGATCCCCCGCGCATGGCCGCGCTGATGCGGACCATCGTCGTCGAGCGGCCGACCGATCCCGAAGCCTTCAAGAACCTGGCCCTGGCCGAACTGGCGTCCGGCGACGCCATGGCCGCGTCGACCGCCCTGCGTCGCGCCGTGGCCATCGCCCCCCGCCGCGCCGACCTGTGGGCCGCGCTGGGCGAGACCTTCATGGCCGAGGCCGACGGCCAGGTCGGCGTCGACGCGCGCGCCGCCTTCAACGAGGCGCTGAAGATCGATCCGGGCTCGCTGAGCGCCCGCTATTTCCTGGCCCGGGCCGACATCGCCGACGGCAAGGTCGAGCAGGGCCTCGCTGGCTGGCGCGCGCTGCTGGCCAGCCTGCCCGCCGATGACCCCTCGCGCGCCGCCCTGGCCGGCGAGATCGCCGCCGTCACCAGGGCCGGCGGCCTGCCCGAGACCCGCCAGGCCGCGCCCGCCCGGCCCGACGCGGCGCAGATCCGCGGCATGGTCGAGGGGCTGGAGAAGCGGCTCGGCGACGACGCCGACGATCCGCAGGGCTGGGTCCGGCTGGTGCGCGCCTGGTCCGTGCTGGGCGAGACCCAGCGCCGCGACGCCGCCCTGGCGAGGGCGCGCGCCCTCTACAAGACCCAACCCGACATTCTCAAAGCGCTCGACGAGGCCGCCCAATGAGCTTCTGGCCGAAATCCCGCACCGCGCGGCGGCGGCTGACCATCGTGCTGGCCGTGGCGCCGGTGCTGGCCCTGGCCGCCGGCCTGACGCTGTGGGGCCTGCGGGACTCGATCTCGCTGTTCTACACCCCGTCCCAGGCCCGGGCGGCCAACGTCGCGCCCGGCCGGGCCGTGCAGCTCGGCGGCCTGGTGCTGCCCGGCAGCGTGGTCAAGCATCCCGACGGGCGGGTCGAGTTCGTCATCTCCGACAAGACCGACACCGCCCCGGTGACGTTCCAGGGCGACCTGCCGGATCTGTTCCGCGAAGGCCAGGGCGTGGTCGCCGAAGGCACGTTCGACGCGTCCGGGACCTTCAAGGCCAAGCAGGTGCTGGCCAAGCACGATGAGAAGTACATGCCGCGCGAAGTGGCCGACGCCCTCAAGAAGCAGGGTGAATGGCGTGGAAGCGGGGCCGCTCCGGCCTACGGCAAGCCATGACCGCTGAACTCGGCGCCTTCGCGCTGGCCCTGGCGCTCGCCCTGTCGCTGGCGCAGACCGTGCTCGGCCTGGTCGGAGGGCGCCGACCCGCGCTCGCCGGCGCGGGCGAGGGCGCGGCCATCGGAACCTTCCTCGGCGTGGCGGCCGCCTTCGTCGCCCTGGTGACAGCCTTCGTCACCTCCGACTTCTCGGTCGCCAACGTCGCGGCCAATTCCCACACCGCCAAGCCGCTGCTGTACAAGATCGCCGGCAGCTGGGGCAGCCACGAGGGCTCGATGCTGCTGTGGTGCCTGATCCTGACCGGCTACGGCGCGGCCGTGGCCGGGTTCGGCAAGGGCCTGCCCGCGGGGTTGAAGAGCCGCGTGCTGGGGGTGCAGGGCCTGCTGGGCGTGCTGTTTCTCGCCTACACCGTGTTCGCCTCCAACCCGCTGGCGCGGCTGGCCAGCCCGCCGATCGAGGGTCGGTCGCTCAACCCGCTGCTGCAGGACCCGGCGCTCGCCTTCCATCCGCCGTTCCTCTACCTCGGCTACGTCGGCTTCTCCGTGGTGTTCTCGTTCGCCGTGGCCGCCCTGATCGAGGGCCGGGTGGACGCCGCCTGGGCCCGCTGGGTGCGGCCCTGGACGCTGGCGGCCTGGAGCTTCCTGACCGTCGGCATCGCCCTGGGCTCCTTCTGGGCCTACTACGAGCTCGGCTGGGGCGGCTGGTGGTTCTGGGACCCGGTCGAGAACGCCTCTTTCATGCCGTGGCTGATCGGCGCGGCGCTGCTGCACTCGGCGATCGTCACCGAGAAGCGCGGAGCGCTGTCCGGCTGGACCCTGTTCCTCGCCCTGGCGGCCTTCACCTTCTCGATGCTCGGGGCCTTCCTCGTGCGGTCGGGCGTGCTGACCAGCGTGCACGCCTTCGCCGTCGACCCGACGCGCGGCGTGCTGCTGCTGTCGATCCTCGGCGTCTCGTCGGGCGCGGCCTTCGCCCTGTTCGCATGGCGCTCGCCCGCCCTGGCCCCCGGCGGCGTGTTCGCCCCGGCGAGCCGCGAGAGCCTGATCGTGCTCAACAACATCCTGCTGACCGCCGCGACCGGCGCGGTCATGTTCGGCACCCTCTATCCGCTGATCTACGAGGCCTTCGCGGGCGCGCCGATCACCGTGGGGCCGCCCTACTTCAACCTGGTGTTCGGCGCCCTGATGGGCCTGGCCATGCTGATCCTGCCGTTCGGACCGCTGACCGCCTGGAAGCGGGGCAATGTCGTCGACAGCGCCGCCCAGCTGCGGCTGGCCGGCGCGGTGGCGGTGCTGGTCGGCTTCCTGGTCTTCGCCCTGATGAGCCCGCGCAAGGCGATGGCCAGCGGCGGCGTTGCGCTTGGCGCCTGGGTCATCGCCGGGGCGGCCAGCGAGATCGTCCAGCGGACCCGCGCCTTCAAGGCCCCCTGGGCCGAGGTCCGACGCCGCCTGACCGGCCTGCCGCGCGGGTCCTGGGGCATGACCCTGGCCCACGCGGGCCTCGGCGTGTTCATCCTGGGCGCCTGCTTCGAGACGGCCTGGAAGGTCGAGGCGGCCGAGGCCCTGTCGATCGGCGGCCAGCTGCGGCTGGGCGGCTTCGAGCTGACGCTGAAGGAGGTCGGCACGGTCGACGGACCCAACTACATCGCCGAACGCGGCGAGCTGGTCGTGACGCGGGGCGGGGCGCCCGTCTGCACGCCGGCGCCCGAGCGCCGGTTCTATCCCGCCGGCAAGCAGAGCACCTCGGAGGTGGCCCTGTGCAATCTCGGCTTCAGCCAGGTCTACACCGTGCTCGGCGAGCGCCGGGCCGGGGTGAACGGCGAACCGGCCTGGCTGGTGCGCAGCTACTACAATCCCTGGGTCCAGCTGATCTATCTGGGGCCGTTGCTGATGGCGCTGGGCGGGCTGCTGAGCCTGTCCGACCGCCGGCTGCGGTTCGCCGTGGGACGCAAGCCATGAGACGTCTGCTGCTCGCCCTGGCCGCCCTGATGCTGATGGCCGGCGCCGCCTCGGACCCGTCCGAGCGGCTGAAGGATCCGGCCCAGGAGGCGCGCGCGCGGCATCTGTTCACCGAGATCCGCTGCCTGGTCTGCCAGAACGAGTCGATCGACGACTCCGACGCCGAGCTGGCCGGCGACCTGCGCAGGGTCGTGCGCGAGCACATCGCCGCCGGCCGCACCGACGCCGAGGTGAAGGCCTTCATGACCGATCGCTACGGCGAGTTCGCGCTGCTCAAGCCGCGGTTCAACTGGGCCAACGCGCTGCTCTGGCTGGGGCCGTTCCTGGCGGCGCTGGCGGGGCTGGGGCTGCTGCTCGCGCGATTCCGGCCGCGGGAGCCGACCCCGGCGCTGTCCGGCGATGAAGAAACCCGCCTCGCGGCCTTGCTGGACGACGAGTCCGCATGACACGATTGCGCCGTGATCCGGCCCCAAGAAGCGCCTTGTCGGATGACGAAAAGATAACTGGAGAGCGGTGACGCTCTCTGGCATCGAAAACACTCAGCAGAGCCCGCCCGGGCGGGACAGGAACGGAACACAGATGGTCGCCAGGAAGACCGGTTTCTTTGTGGGCGCCGTCGCGGGCGTGGGCGTCGCCTGCGCCGCGCTGGCCGGCGTGGGATTGCGTATGTCGCCGGCGCAGGCGGCCGAAGCGCCGCAGCTGGTGCGGACATCGTCCGCCGGCCCGGCCATGTTCGCCCCGCCGCCCGGGGCGCCGCTGTCGTTCGCCGACATCTTCGAGAAGGTCTCTCCCGCCGTGGTGTCGATCGACGTCACCTCGCGGGTCGACGCCAACGCCCTGCGCCTGCCCAACTTCCCGCTCGGGCCGAACGGCAAGCCGGGCGACCCGGACCAGGACGGCGAGCACAACGAGAACGGCGCCAACGGCCGTCCTCGGCAGCAGTCCTCCGGCTCGGGCTTCCTGATTTCGGCCGACGGCTACATCGTCACCAACAACCACGTCATCGAGGGCGCCGACGAGATCAGCGTCACGCTGAAGGACGGTCGTGAACTCAAGGCCAAGCTCATCGGCCGCGACGAGAACACCGACCTGGCCGTGATCAAGATCGAGGGCAGCGGTTTCACCTTCGTGACCTTCGAGAACGCGGCCAAGCCGCGTGTCGGCGACTGGGTCATCGCGGTCGGCAACCCCTTCGGCCTCGGCGGCACCGCCACGGCCGGCATCGTCTCAGCCTACGGCCGCAACCTGAACGACGAAAGCTCGACCTACGTCGACTACGTCCAGATCGACGCGCCGATCAACCGGGGCAACTCGGGCGGCCCGACCTTCGACACCTACGGCCGGGTGATCGGCGTCAACAGCGCCATCTTCTCGCCGACGGGCGGCTCGGTGGGCATCGGCTTCGCCATTCCCGCCGACGTCGCCGACGGCATCACCAAGCAGCTGATCGCCAACGGCAAGGTCGTGCGCGGCTACATCGGCGCGCAGATCCAGAACTTCACCCCGGAGATGAGCGAAGCCCTCGGCATGGGCAGCGTCAAGGCCGCCGTGGTCAAGGCGGTCACGCCGGGCGGTCCGGCCGCCAAGGCCGGGCTGATGGTCGACGACATCGTGCTGTCGGTGAACGGCGTGAAGGTCGAATCCTCCACCGCCCTGACCCGTGAAGTCGGGCGCGGCGCGGCGGGCTCGCTCCTGCGCCTGGAAGTGTTGCGCGACGGCCGTACGCGGTTCATCGACATCCGCTCCGGCGTCCGCCCGTCCAACGAGGAACTGGCCAGTTCGCTGCGTCCGGACTCGGACGGCGGCGCGGGCAACGGCGGCAAGGCGCCGAGCGCGCCCGGCGTCACCCGCGTCCAGGTGCTCGGCATGGGCCTGGTCCCGCTCGATACGGCCGGCCGCCGCCGCTATGGCATCGCGGGCGACGTCCAGGGCGTGCTGATCGACAGCCTGCGGGCCGACTCCGACGCCGCCGAGCGCGGCATCGCCGTGGGCAACGTGATCACCTCGGTGAACCTGAAGGCCGTGCGCACGCCGGCCGACGTGGCCGCCGCGGTCGACGCCGCCAGGAAGGCGGGCCGTCCGACCATCCTGCTGTCGGTGCTGTTCAAGGGCCAGCTGGCCTCGGTTCCCGTCAAGGTGAACTAGCACGACGATCCGCCTCCGGGACCCGCGCCGACGGCGCCGGTCCCGGAGGATATCGTTCCTGCCCCGGCACGGATTCCGGCGGGGCGACGCATTACACTATCGTATGTTGAGATCGCCGCCGCCCGCGGAGTAGGGTCCGTCTGTCGGCGGATTCCCGTCGCCGACCCTGGCGGGGCTAATGATGCGAATCCTGATTATCGAGGACGATCTCGAAGCGGCCGAGGCGATGTCGCGCGGTCTGTCCGAGGCCGGCTATGACTGCACCCACGCGCCCGACGGCGCGGCAGGGCTGGCCGAGGCCCAGAAGCGCGGCTTCGACGTGCTGATCGTCGACCGCATGATGCCCAAGATGAACGGCGTGCAGGTGGTCGAGACCATCCGCCGCGAGGGCGACGCCACCCCCGTGCTGTTCCTGTCCGCGCTGGGCGAGGTCGGCGACCGCGTCGACGGGCTGAAGGCCGGCGCCGACGACTATCTGGTCAAGCCCTACGCCTTTCCCGAGCTCATCGCGCGGGTCGAGGCCCTGTCGCGCCGTCGCGAGACGGGGGCGGTCGCCACGACCCTCAAGGTCGGCGAGCTCGAGATGAACCTCATCGCCCGCACCGTGCACCGCGGGACCACCGAGATCGACCTGCAGCCGCGCGAGTTCCAGCTTCTGGAGTTCATGATGCGCCACGCCGGCCAGTCGGTGACCCGCACCATGCTGCTGGAGAAGGTCTGGGAGTATCACTTCGACCCGCAGACCAACGTCATCGACGTGCACATCTCCCGCCTGCGCTCGAAGATCGACAAGGGCTTCGACCGCCAGATGCTGCAGACCGTGCGCGGCGCCGGCTACCGGCTCGACCCGTAGGAGGTCGGCGGCGAGCTCATGCGCCTGCCCCGGATATTCCGCACCACGCCGTTCCGGCTGACGCTGCTGTTCCTGGCCATGTTCGCGGCCGCGGCGGCGGCCTTCCTGGCCTATGCCTACCTGGCCACGGCCGGGGAGGTGACGCGGCGGGCCGACGACGAGATCCGCCGGGAGATGAACTCGCTGGAGGCCATCTATCGCCGCGGCGGCTCGCCGGCCCTGAACCAGGCGCTGATCGAGCGGGCCGTGGGCGAACGGCCGTTCCTCTACCTGCTGCTCGACCGCAAGGGCCAGAAGATCACCGGTTCGATCGAGGAGTCGCCGATCGGCAAGGAGACGGCGCCGGGCGAGAACTGGACGACCTTCCAGGTCACCGACACCGACCTTGACGGGGGCGAGGTCAAGCGGCCGGCGCGGGGGCTGCAGGAGCGGCTCGAGGGCGGCGAGGTGCTGTTCGTCGGGGCCGACGTCGGCGAGTCCGAGGGGTTCGTCACCGGCATCGTGCGGGCCCTGTGGGGCGCCGGGGCGCTGGTCATCCTGCTCGGCCTGGCCGGCGGGGTGATGGTCAGCCGCAACGTCAGCCGCCACATGGCCGGGCTCAACGACACCATCGCCGCCGTGCGCGCCGGCGACCTGAAGGCCCGGGCGCGGGTGCGCGGCGCGCGGGACGAATACGACGAGCTCGCCAGCGGCATGAACGAGATGCTCGACCGGCTGGAGCGGTCGATGGGCGGGCTGCGCCACGCCGGCGACGCCATCGCCCATGACCTGCGCTCACCCCTGACGCGCCTGCGGGCGCGCATGGAGGCGGCGCTGATCGAGGTCGAGGCCGGCAAGGGCGATCCGAAACAGGCGCTGATCCAGGCCCTCGACGACGCCGACAACGTGCTGACCACCTTCAACGCCGTGCTGGCCATCGCCCGGCTGCAGGCCGCCGGCAGCGCGCCGGACCAGACCCTGTTCGATCCCGGCCAGCTGGCCGCCGATATGGCCGAGCTCTACGAGCCGCTGTGCGAGGAAAAAGGCATCGACTTCAAGGCCGAGCTGATCCCGCGCCTGACCGTCAAGGCCGCCCGGCCGATCCTCGCCCAGGCCCTGGCCAACGTGATCGACAACGCCATCAAGTACACCCCGGTCGGCGGGGCGGTGATGATGCGGGTGCGTCGCCGTTCGTCGGGCGAGATCGAGTTCTCGGTGACCGACAACGGCCCCGGCGTGCCGATGGAAGACCGCGCCCGCGTGGTCCAGCGCTTCGTGCGGCTTGAGAACAGCCGCAGCGAACCCGGCTCGGGCCTCGGCCTGTCGCTGGTCGCGGCCGTGGCCGAGGCGCACGGCGGCCGGCTGGAGCTGGACGAGGGCCCCGGCGAGTACGACGGCTTCGGCCCGGGCCTGCGCGTGGCGATCGTACTGCCGCGGGTGGAGTAGTTGAATTCGAGGCCGTGTCGGCGATCTGCGACCCGGCCTCTGACGCGCTGGTCTCGCGGCTCCGTCGCGCGCACTCTGGACGGATGACTCGCCTCGCCGACCGCCTGCGCCCCTGTGGACCCGTTCTTGACGCCAAGGCCGCCGGGCGCGCCCATGAGGTGCTGCAGGCGCGGATCGGAGGGGAGGCGCTGGACACAGCCTGGCCCGCGCTGGCGCCGGTGTTCGGGGCCTCGCCCTATCTGGCCTCGCTGGCGCGGCGGCGGCCGGCGGCTTTGCGCGAGACGCTGGAAAGCGATCCCGTCGAACGCCTGGCCGGCATTCTCGACCTGGCCCGTGCCCAGGCCGACGAGCCGGACGACGAGACCGGCCGGCGGGTGCTGCGCGAACTCAAGGCCGACCTGCACCTGCTGACGGCCCTGGCAGATCTGGGCGGCGTCTGGGGGCTGGACGCGGTCACCGGGGCGCTGGCCCGGTTCGCCGACGCCGCCCTGCACGCCGCGGTGGCCCTGACCGCGCGGGCCGAGATCGAACGCGGGCGGCTGGTCGCCGTTGAGCCCGGTCCCGCCGGGCCGATCCCCGGCCTGATGATCATCGCGCTGGGCAAGCACGGCGCGTTCGAGCTCAACTACTCCAGCGACATCGACATCAGCTTCTTCTACGAGCCCGAGCGCCTGCCGCTGGCCGAGGGCGTCGAGGCCGGCGACGAGGCCGTCCGCATCGCCCACGGCGTCGCGCGCACGCTGCAGGACCGGACGGCCGACGGCTATGTGTTCCGCGTCGACCTGCGGCTGCGGCCGGACCCGTCGTCGACGCCGCCCGCCGTCCCGGCGCCGGCGGCCTTCGCCTACTACGAATCGGTTGGCCAGAACTGGGAGCGGGCGGCCTTCATCAAGGCGCGGGCGGCGGCCGGCGACATCGCGGCGGGCGAGGCCTTCCTCGAGGAGCTGCTGCCGTTCGTCTGGCGCAAGAACCTCGACTTCGCCGCCATCGCCGACATTCACTCGATCAAGCGGCAGATCCACGCCTGGAAGGTCGACGACCGGCTGACCGCCAAGGGCGCCGATCTGAAGCTCGGCCGGGGCGGCATCCGCGAGATCGAGTTCTACGTCCAGACCCAGCAGCTGATCCTCGGCGGACGGCATCCGGACCTGCGCTCCAACCGCACGCTGGACGCCCTGGCCGCGCTGGCGCTGGCCGGCCACGTGACCCAGGCGGCGGCGACCGAGCTGACCATCGCCTATCACGCCCTGCGCGCGCTCGAGCACCGGACGCAGATGCTGGCCGATGACCAGACGCACAGGCTGCCAGAGTCCGACGCCGACCGGAAACGGGTCGCCGCCCTGTGGGGCCATGACAACCTGCGCAGCTTCGACGCCGCCGTCGGCAAGATCCTGCGCGGCGTCAACGCCATCTACGGCGATCTGTTCAAGGGCGAGGAGGAGCTGTCGTCGCGCTTCGGCAGCCTGATCTTCACCGGCGTCGAGGACGATCCCGAGACGCTGGCCACGCTCAAGCGGATGGGGTTCTCCAACCCGCCGCAGGTGTCGCAGACCATCCGCCGCTGGCATCACGGCCGGATCGCCGCCACCCGCACCGAGCGGGGCCGTGAGCTGTTCACCCGGCTGGCGCCGCGGCTGCTCGACGCGGTGCAGGCGACCGGCGCGCCGGACGCCGCCTTCAACCGGTTCGCCGACTTCTTCAGCGGCCTGTCCTCGGGGGTGCAGGTGCAGTCGCTGTTCCTCGCCCAGCCGAAGCTGTTCCAGCTGATCGTCGAGGTGATGGCCTATGCGCCGCAGCTGGCCCAGACGCTGGCCCGGCGGCCGGCGGCGCTCGACGCCCTGCTCGACAGCGCCTTCTTCCAGCCGTTCGAGGCGGGCCAGGGCGAGGCCTGGTTCAACCGCGCCCTGGCCGAAGCCGAGGGCTTCGAGGGGGCGATGGATGCGGCGCGGCGGGTGCACCGCGAGCAGGCCTTCCGCGTCGGCGTGCAGGTGATGAGCGGCACGGCCAGCGCCGCCCAGGCCGGGGCCGCCTTCGCCGAGCTGGCCGACCTGTGCATCAAGGGGCTGTCGGTCGCCGCCCTCGCCGAGACCGAACGGCAGGCCGGGGCGTTCGACGGCGAGGTGGCCGTGGTGGCGCTGGGCAAGTGCGGCGGCCGCGAGATGACGGCCCGCTCCGACCTCGACCTGATGACGCTCTACCGGTCCAACGATCCCGCCGGGATGTCGGCCACCAAGGGCTGGAGCGCCGACACCTTCTACGCGCGCTTCACCCAGCGGCTGATCGCGGCCCTGTCGGCCCCGACGGGCGAGGGCGGCCTCTACGAGGTCGACATGCAGTTGCGCCCGACCGGCAGCAAGGGGCCGGTGGCCGTCAGCCTGAACGCATTCGAGACCTATTACGACCGCGAGGCCGAGACCTGGGAGATGCTGGCCCTGACCCGCGCACGCGTCGTCTGGTCGAGCTCGGCCGCCTTCGCCGACCAGGCCGCGCGGGCGATCGAGACGGCGCTGCGCCGGCCGCGCGATGCCGCGCGCACGGCCGCCGACGTGCGCGAGATGCGGGCGCTGCTGGAGGCCGAACGGCCGCCGTCGGGCTTCTGGGACCTGAAGCTGACGCCCGGCGGGCTGGTCGATGTCGAGTTCGCGGCCCAGCACCTGCAGATCGTCCATGCGGCGGCGGGCGGGCCGCTGGCGCAGAACACCGGCGACGCCCTGGCCGCCCTGTCGGCGGCCGGACTGGGCGACGCGGCGGCCCTGACTGATCTGGCCGAGGCCTGGACCCTGCAGCAGGACCTGTCGCAGCTGCTCAAGCTGGCGCTGGAGGACTCCGCCGATCCCGACGCCGAACCCAGGGGGCTGCAGGCCCTGCTGGCCCGGGCGGGCGGCACGCGGACGCTGAAGGCCCTGCGCAAGCGGCTGACGGAATCCCGCGACAGGGCCCGCGCGGCGTTCGAGGCGATCACCCGCGCCTGAGGCGACGGAAGCCGCGCGGCGGGGCGTTCAACCGTCGGGGTGCATAACGGAGCAAGCCGCACATGAAGACGATTCCCCTGGCCGCAGTCCTGCTGGCCCTGTCCGCCGGCGCCGTCCTGGCCCAAGGCGCCCCCGGGGCCCGTATGGACGCCAACGGCGACGGCAAGGTCAGCCTGGCCGAATTCAAGGCCGCCCGCGTCAAGATGATGCTCAGGGCTGACGCCAACAAGGACGGCAAGCTGTCGAAGACCGAGCTGGACGCCGGCATGGCGGCCATGCGTCAGGGCGGCGGCCAGGGCCAGGGCGGCGGCCGCTCCGGGATGATGTTCGGCATGATGGACGCCAACAATGACGGCTTCCTCACGCGGCCGGAAATCGAGAAGATGGTCGAACGGCGCTTCCAGCGGTCCGATGTCAACGGCGACGGCGCGCTGAGTGCGACGGAGCTGGCCGCGATGCGCAGCGGCGGCATGGGCGGCCGGGGTGGCGGCGGTCATTGATCCAGCGTCTCGCCAGGCGGCGGGCCGGGGGGCGCGCTGGCGGCGTGGGGAACAGTTTGGCGACGGGCGGCGATCCGGACCAGGAACTGATCGTGCGGGTGGGGCGCGGCGATCCGGCGGCCATCCAGGCGCTGGTGGGCCGCAAGCTGCCGCGCATGCTGCAGCTCGCCCACCGCATGCTGAACGACGCCGCCGAGGCCGAGGATGTGGCGCAGGAGGTCTTCCTGCGCGCCTGGAAACAGGCGCCGACCTGGGTTCCGGGCGCGGCGCGGTTCGACACATGGCTGCACCGGGTCGCGCTGAACCTCTGCTACGACCGGCTGAGACGCCGCCGCGAGGTGGCGATGGCCGAGCCGCCGGAACAGGTCGACACCGGCCCGGCGGCCGACCGGGGCCTGCTGGCCCGCGATACCGGCCTGCGGGTTTCCGCCGCATTGGCGGACCTGCCCGATCGTCAGAGAGAAGCGGTGGTGCTCTGCCACTACCAGGACTTGAGCAATATCGAGGCCGCCGCCCTGATGGGGGTGACGGTGGATGCGCTGGAAAGCCTGCTGGCGCGGGGGCGACGGGCCCTGCGCGCCGCGCTGGCCGACCTGAGGGAGTAGGACGATGACCCTGGAACGCTTCCGGACGCTTGCCGAGGCCTATGGCGGCTCGCTGAGCCGCTGGCCCGCGGCCGAACAGGACGCCGCCTTCGCCCTGCTGGCCGCCTTGCCGGACGAGACGGGCGGGATCCTGGCCGAGGCGCGGGACCTCGACGACAGTCTCGACGCGGTCGAGCGGCCATCGCCGGGCCGGGCCCTGCGCCAGGCCGTAGTCGCCGCCGCGCCGCGGGAACGGACGGTCCGGACGCCCGCCCGCCGCTGGTTCGCCGGCGCCGGGGTCGGCCTGGGCCTGGCCGCCGTCGCCGTGGCCGGCATCCTGATCGGCGTCAATCTGTCGGTGACCAGCGCGGGCGAGGACGCCGTGCTGCTGGCGGCGGTCTACAGCGCCGGCCTGGCCGACGACGCGGGAGGGGATTCGTGAGCCATCGCCGACTGCTCTACGGCCTGCTCGGGTCGCTGGCCCTCAACCTGTTTCTGGTCGGGCTGGGCGTCGGCGCCTGGGCGCTGGGGCCAAGACTGATGCAACCCGCTCCGGTGGTCGTCCAGGGGCAGGGGCGCGCGCCGCTGCCGTTCTGGGCGTCGGCCCGGGCCCTGTCGCCGCAATATCGGCCGGCGTTCAACGCCGTCCTGCGCAAGGCCCTGATGGACAAGGTCGGCGATGTCCGCGAGGCCCGCGCGATCAAGCGCCGGGCGTTCAACGCCATGGCCTCCGACCATTTCGACGCCGAACAGGTGGCCGCCGACCTCGATCGCGCCCGCGCGCTGGAGGTCGGCGCCCGGGCCCGGCTGGAGCGGGACATGGTCCTCTTCGCCGCCACCCTGCCGCCGGAGGAGCGCGCCAACCTCGCCGAAGCGATGCGGGCGGCGATGAACCGGATGGTCAACGAGCGCTTCCAGCGACAATGGGAGGCGCGCCAGCAGGACGCGGTCCCGACGGAGGCGCCGGCGCCCGCGGCCGGGCCCTGAGTCTCCGCGTCAGACCGGCGCGTCGATGTCGAGGATCGCGCGGGTCAGCACCGAGGCGCTGGTCCCGCTGTCCGGCCCGAGCATCGGAGTGATGTCGAGGCGCAACTCGATGCCCTTCGTGCCGGCCGGTCCCCAGACCCGGTCGAGGTTGATGCGATAGGCCAGGGCCTCGAAGCAGACCCCCATCGGAATGGCGAAGATGGTGTCGTGGAACACCTGCGCGCCGTCCGACATGCGCCTGGCCGAGACGGTGATCATCGACGACTTGCCGGGGTCGCACGCGATCTCGATGAACCCGGCGGCCCGCACGGAGGGCCGGTCGGCCAGGTCGGCCGGAATGCGGATCACCCCGGCGTTGGGCGCAACGACCTTGGCCGCCAGGGCGTAGCGCTGCCGGCGGGACGAGGCCGGGCGGGCCGGCGGCTCGAACGGCGGCGGCAGGGAGGAGTCCTGCGGATAGCTGTAGCCGAGAGTGAACGGGTCGACCGTCTGACCGATCGTCATGGCCGGCGCGGGCCTGCCTTCGGCGTCCAGGAGGCCTTCCAGCACTTCGTCGCGCCAGGCCTGGGGATAGACCTCGCCCGGGTTGCGGGCGCGCCAGAGGGCCCAGCTGCGATCGATGTTGGCGTGGTGCAGCCAGAAGACCGGGTCGTTCGGCGCCCGCTGCAGGTCGTTCATGTCGCCGCCGACGAAGCCGTGCATCAGGTTGTGGCCGCTCCACTCGGCCGAGCCGGCCATGTAGCGCGGACCGCCGTCCTGACCGCCCGGATCGCGCGGCGCGCCGAAATAGGCCGCGAACGGGTCGTCCAGCTTTGAGGTGAACCAGCGGCTGTCCATGACCATGCCCGGCGGCGCCGTGCGGTTCGGCATGACGAAGGCCGGGTCGGTGTAGAAAATCTGCGGAAACGGGTCCCAGCCCCAGTCCCAGTAGGGCAGGGCGAAGTCGGCCTTGCCGCTGACGCGGGCGACCATCTCCTCGAAATGCAGGATCAGCAGCCGGTGCCAGGGCAGGAATCGCCAGGACGTGTGCTGGCGGTTGCGCATGTCGGCGTGGACCGCGACCTGGGCCTGCCACAGGCCGTTGGCGCGCAGGATCGGCACGGCCCGGCGCAGGGCGTCGAGGTCGGGATCATCCGGCCGCATGGAGCCGATGGACCGCCGGACGCGCAGGGCGCCGGCGCCGCGCGCCGTCGAGGCGAAGGGCGCGGCGGCGAGGCCCGTCGCCGCGAGGCCGGTCAGGATCGTGCGCCGGTCAGGTTTCAGAACGCCCCGCATGGCGTGAGTGGATGGCCGCCCGCGGTGGGTGTCAAACCCGTTCTCGCGACGGGCGGTCCCAGGCCGCGATCACACCCTCGACGTCAGGGGACTGGTCAAGCTGTGCCCCGGGGCGGCTTGCCCTGTCCCCTGATCGCGCTGGCGGGGACAGGTTATCCAGTCCCGAGGGACAGGATAACCTGTCCCCTTCGGCTCCGATGGGTTCGGCCCCTAAGCCGCGATGACGCCCTGCATCCGGCGGATCGGCAGGATGAAGCTGACCGTGGTGCCTTCGCCCGGGGTGCTGTCCATCTCCAGCGCGCCCTCGTGCAGCTCGATCAGCGACTTGGTCAGGGCCAGGCCCAGGCCCGTGCCCTGGGTGGTCTTGCTGTGCTGGCTCTCGACCTGTTCGAACGGCTGGGCGAGCCGCGCCAGGTCATCCTTGCTGATGCCGATGCCGGTGTCGGACACCGAGACCCGCACCCGCTCGCCGAGCGTGTCCTGGCGGACCTCGGCGCGGACCGTGACGCGGCCGCCGCGCGGGGTGAACTTGATGGCGTTGGACAGCAGGTTGAGCAGAACCTGCTTGACCGCCCGGTAGTCGGCTTCGATCTCCGGCAGGAAGGGGAAGTCGACGCTCAGGAACAGCCCGGCCGCCTCGGCGCGGTTGCGCACCAGCCGGACGGCGTCCTCGGTGACCTCCTCGAGGTTCAGCGGCTCGAACTTGAGGTTCATCTTGCCGGCCTCGATCTTCGACATGTCGAGGATGTCGTTGATCAGGGCCAGCAGGTGCTGGCCGCTGTTGTGGATGTCGCCGGCGTATTCCTTGTAGCGGGGGTCGCCGAGCGGGCCGTACATCTCGGCGATCATGATCTCGCTGAAGCCGTTGACCGCGTTGAGCGGCGTGCGCAGCTCGTGGGACATGTTGGCGAGGAACTCGCTCTTGGCCTTGTTGGCGGCCTCGGCGCGGACCTTCTCGTTCTCGTACTTGCGGGCCAGCTCGGCCAGCTGTTCCTGGCTGCGCTCGAGGCTGACCACGGCGTTCTGCAGCTGCTCCTCGTTGAGGCGGCGGGCCTCCTCCTGGGCCTTCACGGCGGAGATGTCGGTGGCCGTCATGACCAGCCCGCCCTCGGCCGTGCGGCGCTCGGAGATCTGCACCCAGCGGCCGTCCATCAGCTCGGCCTCGCGGATGCCCCGCACGCCCTCGGGGCCGGCGATCTCCTGCTTGATGGCCAGCTGGACGAAGCGGTTGACGTAGTCCCGCGCGGCGCCCGGCTTGAGGATCTTGGGCTCGAGGTTGAAGACGCTGCGGTAGTTGCGGTTGCACATCAGCAGCCGGCCGGCGCGGTCCCACAGGACGAAGGCCTCCGACACGCTCTCGATGGCGTCGCGCAGGCGGTTCTCGGCGGCCTGGGCGCGGGCCTGGGCCAGCCGTTCCTCGGTGACGTCGAGCGCCACGCCGATGATCCGGTGGTGGCCGTCCTCGCCCGCCTGGCCAAAGCCCTGACCGCGGGCGTCGATCCAGATCGACTTGCCGCCCTGGCGGTCGGGCACGCGGAACGACACGTCGAAGGCGCCGTAGGCCGCCGCGTGGGCCAGCGCCTGGCGGACACGCTCGCGGTGGTCGGGCGCGACGCGGTCGAGCACCTCCTGGCCGCTGACGACGCCGCCGCCGCCCCAGCCGAAGATCACCCCGGTGACGTCGGACATGAACACCTGGTCCTCGACCAGGTCCCATTCCCAGATGCCGCAGCGGGCGGCCTCGACCGCCATGCGGAAGCGCTGCTCGCTCTCGATGAAGGCGCGCTGCGCCGCCTCGGCCTTGCGGCTCTGGCTGAACAGCAGCAGGGCCAGCGCGATGCCGATGCCGAGCGGCACCAGCAGGGAGACGATGCCGTTGATCCGCTCCTGGTTGGCCTCGATCGGCCCGACGGGCGGCGCGCCGCCCAGCGCCGTCAGCAGGCCGTCGGCCGCCGGCTGGCTGGCGACGTCGACGGTGACCCCGTCGGGGCGGCGACCGCGCACCAGGGTGTCGGACCGCAGGTCGCCGGGCGACAGGCCGAAAGCCTCGCGCACGGTGCTGGCCTGGCTGACCCCGCCGACTCCCGCGCCGGCGAGAATCCGGCCGTCCGGCGTGGCGATGGCCGAGGCGCCCTTGTCCGAGGTGACCAGCGGCAGTCGGGCCAGGTCTTCGGCGGTCAGGACCACGGCGCGGCCGGGAATGATGCGGGCGATGTAGAGGCGGCCGGGGTCGCCGGCCGCGGTTCCGGCCCATTGCGACTTGCCCGAGGCCTGGGCCAGCCGGGCGGCGCCCTTCCAGTCGGCGGCGTCGGCCCGGCCGGCGATGGCCGCCACCGCGTCGCCGCTGACCACCGCCACGGCGGCGACGCCGGGGCCGGCGGCGCGCAGGGCGCTCTCGGCCGCGTCGATCGGTCCGTCGGGCGACCGGCCCAGCAGTTCCACGGCCGTAGCCAGGCCGCCGCCGCGCTCGGCGAGGCGGGCGTCGAGGCGGGCGGCGAGAATCTGGGCAGCGGCGTCCGGTCCCCCCGAGGCCGGGGTCAGGGCCCAGCCGCGCTGGTAGCGCACGATGCCGACGGCGGCGAACACCGCCAGCATGACCACGGCGGCGAGGATGGCGATGCGCACGAAGGCGCCCGACGGGGCGCGGCTCTGCGACGCGGCAAAGGATGGCTCGCCGGCCTTTCCTGCCTTGCGACGCTTGCCCGCCAACGTTTTTCCCCAAGCCCGAGTCAGTTCCCCGTGAAGGGAATCTTACGGAAGCGGAGTCTTCGCGTCACGGAGGAATGGACGAATTGTCCACCGTCTGAGTCACAAGGCCGCACAGCATGGCGCCGGGGACTCACAGGGCACCCCGAAACGGGCAGGAATGCTGAGCCCGTCCACAGCAGAAATGCGGTGTCGAACCGGCGGCAAAGGCCTAGACCAGACGCTCGCCGACCGGAGCCGCCCGCCGATGAATCCCGCTTCCCTGTCCCTGCGACACGCGCTGCTGGCGCTGGCGGTCATGGCCGTGTGGGGCTCGAACTTCGTGGTCATCCGCATCGGCCTCGACCACCTGCCGCCGCTGCTGTTCGCCACCCTGCGGTTCAGCGTCGCCTTCCTGCCGGCGGCGCTGTTCCTGAAGAAGCCCGACGTGCCGTGGCGCAACCTTGCGGCCTACGGCGTGCTGATCGGGGCCGGCCAGTTCGGCATGCTGTTCATCGCCATGAAGGGCCATATCTCGCCGGGCCTCGCCTCGCTGGTGGTGCAGACCCAGGCCTTCTTCACCATCGCGCTCGCCATGCGGCTGACCGGCGAGCGGGTGCGGCCGTTCCAGTATGCCGCCCTGGCCCTGGCCGCCGCCGGAATCGCGGTGATCATCTGGCGCACCGACGGCTCGGCCACGCCGCTGGGCATCGCCCTGGTGCTGCTCGCGGCGATGGGCTGGGCCGGCGGCAACCTGGTCGCGCGGCGCACGCCCGGCGTGAACATGCTGGCCTATGTGGTCTGGGCCAGCCTGTTCTCGATCCCGCCGCTGCTGGCGTTCTCGCTGATCTTCGAGGGCTGGCCCGCGATCCGCGCCGGGCTGGCGCGCGCCGACACCCTGACCTGGGCGGCCGTGGTCTGGCAGGCGGTCGGCAACACCATGTTCGGCTACGCGGTCTGGGGCTGGCTGATGGCCCGCTATCCGGCGGCCACGATCGCGCCGATGTCACTGCTGGTGCCGGTGTTCGGCATGGCCGCCTCGGCGGTGTTCCTGCACGAGGCGCTGCCCGGCTGGAAGCTGGCCGCCGCCGGCCTGGTCATGGCCGGCCTGGCGCTGAACACCTTCTGGCCGCGGGTGAAGGCGGTCTTCTTCGCGCGGTGATCCTCCCCTCGCAGAGGGGAGGGGGACCGCCCGGAGGGCGGTGGAGGCGGCGGTGCGATATTCAGCCGCTTCCTTCCTGAATTCCGGTCCTTCCGGCGAACGCGGCGCTGACCCCTCCACCCTGCTCCGCAGGGTCCCCCTCCCCACGATGTGGGGAGGATTGAGATTGCTTAGGCCAGCGCCTTCGTCACCAGTTCCAGCACGTTCTTCGACAGGCCTTCGACGGCGGCGATGCGTTGCAGTTCGCCGCGCATCAGGGCGCCGAGTTCGGGCTTGTAGCGACGCCAGCCGCCGAGCGGCTCGACGAAGCGGGCGGCGGTCATCGGGTTGACCGCGTCGGTGGCGATGATCTGGTCGGCGAGGAAGCGGTAGCCGGCCCCCGACGGGTCATGGAACCGCGCCGGGTTGAAGCTGGCGAAGGTTCCGACCAGCGCCCGCAGGCGGTTGGGGTTGCGGCGGTCGAAGTCGGGATGGACCGTCAGGCCCAGCACCCGGCCGAGCGCCTCTTCCGAGGACTCGCGGGCCTGGATGGCGAACCATTTGTCGAGCACCAGCGGCTCGTCCTTCCAGCGGGCGTGGAAATCGGCCAGCGCCTTGTCGCGGGCCTTGCCGCCAAGCGCCATCAGGGCCGCGAGGCCGCCGATGGCGTCGGTCATGTTGGCGGCGGTCTCGTAGTGCGCGGCGGCGATGTCGGCGTTGAGGCCGTGGTGGTCGACCGACAGCAGGTCCAGCGCGGCGTTGCGCAGGGCGCGGCGGCCGGCGGCGCCGGCGTCGGGCGAGAACGGCCCGGACTCGGCCAGCCCGCCGTGCAGGCGGCGCAGGTCGTCGCCCAGATGCACCGCCAGCCGCGCGCGCAGGTGGTCGCGGGCGTCATGGATGGCCATCGGGTCGGCCGGCGACATGGCCAGCGACAGGTCGCCTTCCGACGGCAGGGCCAGCAGCAGCGCCTTGAAGGCCGGATCGGCCGCCTGGTCGCCGAGGGCGCGGCCCATGGCTTCCGCGAACCGCTCTTCGGCCACCTCGTCGGGCGAGCCGCCGGCGCGCTTGAGGATCAGGTCCCGGGCCAGGCCCTGGCCGGCTTCCCAGCGGTTGAACAGGTCGGGGTCGGCAGCCAGCAGGACGTAGCGGTCCTTCTCCGGCGCGTCGGTGGTCAGGTTCACCGGGGCCGAGAAGCCGCGCAGCGACGAGATCACCGGCCGGCTCGGGGCGGGCAGGCGAATGGTCCGCTCGGCCTCTTCGAGGATGACCAGGCATTCCTCGCCCATCGGCCGGCCGTCGTCGTGCAGCAGGCCCAGGCGGATCGGCAACGGCAGCGGCGTCTTGTCCGGCTGGCCGGGCGTCGGCGCCGTCGACTGGCGCAGGGTGATCGAGACCGTCTCGGTGTCGGCGTCGAAATGGCTGGTCAGGTCGACGGTCGGGGTGCCGGCCTGCTCGTACCAGCGGAAGAAGTCGCCCAGGTCCCGGCCCGAGGCGTCGGCGAAGCACTGGATGAAGGCCTCGACCGTGGTCGCCTCGCCGTCGTGGCGGTCGAAGTAGAGGTCCATGCCCTCCCGGAACGCCTGGTCGCCGAGCAGGGTCTTGAGCATGCGGATGACCTCGCTGCCCTTCTCGTAGATCGTCGCGGTGTAGAAGTTGTCGATCTTGACGTAGCTCGACGGCCGCACCGGGTGGGCGAGGGGACCGGCGTCCTCGGAGAACTGCCGCGCGCGCAGCGCCTTGACGTCCTTGATCCGCTGGACCGCCTCGCCGCGCATGTCGGCGCTGAACGACTGGTCGCGGAACACCGTCAGGCCTTCCTTCAGGCACAGCTGGAACCAGTCGCGGCAGGTGATCCGGTCGCCGGTCCAGTTGTGAAAATACTCATGGGCGACGACGCTCTCGATGCGCTCGTAGTCCATGTCCGTGGCGGTCGCCGGGTCGGCCAGCAGCAGGGCCGAGTTGAAGATGTTGAGGCCCTTGTTCTCCATGGCCCCGAAGTTGAAGTCGCGCACGGCGACGATCATGAACAGGTCCAGGTCGTACTCGCGGCCGAAGGCGTCCTCGTCCCACTTCATCGCCCGCTTGAGGCTGTCCATGGCGTACTCGGCGCGGGCCGACATGCCGGGGTCGACGTAGATGCGCAGGTCGACGGTGCGGCCGGTCATGGTGACGAAGCTGTCGGTCAGTTCGTCCAGCTCCCCGGCCACCAGGGCGAACAGGTAGCAGGGCTTGGGGAAGGGGTCGTTCCAGACGGCGTAGTGGCGGCCGTTCGCCGCCGGGCCGCTCTCGACCAGGTTGCCGTTGGCCAGCAGGCGGTGGAACGCCGTGTCGGCCTCCATCCGCACCGTGTAGCGGGCCAGCACGTCGGGCCGGTCAAGGAACCAGGTGATGCGGCGGAAGCCCTCGGCCTCACACTGGGTGCAGAACCGGCCGCCGGACATGTAGAGGCCCATCAGCGCCGTGTTGGCCTGCGGGTCGATCTCGACCTCGGTCTCCAGCGTGAAGGCCGCCGGCAGGTCCGCCAGGGTCAGGGTCTCGGGCGTCGCCTCGAAGGCATGCAGCGCGCCGTCGACCATCACCGAGATCGTCGTCAGCCCTTCGCCGTCGAGCACCAGCGGTCCGGCATGGTCGCCGTTGCGCCTGACCGACAGCCGGGCCTTCACCCGCGTGGCCGAGGGCTGCAGATCGAAGTCGAGGAACACCTCGTCGATCAGGTAGGCGGGCGGCCGGTACTCGGCCAGGCGGACGGGCTGGGGCGTTTCTGTGCGCATGGACCGTATCTAGCCTCGCGCGGCCCGCCGCGCCACGGGCCGTGCATGAACAAGGCGTGAGTCCCGCTTCGTCCGGTGGTCAGGCCGCGCTGGTCTCGCGGCCGGGGACGACCACCGCGGCGGCCGGGACTTCCTCGACATAGCGCTCGATGATCGCCGCGCGGCGGGCCAGTTCGGCGACCACCGGCGGCGCGTCCTCGGGCGACTCCGAGACCAGGGCGATCAGCTCGCGGGCGATGGCCCGCAGGCGCGGGGCGCTGGCGATCAGCCGGGCCTGGCGCTCCATCTTGTTGGGGTCGCGGTCATATTCCGCGCCGGGCGTGCGCCAGCCGCCCCAGTCGGCCTCGTCGGTCACCACCACCGGATAGGTGCCGGGGAAGGGGTGGTGGGCGCAATCGCCCTCCTGCTGCCATTTGTTCTTGGCGCGCATCAGCCGCCAGCCCTCGCCGGGCAACGCGCCGTCGGCGTCCTCGACGCGATCCTCCGGGCGCAGCTCATGGGCGTGGAACTCGCGGCCCAGGCCCACGTCGTAGGTCACCCGGACCGGTTCGTCGAAGCCCTTGGCCCAGATCGGAACGATCCGGTCGATGGTCGCCCAGGCGCCGACGCTCTCGACCCACACCTTCTGGTTCTTCTGGAAAACGGCCTTCGCCATGCACCCACGCCATCGTTCTGATCGGTGGTTGCATAAGAACCTGAATTCATTGACGCGAGGTCAATCTTTCCCCACGCGGAAACGCCGCTACATTGCGCTCCCAACGAGACACGCGAACCGACGCGTGGCGGGAGGCAGCTGTGAATTTCGACTATTCCGACGACCAGAAGTTCCTCAAGAACGAGGCGCGCAAGTTCCTTGAGGCCCGTTGCACCAGCGCCGCCGTGCGCAAGGTGCTCGACAACGCCGACGTGTCGTTCGACGCGGACCTGTGGAAGGGCGTCGCCGAGCAGGGCTGGCTGGGCGCCGCGATCCCCGAGGAGTTCGGCGGTCTGGGCCTGGGCCACATCGAGCTGTGCGCCATCGCCGAGGAAATGGGCCGCGTCGTCGCGCCCATCCCCTTCGCCTCGACCGTGTTCTTTGTCGCCGAGGCCATCATGCTGGCCGGCGATGACGCCCAGAAGGCCGACCTGCTGCCGAAGATCGCCGCCGGCGAGCTGATCGGCTGCTTCGCCACCTCCGAAGGTCCGGGCGTGGTCAACGCCTCCAACCTCGGCTGCAAGGTCGAGGGCGGCAAGCTGACCGGCGTGAAGATCCCGGTGACCGACGGCGACATCGCCGACCTGGCCATCGTGCTGGCCAACGAGGGCGGCAAGGCCGGCCTGTTCCTCGTCGACCTCAAGGGCGCCGGCGTCAGCCGCGACACGCTGCAGAGCCTCGACCCGACCCGCGGCGTCGGCCGCCTGACCTTCGCCGGCGCGCCGGCGACCCGCCTGGGCGCTGCCGGCGAAGGCTTCGCCCTGACCGAGCAGGTGTTCGACCGCGCGGCCGTGCTGCTGGCCTTCGAACAGACCGGCGGCGCCGACAAGTGCCTGGAAATGGCCCGCGAATACGCGCTCGGCCGCTACGCCTTCGGCCGCGTCATCGCCGGCTACCAGGCGATCAAGCACAAGCTGGCCGACATGTACGTCAAGAACCAGGTCGCCCGCTCCAACGCCTACTACGGCGCCTGGGCCTTGAACACGAACGCCCCCGAGCTACCTGTCGCCGCGTCGGCCGCGCGGATCGCCGCGTCGGAGGCCTACTGGTTCGGCAGCAAGGAGAACATCCAGACTCACGGCGGCATGGGCTTCACCTGGGAAGTCGACTGCCACCTCTACTATCGCCGCTCGCGGCAGCTGGGCCTGGTGGCCGGCGCGCCTAAGGTCTGGAAAGAACGGCTGGTCAGCCAGCTCGAACGCAAGAACGCGGCCTAGGGCCGGAGGAACAGTCATGGATTTCAACGACAGCCCCGAAGAAGCCGCCTATCGCGAAAAAGCCCGCGCCTGGCTGGAAAAGAACGCGGCCGAGCACAAGGGCGCGTCCAGCGCCAACGGCCGCCGGCCCAACAGCCCCGAGCACATGGCCATGGCCAAGTCATGGCAGGCCAAGAAGGCAGACGCCGGCTACGCCTGCATCACCTGGCCCAAGGAGTGGGGCGGGGCGGGCGGCACGCCGATCCAGTCCGTCATCTTCGGCCAGGAAGAAGCCAAGGTCGGCGTCAACTACGGCTACTTCACCATCGGCCTGGGCATGTGCGTCCCGACCGTGATGGCCTTCGCCGACGCGGAGACCAAGACCCGCTTCGTCGGCCCGGCGCTGCGCGGCGAGGAAATCTGGTGCCAGCTGTTCTCCGAACCGGCCGGCGGCTCCGACGTGGCGGCCACCCGCACCAAGGCCGTCCGTGACGGCGACGACTGGGTGATCAACGGCCAGAAGGTCTGGACCACCGGCGCCCAGTATTGCGACTACGGCATCCTGCTGGTCCGCACCGATCCCGACGTGCCCAAGCACAAGGGCATGACGATGTTCTGGATCGACATGCACGATCCCGCCGTGGACGTGCGTCCGATCCACCAGGCCTCGGGCGGCAGCGAGTTCAACGAGGTCTACTTCAGCGACCTGCGCGTGAAGGACAGCCAGCGTCTGGGCGAGGTCGGCGACGGCTGGAAGGTCGCGCTGGTCACCCTGATGAACGAGCGTCTGGCCGTCGGCGGCTCCTCGGGCCCCGACTACAAGACGATCATGGACCTAGCCCGCCAGGTCACCGGTCCGGGCGGCGCGGCCATCAAGGACGGCGCCTTCCGCGAGAAGCTGGCCGACTGGTACGTGGCCGCCGAAGGCCTGAAGCTGACCCGCTTCCGCACCATGACCGCGCTGTCGCGCGGCCAGACGCCGGGTCCGGAAAGCTCGATCGGCAAGATCATCGCCGCCAACCAGATGCAGGACATGTCCAACCAGGGCGTGGAGATGGAGGACCAGTACGGCATCCTCGTCGACCCGTCCGAGGCCCCGATGCAGGCCGCGTTCCAGCAGTCGCTGCTGTGGGCCCCCGGCCTGCGCATCGCCGGCGGCACGGACGAGATCCTGAAGAACATCATCGCCGAGCGGGTCCTGGGCCTGCCGGGCGACGTCCGCGTCGACAAGGACGTGGCCTTCAAGGACGTGCCCACCGGCCGATGAGCCGACCTGACGGCGACGACCGCTCGGTGGTCGCCGCCCGGAGCAAGGACAGCTTCGACGACCGGCTGGTCGTCGACTGTCCGGGCTGTGGCGGCATGGCTGTGATCACGCCCCTGGGCGAGGTCGCGGCGCCGCGCGATCGCGCCTTCGCCGCCCGCCGCATGGTCTGCCTCGCCTGCGGCGCGACCCGCGACCGCCCGGCGACGCCGCCGGGCCAGATCGCCGATCCCTTCATGGGCCTGGCTCCACGGCTGCGGGCGGAGACCCGCCACGGCGTGCTGGTCGCCTGGAACGAGGCGCACCTCGACTATCTCGAACACTATCTCGCCGGCCGCCTGCGGACGGAGACGCCTGACGCGACGACCGGGATCCGGAACGCGTCGGTGATCTCTCGCCTGCCTGCGTGGGTGAAGTCAGCGAAAAACCGCGATGCAGTCTTGAAGGCCATCGCCCGGTTGAGGCTGGAGAAGCTTCACGGGGCCGGATGATGTCCGCTCGTCAGGGGAGGGCCCACCCCGCGCGGACCCGCTGAACGCGGGATGCCGATGATTCCCGTCCGGCGCCGGCCGGGCCCGGACTGTGTCGGGAACCCGACAGGCAAATCCTGCCCTTTCGATCGACCTGTGGCGCCGAAACCACCGTTATGTTCGCGTGTCGGGCGAACATGGTTCACTCCGGGCGGATGCAGGCGAATTGTTGCACCTCCCGCCTCGTGGCCGCGCTTGACTCCGACGGGAGCCCTGCGAAGAGTCCCCGGAGCCGTATGGTTAACGGCGGGGCTGGACGGGGGTTACAGTATGCACGAGACCAGCGACGCCATTGGCCGCCCGTACGGGACGGCGCAAGGCCCGCTGATCCGCGGCGCGTCGATCGTGGCCCTGATCGCCGCGGTCGTGATTCCCCTCGTCGGCTGCGACAGCGGGGCGGACAGCTTTTTTGGCAAGCCGGGCGACACTGCCTGCCCGCGGCCGCAAATTCCCACGGGCGTGGCGCCGCAGTTCAACACCCAGCAGCTCGAGATCCGCGTGCTGCGCCGTCGCGGCTTCACCGGCGACTTCTTCTCGCAACTGGAACTGGCGCGCCGCTACGAGGGCGTGAAGGCCGCCGACAAGAATCTCGAGGATCCGGTCGAGGCGGCCGTCTGGTACGCCGTGGCCCTGTCCAACGGCGACGGCTACGCGCCGATCTCCGCCTATGGCCGCCGGTCGCCGCAGGGCGAGCAGAAGGCCATCTCGCGCTACGACGACTGCCGCGCCGTCGAGCGGACCATCGCCTACAAGGCGCTCGACCGGCTGCTGTCGCAGATGTCGTCCGAGGAACAGGAAAAGGTCCGCAGCCGCGTGATCTACATCCTGTCGACCCAGGGGGCGTCGGGCTACCGCACGCTGTCGCGGATGCACGACAACTTCTTCGGGCCGTTCGGCGAGCCGTCGGACAACGCCCAGGCCGGCATGGCGCGGGGCAAGCCCTACAGGCCGGGCACGCCGCAGGTGCTGAACCTGTTCCCGCGCAACGACGTCGACGCCTATCTGTACAACTACCTCGCCGTTCAGACCGGCGACGTCAGCGCCTACGTCATGCTCAAGGACTTCGAGCGCTCCTCGCCCGAACGGGCCGCCGTCGGCCAGTACGTCGAGGCCAAGGCCAAGCGCTGGATTCCGCCCTACGAGTTCTATCCGCCGGAGTCGCCGTCCTCGGGCGTGCCGCATTCCGACGAGAGCGACCAGATCGGCGACGCCCAGCAGGTGGCGCTGGGCCGGATCCGCGAGCTGCCGTTCATCCACATCGGCGAGGCGCTGTTCTACCTGCGCGCGGCGACCCGGGCGGCGACCACCGAGGACGCCCTCTACCCGCAGGAAGTGCAGGACTTCCAGGCGCGCATCGGCCGGCCGCAGACCGGCGTGCTGACGCCGATCGAGAAGGTCCGCGTGATCCAGTACGCCGCCGTCAACGGCTCGCCCAAGGCGCAGCTGGTGCTGGCGGTGATGTACGCCGAGGGCGTCGGCGTGCCGCGTGACTACGCCCGCGCCTTCCACTGGTTCGCCGAGGCCGACCGCCAGGGTTCGGCCGAGGCCAAGTACGCCATGTCGACCTACTTCTCGCTCGGCGTGGCCGGCGTGGCCGACCAGGACAAGGCCAAGGCCGTCGTCTACCAGATCGATTCCGCCCTTTCGGGCTTCAAGCCGTCGGTGGGACGCCTGCAGCAGGTGCTGGCCCAGGTGTCCCGCCCCAGCCGGCCGACACCCCGCGACAGGGACTATGACCGATGAACAGGCTGACTCGTTTCCTGATGATCTCGGGCGCGGCGGTGAGCCTTCTGGGCGCCGCCGAGCCGGCCATGGCCTTCCCCGACCAGGCGGCGGGCATTGACGCCCAGATCCGCCCCAACTTCGGCGGGCTGATCGCGCCGCCGCTGCGGCCGCGCTGGCGGCCCGACCGCCGTCGCTATGACCAGTATCGCCCGTCGCGCCGGCCCGGCTGGCCGCGCGAGCGCACGGCCATGACCTGGACGGCCGACTGCACCGACGCCCAGGACGGCGATACGCCGATCAACGACGGCCTGCAGAACCTGGCCGACTACGGCACCCTCTATGTGCGCGGCGTCTGCCACGAGAGCGTCTGGATCGACCATCCGGTGACCATCGTCGGGCAGGGGGCCTCGATCTTCGACGAGGGGGCCGGCAAGCCCGCGACCATCACGCCGCCGGACGGCGAGAACTGCATCAAGGTCAATTCCAACGTCGACCAGGTCGAGATCCGCGACATGGTCCTGTCGACCGAGCACGGCGGCCGGGCCAGCTGCGTCGAGACCTGGGACTCGAAGGTCGCGCTGGTCCGCACGGTCGTGCGCTACTGGGGCGACACCACCGCGGTGCTGGCCACCGGCGGCAAGCTGATCCTCAGCGAGAGCTTCATCGACGCCCGTACGCTCGACGCGGCCGTGGTCGTCGACGGCGGCCTGATCGACATGAGCCGCAGCCGCATCCTCGGCGAGGAAGCGGGTCTCGACCTGACGCCGGGCGTCGGCGACAGCCGCATCGTCCAGAGCGGCGTGTTCGGCCGCGACGCGGGCCTGCCCGCCGGCAACGGCATCATGGTGCACGGCCAGCGCAGCGGCTCGGGCGCCCTGAAGATCGACAACACCATGGTCTGTGGCTGGCGCAACGGCCTGCACCTCGACCGCGCCTCGATCGTCGAGGCGATCCACAGCCGCTTCTGCCGCAACACCGTCGGCGTCGTTTCCGACGGCGACCTGACCCTGACGGAATCGGTCATCGGCGCCCGCGAGGTCGGCATCTACGCCGCCACCGGCCGGGCAGCCCTGCGCTACAACCGCATCTTCGGCTGGAGCGACCGGGCCATCTGGATGGAGCCCGGCGTCGAGGTCGTGCGCGAGTTCAACTACGTCTACTACGACCAGTGCTGGACCCGGAACTGGGCGCCCGGCGAGTTCTGCCAGCGCACCAGCCAGCTGCCGCAGGCGGCCCGCGACGACAGCGTCTACACCAGCCCCTACCGCGACTGGTGGGAGGCCGACGCCTACGAACGCGGCTACCAGCGCGACGGGACCCCGACCTACCAGGCCCCGATCGGCCCGCCGCCCCCGCCGACGCCGGCCAAGCCGCCGCGCCGCCACTGGGGCAAGCGCACCCACTAGGGCTCGCGATCGGCGGCCTGCGCTGTTCTGGATGCGTCCCTCCGGGGGCGCTGTCAGCCGGCAGCGCCACCTCCCCCAGAGAGGGGGATGTCGGACAACGGCGCGTCCGGAGCGTCAGGGCGCCGACAGGGCGAGGGCCGGGGGCTTGCGGGCCTTCGTCGCCTGCTCGAACGCGTAGCCGTAGGCCAGCAGCCGCGTCTCGCTCCACTTCGGCCCGACGAAACTCAGACCCACCGGCAGGCCGCCGACCTGGCCCATGGGCACGGTCAGGTGCGGATAGCCCGCCACGGCCGCCGCGCCGCCGGCGCCGCCGCCGACGTAGCGGTCCTTGAGCACCGGATCGATCAGCCAGCTCGGGCCCATCGTCGGCCCGACCAAGGCCGTGACGTCATATCGCTTCAGCAGGGCGTCGATGCCCTCGGGCCCGGCCAGGCGACGCGCTTCGTCACGCGCCTTGAGGTAGGCGGGGTCGGTCAGGCCGCCGGTCTTCTCGGCCGCCTCGAACAGCTCCTGGCCGAACAGCGCCATCTCGCGGTCGGCGTGAACCCGGTTGAAGGCGATGACATCGGCGAGGGTGCGGGTCTTGACCCGGTCCGGATCGGTCGAGGCCAGGTAGGCGTTCATGCCGACCTTCAATTCGGTCAGCAGCACGACCAGTTCGGCCGCGCCGATCCTGTCGCGGTCCGGGAAGTCCGGCACCTCGACCAGGGTCGCGCCCTGGGCCTTCAGGGCGGCCAGCGCCTGTTCGAACACGGCGTCGGTTTCCTTGTGGAAGCCGGCGGCGTAACGCATCACGCCGATCCGCGCGCCCTTGAGGGCCTTGGGATCGAGCGCGGCGGCATAGTCGCTGCGGCGCGCGTCGGCCTCGGCCGTGGCCGGGTCGGCGGCGTCACCGCCGGCCATGACCGTCAGCAGGTTGGCCGCGTCCTCGACCGTGCGGGTCATCGGGCCGGCGGTGTCCTGGCTGGCGCTGATCGGCACGATGAAGGTGCGCGAGACCAGGCCCACGGTGGGCTTCAGCCCGACCAGCCCGTTGACCGCCGCCGGGCAGGTGATCGAGCCGTCCGTCTCGGTGCCGATCGCCGCCGCCGCCAGTCCGGCCGCCACCGCCGCGCCGCTGCCGGCCGAGGAGCCGCAGGTCGAGCGGGCCGGGTCATAGGGATTGCGCGCCTGGCCGCCGACCGCGCTCCAGCCGCTGAGCGAGTCGTCGGAGCGGATGTTGGCCCACTCCGACAGGTTGGTCTTGCCGAGGATCACCACCCCCGCCGCCCGCAGCCGGGCGATCACCGGCGCGTCGCGGCCCGTGACATTGCCGGCCAGCGCCAGCGACCCGGCCGTGGTGGCCATCGGGTCCAGCGTCTCGATGTTGTCCTTGACGAGGATCGGCATGCCGAACAGCGGGCCGAACGGGCCCTTGCCCCGCATGCGCAGGCCCTCGGCGGCGAGCGCCTGGGCCCGGGCGTCGGGATTGACCGCGATGACGGCCCTCAGCTGCGGATCGAGCGCCGTGATGCGGCGCAGGTAGCGGGTCGTGACCCCCAGCCAGCCGCCCTCGGGGACGAGGTCGCGCCCCTCGTCGGTGACCGCGGCCCGGATCCCGGCCATGGACAGATCGGGTGCGAGTTCCGGTCTGGGCGCGGCGACGGCCGGCGCGGCGAGACTCAACGCGAGGGCGACGGGCAGGAGAGGGCGCATGGGGGCTCCTTGAACAGCGGCCAGATGGTTCCGCCGCCGGGAGCCGGTTGGCAACCCTGGCCGCCCTACTTCGGCGCGCAGGCGCTCTTGTCGCCGGCCTTGCAGGCGGCGACCTGGGCCTGCCAGGCGGCGAGGTCGGCCTGGCGCTTGCGCTCGATGGCGGCCTTCTGCGCCTCGTAGTCGGCCAGCGCCCTGGCGTAGGCGGCGGCGTCGGCCTTCTTGCGGGCCTCGTACTCGCGCTGCTTGCGCGCGTACTCTTCGTCGGCGGCCCGGTCGCGGGCGGCGGCCTCGGCGTTGCGGGCGTTGATGTCGGCGTTGAGCGCCTCGGCGGCCTCGACGCCCTCGATCGGTTTGGCCGGCGCCGTCGGCGCGGCCGGGGGCGCGGGCGGCGGCGGAGCGGGCGGCGCGTTGTCGCTGGCCGCGCGGATCTTGTCGAAGTCCGTCGACTGGGCATGGACGGCCCCGCCGATCGCCAGCGGCGTCATCAGGGCCATTACCAGGGCGGTGAAAATCCGGCGGCGGGCTCGCATGGGTTCTCCTGACTCCAGTTCGCCCGACAGTGCCATTTCGCGGCGTCGATCTCCACCACAGA
Organism: Caulobacter sp. GW821-FHT12F03; assembly: GCF_058806855.1. Lineage (NCBI taxonomy): Bacteria > Pseudomonadati > Pseudomonadota > Alphaproteobacteria > Caulobacterales > Caulobacteraceae > Caulobacter > Caulobacter sp. GW821-FHT12F03. Next base: position 799,738 of record NZ_JBXAQC010000001.1, read on the forward strand.
CACGTCAGGCGGGTCCGCCGACGAAAAAGGCCGGGCGTCGCCGCCCGGCCTTCCCGTTTCGATCGCGGCGTTCGGGCCTAGAAGGCCTTCTTGACGCTGACGAAGACCTGGCGCGGGGCGCCGGGCAGGATGGTCTGGGCCGTGCCGGCCGGGTCCGCCTTGACGAAACCGCCCGAGCCGATGGTCGAGATGTAGTCCTCGTCCGTCAGGTTGGTGACGTTGGCCTGGATCTCGAGGCCCTCGAGCAGCGGCGCGCCGGAGAAGCGATAGCCGATCGAGAAGTCGGCCACCGTGCTGGCGTCGACTTTGCCGCCGTTGTTCTCGTAGGTGTAGTAGCGCTCGTCCGTGTAGGACACGCCCAGACGGCTGTAGAAGCCGCCCTGGTCATAGGCGAACTCGACCTTGAACAGGTTCCTGGGCGAGTTGACCACGGTCTTGCCGGCCGTCGCCATTTCCACCACGCCGGTCGAGGACACGACGTCGTCCTGGTACTGGGAGTCGTTGTAGCTGTACGAGGCGTAGACCGAGAAGGCGTCGGTGATCTGGACGTCGCCCGCCAGCTCCACGCCGTTGGTTTCGACCGAACCCACGTTGGACAGGACCGGCGGCAGGCCGAGGATCGGCGCCGCGGTGCTGGCCGCCAGCAGGCGGTTGTCGAACTTCACGTGATAGAGGGCCAGCACGCCCTTGAAGCGGTCGCCGCGGAAGCGCAGGCCCCCCTCGAACGTCTGCGAGGTCTCCGGGTCGAGGTTGTCGGCGACGTAGTTCACCACCGCCTGGCTTTGCGACGCGAACGGTCCGGCGGTCGCGGCCGACACGAAGGCCCCGACATTCTCGGTGTAGCCGGCGAAGGCCTGCAGGTCGGGATTGATCTCGTAGACCAGGCCGACCTGCGGCAGGAAGCTGTCCTGCGACTTCAGCTTGCCGGACATGGCCCCGGCCGGGTTGGACACGGCCACCGTGGAGACCTCGTTCTCGACCTTCAGCGCCTTGAAACCGAAGTTGACCTTCAGCGCGTCGGTGACGGTCCAGACGTCCTGGACATAGGCTACGGCCGTGTCCGTGCGGAACGCGTAGTCCCACTGGGTGAAGAACGGGTGGGCCTGGAAGCCGAGCGGATCGCGCGACGGGCGGGCGGCCGTCTCGGCGTAGTAGCGGCGGGCCTGTTCGAAGCGGTTGGTCTCGACCCAGAAGCCGCCGCTCAGCTGGTGAGCGCCGAGGTCGGCCGTCAGGTTCACGATCGTGCCGTAGCGGTTGATGTCATACTCGGTGGTGCGGATCGACAGCGGCGCGGCGGTCGAGCCGGGCGCGCCCCAGGTCGGGCTCGGCACGTACGGCGTCCACCACAGGCCCTGGCCCTTGTCCTGGTGGCCGTAGCTGGTCGCCGTGACGGTCATGAAGTCGCCCAGCGGCTCGTTGATCGTCAGGCCGTACAGGTCGTCGTTCCGCACGCCGGCGCCGGCGTAGTAGGCGTCGTCGATGGTGGCGAAGGGCGCGGGCAGGGGGGCGCCGGTGTTGTAGGCCTGGGCCGCGGCCACCGCGAGCGCCCAGTTCGGCTGGGTGTTGTCCCAGTCACGGCCCAGACGGTCGATCATCTCGAACGACATGTCCTGGTAGTCCTGCTCGGCGCGTTCGGACCGGTTGTAGAAGCCGGTCACGTCGCCGGGGCCGAACGGCATGACGAACTTGAAGTCGTATTGACGCTGGCGCTGCTCGCCGCCGCCCTTCCACTTGTCGGTCGTCTGGTCGGCGACCGAGACATAGGCCCGCAGGCCGCCCAGCTGGTCGATCGCGCCGCTGTCCAGGCGCAGGAACGCGCGGTGCATATTGTTGGACCCGACCGTCAGGTTGGCCTGGCCGCCGAAGGTCCCGGCCGGATCGCGCGAGAAGAACTGCAGCGTGCCGCCGAGGTTCGAGGTCGAGGCCGCCGACAGGGCGCCGGCGCCCTGGGCCAGTTCGACCTTGCCGATGTCTTCGCTGCCGATGGCGCGGCTGATGTGCAGGCCGTTGTAGTTGCCGTAGCTCATGTCGCCCAGCGGCACGCCGTCGAGGGTGAAGCCCAGCTGGTTCTGGTTGAAGCCGCGGATGCTGATGCGGGCAGACCACTCGTAGGCGCCGAAGGGGTCGGCGGACTGGAAGGTCACGCCCGGCAGCATGTCGACGACCTTCAGCGGGCTGACGCCGGCGACGGCCTCGGACAGCTGCCCGGCCTTGACGGTCTGGACCTGGCGGCTCTGGCCCTCGCCATAGACCACGACGGCTTCGACCTCGGTGGCCGGGGCGGCGGTGGTGGTCGCGGCGTCGCCCTCGGCGGCCCAGGCCATCGGCGCGAACGCCAGGGTCAACGCGGACAGGCCCGCGCCGACAAAGAGATTGTGTTTCATGTCTATCCCCACGGTTTGCGGCGCGGCGGGGAAGCGCGGCGCCGGACACAGGGCGCTAACCGGGCGATGCGACCGGGCGACGATGATTGGGCGACGAAGCGTCGACGAATTGATGACATCTGGACGATGACGCTCGCTTCTCGCGCGAGCCGTCCCTGCGCGGGCGGCGTTGCCTTTCGGCCCCCCGGTCGCTACATCCCGCGCCGACCCCCATTTCGATCAGACGAGAGCGAGCGACCCCCTATGGCCGCGCAGTACATTTTCCAGATGCAGGGCCTGACCAAGGCCTATCCCGGCGGCAAGAAGGTGTTCGAGAACATCTGGCTGTCGTTCTATCCGGACGCCAAGATCGGCGTCGTCGGCGTCAACGGCTCGGGCAAGTCGACCCTGCTGAAGATCATGGCCGGCCTGGACAAGGAATTCAGCGGCGAGGCCCGGGCGGCCGACGGCGTGAAGATGGGCTACCTCGAGCAGGAGCCGCATCTGGATGACAGCAAGACCGTCTGGGAAAACGTCATCGCCTGGTGCGACGAGAAGCTGACCGTCGACCGCTACAACCAGATCGCCATGGAGCTCGGCGAGAACTACACCGACGAGCTGATGGAGGAGATGACCGCCCTCCAGGAGAAGATCGACGCCGGCGACCTGTGGGACATCGACAGCAAGGTCGAGATGGCCATGGACGCCCTGCGCTGTCCGCCCAACGACAGCCCCGTGACCAAGCTGTCGGGCGGTGAGAAGCGCCGCGTGGCGCTGGCCCGCCTGCTGCTCTCCAAGCCCGACATGCTGCTGCTCGACGAGCCGACCAACCACCTGGACGCCGAGTCCGTGGCCTGGCTGCAGCACCACCTGGAAGCCTTCCCCGGCTGCGTCATCCTCGTGACCCACGACCGCTACTTCCTCAACCAGGTGACCAGCTGGACGCTCGAGCTCGATCGCGGCAAGGGCGTGCCCTACGAGGGCAACTACTCCGGCTGGCTGGAGCAGAAGCAGAAGCGCGTCGTGCAGGAGCAGTCCGAGTCCGAGTCGCGCCAGCGCGCCCTGACCAAGGAACTGGAATGGGTCCGCTCCAACGCCAAGGCCCGCCAGACCAAGTCCAAGGCCCGCCTGGCCGCCTATGAGCGGATGGTCTCCGAGCAGGAGAACGCCCGTGGCGCCCAGACCCACGCCGTCATCCAGATCCCGCCGGGCCCGCGCCTCGGCAACGTCGTGCTCGAGGTCAACGATCTGGAGAAGGAGTACGGCGACAAGGTGCTGTTCAAGGGCCTGAGCTTCCGCCTGCCGCCGAACGGCATCGTCGGGGTCATCGGTCCGAACGGCGCCGGCAAGTCGACCCTGTTCAAGCTGATCACCGGCCAGGAGACGCCGGACAAGGGCACCGTGCGCCTCGGCGAGACGGTCAAGCTGGCCTACGTGGACCAGAGCCGCGACGACCTCGTCCCGACCGACACGGTCTGGCAGGCGGTCAGCGGCGGCACCGACGTGATGATGGTCGGCAAGCGCGAGATCAATACCCGCGCCTATGTCGGCAGCTTCAACTTCAAGGGCGGCGACCAGCAGAAGAAGGTCGGCCAGCTGTCGGGCGGCGAGCGCAATCGCGTGCACCTGGCCAAGACCCTGGCCACCGGCGGCAACGTCATCCTGCTCGACGAACCGACCAACGACCTGGACATCGAGACGCTGCAGAACCTCGAGGAGGCGCTGGAGGAGTTCGCCGGCTGCGCCGTGGTCATCAGCCACGACCGCTGGTTCCTCGACCGCCTCTGCACCCATATCCTCGCCTTCGAGGGCGACAGCCATGTGGAGTGGTTCGAAGGCAACTTCGAGATGTACGAGGAAGACAAGAAGCGCCGCCTCGGCGCCGACAGCCTGATCCCGCACCGCATCAAGTTCCAGAAGTTCACCCGGTAGCGGACACAGGCCGCGTCAGGCCCGGCGGGCGACGGTCGCGGCTTCGCGGGCGAGGCCGTCGATGTCGACGCCGAGCAGGCGGACGGACTGCAGCAGCTGCAGGAAGCGGTGGGAGACCATCAGCCCGGTCTGCAGGATCGCCGGGTGCTGCAGCCGCTCGACGGTGACCAGGTAGCCGCCGGTCACGCGCTTGACCCAGCGGGCCTCGCGATGGAGGCGGATCCGCCGGCGCACCGTCTCGTGCGGCAGGCCCAGCGACTGGGCCAGGCCGGTGATGGTCGCCGGCCGCCGGTGCGAGTCCGGCGGCGGCGTCTCGGCGCCGGCGTAGACCCACGCCAGCTGCGGATCGTTGGTCACGAGCTCGGCGTTGACCAGCAGCAGGGTGCAGAAGATCACCGCGTCGATCATCGAGCCGTGCGGCTCGACCCCGGCCTCCAGAACCCGCAGCAGGAAGTCATTGACCAGCACGGCGACCGCGTCGATGCGGTCCGCCTCGGTCAGGTCGCGGGCGACCGTCAGCGGGGAGCCGCCGGCGAACTGGCCGAAGTCGAATCCCAGGGCGTGCAGGTCGCCCACGACCGCCTGGAGCGCGCGCCAGATCGCCTCGCCGTCGGCGCGCCAGACCGGCCCCTCGAGAGGGGCGGGGGCCACCGTATGGCTGCGTCCGTCCGTCCGGAGCACAAGGCCGGCGGCTTCCAGCTCGGCGACCTTCCGCCGGGTGGTCTCGTAGGGCAGGTTCATCGACTGGGCGATGGCGCGGACGCTGAAGCCGCGCGCGGGCCGGGCGGGGGTCGCGCCGGCGGCCGGCGAGCGGCTGGCCTGGAGGGCGGCCATGTAGACGACCGCGCGCGTGAAGTCCCCGTCGTGACGGCGGATCTGCCGTGCGACGAGGTCGAGCAGAAAGGTCGTCACACATCGGAAGACGAGCCGCTGCTGTCGCCGCAGGCCTTCCACCGTGGAATTGCCGGTCATTGTCGCCACCCCGGGACCAGAAAAACCCCAAAACGGGCAAAGGCAAGACGACAATCGCGCCGAGGCGCGCATCGAGTCGCTTTCGCCTCGATCCGTAACACCGCGGCAACCCTCCGCAGGGCAGGTTTCTTGCCCTGAGCGCGCGCCCGGCCTAGGCTTGGTGACGCAGGGGCACAGTGACAGGAGCAGGTCAGATGGCGAAATTTCGGGACGACCTGGGACCTGACGCCACCGCGACGCCCGGCGTCGACGCGCCGACGCGCGGGCGGGGGCCGGTCGGCCTGAACGGCGACGATCTGCTGCGTTTCGATATCGAGCCCGGGCACGACGCCGCCGTCGCGCGGGGCCTGCTGCACGCCCAGGACGACGCCGATCCGATCCCGGCGCTGGTCGACGGCGACAAGGGCCAGCAGGGGACCACGGCCTTCGAGGGCCAGGACGGCGGGCCCAACGCCTTCTACAACGCCGACGAGCGCGGCGGCACGGACCCGGGCACCGGCAAGGTGTCCAAGACCGTCGCCCAGGCGGCCTTCTGGCTGGACCGCGACTACGCCACCTGGAACGCCTTCTACTTCCAGCCCGGCGTTTCCGACGAGAACAACCACTGGGACGACCCCTACTGGGGCGGCGCCGTCACCCACGTGACCTTCGCCTTCCGCAGCGCCGCGCCGGCCGGCGGCATGCCCGACGACACGGGCGGCTTCAGCGCCTTCACCGAGGCGCAGATCAACGCCACCCTTCTGGCGCTGCAGTCCTGGTCGGACGTGGCCAACATCGTCTTCGACCGGGTCGGGACGGGCACCACCGGCCCCGGCGCCTACTCCAACAACGCGACCATCCTGTACGGCAACTACAGCAGCGGCGCCGCGGGCGCGGCGGCGTTCGCCTATTCGACGTCGAGCACCGCCTCCAGCTCGTCCGGCGGCGACGTCTGGGTCAACAACAGCCTGAGCTACAACGCCAATCCCGTGGCCGGGAACTACGGCCAGCTGGTGCTGATCCACGAGTCCGGCCACGCCATCGGCTTCTCGCATCCCGGCGACTACAACGCCGGCCCCGGCGTCTCGATCACCTACGCGAACAACGCGGAGTATTACGAGGACAGCCAGCAGTACACGGTGATGAGCTACTTCACCGAGAACTACACCGGCGCGAATTTCGGCCCGGCCTATCCGGCCACCATCATGCTGGACGATATCGCGGCGGCGCAGCGGTCCTACGGCGTCAACACCACGACCCGCACCGGCGACACCGTCTACGGCTTCAACTCGAACGCCGACCGGCCATGGTTCATCGCCAGCTCGGCCTCGACCATCCTGGTGTTCGCCGTGTGGGACGCCGGCGGCACGGACACCTTCGACTTCTCGGGCTACAGCAACAACCAGGTCATCAACCTCAACCAGGGCGCCTTCTCCAGCGTCGGCACCTATGGCGGCAGCAACCTGCTCGGCAACGTCGCCGTCGCCATGGGCGCGGTGATCGAGAACGCCATCGGCGGGGCCGGGGCCGACACCATCACCGGCAACAGCGTCGCCAACGTGCTGACCGGCAACGGCGGCAACGACGTCCTGAGCGCCGGGGGCGGGGCCGACCGGCTGGTCGGCGGGACCGGCGACGACACCCTGACCGGCGGCGCCGGCGCGGACGTGTTCGTCGCCTCGCTGCTTGGCGGGGCCGACACCATCACCGACTTCGTCGTCGGCACGGACCTGATCGACGCCACGGCCTTCGGCGCCTACCAGAGCGCCGTGCAGTCCGGCGGCGACACGCTGGTCACCCTGACCAGCGGCGTGACCATGCGCCTGACCGGGGTGACCGCCTCGACGGTGACCAGCGCCAGCTTCATCGGCCTCTCGCCGCCGCCGTCTCCGCCCCCGAGCCCGCCCCCGAGCCCGCCCCCGAGCCCGCCGCCGTCGCCTCCGCCGTCGCCGCCTCCGAGCCCGCCTCCGAGCCCGCCGCCCAGTCCTCCGCCGTCGCCGCCGCCGAGCCCGCCGCCGTCGCCGCCGCCGGTGACCTACAACGAGATCGTCGGCACCGCCGCCAACCAGACGCTCAACGGCACGGCCGCCGCCGACCACATCCGGGGGCTGGGCGGCAACGACACGCTGAACGGCAACGGCGGGGACGACAAGCTTGAGGGCGGGGACAACAACGACCGGCTCGACGGCGGGGATGGCAACGACATCCTCATCGGCGGAACCGGGTCCAACACCCTGATCGGCGGCCTCGGGGCCGACACTTTGGTGGTCACCGCCGAAGCCGGCAGCGACACCGCGCTCGGCTTCACGGTCGGCCAGGACCTGATCGATGTGTCGGCGTTCGGCGGCTACACCAGCCTGGCCGCCAGCGGTTCCGACACCCTGATCACCTTCTCCAACGGCCGCACGCTGCTGCTCAAGGCGGTCAACGCCGCGACGGTGACCAGCGCCAGCTTCGTCGGCCTGTCGCCGCCGCCGTCGCCGCCGCCTTCACCCCCGCCGTCGCCGCCGCCCAGCCCGCCGCCGTCGCCGCCGCCGAGTCCTCCGCCGTCGCCGCCCCCGAGCCCGCCTCCGAGCCCGCCGCCGTCGCCGCCGCCGTCGCCGCCGCCGAGCCCGCCTCCGAGCCCGCCGCCGGTGACCTACAACGAGATCGTCGGCACGTCGGCGAGTCAGACCCTCACCGGCACGGCCCTGGCCGACCACATCCAGGGTCTGGCCGGCAACGACACGATCAGCGGCCTCGCCGGGGACGATTTCCTCGAGGGCGGCGACAACAACGACAAGCTCGACGGCGGGGATGGCAATGACATCCTCTCCGGCGGGACGGGCTCGAACACCCTGATCGGCGGCGCCGGGATCGACACATTCGTCGAGACCGCGGTGGCCGGCAGTGACACGGCGCTCGGCTTCACCGTCGGCCAGGACCTGATCGATGTGTCGGCGTTCGGCGGCTACACCAGCATGGTCGCCAGCGGCTCCGACACGCTGATCACCTTCTCCAACGGCCGCACGCTGCTGCTCAAGGCGGTCAACGCCGCGACGGTGACCAGCGCCAGCTTCGTGGGGATGTCGCCGCCGCCGGCGCCGCCGCCTCCGCCGAGCCCGCCGCCTTCGCCCCCGCCCAGTCCGCCGCCGAGCCCTCCGCCGAGTCCTCCGCCGTCGCCGCCGCCGAGCCCGCCTCCGAGCCCGCCGCCGTCGCCGCCGCCGTCCCCGCCGCCGGTGACCTACAACGAGATCGTCGGCACCTCGGCCAGCGAGACCGTCAACGGCACGGCCGCCGCGGATCACATCCAGGGCCTGGCCGGCAACGATACGATCAGCGGGCTTGGCGGAGACGACAAGCTCGAGGGCGGCGCCAACAACGACAGGCTCGACGGCGGGGATGGCAACGACATCCTCATCGGCGGGTCGGGGTCGAACACGCTGATCGGCGGAGCGGGCAATGACCGCCTCGTGATCACGGCCGAGGCCGGGTCCGACACGGCGATCGGCTTCGCGGTGGGTCAGGACCTGATCGATGTCACCGCGTTCGGCGGCTACACCAGCCTGGTCCAGAGCGGGACCGACACGCTGATCACCTTCTCCAACGGCCGCACGCTGCTGTTGCGGAACGTGTCCGCGGCGACGGTGACGAACGCCAGCTTCGTCGGTCTCGGCAGTCCCGCGCCGGCGGCTCCGGACGCCCTGGCGGCCGCCGTCGACAAGATGCTCGCCGCGCCGTCGACGGGTGACCAGCATCAGGCCGACGGCCCGCAGAGCGTCGATCGCGATGTCTACGATTCCCGGCTCGATCCGCCGGGCCATGGCCATGGCCACGGCCTGGACGGGGCGATGATTCCCTATCGCGGCGTGCCTGACCACGACTGGATCCTGTAACGGTCGCCGTCCGCCCCCGCCCCCCCACACGG
>NZ_JBXAQC010000001.1:808900-1108529 GCF_058806855.1 Caulobacter sp. GW821-FHT12F03
CCCGACATCAGGGCGCGGGCGCACGGCTCCGGCGCTGCTCACGACCTCTTCGATTGACGCGCCCGTCGGCGGGGGCATTGTCGGCGCATGACCAATGCCCAGACTCCACCCGTCGTCTTGATATCGCACGAGATGCTGCTGCCGCTGCAGGCGGCCCTTGAACCGGCCTACCGGGTCATCCGCCTGTGGGAGCACCCTGACCGCGCCGCGTTCCTCGCCGGACCGGGCCGCGAGGTCCAGGCCATCGTCCACGCCGGCGAGATCAAGCTCTCGCCCGACCTGCTGGGCGATATGCCGATGCTGGGCCTGATCGCCTGCGTCAGCGTCGGTTATGACGGCGTGGACGTGCCCTGGTGTCGCGCCCACGGCATCGCCGTCAGCCATTCCCAGGGGCTCAACGCCGAGGATGTCGCCGACCATGCCGTGGGCGCCTTCCTGGCGGCCTGGCGCGGCATCGTGCTGGGGGACAGGATCGTGCGGGAAGGGCGCTGGACCCACGCCGAGCGCATGCGGCCCCGGCCGGGCCTGATGGGCCGCAAGGCCGGCATCGTCGGGCTGGGTCACATCGGTCAGGCCATCGCCCGGCGGGTCGAGGCCTTCGGCATGACGGTCGCCTGGTGGGGACCCAACGACAAGGAGAGCCCCTGGCCAAAGGCCGAAGGATTGCTGGCGCTGGCCCGCGACAGCGACGCCCTGTTCGTCTGCTGCCGCGGCGACGCGGCCAACCATCACCTGATCTCGGCCGCCGTGATCGAGGCGCTCGGCCCGCGCGGTTGCCTGGTCAATGTTGCGCGCGGCTCCGTCGTCGACGAGGACGCGCTGATCGCGGCGCTGAAGGACGGCCGGCTGGGCATGGCGGCGCTGGACGTGTTCGAGACCGAACCGACGCCGGCGGCGCGCTGGGCGGATGTGCCCAACACCGTGCTGACGCCGCACACCGCCGGCGGCACGCTCGAGAGCATCCCCAGGATGGTCGGCCAGACGCTGGAAAACCTGCGCCGGTTCTTCCATCAGGAGCCGCTGCTGTCTCCCGTTCAGGCCTGAAGCAGCAGCAGCCCGACGCCGCCGGCCAGGAGCGCGCCGAACAGGATCGCGGCGACCAGCCGTTTACGCGGGGATTTCAGAACGGCGCCGAGCATCGGAAGCTCCTCCGGGGAGGCGGGGTTTTCCCCGCCGGTGGTGAATCAATATCAAAGTGATATCACTTTGGCCAATGGATTCGGACGGGCGTCTGTCCCGCGCGATTCAGTGTCGCACTCAGGGGAACCCTTGTCCGACCACGCTTGACTTGATCATATAAAGATATCTTTATGTCCCCATGACGATGGCATCGGGACAGGTGGTGGAGATCTTGCGCGCGGCGGGCGAGCCGACGCGTCTGCGCATCCTCGCCCTGCTGGCGCGGGAAGAGCTGTCGGTGCTCGAGCTGTGCACCGTGCTGGACCAGAGCCAGCCGCGTGTCTCGCGCCACCTCAAGCTGCTGGCCGAGGCGGGGCTGGTCGAACGCTTCCCGGACGGAGCCTGGGTGTTCTACCGCCTGGCCGCCCAGGGCGGGGGGCGGGCGCTGGCCGACCAGACGCTGGCGCTGATCGATCCCGCCGACCCCGACCTGTCCGCGGACGCCGACCGGCTGTCGCGCGTGGCGACCGAGCGCGGGGCCGAAGCCGCCGCCTACTTCGCGCGCAACGCCGCCCGCTGGGACGAGATGCGCTCGCTGTACGTCGCCGAGGCCGAGGTCGAGGCGGAAATCCGCAAGGCGGTCGGCCAGGGGCCGCTCGGCCTGATGGTCGACCTCGGCGCCGGGACGGGGCGCATGCTGACCCTGCTGGCCGGGCAGGCGCGCCGCGCGGTCGGGCTGGACCTGTCGCAGCAGATGCTCAACATCGCCCGGGTCAATGTCGGGGAGGCGGGCCTGCCGGCCTGCGAGCTGCGCCACGGCGACATCTTCGATACTGGACTGCCCGGCGGCTGCGCCGATCTGGTGACCGTGCACCAGGTGCTGCACTACCTCGGCGACCCGGCCGCCGCCGTGGCCGAGGCCGCGCGACTGGTCGCCGAGACCGGCCGGCTGCTGATCGTCGACTTCGCCCCGCACGCGCTGGAGTACCTGCGCGAGCAGCACCAGCACCGCCGGCTCGGCTTCTCCGACGAGGAGATCGGCCGCTGGGTGACCGCCGCCGGGCTGGAACTGGAAACCGCCGCCGCCCTGCCGCCCGCGGCCGAGGCGGGACTGACCGTGAAGATCTGGACGGCCCGACGGCCCGCCCTGGCCGAAAGGAGCGCCGCATGACCCCGCCTTCGTCCCTGGGACCCGTCGCCCGCGCCGGCGGCCGCGACAATGGCGTGCGCGTATCGTTCGAATTCTCGCCGCCCAAGACGCCGCAGGCGGAGGAGAGCCTGTGGGCCGCCATCCGCCGGCTGGAGCCGTTGAACCCGTCGTTCGTCTCGGTGACCTACGGCGCGGGCGGCTCGACCCGCGAGCGCACCCACCGCACGGTCAAGCGGATGCTCGACGAGACCACGTTGAAGCCCGCCGCCCACCTGACCTGCGTCGGGGCGTCCCGCGAGGAGGTCGACGCGGTGGTGCGCGACTACTGGGAAAGCGGCATCCGCCACATCGTCGCCCTGCGCGGCGACCCGCCGGGCGCCATCGGCGGCGCCTATGAGCCGCGCGCCGACGGCTATCTCAACGCCACCGAACTGACCGCCGGCATCCTCAAGGTCGCGCCGTTCGAGGTGTCGGTCAGCCTCTATCCGCAGGTGCACCCCGAGAGCCCGGGCATCGACCACGACATCGACGTGCTGAAGGCCAAGGTCGACGCCGGCGCGACCCGGGCGATCACCCAGTTCTTCTTCGACACCGACGTGTTCCTGCGGTTCATGGACAGGGTGCGCAAGGCCGGGGTGACCATCCCGATCTCGCCCGGGATCATGCCGGTCAGCAACTTCAAGGGCCTGCAGCGCATGGCCGAGCCGTGCGGCATTCCGCTGCCGGCCTGGCTGGGCGGGCTGTTCGACGGGCTGGACGACGATCCCGACACCCGCCGGCTGATCGCCGGATCGGTGGCCGCCGAGATGTGCGCCCGACTGGCCGAGGAAGGCTTCAGCGACTTCCACTTCTACACCCTCAACCGGGCCGACCTCGTCTACGCCATCTGCCGCGTGCTGGGCGTGCGCGAGACTCCGACCGCGCCGAAGGAGGCCGCGGCATGAAGAAGCGCTTCTGGATTCCGGCCGCTCTGGCCGTCGTCGCCCTGGCCGGCGTGGCCATCGCCCAGACCCTGCCGCCGGAGTGGATCCGCCCGGCCAAACCGGTGCGGATCGGCGAGAACCTCTACTACGTCGGCAGCGAGGGGCTTTCGGCGTATCTGATCGTCACGCCCAAGGGGCTGATCCTGATTGACGGGCCGATGGAGCAGAACGTCGCCGGCATCGAGGCGAACATCAAGGCGCTCGGCTTCAGGCTGTCGGACGTCAAGATCCTGCTCAACACCCATGCCCACTTCGACCACGCGGCCGGGTTCGCCCAGCTGAAGGCCGACACCGGCGCGGCGCTGCTGGCCAGCGCCGGCGACAGGCCGCTGCTGGAGAAGGGCGTCTACCCGGGGGCCGAGGACGTCGCCTGGCTGCGCTTCAAGCCGGTCAAGGTCGACGCGGTGCTCAAGGATCGCGACACGGTCACCCTCGGCGGCGTGACCCTGACGGCCAACATCACGCCGGGCCATACGCCCGGCTGCACCACCTGGACCTTCCCGGTGAAGATCGACGGGGCGGTGCGCAGGGCGCTGCTCTGGTGCAGCACGACGGTGGCCGGCAACCGGCTGGCCCCGAAGCCGCAGTATCCGACCATCGTCGCCGACTACCGCGCCAGCTTCACGCGGCTGGCCGCGATGAAGGCCGACGTCTTCCTCGCGCCGCATCCCGACCAGTTCGGTTTCGCCGAAAAGCGCGCGGCCATGGCGCCGGGCAAGCCCAGTCCGTTCGTCGACCCGACCGAAGCCGGCCGGCGCATCGCCGACTCGCGCGCGGCCTTTGAAACCGAGCTGGCGCGCCAGCAGGGAGCCGCCCAATGACCCGCCAGGACCGCATCGCCGCCCTCAAGGCCGCCGCGAAGGAGCGCATCCTCGTGCTCGACGGGGCCTGGGGCGTGATGATCCAGCGCCAGGGCCTGAGCGAGGCCGACTTCCGCGGCGAGCGCTTCGCCGACCACAACGGCCAGCTGAAGGGCGACAACGACGTCCTCTGCCTGACCCGGCCCGACATCATCGCCGGGCTGCACGACGCCTACTTCGCGGCCGGCGCCGACATCAGCGAGACCAACACCTTCAGCGCCACGACCATCGCCCAGCGCGACTACAGCCTCGAAAGCGCGGCCTACGACATCAACCTCGAGGGCGCGAAGCTGGCCCGGGCCGCGGCCGACCGCTGGACCGAGAAGACGCCGGACAAGCCGCGGTTCGCCGCCGGCTCGATCGGGCCGCTGAACGTGATGCTGTCGATGTCCTCGGACGTGAACGATCCCGGTGCGCGCACGGTGACCTTCGACCAGGTCTACGAGGCCTATCGCGAGCAGGTGAGGGGGCTCTACGCGGGCGGGGTCGACCTGTTCCTGATCGAGACCATCACCGACACCCTGAACTGCAAGGCGGCCATCAAGGCGATCCTCGATCTGCGTGACGAGGAGGGCCACGAGGAGCTGCCGATCTGGATCAGCGGCACGATCACCGACCGCTCGGGCCGCACCCTGTCGGGCCAGACGGTCGAGGCCTTCTGGAACAGCGTGCGCCACGCCAAACCCTTCGCCATCGGCCTGAACTGCGCGCTGGGCGCCGACCTGATGCGGCCGCACATCGCCGAGCTGTCGCGCATCGCCGACACCCTGGTCGCGGCCTATCCCAACGCCGGCCTTCCCAACGCCATGGGTCAGTACGACGAGGAGCCGCACCAGACGGCCTGCGCCCTGCACGAATGGGCTGAAAGCGGCATCGTCAACATCGTCGGCGGCTGCTGCGGCACGACGCCGGACCACATCGCCCATGTGACCCAGTCGGTCGCGGGCATGGCCCCGCGCGCGCTGCCCGAGCGCCCGACCGCCATGCGGCTGGCCGGGCTGGAAGCGTTCGAGCTGGCGTGATGACCGCCCTCAAGGTCACCCTCGCTCTCGGCCCGATCGAGACCGAGATGCTCCGCGATATCCGCAGCCGGCTGAACCGGCGGGCGGTCAGCGACGCGGCGCTGTTCTCGCTGGGCGCGGCCTTCCTGACGGCCTGTGCGCGGGCCGATATCCCGCCGACCACGGCCGTGCCGGCCAAGGTGCTGTCCGGGCCGCTGGTGGTGAAGATCGCCGCCACGGCCGACATCGCCACCCTGTCGCGGCTGGTGGCGACGCTGGCCGAGCACCGCACCCTCGATCCCAAATGCTGGCCCGGCCTCGTCGCCGCCGGCGCCCCGCAAGCCATTCTTAGCCGGAGGCTCGCCTTGGCGGGTCGGGAAGCGCCGGTCGAGATCTCGCAATGATCCCTCCACCGCTCATCCCGGCAAAGGCCGGGACCCAGGCTTTTTCCGGAAAGCGCTGGCGTCGGCGGTTCGAAAGCAAAAACACCTGGGTCCCGGCCTTCGCCGGGATGAGCGGAATTTGAGTGTTATGAGACCTGTCTTCGTCAATATCGGTGAGCGCACCAACGTCACCGGCTCGGCCAGATTCCGCAAACTGGTGGCCGAGGGCGACTATGCGGCCGCCCTGTCGGTGGCCCGCCAGCAGGTCGAGGCCGGCGCGCAGATCATCGACGTCAACATGGACGAGGGGCTGCTGGATTCGAAGGCGGCGATGGTCACCTTCCTCAACCTGATCGCCGCCGAGCCCGACATCGCCCGGGTGCCGGTGATGATCGACAGCTCCAAGTGGGAAGTCATCGAGGCCGGCCTGCGCTGCGTGCAGGGCAAGGCGATCGTCAACTCGATCTCGATGAAGGCCGGCGAGGCGGAGTTCATCGCCCAGGCGAAGCTCTGCCTGCGCTATGGCGCGGCCGTGGTGGTCATGGCCTTCGACGAGGAAGGCCAGGCCGACACCGCCGACCGCAAGGTGGCCATCTGCGAGCGCGCCTACCGCATCCTCGTCGACGAGGTCGGCTTCCCGCCCGAGGACATCATCTTCGATCCCAACATCTTCGCCGTGGCGACGGGGATCGAGGAGCACGACAACTACGCCGTCGACTTCATCGAGGCGACGCGGCGCATCAAGCAGCTGCTGCCCTACGCGCGGGTGTCGGGCGGAGTGTCGAACGTCTCGTTCAGCTTCCGCGGCAACGAGCCGGTGCGCCGGGCGATCCACAGCGTGTTCCTGTACCACGCGATCAACGCCGGCATGGACATGGGCATCGTCAACGCCGGCGACCTGCCGGTCTATGACGACATCGAGCCGGAGCTGCGCGAGGCCGTCGAGGACGTGATCCTCAACCGGCGTCCCAGGGCCGGCGGCAGTCAGACCGAGCGGCTGGTCGACCTGGCGCCGAAGTACAAGGGCGACGGCAGCAAGGTCCAGGTCGCCGACCAGGCCTGGCGCGCGTTGCCGGTCGCCGAGCGGCTGGCCCATGCGCTGGTCAACGGCATCACCGAGTTCATTGACGCGGACACGGAAGAGGCCCGGCTGACCGTCGAGCGGCCGCTGCACGTCATCGAAGGCCCGCTGATGGACGGGATGAACATCGTCGGCGACCTTTTCGGGGCCGGGAAGATGTTCCTGCCGCAGGTGGTCAAGTCGGCCCGTGTGATGAAGCAGGCTGTGGCCTGGCTGATGCCGTTCATGGAGGCCGAGAAGGAAGGCAAGCCGCGCGAGCAGGCCGGCCGGGTCCTGATGGCCACGGTGAAGGGTGACGTGCACGACATCGGCAAGAACATCGTCGGCGTGGTCCTGCAGTGTAACAACTACGAGGTCATCGATCTCGGCGTGATGGTCCCGGCCGACCGGATCCTCGACGAGGCCAAGGCGCACAACGTCGACATCATCGGCCTGTCGGGCCTGATCACGCCCTCGCTGGACGAGATGGTCTTCGTCGCCTCGGAAATGGAGCGGCGTGGGTTCGACATCCCGTTGCTGATTGGCGGGGCGACGACCAGCAAGACCCACACGGCGGTCAAGATCGCCCCGGCCTATCGCGCCGCCTCGACCACCTATGTGCTCGACGCCAGTCGCGCAGTCGGGGTCGTGTCGCAGCTGCTGTCGAAGACCGATAAGGCGGCTTTCGAGGCCCAGACCCGCGCCGACTATGTGAAGGTCCGGGAGCAGTTCGCGCGCGGCCAGGAGCAGAAGACCCGCACGCCGATCGCCCGGGCCCGTGCCAACCGCTTCGCTATTGATCTGACGGGGTCTCCGCCGCCGAAGCCTAGCTTTACCGGCACGCGAGCCTTTGACTCCTATGATCTGAAAACGCTGGCGAAATACATCGACTGGACGCCGTTTTTCGCCAGCTGGGAGCTGGTCGGGCGGTTCCCCGACATCCTCACGGACGACGTGGTCGGCGAGGCCGCCAGCGACCTGTGGAAGGACGCCCAGGCCATGCTGGCCAGGATCGTCGAGGAGAACTGGTTCCAGGCGCGCGGCGTGGTCGGCTTCTGGCCGGCGCAGTCCGACGGCGACGACATTGTCGTCTATGCCGACGAGAGCCGGACGACCGAGCTGGCGCGGCTGCACACCCTGCGCCAGCAGATGGCCAAGACGGGCGACAAGGCCAACGCCGCGCTGTCCGACTTCATCGCCCCGATCGGCGGCCCGGCCGACTGGATCGGCGGCTTCGCGGTGACGGCCGGTCATGGCGAACCGGAGATCGCCAAGCGGTTCAAGGACGCGGGCGACGATTACTCGGCCATCCTCGCGGCGGCCCTGGCCGACCGGCTGGCGGAGGCCTTCGCCGAGGCGATGCACCACCGCGTGCGCACCGAACTGTGGGGCTACGCGCCGGACGAGGCCTTCGACCTCGACCACCTGATCGGCGAGCGCTATCGCGGCATCCGCCCGGCGCCGGGCTATCCGGCCCAGCCGGATCACACGGAAAAAGCCACGCTGTTCAAGCTGTTGGACGCTGAGGCTCAGACGGGCATGAAGCTGACCGAGAGCTTCGCCATGAGCCCGGCGGCGGCGGTCAGCGGCCTCTATTTCAGCCATCCCGACGCCCACTACTTCGGCGTCGGCCGCATCGACCGCGACCAGGTCAGCGACTACGCGGCCCGCAAGGGCTGGGATCTGGCCACGGCCGAACGCTGGCTGGCGCCGATCCTGGCCTATGACCCGGACGCGGTGGACCGCGACGCGGCGGCCTGATCTCCCTCCCCTTCATGGGGAGGAGCAGGGCTACTGCGCGCCGCGCATGCCGGTGAGGGTGTCCTTCAGGCCGCGCTTGCGCTTCTTCGCCGGGGCCGTCGGCGCGGGCGTCGGCGGCGCGGCTTCGGCGGCGGCCGGCGTCGCGGGCGCGGCGGCGGGCGTCGGCATCAGGGCGTCGATAGCCGAGGCGGGGGCCTCGTCGGGCGCGGCCGCCGGCGGCGTGTCCGTCGTCTCCGCCGGGGCGTCGGCGTCTTCCACCGGTACCGGGGTCATCGCGAGCACGCCGTCGCTGGCCATGACCGGCGCCGGCGCGGGCGAAGCGGGCTCCGCCTGGGCTTCCGGCGCCGGCGCGGCGTCGGCGGCCGGGGCGGGAGCAGGCGCGGGTTCCTCGGCGGCCGGCGCAACGGGCGCCGCCGGGAGAGGAGCCGCCGCGGCGCCCTTGTTGTTGTAGGTCAGGGCCTGGCCGAAGATCAGCGAGCGGGCCTCCAGGGCCTTGGCCGTCTCCTCGCACTTCGCCGGCGGCGACCAGGACATCCAGAACTGCGCCAGCTGGGCCTTGGGCACGCTGGTCGCGCCGGTCCACACGGCCCGGCCGCGACGGATGGCGTCAACGCCCTGGTTCTGGATCGGCGAGGGACTGGCTTTCTCGGCCGCCTGCATGGCGCGGGCGAACAGGACGATGTTCTTCTTCGCTTCGTCGCGCTGGGCCGGATAGACCTTGGCGATGTTGTCTTCGGTGCTCGGCGTCGGCCAGGCCCGCTCGATGCGGATCACCTCCGGCATGGCGCGGTCGTAGAGCTCGACGTAGGCCGACATCGCGCCGTAGCACCAGCCGACGTAGCCGTAGTCATCGCTGGGGGCCGAGACGGCGCCGCCCTGGATCGGCAGGGCGGCGACCTCCTGCTTGCGGGGCACGGCCGTGGCCATGGGGCCATCGGACGCGGCGGGGGGAGCATCCTGGGCGAACAGGGCGAGGGCGAAGAGGAACGGGGCCATTCAAGGTCCTGAAAAAAGTTGCGTCAGGCGTGGTCGCCGATGGGATGACCGAATCCACCGCCCCCCGGGGTCTCGATCTCGACAACGTCGCCCGGCCGCACGGAAATCGAAAAGCAGCCTGTAAGTTCCCTTACAGCGCCGTCGGCCGTTCTCAAACGCTGGCGGCCGGGGAGCGCGGCGCCACCGCCACAGATTCCCTGCGGACTGTGGCTTCGGCGTGACGAGAGCAGGGCGACTTCCATCGGCGCCAGGAAGCGGATGTGGCGCACCGCCCCGTCGCCGCCGCGATGCAGGCCATCGCCGCCCGAGCCGGCGCGGGTGTGGAAGGTCTCGACCCGCACCGGAAAACGCCGCTCGAGAATCTCCGGATCGGTCAGGCGGCTGTTGGTCATGTGGGTGTGGACCGCGCCGGCGCCGGCCCGGTTAAGCGTCGCGCCCGCGCCGCCGCAGATGGTCTCGTAATACTGCCGGTCCGCGTCGCCGAAGGTGAAGTTGTTCATCGTGCCCTGGCTGTTGGCCATCACCCCCAGCGCCGCATAGAGGGCGTCGACCACATGCTGGCTGGTCTCGACGTTGCCGGCGACCACGGCCGCCGGGGGCTCGGGGTCGAGCATCGAGCCGGGCCGCGTGACGATCTTCAGCGGCGTCAGGCAGCCGGCGTTCAGCGGGATGTCGTCGTCGACCAGGCTGCGGAACACGTACAGCGCCGCGGCGTCGACAATCGCGGAGGGGGCGTTGAAGTTGCTGGTCAACTGGTCGGCCGAGCCGCTGAAGTCGAGCACCGCCTCGCCGGCCGCCGCGTCGACCCGGATCGTCACGACGATCTCGCCGCCGCCGTCCATCGGCACGCGGGCCTCGCCGTCGCGGAGCTTCGTCACCGCCCGGCGCACGGCCTGTTCGGCGTTCTTCTGCACGAAGGTCATGTAGCGGGCGACGGCGTCCGGCCCGTAGGCGTCGATCATCGCCGCCACCGCCGCGGCGCCGGCCTGGCAGGCGGCGATCTGGGCCTTGAGGTCGGCGAGGTTGCGGTCCGGCGCCCGGGCCGGCCATCGGCCCGTGGCGAGGGCCGCGCGGGTTTCGGCCTCGAGGAAGCGGCCGTCCTTCATGATCGGCACGGCGTCGAGCAGCACGCCTTCCTCGTCGAGCGTGGTCGAGAACGGCGGCATGGAGCCGGGCTGCACCCCGCCGACGTCGGCATGGTGCCCGCGCGCGGCGACGTAGAATGCGGGCGGCGCGGCCTCGTCCATGAACACCGGCATGACCACGGTGATGTCGGGCAGGTGCGTGCCGCCGAAGTAGGGGTTGTTGAGCGCGAAGGCCTCGCCGGGCTTCAGCACCGGATGGCGCGCCGTCGTCGCCCGCACGCTGGCGCCCATGCTGCCCAGGTGCACCGGCATGTGCGGCGCGTTGGCCACCAGCCCGCCGCCGGCGTCGAACAGGGCGCACGAGAAGTCGAGCCGCTCCTTGATGTTGACCGAGTGGGCTGTCCGCTCCAGCGCCGCGCCCATGGCCTCGGCGACGCCCGTGAAGCGGCGGTTGAACAGCTCCAGGGTCACCGGATCAGGCGCGTCGGCGGCAATGACGCCGGCGGTCAGCGGAACGGTGCGGTTGAGGCGGATCAGACCGTCCGCCTCGGCGGTCGCCCGCCAGCCGGCGGCGACGGCGATCTGGGTGTCGCTGCGGATGATCAGGGCGGGGCCGGCGAGGGCAGTGAGGTCGGCGGCGTGAACGATCGCGGATGCTCCCCCGTTGGGGGAGCTGTCGGCGAAGCCGACTGAGGGGGTCCGCTCAGATGTCGGTCGACGGTCCGGATGACCCCCTCCGTCTGGCCTTCGGCCAGCCACCTCCCCCGATGGGGAGGATCCAGAGGCCGTCGCCTCCACCTCGACGCTGGCGATCAGGATCGTCCGCTCAGGCTCCACAAACCCGAACAGGCGCTGGTGGGCGCTCTCGAAGGCGGCCTTGACGGTCGTCAGGCCATCCGGCGCGATCGGCAGGGCCGCGTCGGCGCCGTCATAGCGCAGGCGCAGGCGGCGATCGGCGGATCCGGCGGCCGCGCCCTGGGCGGTGAGGGCGGCGCGGGCCTCCTGTTCCAGACGGTCGGCCAGGGCGACCGCGGCCGTCAGGCCGGCGGCGTCCAGCGGCGCTTCCAGCCCCGCCTGCCTCAGCGCGCCCACCCGCGCCTGGCCGATGCCCCAGGCGGACAGCAGGGAGGCGTGGCGGGGGCTGAGCACCTCGGTGACGCCGAGCGCGTCGGCGACCTGGCAGCAGACCTGGCCGGCCGCGCCGCCGAACGCCACCAGCGCATGGCCGCGCGGGTCGAAGCCGCGCTCGGTGGAGATGCGGCGCACGGCCTGGGCCATCTGTTCGACGGCCACGGCGACGAAGCCCTCGGCGGCGGCCTCGACCGACAGGCCCATGGCGTCGGCCAGGTCGGCCAGCCTCGCGCGGGCCGCGGCAGGATCCAGGGGGGCGTCGCCGTTCGGGCCGAACACCGGCGGGAAGAAGGCCGGGTCCAGCCGGCCGAGCACGAGGTTGGCGTCGGTCACCGTCGCGGGACCGCCCCGGCCGTAGCAGGCCGGGCCTGGATCGGCGCCGGCGCTGGCGGGACCGGCCCGGGCGCGGGCGCCGTCGAAGGTCAGGATCGAGCCGCCGCCCGCCGCCACCGTCTCAACATCGAGCATCGGGCTGCGCAGCTTCGCGCCCGCCACCTTCGCCGCGTCGCGCCGCTCCAGCACGCCGGCGAAGCGGCAGACGTCGGTCGAGGTGCCGCCCATGTCGAAGCCCAGCACGGCGGCCGCGCCGGCCGCTTCCGCGGTGCGGGCCACCCCGACCACGCCGCCGGCGGGTCCGGAGACCACCGCGTCCTTGCCCCGGAACGCCCCGGCCCGGACCAGCGCCCCGGCCGAGGTCATGAACCACAGCGGGGCGCCGTCCACGGCGCGGGCGACCTGGTCGACATAGGCGCGCAGCACGGGCGTCAGATAGGCGTCGGCCACCGCCGTCTCGGCGCGCGGCACGAAGCGGGGCAGGGGGCTGACCTCGTGGCTCAGCGCCACATCGTCGAACCCGGCGGCGCGGGCGATCTCGCCGGCGGCCAGCTCATGGGCCGGGTTCAGGTCGCTGTGCAGGAAGGCGATGGCGACGCTGGTGAAGCCGTCGGCGCGGGCGCGGGCGAGATCCGCCGCCAGGGTCGCCGTGTCGAGCGCCGCGACCACCGCGCCGTCCGCCGCCAGCCGCTCTCCGGCCTCGACCACGCCGCTGTAGAGGGGGGCGGGCCGCAGGATGTCGAGGGCGAACAGCTCGGGCCGCGACTGGTCGCCGATGACGACCGCATCGGCGAAGCCGGCCGTCGTGACCAGCAGGGTCTTGGCGCCCTTGCGCTCGAGCAGGGCGTTGGTGGCCACCGTGGTGCCCATCTTGATCGCCGCGACCCGGTGGGCGGGAAAGGGCGCGCCCGGTTCAACCGCCAGCAGGCGGCGCATCGCCTCGACCGCCGCGTCCGGATAGGAGGGCGAGGCGGACAGGAGCTTCAGCGTCTGCTCCGAGCCGTCCGGCGCCTGGCCGATCACGTCGGTGAAGGTGCCGCCCCGGTCGATCCAGAACGTCCAGCCGGGGCCGTTTTCAGCAACCGTTGTCATGTCCGCGCCACGATCATAAGCTGCAAGTCGATCCCATGAGTTTCTGGCGCACCATAGCAGGCCTCGCGGCGCGTCGCGTCGACGACGCCGAATGCCCCGACTGTCCTCCCGGTCCCCCGGGAGAGGACCCCGCCTTCACGACCGCCGTCACGGCGCTCGGGGCCAAGCTGGCCAAGGCGGACGGCAGGGCCGACCAGGACGAGTTCGAAGCCTTCTCCGTCGTGTTCCAGCCCGACTCGGGGTCGGAGCGCAACGTCCACCGCCTGTACGATCTGGCGCGCCAGACGACGCGGGGATTCGAGAGCTACGCCAAGCGACTCGCCAAGCGTTACCGCAACTGCCCGCAGCTGCTCGAGGACGTGCTGGACGGCCTGTTCCACATCGCCCGCTCCGACGGCGCGGTGACCCATGACGAACTGGCCTATCTGGAGACGGTCTCGGAGCTGTTCGGTTTCTCGCCGCTGACCTTCCGGCGGCTGAAGGCGACCCATCTGGGCGCCGGGCCGGACGACCCCTACGTGATCCTCGGCGTGCTGCCCGACGCGGACGACGCCGTGGTGCGGGCGGCCTGGCGCGACCGCGTGTCGGACGCGCACCCCGACCGGGCGCGCGGCCGCGGCCTGCCGAGCGAGTTCATCGCGGTGGCCGAAACCAAGACCGCCTCGATCAACGCCGCCTTCGACGCCATCATGCAGGAACGCCGCGAGCTGGCGCTGGTCGGCGCCGTCTGAACGGGCAGGCGCCGAATTCGCACCCGTTTGGCATGTGTTCAGTTGACGTTCAGCGGTTAACGACAAAATAGTAATCCGTGGCCGCGCCTCTCGCGGCCCACCGAGGACAAGATGGACAGATTGAACTCTGCGGGGGGTTCTCGTTCGGCCTTGAAGGGCCTCGCCTGGCTGGCCGGCACGCTCGCCACCTGCGCCGCGCTCGCGGTCGGGGCCGTGCTGGCGGTGTTCGCCGCCGCGACTGTCGTCCTCATCGCCCTGATGTCCAGCGCCCTGCTGGGTCTGGCCGGGGTCGCGATGCGCGCCAAGCGCACCGTGCGCGCCGCGCCGACCGGGGATCCCGACATCATCGAGGCCCGCAACGTCGGCGGCCACTCCTGGGTCGCCTACGGCTGGAACGAGCGGCGGTAAGAACGCCGAACCTGCGTCCTTCGACACGGCCCTGCGGGCCTGCTCAGGATGACGTCGAGGGGTGGGCTTCAAGACATACGTTATGGTGAGCAGCGCCTGAAGGGCGCGTGTCGAACCACGCACACGCCCCAACGCCCCCCTTGCGCCGCTCCCGCCTCCGCCGCATTGTCCCGCCTTCAAACAAGTGTTCGGGAGCGAAACATGATCGGCGTAGTGGCGACCTTGACGGTTGCGGAGGGCAAGGGCCCTGACCTGGAAGCGGTGTTCGCGGATCTCGCGGCCAAGGTGAAGGCCAACGAGCCGGGCTGCCTGATGTACCAGCTGACCAAGAGCCGCACCGAGCCGAACGTCTACAAGGTGCTCGAGCTGTACGCCTCGCAGGACGCCCTGACGGCCCACGGCGGCACGGACTACTTCAAGGCCGCCGGCGCCGGCATCGGCGCGTGCCTGGGCGGCCGTCCGTCGATCGAATACCTCGACGCGGTCTGATCCGATGGACCTCGCGTTTTCGGATGACGACAAGGCCTTCCAGCGCGAGGTCCGCGACTGGATCGCCGAGAACTACGACGACGACCTGCGGCGCATGATGGGACAGTCGAAGAACGGCTATCTCAACAAGGCCGGCCAGGTGAAGTGGCAGAAGAAGCTGGCCTCCAGGGGCTGGGCCACGGTCAACTGGCCCGTCGAGTATGGCGGTCCCGGCTTCACCCCGTCCCAGGCCTATATCTTCAACATGGAGATGAGCCTGGCGGGCGTGCCCACGGCCTCGCCCATGGGCCTGAAGATGGTCGCCCCGGTGATCATGGCCTTCGGCACGCCGGAGCAGAAGGCGCAGCACCTGCCGCCGATCATCAATTCGGACATCTGGTGGTGCCAGGGCTACTCCGAGCCCGGCTCCGGCTCCGATCTCGCCAGCCTGCAGATGAAGGCCGAGCGGGACGGGGACGACTACGTCCTCAACGGCTCGAAGATCTGGACCACCCACGCCCAGTGGGCCGACTGGATGTTCTGCCTCGTGCGGACGGACGCCAGCGGCAAGCCGCAGAACGGCATCAGCTTCCTGCTGCTGCGCATGGACACGCCGGGCATCCAGATCAAGCCGCTGCCGACGCTCGACGGTCCCGCGACCAACGAGCAGGAAATCAACCAGGTCTTCTTCGACAACGTCCGCGTGCCGGTGGCCAACCGCATCGGCGAGGAGGGCAAGGGCTGGACCTACGCCAAGTACCTGCTCGAGTTCGAGCGCGGCAACGCCTACGCGCCGGGGCTGATGAACCAGCTGCAGAAGGTGCGCAAGATCGCCTCGGCCGAGCTCGGCGACGGCGGCGAGCCGCTGATCCGCGACCGCGACTTCCAGCGCAAGCTGGCCGAGATGGAGATCCGCATCGAGTCGCTCAACGCCACGGAGATGCAGATCTTCTCGGCCATGGGCTCGGGCAAGCCGGTCGGTCCGGCCTCCTCGATGCTCAAGTGCGCGGGCTCCGAAGCCCAGCAGGCGATCACCGAACTGGCCCTGGAGGCGGTCGGCGGCTACGCCACGCCGTTCATCCAGGACACCTGGGCGATGACCAACGACCCCAGGCCCGGCCCCGACTACGCCGCGCCGGTGGCGCCCAGCTACTTCAACTACCGCAAGGCCTCGATCTACGCCGGCTCGAACGAGATCCAGCGCAACATCATGGCCAAGCTGGTGCTGGGTCTCTGATCCAGCCGACCGGGCAATGAAAAAGGGCGGAGCGCCTGGCGCTCCGCCCTTCGTCGTTTCGGATCGAGGATCGTCTACCGCGCAGTCAGGAAGGCCGAGGACACCCAGCCGCGGTTGCCGTGCTCGTCGTCCACCTCCATCCAGACGCCGTTGCGGCCGCCCGTGGGGTAGAGGATCGCGCCGGCCGGCACGTTCAGCACCATCGCGGCCGTCGGGTTCGGGCCCGAGCGCATCGGCATCGACTGCGTGGCCACCATGGCGGCGGGGCCGGCATTGGCCGAGGCCTGTTCGCCGGTCGGCAGGGCGCCGCCCTGGGCGTAGTGGATCAGGTCGATGAAGGCGTTGAAGTAGGCCGCCGTGATGACCTTGCCGATCTCGGTGTTGCTGTAGCCGCCGCCGGCCGCCGCGCCGAAGCCCGTGCTGCCCAGCGCGCCGCCGCCCACGCCGAAGCCGATGTCGGTCTTCTTGGCCGTGCCTTCGGCGACGTAGAGCTGTTCGGTCGTGCGGGCGTCGACGACGGTGATGATCACCTGGGCTTCGGACTTCTTGGTGCGGATCTGGCCGGCCAGGGCGCCGAAGCCGCCCGGGATCACGCTGCCGGCGATCGCGCCGATGGCGTTGCCGCCGGAATTGGAGTTCGAGTTGGCGATGTCGGGCACGAGGAAGAAGTCCGCCGCGATCACCTGGCCGCGGCCGATGTTCGACCCGCGCGCCAGTTCGCCCGACCCGGCCAGGTCACGCTCCTGACCGCGCATCGCCAGGCCGGCGTTGCGGTCGACGACCCGGAAGCAGCCGGAGCGCGACGCGAACAGCTTGATCAGGGTTTCGGGGCTGGAGAGGCCGAGTTCGGTCCACCACTGCTTCTCCGGCTCCTGGATCGCGATCACGCCGAGCGGCCGGTCGCATTTGGGCATTTCCGGCGTGGCGGCGTTCGCCGGCTTCTTCCGGTCCATGCCGTACTGGGCGAACGCGGGGCTGGCCGGAGCCAGGACCATGGCCGCCAGGGCGATTCCGACGACGCCTTCTACGATTTTGCGCATTACTTCCCTCCAAGGGTTCGTCCGTGGGGATCGACGGGGGCCGTGACGTCCCGTCAAGACGCCGCCGGCAGTGGGCGGAATCCGCCCGCGATCCTGAGCCGGTACAGTGGCCCCGTGAAGACCGGCCGACGCCCCCCGAATGGGGGGACCTGTCAGGCGTTGGCCACGAGGTCGGCGATCAGGGTCGGGTGGGTGAAATAGACCAGCAGGCCGGCATCCTCGATGATCCGGAACTGCGCGTTGGGCAGGCCGCCCCAGATGACCCGCGCGTCGGGCATGGCCACGTGGCCGCACTCGGCGATCGTCCAGCGTTCGCCGCCGACGTTGGATGGCACCTCCCAGCCGGCCACGAAGGCGCGGTGCTCGGCGGCGAACCCGGCGCTCGAACGGGCGAACATGGCCTGGGCGTCGCGCACCAGGGATTCCATCACGCCCGGCGTCTTCAGCGCCTGCAGGTCGCAGGGAATATGGGTCAGGGACTGGCGCATGACCTTTTCCATCAGGTCGCTGCGGGTCTGGCGGCGCAGGATCTCGGCGACCAGGTCGATCATGTGCGGGTTTTCCATGAACGCCTTGCCGAGGACGCCCAGCATCGAGGTCGGCAGTCGGACGGTCAGCTTCCGGTCGGCGCTGGCGGGCCACTTGGGGTTCACCGCCACGCCGGCGACGACCCGGTCCGGGTGCAGGCAGGTGAACAACAGGCCGGCCGGGGTGCTGGAGTCGCGGATCAGCACCTTGGCCCGGTCGATGCGCAGGGCGTCCATGACGCGGGCCATGTCGTCGGCGGCCTGCTCGAGATAGGGCATGGCGGCGACGTCGGTCAGGCCATAGCCCGGACGCTGCGGCACCAGCGGGCGATAGCCGCGGGCGTGCAGGGCCACGACCAGCGCCGGCGGCAGCCGCCGTCCGGTGGTCGCGCCATGCATGACCAGCACGGGCTTGCCGCTGCGCGGGCCGTAGTCGGTGACGGCGATGCGGCGATCGCCCGAGGCGACGACCCGCAGCCGGCCGTTGGGATCGGCCGGCTCCAGCACCGTCTCGGCCGCGCCGGACAGGGCCGCCAGTGTGCTGGTCTCGGCCGCGAGCCGCACCAGGTCCTTGGCCTTGTTGACCCCGGTCTTGGCGAACACCGCCTTGAGCTGGCCGCGCACCGTCGCGTCCTTGACGCCGAGCGCCTCGGCGACCTCGCGCGCTGTCAGGCCCTGGGCGAAGCGGGCGGCGGCGCGGGCCTCCGCGGCCGTGGCCCCGAAGGTCGTGGCCAGCACGGTCTCCAGCGCCGGCGGCGTGGCGTGGTCGCCGCACATCAGGTCCATCATCCGCCGCACGAGGTCCGGCGAGCGGCGGGCCCCGGCCTTCTTCATCGCCTTCTTGAGGGCCTCGCGGGCCGTCTCGCGACCGACGCCGATGCGGAGGGCGGCGGCCTCCAGGTTGGGGGCGTCGAGCAGGGCCTCGGCGAGGCGGGCCTCGAGAGGCGTCAGGCCGAAGGCGTCGCTGGCGCGGGCCGCCAGGTCGCTGGCGCGCGAGGGGGCGAAGCAGAGCAGGGCGATGCGGCGGGCGGGGCCGGCCAGGGCCGCGCGGCAGGCGTCGGACAGGGGCCAGCCGGCGGCCGCTTCGCGCGAGCCGGCGCAGGCGGCCAGGGCCGCGCCGTCCGCGCCCTCGACCAGGCCGGTGGCCAGACCGTCGCGCACGGCGAGCCGGACCAGCCGGCGAAACGCGGCCAGATCGGGCTGTCCGCCGAACCATTTCGAGAAAACCTCATCGGCCAGGGCGAGCTCGCCGCCGGCCTCGACAATGGCCACGCCGATGGCCGATCGCGGGGCCACGGTGGCCGAGGCGCGACCGGTGGCGATCTGCGAGGCTTCGGTCAGCGCGGCGGTCAGGGCTTCGGGGTCACGGTCCAGCGCCCAGGCCAACGCGGCCCAGTCTTCAAGGATGGCCTGGGACGGGCGCCCCTCGGCCAGCCTCTCCCGCATGATCTCGGGAAAACCGTACTCGAGTTTCTTCAGCACAGGTGAACCTCCATCCGGGTCCCTCGACCGGATGCCCCCTGACTGTAGCGCGGATCGGGCCGGGGAGAACAGGACTCTCCGAACGGCCGACTCCCCAATTCCGGTAGGAGAATTTCTGCGTAGCAGCCCGTTCGAACAAGCGTTTAAACCGGCGCCTTCAAACAACCGGAGCCGCCCGTGTCCGCCGACATCCTCTTCCAGCCGCTGACGATCAAATCCCTGACCCTGAAGAACCGCATCGTCATGGCGCCCATGACGCGGTCCTTCTCCCCCGGCGGCGTGCCGACCGCCGATGTGGCGGCCTACTACGCCCGCCGGGCGCACAACGAGGTCGGGCTGATCGTGACCGAAGGCACGGGCGTCGCCCGTCCGGCCTCGCTCAACGACCGCAATGTGCCGCGCTTCCACGGCGACGCCGAACTGGCCGCCTGGAAGACCGTCTCCGACGCCGTGCACGGGGAGGGCGGCAAGATCGCGCCGCAGCTCTGGCATGTCGGCGCCGTCCGCTCGCAGGATCCGACGTGGAACCCCGAGGGCGGCTATGACAGCCCGTCCGGCCTTTCCAGTCCGGGCAAGCAGTTCGGCGAGGCGATGAGCGACGAAGAGGTCGCCGACGCGGTCGACGCCTTCGCCAGGGCCGCCGGCGCGGCGAAGGCGCTCGGCTTCGACTCGATCGAGCTGCACGGGGCCCACGGCTACCTGATCGACCAGTTCTTCTGGAACGGCGTGAACCTGCGCACCGACCGCTGGGGCGGCGCCACGCTGCCGGAACGGTCGCGCTTCGCCGCCGAGATCCTCAAGGCCGTCCGCCGCGAGGTCGGCGAGGATTATCCGGTGATCATCCGCCTGTCGCAGTGGAAGCAGCAGGACTTCACCGCCAGGCTCGCCGAAACGCCGGCCGAGATGGAGGCCTGGCTGCAGCCGCTGGCCGACGCGGGGGCGGACGTGTTCCACTGCTCGCAGCGCCGCTTCTGGGAGCCGGAATTCGAGGGCAGCGACCTGAACTTCGCCGGCTGGGCCAAGAAGCTGACCGGCAAGCCGACCATCAGCGTCGGCTCGGTGGGCCTGACCGGCGAGTTCATCGCCGCCTGGGGCGGCGAGGCGAGCCAGCCGGCGTCGCTGGACAACCTGGTCGAGCGCATGGACCGCGGCGAGTTCGACATGGTCGCTGTCGGCCGCGCGCTGCTGCAGGACCCCGAATGGGTGGTGAAGGTCCGCGAGGGCCGCACCGCCGAACTGAAGACCTTCGACCGCTCGGCCATGGCGGTGCTGTACTAGACGTGTCGGGGACATGTACCGAAGGTACGTGTCCCCTAAACAGTGGCCGCTCGATTGAGGGACACGTACCTTCGGTACATGTCCCCGTTGGAGCACGCGCCATGCTGACCGAGATCGACCGCATCCTGCTGGCCACGCCCGACGCCGTCGGCTCGGCGATGCCCTGGCGCGACCTGCTGGGGGCCGAGTTCGTCGGGCGGGACCGGCTGGGCAGCCTCGGCGCCCAGCGCATGACCCTGCGGGTCGGGACCACCGACATCGAGTTCCTCGAACCGGACGGAACCGGCCCGGTCTCCGACGAACTGGCGCGGCGGGGGCGGGCGCATCTGTTCGCGGCCGGGGCCCAGAGCGAGGACGCGGCCGGCGTCGCGCGCCATGCCGCCGGGGCCGGGGCGGCCTGCGTCGACGCCGATGACCGCCACTATGTGACGCTCGGCATCGAGGGCGCGCCGATCCGCTTCGTCGTCTCGCCGGCCGAGGCGCGGATGCCCGCCGGCAATGTCGACTTCCTCTACGAGGCCACTGTGCTGGCCGCCGACCAGGCCGCCGCGGTCGACCGGATCGCGCGGACCTTCAACCTCGATCCGTCGGCGTTCACGACCATCACCTCCGAGGCGTTCGGCTATACCGGGGTGCTGACGCTGTTCCATCCGGACCGGCTGCACCGCTTCGAGGTCATCACCCCGATCGACATGGACAAGACCATGGGCCGCTACTACCGGCGGGAGGGCGCGTCCTACTACATGGCCTTCGCCGAGAGCGCGGAGATGCCGCTGATCGAGCGGCTGGCGGCCGAGGCCGGGGCGGGGATCACGCTCGACCGGCCGGACGACCGCGACCCGGCCCTGACCGCCGACCAGCTGTGGCTGCACCCGGCGACGCTCGGCGGAATGATGCTGGGCGTGTCGCGGCCGAGCATGGCCTGGCGCTGGTCCGGCAAGCCCGAACGAGTCGAGCCGGTCACGCCGACGTCGGGAACACCGGCCACATCGCGCTGATCGCCTGGCCGTCCCAGACGGCCAGATCGCCGAACTGCAGCAGCACCGCCTCGC
Source organism: Caulobacter sp. GW821-FHT12F03 (assembly GCF_058806855.1). Lineage (NCBI taxonomy): Bacteria > Pseudomonadati > Pseudomonadota > Alphaproteobacteria > Caulobacterales > Caulobacteraceae > Caulobacter > Caulobacter sp. GW821-FHT12F03. Next base: position 830,078 of record NZ_JBXAQC010000001.1, read on the forward strand.
TCTGGGTCGGGCGCAGGAAGACGGTGTCGTCGGCCTTCAGGGAGACCCTGTCCGAGCCGGTCAGCAGCTCCTGGTTCGATGAACGGCCGAACAGCGACGAATATTGCAGGCCCGGCGGCGAAACCGGCGCAGCCAGCCAGTGGCCGCCATGGATGAAGAAGGCCCGCTCGGTGTTGCGGTCCCACAGGCGGAACAGCGGCGTCAGGGACTCGGCAGTCGGCAGGTCGGTGCGCGGCAGGGCCTTGAGCACCGGCGTGGCGATGAAGGCCGCCGGAACGTGGGCGGCCAGGGTGTCGACGTCGAAATCCAGCGGTTTGACGAAGGCCGAGCCGACCGAGATGTCGTTGGCGTAGGGGCTGTCGTGGTGCAGCCGGTAGGTCGGCGAGCCGGCGGTGTTCAGCGTCAGGGCGGCGGGATTGAATGCCGCGCCCTGCGCGTCGCGCAGCTGGTCGAGGAAGCCCTGGTAGAGGCTCCGGCTGTGGGCCAGGGCCTTGTCGCGGCCATGACCGGCCTTCACGTGGCTGAGGTGCGGATCGTAGCCCATCAGGCCGCCCAGACTGAGCGCCGGGTCGGCGTCGATGCGTTGCAGGGCGGCGGCGAAGTCGGCGGGTGTGCTGAACCCGCCGCGATGCAGGCCGACGTCGATTTCCAGGCTGACCCGCATCGTGGTCCCGGCGGCGCGGGCGATGGCCGCGTACTGGTCCAGCCGGGCGGGCGTGTCGATCAGCCACTGCAGCCGGCGGGCGGGATCGAAGCCGGCCGCCCTGCCGGGCCCTGCGGCGTAGAAGCCGTGCGCCTCGGCGGCGGCCAGCGGCTTGCCCATCAGATAGTCGCCGTCGGGCCGTGCGGCGGCCATGGTCGCCAGCATCGGGCCGTTGAAGACCATGAAGCGGCTTGTGCCGACACCCCTGGCCACGGCGTCGAGCAGGCCGAGCGACGGGAGCGACTTGACCACCACCCGCAGACCCTGGCGGGCCGGCAGGAAGCCCTTCACCGCGGCGATGTTGGCCTGCAGCCGCCGCTGGTCGATGACCAGGGTCGGCCGCGCCAGGCCCGCGGCCTTCAGCGCGGCCTGCAGGCCGAGGAAGTAGGGCGAATGGACCCCGCCATGGTCGCCGGGCCGCAGCGCCAGGGTTCCGGCCGCGCCCAGGGCCAGCACGCCGCCTCCGGCGATCATCAGGCGGCGGTCAAGGGCAATGGACATGCCGGCGTCTCCTGCGGACAGATCGAGGCTGGCCGGACAGGAGTCCGGCCAGCCTCACACTATCGTCCACTTCCGCTTGCGTCGGCTACTTCTTGCAGATGGCGCTGGAGCCGCCTTCGGGCAGCGGCGCGCCCAGACTGTTGCTGTTGCGGCTGCGGCAGTCCGGCGTGTCTTCTTCCTTGGTCGCTTCGGCCACGCCGACGAGGACCAGGCCGGCGCCGAGCGTGGCGAGATACGGGTGCATGGCGATCCAGTGGCCGGCGCCCTCGCCGAAATTGTTCTGGAAGGGCGAGACGAACTGGCGACCATTGCTGGCGAACGACAGGCTCGCCACGTCCATCATCCGGACCGAGCCTTCGGCCGAGGCCTGCGAGAAGCTCAGCGCGAGCGACGGGGCCGCGGCGCGGTCCGTCTTGCGGTCGCCGAACGGCACGGTCCATCGCAGGGCGACGGTCTCGCCCTGAAGCGCCTGGTCGGCGCGCTGCTGGAAGTAGCCCTGGTCCTGCGCGCCGGCCGCGCCGGCCGCCGTCAACGTTGCGGCGAGCACGATCGCCGCGGTCATGGTTCTGGTCGTCATCATTGTCACCCCTCCTGGAGAATCCAGTTCGGCCAGATTTCGGTAGCCGGTGAGTCGTCGCAATCGCCTGGTCCGGGCCGGGCCCGGAACGGGCGCCATCCTGATCCGTTGGCGACAGGTGACTTGCAGAAGGGTGATCGAAATGACCGAAAACGTGCAGAAGACCGACGGCTCGCAGCCCGGCGTGATGGGCGACGGCACCGAGGAGCAGAACCTTGGCCAGCCGGGCCATCCCGAAGCCCGCATCACCGAGGCCGAGGTGAAGGACGCCTTCGGCAAGGCGAAAGAGCTGGCTGAAGGCGACGACAAGCCGGCGAAGTAGTCGGTCAAGGGAACAGGCCCTAGACTGCCTGTTCCCTTGCGCCGGAGATCCTGACTCGTGACCGACACGCCGGACCAGCCCCCGCCCGACGAAACGCCGATGCAGAAGGCCCTGCGCCTGAAGCAGGCGGCGCTCGACGCCCGGCCCAAGGCCCCGCGCGGCGGCCGGTTCCAGCGCGAGCAGGCGGCCGCGCACGCGTCCGCCTCGAAGTCGAAGCCCTGGATGTCGCGTTAGACGTCCGGGGACACGTACCTTCGGTACATGTCCCCGTCTGATCAGGCGTTGAAGTTCAGCTTCAGGCCGGGACGCGGCCATTTGGCCTTGTAGAGCTTGCCGGTGCCCGACGCGGTGATCCAGGCGGTGGTCATGTCCGGCCCGCCGAAGCAGATGTTGGTCACCAGGATGTCCGGGAACGGATAGTGCTCGGTCGAGCCGTCCGGGTCGAAGGCGGTGATGCCGCCGTTGATGATCGTCGCCACGCAGACCTTGCCGCCGGCCTCGACCGCCAGGCTGTCGAGCAGCTGGAAGCCCGGCAGGTTGCAGACCACCCGGCCCGGCTGGAACGGCGGCGGCTCGGCCAGCACGCCCGGCTCGGCGATGTCGAACGCCCACAGCCGGCCGAGGTTGGTGTCGGCCATGTAGACGACGGTCTCGTCCGGCGAGAGGCCCACGCCGTTGGGCGAGATGAAGTGGTCGCGCTGGCGGCTGATGTGGCTACCGTCGATCTTCGCGTAGTAGAGCGCGCCGTTCTTGCGGCCGTCCGGCGTTGTGCAGCCGTGATCGGTGAACCACATGCCGCCCTGCTTGTCGAAGACCAGGTCGTTGGGGCCGACGAGGCGCTTGCCGTCACAGCTGTCGTAGATCGTCTCGACCTTGCCGGTGGCGATGTCGACGCGCTGGATCATGCCGCCGACGTGGCTGGCGGGCGTCGGGCCCGGGATCAGCAGGCCCTGGGCGTCCATCCACTCGAAGCTGCCGCCGTTGTTGGTGACATAGATCGCGCCGTCCGGTCCGATCGCCGCGCCGTTCGGCCCGCCGCCGGTCTCGGCGACCACCGAGGTCTTGCCGTCGGGCGTGACGCGCGTCAGCCGCTGGCCGGCGATCTCGGTGAAGATCACCGACCCGTCATTCATGGCGATGGGGCCTTCGGGGAACCGCAGTCCCTCCGCGACGAGTTCGATGTCCATGCGACGCACTCCCTGATTTTCTCGTTGCAGGGATAGAACCGCCTGACGCCGCGTCAGCGCAAGCGGCCTCGGCTAGCGGCGCTCGAGAACCCGGAAGACGAAGGCGTGGTCGTCGCCCTCGCCGGCGGGATGAGCCTCGCGGCGCACCTCGGTCCAGCCGGATTCGTCGAACGCCGGAAAGTAGACGTCGCCTTCCGGCGCCGCGTCGACCTCGGTGACGTACATGCGCTTGGCCCGGGGCAGGGCCAGGGCGTAGAGCGCCGCGCCGCCGATGACGCAGACCTCCTCCGCGCCGTCCTCCTCGGCCTGCTCGCGGGCGATCTCGAGCGCCTCGCCGAAGCTTTCGCAGACCACCGCGCCATTCGGCTCGAACGAGCCGTCCTTCGACAGAACCAGGTTGAGGCGGCCGGGCAGGGGCTTGAACGGCAGGCTGTCCCAGGTCTTGCGGCCCATGATCACCGGCTTGAACATCGTCACCTGCTTGAACAGGGCGAGGTCCGACTTCAGCCGCCAGGGCAGTTTGCCGTCGACGCCGATGACGCCGTTGCGGCCACGGGCGACGGGGCCGAGCGCGATGGGAATGGTCATGACTCCTGATTAGCCGCTCCCGGCCCGGCTGTCCCGCCATTGATCGCGGCGGGGAGGCCGCTAGGCTGGTTCGGGGAAACGGGGATGCGCATGACCGATCTGGCCTTCGAGATGACCATGCCGCGCACGGGCGCGGCCACGGTGCTGACGCCGCTGGAGCGCCGGCTTCCGCCGCCGGGACCGGGCGAGGCGCGGGTGGCGATCGAGGCGACCGGCGTGGCCTATGCCGACATCGTCATGCGCCAGGGGCTGTATCCGGGCGTGAAGGCCCCGGTGACGCCGGGCTACGACTTCATCGGGCGGGTCGAGGCGCTCGGCCCGGGCGTCGAGGGCTTCAGGGTCGGTCAGCGGGTCGCCGCCCTGACCGTCACCGGCTCCTACGCCAGTCGTCGCAACATCGAGGCCCGCTGGCTGGCGCCCGCGCCCGAGGACGCGCCGGCCGACCGGCTGGTCGCGGGCGTGCTCAACGGCCTGACCGCCTGGCAGATGTTCCACCGCATCGCCGTCGCCGGCCCGGGCGAATGGGTGCTGGTGCACGGCGCGGCCGGGGGCGTCGGCGCCCTGCTGCTCGATCTGGCCCGCTCGGCCGGGGTGCGGGCCATCGGCACAGCCTCGGCCGGCAAGAAGGTGGTGGTCGAGGCGCGCGGCGGCGTGCACCTCGACTATCGCGGCGAAGACCTCGTCAAACGCATCCGCAACATCTCCGGCGGGGGTGTGGTCGCGGCCTACGACCATATCGGCGGCAAGCATCTGAAGGCCGTGTCCATCGCGTCCCTGCGGCGGGGCGGGACGGCGGTGCTGTACGGCGGCTACGATGCTACCCGCGGCGGCAAGGTCCGGCCCGGCGCGCTGATCGACATGGCGCTGCACAACAGCCTCTCCAGCCTGCGCCTGTTCGGCGAGAGCCAGGGCGTGGTCGGCTACAATGTCTCCCTCTGGCGTGACGCGCGGCCGGAGGTCTATCGCGCCGACCTGACCGAGATCCTCGCGCGCATCGCCGACGGGCGGATCGACCCGCTGGTCGGCGCGACCTTCCCGCTGGCCGAGGCGGCGAAGGCGCAGCAGACGCTGGAAAGCAGCGCCGTGGCCGGCAAGGTCGTGCTGCTGCCCTAGGGCGGCGGTGCGGCCGGCGGGGTCCAGCCGACGAACACCAGCGAGCGCGTCGGCTGCTGCGGCTGACCCGTGTCGGGATAGAAGGCCACGACCACCACGCGGGATCCGTCCGGCACGGCGTACTGCTCCGTGCGGCCGCCGCCGGCCGTGACGCCCGACTGCGGCGCGGCGAACCCTTCCTTGGCCGCCCAGGTCGCGACGCGCTTGTTGAACCCCGTGTGGTCGGCCAGTGGCCCGCGCGAGACGACCACGCAGGCCTTCGCGCCCGGCGGCGCCGGAGGCGTGGCCAGTTCGATGGTCAGGGTCCGTTCGCCGGCCTCGGCGACCCAGCCCTTGTCGTCCTTGTGAAAGCCGGCTTCCGCGGCGGCCTTGTCCAGCGGGGCGCCGCGCTGGACGGCCAGGCAGGCCTGGAACCCGCGCCACGCCAGGCCTTCGGCGGCCCCCACGACAGTCGCGGCCGGCGGCGGCGTGGCGGGGGCGGGGGCGGGAGCCTGGGCGTGGGCCCCGGCCGGCAGGGCGGCGAGGAGGGCGCAGGCGGCGAGGGCGCGGGCGAGCGGTTTCAGCATGACATCCTGACTACCGCGCGGGGCGGCGCCTGTCAGCGGACCTTGCGGGCGTCGAGGTAGTCGGAGAGGCGGCCCAGGGCGCGGTCCACTTTCGGAAACAGCCACGCAAGCGGCGGCACGAGTACAAGGGCCATGCCGAGCATCAACAGAACGGTGGCGACGAAGGGATCCATCAGGCGGTCTCCTTGGCCTTCATATAGCGCAGAAGCGCCTGCGACGAGAATATGCAGGCGATGCCGAGCGTGACGCCGAGGATCACACGCGACGCCTCGAACGACCGTGTGGCATCCACGATTGGCGCTACGAGCGCGCCGATGCAGAGCGCAAGACCAAGTGCGTTCAGGCCGGCGGCGCCGAGCTTCACGCGCTCCTTTCGCACCTCGGGGTCGAGGTGGCGCATGTCCCGGGTTGATGGTGGGAGTTCGCTGATCATCGCCCCGATTCTGAACGAACCGAGAACAACTTTCAAGTGCATCGAGCCACAGCTAAACCGCGATCGGCGCCTTGATGCCCGGGTGGGCCTGGTAGCCCTCGACGGTGAAGTCCTCGTAGTCGAAGGCGAACAGGTCGCGCTTCGGCGCCAGCGTCAGCGTCGGGAAGGGCAGGGGCTCGCGGCGGAGCTGCTCCTTCGCCTGGTCGAGGTGGTTCAGATAGAGGTGGGCGTCGCCGAAGGTGTGGATGAACTCGCCCGGCTGCAGGCCGACGACCTGGGCCATCATCTGCGTCAGCAGGGCGTAGCTGGCGATGTTGAACGGCACGCCGAGGAAGACGTCGGCGCTGCGCTGGTAGAGCTGGCAGCTGAGCTTGCCGTCCGCGACGAAGAACTGGAACAGGCAGTGGCAGGGCGGCAGGGCCATGTCCTCGACGTCGGCCGGGTTCCAGGCGCTGACGATGTGGCGGCGGCTGTTGGGATTGGTCTTCAGGCTTTCGACCACGGCGCTGATCTGGTCGATGACCCGGCCGTCGGGCGTGGCCCAGCTGCGCCACTGGCGGCCGTAGACCGGGCCCAGTTCGCCGGACTCGTCGGCCCACTCGTTCCAGATGCTGACGCCCCGCTCCTGCAGCCAGCGGACGTTGGTGTCGCCGCGCAGGAACCAGAGCAGCTCGAGGATGATCGACTTGAGGTGAAGCTTCTTGGTCGTCAGCAGCGGAAAGCCCCGCGCCAGGTCGAAGCGCATCTGGCGGCCGAAGACGCCGAGCGTGCCGGTGCCGGTGCGATCGCCGCGCTGCACGCCGTTGGTCATGATGTCGGCCAGCAGGCCGAGATACTGCCGCTCCGGATGGTCGGCCGGGGCCTTTTCCTGGACGGCGATGACGGGCGCGATGACGTTCATGATGGCGTCGAGCGTCGCCCCGAATCACCGGCCCGCCAAGTCATGAAGCGCAACCGTCCACAGGCGATCAGCCGCCGAACCCGCCCTCGTCGAGAAACGCCTGCTCCTCCGGCGTGGTTTCGCGGCCCATCATGGCGTTGCGGTGGGGGAAGCGGCCGAAACGGACGATGATGTCGCGGTGCACGACCGCCCATTTCAGCGTGTCCTCGTCGCCCGTGGCGTCGCGCAGCGCCTCGCACAGGCGCACCGACAACTCCTGGTCGGCGAGGTCCTCGGAGTGCTCGAACGGCAGGTAGCAGAACGGCCGCAGCTGGGGCTCGATCTCCTGGTCGAAGTCCGACAGGACCATGTGCCGCGCCACGCGGCGGGCCATGGCGTCGGTGGCGAAAGCGTGCGGCGACTTGCGCCACAGGTTGCGCGGGAACTGGTCCAGCAGCAGCAACAGGGCGAGGCAGCCGTCGGCCGTGCCCATCCAGCCATCGTACTCCCCGCGCGCCGCGCGGAAGTGCACCGGCTCGAACCGCAGGCGCAGGGCCTCGTCGAAGCGGGGATCCTTGCGAAACCATTTCTGGGGTCCGGCGTGGCGCCAGTACCCGATCACATCAACTGGATTGGCCGTCATGCCACGAAGCTGGCGCAACGCGCGTTCTTGTTCAACCACGGTTCAGGTTCGGAGTCGCAACCCTTGGTGCAAAGGGACACAGAGGGGCCCGCGCGGCCGGACTCCAGGAGCACAACGATGAAGAAGACCATCACTACGGCCCTCGTGCTGACGTTGCTGGGCGGCACGGCGGCCTTCGCCCAGCAGGATTACGGTCGCGGCCGCAACAACAACCCCGATGACGCGCGGCCGGCCGATGCCCCGCCGCCGCCCCGGACGGAGCGGCGCGACGGCGGTCCGCCGCGTGGCGCCCATCCCCCCGGCCCCCAGGGGCAACCGCAAGGCCAGCCGCAGGGCGCGCCGCAAGGTCAGGGCGGCCAGGGTCCGAGCGGCCGGCCCGGACGTCCCGGCGGCCCCGGACAGGGCGGCCCCGGTCAGGGCGGCCAGGGCGGCTGGGATCGTGATGGCGACGGTCGTCCCGACGGCCGGCCGCGCGGCCCCGGCGGTCAGGGCGGACAAGGCCAGGGCCAAGGACAGGGTCAGGGCGGCTGGGACCGCGACGGCGACGGTCGCCCCGATGGTCGTCCGGGTCGTCCCGGCGGTCAGGGCCAGGGCGGCCCCAGTCAGGGCCAGGGCGGTTGGGACCGCGATGGAGACGGCCGTCCCGACGGACGTCCCGGTCGGCCGGGCGGCCCGGGCGGACAAGGTCCGGGCGGTCAGGGTCAGGGCGGCTGGGACCGCGATGGCGACGGACGTCCCGACGGGCGCCCCGGTCGTCCGGGAGGCCCGGGCGGTCAAGGCCAGGGCGGCTGGGACCGCAACGGCGATGGTCGTCCCGACGGCCGTCCCGGCGGCCAGGGGCCGGGTCGTGGCGACTGGGATCGCGACGGACGCGGCGGCGGCTCGCGCTGGGACGGTCACCGTCCGGGCGAGGGGCGCGGCATGCGCGATCGCGACCACGGGCGGCGCTGGTACGACGAGCGGTCGTGGCAACGGTCCTACCGGTCGCACCACCGCTACCGCATCGCCCCCTATCGCTATCCCCGCGGCTGGTACGTCCGCAGCTGGAGTTTCGGCGACTACCTGCCGTTCGGCTGGTACAGCTCGTCCTACTATCTGAACTGGGGCGCCTACGGCCTGCCGTACCCGCCGATCGGTTGCGAATGGGTCCGCGTCGGCCAGGACGCGCTGCTGGTGGATGTCTGGTCGGGCCGTATCCTGTCGGTCTACTACGGCATCTTCTGGTAGGCGCAGGCCGGCCACAGGATGAAGCCCCGGAGGCGACTCCGGGGCTTTTTCGTATGGCGAACGCTGCGGCCTCGAGGCGCGGGCAAGCGATTTCGCGTCCCTGCCGCCTTGACCTGCGCGCAAAATTCCGCTCGATAGCCCGGCCTTTGTTGCACTGCCGTTGCGCAGGTGCGGCGCAAACGTCCGACCCGGAGAAAAATCATGCGCGTCTACTATGACCGCGACGCCGATCTGGCCCGCATTCTGGACCGGAAGATTGCGATCGTAGGCTATGGCAGCCAGGGCCACGCCCACGCGCTGAACCTCCGCGACTCCGGCCTCAAGAACGTTGCCGTGGCCCTGCGCCCCGGTTCGGCCTCGGCCAGGAAGGCCGAAGGCGAAGGCCTGAAGGTCATGACGGTGGCCGAAGCCGCCGCCTGGGCCGACGCCATCATGATCCTCGCGCCCGACGAGCTGCAGCGCGGCATCTACGAGAACGAGATCGCCCCCAACATCCGTGACGGCGCGGCGCTGCTGTTCGCCCACGGCCTGAACGTCCACTTCGGCCTGATCGAGCCGAAGGCCAGCGTCGACGTGCTGATGGTCGCGCCCAAGGGCCCCGGCCACACCGTGCGCGGCGAGTATCTCAAGGGCGGCGGCGTGCCCTGCCTGATCGCCGTCCACCAGAACGCCACCGGCAACGCCATGGACCTGGGCCTCGCCTATGCCAGCGCCATCGGCGGCGGCCGCTCGGGCATCATCGAGACCAACTTCCGCGAGGAATGCGAAACCGACCTGTTCGGCGAGCAGGCCGTGCTCTGCGGCGGCCTGGCCGAGCTGATCCGGGCCGGCTTCGAAACCCTGGTCGAGGCCGGCTACGCGCCGGAGATGGCCTACTTCGAATGCCTGCACGAGGTGAAGCTGATCGTCGACCTGATCTACGAGGGCGGCATCAGCAACATGAGCTACTCGATCAGCAACACGGCCGAGTACGGCGCCTACGTCAGCGGGCCGCGCGTGGTCACCTCCGAAACCAAGGCGGAGATGAAGCGCATCCTCGAGGACATCCAGTCGGGCCGCTTCGTGCGCGACTTCATGCTCGAGAACCAGGTCGGCCAGCCGAGCTTCAAGGCCACCCGCCGTCGCGCTTCCGAACACCAGATCGAGGAAGTCGGCGGTCGCCTGCGCGCCATGATGCCCTGGATTACGAAGAATCAACTGGTGGACAAGGCGAAGAACTGATCCATCTCCCGCCGTTGATATGCGGCGAGGGGATGGCCTGGTGTCTCGTGTTCCTATCGGTCTGATCGCGGCCGGTCTCTGTCTTCTCGCCGGCGGCGCGGGGGCGGAAACCGCCGCGCCGTCCGCTTCGCCGACCGACCTCGAGGGCATCGTCATCGTCGCCGACACCGACGTGAGGGTGTCCATCGCCGTGGCCGGCGATCTCGGCGAGTCCACCTTCGTGACCAGTGCGCCGCCCGGCATGGCCTGCGGCGGCGCGCGCTACCAGTACATGACCCGCGAGAACCGGCAGTGCTGGCTTCGCATGCGCCGCAAGGCGCCGCTGGTGCTGGCGGCCCAGAGCGAAGGCCGCTACGGCGTCGACTGGACCGTGCAGTGGGTCGGCTGCGAGCCGGTCGGCAACGGCGCGGCCTGCACCCTGAACGCCCAGGACGAGTCCCAGGTCGTGGCCCTGTTCACGCGCAAAACGGCGCCCTAGGCTGGCGGCGTCCCTGTGGAGCCGCTCCGATGAAACGCCTGATCCTCGCCGCCGCCCTGACCCTGACCGCCGCGCCGGCGCTGGCCGCGCCCGTGGCCTACACCATCGATCCCAGCCACACCCAGACGACCTTCACCGTCGACCGGTTCGGCTTCACCACCATCCTGGGCGCGTTCACCACGGCGTCCGGCACGATCTGGATTGACGAAGCCAGCCCGGCCAATTCACGGGTCGAGGCCCAGGTCGCGACCGCCAGCCTCTATGCCGGCGACGCCACCCGCGAGGAGCATGTGAAGGGCGAGCGCTGGCTCAACGCCGCGGCCAACCCGACCATCACCTTCAAGTCGACGAAGGTCGTGACCACCGGTCCCGACACGGCCGACGTGACCGGCGACTTCACCCTGAACGGCGTGACGAAGCCGGTGACCTTCAAGGTCAAGCTGAACAAGATCGGCAAGGCGCCCGGCTCGGGCAAGCCGGCCGCCGGCTTCACCATCACCGGCTCGGTGCATCGCCGCGACTTCAACATCGGCGCGGCGCTGCCGGCCGGGCTGATCGGCGAGGACGTGCCGATCCGCATCGAGGCCCTCGCGGTTGCGCCCGCGCCCGCTGCGCCCTAGCTGGGGCGCATGAAACGCATCGACACGATCTACCTGGCCGGACCCGAGGTCTGGTACCCCAATCTCGGCTCGCACATGGCCCAGCGCCAGGCGCTGTGCGAGAACGCCGGCTTCACCCTGCTGCAGGCCAACACGCGCGAGCTGCGCGAGCGGGAGCCGGGCGAGGTGATGGCCCGCGAGATCTACGCCGAGCGGGTGGCGCGCATGCGCCGGGCCGACGCGGCGATCGTCAACCTGACGCCCTGGCGCGGACCGGGCGCGGATCCGGGTTCGGCGTTCGAGGCGGGCTTCCTGTCGGGTCTCGGCAAGCCCGTATGGGCCTATATGAACATCAGCTACGAGCATGACGCCGAGTACCGCGACCGGGTCGACGCCCATTTCGGCGCCCAGCTCGACGAGGACGGCGTCTGGCGCGACGGCGAGGGCTGCCTGATCGAGGATCTCGGCCTGCCCGAGACCCTGATGCTGTGGGCCGAGGCGCGGCGGCTGTTCGTCATCGTCACCCCCGACACCCAGGGCGACGTGACCGGCCTGCAGCTGTGCCTCGAGGCCGTGCGGCAATACGCGGAAGATTGAATGCACGGGGACATGTACCGCAGGTACGTGTCCCCCAATCGAGTGGCGGGTTTAGGGGACACGTACCTGCGGTACATGTCCCCTCAATCCCACGCCAGCGCGGCCTCGCCCCGCAGGATCGCTTCCGCCGCCGCGCTGTGCTGGCCGCCGTCGCGATCGTGCAACACCAGCGGCGGCAGCAGGACCAGCGGGGCCTTGCCGGTCTTCACGGCCCGCACCAGCACCCGCTTGGCCGGCTGGTCGGCGAACGGGTGGACCGGCCGGACGCGGAACGAGCCCGCCTTGGCCCCCAGCAGCGACAGAAGGTCGCCCAGCCGGTCGGCGCGATGAATGACGGTGATGGTCCCGCCCTCGCGCACGGCCTTGAGCAGGAAGCCCGTCCAGGCCTGCAGCCCGCCGTCGGCCATCCAGGCGCCGGACTTCTCCGGGGCCGGGCCGCGCAGCTCGCCGGGATCATCGAAGAACGGCGGGTTGGCCATCACCGCGTCGAACACCGGCTGGGCCAGGGCCCGGAAGCCGGCCTGGACATCGCCGTCCATGATCGTGACCCGCGGGCCAAACCCGTTCAGGGCCACGCCTTCACGCGCCAGGGCGGCGGCGGCCGGATCGCGCTCGACGCCGGTGAACACCGCCTCCGGCCGCCGGAACGCCGCCGCCAGCAGGGCCCCGCCCGCGCCGCAGCCGGCCTCCAGCACCCGCGCGCCGGGGCTCGCGTCGCACGCCGCCGCCAGCAGGGCCGCATCCATGCCGGCGCGATAGCCGCGCGTCGGCTGGCGCAGGAAAACCCGTCCGTTCAGCAGCCGATCGTCGGTTACGTCGCTGTGGTCAGCCATCTCGGCCTTGCCCTCGTCTCTTCCCTGACCTATCCCGCCCGGGAGGCATCCCGCAACGGCGCTGGGCCATTGAGCGAGGATGAAGGAGCGCAGGTGTTGGACGCAGCAAATGCGGCCGTGGCCCGTCCGACGGGCTCCGTCGACGGACTGGTGGAGCTGGCGTCCCATGACATGGCGGGCGTCAACGCCATCATTTCCGCGCGCATGCAGAGCCCCGTGTCGGTGATCCCGGCGCTGGCCGACCATCTGATCAACGCCGGCGGCAAGCGGCTGCGGCCGCTGCTGACCGTGGCCACCGCGCGGCTGGTCGGGGCGGTCGACGACTCCTGCCTCAAGCTGGCGGCGGCGGTGGAGTTCATCCATACGGCCACGCTGCTGCACGACGACGTCATCGACTCCTCGCAGCTGCGCCGCGGCAAGGTCGCCGCCCACCTGATCTGGGGCGCGCCGTCGAGCGTGCTGGTCGGCGACTACCTGTTCGCCCGCGCCTTCGAGCTGATGGTCGAGGCCGGGTCGCTGACCGCACTCGACATCCTGGCCAAGGCCGCCGGCGTGATTTCCGAGGGCGAGGTGCTGCAGCTGACGCGCGCCCACGACCTGAACCTGTCGCAGGACGTCTATCTCGAGATCATCCGCGCCAAGACCGCCGAACTGTTCGCCGCCGCCGCCGAGGCGGGCGCCGTCAGCGCCGGGGCCCCGGACGAGATGCGCCGGTCGATGCGCGCCTATGGCCTGAACCTGGGTCTGGCCTTCCAGCTGGTCGACGACGCCCTCGACTACGGCGGCACGACCGAAGCCCTGGGCAAGAACGCCGGCGACGACTTCCGCGAAGGCAAGGCGACCCTGCCGCTGTTGCTGGCCATCGCCCGCACCGGCGCGTCCGAGGCGGCCTTCTGGGAGCGGACCATCGGCCGCCGGGAACAGACCGACGAGGACTTCCGCCGGGCCCGCGACCTGATCCTGCGCACCGGCGCGGCCGAAGCGACCCTCGACCTGGCCCACCAGTTCGCCGAGGAGGCCAAGGCCGCCCTCGGCCGCACCGAGGCCAACGCCTGGCGCGCGGCGCTGGAAGACCTGGCCGACTTCGCCGTCAGCCGACGGACCTGACCGACGGGCGCCCACCCCGGCGCCGGTCTGATACTGTTCGACAGGACCTTTCGGAGCCCAGGGTGAGCGAAACGTCAGGCGAGAACGGATCGGCCGACCCGTCGGCGCTGCTGATGCTGGTCGAGGCGATCGAGCAGCTGTCGGCGGCGCGGACCGCCGAGGACGTCGCCGCCATCGTCCGGACCCGGGCGCGGGCCATCTCCGGCGCCGACGGAGTCAGCATCGTTCTGCGCGACGGCGACTTCTGCCACTACCTCGACGAGGATGCGGTCGGACCGCTGTGGAAGGGCCGTCGCTTCCCCATTGATCGCTGCATCTCGGGCTGGGCCATGACGCACGGCGAAACGGTCGTGATCCCCGACGTCTATGCCGACGCCCGTATTCCGCATGACGCTTACCGGGCCACGTTCGTGAAGAGCCTGGTGATGACCCCGGTGCGACCGGACGATCCGGTCGGCGCGATCGGCGCCTACTGGTCGACCGTCCGGCAACCGTCGCCCGACGAGGTGTCGGCCCTGTCGGTGATCGCCCGGGCCACCGCCACCGCGTTGCAGAACGTCGCCCTGCTGCACAGTCTGGAGGCGGCTCTGGCGCAGCGCGACAAGCTGATCCGCGAGCTGGATCACCGGGTGAAGAATACCCTCGCCGCGGCCCTGTCGATCGCCAACCAGACCCTCCGCACCACCGCCTCGCCGACGGCGTTTACAGAGGCGTTCAACGGCCGGCTGATGGCGCTGTCCCAGGCGCACGAGCTGATGGCGCTCGAAGGCTGGCGCGGCGGCGGCCTGGAGGATGTCCTGCGTCGCGCGATCCCGCCGGACGATCTGGCGCGCGTGTCGCTGCGCGGCCCGGCGGTGCGGCTGAAGCCGGAGTCGGCGGTCAGCTTCCTGCTGGTCGCCCACGAACTGGCCACCAACGCCCTGCGCCACGGGGCGCTGACACGCGCCGACGGGCGGGTGAGCGTCGACTGGCGGCTGGATGGCGAGGGCTTCGCCCTGTCCTGGCGCGAGCGGGGCGGGCCCACGGTGCAGGCGCCGGCCAGGCCGGGCTTCGGCGTGCGGATGATCGAACACGGCCTGCCGCGCGACATCGGCGGCAAGGGTGTGCTGACCTTCGCACCCGAAGGCGTCCGCTATGATCTCAGCGCCCCGCCGTCCGAGCGTATCGTCGCCGCATGACCGACCGCATCCTCGTCATCAAGCTGTCGGCCCTGGGCGACTTCATCCAGGCCACCGGGCCGATGAAGGCCATCCGCGCCGCCCACCCGGGCGCGCGCATCACCCTGCTGACCACGGCCCCCTACGCGGTCATGGGCCGGGCGACAGGCTGGTTCGACGAGATCTGGGACGACGGACGGCCGGACTGGGGCGACCTGCGCGCGGTCTGGCGGTTGATCGCACGGATGCGGGCGGCCCGGTTCGACCGGGTTTACGACCTGCAGACCCAGAGCCGCACGATCCGCTATTTCCAGCTGCTCTGGCCGCGCCGGCCGCTGTGGTCCGGCAATGCGCCGGGGGCGGCGTTCGCCTATCGCGGCGCGGCGCGGGACCGGCTGCACATCCAGGACTCCCAGCGCGAGCAGTTGCGCCTCGCGGGCATCGCCGAGGTCGGGCCGCCGGACATCGGCTGGCTGACCGGCGGGGAGGGCGCGGCGGCGAATCTGCCGTCGCCCTACGCCCTGCTGATCCCGGGCGGCTCGCCCCACCGGCCGGCCAAGCGCTGGCCCGCCGAGCGGTTCGCGGGGCTGGCGCTGCGACTGTCGAAAGCCGGCCTGACCCCGGTGGTGCTGGGTCACGGGGCCGGCGAGGCCGCCCTCGCGGACACGATCCTCGCCGGCGCGCCGGGGGCGATCAGCCTGGTCGGCCGCACGTCCGTGGGCGACATCGCCGACCTGGCGCGCAGCGCGGCGTTGACCATCGGCAACGACACCGGCCCGACCCATCTGGCCGTGGCGGCCGGCAGTCCCGCGGTGGTGCTGTTCTCGAACGAAAGCGATCCGGCGCTCAACGCGCCGCGGGCGATCCGCTCCGACCAACCGGTGCTGACCCTGCGCGCGCCGGATCTGGCCGACCTCGACGTCGACCAGGTCGCGGCAGCGGTCGACGAGGTCAGAAGCCGCTGAACAGCCGGTCGAGCGCGCGGCGGATGGTGTCTTCGCGCGTCTTGAGATCACCGACGACGCGGAGATGGCCGGCCAAGGCCGTGCTGGTCAGTTCCGACACCGCAACGAGCAACTGCCGGCCGTCGAATTCGACAGGGACGTCCAGGCGGGTAGGAACCCGCGCCTCGGCCTGGATCATCGGCGCAATCACGACGGTGTCGAAGTCGTCGAGGTGGTGCGACTGCAATGACACGAGAAACGGAGCGTAGGGCTGCCCGCCGGCCTTTGGATTGCAGACGACGTCGAATTGCCGCATCGCCGTCTAGCTTCGCCAGGTGTCGCCGAAACAGTCTCTCTCACGAATGCGGCGATTGTAGTCGGCGATCGCTTCGGGATTTTCCCCCGCTTCGAACGGCGCGCCGGCCTCAGCGACGCCGTCGGCCGGCGCAAGCCGCCTGATGGTCGTTTCAAGGGCGGAAGCCAGATCCAGACCAAGCGCCTCGGCGCGCGCCAGCATCAGGGGATCGAGTTGCAATGTGACAGGAGTCTTCGCCATGCCGTCGATGATGTCCCTTGGAGGCCGGGTGTCAAATTACAATCGCAAGGCGTGCGTAATGCCACTCCACTCGACCCGCGCGAATCCCATCGCTTCCCAGAACGGCGCGGCGGCGGGCGAGGCGCGGGCGTTGAGGGTCAGCAGCGGCGCGGTCTGGAAGCCCTGCTGCGTCATCGCGCCGGCGAGGGCGGTGGCCACGCCCGCCCGCCGGAAGGCCGGCCGCACATAGAGCCGGCGAAGGCGCATGGCCGGCTCGGCGAGCGACCGTTCCGGCGTCACGCCCCCGACGCCGGCGAGCGCGCCGTCGACGAGGGCCGAGAACAACGCGCCGCCGGGCTCGGCGAAGGGATCATCGGCCGATCCACGTTCGGCGGCCAGCCGGGCCATGTTGCGCACCCCCTCGGCGGTCGCCTCGGCCGACATGACGTCGAATCCATGCGGCAGGCCCTCGAAAAGCCGTAGGATGGTCACCACCTCCGACCTCGTGTCGTTTCCGGGATCCCGTTCATGCGTCTGTTGCTCAACATCCTGTGGTTCATCTTCGGCGGCTGGCTGAGCGGTCTGCTGTGGCTGCTGGGCGGTCTGGTGCTGGCCCTGACCATCGTTGGCCTGCCGTACACCGCCGCCGCCTGGCGCATCGCCGGCTTCGCCTTCTGGCCGTTCGGCAAGGAAATCGTCTCACGCGAGATCGTCACCGGCTCGCATGACATCGGCACCGGCCCGCTGGGCTTCGTGTTGAACGTGATCTGGTTCGTCTTCGCCGGCTGGTACATCGCCCTGTCGCACGTCGTGGCGGCCTTCTTCGAGGGCATCACCATCATCGGCCTGCCGTTCGCCTTCAAGGACCTGCAGCTGGCCCAGATCGCCTTCGCGCCGGTGGGGAAGATCGTGGTGGAGAAGCGGTAGGCGCGGGGCCCTAGTCCTCTTCCAGCAGGATTTTCAGGAACGACTCCCGCCGGTTGAGGAAATTCCGCGTCACGCCGTAGTGCTCGGTGTCCTCGTATTCGACCCGGTCGAGCCCGTGTTCGGAGGCCTGGTAGATCCAGGCGTCGGGGTAGCCGAGGATGATCGGCGAGTGGGTGGCGATGATCAGCTGCGAGCGGGCCAGCACCAGCTGGTGCAGCTTGGCCAGGAAGGCCAGCTGGCGCTGCGGCGACAGGGCCGCCTCCGGCTCGTCCATGATGTAGAGGCCGTCGCCCGTCAGCCGGTTCTCGAACAGGGCGAAGAAGGCCTCGCCGTGCGACTGCTCATGCAGCGACCGGTCGCCGTAGCGGCTGCCGGCGTTCTGTTCGAGGTAGGTGGCGACGTTGAAAAAGCTCTCGGCGCGCAGGAAGAAGCCGTCGTGGGCCCGGGGCTGCTTCGCGTCGCGGACCGGGCGGATGAACCGGTGCAGGTCCGAATGGCTGGCATGGGTGGCGAACTGGTGGTCCCGCGAGCCGCCCTCGGCGTTGAAGCCCCAGGCCACCGCCAGCGCCTCGATCAGCGTCGACTTGCCGGAGCCGTTCTCGCCGACCAGGAAGGTCACCCGCGGGTGGAACTGCAGGCTGTGCAGGCTGCGCACGACCGGCAGGTTGAACGGATAGACGGCCTCGTCCCACCCTTCGCGCCGGACGAACTGCGCCTCGATCCAGTAGGGGGTGGTGAGGCCGGCCATGGGGGTCAGATGCTGTCCCTGCGCTCCACGACCAGGATGCGGGCCTCGCCGAGCGGATGGGCGACGTGTTCGTCGCCTGCCTCGGCGAAACAGGCGTCGCCGGCGTTCAGCCGCCGCACGCGTTCCGCGCCAGCCTCACGATAGTGCATGTCGACGGTCCCCGACAGCACCAGAAAGACCTCGGCGCCGTCGTTGACGTGCCAGCGGTAGGGCGCGTCGGTCCAGTGCACCCGCACCGTCACGTCGTCGACCTCGCCGACCGGGGTCGAGGCCCAGGGCCGGTCGCCGGTGAAGGCGTCGAGTCCGCTCAGGAACCGCATCCGCTCACCCCGGCGAGATCATCTTCTCCGGCCGCACGGCCTCGTCGAATTCCGCGTCGGTCAGGTAGCCGCCGCCGACGGCTTCCTCGCGCAGGGTGGTGCCGTTCTTGTGGGCCGTTTTGGCGATCTTGGCGCAGGCGTCGTAGCCCAGCTTGCCGTTGAGGGCCGTGACCAGCATCAGCGAGTTGTCGAGGCCGCGCTTGATGTTGTCCTCGCGCGGCTCGATGCCGACGACGCAGTTGTCGGTGAAGCTGATCGCCGCGTCGGCCAGCAGGCGGACCGACTGCAGGAAGTTGTAGGCCATCACCGGGTTGAACACGTTCAGCTCGAAGTGGCCGCTGGCGCCGGCGAAGGTCAGGGCGGCGTTGTTGCCGAACACCTGGACGCAGACCATCGTCAGGGCCTCGCACTGGGTCGGGTTGACCTTGCCCGGCATGATCGAGCTGCCCGGCTCGTTTTCCGGCAGGCTGAGTTCGCCGAGACCCGAGCGCGGGCCCGAGCCGAGGAAGCGGATATCGTTGGCGATCTTGAACAGACTGGCGGCGACCGTGTTGATCGCGCCGTGGCTGAAGACCATCGCGTCGTGGGCGGCCAGGGCCTCGAACTTGTTCGGCGCGGTGGTGAAGCCAAGGCCCGTGATCGCGGCGATGCGCTCGGCGACCTTCTCGGCGAAGCCGACGGGGGCGTTGAGGCCCGTGCCGACGGCGGTGCCGCCCTGGGCCAGCTCCATCAGCTGCGGCAGGGTCTGCTCGATGCGGTGGATGCCGTTGGCGACCTGCTGCGCATAGCCGCCGAACTCCTGGCCGAGGGTCAGCGGCGTGGCGTCCTGGGTGTGGGTGCGGCCGATCTTGATGATGTGCTGCCAGGCGTCGGCCTTGGCCTTCAGCGCGGCGTGCAGATGCTTGAGGGCCGGCAGCAGGTCGTGGACCACCTGCTCCGCGCAGGCGATGTGCATGGCCGTCGGATAGGTGTCGTTCGACGACTGGCTCATGTTGACGTGGTCGTTGGGGTGGACCGGCTTCTTGGAGCCCATCTCGCCGCCCAGCATCTCGATGGCGCGGTTCGAGATCACCTCGTTGGCGTTCATGTTCGATTGGGTGCCCGAGCCGGTCTGCCAGACGACCAGCGGGAAGTGGTCGTTGAGCTTGCCCTCGATGACCTCGTTGGCCGCGGCGACGATCGTCTCGGCGATCTTCGGATCGAGCTTGCCCAGCGCCAGGTTGGTCTCGGCGGCGGCCCGCTTGACGATGCCGAGCGCGCGGACGACGGGCAGGGGCTGCTTTTCCCAGCCGATCTTGAAGTTGCCCAGACTGCGTTGCGACTGGGCGCCCCAGTAGCGGTCGGCGGCCACTTCGATGGGGCCAAAGGTGTCGGTCTCGGTGCGCGTGGCGGTCATGATCTTTCCCGGCGAAACTTGCAGCGCCGGTTTAGCGCCGGGGCGCGAGACTGCAAGCGTGCAAGGCGTTATGGACGCCTATGACCGACGACTGGACAGCCCGGGGGAAGGTGCGCGCGCGGGAGGGCGGCGGCGTTTTCGAGCTCGTGGTCGACGGGCTGACGACCCAGGCGAAGTACTACAAGCCGCTGATCTACGAGTTCTTCCGCAAGGACTGGCGCGGCGCGCGGCCCAGCTGGGGCGACTTCGGCGTCGAGATCTACATGGACTACGAGGGCGATCCGCCGTGGATGGACCTCGACAACCTGGCCAAGGCGATCCTCGACGCGATCAAGGGCTACGCCTTCCATGATGACGCGCAGGTCGCCCGACTGCTGGTCGAGCGGCGCGCGGGCGACCGCGAACGGGTCACCGTGCGCGTGACACGGCTTTCTTCGCGCGGTCCAGAGCCAGTCCCGCCAGCAGGGCGTCGCCCACCAGGATGAAGGCGCCGTAACGGCCGATGCTGACCGGATCCCATTCCGGGAAGATGTCCTTGAACAGCGCCAGCATGACGCCCGCACCGATCAGGCCCGGTGCGGCGAAGATCGCCGCCGCCAGCAGGCGCTTGCGGCGCGGGAGCCGGCGCAGGCGGGCCACCACATGGAACAGGAACACCACCGCGCCGCCGACGAGGAAGGCGTTGACCGCGTAGAACCAGAAGGCCTTCTCGAGCAGACCCGCTCCGAAGGCCGCGTACCAGGAGGTCGAGACCAGGAAGGCCACGAGCCCCGCCAGACCGAACGTCAGACCGTCTTCTTTTGACACGACAACCACCCCGAACCACCCGTTTCCATCCTGGGGATGCGAGGGCGGCGCCAGAAAGGTGGCGCAGTGTCGCGGGCGTGAAAAGTCAGCTCGCCCAGGGCACGAGTGCGCCGCGGAAAAGCAGCACCAGCGACAGGCCGACATAGACCAGGGTGGTGGCCGTGAAGCGCAGCTTGCGGCCGACCGTCCAGCTCTCGACCCTGCGTCCGCCCCGCCAGATGAACGGCAGCAGCACCAGCGTCACCGCCGCCAGGAAGGCCGCCACCAGGGCGCAGGACGAGGCCGTCAGCATCCAGCCGCCGGGCCAGTCGAAGAAGATCGCCGCGACATCGTCGGCCCGGTTGGCCCAGATCGCCAGCGCGCCGAAGGACAGCAGCCAGAGAATCGCCTGGGTCGTCTGCATCAGGCTCGCGCGGCGCTGCATCGGCGTCTCGCGATGTTCCTTGCGGTCGCGCATCATCAGCCCGCCGAGGGTGGCCAGGGCCGCGATCAGCGCCAGCACGGCCAGATTGACCAGCCAGCCCTGCGTTCCGAAGAAGCCGGCCCGCTGGTACATCGCCGTGCCCGACGACGGGTAGTAGGCGGTCGCCCGGCCGTCCTTGAGGACGAAGGCCATGCGCCGCCAGCCGCCCATCTCGCGGAACTGGCCGCCGGTCCCTTCCGGAACCCACAGCGACGAGCCGTCGCGATTGGTGAAGCGCAGGTAGCCGGCGTCGGTGACCGCCACCCGCGTGCGGGCGTCGATCAGGCCGACGAACTGCTCCAGGCCACGATAGGAACGCCGGGTGCTGATGTATTCGCCGCTGAACACGTCGGCGTTCTGCTTCAGCCAGGGTGAACCCGCGTCCGGCAGGGCCGGGGGCGGGCCGTAGAAGCGTTGCACGATGCGGCCGGTGATCTGGGCCGTCAGGCGCTCGCCGGTTTCGGAGTTGGTCGCGATGAACACGCCGAGGTTCAGCGAGGGGACCACGACCATCGACGACCGGAACGACAGCAGCACGCCGTCGTGGCCCCAGCCGCTCCGGCCGCCGGGCAGCTGGAACTCGCGGAAGCCGTGGGCGAAGCCCGAGACGCCCGGCTTCGGCCGCGACTGCGCGCGGCTGAAGCCGGCGGCGGTGGCGGGGCTGTAGACCTGCACGCCGTCCAGCACGCCGCCGCCGAGGATCATGGTCATGTAGCGGGCCATGTCGCCGGCCGTGGTCGAGGCGCCGGCCGCCGGGGCGACCTGGGTCGTGTACTCGTAGGGGCGCTCGCGCCAGCCCGCGCTGGTCCACAGATAGCCGGTCGCCATGTCACGGGCGAGCGCGGGGGACAGGGGCGTGGGCAGGTCCTTGCGCGCCGGATAGGGCTCGCGGAAGGTCGTGTGGCTCATGCCGAGGGGGCCGGTGATCTCGCTTTCGATCAGCCGTTCGTACGGCTTGCCCGAGACCCAGGACGCGGCTGCGCCCGCCAGCGCCACGCCGTAGTTGGAATAGGCCGGGGCGACGCCCGGCTCACGCACGCGGCGGGGCCGTTCCTGGCGCAGATAGACGTCCAGCGGCCGCACGCGATCGGCGTCACGCTCGAACAGCTGGCCAAGGGCGCGGTCCTCGAAGCCGGGGGCGTGGCCCATCAGGTCGATGACCCGCACCGGATGGTCGAAGCCCTGGTCGCGGACCTGGATCTTCTCCGGCAGATAGAGGTTGATCGGGGCGTCGAGCCGGATGCGGCCGGCCTCGACCTCCTTCATCACGGCGATCCAGGTGAAGGTCTTGGAGATCGAGGCGATGCGGAACAGCGTGCGGTCCGGGTCGACCGGGGCCGCGGGGGCCAGCCGGGCGAAGCCGTAGCCCTTCTTCAGCACCACCTGGCCGTTCTGGACCACCGAAACAGTCACGCCGGGAATGCGGTCGGCGGCCATCGCGTCGCGCACCATGCCGTCGACATAGGCTTCCAGCTCCGCCGGGGGCAGCGGCGCGACGCCGGGGCGTGGGGCGACCGGGACCGGCGTGATGACGGGCGCCGCGGGCAGGGGGCTCTGCGCCGGGCTGGCCGCCGGAGCGACGGCGATCAGAATGGAGAGCGCAGCCGCGAGCGCGGCTTTGACGGGCGATGGCAAGGAGATGTCCCCGGGGAATAGGTGTTCAACGGACTTCTAGGGCGCCGGGGACGCCGGGCAAAGGTCAGTCTGCGGTCAGTGGCGTCATGGTGACTGCACGCCGTGGGCGCCCGGCGGGAAGGGCATCATGCCGAGCCGCAGGCGCAGGGTTCCGTCGATGGCCACCTGGGGCTCGGACGGCGGTGACAGCTGCATCTGGGTCTCCCGCCGCGCGACGCAGGCCTGGATGGCCGGGGCGAGGGCCGGGAAGTTGCGCACGGTCCCGACCGACTCGAGGAAGCAGGCGTCGAAGAACGGATACTTGTCTTCCGAGCTGCAGCCGAACGAGCTGCGGTCCTTGCGGGCCGCGGTGATCACCATCCGCTGCGGCCCTTCGAGCCAGGGGATGAAGACGCCGGAGAAGCAGGCCGAGATGATCACGATGGTCGGCCGGTTGGGGCAGGCCGCATCAAGCAGCGCGGCCATGTCCGAGGGCGCGAGCAGCTTCATCTGCCCGTTGTCGTCGGCCACCGCGCCCTGGGGCGAGCCATGCGAGGTGTAGTAGACAAGGCAGCCCGCCGGGGCCCTGGCCGTGGCCGCCTTGAGCGTGTCGAGCATGGTCTGGGCCGTCAGCCGCGTCGGTCGGGTGTCGGCGTAGCGCTCCGGCCGGGTCGAGAGCTGGGTCATGGCCTCGGGCCGGAAGCCCAGGCCCACCAGGGTCGCGGCGACGTCGCGGCGGGCGTTGTCGAAGGCCTCGGTCGGGCCGCCGTCATGGGCGCGCCAGTCGCCGGCGACGACGATCGAGGCCCAGTTGTTGAACGGGCTCGCCGGCGCGTTGGCGGCGAATGCAGGACCGGCGATGCAGAAGGCCAGCAATCCGATGATCGCGAGAAGCCCCCTGTGCACTGGTCTCAGGCCTTGTACCGGGTGAAGGGAGTCGGCATCGCGGTGCCGGTGGCCCGGGCCAGGGTGCGGCCCTCGGCGTCGCGCAGCTCGCCCTCGGTGAAGGCGATGGTCTTGCCCCAGCGAACCACCCGGCCGATGCCGGTGATCGAGCCGGGCAGGGCCGGGCGGAAGAAGCTGGTCTTCATCTCGACCGTCGGCGCGACGCAGGTCATGCCCGAGGCGACCATGCAGGCCACGCTCATGCATTCATCCAGCATGGCGCAGAGGTAGCCGCCCTGGATCTGCTTCATCGGATTGGTCAGCTGCTCGGTGGCCTCGAAGGCGACCTCGACCTCGCGGTCGGCCTGGGTCACCCGCACCATGCGGAAGCCCAGCAGCTCGGAGCCCGGCGGCCGGCGTTTGGCGTTGGCGAAGCGGGCGAGGATGGCCTCGTCCGTCAGGCTTTGCGGTTCCTCGGCGGCGACGTCGCTCAACGGCGCCTCACTTCTTGCGAAACTGGTCGAGCGACACGACCTTCGGGCCGTCGTCGAGCGGGGGTTTGGGCGCGTCCGGCTCGACCGGCTCGTCCAGGCCGACCGGCTCGAGGTCCGCCGGCGGCGGCTCGAACTGCAGGCCGAACTGCACGTGCGGATCGAAGAAGCGGGTCACCGCGGCATAGGGCACCGACAGCTTCTTGGGCGAGCCGCCGAACTTCAGCGTGACCGTGAAGAAGGTCTCGCCGGGAGCCAGATCCCAGTACTGGTGCTGCAGGACGATGGTCATCTCGTCCGGATACTTGCCCAGCAGGTCCGGCGGGCCCGAGACGCCCGGCGCCTTGGTGCGGAAGCTGATGTAGAAATGGTGATCGCCGGGGATGCCGCCGGGGGCGGCGGCGACCTTGAGCGCGGCCTTGACCACGCCGCGCAGGGCGTCCTGGGCCAGCGCCTCGTAGTTCATCAGGTCTTCGGGCGGTTTCTGTTGGGTGGCCATGACTCAAGACGCCTGTGTGAAGAACAAGCGTAGCCTGTCGCGACGCACTCGCAAAGCGGTGAGGGGCCAAGGAAAGAGGGGAAAGGTGGAGGGGTTCTGTTGGCAGGCCCCCTCCGGGCCCCGCCTGAGGATCTGAACCCCCAGGAGTTTAGGCTGAGTGCGCTAGCACCGCATTACGCGGCGATCGCATACTCTTCAGCGAAGTTATCGTTCGCAGTTAGTTTAATGGCCCGAATCGGTGAGCCACGCCGGGACAAAGCAACGCCTTTAGACGTCTGTCGATGCTGATCGGCCCCATACTTCCGGCGATAACCCGAAGAAGGAATTGGTGGAGCCGCCGGGAATCGCACCCGGGTCCAGTCCGCTTATTACACGCGCGTTTATGTCCATAGCCCGGGCAAGCCCGAACACTCCCAATATAGGGGCGAACGGGCGTGGGGGGAAGGACCGCTGCGTCTATTGGTCTCCCGCCTCGGGGACGGGAATCATCGGCGGCTGGGGCCGGTTGGCGCGGGCGGGCTTGAGGCGGCCGCCGCGGGCCAGCAGCGCCTGGTAGTCGGCGACCTCGCGGCTGAAGTCCGCGCCGCGCGGGAACAGCAGGTCGAAGCGCGGATCCTGGCCCAGCGCGGCGGCGACCAGCGGGCCGAGCGCGTCGGCGATCGAGCCGATCTCCTCGCCGAGGCAGGCGCGGTGCAGCCGCCGGCTGGCGCCGGGGGTGACCAGGGTCAGGTCCCAGGCCACGCCGTCGACGCACAGGGCCGAGGCCGAGCCGTCGGCCTCCTCGATCTCGGTCAGTTGCGGCTGCGCCCACATCGGATGCTCGGCCAGCGCGCGGAAGGCGGCGATCCGGTCCTGGGGCAGCGCCTCGTCGAACGCCACCAGCCGGGCGATGCGCGGCGTGCAGCAGCCGAGGCCCGCCCGGCCCTGGACGAAGGCCTGGCCGTCGCCGCGCAGGGTGACCCGAACAACGCCCTGGCGCACGCCGCCGGTCGGCCGGACCCAGGCCTCGAGGATCATGTCGCCGCGCCGGACCAGCTGTGTCTGCAGCGGCGGGAGGCTCCAGAGGCGGTAGAGCAGGGGGTCGACGCCGTTGTCGATCGGCGGCGGGCGCTCGTTGCGACCGGCGCGTCGGCCGCCCAGCGGATCGGCCGCTTCCGGCGGCTTGGGCCAGGGCTCGGTCCACCAGGCCGCCGGATCGGGCGGCGGCAGGATGTCGGGCGGGGGCGGCGCGGACGCCGCCATAATCGTCAGGGCGAGAAAAAGAGCCGGCAGGTCGGGTCTCCCCTACATGCCCTCGGCGCCTCGCTCGATCGAGAGGACGCCGGTGCGGGACAGTTCCACAAGTCCGAGCGGCCGCATCAGTTCCACGAAGCTGTCGATCTTCGACGGCGCGCCGGTGATCTCGAACACGAAGCTCTCGGAGGTGGTGTCGACCACCTTGGCGCGGAAGATGTCCGACACGCGCAGGGCCTCGACACGGTTCACGCCCTCGCCGCGCACCTTGACCAGGGCCAGCTCGCGCTCGATGCCGCGCGGGTCGCGGGTGACGTCATGCACGCGGCGGACGCTGATCACCTTGCTGAGCTGGGCCTCGATCTGGTCCAGCACATGCGGCGCGCCGCGGGTGACGATGGTGATGCGGCTGGTGTGGGCCTTGTGGTCGGTCTCGGCGACCGTCAGGCTTTCGATGTTGTAGCCGCGGGCGGCGAACAGCCCGACCACGCGGTGCAGCACCCCGGCCTCGTTGTCGACGAGCAGGGCGAAGGTGGCGAGGCTCTCGACCTCGTCCGTATGGGCAAGGTCGTAGGCGGAGGCGGGCTGGGGATCGGTGCTCATGATCGCTTCCTAGACCAGCCGCCGGCCCGCTTCGTCAATCACCGAGCCCATGTCCTCGCCGCCGTCGGGCAGGATCATCTCGTTGTGCGCCTTGCCCGACGGGATCATCGGCAGGCAGTTCTCGTTCTTCTCGACGCGGCAGTCGAAGACCACCGGGCGCGGGCTGTCGATCATCTCGAGGATCTTCGCGTCCAGCTCGGCCGGGTCGCTGCAGCGGATGCCGACCGCGCCGTAGGCCTCGGCCAGCTTGACGAAGTCCGGCAGGCTTTCGGAGTAGCTGTGGGAATAGCGCTCGCCGTGCAGCAGCTGCTGCCACTGGCGGACCATGCCCATCCACTCGTTGTTGAGGATGAAGATCTTGATCGGCAGATCGTACTGGATCGCCGTCGACAGCTCCTGGATGCACATCTGGATCGAGGCTTCGCCGGCGATGTCGATGACCAGGCTGTCCGGATGGGCCAGCTGCACGCCGATGGCGGCCGGCATGCCGTAACCCATGGTGCCGAGGCCCCCGGAGGTCATCCAGCGGTTCGGCTCCTGGAAGCGGTAGTGCTGCGCGGCCCACATCTGGTGCTGGCCCACCTCGGTGGTGATGTAGGTGTCGCGGTCCCTGGTCAGGGCATACAGCCGGTCGATGGCCTGCTGCGGCTTGATGGTCGTGTCGTTGGTGCGGAAGGCCAGGCACTGGCGCGCGCGCCAGCCGTCGATCTGCCGCCACCAGTCGTCCAGGGCGTTGCGGTTGGGCTTGAGGTCGAGATCCTTCCAGGCCGCGATCAGGTCGTCCAGCACGCTGCCGGCGTCGCCGACGATGCCGATGTCGACCCGCACGTTCTTGTTGATCGAGGAGGCGTCGATATCGATGTGGATCTTCTTGCTGTTCGGCGAGAAGGCGTCGAGGCGGCCGGTGACGCGGTCATCGAAGCGGGCGCCGACGCAGATCATCACGTCGCAGTCGTGCATCGCGTGGTTGGCCTCGAAGGTGCCGTGCATGCCCAGCATGCCCAGCCAGGCCGGGTCGGCCGCCGGGAAGGCGCCCAGGCCCATCAGGGTCGAGGTCACCGGCGCGCCGGTCAGGGCCGCCAGCGTGCGCAGGCTCTCGCTGGCCTTCGGGCCCGCGTTGATCACGCCGCCGCCGGTGTAGAACACCGGCCGGCGGGCCTTGGCGATCAGCCTGGCCGCCTCGGCGATGCGGGCGGGGTCGCCCTTGATGCGCGGGGCGTAGCCGTGGCTGAACGTCACCTCGTCGGGGCCGAGGTAGACGCCCTTCGAGAACTGCACGTCCTTGGGGATGTCGATCAGCACCGGGCCGGGCCGGCCGCTGGTGGCGATGTGGAAGGCCTCGTGGATGATCCGCGGCAGGTCGGCGACGTCCTTCACCAGGTAGTTGTGCTTGGTGCAGGCGCGGGTGATGCCGACGGTGTCGGCCTCCTGGAAGGCGTCGGTGCCGATCAGGTGGGTCGGCACCTGGCCGGTGAAGACGACCATCGGGATCGAGTCCATCAGCGCGTCGACGATGCCGGTGATGGCGTTGGTCGCGCCGGGGCCCGAGGTGACCAGCACCACGCCGGGCTTGCCGGTCGACCGGGCATAGCCCTCGGCCGCGTGGGTCGCGCCCTGCTCGTGACGGACGAGGATGTGGCGCAGGCGGTCGCCGTGGCGCTCGTTGTCCTGGAACAGGGCGTCATAGATCGGCAGCACCGCGCCGCCCGGATAGCCGAACAGGGTCGAGACGCCCTGGTCGATCAGCGCCTGCACGACGATTTCGGCGCCGGTCATTTCGCGGGCGATGGTCCTGGGCGGGGCGGACGTGGTGGTGGAGGCGGTCATGGTTCGGCTCTTCGGGGGACGAAAAAGGCAATAAAAAAGGCCCGGTAAGGGCCCTGAGTGCGCGCGACCGGCGACAGCGTGACCGTTCAGGTCACGCCGCTGTCGGCCGCTCGGTAAGTACGACGCTTGAGTTGCGCACGATGTTTGCTCCAAATCGCAGGAGTTGGAGATGCCACGCTACGACGCGGGCGTCAAGGCGGGGTCAAGCGCAAGGAATTGCCCCCAGGCCGCGTCCAAGGCCGTTTCGGTGATCTTCGGCCAGTCAGGAGTCTGGTTACGCAGCCAGGTCAGCTGGCGCTTGGCGTAGCGGCGGGTTTCCTGGCGGGCGAGGTCGGCGGCCTGGTCGAGCGGCATTTCGCCGGCCAGATGCGCGGCCAGTTCGCGCACGCCGACGGCCTTCATCACCGGCAGCTGCGGGTCCAGGCCGCGCGACAGCAGGGTCCGCACCTCGTCCAGCGCGCCGGCCGCCAGCATGGCGTCGAAGCGGGCGTCGCAGCGGGCGTAGAGCCCGGCGCGGTCCGGCACGATGGCCACGGCGCGCCACGCGTCGGGCTCGAGCGCCGGGGCGGTGTCGGCCTGCCAGGCGCTCAGCGGCCGGCCGGTGGCTTCGAGCACCTCCATGGCCCGTTGCAGGCGCATGCGGTCGCCGGCCTCGATGCGGCGGGCGGCGTCGGGGTCGGCGGACGCCAGCAGGTCGCGGAAGCGGGCCTCGCCGAGGGAGTCGTACAGGCCGGTGACGCTCTGGCGGACGGCGGCGGGCGTCGGCGGGACGTCAGCCAGACCCTCCGTCAGCGCCTTGAAATAGAGGCCGGTGCCGCCGACCACCACCGGCGTGCGGCCGCGGGCCTGGATATCGGCCAGCACAGGGGAGGCGGCGCGCAGCCAGCGGCCGACCGACCAGCCGTCGGCCCCGTCGGCCACGCCGAACAGGTGGTGGGGGACCCCCGCCTGCTCCTCGACCGTCGGCCGGGCCGAGAGAACGGTCAGGTCGGCGTACAGCTGCAGGGCGTCGGCGTTGACGATCTCGCCATCCAAAGCCCGCGCCGCGCGCAGGGCAAGGGCGGACTTGCCGCTCGCGGTCGGCCCGGCGATCAGCAGGATCTGACTCGTCATGGTCCCGCCTTAAGCCAAGCGGCGCGGCTTCGCCACCGATAGGCCCTGCGTCCTCGACACGGCCCTTCGGGCCTGCTCAGGATGACGGGCATTTGTGTTGCTGCGTTTCTGCTACGTCATGGTGAGCAGCGCCGAAGGCGCGTGCCGAACCACGCAACCAAGGTTCCCATTCCCGTGAAAGCAGGCTAGGCGGCGCGCATGCAGCTCGTCGTCACCCTCGTCGCCGCCGATCCCCATGATCTTGCCGCCGCCATGGAAGCGGTGGAGATCGCCGTCGCCGGCACGGGGGCGGCCGTGGGTGAGCCGGACCTGCTCGGCCCCGACGCGGCGGACCTGCCGGTCGAGAGCGCGTTTCCGGCGCTGATCCGCGAGCGGGCCGAGGGCGCGCTCGAAGGCCGCCGCGTCGATGTCTGCGTCCAGCCGGCCGAGGGGCGCCGCAAGCGGCTGCTGGTCGCCGACATGGACTCGACCATCATCAACGTCGAATGCCTCGACGAGCTGGCCGACTTCGCCGGGGTCAAGGCGCAGGTCTCGGCCATCACCGAGCGGGCCATGGCCGGCGAACTGGCCTTCGAGGGCGCGCTGCGCGAGCGGGTGGCCATGCTCAAGGGCCTGGCGATCGACTCCCTGCAGGCCTGCTATGACGCGCGGGTGCGGCTGAACCCCGGCGCCGAGACCCTGGTCCGGACAATGGCCGCGCACGGCGCGCGCTGCGTGCTGGTGTCGGGCGGCTTCACCTTCTTCACCGGCCGGGTGGCGACCGCCGCCGGCTTCCACGACAACCGCGCCAACACCCTGATCGAGGAAGGCGGCGTGCTGGCCGGCCTGGTCGGGGAGCCGATCCTCGGCCGCGAGGCCAAGCTGGCGGCGCTGCGGGAAGAGGCCGAAGCGCTGGGCGTCACGCCCGCCGCAGCCCTGGCCATCGGCGACGGGGCCAATGATCTGGCGATGATTGAGGCGGCCGGCCTCGGCGTCGCCTACCGCGCCAAGCCGATCGTCGCGGCCCGGGCCGACGCCCGCGTGGACCACGCCGACCTGACGGCGTTACTGTACTTCCAGGGCTACCGGCGGGAAGAGTTCGCTGGCTGACCCCGTGGCCCATAGCCGTCATGGCCCGGCTTGTCCGGGCCACCCATGCGTGACCGGCTAACAGAAAAGGGCGCGACCGAAGCCGCGCCCTTCCTGAATCCTGGTGTTCCTGGGTGGCCCGGACAAGCCGGGCCATGACGGGATCAGCCGCCGCCGCCCTTGCTGAAGTAGCGGAAGAAGGCGCTGTCGGGGCTGAGGACCAGCGTGGTGTCGCCCTTGCCCATCGAGGCCTCGTAGGCCTGCATCGAGCGGTAGAAGGCGGCGAAGCTCGGATCCTTGCCGAAGCTGGCGGCGAAGATCTTCGCCCGTTCGGCGTCGGCCTGGCCGCGGATGGTCTCGGCCTCCTCGGTCGCGGTGGCGATGATCTCGCGCTGCTGCTGCAGGCCGGTGGCGCGGATACGCGCGGCCTCCTGCTGGCGGGCGGTCTTCATCCGCTCGAACACCGCCGCCTGGTTGGCCTGGGGCAGGTCGGCGGTGCGGATGCGCACGTCGATCACCTCGATGCCGAAGCGCGAAGCGCGGGCCCGGCCGCCCAGGTCGTCGCGCATGCGGCGCATCAGCTGGCTGCGGCGGGTGGAGATGATCTCTTCCGAACTGGCCGTGCCGAGCACCTGACGCAGCGAGGCGTTGATGACCGAGTTGAGCCGCACCGGGGCCGAACGCTCGTCGCCGAGGCGGACGTAGAACCGCACCGGGTCACTGATGCGATAGCGCACGAAGGCGTCGATCATCAGCCGTTCCTGGTTGCCGGCGAGAATCTCGTGCTGGTTCACCGGCAGGTTCAGGTTGCGCTTGTCGAACAGGATGGCGTTCTCGAAGAACGGCAGCTTGATCTTCAGGCCGGGACCGTCGTCGGGGCCGGCGTTGACCGTGCGGACGACCTCGCCGACGCGGATGATCACCGCCTGGTGGGTCTGGTCGACCACGAAGAAGGTCTGGCTCAGAACGATCAGGACGACGGCGGCGACGATGCCGTAGAGCGTGCCACGTTGACTGGTCATTGGGCCGCTCCCGGCTGGCGAACCTGCGGCTGGGCCGCGCTGGTGGCCGTCGGCGCAGCGGGCGCGCGCGGTTTGAAGGTGTCCGGCGACAGGACGATCGGGGCGGTCACGCCCTTGCCGTCGATAATCACCTTGTTCGAGTTCTCGAGCACCCGCTGCATGGTCTCGATGTACAGGCGGTCACGGGTCACACCGGGAGCCAGGCGGTACTGTTCGTAGACCTGGTTGAAGCGGGCGGCCTCACCGGCGGCTTCGCGGACCACCTGGGCCTGGTAGCCCTTGGCCTGCTGGATGATCTGGGCGGCCGTGCCCCGCGCCTGGTTGGCGTAGGACTCGGCGTTCTGGCTGGCGTTGTTCACATCGCGGAACGCGTCGTTGACCTCGGTCGGCGGACCGGCCTCGCTGACCTGGACGCCGTCGATGACGATGCCGGCGTGGTAGCTGTCGAGGATGCGCTGCATCAGCTCGGCGACCTCGATCTGCACCCGGCCGCGGTCACGGCCGATGATGCCGATGATCGCGTTGCGGCCGACGACCTCGCGCATGGCGCTTTCGGCCACGGCCTTCACCGTGTCGTCCGGGTCCTGGATGTTGAACAGGTAGTTGGCCGGGTTCTTCACGTACCACTGCACGGTGAAGGACAGGTCGACGATGTTCTCGTCGCCGGTCAGCATCAGGGTGTCGTTGGCCGCGCCGTTGGCGCCGTCGACCACCGTCTCGCGCAGTTCCGTCGTGCCGACCTTGATCGCCCGCTCGAACAGCGGAAGGTGATAACCCACGCCAGGCCCGTAGCTGCGGGTCCAGGCGCCGAAGGTGGTGACCACCGCCTCCTGCTTGGCCCCGACGACGATGATGCCCGAGGCCAGGTACAGGGCGACCAGGCCGCCGGCGATCAGCGGCGCCATGCGCCGGGGCGACATGTCGCCCCCCGATCCGCCGAGCAGGTCGCGCAGCTGGGCCTTCAGCTGTTGCTGGAACTGGTCCAGGTCCGGCTGGCCCGGAGGCCGGCGGGGCCCGGGGCCGGGACCGGAAGGTCGTTTCGGTTCGTCCCCGGAGGGACCCTTGCCGCCGGAAGGGGGCGGAGCGCCCCAGGGTCCGGGATTGCCGTTGTCGTTCCAGGGCATATTTCGTGCGTCGCTTTTCCGTCGTGGTTCGGCGGGCTTGCAAGCCGGCGCGGTCAAGCGGATATGAGACGCCGCGCCCGTCAAGGCAAGCTGTCCCCATGACCTTTCATACATCCGCAGATCGAGACACCGCGCTTCGCGCTTTGGACAAGATAACCGACCCCCGCTCGGGCAAGGGCCTCGCGGCCGCCGGACTGGTGCAGGGACTGGTCCTGCGCGACGGCCGCGCCGGCTTCATGCTGGAGGTGCCGGCGGAGGACGCCGCGCGCTACGCCTACATCCGCGAGGCCGCCGAAAAGGCCCTGGCGGCGCTGCCGGGCGTCGAAAAGGCCCAGGTGGTGCTGACCGCCTCGGCCCCCGCGGGCGTGACCCGCCAGCGCAAGGGCGCCCGCGTCGCCGGCGATCCCAAGGCCGAGCTGAAGCCCCGCAAGGAGGTAAAGCGGCCCGAGAACGTCAAGCGGGTCATCGCCGTGGCCAGCGGCAAGGGCGGGGTGGGCAAGTCGACCGTCGCCGTGAACCTGGCCTGCGCCTTCGCCGGCCTCGGCCTGAAGGTCGGGCTGCTCGACGCCGACGTCTACGGCCCCTCGGCCCCGCGCATGATGGGCGTCGACGGCGAGCCGCTGTTCATCGACGGCAAGCTGCAGCCGCTGCAGGCGCACGGCGTCACCGTCATGTCGATCGGCTTCCTCGTCGACGAGGGCTCGCCGATGATCTGGCGCGGGCCGATGGCCTCGTCCGCCGTGCGCCAGATGGTCAACGACGTGCGCTGGGCCACGCCCGAGGCGCCGCTGGACATCCTGGTCATCGACATGCCGCCGGGCACCGGCGACATCCATCTGACGCTGGTCGAGAACTTCGCCGTCGACGGGGTGGTGATCGTCTCCACGCCGCAGGAAATCGCCCTGATCGACGCCCGCCGGGCCGTGGGCATGTTCCAGAAGACCGGGGCGACGATCCTCGGCGTGATCGAGAACATGGCCTTCTTCGCCGACCCGTCGACCGGCGCGCCGATCCCGATCTTCGGCACGGGCGGGGCCCGGGCCGAGGCGCAGACGCTGGGCGTGCCGCTGCTGGCCGAGATCCCGATCGAGATCGCCCTGCGCCAGGCCGGCGACGACGGCGCGCCGCTGACCGCCGGCGCCGGCCACAGCGCGGCGGCCGAGGCCTTCCGCGCCGCGGCGAAGGCGCTGCTCTAGGTCGCCGGCGTCGGCGAGGCGGTCAGCATGTCGGCGGCCGACGGAACGCTGGAGGCCTGCGCCGCGTCGCGGGCGTCCAGTTCCGTCCGGATGGCCGCGTGCTTCTCGCGCGTCAGGCTGTAGCCGCGCATGGCGAAGGCCCCCGCCATGACCAGGATCACCGGGGCGATGGCGTAGGTCAGCACCAGGCCGTTCATGGCCTCGGGCGTGTTGACCGAGCCCGGCGCGGCGTTGAAGCCGACCTTGTCGAGAATGGCGAAGGTGACCAGCACGGCCGAGGCGGTGCCGACCTTGGCGGTGCTCGAAACCAGCGAATAGAGCAGGCCGACGCGGTCCTTGCCCGTCTCGTGCCGCACCTCGTCGCCGACATCGGCGACCATGGCGCGGACCAGGAAGCTCAGCGCCGCCAGGATGCCGCCGGCGAGGAACATGGCCGGGGCCATCAGCCAGAAGGTCTGGCCCGGAATGAAATAGATCACGCCCTGGGCCACCGAATAGGCCGCCGCCGCCGCCATCAGCGTGCGGTGCTTTCCCCAGCGATAGGCCGCCAGCGCCCAGAGCGGGGCGCAGAACACCGCCGCCAGGATGAACAGCAGCAGCATCAGGTTGGACTGCGTCAGGCTGTAGCCGCGCGCCTGCTGCATGAAGAACAGGTAGAGCGGCGAGGTGATCGCCGGGCCGAAGGTGAACAGCAGGTCGGCCGCCAGCAGCCGGCGCATCGTCGGGCGCAGCGCCAGGGCGGGGAAGTCCCGCATGGACAGGCGGTCGGTCGCGGCGCGGCGCGGCACGACGGGTTCGCGCACGCCGAAGGCGACGATCAGGGCGGTGACCGGGATCGAGACCACGATCATCAGGCCCATCAACGGCACGACGCCTGTCTCGGGGACCTTCAGCAGGGAGGGCAGCAGCAGCACGGCCACCGCGCCGATCGTCCCGGTGACGTGGGCCCAGGCGTAAACCCGGGACCGCTCGTTGTAGCTGGTGGCCAGCACCGCGCCCCAGGCCGCCTGCGACAGGGCCAGCAGCGAGTAGCCGATGTAGAGCACGATCAGCCAGCCGAGCAGGAAGGTCTTGCTGACGCCCACCTCGGCGCGGAACAGCATCCAGACGCCGAGCATCAGGATCGGCGCGGCGACCAGCAGCCAGAACCGATAGCGGCCGACGCGGGTGCGGGTCAGGTCCATGAACAGGCCGGCGGCCGGGTCGAAGAAGATCGACATCAGCTTGACGAGGAAGAAGATCCCCCCGACGGCGGCCAGGGGCAGGCCCAGCAGGCCGGCGTAATGGGGCGGCAGGTGAACCAGCAGCGGGGTGGTCAGCGCCCCTACGGGG
Organism: Caulobacter sp. GW821-FHT12F03; assembly: GCF_058806855.1. Taxonomy (NCBI): domain Bacteria; kingdom Pseudomonadati; phylum Pseudomonadota; class Alphaproteobacteria; order Caulobacterales; family Caulobacteraceae; genus Caulobacter; species Caulobacter sp. GW821-FHT12F03. Next base: position 864,957 of record NZ_JBXAQC010000001.1, read on the forward strand.
ATGCTCGCCATCGAGAAGGCCGCCAGCACCCCGGACGGCAGGCGCGCGCCGGGCGCGGCTTTCGCGCCATCATCTTTGTTCGACAACCGTGTCTCCGGTTCTTGTCTGTTTCGTCCCTGCGCGAATGAGAGGGCGCCCCGACGACGACCGCAAGCGCCTTCTGGACATGACGTTGCGGCGCCTTCAAGGTTGTTTCCGGGCTGGAGGACACGGGATGATCAAGGTCTACCGATGGGCGCTCACCGCGGCGATGCTGCTGGCGCCCCTCCCGGCGCTGGCGTTCGGCACCATTCACGGGATGGGCCAGGACGCGGAGCACGAGCGCATCACGCGCAAGGCGCTGGCGCAGTCCGGGCTCGACTCGCGCACCCTCGATGAACTGGCCGGCAAGCGGGGAACTTTCGGCGCCGTCGGCGCGCCGGATCGCCCCGACCGGGGTCTGATGTCGACCAGCGCCGCCCACTGCGACAACGGCGACTGGCTCGATACGCCCGGCTATCCGCGCGCGCGGGCCGAGGCCGAGGCAGTGCTCGAGAGTTGCCGGGCGTTCATCTTCGTCAGCATGGAAGAGGCGGTGAATCGCGCCGCCGAACTGGTCGGTCCGGACCTGACCATCAATGCGGCGGCGACCGCCATGCCGTGCGCCTACGATGGCCGCGCCACCGGCAAGTGCGGCGTGCTGGAGGCCGTCGGCATGGCCTTCCATGCGTCGCAGGACTTCTATTCGCACAGCAACTGGGTCGACCCAATGGCCGGGGGAAAGGGCCGTTCGGGACCGCCCGGGCTCGGCCAGGCGACGCCGGCCGGCTGGCTCGACCAGGCCTGGCCCGACGAGCGGATGCCCGAGGGACTGATCAGCGGCTGTTACGCGGGGTTCCCCGAGACCCTCTACTGCCAGGGCCGGGTCAAGCACGCGACGCTCAACAAGGACGGGGCCCGCTCGCCGCGCGGGGCGAACGGCGTCTATCGCCGGGCCATGGATGTCGCGGCCGACGACACGAAGGCGCGCTGGACCTGGTTCATCGCCCGGCTGGGCGAGGTCTACGGCCCGGAGCGGGGGTGGCGCATGGCCTGCGTGATCACCCGCGACGACCCGGCCCGCTGCGCGGAGTAGGGGGCAGGAAAAAGGGGACACGCACCGCTCCGGTCCGTGTCCCCCTTTGGATCTCTGAAGACGGGGACACGCACTGAAGCGCATGTCCCCGAAGGATCAGCCGCCGGCCATCTTGCGGAAGAACTTCTGGCCCTGCTCGCCGCCGGCGAAATAGGCCTTGGCCTGGCTGTCGTCGGTGATCCTGGCCCAGTTGTCGCGGACTTCCTCGACCGACAGGCCGCCTTCGCCGAGGTAGACACCCTCGGTCTCGACGATCTTCGACAGGGCGAAGGCGCCGGCGCCGGCCGTCAGGATGGCGCCCGTGGGGGCTTCTTCCGAGACCAGGTAGACCACGCCCGGGGTGACGTACTCGGGCTTCAGCTTTTCCAGCACTTCCGGCGGCATCAGGCCTTCGGTCATGCGCGTGGCGGCGACCGGGCTGATGGCGTTGATGTGGATGTTGTTCTTCTGGCCCTCGAGCTTGATGGTGTTCATGAAGCCGATGATGCCGAGCTTGGCCGCGCCGTAGTTCGACTGGCCGAAGTTGCCGTACAGGCCCGACGAGGAGGTCGTGACGACGATCCGGCCGTAGTTCTGGGCCTTCATGATTTCCCAGACGGCCTTGGTCGGCTTCATCGTGCCCATCAGGTGGACGTTGAGCACCAGCTCGAAGTCCTCGATGGTCATCTTGGAGAACGACTTGTCGCGCAGGATGCCGGCGTTGGCGATCAGGATGTCGATACGGCCCCACTGGTCCATGGTCTGCTTGACCATATGGGCGACGCCGGCGTCGTCGGTGACCGAGCTGCCGTTGGCGATGGCTTCGCCGCCGAAGGCCTTGATCTCGGCCACGACCGCGTCGGCCGCGGCGGAGGAGCCGCCCGAGCCGTCCATCGAGCCGCCCAGGTCGTTGACCACGACCTTGGCGCCGCGGCGGGCCAGTTCCAGGGCATGCTGACGTCCGAGACCGCCGCCGGCCCCCGTGACGATCGCGACCTTACCGTCGAAGCGAATGTCGGCCATGTGAGAGTTCCTCTGCGCTAGCGCCTGATTGGATTTCGGCGGCGTTTTGCGGCGCAGCAGAGGAGGCGTCAAGGGTGACCTAACGCCCGCTCCTGCCGAACACGTCCATCAGCTCGGCCACCTTGCGGCGTTGTTCGTCGGCGTCGCCGCTGGCGATGGCGTGTTCGACGCAGTGCGCGACATGGTCGCGCAACACCTCTTCCTCGACCTTGCGCAGCGCGGCCTGGACGGCGGCGATCTGGGTGACGACGTCGATGCAGTAGCGGTCCTCGGCGATCATCTTCGACAGCCCGCGCACCTGACCTTCAATGCGGTTGAGGCGTTTGAGCACGGAGCCCTTGGCGGCGTCTTGCATTTATATACCCCCTGGGGGTTCTTGAACGATACCTACGGGGGGTATATATCCACCGGCGACCGATTGTGAAAGTCCCTGTGAGGAAACCGCCATGACCCGGCACGATCACGCCCATCACCATGACCACGGCCCCGCGCACGGCGCGGGCGGCTGCTGCGCCGGGCAGGGCGACAAGGGCGCGGGCGGGGTGAAGGATCCGGTCTGCGGCATGACCGTCGATCCGGCGACGGCGACGCATCACGCCGTGCACGCGGGCCAGGACTACTGGTTCTGCTCGGCCGGCTGCGAAACGAAGTTCGTCGCCGACCCGGACCGCTATCTGAACCCCGCGCCGGTCGCCGCGGCGCCGAGCGGGACGATCTACACCTGCCCGATGCATCCGGAGGTCCGCCAGGAGGGGCCGGGGTCCTGTCCGATCTGCGGCATGGCGCTGGAGCCCGAGACGGTCAGCCTGGACGACGGACCCAATCCCGAACTGGCCGACATGAGGCGGCGGCTGTGGATCGCGCTGGCCCTGACGATCCCGGTGTTCGCGCTCGACATGGGCATGCACCTGTTCGGTCTCATGCCGCCCTGGAGCGGCCGGACCACGGCCTGGATCGAGCTGGTTCTGGCCAGTCCGGTGGTGCTGTGGGCCGGGGCGCCGTTCTTCCAGCGCGGCTGGGCCTCGCTGCTCAGCCGCCACCTCAACATGTTCACCCTGATCGCCCTGGGGACGGGGGCGGCCTGGCTCTATTCGGTGGTCGCGACCGTGGTCCCGGACGCGCTGCCCCATACCTTCCACGGCCACGACGGCCTGCCGCCGATCTATTTCGAGGCCTCGGCGGCGATCACCGTGCTGGTGCTGCTGGGCCAGGTGCTCGAGCTGCGGGCGCGGGAACAGACCGGCGGCGCGATCCGCGCCCTGCTGGACCTCGCGCCGCGCACGGCCCGGCGGATCGCGGACGACGGCAGCGAGGCCGAGGTCGGGGTCGACGTCATCCATCCGGGCGACCGGCTGCGGGTGCGACCGGGCGAGAAGATCCCCGTCGACGGCGAGGTGCTCGAAGGGCGCAGCCATGTCGACGAGTCGATGGTCACGGGCGAGTCGATGCCGGTGCTCAAGGACGCCGGCGCCAGCGTCGTCGGCGGGGCGATCAACCAGACCGGGGCCTTCATCATGCGGGCCGACCGGGTCGGACGCGACACCCTGCTGGCGCGGATCGTCGATATGGTCGCCCAGGCCCAGCGCAGCCGCGCGCCGATCCAGCGGCTGGCCGACCGGGTCGCCGGCTGGTTCGTGCCGCTGGTCATCGCCGCCGCCGTCCTTGCCTTCATCGGCTGGGCGATCTGGGGTCCCGACCCGCGCATGGCCAACGCCCTGGTGGCAGCCGTCAGTGTACTGATTATCGCCTGTCCCTGCGCGCTCGGACTGGCCACGCCGATGTCGATTATGGTCGGGGTCGGTCGCGGGGCCCGGGCCGGGGTGCTGATCCGCAACGCCGAGGCGCTGGAACGGCTGGAGAAGGTCGATGTGCTGGTGGTCGACAAGACCGGCACCCTGACCGAGGGCAGGCCGGCCCTGACCGGCATGCGTGTCGCCTCGATTGCGGAGGACGATCTGCTGGCTCTGGCGGCCAGCCTGGAGGCGTCCAGCGAGCACCCGCTGGGCCACGCCGTGGTCGAGGCCGCGCGGGCGAGGGGGCTGCGCCTGTCGCCGGTCACGGACTTCGACTCGCCGGTCGGCAAGGGCGTGACGGGCATCGTCGGCGGCCGTCGGGTCGCCATCGGCGCCGGCCGCTATCTGGCCGAGCTGGGCATCGCGACAACGGCCTTCGACGCCGAGGCGGAGACCCTGCGCGGGTCCGGCGCTTCGGTGGTGTTCGTCGCCGTCGACGGCCGGGCCGAGGGCCTGCTGGCCATCGCCGACCCGGTCAAGCCGACGACCCGCGCGGCGATCGCGGCGCTGAAGGCCGAGGGTGTGCGGCTGGTGATGATGACCGGCGACAACCGGGTGACCGCCGAGGCGGTGGCCCGCGACTTGGGCATCGACGAGGTCGAGGCCGACGTCCTTCCGGACCGCAAGGCCGCCGTGGTCGAACGCCTGCGGGCGGAAGGCCATGTCGTCGCCATGGCCGGGGACGGGGTCAACGACGCCCCGGCCCTAGCCGCCGCCGACGTCGGCATCGCCATGGGCGCCGGCACGGACGTGGCCATCGAGAGCGCGGGAGTGACCCTGCTGCAGGGCGATCTCAACGGCATCGTGCGGGCGCGGCGGCTGTCGCGGGCGGCGATGCGTAACATCCGCCAGAACCTGGCCTTCGCCTTCGTCTACAACGCCGCCGGCGTGCCGATCGCGGCCGGGATCCTTTACCCCGCCTTCGGTCTGCTGCTGTCGCCGCAGCTGGCCGCCGCCGCCATGGCGCTCAGCTCGGTGAGCGTGATCGCCAACGCGCTGCGGCTACGGGCGGTGAAGCTCTAGCCCTGGCCGGCCGGGGCGGCGGGTTTGGGCGCGGCGCGCTTCTCGCCCGCCTTGAAGCCCGGCTTCATGAACTTCACCAGCACGCGCTGGCCGATCAGCAGGGGGGCGCCGTCGGCGCTGACGACCACCTCCACGACGCGCTCGTCGCTGCGCTGGCTGGCGTCGTCGGAGGCCAGCTTGCGGGCCCCGAACACGGCGGCGCGGCGCAGGACGGCCCCGACGTAGGTCTTGTTCGGGTCGGACTCCGGCTGGATCTCGACCTGCTGGCCGTCGGCGACGTTGGGAATATCGGCCTCGACGATCTCGGCGCGGACGATACGGGCCGTGTCCGGCTCGAGGTCGAACATGTTGGACACGTTGAGCGTCGAGGCGCCGGCGCCGGGATTGGCGTAGCGACGCACGATGCGGCCGTTGGTCGGGGCGCGGATGACGGTCAGTTCGAGGGCGTATTCCGCCTCGCGCAGGGCCGCGGTGGCCGTGCCGACCGCGGCGCGCTGGGCGACGATCTGGGCTTCCCAGTCACGGATCTCGTCGGCCTGCTTGTCGAGGCGCTGGCCGGCGACGAAGTTGCTGGCCGACAGGGCCTTGAGACGGCCCAGCTCGCGGCGGGCGGCGTCGAGCTTGACCTGCAGCACGTTGATCTGGGCCTGGGCCTGGGCGACCTCGGCCCTGGCGCGGTTGACCGCCAGGCGGGGATCATCGTCTTCCTGGCGGGCGAGAACCTGGCCGGCGACGACGCGGTCGCCTTCCTGGACGTAGACCGCCTTGACCACGCCGCCGCGGCGGGCGGCAACCTGGATGATGCCGCCCTCGACGTCCGCCTTGCCGTTGGCGATGGCCGAGAAGGGGCTGGGCGCGATGTGGCTGGCCGCCGTGGCCAGCTCCTTTTTGCGGGCCTCGGCGCGGCCCTTCATGAAGAAGCCCCCGCCGACCACCAGCGCCGCCAGCACGATTACAATCCAGAACCAGCGGCTACGCAGAAAGCCGAACATGAAACGTCCCTTCACAGTCAATGGCTGAGCGGCGCGGGATGGGCGTCGGGCGTGCGCCGAACGTCATCCAGGATGCGGCCGTCTTCGATATGGATTACCCGGTCGGCATAGGCCTCCAGGCGCGGGTCATGGGTCACGCAGATCACCGCCGCGCCGCGTTCGGTCGCGGCCCGCCGCAGCAGCCGGATCACGACCTGGCCGTTCTCGCCGTCGAGCGCGGAGGTCGGCTCGTCGGCGAAGATCAGGTTGGGATTCTTGGCCAGCGCCCGGGCGATCGCCACGCGCTGCTTCTCGCCGCCGGAGAGCTCCGCGGGTCGCTGGTTGACCTTGGCGGCCAGGCCGACCTCTTCCAGCGCCGCCTGGGCGCGGTCGCGCGCCTCGGTCTTGCTGACCCCCTGATAGTGCAGGGCGGTCATCACCTGCTGGCGGGCGGTGAGGGCGGGGAACAGGTTGAAGCCCTGGAAGATGAAGCCGCAGTGGTCCAGCCGGAAGCGGTCGATGCGGCCCGACGACAGGCTCCACAGGTCGTTGGCCTCGAGCGCCCGGACCGTGCCTTCCTCGGGCTTGAGCAGGCCGGACAGGGCGGCGATCAGCGTCGACTTGCCCGACCCCGACGGGCCCATGACCATGGTCACGTCGCCGTGGCGGGCGTCGAAGTCGACCGACTTGAGCACCTCGATGAAGGTGCGGCCGGTCTTGAACCGCTTGACCAGGCCTTTGGCGTCGATCGCCTTCTCGCCCAGCTTGTGGCCGTTGTTTCCGTTCACGGGGCTCATCGCAGCAGGTCCGCGGGTTGGCTCTGCTTCAGCACGCCGAGCGACAGGAAGCCGGAGAGGACGGCGATGAACAGCAGAAAGCCCGTGACCATGGCGATCAGACTGATCGGGAAGGCCATGGGGACGCCGCCCGACAGCGCCAGGTTCGACACGCCCCAGGTCAGCAGGCCCGAGGCGAACACCCCGGCCACCCCGACCCAGAAGCTCAGCTCCATGACGATGCCGCGCAGGCTGCCCATGGAAATGCCCATCGCCCGCAGCGAGGCGAATTCCTTGATGTTGGCCATGATCGCCCCGCGCAGGGTCTGCCAGGTGATGGCCACGCCGATGAGGATGCCGAGGAAGGCCGAGAAACCGAGCAGGATGGCGATGAACTGCTCCTTGAACAGCGCCGTTTCGTTGGCCTCGCCCAGCTCGGCCCGGGTCCAGGCGCGGAACTTGCCGCCGCCCATCTTGTTGAGCTGCGCGGCGACGATCTCGGCGCGCGAGGGATCGACGATCTTGACCATCAGGGGGCCGACGCGCTCGCCGGTGTCGGCCTCGCCGAGCATGCGCAGCGTGTCGCGGGACATGATGATCTGGGCGTTCATCATGTTGGGATAGCCGGTGGTGACGGCGGCCACGGTCACGGTGCGGCCGTTGTAGATCGCCTTGTCCCCCAGCTTCACCCCGAGCCGCTTGAGCGCGGTCTGGTCGATGGCGATGGCGAACGGCTGGCGCAGCGCCTCGACCAGTTCGTTGCTGTAGTCGGTCGGCACGGTCACGTAGCCGGGGATGGCGTCGATGGCCGTGGCCTGGACGAAGTCGGACTTGCGTCCGGCGGGCTGCTTTCCGGGCGGGGCCAGCGGATCGCTGGCGACGATGTTCTGGAAGCGGCCGCCCGATCCGTCGCGCGGGGCCAGCTGGACCACCTCGGGATGCGACAGCACGATGGGAATGAAGCGACGCGGCAGGCCCGAGCCGCCGCCGCCGCCGCCGAACAGGTCGGTCGCGCCCGGACCCAGCACCATGATGTCGGCGCGCGAGCGGTCGATCTGGGCCGTGAATCCCTTGCCGATGCCGACGAACATGCCGACCTGGGCCAGCACCAGCAGGCCCGAGAACGCCAACGCCACCACGGCCGCCATGTAGCGGCGCCATTCATAAATCAGCGTGGCCAGAGCCAGCGACATGACAAACCCAACTCCCCGACCGCCCGGTGCAGGACGTCTTGCGGTTCTGTATCGGACGGACCGCGCGGCCAAGTTAAATCGGGGTAAGGGCTTGCCCGAAATGCTGGTCAGCCGGGCGCCGCCGCGCTAGTTCCCCTTATCCATCGACAGTTTATTCCCCGATTTCGCAGGCTTTTCAATGAACCGCGTTTTCCTTGCCCTCGCCGCCGCGCTCTTCTGCGGGCTGACCGCCTCCGCCGCCTCCGCGGACGAGGGCATGTGGACCTTCGACGCCTTCCCGGCGGCCCGGGTGAAGGCCGACTATGGCGTGACCATCGACCAGGCCTGGCTGGATCGCGTCCAGGCCGCGTCGGTCCGTCTGCCGGGCTGCTCGGCGTCGATCGTCTCGAAGGACGGCCTGGTGCTGACCAACAACCACTGTGTGCGCAGCTGCCTCGTGGCGCTGTCGGCGGGACCGGTCGACCATCTGAAGGACGGCTTCCTGACGGCCACGCGGGATGAGGAAAAGACCTGCCCGGGGATGACCGGCGAGGTGCTGGTGGCGATCACCGACGTGACCGCCCGGATCAACGCCGCCACCGCCGGCAAGCGGGGCGAGGCCTGGGGCCAGGCGCGCGACGCCGCGACCACCGCCGTGGAAAACGAGTTCTGCCGCGGACGGTCCGGCCAGCGCTGCCAGGTGATCAGCCTGTACCGGGGCGGGCGCTACGCCCTCTATCGCTACCAGCGCTACACCGACCTGCGGCTGGTGTTCGCGCCCGAGTTCGCCACGGCCTTCTTCGGCGGCGACCCCGACAATTTCAACTTCCCCCGCTACGACCTCGATGCCGCCTTCGTGCGGCTCTATGACGACGGCAAGCCGGTGAAGACGCCGACCTTCCTGACCTGGAATCCGGCCGCCCCGAAGGCTGGCGAGGTGACCTTCGTGTCCGGCAACCCTGGCTCCACCGAGCGGCTGCTGACCATGAGCCAGCTGGAAACAGCGCGCGACATCGGCGTGCCGCTGGCCCAGCTGCAGCGCTCCGAACTGCGCGGACGGCTGATCGAGTACGGCCGTCGCGGCCCCGTGGCCCGGCGCGTGGTCACCGACGCAATCTTCGGCCTCGAGAACGGTTTCAAGGTCGCTTACGGCCGCCAACTGGCGCTGAACAACGCCGCCTTCATGGCCGGCAAGCGCCGGGCCGAGGCCGAGTTGCGGGCCAAGGTCGCCGCCGATCCGGCGCTGGTCGCCGAGGTCGGCGATCCGTGGGCGGAGCTGGAAGCCGTCCAGGCCGCCTACGCCCGGGACTACACGCCCTATCGCCAGCTCGAGGCCGACGCGGGCCGCGGCTCGCGCCTGTTCGACTACGCCCGCCTGCTGGTGCGCGGCGCGCAGGAGCGCGCGCTGCCGTCGGCGGATCGCCTGCCGGAGTTCGGCGACAGCCGCCTGCCGATGCTCGCGCGCCGCCTGCAGATCGGCACGCCGGTCGAGCCGGAGCTGGAGCAGCTGTACCTGGAGTTCTGGCTGCTCAAGGCGCGGGAATACCTGACGGCCGAGCCGGAGACGGTCACGCTGCTGCTCGGCAAGGAGAGCCCCCAGGCGCTGGCCGAGCGGCTGGTGTCGGGCACCAAGCTCGGCGACCCGGCCGTGCGCAAGGCGCTGTGGGACGGCGGGCTTGAGGCCATCAAGGCCTCGGACGATCCGATGATCCGCTACGTCCTGGCCACCGACGCGGCGGCCCGCGCGGCCCGGCGCGCCTGGGAGACCGAGGTCACCGCGCCGACCGACAGCGCCGCCGAGCGCGTCGCGAAGGCCCGGTTCGCGGTCTATGGCGACAGCGTCTATCCCGACGCGACCTTCAGCCTGCGGCTGTCCTACGGCAAGGTCGCCGGCTGGACCTGGCAGGGCCGCGAGGTCGGGCCGTTCACCACCATCGGCGGCCTGTTCGACCGGGCCACCGGGGCGGAACCCTACGCCCTGGCGCCCAGCTGGCTGGCGGCGAAAGACCGGCTCAATCCGGACACGGTCTATGACTTCGTCACCACCAACGACATCATCGGCGGCAACTCCGGCTCGCCGGTGATCAATGCCCGGGGCGAGGTGATCGGCGCGGCGTTCGACGGCAACATTCACAGCATCGCCGGGGCCTACGGCTACGACGGGACCGTCAACCGCACGGTGGTGGTGTCGACCGCCACCATCACCGAAGCCCTGCGCACGGTGTACGGCCGGGACGCGCTCGTCAGGGAACTGCTCGGAATGTGAGCGGGATTGTGGCGAAAACCGGACCCGGGAACGGTTCTCGCTAGTCCTGGAGGGCTCCGGGCCGTTCCGGAGCGACGCCGGCCGACACCGCGACCGGCGTCTCCCGACAGGAGAAATCCCATGTCCCTAACCAGCATAGGCGGTTCGTCGGCCCTGCAGCAGCAGCTGCAGGCGATGTTCGCCAAGGCTGACCTGAACGCCGACGGTCAGCTTTCATCCGATGAGTTTCAGTCGATAGGGCAGAACCTGCCGCAACCCGGCAGTTCCGGCTCGGCGCGGCCGATGCGCGGCGGCGAAGGCGGAGGCCAGAATTTCGCTTCTGCAACAATGAGTTCCTTATTGTCGATGCAGGAGGACCGCTCCCAGAAGATTTTCTCGGGCGCGGATTCCAACAGCGACGGGACCCTGACGGCCGAAGAACTGGCCGCCGACATGGCCGCGCACGCTCCGCCGGGCGCGCCCGCCGGGACCGACACGGCGACGCGCGCGGCCGACCTGGTGGCGAAGGCGGACACCGATGGCGACGGCGCGCTGTCGCTCGACGAGTTCAAGGCCGCCGCGCCGCCTCCGCCCCCCGGCGGCGGCCATGGCCCGAAGGAAGCCTCGGCCGCCAACGACACGACGGGCGCCTCGAGCACGTCCGATCCGCTCGACACCAACGGCGACGGCAAGGTCAGCATGGCCGAACTGCTCGCCTCGCTACAGACCACGGACTCGACGCAGTCTGGGTTCTCCAGCGACGCCTCGACCCTGCTGGCCAGGCTGATCAGCCAGCTGACCGCCGACACGACGGATTCGACGACGGCGACGACCACCTCTCTCGCGGCGTAAGCACGCCCCGGGGGTCGGGCAGAACGCCCGGCCCTTGCGCGGCCGCACCCCTTCGTAGTCAATCGGCCGACTGGACGCGGGCAGGGGACTCGCGGCCAAGGGGGAGTTCATGTTCCAGCCCGCCAACGCCCAGAGCCTGATCGGCGTCGTCTTCGTGCTCGGCCTCTGCTGGGCGCTGTCGGAGAACCGCAAGCGGTTCCCGCTGAAGCTGACGATCGGCTCGCTGATCATCCAGGTCGGGCTGGTGCTGCTGCTGTTCGGCCTGCCGAGGCTCGACGCGGCGCACAACGTCTACAACCCGCTCTTCTGGCTGAGCGCCGGCGTGCAGGGCGTGCTGAACGGCGCGAGCGCCGCCGTCGAGGGCCTGGGGACCGCCACCCGCGCCGGAACAAGCTTCGTGTTCGGCTTCCTCGCCGGCGGCGACCAGCCCTATCCGGTGACCGGTCCGGGCGGGGTGTTCATCTTCGCCTTCCAGGTCATGCCGGTGATCCTGGTGGTCTGCGCCCTGTCGGCGCTGCTGTGGCACTGGAAGATCCTGAAGTGGATCACCCAGGGCTTCGGCTTCCTGTTCCAGAAGATCCTCGGCCTGCGCGGGCCGATCGGCCTGGCGACCGCGGCGACCATCTTCATGGGTCAGGTCGAGGGGCCGATCTTCATCCGCGCCTACCTCGACAAGCTGTCCCGGTCGGAGCTGTTCATGCTGATCTCGGTCGGCATGGCCTGCGTCAGCGGCTCGACCATGGTGGCCTACGCGACGATCCTGAAGGGCGTGCTGCCCGACGCCGCCGCCCATGTTCTGACCGCCTCGATCATCTCCGCGCCCGCCGGCGTGCTGCTGGCGCGGATCCTTATTCCGGCGGATCCGGCCGAGGCCGACGACAGCCTCATGGAGGCCGAGGACAAGCACTACGACAGCTCCGTCGACGCCCTGATCAAGGGCACGGGCGACGGCCTGACCATCGTGCTGAACGTCGGCGCGACCCTGATCGTGTTCGTCGCCCTGATCGCCATGGCCGACCTGATCCTCGCCGCCCTGCCGCCGCTGTGGGGGGCGCCGATGAGCATCGAGCGGGGTCTGGGCGCGGCCTTCGCGCCGCTGGCCTATGCGCTGGGCCTGCCGTGGAGCGAGGCGCCGACCGGCGGCCTGTTGCTCGGCACCAAGCTGGTGCTGACCGAGTTCACCGCCTTCATCAAGATGAGCGAACTGCCGGCCGACGCCCTGAGCGAGCGCAGCCGGATGATCATGACCTACGCCCTGTGCGGCTTCGCCAACATCGCCTCGGTCGGGATCAACGTCGCCGGCTACACGGTGCTGGTGCCGACGCGGCGGGCCGAGGTCATGGCCATGGTCTGGAAGGCCATGCTGGCCGGCTTCCTCGCCACCTGCCTGACCGCCTCGCTGGTCGGGCTGCTGCCGGCGATGCTGTTCGGCGGCTGACAGACAAGAACGAGAACGGGGAGACGTCGTGAAACTCTATGACAGCCTGCGGGCGCCGAACCCGCGCCGGGTGCGCTGGTTCCTGGCCGAGAAGGGCGCGGAAGCCGAGGACCAGGTCGAGATCATCGACGTGAGCATCTTCAACGGCGAGCACAAGCAGCCGGACTATCTGGCCAAGGCGGGCCTCGCGAACGTGCCGATGCTGGAGATGGACGACGGCACGGCGATCACCGAGTCGGTGGCCATCTGTCGCTACCTGGAGAGCGTATTCCCCGAGCCCAACATGTTCGGCCGCGATCCGAAGGAGGTTGCGGTCATCGAGATGTGGTGCCGCCGCACCGAGATGATGCTGGCCACGCCGCTGATGATGACCGTGCGCCACAGCCATCCGGCGCTGGCCGCGCTGGAAAAGCAGGTTCCGGAGATCGCCGAGACCAATCGCGCCGGCGCGACGCGGACGCTGAAGTTCTTCGACCGGCGGCTGGCCGAAAGCCCGTTCATTGCCGCCGACCGGATCACCATGGCGGACATCCTCGCCGCCACCGCGATCGACTTCTCGCGCATGGCCAGGTTCGCCATTCCCGAAGAAATGGCCAACGTCACGCGCTGGTACGCCGGCATGCTGGCGCGACCGGCGGCGAAGGCCGGGACGGTGGCGGCGTGATGCGCGCGCTGCTGGTCGCCGCCGCGCTGGTGCTGACCCCGCTCGCGGCGCTGGCCCAGTCGCTGACCGTGACCAATGCCGAGGGCAAGGTCACGACGCTGACGCCGGAGGCCCTGGCGGCGCTGCCCCGGGCCGAGGCGCGTCTGGGCGGCAAGGCGGTCTATCAGGGCGTCAGCCTGTCGGCCGTGCTGCGCGAGGCCGGCGTGCCGCAGGGCCCGCGCCTGCACGGCAAGCCGATGCAGGCGTTCGTCGTGGTCACCGGCAAGGACGGCTATCGCGCGGTGCTGTCGATCGCCGAGACCGATCCGAGTTTCCGCGACGCCCCGATCATCCTCGCCGACCGGCTGAAGACCGGGCCGCTGGATCGCAGGGACGGCGTCTTGCGGCTGGTGATCGACGCTGACGCCCGGCCGGACCGGGGCGTGCGCGATGTGGTGTCGGTGTCGGTGGTGGCGGCGCCCTAGGCGTCACGCCAGGCTGTGCACGGTCGGCACGGCGAGCAGCAGCCACAGGGCGCCGAGCGCGCTGGCCGCTGAAATCGCAAGTACGAGCAGGTTCTTCATCATCATCCCTCTTGAACAGGAGATGGTGTCGCCGGAGCCGAACCCCAAGCCCAGTTAAGCTTGTGTCACCCGCATTAAATCTGCGTCACCCGCCGGCGGGGCAGGGCCTCCCATTCCCGGCGCAGCATGGCGAACAGGTGGGACGAGTGATAGGCGCCGTCCCGGAAGCGGTAGACCTCGCGGACCGTGCCTTCGTGGACGAAGCCCTCGCGACGGTAGATGTGCGTGGCCCTGGGGTTCAGAACCGCGACATCCAGCTCGAAGCGATTGGCGCCGAACTGCTCGAACACCCGGTCGATCAGCACGGGCATCATCCGGCGGCTGAGGCCGGTGTCGGTCCGCGCGGCGCCCAGACGCTTGAGCAGAACCACGCCGTGGGGTTCGTCCAGCTTCGACAGGATGGCGAAGGCCAGCACGCGTCCGTCCTCGCGCCAGACGAAGTAGTGATCGTTGGTCGAGGCCATCCGCGCGGCGTGCTCGCCGGCCGCAAAACTGCCGATGAACAGCTCGTAGGCCGGGTCCTGCTCGATCGCCATGATAGCGGGAATGTCGTCGGGCGTGGCGTCGACCAGGGCCACGTCAGAGCCTCCGCGCGACCTTCTTGATCACGCCCGAGAAGGACAGCATCGGCGCGCCGCCGGTCGAGACGAGGCCGCGGATGAAGACCATCGACTTGCCGGCCTTGATCACCTCGCCGGTCGCTTCGACGAGGTCGCCCTCGTGGGCCGGGCCGATGAACTCACCGTTGAGGCTGACCGTGACGGCGTGGCCGCCCTCGAGCTGCTCATGGGCGATGGCGAACAGGGCGAAGTCGGCGAAGGTCATCATGCAGCCGCCGTGCATGAAGCCGCCGCCGTTCATGTGCTTGCGCTCGGCGCGAAAGGCGCAGCGCGTCGTCCCGTCGTCCTCGACGCGGAAATAGTAGGGGCCCGACTGCGTCTCGAAGGGATCGCCGTCCCAGCTGCGCCAGCCGGCCCATTCGCCGTCCGTCGTCAGCCGCGGTCCGCTCGAAATCTCGTTGCCGCCGTCCATGCCGTTCTCCTCGACCTTCAGGCTGGCTGATAGGCGGCTATCGGTCGTCGCTCAAGCGGACATCGGCGCCGGTCAGGCGGGCGTGGCGTCGTCGTCGCCGTCGTCGTCGACCATGCTGCGGGCCAGCTGCATCAGGGCCGTGCGCGCCTGGGGGCTCCTGATCGCGTTGAACGCCTCAACCAGCTCGGCCACGCCCGGCTCGGCCAGTCGCGCCAGCAACCCGCCTGAAAGGTGTCCCGCCGACCCTTCCTGCTCCCCCACGAGGAAGGCCACCGAACAGTCCAGACAGGCGGCCGTGCGCACCAGCATCGAGGCCGAGACGCGATTGGCCCCGCGTTCGTATTTCTGGATCTGTTGAAAGGTCAGCCCCAGGTGCTGGCCGAGGGTTGTCTGGCTGACGCCCAGTTCCCGACGTCGGATGCGTATCCGCGCGCCGACGCCGACATCAATAGGATCAGGCATTCTCCAAGCATCTCCCCCGTCGAGCCCTTCTGGATGGCTCTGTACTCGGATGGTGAGTCGAGTTGCTGACCGAGTCTAGTGGGTGGTTTCGGCGCTGGAGAGGATCAGCGAGATGTCGTCGATCAGGGACAGGGCCGCGGATTCGCCCTGTTCGGCTTCCAGCAGGGCGACCTTCTGCAGCAACACCCCGACCACACGGCGGCGGTCGGGCGAAAGCCGGTCCATCAGATCCAGGAACACGCGGTGATCGATCGCGAGGCTGGCGAAGTCTTCGTCGGGCGGGATCATGCCGGGGTGTCACTCATGGTGTTGGCGGCGCGATGCGCCCGTTCAAGCTGCGCCGGCGTGAGCGCCGAGGCCGCGTCGGGCGACAGTTCGAACACCGCCGGCGTCAGCAGGCCGTTGGCCCGCCGCAGCCGGTGGATCAGATCGTCGGTGACCGGAATCTCGTAGCCGACCGCGGCGCCGCCCTCGGGGTAGACCACCGGCAGCCCGAGCGGCTTCAGGTCGAACCAGGAGCGGACTCCGTGCGCCAGCAGGCCGACGTCCACCGAGCCGACGATGCGGGTCACGCCCCGCGCCCGGGCCGCCTCGAGCATGGCGATGCGGAATTCCGCCGCGCGCCGCCTGGCCTCGCCGACCGACCGCCCCTGACCGCTGGCCAGGTGCCGGGCCATCTCCCAGACGTCCGGACGACGCAGGGCCTCGGCGTCGCCCTCGACGCAGGCCGGCATCTCGTCGATCAGGATGCTCCAGTCCAGCACCGGCCTTACGCGGATGCTGACCTGCAGGCCGCCGTCCTCGTCGAGCATCATGAAATAGAGGGCCTGCTCATCGTCGCCGCGGTCGTATTCGCCGCCGTCGCGCTCTTCGAGGGCCCAGCCCCGGGCGACGATGAAGGTCTCCCGTCGCATGCGATGCATGGCGGCGATCTGGTCGGCGTAAACCCCGCGCAGCGCATGGGTCACAACATGGATCATGGCCTGCCTCCTGGTGGAGGCGAGCGTCGTTCAGGCCCGGCCGCCCCACTATGGGGCGTTCACCCTATTGTTGGGTCAGAACACCGGCGGCTGGACCAGCCCCAGGGCGAAGGCCTTCCAGGAAAGCGCCGCGCGGGTGGCGACCCCGAGCTTGGTCTTGGCCGACTCGACGTGGTGGTTGGCCGTCTTGCGCGAGATGGACAGGATGCGGCCGATCTCCTCGTCCGACTTGCCGAGGCAGACCCAGTAGACGCACTCGGCCTCGCGCCAGGTGAGCGGACGGTCGAGTTCCTGCGGCGGCTCGGGCCGTTCGAGGAAGCCCTCGCCCGCCACCGCGTAGAGACTGGCCAGGGCATGGGCGGTCGAGCGTTCCTCGGGGGCCAGACGGCGGCCGCGGTCCATGGTCAGGTCGATGATCGACAGGCCGCCGTTGATTCCCCGAACGGGGCAGATCAGCACCTCGGACCGCCACCACTCATAGGCCTCGCCGAACAGGGTCTGGGTCTTGCGCTCCATGCCGCGCTCGGCGGCTTCGCTCCAGGTGAACGGCTCGCGCGACTGGAACGACATCGGGATGGCCGTGTCGAACCGCGCGTAGTTGTTGGCAAAGTAGTGGTCGACCCAGCCTTCCGGCGGATCGCCGAACACCGGCCGGGGCGGCAGCAGGCGGCCATCCGCCGACAGGCGGATATAGACGGCGCCGTAAAACCCGAGCGCCTTCACCGCGCCGGTGAAGCGGTCGTTGAGGTCCTCGAGCGTGGCGATGCCCTGGGCGTCCTGCAGGAAGCGGAAGACCGTGGCTCGCGTCGTGTCGTCCAGCATGGTCAAGCTCCGCCGCCGGAAGACCCTAGGGTTGCGTGCGGGCTTTGCAAATCGCCGATTTCACACGACCGTCGCGCGGATTGTCGCGCCGGACGGCCGAGGCGCCGGGCGCCGGGCGCTTGTTATCGCCGCGCGCGCCGTTCATAGCGACGGCGCGGCCCCATAGCGAGCAGGGCGTAGTACGGGTTTCGCCATGACCTCTCCGATTGAAGACACCATCCTGGACCTGCTCAAGGCGCTGCCGCCCGGCAAGAGTATCGACCCGTCCGAGGTGGCCAAGATCATCCAGCCGGAGCGCTGGCAGCGGGTGCTGGGCCAGGTGCGGTCGACGGCCGTCGGCATGGCCCGCGCAGGAACCGTGGTCATCACCCGCCACGGCAAGCCGGCGGACCCCGACAGCTTTCGCGGCGTCTACCGCCTGCGTCTGCCCTGACCCATATCCGGAGGATGAGTCTCGAGACCATCCTCACCGACATCAGCGCCTGCCGCGCCTGCGCCGATGATCTTCCCCACACGCCGCGGCCGGTGGTGCGCGTCACCGCGCAGACGCGGCTGCTGATCTGCGGCCAGGCGCCGGGCCGGCGCGTGCACGAGAGCGGCCTGCCGTTTGACGATCCGTCGGGCGACCGGTTGCGGGACTGGCTCGGCGTGGACCGTCAGACCTTCTACGGCCATCCGGCGTTCGGGGTGGCGGCGATGGCGTTCTGCTTCCCCGGCACAAGTCCGAAGGGCGGCGACTATCCGCCGCCGCCACGATGCGCGGCGCTTTGGCGCAAGCCGCTGCTGGCCGCGCTGCCGAAGGTGGAGCTGACCCTGCTGGTCGGCGGCTACGCCCAGGCCTGGGCGCTCGGCGACCGGATGAAGGGCAACATGACAGAGACCGTGCGGGCGTGGCGCGCCTTCCTGCCGCTCGGCTATCTGCCGACGCCGCATCCCTCGTGGCGCAACACCGCCTGGCTTCGCCGCAATCCATGGTTCGAGGACGAGGTCACGCCCTTTATTCGCCAGACGGTCGCGGGCATGCTGGCGGCATGAACCGACGCCTGTTCCTCCTGTCCGCCAGCGCCGCCGTCACCGGCTGCGCGCCGATGGTTCAGATGGCCGGCGCGCCGGAGGTCGGCTTCAGCGGGCCGAGGCTGGAAGACGACACCTTCGTCAGCTTCGACGGGAGCCGGATGGGTCTCAAGCGCTGGCTGCCGGACGGCGAGCCGACGGTGGTGGTCGCCGCCCTGCACGGCATGAACGACTATTCCAACGCCTTCCACTTCGCCGCGCCGGTCTGGGCGAAGGCGGGGATCGCCACCTACGCCTTCGACCAGCGCGGCTTCGGCCGCTCGCCCGGGCGCGGGGTCTGGGCCGGCGAGGCGCTGATGACCGAGGATCTGCGGGTGTTCGTCGCCCTGCTGCGCCAGCGCCATCCGAAGGCGAGACTGGTCGTGGCCGGCGAGAGCATGGGCGGCGGCGTGGCCATCGCGGCCTTCGCCTCGGACCGCCCGCCGGCCGCCGACGCCGTGGTGTTGATGGCGCCGGCCGTCTGGGGCTGGTCGGCCCAGCCGCTGCCGTTCAAGACGGCCCTGTGGTTCACCGCCCATCTGGCCGGCGAGACCGTGCTGCGGCCGCCGTCGTGGGTCGTCGACCGGGTGCATCCCAGCGACAACCGCGAGGAGCTGATCGCCATGGGCCGCGACCCGATGATGATCTGGGGCGCGCGCAACGACACCCTCTACGGCCTCGTCGACCTGATGCAGACGGCTTGGGAGTCCACCGGCCGCATCGCCGCGCCGGTCGGCTACTTCTACGGGGCCCATGACGAGGTCATCCCCAAGGTGGCCGCCTTCAAGGCGGCGAGCCGCCTGAAGGCCGCCGACCGCACCGCCTACTACGCCCACGGCTGGCACCTGCTGACCCGGGACCTGCAGCGGGAGGTGGTGATCGCCGACATCCAGAGCTTCATCCTCGATCCGGCTGCGCCGCTGCCGTCGGACGCGCCGCCCATCCCGCCGCCCGGGCCGCAACCCCGCGCCTGATCGCTCGTTTTGGGTTGTGAGGGCGGCTGGCGAAGCGTAAACCCGCGCGCACGATTTCCCCCTGATCAGTCCGGAACCCGGCATGTCTGTTTTCGATAATCCCGCCTTCGAGAACCACGAAGGCGTCCATGCCGTCTTTGACGAAACGACCGGCCTCAAGACGATCATCGCCGTTCACTCCACGGCGCGGGGACCGGCCGCCGGCGGTTGCCGCATGTGGCCGTACGAATCCGACGACGCGGCCCTGACTGACGCCCTGCGGCTGTCGCGGGCCATGTCCTACAAGAACGCCATGGCCGACATTCCGCTGGGGGGCGGCAAGTCGGTGATCATCGGCGACGCCCGCACCCAGAAGACGCCGGCGCTGTTCGAGGCCTTCGGCCGCGCGGTCGATGGTCTGGGCGGCAGGTACTGGACCGCCGAGGACGTCGGCGTCTCGCCGGACGACCTGATGAGCGCCCGCAAGCAGACCCGCTACGTCGCCGGCCTCGAGGGCCATCCGGCCGCCTCGGGCGATCCCAGTCCGGTCACCGCCGAGGGCGTGTTCCGCGGTGTGCGGCTGTGCGTCGAGCGCGCCTACGGCCGCGATCTCAAGGGCGTGCGCGTGGCGATCCAGGGCGTGGGCCATGTCGGCGCCTACCTGGCCGAAAAGCTGGCCGACGCCGGCGCCGAGCTGATCATCACCGACGTCAACGAGGCCGCCCTGGCCCGGGTCGCCGCCCGGACGGGCGCGACCATCGTACCGCCGGCGGCGATCTTCGACGTCGAGGCCGAGGTGTTCGCCCCCTGCGCCCTGGGCGGGGCGGTCAACGCCGAAACCCTGTCGCGGATCAAGGGCCGGGTCGTCGCCGGCGCGGCCAACAACCAGCTGGCCTCGCCGGAGATCGGCGCGCTGCTGTTCGAGCGCGGCCTGCTCTATGCGCCCGACTACGTCATCAACGGCGGCGGCATCATCAATGTGGCGGCCGAGATCGCCGCCATCGAGGCGGGAACCGCATTCGACCCGGCCTGGGTCGAGGCGAAGCTGACCCGGTTGACCGCGACCCTCGGCGAGATTCTCGACCGCTCGCTGGCCGAGACGCGTCCGACCCACGAAGTCGCCGACGAGATGGCCAAGGCGCGCATCGCCGGGGCCGTGGCCGCGAAGAAAGCCGCCTGAGCCTTACTTTGCGCCGCTGATCGCCGCCCCGGCGTTGCGGTCGAGGCGGTAGTAAACCAGCGCCGACAGCAGGGTCGTCGCGCCGATCGCCAGATAGGGCAGGGTGAAGCGGTCGGGCGTCAGCACGCCGCCGGACCCTCGCGCCAGATGCAGCATCATGCCGCCGAAACTGACCCCAAGGGCCAGGCCGATCTGCTGCGTCACCACCGACAGGGTCGAGGCCTGGGCGATCTCGCTCTGCGGCACGTCGGCGTAGGCGATGGTGTTGGTGGCGATGAACTGGCTGGAGCGCATGAAGCCCGACAGGCCCAGCGACATCATGATCAGCCAGACGGGCGTGGCCTCGCGGAAGAAGCCCGGCATGGCCGTCAGGATGGCGGTCAGGGCGACGAGCGTCAGCAGGGTCGCGCGGAAGCCCCAGCGCTTCAGCATGGGCGCGGCGAACGGTCGGGAGACGAACACCCCGAGGCCGCCGGCGAGGGTCACCGAGCCCGCCTGCAGCGGCGTCCAGCCGAGCGCCACCTGCAGCAGCAGCGGCATCAGGAACGGCCCCGCGCCGACGCCCAGCCGCATCAGCGTGCCGCCGAGCAGGCTGGCGCGGAAGGTCGGATAGCGCAGCAGGCCGAGATTGAGGATCGGCCGCGCCTTGGTCCGGGCCAGCTTCAGATAGCCCCAGCCGGCCGTGACCGACGCGGCGACCAGGCCGATCTGCGCCCACCAGGGGATCAGGCTCAGGCCGCCGGTCTCGGCGACCACCACGATGCCGGTGATGGCGGCGGCCGACAGGAAGAAGCCGCTCCAGTCGAACCGGCCGGGGTCGAGGCTCGGCAGGCGCGGCACGAAACGCAGCACCGCGATCATCCCCAGCAGGCCGATGGGGATGTTGATGAAGAAGATCCACGGCCAGTCGGCCACCGACAGCACGAAGCCGGCCAGCGGCGGCCCGATCAGCGGTCCGGCCAGGGCCGGCATTGTGAACCAGCCCATGGCGCGGATCAGGTCGTTGCGCGGGGCCGAGCCGACCACGATCAGCCGCGCCACCGGGGTCATCAACGCGCCGCCGGCGCCCTGGATGATGCGGGCTGCGACCAGCTCGCCGAGACTGGTCGAAAAGCCGCACAGGGCGGAGCCGACGAGGAACACGACCATCGCGCCGAGGAACACCCGGCGCGGCTGGAAGCGTTCGGCCGCCCAGCCGCTGATCGGCACGAACACGGCCAGGGCCAGGATGTAGGAGGTCAGCGCGAGCTTGAGGTGAACCGGGTCGGCGTGGAAGGCGCGGGCCAGGGTCGGCAGGGCGGTGGACAGGGCCGTGGAGTCGATGAACTCCATGAACAGGGCGCTGGCGACGGCGAGATAGGCGATGCGCGGCACGTCACGGGGCGGCGGCGGGAGCGGCGCATCGGACGCCGCCAGGATGGGCTCGCTGTCTGGCACGATCCGGTGTTAACGCCGCCCGCGACCGCGCTTCAAACGGAATCAGCGAAACGGTCGCAATAACCGCCGGAAAGGGATCAGTGGGCGCGGGGCAGCCGCTGCTCGAAGCGGGTCTTCGGCGCGGGCTTGCCGCTGACGGTGAAGCTGATCCCGAACACCGTGTCCTCGCGGGAGATGCCGTAGGCGCCCAGTTCGCGGCGGGCGACGCTGACCGCCAGCTGTCGGGAATCCCTGCGCCAGCCGATGCCCAGCTGGGCCTTGCCGAATTCCGCCAGCTGCTCGACCGACCAGCCGGCCGGCTTCCAGCCGCGCAGCGGATCGCGCAGCAGGTTCAGGCCGAACGCCTGGCCGGAGCCGGCGGCGAAGACGAACCAGCGGCCCTTCTTGCCGACCCGGCTGGGGCCGACGCGCAGCGTCATGCGCTTGATGTCGACCGACTGCCGCGACGGACGCAGGCTGACGATCGGTTCGCTGAACACGCTGGAGCCGAGATCGAGTCCCGCGCCCGGCGGGATCAGGCCCTGTTCGCTGATGGCCAGCTGGATGCGCGGCTCGGGCGCCGCCGGCGCGGCCCCGGCGGGCGACGACAGGGCGAGACGGGAGAGGGGTACGCTGACCGGCGCGCGGGCGGCCTGTTCGGGCGCCGGCTCCAGCAGGGCCAGACGGGCGGTTCCGGACGCGGCAGGCGCCGCGGGCCGCGACAGGCGGATCGGTTCGGGCGCGGGCGCGGCGGTCGGGGTCTGGGCGGACGGGCCGCCGGCCAGTTCGACCGGCGCGGCGTTCTCGGCCCAGCGGCCGGTGGCGATCGGGGCGTCGGGATCATCGGCGGCGCGCGCGGTCGCGCCGCTGAAGGCGTCTCCCATGTGGGCGCCGGCCATCAGGGAGTCCGAGGACAGGCCGTCGGTCGCCGCGCTCATGCTCGACGCGGCGCCGAAGGCTGCCGCCCCCAACACCGTGACCGTGAACACCGCCGTGGCTGTTCTCGCGCGCATGAAAGCGCAGCTCCCCACCTGCTCCTCACGCCGCACGTTAACCACGGCTTTACGACAAACAAGCCCGCTCGCGACGCGCGCGAGTGATTAACATCCCGATCAGGCGACATTTTTGGCCCAATCCGGGTTGCTGCGATGCGGTATCGGATCAGTGGCCGGGGCGCGGGACGATGACGCGCTTCGGCAGAGGGCGGGCGCAGGCCTGGTCGGACTTCTGACCGTGTTGCGGCGTGGGGGCCGAGCGGGGCGCGGCGAAGGCGCCGTGGGGGGTCTGTTGCTGCTGGAAGCCGCTGGTCATGGGCCGCTCCTGGGTACGCTTACGGGGGATCAGGCGGCCTCGACGGCCTCCACTGGCGAAACCGTTACGGTGACATCCAGTTCCGAGGGGCCGGGATTTCCAAAGATCGTCCCGCTGACCGGCGCCGCCTCGGCCGGGGTGCGGGCCACAGCGACGCGGATCAGGTCGGGGGACTCGGTCAGGTCGTTGGTCGGGTCGAACTCGGTCCAGCCGAGATCGGGCAGGAAGACCTCGACCCAGGCGTGGGTCGCGCCGCCGCCCTTGCGGGCGCCGCCGTTGATGTAGCCGCTGACGAACCGCGCCGCGTAGCCCTGGCGGCGCAGGGTCTCGATCATCAGCCAGGCGAAGTCGCGACAGGCGCCGCTGCCGAGCGCCAGCGTGCGGGCCGGGGACTGGACGCCCTCGGCGTGGCGTTCCTGGTAGTCGAACGCGGCGTGGATCGCCGCCGTCATGCGCATCAGCCGGTCGAGCGCCGGCTCGCCGGGGCGGCCGGCCTGGTCGGCCATCCAGGCCAGCAGGCGCGGGTCCTCGTCGTCGGTGGCCGGCGTCATGAAGGGCGCGAGCAGCAGGCGGTCCTCGGCGGGGTAGCGGATCGGCAGGGCGGTATGCGGGTTGTCCGGCGTCAGGGGCGCGGGGAACCGCTCGATGACCAGCCGGCTGACGATCGACAGGGTCCGCCCCGGCGTGTCCGGCGCGAACAGGCAGACGCAGTTGCCGAGCGCGTCATAGACCCAGCGCGTCTTGCCCGGCGGCGACAGGGTCAGCCTGGCCTCGATGACGCGGATCGCGTGGCTGTCGCGCGGGCGCAGCATGAGGCGATGCTGGCCGAAGCGGACCGGCCGCTCGTAGCTGTAGCGCGTCTCGTGAAAGATGGTCAGGCGGGCCATGCGGGCGGGAAACCCCGCGCGGCGACGCCGGTTCCATTCTTTCAGGGCAGGGGGTGGACGTAGACCTCGTTCCAGCCGATGCGGTCGCCGTCGAATTCGACCAGATCGAAGCCGCGCATGCGCGTCGGGCCGTCCGGGCCGTCGATGGTGCAGTACCAGCGGCCGCAGAAGCCCTTGTCGATCGCCCAGACCGTTTCCGGCTCGTAGGTCATCGGCGGCGTGGCGGCGAACAGGCCGGTCAGGTAGCCGCGCAGGGCGTCATGGCCGACGATGCCGGCCGCGGTCTGCGGGTCCTTGTAGGTGCAGCCCGGCGCGTAGAACCCGATCAGGGCCTCGACGTCCTTGGCGGTCCAGGCGGCCAGCCAGCGGCGGTTGAAGTCTTCGATATCCATCAGGCGGTCTCCAGGACTCGGGCGCGGTGTTCGGGGGTGAAGACCTCGGGCGGCAGCGTCTCCGGGCCGGCCATGACGGCGAAGCCGTGCATGCCGAGCGTGGGGTCGGCGAGGGTGCGCTCGAAGTGGCGGCGCCGGCGGGCCCTGGCATCCGGACCGAACTCGGCGTCGAGCACCGAGGTGATGTTGGCGCAGAACCGCAGGCGGCGCAGGCGTTCGTCCCGTTCGGCGGCGTAGTCGGCGAAGGCCGCCGGCGACCAGTCGGTCCCGCCGGTCAGCACCTCGAGCACCGTGCGGGCGTCGCGATAGGTGATCGACTGGCCGAGGCCGACGATCGGATCGTTCCAGCCGGCCGCGTCGCCGATCAGCACCGCGCCCTCGGTGAACGGCTGGTCGGTCCAGGTGTCGTTGTTGAAGAAGCTCAGGACCGGGCCGGCGGGGGTCCCGGCGACCAGCGTCTCGTTGATCGGGCTGCAGGCGACGTTGAAGGCGTCGAGGAACTGGCGCGGCCCGTCCGGCCCGGCGAAGCGGCGCTTCTGTTCGAGGGCGTAGCTGCCATACAGCCGCACCTTGCCGTCGCCCTGCGGGAAGGCGAGGAAGCCGAAGTCGTCCTCGGTGCCGATGGCCTGCAGGTCTTCGGGCCAGTCGGGCGCCTGGTCGACCAGCATGCCGGCGAACCAGTGGTGCGGCCGGTCCTGGTGCAGGGGGATGCCGCAGGCCTCGCGCACGGCGGAGGCGCGGCCGTCGGCGCCGACGATCAACCGGCAATGGACGGTGTGCTCGACGTCATTGTGCAGATACGTCACCGACGGATCGGCGCCGGGCGTGATGGTCGTCACCATGGCGCCGCGCAGGGTGGTCGCCCCGCGCCCGGTGGCCGCGTCGAACAGCGTCTGGCAGTGGTGCGGGTTGCCGAGGGTCAGCGGGCCGGGAATGTCGGCGGCGAACATTCCGAGCGGCAGGGTCGCGGCCTCGGCCTCCTGTGGCGTGCGGCTCTCGTCATAGGTCACGTGGCGGGTGACATAGTGGCCGCCGCCCGGGCCCCGCAGGGTGTCGAGCAGGCCCATGCGGCGCACCTCGGCCACGCCCCAGGGCGCGATCCATTCGCCACGAACCCGGTCCTGGTAGACGTCGGTCTGTTCAAGCAGCAGCACATCGACGCCGGCCGCGGCCAGGCTGGCCGCCAGGGCCGATCCGCCGACGCCGCCGCCGACGATCACCACCTCGTGCCTGCCCGTCATGTCCTGTCCTCCCGGATTTTTCCGGGATCGTAGGCCCGGCGGCGGGCGTGGCAACCGTGACCCCGCGTCAGTGGGCGCGGAATCCCGGGCGGTAGGTCTCGACGACGTTGCCGGCCAGCTGGGCCTCGGTGAACAGCACCGGCTTGAACCGCTGGGCCGCGAACAGCGCGGTCTGGTCCGCGTAGTGCGGCGCCTTCGCGTCGAGGGTCGCCGTCCCGAACTGATGGATGCTCTGGCTGGAGAGCACGCCGTCACGGTCCCAGGTGACGAACATGATGAAGGTGTCGCCGGCCAGCGCCGTCAGCCGGCCGTCGTCGCCAGGCTTGCCGTAGACCGCCCGCAGGGTGTCCGGCCCGCCGTCGATCGGCAGGTCGACGGTTCCGCGGCGGATACGGTTGACCTGGCCCCATTCCGGGTCGAGCCGTCCGTAATGGGTCTTGAGCAGCTTGATCGTGTCGAGCAGCGCCTGGCGGGCGGTCGGGGCCTTCGGGTCATGGCTGTCGCGGGCGGTGATCACCGGCTGGGCGGTCAGGATGGCCAGGGCCGCGCCCCGGCTGGTCACCCTGGTCGTGTAGTCCCACCGGCCCAGGATGGCCTGGGCGGCGGCGATGTCGGCGTCGCCCTTGGGGTCGAGGCCCAGCAGTTCACCGACGAAGGCCGCCACGGCCGAGCGGTGGCTGTAGGTCACGTCGAACTTGTAGGCGCGGAACTCCTCCGGCGTGATCTGGTCGTCGGCGGCGAAGGTCTCGGTCTCGCGCAGCGCGCGGTTGGTCATGTTGGTCTGGATGCCCATGGTCGGGCTGAAGGCGTACGGGTCCAGGCCGTCGCCGAAGGCCGTGGCCTGGAACGGCGTGTTGTTGGCGTTGAACACCAGCCCGCCCTTCGGCTGCCAGACCTGCGGCGTGCGGTCGAACGGCAGATAACCCTTCCAGATCAGGTCCGAGCGGTCACCCGGCAGGACGCCAGACCAGTCGACGCCCTCGCGGCGGTTGGGGAACAGGCCGTTGTAGACGTAGCCGATGTTACCCTTCTCGTCGGCGTAGACGTAGTTGATGCTCGGCAGGGCCTGCAGGGCCATGGCCGCCCGCCACTGGTCGAGGGTCTCGGCCTTGTCGAGCCGCCAGTACTGCAGCGGCTGGCGCACCGTATCCATGCCGGCGTAGCGGATGGCGAACACCCCGCCCTTCGTCCGCATGGCCGGGCCGTGGGCCGAGCGCAGGACCTCCTTCTTCACCGTCCAGCTGAACGGCCCCCAGAGCTTGATGCGCAGCCTGGCCACGCCCTTCTCGAACTTCACCCATTTGCCGTCGAGCCGGTACTCGTCCTTGTTCGCCGGGTTGATCGTCAGGCGGTAGACGTCGACGAGATCGGGATTGTTGACGGTGTTGGCCCAGCCGAGGTGCGCGTTGTGGCCGTGCAGCATGAACGGCGACCCGGGGAAGAAGCCGCCGGCCACGTGCCAGCCTTCGCCGCTCTCGACCACCGCCTCGTACCAGGCCACCGGGCCGGTATAGGGCTGGTGCGAGTTGACCAGCAGCCGCGTCGCGCCGTCGGACGAGCGGGACGGGGCCACGGCCACGCCGTTGGAGCCCTTGGGCAGGCCGTCGTCCGTCGCGTTGGTCAGTCGCTTCAACTCGCCGTCGAGGCCGTAGAAGAACGGCGTCTTGAACACGAAGCCGGCCGCGATGTCCTTGCCGGTCAGCGGCAGCAGCCCGGGAGTGACCTTTCCCGGATTGCGGGCGGCATAGTAGTTCACCCCGTCGGCGTAGGCCTGCAGCACCGCCTTCACGTCCGGCGGCAGGTCCCTGTCATAGCGGGCGTTCACGGCGTTCCAGACGCCGAGCAGATTGACGATGTAGTCGCCGGGCGCGGCCTTTGCGCCCTCGCTGGCGGCCAGCGTTCCGCGCGTGGCCAGCGCCACCGTCTGGATGGTCTCGAAGTCGTCCTCGGCGTGGGCGAAGGCCAGGCCGAAGGCGGCGTCGGCGTCGGTCTTGCCGAGGATGTGCGGCACGCCGAAGCGGTCACGGCGGATGACCACGTCATAGGCCCGCGCCTTCTCGATCAGCGGAGTCAGCGGCGGCATGCGCGGCGCCGTCGCCAGGCTGCTGAGCGCCAGGGTGATCGCGGCGCCCACCGCCAGCCCGACAATGGCCAGCAATACTCTCCAGATCCAACGCATGCGACTCCCCCCGGATATTGACGGCGATCCTGTTCCCAACCGGGCGAGGCCGCAACCAGCAGGGGGACACGCAATGAAGGGGGTGTCCCCACCGGTGACGTAGGGAAAACGTCACCGGCAGGCGCCGGCGTTTGGCCCCGGCACGGGATTTTTCCTCCCCAAAGTCCTTGGTCGGAGGGTCCGGCAGGTCGCTTTCGGCTTGCCCGCGGCCCCCCCGGCGGTTACCCAGAACCCCGCGCAAGGCGTCGTTTCAAGAGCCACAGCAAGTGGCCTGTTCTCCGACGCCCGTTACATAGGAGGACGCCGGTGATGGGCGGCGAAACGACGGCTGAGAGCCTTGACAAGGCTCCGACCAAACACGCGCGACTGCTCGCCTGGGTGCGGGTTGTCGCGGCGCTCACCAAACCTGACGCCATCCACTGGTGCGACGGCTCCGACGAGGAGTGGACGCTGCTGACCGACCGGCTGGTCGCGGCCGGCACGCTCAAGCGCCTGGACCCGGTCAAGCACCCCAACAGCTTCTACGCCGCCTCCGACCCGCGCGACGTCGCCCGCGTCGAGAGCCGCACCTTCATCTGCTCCGAGAAGGAGATCGACGCCGGCCCGACCAACAACTGGGCCGATCCCGAAGAGATGCGCGACCGCCTGGCCGGTCTGTTCGACGGCTGCATGCGCGGCCGCACCATGTACGTCGTGCCGTTCTGCATGGGCCCGATCGGCTCGCCGATCAGCGCGCTCGGCGTGGAGATCACCGACAGCGCCTACGTCGCCATCTCGATGCGGGTGATGACCCGCATGGGCAAGCAGGCCCTCGACATGATGGGCGACGACGGCTTCTTCGTGCCGGCCGTGCACACGCTCGGCGCGCCGCTGAGCCCCGGCGAGGCCGACGTGCCGTGGCCCTGCAACGACGACAAGTGGATCGTCCACTATCCGGAAAGCCGCGAGATCTGGTCCTACGGCTCGGGCTACGGCGGCAACGCCCTGCTCGGGAAGAAGTGCTACGCCCTGCGCATCGCCAGCGTCATGGCCCGCGACGAGGGGTGGCTGGCCGAGCACATGCTGATCCTCAAGCTGACCAGCCCCAAGGGCGCGGTGCGCTTCGTGGCGGCGGCCTTCCCCAGCGCCTGCGGCAAGACCAACCTGGCCATGCTGCAGCCGACCATTCCCGGCTGGAAGGCGGAGACGATCGGCGACGACATCTGCTGGATGCGCTTCCACGACGACGGTCGCCTCTACGCCATCAACCCGGAAGCCGGCTTCTTCGGCGTGGCGCCGGGCACCGGCATGGGCACCAACCGCAACGCCATCGAGGCGCTGCACAAGAACACCGTCTTCACCAACGTGGCCCTGACCGATGACGGCGACGTCTGGTGGGAAGGCCTGACCGACGAGAAGCCGGCGCACCTGACCGACTGGCGCGGCCGGCCCTGGACGCCGGAGAGCCCGGATCCCGCGGCTCATCCCAACGCCCGCTTCACGGTGCCGGCCGGCCAGTGCCCGGTCATCGCCAGCGAATGGGACGATCCCCGGGGCGTGCCGATCAGCGCGATCCTGTTCGGCGGCCGCCGCGCCAGCGCCGTGCCGCTGGTCACCGAGGCGTTCGACTGGGCGCACGGCGTGTTCATGGGCTCGACCGTCGCCTCCGAAGGCACCGCCGCGGCCGAGAACAAGGTCGGCGAGCTGCGCCGCGACCCGTTCGCCATGCTGCCGTTCTGCGGCTACAACATGGGTGACTATTTCGGCCACTGGCTGGACGTCGGCGCCAAGGCCGACGCGGCCAAGCTGCCGCGCATCTTCATGGTCAACTGGTTCCGCAAGGGCGAGGACGGCCGCTTCGTCTGGCCGGGCTACGGCGAGAACAGCCGCGTGCTGAAGTGGATCTTCGACCGCCTCGAAGGCGAGGCCGAAGCCGTCGACTCCCCGATCGGCCGCGTGCCGGCGCCGGGTTCGCTCGACACCGTGGGCCTGGGCCTGACGGAGGCGCAGATCAGGCTGCTCAAGACCGTCGACGTCGACGTCTGGCGCGAGGAAGCCTCGCTGATCCCGGCCTTCTACGAGAAGTTCGGCGACCGCATGCCGAAGGAACTGTGGGATCAGCTGACGGCGCTCAAGGCCCGGCTGGAAGGCGCGGCGGCGAAGGTGACCGAACCGGCGTAGGAGCCGTCCCGCCGTCTTCCCGGCAGAGAACAGAAAAGCGCCCCGGCCATGGACCGGGGCGCTTTTTTTATCGCGAAACGCCGGCGGCCGTGGGCCGGGCGGTGACTGGTCTATTCCGCCGCCATCAGCGCCGGGTTGGCGGCGCGGACGGGCATGGGGACCACCTCGCCGCCGTGGTGCGGCTCGGCGGCTTCAACGGCCAGGGCGGCGCGTTCTTCCGGGGTGATCAGCAGGCCGGCGTTGAAGGCCTTCAGGCCGGCGGCGCGGCTGGAGGTCCAGGCGGCGATGCGCGGGGCGAACAGCATCGGCACGAAGATTGGCCAGATCCACATCAGGAGGTCCGGGCGCATCAGCAACGGCACCAGGAAGAACATCCCGGCGAAGAACTCGTTGCGGAAGGCGACCTTCGCGTCGGCGATGTCGAGGCCGTCGGCGTCGCGGTTCTGGCTGACCCAGCCGGCGTCCTTGCCCATGAGGATCTCGAACACCGCGCGGGTGTTGCCGATCATGTAGATCGGGGCGGTCAGGGCCGAGAGGATCATCTCGGCCGCCACGCTCTTGATCAGGACCTTGGTCCCGCCGAACGCGCGGCGCTCGTGCGGGCGGCTCAGCACCAGGGCCACGCCCATCAGCTTGGGGCCCAGCAGCATGCCGGTGGTGATCAGCGAGGCCCACAGCATCGGGTTCAGCTGCGGATGCAGGAAGTACCACCACGAGCCCCAGTCGGGCTTGTTGTGGATCTGGATGTACAGGCCGGCGACCAGCGACATCAGCCAGATCGGCGAGGCCAGGTAGGCCAGCAGGCCGACGACCAGCTGGAAGCGGCTCATCCAGTGCAGGCCCGGCGCGCGAAGCAGGGCGATATGCTGCAGGTTGCCCTGGCACCAGCGGCGCTCGCGCTTCATGAATTCGAGGATGCTGGGCGGGGTCTCTTCGTAGCTGCCCGTCAGGGTCGGGGTCACGTGCACGCCCCAGCCGCCGCGGCGGAGCAGGCCGGCCTCGACGACGTCGTGGCTCATGATGTGACCGCCGAAGGGCTTGCGGCCCGGCAGGCTCGGCAGGCCGCAGCAGTCGGCGAAGGCGCGGACGCGGACGATGGCGTTGTGACCCCAGTAGCTGGCTTCCGATCCCGACCACCAGGCGAGGCCCGCGGAGGCGACGCGGCCGTACAGGCGCACGCCGAACTGCGAGGCGCGGGCGAACAGGGTCTTGCCCTCGACGATCGCCGGGGTGGTCTGGATCAGGCCGATGTCCGGATGACGCTCCATGCCGTCGACCAGATGCAGAATGGTCTCGCCGGTCATGGTGCTGTCGGCGTCGAGCACGATCATGTGGCTGTAGGCCCCGCCGAAGCGGCGGACCCATTCCGACAGGTTGCCGACCTTGCGCTCGGTGTTCTCGCGGCGACGGCGGTAGTAGACGCGGCAGTTGGACTGCAGGCGGAAGGTCTGGAAGAAGGCCCACTCGCTGGCGGCGACGCGGTCGTCGGTGCTGTCGCTGAGCACGAAGATGTCGAACGCCTGGGTGACGTTGAGCTGGGCCAGCGAGCGCTCGATCTGCGCCAGGCGTCCGAACGAGGCCTTGGCGTCCTCGTTGTACAGCGGCATCAGCAGGGCGGTGCGGACCGACGGGCGCGGCGCGACCGCGCCGAAGCCGAGTTCGTCCTTGTCGCCGCGGGTCAGCAGCAGGGTCAGGCCGATGACGGCGCTGCAGAACCAGCAGGAGATGGCCGTGATCAGGACGAGGAACAGCGACAGGCCCAGCACCTCGAACGGCATGAAGCCGTCCTTGGCGTACAGCCGAACCGGCTCCCACGCCGCGACGCAGGTCAGCAGCAGGGTGGCGGTGAACAGGATGGTGCGGCGGCGCTTGATGTCGGCGGGCGAGGTGCCCGGCGTACGGTCGGCGATCACGCCGCCGTCGATCAGCGGCTGGCGCGGCATGGACAGCGGAGCCGCCGCCGGCAGGTGCTCGCGTTCGGGCGCGGAGGCGTACGACGGCGAGTAGGCCGGAACGTCGTACTGGATCGCCAGGTTGCTCGTGCCGTCCATGAAGACCGCCGTGATCGAAGAGGGAATTCGGGGACTGAAGCAGACCCGAAATGTGATCACGCTTATGTTATGTTGCGGTGCGATGGCGCAAGCGGTTTTGTCCAAAACCTGTGCAAAACGAGCGCTTTTTTGCGATGATGCCGCAAATTCGGTCGTGATCAGTTCGTGATCGAACGTCAGTCACGCAATTGAGAGGTCGCCGTGATCACGGTCGCCTCGTTCGGTAGACGATTCGCCTGCGAGGCGTCAGCCTCCGCGGTCTCCCTCGCCAGCAGGATGAGTCGCTTTTCGAGCAGGAAGGCGGCCACGCCGACCCAGCCGACCAGCACGATGGCGAAGGCGCGCTCCCACCAGCCGACGTTCTGCGGGTTCACCGTGCCCTTGAACACCAGGTGCTTGGTGATCACCGTCAGCACGGCCATCAGCACGAACACGGCGACGAGGAACCAGCGCAGCCGGTCCACGCCGCTGGCCCGGGCGAGCCCCCACAGCAGGAACAGCGGCGCCAGCTGGATGCCGAGGCCCAGGTTGATCGCCAGATGGCGCGGGTCGGGCCAGTGATAGAGGCTCGAGACCACCAGGCCGATCGCCGCCAGCACGAA
Organism: Caulobacter sp. GW821-FHT12F03; assembly: GCF_058806855.1. Classification (NCBI taxonomy): domain Bacteria; kingdom Pseudomonadati; phylum Pseudomonadota; class Alphaproteobacteria; order Caulobacterales; family Caulobacteraceae; genus Caulobacter; species Caulobacter sp. GW821-FHT12F03. The sequence continues at coordinate 897,291 of NZ_JBXAQC010000001.1, forward strand.
GGCCAGGGCCGTCATCGCCGCCGGGACGCGCGGCCCGCCGAGAGCCAGGACAGCCAGACTGAAGCCGACGCCGGCGATGCCGGCGCCTATCCCCGAGAAGGCGACGCCGGCGTTGAACACCTGCGGATGCCTGGCCCCGCCCGCGCCGAGTTCGCTGAGAAACTGGGTGGCGTGGTCGAAGCCGGGGAACAGGGCGACGGCGATCAGGGTGGTGACGAGCGCCAGCACCGGCGCGGCCATGCCGATCCGCAGCAGGATCCGTCGGCGCCGGAAGGGGGTCACGCTGCCCCGGCGGGCCGTTCGCCCGGCTGGGAGACCGTCGTCCCGGCGGCCGGCGGCGCGGCGGCGGTCCGGACGACCGGATGGCGCTTGAGACCCCATAGCGGGCGCAGCGGGCCGCTGCGGCGCGCCAGCTCATAGACCAGCAGGCTGCCGCCCAGGGTGGCGGTGAGCAGCACAAACGCCTCGACGGGGGCCGGCAGGTTCAGCGGCTTGGCGAGGCAGACGGCGATGACCAGCAGGGTCTGGTGCGCCAGGTAGCAGGGGAACACCGCGTCGGTCAGGTAGCGCAGCGCCGGGCCGTCGGTGTTGCGCAGGTAGCGGCTGCCGAAGCCGAGGGCCGCGGCGATCGCCGACCACTGTTCGACGCCATACAGGGCGTGCTTGACCCAGCCATGGAAGGCCATCCCGCCGGGATGGGCGGTGACGGCCATCAGCAGCGGCGTGGAGACGAGGAAGGTGGCCAGGGCCGCGCGGCGGTTGGCCTCGAAGGTCTTCCACACCGGCTCGCGGCCGGCTACGGCGAAGCCGAACAGGAAGGCGCTGAGCGAGGTCAGGTGGTTGTACCAGTCGTTCAGCAGCTGGTTGGTCTGGCCGAAGTGCGGATAGGCGAGCTGGCGGGCGAGGGCGAAGAACACCAGCGGCAGCACCAGCAGCCGCCAGCCGCCGAACAGCCACTCGACCGCGGCCTCCAGCTTCGCCAGCCAGTCGGGCCGGGTCATCAGCGCCACGGCGAACAGGCTGTAGACGGCGATGTATTCAACGAACCACAGGTGATTGAGCGGCACGCCGTCGGCCAGGCCGCGCGGGCTGAACTCGCTGAGCCACCAGGGGATGAGACCGGCCGTCCAGCTGCCCTTGTCGACCGCCTCGAGCCACGACTGCGGCGGCACCAGCACCAGCACGCCGAACAGCAGCGGCGGCACCAGCCGCGCCATGCGCGCGCGCAGCACCTCGCCCGGGGAATAGCGGCGGCTCATGAACCGCAGCGCCGCGCCGGACACCAGGAACAGCAGGGTCAGCCGCCAGGGGCCGGTGGCGGCCGTGGCTTCCTCCAGCCAGCCGAAGGTGTGCTTGCTGTGCACGTGCCAGTCCCACGGCGCGTAGACCAGGCTGACGTGGAACAGGATCAGCAGCCCGAACGCCGCCACGCGGATCCAGTCTAGGTCAGCGCGTCGCTGTGAGGGGGCGGGCTGGGTCATGTGGGGACGCTGCATCGCAAAATAGGCGGGACGACGCAACCGGCGCGGCCGGGCCGGTCCTGCTCGGATTTCTGATCGTCCCCTGCGCAGAGGGGCCTCGGGACGCCCCCATATTGTGCAGTCGGGGGCCTTTTCGCCCGCGACGCCGCCGGTCGGGTCCGGCGCGGCTGACGGCCGGCGATTCCCGGTCTTCACTGAAGGGGCCTGGTTTCCTGTCGGAGGGGGTCCGGGTCCTTGCGGGTCGTCTTGTCCGGGCGACCCGCCGTGAGAAGGCCCCGGTTCGAGCGCGTCGGGCCGGGGCTATCTTCTCCGGCTTCCCCAGCGTCGTTGTTGACGGGCCGCGCGCGATCCCGCCCACTGCCGGGATGATAGAGCTCCTCGAACACCCGCTGTCGCCCTACGCCCAGAAGGTCAAGATCGCCCTGGCCGAGAAGGGCGTTCCGTTCACCGTCCGCACGCCTGACGCGATCGGATCGGGGGCGACCCCCGGCGACTTCCGCGCCGCCAGCCCGCGCGGCGAGGTGCCGGTGCTGTTCGCCGACGGCGGCGCCATCTTCGACTCGACGGTGATCCTGGAGTTCATCGAGGACCGCTTCCCCACGCCGGCGCTTCTGCCGGCCGACCCGCTGGCGCGGGCCAGGGCGCGGATGCTCGAGGAGGTCTGCGACACCCACTACGAGGCGATCAACTGGGGCCTGTCGGAGATCACCTATTTCCGCCGCGCGGACGGGGCGCTGGCTGAGGCGATGCTGGCCACGGCCGGCGAGCAGATCGGCCGGCTGAACGCCTGGCTCGAAAAGCAGCTGGGCGAGGCCGACTGGTTCGGCGGGGAGACGTTCGGCTGGGCCGACCTCAGCGCCGCGCCGTTTGTCCAGGGCGCGGCGGGGTTCGGCTTTGCGCCCGCCGCCGGATCGCCGCTGGACGGCTGGCTGCAGCGGGCCCGGGCCCGGCCATCGGTCGCCGCGGCGTTCGAGGCCGCCCGCGACGCGGTCAAGGCGATGACCGCCGTTGCCGGGATCGTCGACGCCGGCCTGTTCAAGCGCCAGTACCGCGACCACCGGCTGGAGTGGATGATCCGATCGGGCGGCATCGATGTCGTGCTGAAAGGGCTCGAGCGCGGCAATATCCGGTTCAACGACGAGCCGGTCTGAGCCCGGCGAGACCACGAAAATGCCCGGCCGGGATTGCGTCCCGTTTGATCCTGATCAACGATAACCTATCAGCGGCGCCGAACTCTGGCGCCGAACAGATCGTCCGGCACAAGCCGGCAGAGGAAACAGCTCATGACCGATACCGCCACGCTCGCGCGGCCTGCCGCCACGACCACCGAACACTTCGACGTCCTGATCGTCGGGGCGGGCATTTCCGGGGTGGGCGGCGCCTATCACCTGAAGACCCAGTGCCCGGACAAGAGCTTCGTCGTGCTCGAGGGGCTGGAGAACTTCGGCGGCACCTGGTGGATGCACCGCTATCCCGGGATCCGGTCGGACAGCGACCTCTACACCTTCGGCTACCGCTTCAAGCCCTGGGTCGGCGCGCCGATCGCCAGCGCCGAGGAAATTCTCAAGTACATGGGCGAGGTCGTCGAGGAGAACGATCTCAACAGGCACATTCGCTACGGCCACCAGATCACCTCGGCCACCTGGTCCAGCGCGGACAAGCAATGGACCATCGAGGGCGTCCGCAAGGACACCGGCGCGGCGGTGCGCTTCACCTGCAACTTCCTCTGGATGTGCCAGGGCTACTACCGCCACTCCGAGGGCTACACGCCCGAGTGGGAAGGCATGTCGACCTTCAAGGGCAAGATCGTCCATCCGCAGACCTGGCCGGAAGACCTCGACTACAAGGGCAAGAAGGTCATCGTCATCGGCTCGGGCGCGACCGCCGCGACGCTGGTGCCGGCCATCGCCGGCGACACCGCCCACACCACGCTGCTGCAGCGCTCGCCGACCTATTTCATTCCGGGCCGCAACGAGAACGAGCTGGCCAACGTCCTGCGTGAGCTGGATCTCGACCCGATGCTCGTGCACGACATCGTCCGCCGCAAGGTGCTGTTCGACCAGGCCGCCTTCACCAAGCGCGCCGTCGAGGAATCCGAGGCGGTCAAGAACGAGCTGCTGGAAGGCGTTCGCGCCTTCGTCGGGCCCGACTTCGACATCGAGAAGCACTTCACGCCGAAGTATCGCCCGTGGCGCCAGCGGATCGCCTTCGTGCCGGACGGCGACCTGTTCCAGGGCGTGGTCGCGGGCAAGGCCTCGGTTGTCACCGACGAGATCGAGCGCTTCACCGAGAAGGGCATCCTGCTGAAGTCCGGCCAGGAGCTGGAAGCCGACATCATCATCACCGCCACCGGCTTCAACCTGAGCGTCCTGGGCGACATCAAGTTCGTCATCGACGGCAAGCCGCTGAACTTCCACGACACGGTCACCTACCGCGGCATGATGTTCACCGGCGTGCCCAACATGGTCTGGGTGTTCGGCTACTTCCGCGCCAGCTGGACCCTGCGGGCCGACCTGATCGGCGACTTCGTCTGCCGCCTGCTGAACCACATGCAGAAGAAGGGCGTCTCGGTCGTGGAGGTGAAGCTGCGGCCGGAAGACAAGGACATGCCGCTGAGCGACTGGATGGATCCGGAGAACTTCAACCCCGGCTACCTGATGCGCGGCATGCACCTGCTGCCGAAGAAGGGCGACAAGCCCGAGTGGCAGCACACCCAGGACTACTGGGTCGAGAAGGACGAACTGCCGAAGATCGACCTCGACGACGCCGCCTTCACCTACAGGTAGACGGCGGACGTCAGGCCGGGGCCAGGGCTGATCGCTTGCGGTCGGCGCTGATCTGGTCGAGGCAGGCCGACAGGGCCGTCGCCGACACACCGGCGGCCATTCTGTCGGCCTGACCGGCCGCCGCCTCGAGCGCCCCGGCGATTTCGGTGATGCCCGGGAAGCCGAAGGCGCCGCCCGAGCCGCGCAGGTTGTGGGCCAGATGGACGACGCGGGCGAGGTCGTCGCGCCCGAGCGCCGCGTGGATCGCCAGGGCGTTCTCGCGACAGTTTTCCAGATAGGCCGGCACGCGCTCGGCGATGCGCGCATTGAGGGGCGGGGCCTTCGCCGACCCGCGATGGCGGCTCGACGCGGCGCGGCGGGACGAGGTCATGACATCGCGGATCGCCCGCAGCAGGACGTCCTGCTTGATCGGCTTGGTCAGGAACGCGGTGCAGCCGGCCGCGAGGCAGGTTTCTCGGTCGCCCTTCAGCGCCGAGGCGGTCAGGGCGATGATGGGCACGGAGCCGGTCCCCGACTCCTTTTCCCAGGCGCGGATCTTCCGCGTCGCCGTCAGGCCGTCCATCACCGGCATCTGGCGGTCCATCAGCACCAGGTCGTAGTCGCCGAGAAGGAACATGTCGCAGGCGATAGCCCCGGTGGGGGCCATGGAAACGCGATAGGGCGTGTCGGCCAGATAGGCCGTGATGATCGTGCAGTTGTCCGGCGAGTCCTCGACCAGCAGGATATGCAGCGCGTCGAGCGGCGCGGCGGCTTCCGCCCCGACCGCCAGGACTTCCGGCCGGTTCTGCGAGGCCCAGACCTCGAACGGCGCGGCGAAGGCGAACACGCTGCCTTCGCCGGGTTCGCTCTCGACCCAGATGCGGCCGCCCATCAGCTCGACGAGGCGGCGCGAAATCGTCAGCCCCAGGCCCGACCCGCCGAACCGGCGGGTGGTCGAGGAATCCGCCTGGGTGAACCGCTCGAAGACGCGGCCCAGCTTGTCCTCCTCGATGCCGATGCCGGTGTCCGAGACGGTGAAACGCAGACCGGTCGGCGTGGACGGATCGCCGTCAGGCTCAACGCGCAGGCTGACCCGGCCGGCCTCGGTGAACTTCACCGCGTTACCGAGCAGGTTCAGCAGCACCTGGCTGAGCCGGGTGGGGTCGCCCAGCAGGTCCGCCGGCGTCCCCGGCGCGATCTCGCAGCTCAGGGCCAGACCTTTCTCCCGCGCGCGGGGCGCGACCATCTCGACGGCCTTGTCCAGCAGGTCGGCCAGCACGAAGCCGGTCTGCTCCAGCTCCAGCTGCGAGGCCTCGACCTTCGACAGGTCGAGGATGTCGTTGATCAGGTTGAGCAGATTGTCGCCGGCGCGGCGGAAGATCTGGACGTACTTGTCCTGCTCGTCGGTCAGGTCCGTCTGCGCCAGCAGGTCGGCGATGCCCATGATGGCGTTCATCGGCGTGCGGATCTCGTGGCTCATGCTGGCCAGGAAGTCGGACTTCGAGCGGCTGGCGCTCTCGGCCGCCGCCTTGGCCTGCTGCAGCTCCGCTTCGACCCGCTTGCGCTCGGTGACGTCGCGCGCGGCGGCGAACACGCCCTGCAGCGTGCGGCCGCGGTCGTAGAAGGTGGTGGCGTTGTAGGAGACCACGGTCTGCTGGCCATCCCGCGCCCGGGCGGTCAGTTCGTAGTCGGTGACCTTGCGCTCGCTGAGCACCCGCCGGATGCCGGCCTCGGCCCGCTCGGGATCGGTGAAATAGTCCTTGAACGGCGCGCCGATCAGCTCGTCGCGCGTGCAGCCGGTCAACGCCTCCATCTGCTTGTTCACGTCGGTGATGATGCCGTGCGGGTCGGTCGTCATCAGGGCGTCGACGTTCGATTCGATCAGCGAGCGGGTGTAGAACTGCTGGTCCCGCAGCCGCTGGTCGGACCGCTGCTGCTCTTCCTCGACCAGCTTGCGGGCGGTGTTGTCGGTGCCGATCAGCAGGTAGCCGATGATCGCCTCATCCGCGTCGCGCAGGGCCGTGACCGACACCACGGCCGGGAACCGGGTTCCGTCCTTGCGGATGTAGGTCAGCTCGTAGATGTCCTCGATGCCGCGCGAGGCCTTGAACACCAGCGCCTCGAAGCCCGGCGTGATGGCGGCGCCCAGCTCGACGCTGAGCGCCTTGGCGCGGGCGATCAGCTCGGCGGGGTCGGAGATGTCGGCCGGGGTGATGCTGTTGACCACGTCGGCGGCGGCGTAGCCGAGCATGCGTTCGGCGCCGACGTTGAAGATCTGGATGACGCCCCGGGCGTCGGTGGCGATGCAGGAGAAGTTGGCGCTGTTGAAGATGGCGCTCTGCAGGGCGCCGGCCTTGAGCAGACTCTCCTCGGCGAGCCGCAGCGAGAGGCTGTCGGTCGCGCCCGGCCGGTCGGGCGACGTCGCGCCGTCGTCGAAAATGGTGTTCACGCCGTGTCCTTATGGACCCTGGAACGGGTCCTGATCGCGCCGGCCAGGCGGCCGGACGGGGCCGGCTAGTGCAGGGCGGCGTCGATCGAGGTCTTCAGCTCGGCCTCGCCGTAGGGTTTGCGCAGGAACGTCGCGCCCTGGACGAACAGGGCATTGGTCTCGTTGGTCATTTCCGACCCGCTGACATAGAGCACGCGCATGTCGGGCCGCAGCGCGACACCCTGGCGGGCGACGTCGAACCCCGCCAGCACCGAGGTTTCGAGCCGGATGTCGGTGACCAGCATGTCGATGACGCCAGGGGCCGCCAGATGGGCCAGCGCCTCCCCGACGTCTCTGGCGGACAGGGTCACGTGGCCCTGGTCGCCGATGAGGATTTCCGCCAGCTGCAGAATGAAGACGTCGTCTTCAAGAATGAGGATCGTGGCGATGGCGACACCTTCCGCGGCGGGTGCCGGCTTTGCGGCCGGCGCGCGAGTCTCACGCGGGTGTCACCTCACCGCAGGAAATACTGCGCCCGTAACGCGGCTCGCGGACCATGGTTCCCTGGCTGACGAAAGTTTTTTGCGAGCCCACTATAGGCCCAGTTCGGTCAATCCGGGGTGGTCATCCGGGCGGGGGGCGGACCTGTCCCAGAAGAACAGGCGATCCGCGGCGGCGATCGGCCTGTCGTTGATGCTGGCGTGCCGTTCGGTCATCAGGCCGGCGGCGTCGAACAGCCAGTTCTCGTTGCCATGGGCGCGAAACCACCGGCCTTCCGCGTCCCGCCATTCATAGACGAAGCGGACGGCGATACGGGAGTCGGTGAACGCCCACAGCTCCTTGATCAGGCGATACTCCCGCTCCCGCGCCCACTTGTCCGTGAGAAAGGCGACGATGGCGGCGCGTCCGCGCAGGAAGACGTCGCGGTTGCGCCAGCGGCTGTCGGGCGAATAGGCGAGGGCGACGCGTTCCGGGTCGCGCGAGTTCCAGGCGTCTTCCGCCTTGCGGATTTTCTCGATCGCGGTCTCGCGGGTGAACGGCGGAAGGGGTGGGCGAAGGGTCGGTTCGGTCATGGTCAGGACTCCGGGGCGGCGCCGGCGAGCCGGTCGCGCAGGGTCAGGTTTTCGGCCTCGAGCGCCGAGAGGCGCTGGCGAAGCGGCGCGGTGGCGGCCTCGATCTCGGCGACCGTGAACCGCGGGGTGATGTGTTGCGGACAGTTCCAGTCGAAGGCCTCGACCTGGATCACGAAGGCCCGTTCGGCCCGGGCCCGGTAGTCTGGGAGGGCCAGCCGCGCCGCAAGGCCGGCGTCGTCCGACAGATTCCTGGCGGTCATGCGCCCGAGCACCTTGAGCCGGCGGCGGTTGGGGTAGTCCATCAGGATCAGGGCGACCCGCTCGTCGGCCGTCACGTTGCCGAGGCTGAGGTACTGCCGGTTGCCCCGGAAATCGGCGAAGGCCAGCGTCGTGGCGTCGATCACCTTCAGGAAGCCCGGCGGCCCCCCGCGATGCTGCACGTAGGGCCAGCCGCTCTCCGATCGGGACGCCAGGTAGAAGCTGTCCCGCGCGGCGATGAAGTCGGCCTCGTCGTCGGTCAGCAGATCCAGGGCGTCGCCGGCCGGCGGGCCGTCGTAGGCCGCGAAGCTGCCGAGGGCCTTTCGCGCGTCGATCACGGCCGGCGTCGCGGTGATGTCGAGAAATCGGCGTGTCATGGTGGCTCCCCGGGGATGGCCGGCGCCGACGGTGCTGACCGCCGGCGCCGGAGGGATCAGGCCGCCTCGGCGGCGAGGACGACCGGAAAGTCGATGTCCGTCCGGGCGACGTTGTTGATGAAGTTGGTCAGGACGTTCTCGGCCACCAGCGCCACGATCTCGATGATCTGGGCGTCGCTGACGCCGGCCACCCGCACGGCCTGGAGGTCGACGTCGCTGACCTTGCCGCGGGTCTCGGCGACGGTGGCGGCGAAGCGCACGGCCGCGTGGGCCTTCGGATCAGACGAGGCGCCGCGACGGTTCAGGGCGATCTCGGCGGCGTCGAGTTTCGCCAGGTTCAGGCCCAGGTAGGTGTGGGCCGACAGGCAGTAGTCGCAGCCGTTGACCTGGGCGACGGCGAGGGCGATCCGCTCGCGCGTCTTGACGTCGAGGGTCTTCGACAGCGCGCCGCTCAGGCCGAGCATGCCCTGCAGGGCGGCCGGGCTGAGGCCGACGAGGCGGAACAGGTTCGGCACGACGCCCAGCTGCTTCTCGACGGCGTCGAGCAGGGGGCGGGTGGCGTCGAGGGCGCTTGCACGGGCGGGAATGGCGATGCGGGACATGGGGAGGCTCCGGAGTGATGAGCCGGCTCGGCCGGCGGTTCCGGATACCTACGGCCTCGCCATTGCCGTGATAATTGAGCAATTTGACAAGTCATTATTGCGCGTGATGAAATTATGCATGGATCACCTCCAGGCCATGCGGACCTTTGTCGCCGTCGCGACGCTCGGCAGTTTCGCGGAGGCGTCGCGTCGCCTGCGCCTGTCGCCGTCCGCCGTCACGCGATCGGTCGCCGATCTCGAGGAACGCCTGGGCCTGACCCTGCTGAACCGCACGACGCGGTCGGTGAAGCTGACGGACCGGGGCCGGATCTACCTCGACAGCTGCTGCCGCATTCTGGAGGACCTCGATCTGGCCGAGCGTCAGGTCCGGGGCGAGGACGCCGCGCCGCGGGGCGATCTGACCATCGCCGCGCCGGTCGTGTTCGGGCGACTGCATGTGTTGCCGGTCGTGACCGGGCTGCTCGCGGCCTATCCCGACCTGAACGTCCGGCTCGTCCTGTCGGACCGGAACACCCGCCTGGTCGAGGACGGCATCGACGTGGCCGTGCGCATCGGAGCCCTGACGGACAGCAGCCTGATCGCCGCCAGGCTGGGCGAGGTCAGCCGGGTCATCGTCGCCAGCCCGGACTACCTGCGGAGACGGGGGGCGCCGGAGACGCCGGCCGATCTTGCGACCCACGACATCGTCGCCTTCGAGGCCATCGATACGACCAATGACTGGCGGTTCGACGCCGCCGCCGTGCGGCTGGAGCCGCGGCTGGTCGTCAACAGCGCCGATGCGGCCATCGCCGCCGCCGAGCAGGGCGCGGGCGTCACCCGGGCGCTGTCCTATCAGGTCGAGGAGGCCATCGGGGCCGGCCGGCTGGTCCCCCTGCTCGGGGCCTTCAGCGCCGCGCGGTTGCCGGTCCAGGCGCTCTATCCCGCGCGGCGCGCGGCGTCTCCGAACGTGGCGGCCTTCGTGAAAGCCGCCCGCGATCGGTTGCGCGACAGTCCGCCGGCGCGAGGCGCCTAGCGGACTGTCGGCGAAGGCCGTCCTACATCCGGTGCAGGCCGCACAGCTTGTTGCCGTCCGGGTCGCGCAGGTAGGCGAGATACATCTTGCCAGTGGCGCCTTCGCGCACGCCGGGCGGGTCTTCGCAGGTCGTGCCGCCCGCCGCCAGGCCCGCCGCATGCCAGGCGTCGGCCTGTTCGGGCGAGGCGCAGGCGAAGCCGATGGTGCCGCCGTTCGGGGCCGTGGCCGGCTCGCCGTTGATCGGCTTCGACACCGAGAAGACGCCGGTCGGCGTCATGTAGAAGATGCGGTGGCCGTCGACGTGCGCCGGCGGCACGCCCAGCGTGCCGAGCACGGTGTCGTAGAAGCTCTTGGCGCGGTCCAGATCGTTGGTGCCGATCATGATGTGCGAGAACATGGTGGTTTCCTTCCCCTCACGCGCGGCGCCCGGTTGATTCGGCGCGCGTCGTCGGGCGCGATGTCGCCTCGTCGGTCCTGCCCGCGCAAGCGGCAACACGCGCCCGGAACACGGCTTTCGAGAGAAAATGAGGGAAATCCACCAGGGGAATGGTGGGTGCAGTAGGATTCGAACCTACGACCCGCTGATTAAGAGTCAGCTGCTCTACCAACTGAGCTATGCACCCGTATCGACGGTCGGGAGCCCTGCGGGACCCGGCGGCGAGGGCGCGGAACATAGCCGAAAAGACCGGGGACGCAAGGGCGATACTGATGGCCAGACGAGACATTACCGGCGCGGTCGATTTTCCCTATCTGGAGCAGTTCGCGGCCGGGGATTCCGCGGTCGTCGACGAGGTGCTGGAACTGTTCCAGGAGCAGGCCCAGATGTGGTCGCCGCTGATCAACGCCGCCTCCGACGGCTGGCGTGACGCGCTGCATACGGTCAAGGGCGCGGCGCGCGGCGTCGGGGCCCATGCGCTGGGCGACGCCTGCGAGCGGGCCGAGATCCAGGGCGTGCACGCGCTGCCCGACGTGCACGCGGCGCTCGACGCGGCGCTGTTCGACATCGCCGCCTACCGCCACGAGAAGGCGCTGCGCTCGCTGAAGGGCTGATCAGTCGACCGGGACGCCGGAGTCCGGCGCAGCCGAATTGCTCGGCGAGAGCGTCCGCGCCGGTTCGATGGCCGCGAAGCGGCCGACCCTGGCCCGGCGCAGGACGGCGTCCTCGAGCGAATAGTAGAGGGTGATCAGGCCGTCCTCGACGACGGCCGAGGCGGCGAAGGCGATGTCGGTGGCGGCCCGGTCCTTCGCGGGGGGCGGCAGCAGCAGCGGCTCCAGCCCCCGGCCGGTCACGCGGGTGAAGTCCGGATCGAAGGTGATCCAGCCGATCCGCCAGCGCGCATCCACCGTCGCGCCGTTGTAGAACATCACCGGATCTTCGCCCTCCACCATGGCGATCGGCCCGGTCGACAGGTGCCAGTTGTCCCAGCTGTCCTCGCGAACGCCAAACGGGTTGGGCAGCAGAGTCCAGGGCCCCTGCGGCGTGGGCCCGCTGGCCATTCCGATGCGCGAGGCGTCATGGGCGGCGTATTCGTAGAACAGACGCCAGTCCCCGGACGCGGCGCGGGCCAGGGTCGCCTCCTTGATATTGCCTTCCCCGGGCGGCGCCTTGAGCATCACCCGCCGCTTGACGAGGTGGATCAGATCGGGCCCCTCCGCCACGAGGAGCGATCCCTGCCGCCGCCCGGCGTCGACGCCCGTGTAGAATACCCGGTAGCCGCCGTCGTCGAGCACCAGCACGGTCGGATCCTCGCAACCGCCGGCGTCGAACGCTTCGGGGCCGGGCAGGATGGCCGGCTTCAGATCCATGTTGAACAGCAGGCCGTCGGCGCTTTCCCCGCCGCAGATGATCCCGGTGGGGTCCGTATCGCGAAGCGGGCGGGGCACGCGGCGCACCAGCATGCGATAGCGCTCGCCCTCCCGCCAGACAAAGGGGCTCATCAGGTCCATGCCCTCGAGTGACGACCCTTCCGCCAGGGTCACCTCCTCGATCGTCTCGATGCTGTAGGTCGTCATGGCGTCAGGCTCCCTGGGCGACCGTCAGGGACAGGGCGCCGTCGATCACCACGGTCGCGCCGGTGATGTAGTCGGCGTCCGGCGACAGCAGGAACAGCACCAGGCGGGCGACCTCGTCGGCCCGGCCCGCGCGGCCCCACGGGATGTGGTCCTCCAGCGACGCGCGATAATCGGCGTCGGCCACCGCGCGGGCGTTCATCGGGCTGAGGATCATGCCCGGGGCGACCCCGTTCACGGCGATGCCGCGTGGAGCGAGTTCGAGGGCCAGCGTCGCCGTGAGTTGCGACAGGCCGCCCTTGGCCGCGTCATAGTCCGCGCCGCCCGCGCGCGGGGCCCGCTCGTGGATCGACGAGATATTGACGATCCGGCCGCCGCGGCCGGCCGTCTCCAGGGCGCGGGCGAACCGGCGGCAGGTCAGGAACGGGCCGTAGAGATCGGTGCGCACCACGCGGTCGAACTGGGCCAGGGACATGTCGACCACGTTTGCCCCGCTCATGTTCAGGCCGGCGGAATTGACCAGCAGGGACGCCGGGCCGAAGGCGGCTTCGGCCGCGACGAACAACCGCTCGACGGCGGCCTCGTCCGTGACATCGACCTGGACGGCCAGCGCCCGGTCGGGTCCGCCGATGGCGGCGCAGATCCGGTCGGCCGCGGCCTGGTCCTGGAACCAGGTGATCGCCACCCGGGCGCCGGCCTGACCGAGGGCCAGGGCGCAGGCGGCGCCGATGCCCGACTCGCCGCCGGTGACGACCGCCACGCGGTCTTCGAACAGGGTCTGGCTCATGACACGGTCCAGCGGGCCGGCGACGTCCGGCCCGCCTCCTAAGCGCGTCAGCGGGCGATGGTATCCCTGGGCGCCGAAAAACGCAGCGGGAGCCTGCTCACCGCTTCAGGTAGCGGTCATACCATGCGAGGTTCCGCGCCAGCCGGTCCTCGCGGTAGCTGGGCACGGACAGGCCGTGGTTTTCACCGGGGTAGACGACCAGCCGGGTCTGGCGGCCCTGCGACTTCAACGCCTGGTACATCTGCTCGGCGCCGATGCAGGGGACGTTGGTGTCCGCGCCGGCGCACTGGAACATCACCGCCGCGGTGATCCGGTCGGCGTGCAGGAACGGATAGCTGAGCCTGGTCCAGGTCTCGGGGGTCTGCCAGGGCAGGCCCAGTTCCAGCTCGTATTCGCGCGCGTACATGTCGGCGCCGTAGCCGCCGAGGAAGTTGCTCATGCCCGCGCCGCTGATCCCCGCCTTGAACCGCGGGTCGCTGGCGACGACGTAGTTGGTCAGGATGCCGCCGTAGCTCCAGCCGCCGACGCCCAGACGGTCCGGATCGGCGATGCCCGCGCCGATCAGCCAGTCGACCCCCGCCTTCACGTCACGCACGTCGACATTGCCCCAGTCGGCGTAGATGGCCCGGGCGAAGTCGAACCCGCGCCCCGATGAGCCGCGCGGGTTGATCCCCAGCACGACGTAGCCGCGGGCGGCGTAGAGCTGCCAGTCGGCCATGAACTCGTGGCTGAACTGATAGACCGGCCCGCCGTGGAGCCGGACGATGACCGGGTAGCGCTTCGCGGGGTCATAGCGCGGCGGCAGGGTCAGCAGGCCGTGGATCTCGACGCCGTCGCTGGTGAAGCTCACGTCGCGGGTCGTGGCCAGCTTGCGGTCGGCCAGCCAGGCGTTGGCGCGGGTCAGGGCGCGGGCGCGCGCCTCGACCGTCCGCAGGGCCGGCGGATGGCCGCTGTCGCCGTCCAGCACGGCGAGCCGCCCGCCGGGCCCGATGGCGAAGTCGGTCGCGAACCGCGCGCCGCCGGTCAGGTAGCGGACCCTGCCGCTCGCCGGGTCGATGCGCGCCAGCCAGGTGTCCCGGTCCTGTTCGATCAACGCCAGCAGCGACCGGCCGTCCGCCGACCAGCGCGGCTGGTAAACCGAGCGGTCGATCCAGGCGACGGGCCGGGCCTGGCCGGTGGCGACGTCGCCGACGACCATCTGCTGCGGGGCGTAGTAGATCCACCGGTCCTCGGCCGACCTCAGCCAGACCAGCCGTTTCGAATCCGGCGACCAGTCGGGCCGCGACTCCCAGGTCGGGTCCATGTCCGAGCCGGCGAAGTCGCCCATCCGGCGCGGCGCGCCGCCGGTCGCCGGAACCACGAACACGTCGAAGTCGAGATTGCGGTCGGGATCGGGGCCGCGGCGCTTGGAGACGAAGGCGATGCTGCGGCCGTCCGGCGACCAGCTGGGCAGCCAGTGATCGTAGTCGCCTTGGGTCAGCGGCGTCGCCTTGCCGGTCTTCAGGTCGACGATCAGCAGCTGCTGGCGACGGGCGTCGAGATAGCCGCGGCCGTCTTCCTTGAACTGGAAGCGGTCGATGACCACCGGCGGGGTCGTGCCGGCGGCGTTGGCGGCTGGGCCGCCCGTCTCGGCCACCACCACGGCCTTCCGTCCGTCCGGCGACAGGGCGTAGTCGCTGATCCCGCCGGGAACCTTGCTGGCCTGTCGGGGATGGCCGCCCTTGCCGGCCATGCGCCAGAGCTGGACGTCGCTGTCGCCGTCGCCGTCCGACAGGAAGGCCAGCCAGCGACCGTCGGCGCTGAACGACGGGGCCCATTCGCTGGCCCTGGCGGTGCGGGTCAGTTGCCTTGCGCGGCCGGTGGTCCAGTCGACGCGCCAGAGGTCGCTGACCTGGCGGTCGGCCTCGAGATTGTCGGTGGTGACGCTGTAGACGAGGGCCGCGCCGTCGGGCGTGAACACCGGCTCGGCCACGTCGGCCAGGCGATGCAGATCGGCGAGGGCGAACGGGCCGCCGGTCGTGGCTACAGGCGCCTTCGTGGGCGTGGAGTTCTGCGTGACGCCCCAGACGATCAGGGCCACCCCGATCAGTCCGATGAGACCCATCGTCCAGCGCCGCATGCGAAATCCCCCCGCGAGCCGGCAGGGTGTCCCATTCCGGGTGGTCAGGCTAGGGGGCGATCAGGTCCGGGTGCGGTCCCAGACGCTGAATTCATAGGCGATGCAGCGGTCGACCAGCGTGCGCCAGACAGGCTCGGCGATGGCCTCCGACAGGCCGGCCTCGCGGGCGGCGGCCTTGACCTTGCTGACCACGTCCTCGATGCGCGCCACGTCGCGCACGACGCTGCGGTCCGGCTTGATGCGGGCGGCGGCGTCCATGTAGCCCTGCCGCTCGGCGAGCAGGGCGACCAGCGCCCGGTCGAGGGCGTCGACGCCCTGCCGGACCTCGATCATGGTGGTGCAATCAAGCGGCGCGATCCGCCCACCCTCGGCGAGGATGTCGGTCGCGTTCAATACATCTTTGGCCACGTCAGATACCGGCGCCGTTGTCCATGGTCTGGAGCGCCGCCTCATGGGCGGCGGCCTCCTGGGAGAGCCAGGAGACGAACGCCTTGACCTGCGGCAGCCGTCCCTTGGTCTTGGGATGGACGACGTAATAGGCGAAGTCCACGGCGGTGGCGATGGGAAACGGCGTGACCAGGCGTCCTGCGTCGAGGTCGGCCTGGGCCAGGGTGCGCTTGGCCAGGGCGACGCCCCGGCCGTTGACCGCCGCCTCGATGACCAGGCTCGACTGGTTGAAGCGCGGACCGCGCGTGCCGTCGACCGTCTTCACGCCGCGGGCGGCCAGCCACATGGCCCAGTCGGGACAGGAATCGTCGGCGTCGGGCGAGCCGTCGTGCAGCAGGATATGGCCGGTCAGCTCGGACGGATCGTTGAGCGGATTGGTCGCCAGCAGGGCCGGGCTGATCACCGGAATCACAGTTTCGCTGAGCAGGCGGGTGACTTCCAGGCCCGGATAGCGGCCGCCGCCGTAACGGATGGCCAGGTCCACCTCGCCGCTGGCGAAGTCGACCACCTCCATGCCGGCGCTGAGCCAGACGTCGACCTGCGGCTGGGCCTCCTCGAACTTGCCGAGCCGGGGCACGAGCCACTTGGCGGCGAAGGAGGGGGCGGCGGTCAGGGTCAGGCGGCGACCGTCGACGGCGGCGGTCAGCAGGCCGGCGGCCTCGGCCAGCCGGTCGAAGGCTTCGCGCAGGGCGGGCAGGGCGGTCTGGGCCGCGTCGGTCAGCAACAGACCCTTGGGCGTGCGCTTGAACAGGGCCGCCCCGACATAGTCCTCGAGGTTCTGGATCTGCTGGCTGACGGCGCCCGGCGTCACCGACAGTTCGTCGGCGGCGCGGCTGAAATTGAGGTGGCGCGCGGCGGCCTCGAAAGCCCTCAGGGCGTTCAGCGGCGGCAGCCGTCGGCGCTCGTTCGATCGTTCCATAGAAATCCTGAAGCCCCCGGCAGAACTCTTGGTTTGCGAAGTGGGCGCCTCGCTCCCAGTTTGCAACTGTCCGGCGGTGCATCGGCCCTTTTCGCCGCCGGACAAGTGGCGGGGCGGGCCTTCACGGTCCGCCCCGCTCCGATTTGTCAGGCTTATAGAGAAACTATCGCGAAATGTCCCGGGCCTCCCGCACATCCCGACCGCATGGACTGGTCGCCCTCGACGGCGCGACGACGCACGCCACGCCCGGCAAGGTCTGGCTGGTCGGCGCCGGTCCCGGCGATCCCGAGCTGCTGACGCTCAAGGCCGCGCGGTTGATCGCGGCGGCCGGGGTCATCGTCCATGACGGCCTGGTCTCCGCCGACATCCTCGCCATGGCCTCGCCGGGCGCCCGCCTGATCGACGTGGCCAAGCGCAAGAGCCGCCACACCCTGCCGCAGGACGACATCAACCGCCTGCTCGTGGCGTTCGCGCTTCAGGGACTCGATGTCGTCCGGCTGAAGGGCGGCGACCCGTTCATCTTCGGCCGCGGCGGCGAGGAACTCGAAGAGTGCCGCGCGGCGGGCGTCGCCTGCGAGGTCGTGCCCGGCGTGACCGCCGCCCTGGCCGCCTCGGCGAGCGCCGGCGCGCCGCTGACCCACCGGGGCCTGGCCCAGGCCGTGACCTTCGTCACCGGCCATGCCGCACACGGCGAGCCGGACCTCGACTGGGATCATCTGGCCCGGGCCAACCAGACCGTGGTCATCTACATGGGCCTCTCGACCGCCGGCCTGATCGCCGGGCGCCTGATGGCCGCCGGCCGCGACGCCGCGACGCCGGCCCTGATCGTCGTCAACGCCAGCCGCGCCGACGAGGCCCGCTATCCGACGACGCTCGGCGCGCTCGCCGGCGCGGCGGAAGGGCTTTCCGGGCCTGCGCTGCTGATTGTCGGCGAGGCGATGGCGCTGGCTGTTTCGCAAGGCCTCCCTGCGTCCTTCGAGACGCTGACTTCGTCAGCTCCTCAGGATGACGCGCAGGGGGGGCTGCACACTGTTCGTCATGGTGAGGAGCGAGCCCTCAGGCGAGCGTCTCGAACCACGCAAGGCGTCCAATGAAAGCTCTCACCGCAAACCGCCTGATCGATGGCGAGGTCGTGTTCTGGCTGGACGGCCAGTGGGTCGAGCGGTTCGCCGACGCGCAGCGGTTCGCCGATGACGACGCCGCCGGCCCGGCCGCGGTTGACGCCGCGCTCGCCCAGTCCACGGTCGTGGTCGAACCCTATCTGATCGACGTCGTCGAGGCGCCGGGCGGTTGGGCCCCCGTCAGCTATCGCGAGCGCCTGCGCGCGCTCGGCCCCACCAATGAACCCACGCACGGCAAGCAGGCCGAGGGCGGCGCCGGCATCGAGGCGATCCTCGCGGCCACGGGCGCGGCCCGCTCGACCGGCCGTGTCGACCTGATCCGCAGGAAGTAGTCCCGCATGTATCGCTACGACGCCATCGACAAGGAATTCCTCGCCGACCGGGCCGCCGAGTTCCGCGGCCAGGTCGCGCGCCGGCTTTCCGGCGAGATCACCGAGGACCAGTTCAAGCCGCTGCGGCTGATGAACGGCCTGTACCTGCAGCTGCACGCCTACATGCTGCGGATCGCCATTCCTTACGGCTCGCTCGACAGCCGGCAGATGCGCCGGATGGCCCACATCGCCCGCGTCTACGACAAGGGCTACGGCCACTTCACCACGCGCCAGAACCTGCAGCTGCACTGGATCAAGCTCGGCCAGGTGCCGGACATCCTCGACCTGCTGGCCGAGGTCGACCTGCACGCCATCCAGACCAGCGGCAACTGCATCCGCAACGTCACGGCCGACCCCTACGCCGGGGCCACGGCCGAGGAGATCGACGACCCGCGCGTCTGGTCGGAGGTCATCCGCCAGTGGTCGACGCTGCATCCCGAGTTCAGCTACCTGCCGCGCAAGTTCAAGTTCGCGGTCACGGCGGCGGCCAAGGACCGGACCGCGGCGCGGGTGCACGACATCGGCCTGGTGCTGCGCCGGGCGCGCGACGGATCGCTGGGCTTCGAGGTGATCGTCGGCGGCGGGCAGGGGCGCACCCCCTACGTAGGCCCGACCATCCGCGAGCACCTGCCGGTCGACAGCCTGCTGAGCTACCTGCAGGCCATCCTGCGCGTCTACAACCGCCACGGCCGGCGGGACAACAAGTACAAGGCGCGGATCAAGATCCTCGTCGCCTCGCTGGGCGCGGAGGAGTTCGCCCGCCAGGTCGAGGAGGAGTGGGGCAAGATCGACTCGCCCCGGGCCGACCTGCCCGACACCGAGCTGGCCCGCATCCGCGGCGCCTTCACGCCGCTGGCCTTCGAGGCCCTGCCGGCGCGGTCGGACGCCTTCGAGGCGGCCAGGGCCGCCAGCCCGGCGCTGGCGCGGTTCGCCCGCAACAACGTCAAGCCGCACAAGAAGCCCGGCTACGGCATCGTCGAGATCTCGCTGAAAGCCCACGGGGCGACGCCGGGCGACGCCTCGGCCGACCAGATGGACCTCGTGGCCGACCTGGCCGAGCGCTACAGCCTCGACGACATCCGCGTGACGCACGAGCAGAACCTGGTCCTGCCGCACGTCAAGCTGGACGACCTGCCGGCGGTGCACGCGGCCCTGGCCGCGGCCGGTCTGGCCACGCCGAACATCGGCCTGATCAGCGACATCATCGCCTGCCCGGGCCTCGACTACTGCGCCCTGGCCAACGCCCGGGCCATCCCGATCGCCCAGGCCATCGCCCAGCGGTTCGAGGACGCCGACCGGGCCGAGCTGATCGGCGAGCTGAAGATCAAGATCAGCGGCTGCATCAACGCCTGCGGCCACCATCATGTCGGCAACATCGGCATCCTCGGCGTCGACAAGAAGGGCGAGGAATTCTACCAGCTCAGCCTCGGCGGCTCGGGCCAGGAAGACGCCTCGCTGGCCCAGATCCTCGGCCCCGGCATGTCGGCCGAGCGCGTGCCGGACGCCATCGAGACCCTCGTCGACACCTATCTGTCCGTCCGTCAGGGCGAGGAGCGGTTCCTCGACACCGTGCGTCGCGTGGGCATGGCCCCGTTCAAGGAGGCCGTCTATGCCGACGCTCATTAAGCTCTCCGACGGCCGCTACGCCGCCGCCGAGGACAGCTTCACCACCGTGGCCGACGAGGACGCGATCCCCGAGGGGCCGGTGATCCTGTCCCTGACCCGCTTCCAGGCCGAGGGCGACGCGCTGCTGTCGGCCGGCCGGCCGGTGGGCGTGCGCGTCCTGCCCGACGAGGCGGTCGAGGACCTAGCCTATGACCTGCCGCGGCTCGCCGTGGTCGCGCTGGCCTTCCCGAAATACGCCGACGGCCGGGCCTACAGCTCCGCCGCCCTGCTGCGCCAGCGCTTCGGCTACGCGGGGGAGGTGAGGGCCGTGGGCGATGTCCTGCGCGAGCAGGCCTTCAACATGGTCCGCTGCGGCTTTGACGCCTTCGTCCCGGCCGACGGCGCGACGGCCGACGACTGGGCCGCCGCAGCCGGCCGCTACCGTCATGTCTACCAGCGCGCGGTCGACAGCCGCCCGCCGGTCTTCGAGGAGCGTGGCTGATGCCCTTCGATCAACTCGAGCGGTCACCGACCCTGGCCGCCCGGCTGGACGCCGAGTTGCGCGCGGCCCACCCGCGCACCGTCATCGAGTCGGCCTTGGAGACGTTCGGGCCGAAGCTGGCCCTGGTCTCGTCCTTCGGCGCGGAGTCGGCCGTCCTGCTGCATCTCGCCAGCCAGGTCAGCAAGGACATCCCGGTGCTGTTCCTCGACACCGGCATGCTGTTCGGCCAGACGCTCGACTACCGCAAGCAGCTGGCCGCCCGGCTGGGCCTGACCGACGTGCGCGACCTGCGTCCGCGCTTCGCCGACATCGCCGTGCACGACCCCAAGGCCGACCTGTGGAAGACCGACACGGACGCCTGCTGCGAGATCCGCAAGGTGATCCCGCTCGACAAGGCGCTGGAGGGCTTCGACGCCTGGATCACGGGCCGCAAGCGCTTCCATGGCGGCGACCGTCTGCGGCTGTCGGTGGTCGAGGAGACCGACCGCCAGATCAAGTTCAACCCCCTGGCCAACTGGGGCAAGGAAGACCTCGACGCCTATGTCGCCGAGTATGACCTGCCGGCCCATCCGCTGGTCGCCCAGGGCTTCCCGTCGATCGGCTGCTGGCCCTGCACCAAGCCCGTCGAGGAGGGCCAGGACGTGCGCGCCGGTCGCTGGGCGGGCCAGGACAAGACCGAGTGCGGCATCCACGTCGCCCGCGCCCCGTCACCGCCGAACGTCGGCGGGGATATCTAGCGCAGGCGAGCCAGAGGCTAATCAGGGGACAGCTTACCTATTTCTCCCCCCCCCGGCGTGGCCCGGCGCGCAGGGCGTGAAATAGGTACGCTGTCCCCTGATTAGCTGCCCAAGTCGAAAATTTCCGGCCCGCGGGAGCCGCCCGCGGAAAGGCTTCGAACCTTGCGCATGAATTCGTTCGACTCCGGCACGGCGAAGTGCGCCTCCAGCGCCGCGCGGTCGGCCCAGCGCTCGAAGAAGAACAGCTTCAGGCCGTTCTCGCTGTCGATGTACAGGTCATGGCTGAGGCAGCCCGGCTCGGCGCGCGAACGCCGGCTGTGGTCCTGGCCGAGGGCGATGAGGTCGGAAAGGGTCTCGGGCCTGGCGAGGATCCAGCCCGTGACGACGATCATGTCAGCGCGAGGCGACGCGGCGTTCGGTGCGCGGGCAGCCCTCGAAGGTGCCGACCCGGGTTACCGTGACCGTACGCATGTTCAGCTTCATCAGCGGCCCCATCGAGCCCTTGCCGGATCCGGTGAACAGGTCGATGCGATTGCCCTTGATCGAGCCGCCGATGTCGGAAGCGTACCAGTAGCCGTCGTGGATCGAGCCGTCCGGCATCGGCATGCCGACCGTTTCCTTGATGAACAGGATGGTGCGGCGGGGGATCATCGCGCGGTCGACGGCCGCCGTGCGCATGGCCACCGTCGGGCAGCCCAGCGAGTCGCGGCCGCCCACGCCCGGCGCGCCGCCATGGTAGAGACTGGCCTTGAGCACCCAGTCCGGGGCCTGGACCGGCATGGCCGGGGCGGAGTCCTGGAGTGCGGTCTGGATCAGGTCTGCGATCGGATCGACCGCGGACTGCGCAAACGCCGGCGGGGTGAACATACCCACGAACAGCGCGGCGAGGCATGGCAGGATGCGTTTCAAACGCGCCCCCCTGTTTGTTTCTCGGAGGGGCTGTCTATCCGCCATCGGCGCGCGTAACAACCCGTGTCGATCAACCAGCAGGAGAATGACGTCATGCTGACGGTGTACGGCGACGGCAAATCGGGCAACTGCCTGAAGGTCAAATGGACGGCCGAAAAGCTCGCGATTCCATATCGTTGGCGCGAGCTGGACGTGTTGCGCGCGGAGACCCGCACCCCCGATTTCCTGGCCCTCAATCCCGCCGGCCAGGTGCCGCTTGTGATCCTGCCGGACGGCCGGGCGCTGGCCCAGTCAAACGCCATCATCATCCATCTGGCCGAGGGATCGGACCTGATTCCCGCCGACGCCTATGACCGGGCCAAGATGTTCGAATGGCTGTTCTGGGAGCAGTACAGCCACGAGCCCTATGTCGCCGTGGCCCGCTTCCAGATGGCCTATCTGGGCACGCCGCGCGAGGCGCTGGACCCGAAACTGGTCGAGCGGGGCCGGGCGGCCCTGCGCCGGCTGGAGGACGGGCTGGAGGAGACCCAGTTTCTCGTCGGCGACAGCGTCAGCCTCGCCGACGTCTCCCTGGTCGCCTATACCCGGGTGGCGCATGAGGGCGGGTTCGACCTCGCGGATTTTCCGCGGGTGATCGCCTGGGTGGCGCGCGTTGAGGCCGCCCTGGGGATCGTCTAGGTATTGGTCTCGCTGTCCTGAGGAATGTTCATGCGTCTGGTCGCCCGCTTCGCCGCCGTCGCCGCTGTCGCGGCGGTCTGTCTGACCCCGGTGGTCGCCCTGTCGTGGGGCAACACCGGCCACCGCATCGTCGGGACGCTGGCGATTGAAGGCCTGCCGGCGGAGGTGCCCGGCTTCCTGCGCGGCAAACAGGCCATCGCCGACATGGGCGAGCTGGCCCGGGAGCCTGACCGCTCGAAGGGCTCGGGCAAGATCCACGACAGCAACCGCGACCCGGCCCACTACATCGACCTGGGCGACACCGGGAAGGTCATGGACGGCCCGGCCTTCGCCGACATGCCGCCGACCCGCGCCGAGTACGAGACCAGCCTGCGGGCCTTCAACACCGACACCTGGAAGGCCGGCTATCTGCAGTACTCGATCGTCGACGCCTGGCAGCAGCTGGTGAAGGACTTCGCCTACTGGCGCGTGGACCTCGCCGCCGAGAAGCGGGCCAAGGGCGAGCGCAAGGCCTGGTACAAGCGCGACCGTCAGCGCCGCGAGGCCCTGCTGATGGCCAATCTGGCCAACCTCGGCCACTACGTCGGCGACGGCAGCCAGCCGCTGCACACCAGCTATCACCACAACGGCTGGGGCGACTATCCCAACCCCGAGGGCTTCACCAACGATCGCGTCCACGTGCCGTGGGAAGGGACCTATGTGAAGGGCGTCGTCACGCCGGCCGCCGCGCGCGCCGCCATGCCCGCCTTCAACGACTGCGGCTGCCCGATCGAGAAGCGTGTCGTCGCCTATCTGACCCACACCAACAGCTACGTGGTCCCGTTCTACCGCCTGTGGAAGGACGGCGGCTTCCAGCCCGGCGACGCGCGCGGCGCGGCCTTCGCGACCGAGCGGGTGGCGGCCGGCGCGGCGGAGCTGCGGGACATGATCGTGCTGGCCTGGCGGGCCAGCGCCAGCGCCAAGGTCGGCTGGCCGGAGGTCAGCGTCGCCGACGTCGAGTCGGGCAAGGTCGATCCGTGGGAAGCGCTCGTGGGCAAGGATTGATGCCGCAGTTCGGCGCGGCCGAACCCGGACGGTCCTACCGGGACCGGCCGGCCGCCTTCGGCATCGCCGGGCGGGACGGACTGATCGCGGTGGTCCGGGTGCGCCCGGCCGCCGGCGGCGACTGGCTGGATCTGCCGGGAGGGGCCGTCGATCCCGGCGAGGACGAACTGCAGGCCGTCGTGCGCGAGTTCGGCGAGGAGACCGGCCTGGTCATCCGCCCCGGTCGCCGTATCGTCGGGGTGGCGCAGTATTTCGTGCTGTCCGACGGCGAGCCGGTGAACAACCTCTGCGGCGTCTATGCGGTGACGGTCACGGGCGAGGATGCAGCGCTGAAGATCGAGGACGACCACACGCTGCTGTGGATCACTCCGGACGAGGACGTGCGACGGCTGCGCCACGACGCCCACAGCTGGGCGGTGGCGAAATGGCTACGGGACAAGGGCTGACATGACCTCTTTCTACGATCGCTACATCATGCCGCGGCTGATCGGCTGCGCCTGCGCTAGCAAGCCGATCATGAAGCAGCGGGTGAAAGTCGTGCCGAAGGCCGCGGGCAAGGTGCTGGAGCTGGGCATCGGCGGCGGGCTGAACCTGCAGTTCTACGATCCCGCGAAGGTCGAGAGCGTGTCGGGCGTGGATCCGTCCGACGAACTGCGCGCCTTCGCCCTGGCGGCCGAGCGGCCGGCGGGCCTGAAGGTCGACATCCAGAAGGGCGCGGCCGAGGCCCTGCCGTTCGAGGCCGGCAGCTTCGACTGCGTGGTCTGCACCTTCACCCTCTGTTCGGTGCAGTCGCCGTCGGCGGCGCTGGCCGAGGCCAAACGCGTGCTGAAGCCGGGCGGACGGTTCCTGTTCTGCGAGCACGGCCTGGCCCCGGACGCCGGGGTTTCGAAGTGGCAGCGCCGGCTCGAACCGGCCTGGAAGGCCATCGCCGGCGGCTGCCACCTGACCCGGCCGATCACCAGCTCGGTGCTCGGGGCCGGCTTCAGCGTGGCCCAGGTCGAGCGGATGTACCTGCCCGGCACGCCGCGCGCGCTGGGCTGGAGCGAATGGGGCGAGGCCGTCGCGGCCTAGGCCCCGAAGCGCCACTCCCGGATCCTCCCCCCTGGGCGAGGTGAATCGGCGAAGCCGAGGCGGAGGGGGGCGGCGCTGGTTGAGTGCCCGCGCGGGCGGCTTGAACCAGCGACCACTGATCGCCTGCACCCAATCTGCATCGTCGGTTGACGCTGCGCGGCGCGGTCCCTCAAATGGGTCGGTCCGCTTGGGGGACTGCCGAACAGCGCTGCGGGGGCATGGACGACGACGCCGCCTTCATCGAGCATTGCCGGGCCGCCGTCGAACGCCGCCTCGCGGAACTGACTCCGGAACGCCCGGGGCGGACGCGGCGGCTGGTCGAGGCGGCGCGCTACGCCCTGCTGGCGCCGGGCAAGCGCTTCCGGCCGATGCTGACCCTGCTGGCGGCGCGCGAATTCGGCGCCGATCCGGCGACGGCGATGGACGCGGCCTGCGCCTTCGAGATGGTTCATACGGCCTCGCTGATCCTCGACGACCTGCCCTGCATGGACGACGCGACCCTCCGCCGGGGACGGACCACGACCCACCGGGAGTTCGACGAGGCGACCGCCATCCTCGCTTCGGTCGGGCTGCTCAACCGTGCGCAGGGCGTGATCGCCGGGGATCCGGGCCTGCCGGTCGCCATCCGCGCCGAGCTGGCGCGGCGGCTGTCCGACGCCGTCGGGTTCGAGGGGCTGGTCGGCGGCCAGGCCATGGATCTCGATGACCGGGCGCGCGAGCGGACGGCTGCCGAGCTGGACCTGCTCAATCACCGCAAGACCGGCGTGCTGATCGTCGCGGCGGCCGAAGCGGGCGCGCTGATCGCCGGCGCCGCGCCGGAGGCTGTGCGGCAGGTCGGCGTCTTCGCCCACCACCTGGGCCTGGCCTTCCAGATCCAGGATGACCTGATCGACGTGCTGGGCGGCGCCGAGGCCGGCAAGGATCTCGGCAAGGACGCGCAGATGACCACCCTGGTCTCGGTGCTCGGCGTCGAGGGGGCCCACGCGGCGATCGTCGATCATCTGGCCCGGGCCGAGGCGGCGCTGGTCGCCGCCGGCGCGCGCCAGCGCCTGCTGGCGCCCTATGTGATGAGGCTGTTCGAGGCCCGGAAGGCCGCCGCGTGAACGACCGCCCGATTCTCAACGTCTGGGGGGCCGAGCACGGCTACGGGACCCGCAAGGTGCTGCGCGGGGTGGACCTGGCCGTGCGGCCGGGCGAGATCTACGCTTTGCTCGGCCCGAACGGCGCCGGCAAGTCGACGCTGGTCGGGGCCATCTGCGGCCGGTTCAAGCTGAAGGCCGGCGAGGTGGCGCTGGACGGCGACAACCCCTTCACCACCCCCGTGGCGCGCAAGCGGCTCGGCCTCGTGCCGCAGGACATCGCCCTCTACGGCCACATGACCGTGCGCGAGAACCTCGAGGTGTTCGGCCGCCTGTCGGGCGTGCGCCGCGCCGACATCCGCGCCGTCGTCGCGCGGGCCATGGACCTTACCCGCACGGCCGACCGCGAGCATGTGCCGGTGCGCCAGCTGTCGGGCGGCTACCGCCGGCGGGTCAACATCGCCGCCGCCATCCTGCACGGCCCGAAGCTGCTGATCCTCGACGAGCCGACGGTCGGGGTGGACATCGACGCCCGCGAGGCGCTCGACGCGGTGATCCGCAATCTGCGGGACACGGGCGTGGCGGTGCTGATCGTGACCCACGACCTCGACCAGGCCGGGGCGCTGGCCGACCGGGTCGGCTTCCTGCGCGACGGCCGCAAGGTGCTCGAAGGCGCGCCGCGCGCCCTGATCGAACAGGCCTTCGGTCAGGAGATGGAAATCCTCGTCCACCTGGACATGGAGCCCGGCGTCGACGGCGAGAGCATTCTCGCCGGCGAGGGGCTCGAGCGGCGCAAGGGCAATCTCTGGGCCCGCATCGACGCCGGCGGCTACAACGCCGCCGCCCAGCTGGACCGCCGCCTGCGCAGTCTGGGCATGGCGCCGCGCGAGATCCGCGTGCGGCCCCCGTCACTGCAGAACCTGTTCAGCCTGGTGGCGGACTGGAGGTCGGCCGCATGATCCTCGCCATGTTCCGCGTCATGGCGCTGTCGCTGTGGCGGGACCGGGGCGCGCTGGTAATGACCTTCCTGTTGCCGCCGCTGGTGTTCCTGATCTTCTCGGCGGTGTTCGCCGGGGCCACCGGCGAGGACGTGAAGCTCAAGCTGGCCGTCGCCGACGACGCCCGCACGCCCGCCTCGCGCCGGCTGGCCGACGCGCTGTTGAAGAGCCCGGACCTGCGGGCCGAGCGCGCGGCGCCGGACACGGGCGCGACCGTGCGGGCGCTGGTCAAGGCCGGCAAGGCCGACGCCGGGGTCATCCTGCGCGCCGATCCGTCCGCGCCGGACGCGCCGATCGTCATCGTCTCGGACCCCAGCCGCGCGGTCGCCGCGCCGCTGACCATGGCCCGGGTGCAGCAGGTGCTGGCTACGGCGCTGCCCGACGTGATGCTGGGCCGGACCCTCGTCGACGTCGCCCCGGCCGTGGGCGGCTTCACGCCCGGGCAGATCGCCGTTGCCTCGGCCGCCGAGGCGCACCTGGCGAAGGACGGCGCCGCTACCGCCGGACCCGGCCTGTTCCAGCGCGAGGCGATTACCGGCGCGAAGAAGGGCGGCGGGACCATCGCCTACTACGCCGGGGCCGTGAGCATCCTGTTCGCGCTGTTCTCGGCCATGACCGGGGCGCTGTCGCTGATCGACGAGCGGCGCTCGGGCGTGGCCGACCGCATCCTCGCGGGCGCCCGCGGCATGGGCCCCGTGGTGACTGGCAAGTTCGTCTTCCTGATCGGCCAGGGCGTGGTCCAGGCCAGCATGATCTTCGCCACCGCCCAGCTGGTCTATGGCGTGCCGGTGCTGCAGCACTTCGGGCCCTGGCTGGTCACGACCCTCGCGGCGTCCCTCTGCGCGGCCGGGCTGGCGCTCGGCATCGTCGCCTTCTGCCGCACGCGCGACCAGGCGCAGATGCTGTCGACCTTCATCATCCTGATCCTCGCGGCGATCGGCGGCAGCATGGTGCCGCGCTTCCTGATGCCGCCCTGGCTGCAGCTGGCCGGCTGGGCCACGCCGCACGCCTGGACGATCGAGGCCTACCAGGCGATCCTGTGGCGCGACGCGGGCCTTCTGGCGGTGTATCCTGCCTGGGCCGTGCTGACCGCGGCGGGCCTGGTCGGCCTGCTGCTGGCCCACACGGCGACGCGCCTCGTCCGCTGAGACCTCCGATGCCGCAGTTCGTGATCCATCTGGCCCTGTTCCTGGCCTTGTTCGGCGGGGCGCTGGCCTTCATGGAAGGCTTCGCCTTCGTCATGCACAAGTACGTCATGCACGGCTTCATGTGGGTCTGGCACCGGTCGCATCACGAGCCGCGCACCGGCGCCTTCGAGCTCAACGACCTGTTCGCCGTGGTGTTCGCCGCCCCGGCCATCGTGGCCATCTGGATCGGGGTCAACACGCCGCTGACCTGGATGCTGCCGATCGGGCTGGGCATCACGGCCTACGGCGCGATCTACTTCATGTTCCACGACGGGCTGGTGCACCGCCGCTTCGCCGTGCCGCTGAGCGGAAAGTCGGCCTACTGGAAGCGGCTGATCCAGGCGCACCGGTTCCACCACGCGGTGCACGCCAAGGACGGCTGCGTCTCGTTCGGATTCCTGATGGCGCCGCCGGTGCGGACGCTGAAGGCGCAGCTCGAGGCCCGCAACGTCGACCTCCACACGCCCGCGCCCGACGGCACGGAAGCGCCGCTCTAGATCTTGCTCCACAGCGCCGGCCGTTCCGGTGGCTCGCGCCAGCGGTCCAGCGTCGCGCCGCGCAGGGCCATCAGCCCGCCGCCGAGCGCCAGGCCCAGCTTCTCCAGCGTGCTGGTCGACACCCGCTCGTCCCAGGCCGCCGCGCCGCGCGCCACGACCTTGACGCCGATCTCGCGATAGACGCCGCGCGCCGCCGCCACGGCCCAAGCCGAGCGGAACGGCAGGCCGCGCAGGCCCCAGCGCGCCGAGGCGTAGTAGGGCTCGGCCGTCTCGACCAGCCGCCGGGCCAGACCGGCGACAGCGGGGCGGTGCTCGGGCGCGGCCACGGCCGTCTCCGGCACGCCGGCCTGCGCCAGCCAGTCGGCCGGCAGGTAGATCCGTCCGTTCTCGGCGTCCTCGACGATGTCGCGGGCGATGTTGGTCAGCTGGAAGGCCAGGCCAAGGTCCTGGGCCCGGCGCAGGGTCTCCAGATCGTGCGGCGCGACGCCCATGACGATGGCCATCATCACCCCGACAACGCCCGCCACATGCCAGCAGTAGTCCAGCGTGTCCCCGATCGTCTCGTAGCGCCGGCCGGAGACGTCCATGGCGAAGCCGTCGATCAGCTCGATCGGATAGCGCTCGGGCAGGGCCTTGCGCCGCGCCACCTCGCGGAAGGCGGCGAAGGCCGGATCGTCGGTCGGCTCGCCCGCCAGCGCCGCGCGGGTGCGGGCGTAGAGGTCGACCAGCCGCTGCTCGACCTCGTCATGGTCCAGCACCTCGCGATCGTGGCCGAGCGTCTGGCCGTCGATGACGTCGTCGCAGTAGCGGCACCAGGCGTAGAGCATCTCCGCGTCGGCGCGGGTCTGCGGATCGAACAGGGCGGCCGCCGCCGCGAAACTCTGCGAGCCCTTCTGGATGGTCTCCCGGCTGGCGGCGGCGAGGTCGGTCACGCCAGGTAGTCCCCGATCATCAGGCCGGCCGTGGCCCGGGCCGAGCCGACGACGCCGGGGATGCCGGCCCCCGGATGGGTGCCCGCCCCGACGAAGTAGAGGTTGCCGATCTGGTCGTCGCGGTTGTGGGTCCGGAACCAGGCGCTTTGCGTCAGGATCGGCTCCAGCGAGAAAGCAGATCCCTGGAAGGCGTTGAGTTCGCTCCGGAAATCCTCCGGTGTGAAGATGCGGCTGACGACCAGATCCCGCTTCAGATTGGGGATGTAGCGTTCCTCCAGATAGCCGAGGATGCGGTCGCGGTACTTCGGCCCCTCGACCGCCCAGTCAATGTTGGCCGTGCCCAGATGCGGAACTGGCGAGAGGGCGTAGAAGCTGGAACAGCCCTCCGGCGCCATGCCCTTGTCCGTGGCGCAGGGCGCGTGGACGTAGAGCGAGAAGTCATCGGCCAGGCCGTCCTTGCCGTAGATCTCGCCGATCAGCTCGCGGTAGCGCGACCCGAAACAGATGGTGTGGTGGCGCATCTGCGGATGCTCGGCCTTCAGCCCGAAGTGGACCACGAACAGCGAGGGGCTGAAGCGCGCCCCCTTGAGACGTCTGGCCTCCGACCGGCCGCGCGGCGTCTGGCCGAGCAGCGTCTCGTAGGTGTGGACGATGTCCGCGTTGGAGGCGACCGTGTCGAAGGTCTCGCTGGACCCG
This sequence comes from Caulobacter sp. GW821-FHT12F03, assembly GCF_058806855.1. Taxonomy (NCBI): domain Bacteria; kingdom Pseudomonadati; phylum Pseudomonadota; class Alphaproteobacteria; order Caulobacterales; family Caulobacteraceae; genus Caulobacter; species Caulobacter sp. GW821-FHT12F03. Next base: position 926,996 of record NZ_JBXAQC010000001.1, read on the forward strand.
TCGGCCAGGGTCACGCCCGTGACGCGGCCGGCCTGGGTGGTGATCCGGCTGACCGGCGTCGACAGCCGCAAGGTCCCGCCGAGTTCCTGGAACAGGGTGGCCAGGGCGGTGATCAGGCTGTGGGTGCCGCCGATCGGGAACCAGACGCCGCCGCGCCGCTCCAGCGCATGGATCAGGGCGTAGATCGAGGAGGTGGCGAACGGGCTGCCGCCGACCAGCAGGGTGTGGAACGACAGAGCCTGGCGCAGGTACGGGTCCTGCACGAAGGTGCTGACCTTGGCGTAGACGCTGCGCCAGGCCTGCAGCTTCATCAGCGCCGGGGCCGCGGCGATCATGCTCTTGATGTCGAGGAAGGGCACATGGCCCAGCTTGACGTAGCCTTCCTGGAACAGCTCTTCCGAGTAGGCGAGGAAACGCTTGTAACCGGCCACGTCGGCCGGGTTGCGGGCGGCGATCTGGGCGTCCAGCGCGGCTTGGTCGTTGACGTAGTCGAAGGTGTGGCCGTCCTCCCAGCACAGCCGGTAGAAGGGATCGACGCTGACCAGCTCGACATAGTCGGACAGCTTGCGTCCCGACAGGGCGAACAGCTGCTCCAGGCAGTCCGGATCGGTGATCACCGTCGGCCCGGCGTCGAAGGTGAAGCCCTCCTCATGCCAGACGTAGGCCCGGCCGCCGGGCTTGTCGCGCCCCTCGAACAGGGTCGTGTCGAAGCCGGCCGACTGCAGTCGGACCGCGAGCGCAAGCCCGCCGAATCCCGACCCGATCACCGCCGCGCGCGGCTTGGTCATGCGTGTACGCCCCCAGGAAGAACAGAGTTTTCAGACAGTACGGCCAGAGCGGCCGCAATCGGCACCGGCGGCTTGCCGGTCAGGATCCGGGCCTTGTCGGCCAGGGTGATGCGTCCGGCGTAGAACCGCTCGATGAGCCCCTGGTTCAGCCGGTAGAAGCGCTCCAGCACGATGTAGCGCCTGCCCGGCGCGGCGGCGCGGAACAGCATGCGGTTGAGCAGGCGGTAGAAGCCCCGCTCGCGCCAGCGTTGCTTCGAGCGGCCCTCGGCGCAGGCCCGCACGGTCTCCGTGGTCAGGACGGGCAGGGCGGCGATCTCATCGGCCAGCCGCGCCGCGTCGGGCAGGGAATAGCCCGTCACCGGATTGAACAGCGCCGCCCGCAGCCCGACCTGGGCGGCGCGGGTGTGGCGCCAGTGGGCGTCGATGTCTCCGGCGAGGGCGATGGGCAGGATGCCGGTCTCCTCCCGCTCCACGGACGCGATGGTCCAGCCCTGTCGCCCGGCGTAGGCGGCGATGTCGGCGCGCAGGGCGTCCGGGTCGAGCGCCTCGCCGTCGCTGTAGCGGGTGTCCTCGATCAGCAGCCGGGTCGGCGACAGCGGCAGGCTGTAAAGGAAGCGGTAGCCGTCGAGCTGGTCGACCGTGGCGTCCATGACGATCGGGCCGTCGAGACCGTGGGGCGCCGCCAGCTCGACTTCCTGGCCGAGGAACTTCTGCCAGCCGAGCGCCAGGTCGGGGCTGGGCGCGGGGCCCCGGCCGTCGATGACGCAGGGCGCGTTGATGGCCCGGCCGTCGGTCAGGACAACCATGGTGGCGTCGAGCGACACGACGTCAGTCCCGGTCCAGCCGTCCTTGCCCATCGCCGCTGAAACCACTTCGTGAAACCGCCCTGACGGGATCGCCAGATAGGGCGTGGCAAGGGTCCGGCAATGCGCGGGAAAGCGGACCTCGTAGCGGTCCCAGCGATGGGCGATGAGGGGGCCGAGCCACTCGCCGATGGCCGGGCTGACATCGGTGGCGAAATGGCTCCAGGTGTGCCGGCCGCCGAAGGTCGCGTCGCGCTCGACCATGATCACCCGCAGGTCCGGACGCAGCGCCCTGAGCCGCAGGGCGATCAGGCCGTTGGCCAGACCGCCGCCAACCAGAACGACATCGGCTGTGTCAGCGCGCGGCGAGGGCATGGCGTCCGGCATACCACGATGCCGCGCGATGACTAGGCGGGCTTGCGCTTCGCCGCCGGTTTGCGGGCCGATGTCTTGCGCGGGGTCGCCTTGCGCGCGGCGGGCACGGGATGGCCGGAGTCTTCCACCATCGCCGTGGTCCCGCCCTTGCGACCGGCGCGCTTCTTGTGCAGCACCTCGTGGATTTCGCGCGCCGAGCGCTCGCACTCCTCAAGGATGGCCTCGAGTTCGTCATCGGTCAGGTGCTCGATGCCGATGAACTTGTTGTCGGAGTCGCCGACCCGGATCAGCTCGTCGAGCTTGGCGTGCAGCGCGGCGTTGTCGCGGTTCTGGGTGTTCTGGATCAGGAACACCATCAGGAAGGTGATGATGGTCGTGGAGGTGTTGATCACCAGCTGCCAGGTTTCGGAGAACTTGAACACCGGACCGCTGGCCGCCCAGATCAGCACGCCGATGATGCACAGGGTGAAGGCCGCCGGCCGGCCGGTCCATCTGGACACGACGTTGGCGAAGCGGGTGAACAGGCGATTGAGCGACATCGGCGACCTCTGATTGCGCGGCGGGCGGTGAACGGGTAGGGGGCGACGCAGGTTCCCGGGAGACGGACGGCATGACGCAGGCGCGCATTATCGATGGCAAGGCCTTCTCCGAGCGCCTGCGCGAACAGGTGACCGCCGAGGTCGCCGCGCTGAAGGCCGACCACGGGATCACGCCGGGCCTGGCGGTGGTGCTGGTGGGCGAGGATCCGGCCAGCGAGGTCTATGTCCGCAACAAGGGCATCCAGTCCGAAGCCGCCGGCATGTACTCCGAAACGCACAAGCTGCCGGCCGACGCCAGCGAGGCGGACGTCCTGGCGCTGGTCGCCAGGCTCAACGCCGATCCGGCGATCCACGGGTTGCTGGTGCAGTTCCCGGTGCCCGACCATCTGAGCCAGGCGCGCATCGTCGCCGCCATCTCGCCGGACAAGGATGTGGACGGTCTGACGGTGATCAACGCCGGCCGGCTGGCCAGCGGACTGCCGGCCCTGACCTCCTGTACGCCGGTCGGCTGCATGCTGTTGCTGAAGGATGCGCTGGGCGACCTGACCGGCAAGCACGCCGTGGTCATCGGCCGCTCCAACCTGATGGGCAAGCCGATGGCCCAGCTGCTGCTGGCCGCCGACTGCACCGTGACCATCGCCCATTCGCGCAGCCGCGACCTGCCCGCCATCTGCCGGCAGGCGGATATCCTGGTCGCGGCCGTCGGCCGGGCCGAGATGGTACGCGGCGACTGGATCAAGCCGGGCGCGGCGGTGATCGACGTGGGCATCACCCGCTTCCCCTCGCGTGACCCTGTGCGGGCCGCCGAAGGCAAGACGCGGCTGGTCGGCGACGTGGCCTTCGCGGAAGCGAAGGAGGTGGCCGGCTGGATCACGCCGGTGCCCGGCGGGGTGGGGCCGATGACCATCGCCTGCCTGCTGCAGAACACCCTGACCGCCGCGCGGCGGCTCAACGGTCTGGAGGGTTAGGGATGTCGTTGCGCAGGCTTCGTGCGTCCTTCGAGACGCGCTTCGCGCTCCTCAGGATGACGGGCATCCGGGGTGGCAACCCTGTTCGTCATGGTGAGGAGCGGCCGACAGGCCGCGTCTCGAACCACGCAGGTTCTTTCGGCCTCGTCTTCGTCGCCCTCGCCCTGACCGCCTGCGGCGCCGCCCCCGCGCCCGCGCCGACGCCGGAACAGGCGGCCCTGCTGCGGCCGGCCGATCCGCGCCTGTCGGAGCTGTACGTGACCTCCTGCAAGGCCTGTCACACCATCACCGAGTCCGGCGCGCCGATGGTGCATGACGCCGCCGCCTGGGGGCCGCGCTGGAAGCAGGGCCTGCCGGTGCTCGTCGACCACAGCATCCAGGGATTCAAGGCCATGCCGGCCGGCGGCCAGTGCGCCACTTGCACGCCGGCCGATCTGGAGGCTCTGATACGCTTCATGTCCGACCACGAAGAGTCGGCGAAATAGGGCGGGGCTTCCCATGATTTCCAGACGGCAGGCGTTGATCGCGGGAGGGGCGGGCGTCGCCGTCGTCGGAGGCTCGGCGGTCGCCGTCGGAGTCTTCAAGGGCGACAAGCCCGAGCCGCCCGCGCCGCCGTCGACCGACGGCAAGGGCCATACCGTCTGGCGCAACTGGTCGGGCATCCAGCACAGCTATCCGGTCCAGCGCAGCGCGCCGAAGGATGAGGGCGAGCTGTCGGCCCTGCTCAAGGCGGCGCCGTCGCCGGTCCGCGTGACCGGCGCGGGACACAGTTTCACCGGTCTGTGCGGCACTGACGGCACGCTGGTCTCGCTCGACGCCATGAGCGGCATCCAGGCCTGGGACGGCGACGAGCCCACCGTCTGGGCGGGCACCCGCCTGGGCGCCCTGGGACCGGCGCTGGCGGAGAAGGGCCGGGCGATGGCCAACCTGCCCGACATCAACAAGCAGTCGCTCGGCGGGGCGCTGGGCACGGCGACCCACGGCACGGGCCGGACGCTGAAGGCGATCCACGGCGACGTGCAGGCGCTGACGCTGGTGACGGCCGGCGGCCAGGTGCTGGACTGCGACGCGAAGACCCGGCCGGAGCTGTTCAGCGCCGCCCGGGTGTCGCTGGGATCACTGGGGATCATCTCCAAGGCGCGGCTGACCATGACGGCCAACCGCCGCCTGCGCCGCCGGGTCTGGCTGGAGCCGTTCGAGGAGGCGCTCGGCAAGGCCGAGGCGCGCTGGGCGCAGCACCGCAACTTCGAGTTCTACGCCGTGCCGTTCACCGGCCTGGCGGCCAACATCAGCCACGACGAGACCGACGAGCCGGCGCTCGACCGCGGGCCGGACGCCGACACGGCCTTCCTCGACGCGCTCAAGGGGCTGCGCAACCTGCTCGGCTTCTCGACCGGCCTGCGCAAGGCGGCGGCGAAGGCGCTGCTCGGGGGGACGCCGCCGGAGACGGCAGTCGACGAGGGCTGGAAGCTGCTGTCGACCGAGCGTCCGGTGCGGTTCAACGAGATGGAATTCCATCTGCCGCACGAGACCCAGCTGGCCGCGCTGAAAGAGGTCGTCGAGACGATCGAGAAGCACCGGCCGGACGTCTTCTTCCCGATCGAGGTCCGCCGCATCGCGCCCGACGACGCCTGGCTGTCGCCGTTCCAGGGCGAGCCTCGCGGCTCGGTGGCGGTGCACGCCTACTACCGCGACGACTACAAGTTCTTCTTCGAGCTGATCCAGCCGATCTTCGTGAAGCACGGCGGCCGGCCGCACTGGGGCAAGCTGCACGACCTGAAGGGCCCGCAGCTGGCGGCCCTCTATCCGCGCTGGAACGACTTCCTCGAAATCCGCCGCGAACTCGATCCGCAGGGTCGGCTGCTCAATCCGTACCTGAAGACGCTGTTCGGGCTCTAGCGGACACGTACCTGCGGTACATGTCCCCGTGATCTAGGTCGCCGTCGTATCCACCGCGTTGACCCAGGCGACCAGCTGGCCGAGCACCTGGGTCAGGGCCGTGTTGAACGCCGGCACGATCGCGCTGACGCGGTTCTCGCTGGCCCGGACGCGGGCCGAGAAGACCTGCTCGCCGACCAGGGCGCGATCCCGGTTGCGGGTGATCACGCCGCGCACGGACACGAGGATCTCCGGCGCCGCCTTGGGGCCACGGTCGTAGTGGGCCTCGAACGTGGTGACGTCGAGTTTGAGCGAATAGTCGGCCTTGATCACCTCGCCGCGGCCGATCAGCCGCGCGCGGCCCGCGCCCTGGAAGGCGGTGGCGACCTCCTCGTCGAACAGCACGGAGGCGGGCGACACCCAGCGGGCGCTGGCGATGTAGGCCGCCTCGCCCTTGTCGTTGACGGTCAGGATCCGGTCGGCGGCCGAGGCGCGCGGGAAGCTGGTCCCCAGGCGCAGCACGCCGAACACCGGACCGGTCGCCGCGGACGGCGCGGGCGCGGCGGCCTCGAACCGGTACAGCTGGGCCGGCTCGGCCTTGGGAAACAGCGAGATACAGCCCGAGAGGGCGATGGCCGCGAGCGCGAGCGCGGCGGCGGTCAGTCGGCGGCTCACGGTTGGACCTCCACTTCTTTCGCAGGCGGCTTGGCGACCACCCCCTGCGGGTTCTGTTCGACCTCGCCGACCAGCCGGTCGAGGGATTCGGCGGTGGCCTGCAGCGAGCTGATGGCCCGGGTCAGCTGCGGCAGACCGGTGTCGGCGAACTCGCTGGTCGGGCCTTCCATCTTGCCGATCATCGTCCGGGCGTCGCGCGCGGCGGCCTTCAGCTCGGCGGCGGCGTCGCCCAGTTCGGCCAGGCTGCGGCGGCCGTCGCCGTCGACGAGGCCCTTGGTCGTGCGGCTCAGTTCGCTGATCTCGGTGGCCGCGGCGTCGATGCTCTGCAGCGCCTTCTGGGCGTCGGCGATGATCTCCTTGCGCTCGCGGGCCTCGGCGGTGATCGCCTGGACGTCGTTGAGCGCCGCGGTGAAGGTCTTCACGTTCTCGTCCGACAGCACCAGGTTGACGCGGTCGAGCGCCTCGATGGTGCGGGTCAGCACCGTGCCGCCGCCCTGCAGCAGGTCCGACAGGGTGCTGCGCTGGGTGCGGATCACCGGGATCACGTCTTCGGGCACCGTGTCCTTGAGCAGGCGCTTGGTCGCGGTGCCGGCGGTGATCTGGATAAAGTTGACCCCCGTGATGCCCTGCGGCTCCAGCGTGGCGATGGAGTCCTCGCGGATCGGCACGTCAGAGGTCACGCGCGTCTCGGCGATGACCCGGTTGGGGTCGCGCTTGTCGAGCGAGATCTTGGTCACCTCGCCGACCTTGATGCCGTTGAAGTGCACTTCCCCGCCTTCCGACAGCCCGTTGACCGGCCCGACGAACAGCACGTTGTAGACGTCGTAGTCGCTGTTCACCTGCAGGCGCGCCAGCCAGACGATGAACACGACCATGCCGATCACAAGGGCAAGGGAGGCGACGCCCACGAGGGCGTAATTTGCGTTTCGTTCCATCAGACGCTTGGCCCCGTCCTTTTGTGCGAGTCGGCGGCAGCCCGACCGCGCGGACCCAGGAAGTATTCCTGAATCCACGGATGATCGGAATGCTCCAGTTCCTGTACCGGCGCCACGGCGACGATCTTCTTGTCGGCGACCACGGCGACGCGGGTGGTGATGGCGTAGAGGGTGTCCAGATCGTGGGTGATCATGAACACCGTCAGCTTCAGGCTCGACGACAGGTCAGCGATCAGGTCGTCGAAGGCCGCGGCCCCGATCGGGTCGAGCCCGGCGGTCGGTTCGTCGAGAAACAGCAGCTGCGGATCAAGGGCCAGCGCCCGCGCCAGGGCGGCGCGCTTGATCATGCCGCCCGACAGCTCCGACGGATGCAGCGCGCCCGCGCGCGGCGGCAGGCCGGAGAGGGCGATCTTCAGGTCCGCCAGCTCGTAGATCTCGGCCCGCGACAGGCGGGTGTGCTCGAACAGCGGCGCGGCGACGTTTTCGCGGATGGTCAGGGACGAGAACAGCGCGCCCTGCTGGAAGAGCACGCCCCAGCGCCGCTCGATCGCCGTCCAGTTCTTGCGCGTGGCCGTGTCGATGTCCTGGCCGAACAGCCGGACCGTGCCGCCGTCCGGGGCCTTGAGGCCGATCACCGTGTTCATCAGCACCGACTTGCCAGAGCCGGAGCCGCCGACCACGCCGAGGATCTCGCCCCGGTTGACCGTCAGGTCGAGGTCCTCGTGGATCACGTGATCGCCGAACTGCGACCGCAGGCCGATGATCTCGATCGGCGGGGCTTCGGTATCGTTCTCGTCGACCAGGCCGCTCATACGTCCAGCTTCATGTAGAGGACCGCGAACACGGCATCGATGACGATGATGGTGAAGATCGCCTGGACCACGGCCGAGGTGACCCGCTGGCCCAGGGAGATGACGTCGCCGCCGACCTGCATGCCCTGGCGCGCGCCGATGGTGGCGATCACCGCGGCCATGATCGGGGCCTTGGAAATGCCGACCCAGAAGTGGGTCGCGCCGACGTTGTCGACGATGCGCTGCAGGAAGAAGGTCGGCGACAGGTCGAGAATGTTCCAGGTGACGATCATCCCGCCGGCCATGCCGGACAGATCGGCGACGAACGTCAGCAGCGGCATCATCAGCAGCAGGGCGATGAACCGGGGCAGGACCAGCGCGTCGAACGGATCGACGCCCATGACCTGCATGGCGTCGATCTCCTGGCGCATCTTCATCGCCCCGATCTCGGCGGCGAAGGCCGAGGCCGAGCGGCCGGCGATCAGCACGGCGGTGATGACGATTCCGAACTCGCGCAGCACCGCGATGCCGATGGTCTCGACCACGAACACCGTCGCGCCGAAGTCCTGGAGGGTGTTGATGCCGATCAGCGCCACCACCGCGCCGATGAAGGCCGTGCCGGTGGCGACGATCGGCAGGGCGTCGAGCCCGGCCCGTTCGCACTGGGCGAAGATCGGCGCCCAGCGGATTTTCGACGGCTTGGCCAGGCCCCGCAGCACCGACATGGTCAGGCGACCGATGAAGGCGAAGGTGCCGATGACCTCCTCGACGATGTTGAACACGCCCTGGCCGACCCGCACCAGCAGGTCGTACAGCCCGCGCTGCGGCACGTGCGGTGTGGGTTCGGCCTGCACGGCGGCGGCCACCAGGTCCAGCAGGCGCCGGGTTTCCGGCTTGGCGAGGACCTCGCCCTTCACGGCCAGCCCGTCGATGGCCTTGAGGATCGCATAGGCGCCGGCCGTGTCGCAGCGGCGCAGGCTGTTGAGGTCGATGGTCAGCGCCTTGGAGCCGTGCAGCAGGTCGATCAGCCGGTTGTCGGCGTCGCCCATGCCTTCGGCGGTCCAGTCGCCGGTCAGAACCACCGTCGCGCCCTGGTCGCCCTGCTGAAGCGTATAGTCGGCGGGCTTGCTCATGCAGGGATCGCGAGGTTTCCTTCCGTCAGCGGCAACCTGACATGCGTTATGGCCAACGCAAAGCGCCCGTAAGCGTTGCGTGCGATTGTCTTACGCCATCTGTTGCGCGAGGCTGACACCTAAATAGGGGGGGGGCGACCATGGCCTACGGGTTGGACGATCGCGCGAGCGGGACGGCTGTCGGCTGGGCCCGCATCGGGACCGGACTGGCGCAGGGGCTCGCGCTCTGGGCCCTGACCGAGATCATCGACGGCAAGGCCGGCCTGACCGCCAACCACGTCCTGCTCGGGGCGCTGGAGGCGGTCGCTGTGTTCGCGCCTTTCGTGGTGCTGGCGGGCCTCGCGGATATGCGTCGCCGGACGCTGGCGCTGTGGGGCGTGGCGGTGGCGATCGTGCTCGCGGGCCTCGGGGCGCACGACATCGGCCGTCGCGTCGCCCAGACGGGCGCCCAGTGGCTCGCGCCCGAGACGATGGTCTTCCTCGCCGCGGCCCTGTTCATCGCCCACCATCTGGTCGCCGGCGCCGACGCCGACCGCAGGCCGGTCGCCCGCTTCGCCACCTATTTCGACCTCGCCTGGAAGCACGGCGTGCAACTGGCCCTGTCCGTGGGCTTCGTCGGCGTGTTCTGGATCGTGCTGTTCCTCGGCGGCGCGCTGTTCAAACTGATCGGCATCTCCCTGATCGCCGACGTCATCGACAAGCCGTGGTTCGCCTTCCCGGCCACCGGGACCATGTTCGCCGCCGCCGTGCAGCTGACCGACGTGCGGCACGGCCTGATCCGCGGCATCCGCACGGTGGCCCTGACCCTGCTGTCCTGGCTGCTGCCGGTGCTGGTGGTGCTGGTCGGGGCCTTCATGGCCTCGCTGCCGTTCACGGGGCTGGAGCCACTGTGGAAGACGAAGAGCGCCGCGGCGATCCTGCTCAGCGCCGCGGCCATCATGGTCATCCTGATCAACGCCGCCTACCAGGACGGCGAGCCGGACGAGGCGACGCCGCGCGTGCTGCGCTGGGCCGCGCGGATCGGCGCTCTGCTGCTGGTCCCGCTGGTGGCGGTGGCGGCCTACGCCGTCTGGCTGCGCGTCGGCCAGTACGGCCTGACCCCGGACCGCATCATCGCCACGGCCTGCGTCATCGCCGGCGTCTGCTACGCCATCGGCTACAGCGTGGCGGCGGTGCTGCCCGGCGCCTGGATGAAGCCGCTGGAGATCACCAACATCGTCACCGCCGTGGTGGTGGTCGGGCTGATCCTGGCGCTGTTTTCGCCGTTGGCCGACCCGGCGCGACTGTCGGTGAACGACCAGATGGCGCGGATCGCGGCGGGGAAGATCGCGCCGGACAAGGTCGACTACGCCTTCCTGCGGTTCGAAAGCCAGCGCTACGGGCAGGACGCGCTGAAGGCGCTGGGGGCCAGGGGCGGGGAGGTCGGGAAACGGGCCAGGGACGCGCTGGCGCGCGATGATCGCTCGGCTCCCATATTTTCCTCCGGGCGACCGGATGAGCCGATGCTGGTGACCGTCTGGCCGCGGGGCCGCAGTCTGCCGAAGGCCTTCCTCAAACGGCGCTGGCTGGACGATTCGATGCCGCAGCCCCGCTGCAACGCCACCGACGACAAGTGCGAGGCCACGTTCGCCGACCTCAACGGCGACAGTCGTGAGGAGATCCTGTTCGCCTTCCGGGGCGGGGTGGCGGTGTTCGACGAGAAGACGCCGGGCGAGTGGACGCTGGTCGGTCGCGCCGACGCGATCAACTGCGAGGGTGACGGGGTCGCGGTCGGCCAGGGCAAGGTGTCCGCCCTGCCGGCGCCCTGGCCAGACCTGTCGATCAACGGCCGGCGCGTGCCGCTGGCCCGCGAGCCCCAGGCCTGCCCGGAAGCTGGGCGGGCGCCGGTGGCGAGGTAACAGGGCGGCAGCCCTCCTTCGCCGAGGCTTCGGAGGGCATCCTGCTTCGAATGAAGGCGAAGGGCTTGGTTTGCGAAGCCTGTGGGAATGGAGCGGATCCAGCCCTTCTTCGCCAAGGCTTCGAAGGGCATCCTGCTTCGACTTGGGGCGAAGGGCTTGTTCTGCGAAGCCCGGAGGGCGCGGATGCGGCTCCAGTCCTCCTTCGCCGAGGCTTCGGAGGACACGCCTTCGCCCAAGATGCGGTTCCGGGTGGCTCGCCACCCGAAGCCCGCAGGGCGGCAGCCCTCCTTCGCCGAGGCTTCGGAGGGCATCCTGCTTCGAATGAAGGCGAAGGGCTTGTTCTGCGAAGCCCGGAGGGCGAAGCAGAATGGTGGATGCGACAGGGATTGAACCTGTGACCCCCTCGGTGTGAACGAGGTGCTCTCCCGCTGAGCTACGCATCCGCTCTGGGGCTGTCCGCCCGGGAGGCGGCGTCTATAGCGACTCGGTCGCGGTCCGGCAAGACGCCGCGATGTCTGACGCCGTCCGCACCAGGGCGTCGTAGTGGTCGATCACCACATCGCCGCCAAGTTCGGCGGGCGGCAGGTCGTTGTAACCGAACGCGCAGATCACGCAGGGCACGCCCGCCGCCCTGGCCGCGCCCACGTCCGGCGAGGCGTCGCCGACCAGGATGGCCCTCTCCGGCGCGCCGCCCGCGCGGGTGATGGCCGCCAGCAGCGGCGCGGGATCGGGCTTCTGCACCGGCATGGTGTCGCCGCCGACGAGGGCGTCGAACAGGCCGGTCATGTCGAGCTCATCCAGCAGCAGCCGGGCCAGCGCCTCCGGCTTGTTGGTGCAGACCGCCAGCGCCGCGCCGCGGTCGCGCAGGGCGGCCAGCGCCTCCAGGCAACCGGGGAAGGGGCGACTCTCCTGCGCGATCCGGGCGCGGTAGACCTCGACGACCCGCGGCCGGAGCGCCGCGATCTGGTCCTCCGGGATGGTCAGGTCGGCCATGGCGTAGGCGCGGATCAACATGCCCCGCAGGCCGTGGCCGACGAGCTGCCGCACGGCGGTCATCGGCGCCGGGGCCATGCCCTGCTCGACGAGGATGACGTTCAGGGCGCCGACGAGGTCGTGGGCCGTCTCGACCAGGGTGCCGTCGAGATCGAAGGCGATGGTCCAGCCGGCGAGGGGTTTGCTCGGGTCATGCATCGTCAGGGGCTTTCGGGTAAACGGAGATCAATTGCAACGTCACGAGTCGATCCGATGAGCCAGCGCGCCGCGGTGATCATGGCCGCCGGCCAGGGCACCCGCATGAAGTCCCCGACGCCGAAGGTCCTGCACAGGATCGGCGGGCGGACGATGCTCGACCGGGCCATCGACGCGGCCGAGGCCGCCGGCTGTGAGCGGGTGGTGGTGGTCTGCGGGACCCACAGCCCGGCCGTCGCCGAGCATGTGAAGAAGCGCCTGGGCGAGTCCGCCGTGGCCATCCAGGACCCGCCGCTGGGCACCGCCCACGCCGTGCTGGCGGCGAAGGCGGCGCTCGCCGGGTTCGACGGCGACGTGATCGTGACCAACGCCGACTGCCCGCTGCTGACGGCCGATGACTTCGCTCCGCTGTTCGAACGCCGCGCGGCCGGCGACGATCTGGTCATGCTGGCCTTCGAGGCGGCCGATCCGGCCCTTTACGGCCGGATGATCCAGGACGCCGACGGCCGGCTGCTGCGCATCGTCGAGGCGCGTGACGCGAACGCCGAGGAGAAGGCCGTCCGCGCCTGCTACTCCGGCATCCTCTGCGCCCCGGCGGGGCCGCTGTTCGACTGGCTGGCCGCCGTCGACAACAACAACGTCAAGGCCGAGTACTACATCACCAGCATCGTCGGCATCGCGGGCGCGGCCGGCAAGCGGGTGGGGGTGGCCTTCACCTCCGAGACCGCCGTCATGGGGGCCGACGACCAGGCCGGCGTCGCCCGCGCCGAGCGCCTCTGGCAGGATCGCGCCCGCGCCGCCCTGCTGGCTGACGGCGTGACCATGACCGCGCCGGAGACGGTGTTCCTCAGCTTCGACACGAAGATCGCCGGCGGCGTGACGCTGGAGCCCAACCTGGTGTTCGGCCCGGGGGTGACGGTCGAGAGCGGCGCGATGATCCGCGCCTTCAGCCATCTGGAGGGCGCCATCGTTCGGTCCGGCGCCATCGTCGGCCCCTACGCCCGCCTGCGCCCCGGCGCGGACATCGGCGAGGACGCCCATATCGGCAACTTCGTCGAAGTGAAGAAGGTCAGGGTCGGCAAGGGCGCCAAGGCCAACCACCTGTCCTATCTCGGCGACGGCACGATCGGCGCGAAGGCCAACATCGGCGCCGGGACGATCTTCTGCAACTACGACGGCTTCGACAAGTTCGAGACCCATGTGGGCGAGGGGGCCTTCGTGGGCTCGAATTCCTCCCTGGTCGCGCCGGTGACCATCGGCGCGGGCGCCTACACCGGCTCGGGCTCGGTGATCACCAAGGACGTGCCGCCGGACGCCCTGGGCCTCGAGCGCGGCGTCCAGGCCGAAAAGCCCGGCTGGGCCGCGCGCTTCCGCGCCATGAAGGCGGCGCGGAAGAAGACCTAGGCGGCCGCCTGCTCCGCCTCGGCCACCGGCTGGCGGATCAGGTAGTCGAACGCTGACAGCGCCGCCTTCGAGCCCTCGCCCATGGCGATGACGATCTGCTTGTAGGGCGTCGTCGTCGCGTCGCCGCCGGCGAACACCCCGGGGAGTGAGGTGGCGCCGCGGGCGTCGATCTCGATCTCGCCACGCGGGCTCAGCGCCAGGGCGCCCTTGAGCCACTCGGTGTTCGGGACCAGGCCGATCTGCACGAAGATGCCTTCCAGCTCGATCCGGTGCGTCTCGTCGGTCTTGCGGTCGGTGTAGCTCAGGCCGTTGACCTTCGCCCCGTCGCCATGGACCTCGGTGGTCAGGGCCGAGGTGACGATGGTCACGTTCGGCAGGCTGTTCAGCTTGCGCTGCAGCACCGCGTCGGCCCGCAGCTGGCTGTCGAACTCGATCAGGGTCACATGGGCGACGATGCCGGCCAGGTCGATGGCCGCCTCGACGCCGCTGTTGCCGCCGCCGATCACCGCCACGCGCTTGCCCTTGAACAGCGGACCGTCGCAGTGCGGGCAGTAGGCCACGCCCTTGTTGCGGTACTGCTCCTCGCCGGGCACGCCCATCTGCCGCCAGCGGGCGCCGGTGGCCAGGATGACCGTGCGCGAGGACAGGCTGGCGCCGTTCTCCAGCTCGACCGTAACCAGCCCGCCGGGCGTGGCCGCCGGGACCAGCTTGACCGCCTTCTGCAGGTTCATCACGTCGACGTCGTAGTCCTTCACGTGCTGCTCGAGGCCGGAGACCAGCCTGGGCCCTTCGGTGTGCGGCACGGAAATGAAGTTCTCGATGGCCATGGTGTCGAGCACCTGGCCGCCGAAGCGCTCGGCGGCGAGGCCCGTGCGGATGCCCTTGCGCGCGGCGTAGATGGCCGCGGCGGCGCCGGCGGGGCCGCCGCCGATGATCAGCACCTCGTAAGGCGCTTTCGCCTTGAGCTTCTCGGCGTCGCGGGCGGCCGCGCCGGTGTCGAGCCTGGCCAGGATCTGCTCCAGGCTCATGCGGCCCTGGCCGAAGGCCTCGCCGTTCAGCAGCACGGTGGGCACGGCCATCACCTGGCGGGCCTCGACCTCGGCCTGGAACAGCGCGCCGTCGATGGCCACGTGGCTGATGTTCGGGTTCAGCGCGGCCATGGTGTTCAGCGCCTGCACCACGTCGGGGCAGTTCTGGCAGGACTGCGAGAAGTAGGTTTCGAAGTGGAACGGCCCCTCGAGGGCGCGGATCTGCTCGACCAGCTCGGGCTCGATGCGCGGCGGGTGGCCGCCGACGTGCAGCAGGGCCAGCACCAGCGAGGTGAACTCGTGGCCGAGCGGCAGGCCGGCGAAGCGCACGCTGGCGTCGCCCGCGGCGCGTTCGATGGCGAAGGACGGCCGGCGGGCGTCGTCGTCGCGGCGCGCCAGGCTGACCTTGTCCGAGGCGGCGGCGATGTCGTCCAGCAGCTCGGACAGCTCGGCCGAGGCGGGGCGGTCATCCAGCGACGCGACCAGGGTGACCGGCTGCCGGAGGTTCTCGAGATAGGCTTTCAGCTGGCCCTTGAGGGTGGCGTCCAACATGTGCGGCTCCGGTAACGGTCGTCTGGGGGAGGGGTAGCGCCGGCGCCGCCCGCTGGACGGCGCCGGGTAGTCCGGGGAAGCGCGGCCTAGATCTTGCCGACCAGGTCCAGCGACGGGGCGAGGGTCTTCTCGCCTTCTTCCCACTTGGCCGGGCAGACTTCGCCCGGGTGCGAGGCGACGTACTGGGCGGCCTTGACCTTGCGCAGCAGCTCGGCGGCGTTGCGGCCGATGCCTTCGGCGGTCACCTCGGTGAACTGGATCACGCCGTTCGGGTCGACCAGGAAGGTGCCGCGGTCGGCCAGGCCCTGGCCTTCACGCATGACGCCGAAGTTGTTGGTCACCACGCCCGACGGGTCGCCGATCATCGTGTACTGGATCTTGCCGATGGCCGGCGAGGTGTCGTGCCAGGCCTTGTGCGAGAAGTGGGTGTCGGTCGAGACCGAGTAGATCTCCACGCCCAGCTTCTGGAACTCGGCGTAGTTGTCGGCCAGGTCTTCCAGCTCGGTCGGGCAGACGAAGGTGAAGTCGGCCGGATAGAAGAAGACCACCGACCACTTGCCCTTCAGGTCGCCGTCGCTGACCGAGATGAACTTGCCGGCCTTGAAGGCCTGGGCGGTGAAGGGTTTGATTTCGGTGTTGATCAGGGACATGTCGTGCTCCGGTGAGGTCGATGGCGTTGGGATAGCCGCTGACGCTTGATAAACAAAATTGATTTAATCAGCGCGCAGGATAGAGACGGTCTATGTCGTCTCCAGGCCGCGCGGCCGCCGCCATCTTCCCACGCCGCCGTCCGGTGCTAAACACCCCCGACGCGAAGTTTCGGACCGGGATCATGACCGCAGACGCACAGAAGAAGGCCTCGGGCGAGGCCGCCGCCGATCTGGTCGAGGCCGGCATGGTCGTGGGCCTGGGCACCGGCTCGACGGCCGCCTGGTTCGTGCGGGCCCTGGCCGCCCGCTCGCTCGACATCCGCGGCGTGCCGACCTCCGAGGCGACGGCCAATCTGGCCCGCGAGCTGGGCATCCCGCTGGTCGGTCTGGATGACGTCAAGGCCATCGACCTGACCGTCGACGGGGCCGACGAGATCGGCCCGGGCCTGTCGCTGATCAAGGGCGGCGGCGCGGCCCTGCTGCGCGAGAAGCTGGTCTGGGAGGCCTCGCGCCGCTGCGTGGTCATCGCCGACGCCGCCAAGCTGGTGAAGGTGCTCGGCAAATTCCCGCTGCCGATCGAGGTGGTCCGCTTCGGCCACCCGCACACCGGCCGTCACCTGGCCGACATCGCCGCCGAGTTCGAGCTGCCGCCGCCGCGCCTGCGCACGGCCGAGCGCGGCGTGGTGGTCACCGACGGCGGCAACGTCATCTACGACCTCGCCGCCGGCGCCATCGAGGATCCCGCCGCCCTGGCCGCCGCCCTCAAGAGCGTCACCGGGGTGGTCGACCACGGCCTGTTCCTCGACCTCGCCGACGAGGCGCTGGTCGGCACCGACGCCGGGGTGGTCAGGCACGTTCCCTGACCCCATATCCACCTGCCGCCCACGCCCAATCCCTGACCGCCGGAGCCCCCATGTCCAAGTACGACTACGACCTCTTCGTCATCGGGGCCGGTTCCGGCGGGGTCCGGGCCGCGCGGCTGGCGGCCATGACCGGCGCCCGCGTCGGCGTGGCCGAGGAATACCGCGTCGGCGGCACCTGCGTGGTGCGCGGCTGCGTGCCCAAGAAGTTCATGGTCTACGCCAGCGAGGTCTCGCAGCAGATCAAGACGGCCCGCGGCTTCGGCTGGACCGTCCAGGAGCCGACCTTCGACTGGCCGACCTTCCTCCAGGCCAAGGACATCGAGATCGCCCGCCTGTCGGGGATCTACGTCACCAACCTGCAGAAGGCCGGCGCCGACCTGCTGCATGGCCGGGCGGTGCTGAAGGACGCCCACACCCTCGAGATCACCGGCCAGGACGCCCGCACCGTCACCGCCGACAAGATCCTCATCGCCACCGGCGGCCGGCCGACCTATCCGGCCGACCTGCCGGGCGTCGAGCACGCCATCAGCTCGGACGAGGCCTTCCACCTGGAGACCCTTCCCAAGAGCATCCTGATCGTCGGCGGCGGCTATATCGCCGTGGAGTTCGCCGGCATCTACGCCGGCCTCGGCGTCGAGGTGACGCTGCTCTATCGCGGGGCGAACGTGCTGCGCGGCTTCGACGACGACATCCGCGCCCACCTGGCCGGCGAGATGGAGCGGCGCGGCATCAAGGTGGTGCTCGGCTGCCGCCACGAGAAGCTGGAAAAGACCGACGCCGGCATCGTCAGCACGCTCAACAACCACATGACCTTCACCACCGAGCAGGTGATGTTCGCCACCGGCCGCGAGCCCTACGTCCAGGGTCTGGGCCTTGAGACGGCGGGCGTCGCGCTCAACGAACGCGGCGCGATCAAGGTCGACAAATTCAGCAAGACCAACGTCGACAACATCTGGGCCGTCGGCGACGTGACCGACCGGATCAACCTGACCCCGGTGGCCATCCGCGAGGGCGCCGCCTTCGCCGAGACCGAGTTCCGCAATAACCCGACCACCTTCGACCACGACATGGTCGCCACCGCCGTCTTCTCCCAGCCGCCGATCGGCACGGTCGGCATGGGCGAGGCCGAGGCCCGCAAGGCATTCGGCCCGATCGACGTCTACCGCGCGGTGTTCCGCCCGATGAAGGTCACCTTCTACGGCGGCGAGGAGCGCACCCTGATGAAGCTGCTGGTCCGCCAGGACACCCAGCAGGTCGTCGGCGTCCACGTGGTCGGCCCCGACGCCCCCGAAATGATCCAGATGGCCGCCATCGCCGTGAAGATGGGCGTGACCAAGCAGCAGTGGGACTCCACCTGCGCGGTCCACCCGACGGCGGCGGAGGAGCTGGTGACGATGCGGGAGAAGTATGTGCCGGCGGAGCTGGGGTAGGGGGGGGGCCGCATCGCGCCAGGACCGGAAGTTAAGGCGCAGCCGAAAAGCAGACGTTTCCCCGAACCGCCCGACCGCCGGCGGCGGTCTGGCGCTTGAGTTGCTTGCGGCTAGTATGACCTCAACCGCGAGGGCGGACGGGGCGGAAAGAACGGTGGACTTATGACGTTCGCGGACATTCCAGAAGCCGTCATCGACTACGTCAAACAGACGTTCGCCGCAGCGAACGACCGCGTGTCGCGGAAGATGAGCGACCACCCGTCGATGCACGAGGAGTCGCTAGACCACACCTTGATTGACGAGCTGACCGACGCGCCGGCAGCGTTCTTTGCGGGAGAACAGGCTGCTGTCGTGATCGAAAGCCACTGGCTCGGCGGGAGGAGAATGTACGGCCGTTGGGAGATCGCGGACATCGCAATCTTGATCCTGCTCCGTCGGGCTGGACGCCTGCAGCAGCGCAAGGTCGCCTTGCTCCAGACCAAGCGTCTCTACTCTGACGAGGTGGCTGTCGAACCACTGGAGATGGATGACTTCGCGATCGGTATCGGCCGCCTTGGCGACCGCACGGACCCGGTAATGCCGCTTACGTCACAGCGAACCTTCAGCTTCGATGACGATAGCCGGTACGCCGCCATGCATGCTGGAAGTCCGCAAGTCGGTCGGATCGAAGAGTATGTGCAGGCCCGCCGCATCCCCGTTTTCTATGCCTTCTACAATCCGCATCAGCTCCCATTCCGCGCCACCTATCCCGCGCTCAACGGCGTCAGGGCTACTACGAGCAACGATCTCGGCTGTCGGGTGCAGACGATGGCGCACGTCCATGGCCATCTGGCGTCGCTTTCAGTGGGACGGTTCCCGACCTTCGGGGGCCTCAAGGATCCAACTGTCAGCGACGCTTCCGACGCCTTCGCCAGCTCGGGCTGGCGGCTGGAGGACTTTGTGGCCGACGAAGTTCTGCGTTGCCGTCAAGGCGCGCTGTTCGACGGCAGCGCTGACGAGAACCTAGAGTACCTCTTTTATCGGCGGTCGGCGCCGATCCAGGCCGCGATCGCCATCACGATCGACATCGCTGGCGCGGGTTAGTGCTGGACCTTCGCCAACGCTGGGAATGTGTTTGGGACCCTGCCATGCGTCCTATCGGCGAGGGCGACTTCAACAAGGAACCCTTTGAGGCTTGGTGGGCACGCTGGAGCGAGAGTTTGGCCCATCTCGACCCGCGCATCGCCGAGCAATGGATTTATCGGCACTGGTGCCACTCCTACATGGCATTTCTTGAGCTTGCCCCGCTCAAGTGGCGATTGGAGTCGTGGCCGGGCGACCGCATCCTTTCGGATGTCCACTTGGAATTCGGCGGCCCGATGGTGGCCGACCACGACTTCAAGGTCTTCAACGGAGGGGTGGGATTTGGCCCGAACGCCACCGCACTGGCGATGAACACCGGGACCTGGGACATGCCTTTGCTCGCGCTCGAAACTCCTAACGGTATCCGTTCCCTGGACGGTGATCTCAGTCAGGTTCGATACATTGTGGCCGAAGGCTCCAAGCGGATGCGATACCTCAACGCCCTTATGCATCGCGGCGAGGGGCAGGGACCCCACGATCTCTTTATCCTGACGACCCCGCAGGCGAATTGAATGAGAGGCATGAGCGACGACGCTGAAGAAGCCACCGACCCGCTTGCCGAGGGATTCCGCAATCCGCCCGACCGCGTTACTGAGCCGTGCCTAACCTACATGGCGCGGATCATGGAGTTGCGCGACCTCGTTAGCTTCTACTTCAACTTCGTGAAGACCTCCGTTGCCCTAGGCAATCTCGTGCCGGAGGAGGAACAAGCGAGGGCCGACGACAAGGGGCGTGCGGTGCTTCGGTATGACTATTCCAAGCACCGCCCGCTCATGAACGAGATCATGCTGTCGAGAGCCATCGAGTCCTTCGACCTCTATCTCACGACCGCCCTTCGCGACATCTTCCTGGCTCGGCCTGAAATCTTGAAGTCCGAAGGGTCGGTAGACATCGCGTCGGTGATCGAGGCAGGCAGCTACGATGACCTCATCTGGCGCATTGCCGAGAAGAAGGTCCACGAGCTGTCATACAAGTCGCTCGGCGAGCTTCGGAAGTTCGTGGTTGGGCGAACCGGCATCGACCTCTTCCCGACGGATGCGGCCTTCGAAATGACGACTTTGGCATCTGAGGTTCGCAACCTGATCGCCCATAACGACTGCGTCGTGAACGACCTTTTCAAAGCGCGGACAAGGGGGTTGTCGATCGAGCTCGAGGTCTCCGACACGGGACGGGTCCAGATCACTGATGAGTGGCTGCGCCGGGCAAGCTACACTTTGGACGGCCTTGTCTTCCGGTTCGACGAGTTGGCGTCGGAGAAGTTCGACCTTCGCACGTTGCACCGAATGGGAGCCTTCATTCTGCGGTCTTGATAGCATCCTGCGTCGGGTGAGTTCCTCGGCGACCGCTAGTCCGGCCAGGCTTCGTTTGGCTACGGCACCGACGTCTTCCCAGCCGCCGCCCCCATCGGGACCAGAATGACCGACTGCTTCTCGTTGCCGGTCACGGCCGGATCGACAGCAGGCCCACGATGAAGACCAGCGGCGGGCCTTCGGCGAAACGGCGGCGCGCGCGGTAGCTGCCGACGTGGGTCAGATATCCGACCGCCGCCAGTTCGTGGCAATCCTCAGCAACGTTCTCGGCGGCGCTAGCACGGTCGGTCATGTTGATACCTCCATGTCGCCGCGTCGAAACCAAGCTGCGAGAACCTGACATTCTTAAGGGCCTCTAAGGGTCAGGAGCGGCCCTGCCTTCGAGACTGTCGAGACGAATAATCCCGAGACAACGCGAGACATCGACGGGACATTCGCTCCCATGTTCGGAGCCTCTCGACGCCCCCCACCCGCCCCTCGTCACCGCCGCCCGACGCCCTCCCGTGCGCGCGCCGAACTCGCCCCCCACCCGCAACCCCCTGTTTTCACTAACCTCCGCCGCCCCGACCCCGCCCCTTGGGCGGCGGCGTTATAATGAGGGCAGGGCGCGGGCCGCGAGGGCTTCGCGCGATGGTGGAGGGCGGGCAAAGGCGTGAAACAGAGACACTCACCCCCAAACCCCCTTCCGCCGCCGCCGCCGCACCCCATCTTCCGCTACGCCCTACGCCCTACGCCCTACGCCCTACGCCCTACGCCCGCCGCAACCGCCACGCACACCCATGCCCCCGTCCGCGCCGATCACACCCGTCGCGCGCATTATTTTGCCTTCGGAACCGGCTTCCTGTATGAGCCGCGATCCATTTCAGAGTTGAGATCATGACCGAGCGCTGGACCCCGTCGTCCTGGAGAGCCAAACCCGCCAAGCACCTGCCGACCGATTATCCGGACGCGGCCGTGGTGGAGCGGGTCGAGACCGAGCTTCGCCGGATGCCGCCGCTGGTGTTCGCGGGTGAAGCGCGCCGGCTGAAGTCGCTGCTCGGCGACGTGGCCGAGGGCAAGGCCTTCCTGCTGCAGGGCGGCGACTGCGCCGAGAGCTTCAAGGAATTCCATGCGGACAACATCCGCGACACCTTCCGCCTGATCCTGCAGATGGCGGTGGTGCTGACCTTCGCCGGCGGCAAGCCGGTGGTGAAGGTCGGCCGCATCGCCGGCCAGTTCGCCAAGCCGCGCTCCGAGCCGGTCGAGACGATCGACGGGGTGACCCTGCCGTCCTATCGCGGCGACAACATCAACGGCATGGACTTCAACGCCGCCGACCGCGCGCCGGACCCCGAGCGGCTGCTGAAGGCCTACGCCCAGGCGTCCTCGACGCTGAACCTGCTGCGGGCCTTCGCCGGCGGCGGCTACGCCGACCTGCACAACATCCACCGCTGGACGCTGGGCTTCGTCAGCGACAGTCCGCAGGGCGCGCGCTACCGCGAGCTGTCGGACAAGATCAGCGAGAGCCTGGCCTTCATGGCCGCCATCGGCGTCACGCCCGAGAGCCATCCGGGCATGAAGCAGGTGGAGTTCTTCACCAGCCACGAGTCGCTGCTGCTGGGCTTCGAGGAGGCCATGACGCGCATCGATTCGACCTCGGGCGACTGGTACGACACCTCGGCCCACATGCTGTGGATCGGCGAGCGCACGCGCCAGCTGGACGGGGCGCATGTCGAGTTCGCCAAGGGCATCAGGAACCCGATCGGCATGAAGGTCGGCCCGACGCTGGAGCCGGACGACCTCTTGCGCCTGATCGACACGCTGAACCCGGCCAACGAGCCCGGCCGGCTGACGCTGATCGGCCGCTTCGGCGCGGACAAGATCGCCGAGCGCCTGCCGCGGCTGATGGCGGCGACCAAGAAGGCCGGCCGCTCGGTGGTCTGGGCGACCGACCCGATGCACGGCAACACCCTGAAGGCCGGCAACGGCTACAAGACCCGGCCGTTCGACAAGATTTTGGCCGAGGTGAAGGGCTTCGTCGACGTGGCCGAGGCCGAGGGCGTCCACCCCGGCGGCGTGCACCTGGAAATGACCGGCCAGAACGTCACCGAATGCATCGGCGGCGCGCGGGCGGTGCTCGAGGGCGAGCTCGGCGACCGCTACCACACCCACTGCGACCCGCGCCTGAACGGCGAACAGGCGCTGGAACTGGCCTTCCTCGTGGCCGAGCGGCTGAAGAGCGGCCGCGACCGGCTGAGGGCGGCGAGCTGATACGCGGGGACATGTACCGAAGGTACGTGTCCCCTAAACGAACCGCCGCTGACTCTCGATTGGGGGACACGTACCTGCGGTACATGTCCCCTATTTGCGGAACGGCTGGGCTTTCCACATCACCAGCGAGCGCCACAGCCACTCGAACGGGCCGTAGTGGAACCGCGCCAGCCAGGGCTTGCTCCACAGCAGGATGAAGGCCCAGACGGCCAGCACCACCCCGTAGAGCTCCGCCCGGTGCAGCTGGCCGTAGAGGCCCAGGCCATAGCCGCAGAACACGAACGACGTGATGATCGAGGTCGACAGGTAGTTGCTGAAGGCCATCCGGCCGGCGGCCTCCAGCCGGCTGATCAGGCCCTTCAGCGCGCCGGCGCGGATGATCAGCATCAGCAGGCTGGCGTGGGCCAGGGCGATGAACGGCCGCGGCGGGGCGGTCAGCACCTCGAACAGGCGGCGGGCGACCGGCTCGAAGTCGACCTGCACCGTCTTCCAGGCCAGCCAGGCGGTGACCGGCACGCCCACGAGGTAGCCGATGGCGATCATCGTGGCGTAGGCGCGGCTGGACCAGCCGAGGGTGAAAAAGCCCAGCCGGAACAGGCCCGCGCCGATCAGCATCTGGCCGACGGCCTCGGGGATCTCCTCGGTCGGCATGAACTGGCTCTGGATGATCCACGCGGCCTGGGCGCGGCTCTGCAGCGCCTCGAGGAAGCCGCCGCGCATCAGCCGCACCTCCATCTCACCCATGGCGTGGGGCGCGTTGAGCAGCAGCTGCGCGCCGTTCCAGATCTCCGTCTGCGCGGGCGTGGCCGTGCCGGCCGCGACCGCCGTCTGGATGGCCTTGATGTAGGTGACCTCGAACAGGTCCTTGCCGAGCAGCGCCAGCAGCACCGCCACGCCGATGGCGATCAGCGTCCTGGGTCCCAGCTTGCGCAGCGGGAACACCAGCGCCCCGGCCAGGGCGTAGGTCACCAGGATGTCGCCGAAGAACAGGAAGTAGGCGTGGATCATGCCGATGACGAACAGCCACCAGACCCGGCGGTAGTGGGTCGCGGCCGGGCCCGGTTTGCGGCCCTCGGCGCGGTCGGCGATCAGCAGCATGCTGGCCCCGAACAGCATGGTGAACAGGCCGCGGAACTTGCCGTCCGACAGCACGTAGTTGATCGCCCAGGCCCACAGGTCCGCGCCCGTGTGGCCGCCCCAGTAGACCGGGCTGACGTAGGCGAAGGTCGGCAGGCCCATGCCGACGATGTTCATCAGCAGGATGCCCAGCACGGCGAAGCCGCGCACGGCGTCGATCGACTGGTAGCGTTCGGTCGTGGTGGTCAAGGCGCGCCTCCCCCCGGCGTTCTTTTGCGGGGAGGGTGAACGGCGGCCGGCGGAAGTCAATCCGCCGGAAGATCAGACCCCGAGGATCCAGCCTTCTTCGCACTCGACCACGGCCACGACCTCCGGCTCGGCGCCGGCGCCCGGACCGAAGGCGGCGCCCAGATCGCCGGCCTCGTCGAGCTTGAGGAAGTGCTCGCACAGCGCGCGGACCTGGGCGCGGTCGGGAACCTCGCCGGGCTCGGGCCTGGGCTCGGCCAGCGGCGGGTAGACCTCGGCGAACACCGCTTCCAGGCCGTCGACGTCGGCGGGGGTCAGGGTCTTCCAGCCGGTCTGGAATGGCCAGGCCTTCGCCTTGTCGCCCAGTTGGTCGGCCAGCGCCTTGACCCGCGGTATGCCGACGATGGCCTGGCTGCCGACGGTGCCGTTGCCGAACACCTGCCAGACGGTCTTGGCCCCGGCCTTGCCCTTGCCCTGGGTGAGCTTCTCGGCGCGGCGCAGCTGCGGCGGCAGGCCCTCGGGCAGGGCGGTCGGCTTGGTGGTCGACAGCCAGCGCTGGCTGTCATTGGCCGGGCAGCCCCAGAACGGCCAGGGCTGGTCGGTCATCAGCCGGTTCATCTTCGCCGCGACGGCGAAGCGGTTGTTCACGTTGGTCGGCTTGTCGACGACGTTCGCCGCCAGGAAGGCCCACATGCCGCTCCAGTCGGGCGTCTTTAGCGCCAGCGCCCTGGCTGTGCCTTCGGGATAGCCGAGCGGGAAGTCGAACCCGACCAGGGCGCGCTCGCCGCGCCGGCGTAGGTCGGCCAGCACCTCGCCGAGCACCTTCATCGCCTCGTCGCGAGTGGCCGGGTTGAAGGCTTCGAAGGTCGGGCGGAAGCGGATGTCGCGCTTGATCACCCCGATCCAGATGGAGTCCTTGCCCGTCCGCGGCGCCGAGGCGGCGCTCCAGTCGACCATCACATAGGCGCTGAAAAGGCGCGACACGGCTCTACTCCCTCAAGATTGGCCGGGCTTTTAGCGGTCGCGACGCGTGGGAGGAAGCGCCCGCTTCAATTCCCGCGTGTTCGTGATAATCGGGTCGTCAGATCCCGGAGCAGTTTCATGAAGAAGATCGCCGCCGCCCTTGTTCTGGCCGCCCTGGCGCTGGCCGCCTGCGGGCCGTCGTCGAAGGACGACAGGGACCTGAAGTCGGCCAAGGCCCGCGCGCTGATCATCCCCGAGGGGCCGAGCGGGCCGGTCTACGCGACGACCGGGACCGTGGTGTCCACCGACGGCCGGACGATCACCCTCGACCACGAGGGCGCCGCGGGCTCGCCGCTGGCCGCCGGTCGCACGACCTTCCGCACCTGGGCGGACGTCATCGCCGTCTCGCCCGGCGAGCCGGGCGCGCGGGTGGCGCTGAAGTACCAGAAGCTCGGCGACGGCTGGGCGGTGGTGGAGCTGACGGGGCGTTGATCGTGCGTCCTTCGAGACGCTCGCTTGAGGCTCGCTCCTCAGGATGACCCAGCGGTGTTGATCGCCCACTCTGTTCGTCATGGTGAGGAGCGGACCCTCAGGTCCGCGTCTCGAACCACGCAAGCTACCCCAGCTTGACCAGCATCTTGCCGGTGTTGCCGCCGGCGAACAGCTTGAGGAAGGCGCCGGGGGCGTTCTCGATGCCCTCGTCGACCGTCTCGGTCCACTTCAGCTTGCCGTCGTTGATCCAGCCAGACATGTCCTGCAGGAAGTCGGGCAGGTGGTGGAAGTGGTTGGAGACGATGAAGCCTTCCAGCTTCAGGCTCTTGCCGACGGCCATGATCAGGTTCCTCACGCCGTACATGTCGCCGGTCGCGTTGTACTGGCTGATCATGCCACACAGCGCGAAGCGGGCGAACGGGCGGGCGCAGGCCAGGGCCGCGTCCATGTGCTCGCCGCCGACGTTCTCGAAATAGACGTCGATGCCCTTGGGCGCGACGCGGTTGAGGGCGGCGGTCAGGTCCTTCTCGGCCTTGTAGTCGATGACCTCGTCACAGCCGATCGACTTGAGGAAGGCGACCTTGTCCTCGCCGCCGCAGGAGCCGATCACCGTGTGGCCCTTGATCTTGGCGATCTGCACCACGACCGAGCCCACCGCGCCGGCCGCGCCGGAGACGAAGACGATGTCGCCTTCCTTGAGGGCGGCGATCTTCAGCAGGCCGACCCAGGCAGTCATGCCCGGCATGCCGGCGATGCCGAGGAAGGTCTGCGGCGGCAGGCCGAAGGTGTTCAGCTTCTGCACCGCCGAGGCTGGGGCGTTGAACGCCTCGCGCCAGCCGAACATGCTCTGGACCAGATCGCCGACGGCGAACGACGGATCGTTGGAGGCGATCACCTCGCCGACCGCCCCGCCTTCCATGGCCTTGCCCAGCTGGAACGGCGGGCTGTAGCTCTTCACGTCGTTCATGCGGCCGCGCATGTAGGGGTCGACGGTCATCCAGGTGTTGCGCACCTGGATCTCGCCGGCGCCGGGCGCAGGCAGCTCAACGGTGGCCAGTTCGAAATTGTCGGCGGTGGGCGTGCCCACGGGGCGGCTCTTCAGGCGGATCTCGCGTGAGGTCGTCATAGGCGTATCTCCCGGTCTTTTCTGGAATTTCAAACGAGCGTTTAGCGCGTTTCCTCACCTCGCGGAAGGCGAAGAACCGCGCTAGAAGCGGGGCATGGAACAGGTTCTCAAGGCCGGGGTCGTCGGCTCCGGCGTCTTCGGCGGCTTTCACGCCAACAAATACGTCCAGATGGACGGGGTGGATCTGGTCGGCATCTTCGACGTCGACCCGGCGCGCTGCCAGGCGCTCGCCGACAGGCTAGGCGTGACCGCCTTCTCCGACCTGGACGCCCTGCTGGCGGCGGTCGACATCGTCACCGTCGCGTCGCCGGCGACCACCCATGCGGCGGCGGCCCTGGCCTGCCTGAAGGCAGGCAAGCCGGTCTATGTCGAAAAACCGCTGGCGACGACGCTGGAGGACGCCGACCACCTGATCGCAGAGGCGGCGAAGCGCGGTCTGGCGCTGGCCTGCGGCCATCAGGAGCGGGTTGTCTCGCAGGCCATGGGCCTGTTCGATATCCCCGAGAAGCCGCTGCTGCTTGAGGCCGTGCGCAAGGGGCCGATTTCGGACCGCAGCCGCGACGTCTCGGTCGTGCTCGACCTGATGATCCACGACATCGATCTGGCCCTGTCGCTGACCGACGCCGAGCCGCTGGCCGTCGAGGCCGAGGGCGACGAGGACCAGGTCCGCGGCGAGGCGACCTTCAGCGACGGCTTCACGGCCGTGTTCACCGCCGCCCGCAACGCCCAGGCGCGCGAGCGGACCATGCGCATCGTCTATCCGTCGGGCGTGCTGGAGATCGACTTCGTCACCCGCGCCTTCAGCAACACTACGCCCTACGCCCTGAACGAGGCCTTCACCGAGACCCCGGCCGGCCAGGATCCGCTCGGAACCAGCGTCGCCGGCTTCGTCGCGGCGGTGCGCGGGCTGTCGCCCCGGCCGGTGGTGACGGGCGAGGAAGCGGCGCGGGCGCTGGATCTGGCGCTCGCGGTGGAGCAGGCGGCGGGGTTCTGAGGGGGATCGAGCGTGAGAGTTCTCGATCACGAGCCGCAGGTCTGGTTTCTGCTGGAGGAGGACAAGACGCTCTATCTGGACGCCAACTGCGAACACAGCGCGGTCGGCTACAGCGTTCTGATCGCACTCGATGATGCGGAGCGTGTCGCGTATGCGGCTGGCGGCCGCGCCTATCTCGATCAGCTAGTCTACGACATTCACTACAGCGCCCCCGGTGCGATCGGGAGTAGCTCGCCGTTCAAGGTGAGGAACCTGACGATCGGCCCCAGCGATGAGGCCAAGAGAGCTGGGGCCGCGATCACGGCGTGGCAGGCGACGCGCACAGGGTAGTCGCCGAAAGTCGTGTGTGTCCCCACTTCCTCCGGCCCGAGCGCCAGACATCCCTTGAGGTGCGTGCGCCGGCCGTAAACCTGGGTCCTCGCTTCCGCGAGGATGAGCGGGGAGGAGGGGAGGCATTGGTCTTCGCGATTGCGCGGGTCGCGGGTATAGTTGCCCGGAGCCCCGGAGCCCCTCGCATGACCACCGCCTACGACTACGAATTCACCGCCATCGACGGCTCGGCCCTGCCGATGACGACCTTCCGGGACAAGGTGGTGCTGGTGGTCAATGTGGCCAGCAAGTGCGGCCTGACCCCGCAGTACGATGGCCTCGAGCAGCTCTACAAGGACTACCGCGACCAGGGGCTGGTGGTGCTGGGCGTGCCCAGCAACCAGTTCATGGGCCAGGAGCCCGGGACCAACGAGGAGATCGCCGAGTTCTGCCGCACCACCTTCGGCGTCGACTTCCCGATGACCAGCAAGGTCGATGTGAAGGGCGAGGACGCCCATCCATTCTACAAGTGGGCGGTCGCCCAGGTCGGCGAACCCGCCGAGCCGGTGTGGAACTTCCACAAGCTGCTGGTCGGCAAGGACGGCTCCCTGATCAATGTGTTCGGCCCGCGCACCGTGCCGGAAGACGCCGAACTGAAGGCCGCGGTCGAGGACGCGCTGAAGGCTTGAAGCTCACCCGTCGCTCCCTCCTCGCGGTTCCCGCCGCCTTGACGCTCGCCGCGCCGGGTCTCGCCCGCGCCCAGTCGCCCGTGACGGAGCAGGCGAGGGCGGTGGTGCGCGCGTTCATGGGGGCGGCGCCGTTCCCGGCCGCCTCCGTCGCGGTCTGGCAGGGCGGCGGACTGGTCTGGGCCGAGGCGTTCGGCGTCGCCGACCTGGACACCCGGGTTCCGGCCACGAGCGATGACCGCTTCCGCCTCGCCAGCGTCTCCAAGGTGCTGACCGCCGCCGCCGTCATGCGTCTGGTGGCGCAGGGCGTCGTCGACCTGGACACGCCGATCGGCCGCTACCGCCCGTCGCTGCCCGCGCCGCATCAGCAGACCACCCTGCGCCAGCTGGTCAGCCACCAGGGCGGCGTGCGCCACTACATCTCGCGCGATTTCGACCCCGCCGCCCCGGGCGGGCCGATCGACCTGCGGACCTACGCGACCACCGACGACAAGCTGGCCATCTTCATCAACGACCCGTTGGTCTCGCCGCCCGGCGAGGCGGTGAACTACTCCACCTTCGGCTATGTTCTGATCGGCGCGGTGCTGGAGTCGGCCTCGGGCAAGACCTTCCCGCGGATTCTCGCCGAGGAGGTCACCGGGCCGCTGGCGCTGGCCAGCATCACGCCGGAGGTGCGCGGCGCGACGCTGCCGGGCCGGGTCGGCGACTACCAGCCGGTTTATCCGGCCAAGAGCCTGGCCGAGATCGTCCGCTGCCCGCCGATCAACCCCGCCTACAAGTGGCCGGGCGGCGGGCTGGTGGGCTCGGCGCCGGACGTGGCGCGGTTCTGTGGCGCGCTGACGGCGCCCGGCTATCTGAGCGCCGAGGGGCTGTCGGCGCTGTTCACGGCCAATCCCTCGCGCACCGGCGCGACCGGCGTGTTCGGCGTCGGCTGGGACGTCGACCGCGACCCGAAGGGCCGGCGGCGCGGCTGGCACGCCGGCAGCATCGTCGGCGGCCGCTCGATCGTCATGATGTTGCCCGACGACGGCGTGGCCGTGGCCATGCTGACCAACCTGGGCCAGGTCGACGTCGACCCGCTGGTCCCCGCCCAGCACATCGCCGACGCCTTCCTCGGCTAGCCGCCCGGCAGCAGCGACAGCAGGCCCCGCAGCGTGGCCGTGTCATTGTCCCGCCGCCAGGTCAGGCCGGTCTCCAGCATCGGCGGGTCCTCGATCTCGACATAGCGGACCCCGGCGCGGGCGAGGTTGCGCAGCGAGGCCGGGACCAGCGCCACGCCCAGTCCGGCCGAGACCAGGCTGATGATGGTCTGCATCTGGATCGCCTCCTGGACGATCCGCGCCGGCCGGCCCCGGGCGCTGAAGTAGCCCGTCACCAGGTCATGGAAGGCGGGCGCAACGGACCGGGGGAACAGGATCAGCGGCGCGTCCAGCAGAGCGGCGGGTGCCAGGATCCCGTCTTTGACCGGCAGTCGGCCATCCTCGATCCAGGCCGCCGGCGCGGCCGCGACCAGCGGCTCGGACACCAGCCGGCGATAGGTGAGGGGCTCGGGCAGCGTCTCGTCGTGCGGCGGAATGATGATCCCGGCGTGCCGCTCGCCGGCGACTAGCGCCGGGATCTGGACGTCGCTGGTCGCCTCCACGAGGCGAATGTCCACATCTGGAAAGGCCTCGGCATAGCGGCGCACGAGGTCGGGCAGGACGCTGTAGTCGGCGGTGCTGACGAACGACAGGGTCAGGTAGCCGGTCTGGCCGTCGCGCAGCCGGCGGGCCGTCGCCGGCAGCGCATCGACCAGGGCCAGCGCCTCAAGCACAGGCGGCAGCCATTGCTCGCCGAGCGGCGTCAGCCGCACGCTGCGCTTGGTCCGCACGAACAGCGGCGCGCCCAGCTCCCGCTCGAGCGCCATGATCGATTGGCTGAGCGGGGGCTGGGTCATGCCCAGCCGTTCGGCGGCGCGGCCGAAGTGCAGGGTGTCGGCCACGGCGGCGAAGTGGCGGATCTGACGGATGTCCATATTGATAGTCCAGGCGACCTAATAGGCCGTCAGTAATATATTTCGGTGCGGATGATAACCGCGGTAGGATCGGGGTCTGATCACACCGAGACCCTCGCCATGCCCGCTCTCCGCTCGCGCACCTCCACTCATGGCCGCAACATGGCCGGCGCCCGGGGCCTGTGGCGCGCCACCGGCATGAAGGACGGGGACTTCGGCAAGCCGATCATCGCCGTCGCCAACAGCTTCACCCAGTTCGTGCCCGGCCATGTGCACCTCAAGGACCTGGGCCAGCTGGTCGCCCGCGAGATCGAGGCGGCCGGCGGCGTGGCCAAGGAGTTCAACACCATCGCCGTCGACGACGGCATCGCCATGGGCCACGGCGGGATGCTGTACTCGTTGCCCAGCCGCGAACTGATCGCCGACAGCGTCGAGTACATGGTCAACGCCCACTGCGCCGACGCCATGGTCTGCATCTCCAACTGCGACAAGATCACGCCCGGCATGCTGATGGCGGCGATGCGGCTGAACATTCCGGTGGTGTTCGTCTCGGGCGGTCCCATGGAGGCCGGCAAGGTCACGGTGAAGGGCCAGATCCGCGCGCTCGACCTGGTCGACGCCATGGTCGTCGCCGCCGACGACACGTACAGCGACGATGAGGTCTCCGAGATCGAGAAGGCCGCCTGTCCGACCTGCGGCTCCTGCTCGGGCATGTTCACGGCCAATTCGATGAACTGCCTGAC
The DNA here is from genome assembly GCF_058806855.1 of Caulobacter sp. GW821-FHT12F03. Lineage (NCBI taxonomy): Bacteria > Pseudomonadati > Pseudomonadota > Alphaproteobacteria > Caulobacterales > Caulobacteraceae > Caulobacter > Caulobacter sp. GW821-FHT12F03. Next base: position 958,205 of record NZ_JBXAQC010000001.1, read on the forward strand.
CGAGGCGCTGGGGCTGTCGCTGCCCGGCAACGGCTCGGTGCTGGCAACCCACGCCGACCGCGAGGCGCTGTTCAGGGAAGCCGGCCGGCTGATCGTCGACCTGTGCCAGCGCTGGTACGAGCAGGACGACGCCACGGCCCTGCCGCGCGGCATCGCGACCCGGGCGGCGTTCGAGAACGCCATGAGCCTGGACATCGCCATGGGCGGCTCGACCAACACGGTGCTGCACCTGCTGGCCGCCGCCCACGAGGGCGAAGTGGACTTCGGCATGGCCGACATCGACCGACTGTCGCGCCGCGTGCCCTGCCTGTGCAAGGTCGCCCCGGCCAAGGCCGACGTCCACATGGAGGACGTTCACCGGGCGGGCGGCGTCATGGCCATCCTGGGCGAACTGGAGCGCGGCGGCCTGATCGACGCGACCCAGCCGACCGTCCATGCCGCGACGATGTCCGAAGCGCTCGCCCGCTGGGACATCGGCCGCACCAACAGCCAGGTCGCCCGCGACCTGTTCAGCGCAGCGCCCGGCGGCAAGCCGACCCAGATCGCCTTCAGCCAGGCCGCGCGCTGGGAAGAGCTCGACATCGACCGCGAGGCCGGGGTGATCCGCAACGTCGAGAACCCGTTCTCGAAGGACGGCGGGCTGGCCGTGCTGTTCGGCAACCTCGCGCCCGAAGGCTGCATCGTGAAGACGGCCGGGGTCGATGAGTCGATCCTGACCTTCCACGGCAAGGCCAAGGTCTATGAAAGCCAGGAGGCGGCGGTCAGCGGCATCCTCGGCGGCAAGGTCCAGGCCGGCGACGTGGTCGTGATCCGCTACGAGGGCCCCAAGGGCGGGCCGGGCATGCAGGAGATGCTCTACCCGACCACCTACCTGAAATCGAAGGGGCTGGGCGCCGCCTGCGCCCTGATCACCGACGGGCGTTTCTCGGGGGGAACCTCCGGACTCTCGATCGGGCACGTCTCGCCCGAAGCGGGCGAGGGTGGTCTGATCGCGCTGGTCGAGACCGGCGATCCGATCCTGATCGACATCCCCAAGCGGGGCATCACCCTGGACCTTCCGGACGCGGTCATCGCCGCGCGCCGCGAGACGATGGAAGCGCGGGGCAAGGACGCCTGGAAGCCGGTCGACCGCGTGCGCGCCGTCAGCCCGGCCCTGCGCGCCTACGCGGCCATGACCACCAACGCCGCCAGGGGCGCGGTGCGCGATGTGAGCCAGGTCGAGCGCTGAGGGCTGTTCGCCTAGCGGTTCCGCAGGCCGTTCGCCAGCCGGCCGAAGGCGGATTCGAACATCTCCCGCACATCGGGTTCGAGCGACAGGCTGTCCAGCGCCGTGCGCATGCAGGCCATCCACTGGTCGCGTTCGGCCGGGCCAATGGCGTAGGGCGCGTGCGCCGACATGATGCAGGCCCGGTCCGGCCGCTGGCTGTAGAGCTGCGGGCCGCCGGCCCAGCCGCTCAGCCAGTCGAACAGCTTGTCGCGGATCGGCCCGAGATCGGCGTCGTGCATCCGGCGGATGCCGGCGGCCTCCGGATCGGTGTCCATGGCGTCGTAGAAGGCGTCGACCAGCCGGCGCAGGGCGGACGCGCCGCCCAGCTGGTCATAGGGCGTGGGCAGGGGGAGTTCGACAGTGTCGGTGCGGGCCATGGCCGAGGCGTGGCGGAGCAAGGCCTCGCGGGTCCATGATCCGGATCAATCCCGGCCTCAGCCGAGCGGATTGACCCCGAACAGGAAGGGGTGGCCGTACAGCAGGGCCGCCCAGACGACGACGCCCAGCAGCAGCCGCCACCAGCCGATTTCGCTCACCGAGAGCTTCTGTTTGCCAACGAGGATGGCCGCGAACGGCACGCCCGAGGTCTGGCCGGCGAAGCTGTCCCAGCGGGCGCCCAGGGCGCGCTTGCGCTTGGCGTCGATGCTGGCCGTGCCGAACAGCGCCAGCGCCAGCATCGATCCGAACAGGACCACGCTCGGCAGGTCGCCGTTGGCCAGCAGATGGGCCAGCGCCCAGATCGCCACGCCCCAGAGGAACGGATGGCGGGTGATGCGCAGCATGCCCTGGACGGCGTTGGGCTTCTCGATCGCGCCCTCCTGCTTGACGCTGGTCGGGTTGGGCGTGGTGAGGCCCGGAACGATCAGCAGCATGGCCAGCAGCGCCAGCGCCACGGCGGTGTGTTTCGCCGGCAGTCCCAGATCCCAGAACACCGGCCCGGTCCCGCGCGCCTGGCCATAGGCCCAGCCGAGCCAGACCAGACCCGCGACGGAAGCCAGCGAGAACAGGCCCATGAACGGGGCCTCGCCGATCATCGTCACGATGGCCCCGCGAAGGGCGGTGCCGGACACCAGCAGGTGCAACAGCACGAAGAAGACGGCGGCGGCGATCAAGGCGGTCATGTGACTCCTCCCCAGGAAACCCGGCGGAACCGTGCGCTTACAGATTTACACTGTCAATTATAGAAGCCACGGTGGATCGTCGTTGTCGGGCTCGTCATCGTCGTCCCACGGCGGCGGTTCGGCCTCGTCCTCGACGCCGGCGTACGGAGGCGGGGACGGAACAGGCGGCGGCGAAGGCGGCGAAGGCGGTGGGGGCGGCGGTGCGGACACCACCGGGGCGGCCTTCGGCGCCGCTGGCCGCCGCAGGATGGCGTCGCAGCGGGCCAGCCAGCTGTTGGCTTCCTGGATGGCCTTCTGCGGCGACCAGTCGTCGCGCCGGGCCTCGTCGCCGCGCAGCCACAGGTCCAGGTCGAAGTCGGGATTGCCCGGATCGTCGAAGATCAGCCGCAGGGTGATCTGGTCGGCCGACGAGACCCGCTGTTCCAGCGCCCGCCGCGGCTCGCCGCGATAGACGCGCGCCGCGACCTGGCCGTCGACGACCAGTTCGGCGCCGACCAGTTCGTCGATGCGGTAGATCAGGCACCAGTCGCCCTTGTCCCAGGCCACGGCGGCCAGGCCGGTCTGGAACGCGAAACCGGCGCCCCGACCGCGCCCCTGGGCCAGCACCATGGCCTCGGGATCGGCCCCGAGCACGCGGCGCAGGGCCCGGCGGATGCGGCGCGGCTCGTCGAGGAACCAAAGCGCCAGACTGCCGACGAAAGTCACGGCGGCGCCGGCGATCCCCAGAAGCAGAAACAGGCGCGCCATGTCGGTCATGCCGACACGCTAGCGGGAGTCCCGAAGGACGTCAGCCCTTGCGCGGCGCCCGGGCGGCGGGCTTGCGCACGGCGATGCGGCCCTGGCGGGCGGGGCGACCACGGGCGGTCAGGGCGGCGCAGAACTCGGCGTAGGTGAACGAACGCATGGCGGCGTCTCCAGATGTGAGCAATCACTCACTACCGCTGGACGCGCTCTGTCGCAAGCAAAAAGTGAACAAACGCTCACATCATGTCGCGGCGAAGATCTCCCGCTCCTGACCCCACCACAGCGGCGACTTCGACAGGTCGATGAAGCGCTTCTCGTCCTCGAGCAGAAGCCGGCTGGCCTCGCGGGCGGCGGGATCGGACCCGGTCAGCGCCATGTCCTCGAAGCTGTCCCACCAGAGTTCGGCCACGCCGTCATAACCTTCCGGCCCGCCCCGGGCGGCGCGGGTGCCAGCGCTGACCTCGACCGGCAGGCTGTGCATCTGCACGTAGCGGCGGATGCGCAGAACGTCCCTGACGCTGGCGACCAGCGGGGCGTGGACGTTGAACCAGTAGTCCTGGAAGGTCTCGCGGGTGAACTCCGGCCGGCGGATCAGACAGAAGGTCAGCTTGATCATGGTCTCGTCCCCTGGCCCGATATTGGCGGTTCCGGTCGTGCGTGCGACTGTCGGCGTGTTCCGATCCCCTCGCAAGTCAGGCCGCCGGTGTCGCTGCGTTCCCGCTTCCTTGACCACATTCGCCGGGCGTTGAGCTGGACGCGCGAGGACGGCCTGGACTGGCCGCAGGCGCTGGCCGCGGCGCTGGGCATGGCCGGCCCCGTGGCGCTGGCCGCGGCGCTCGGACACGTCGAGGCGGGCATGGCGGCGGCGACCGGGGCGCTGGCGGTCAGCGGCTCGGGTCTCGGCCCGTCGCGTCGCGCCCGTCGCGCCGATCTGGCGTGGGGGCTGGCCGCGGCGGTGCTGGCGCTCGGCTTCGGCCTGCTGATCGCGGGGCATGGGCCGGCGACCCGCGTGGCGCTGGTTGGCCTGGCGGGCGTCGCGGCCGTGCTCGGCGGCCTCAGTCGCCCGGCGGCCGTCGCCGCGACCCGTTTCATCCTGTTCCTGGTCATCGCGACCAATCTCGGCGAGGCGGGACGACCGCTGGCGCTGTTCATTCTGGCGTCGCAGGGCGCGCTGTGGACCGCCCTGCTGATCGTCGTATTCGGGCGGCTGTTCCCGCAACGCCCGGACATCGAGGAGCCGCCGGGCCCGCGCATGACGCTGTTGGCGCGGCGCTGGGCGCGCCAGCTCCGAACCTGGCCCGCCTGGCGGTATCCGGTGCGGATCACCCTGTGCCTGGCGCTGGCCGAGATGCTGGCGGCAGCCTGGCCGCACCATCACGGACGCTGGATCACCCTGACGGTGGCCATCCTCGTGCGGCGGCAGGGCGTGGAGGCGCTGCTGATGACGACACAGCGGGCGCTCGGCGTGTTCGTCGGCGTCCTCGCGGCGGGCCTGCTGGTGGTGTGGCGGCCGCCGCTCATGGCCCTGACGCTCGGCGTGGCCGTGCTGGCCGGCGCCCGGCCGCTGCTGCGGACACGAAGCTACGTCGCCTATTCGGCGATCATGACGCCGCTGGTGATCCTGTTGCTGGACCTGGGCGCGCCGCCGACGACCGGCCTGCTGGCGGACCGGATGCTGGCCACCCTGGCCGGGGCGCTGCTGGTGATCGCCACGGAGCGCCTCCTGGGGACGCCCGCGCCGGCCCGGCCGGCGCCGTCGCTATAGGGCCAGTTCGACCACCACCGGCACGTGGTCCGACGGCTTTTCCCGGCCGCGCACGTCGCGGTGGATCTCGACGCCGGTCAGCCGGTCGGCGGCCTGCGGCGAGAGCAGGGCGTGGTCGATTCGGATGCCGTGGTTCCGCGGCCAGGCCCCGGCCTGGTAGTCCCAGAAGGTATAGGCGCCCGCGCCGCCGTCGGCCTGCATGAAGGCGTCGGTCAGGCCGAGGTTCTGCAGCGCGCGATAGGCGGCCCGGCTCTCGGGCTGGAACAGGGCGTCGCCCAGCCAGGCCTCGGGCTTGTCGGCGTCCTCGGGGCGGGGAATGACGTTGTAGTCGCCGGCGATGACCATCGGCTCCTCGTAGCCCAGCAGCCCGGTCGCGTGCCGCCGCAGCCGCTCCATCCACGCCAGCTTGTAGGCGAATTTCTCGGTTCCGATCGGGTTGCCGTTGGGCAGGTAGATGCCGGCCACCCGCACCGGCACGGGCCCGGAGACGACCGCCTCGATGTAGCGGGCCTGTTCGTCGCCGTCGTCGCCCGGCAGGCCGCGTCGCACGTCCTCGAGCGGCGTCTTCGACAACATGGCCACCCCGTTGTAGGTCTTCTGGCCATGGACGGCGATATTATAGCCAAGCCGTTCAAAGGCTTCGGCGGGAAACTTCTCGTCGATGCACTTGATTTCCTGCAGCACGGCGACGTCAGGCGAGGCTTCCTCGAACCAGCCCAATACCGTTTCCAGGCGAGCGTTTATCGAGTTCACATTCCAGGTGGCGAGGCGCATTGACGGCTCCGGCTGCGGCGGGCGAGGCTAGGGCCCATGGCCAAGGCGCTCAAGACCAACATCACGATTGATCGCAGGACGCGGCAGATTCTGCTCGTCGTGGCGACGCTGGGCTGCGCCGGCCTGATGCCGCTGGGCGCGATCGGGGTGCTGTTCTCGCCGCTGATCTTTGACGCCCGGGGCAACCTGTTCAACCCGCTGGCCTGGATCGGCTTCGCGCTGATGATCAGCTTCTGGATCGTCTGCATCGTCGCGCCGTTCGTGGCCTGGATCATGTTCCGCCGTCACCGCGAGACCGCCGCCTGGGGCCTGATGAGCGCGCCGCTGGTCTGGGCGCTGGCGCTGGTGACCGTGCTTCAGTTCGTGCCGGGCTGACTTTTCACGAACGCCGCGATGGCGTCGACCACCCCTGGCGCGATGGACAGGGACGGGTCGGCGTAGTTGGCCTGGGTTTCGGCGCGGTCGCGGGTTCCCGGCCGCAGCGTGTGGTTGACGCCGGGCAGGATGACCAGGGTCGCGGCGGGTTGCGCGGCTTTGAGCAGATTGGCGTCGGCCACCTGGACCTGGATGTCCGCGTCGCCCTGCAGGATCAGGACCGGCCCCTTGTAGGCCGCCGCCAGCTTGGCGGGATCCTGCTGGAACATGACCATGAGGAAATGCTGGATGTTGGGCCGGAACAGCCCGAGCAGGGCCGGGTGCATGCCGGTCGTGTCGACGGTCTTGCCGGCCTCCAGCGCGTCGATCGCCGGCAGGGCCTGGGGCAGAAGGGGGGCGTTGGCCGGATTGGCCTTGAGCTGCTCGCGCAGCACGTCGCTCAGGCGGCGGCCCGGCGCGGCGACGAGGATCAGGCCGCAGATGTCCCGGGGGTTCTGCGCCGCGATGAGGGCCACCAGCGAGCCCTCGCTGTGGCCGAGCAGCCAGACGCAGGGCGCGCCGGTGTCGGCCTTGAGCTTCACGGCCCAGCTGTGGGCGTCCGCGGCCAGATCGACCACGGTGACGGCGTTGGGATCGGCCGCCGCCAGGCCGCTGGCGAACATGCCGCGCTTGTCGACGCGCAGGCTGGTCACGCCCTGGGCCGCGAGCCCCTCGGCGATCTGGCGGTAGGTCGGAGCCTTCACGCCGAGCGGATTGATTCCGTCGCGATCGGTGGGCCCCGAGCCTGCGAGGATCAGCACCGCCGGGCCGCGGGGCCCGTCGGCCGGCGCCAGCATCGTGCCCTTGAGCGGGCCCGGGCCGCCGGGAATCTCGACGAAGGTCTCGACCGGCGCGGCGGCGAAGGCGGCGGCCGGGGCCAGGGCCGCAAGGGCGGCGGCCAGGATCAGGGAACGGAAGGTCATGTCGGCTCCTAGACGGTGCGACGTTCGGGGTCGGCGCGCCACACGCGCCAGCTTTCGAATACACAGGCGAGCGCGGCGAGCAGGACCGCGCCGATGGCGGCCTGATGGCCCAGGGGTTCGGGCGCGAACGGGGCGAGAAACAGCCCGACCAGTCCGCCCCAGAAGAACAGGCGCCCGGCGAGACGGTTGGATTTCTCCCAGGCGAGGCGGCTGTTCAGGCTCCAGGGCGTGCGCACGCCGACCAGGGCGTTGGGGGCGACCTTGCCGACCGTCGCCCCGATGAGGGTGAAGACGACGCACAGTCCCAGCAGCGACAGCCGGGCGGGATCGATCACGCCGTCGACGCCGAGGGTGGCGATCGCCAGCTGGAGGGCCGTGACGCCGCTGGTGGCGGCGATGAGCACCCCCTGGGCGACGCCCAGTCCCCGCTGACGCGCGGCATCGGCCTCGGGGCGCCGGGCGCTCCAGCCGATCGCCGCGCCGGCCAGAAGGGTCAGGAGCGCCATCCCGCCGACGACGAGGGCGGTCTCGGTCCGGTCGCCCCAGCGGTCGACCTGACCGTCCAGGCCGAAGTGGGCGGGGATCGGGCCGGTCGGACCGAAGCGGGCGATATAGACGCCGATCGCGGCCTGGCCGGCCGCGGCCAGCAGGACGGCGGGGCGGGGGACGAGCCTGCTCATGAGGGAGTCTCCAGGGACGTGAGGGCGTCCGGCGCGGGCTCACCGGCGCGGGCGAGGTCCATCAGGAAGGCCAGCGCCTCCTCGACGGCGGAAATGTTCAGGCGGTAGCGGATCGAGGCGCCGTCCCGTTCGGCGTCGACCAGGCCGGCGTCCTTCAGGGTGTTCAGATGTCCGGTCACCGTCGGCCAGGCCATGTCGAACCGCGCGGCGATGTCGCCGGAGGCCAGCGGGCCGACCCGCAACATCTCGATGATGCGGCGGCGGACCGGATGGGACAGGGCCTTGAAGAGCGAGTTCATAGGACAAACCCTAATTAGGGCTTATCCTAAATTCAAGCCTCGATCAGGCGATGTCCTAAGTCGTTGGCGGGAGGATCAGATCGAGAAGCTGACGCCGCAGCCGCAGCTGGACCTGGCGTTGGGATTGCGCACGCGGAACTCGGCGCTGGCCAGTTCGTCGACGAAGTCGATCACCGAGCCCTTGAGCAGGGCGAGGGAGACAGGATCCACCAGGGCCGCGGCGCCGTCGCACTCGATCCGCAGATCGTCCGGTTCGCCCTCGGGGACGAGGTCAAAGCGGTACTGGAAGCCGGAGCAGCCGCCCCCGTCAACCGCGACGCGCAGCATCAGCGGCCGGCCTTCGGTCTCGCTGATGGCGTGCAGCCGGCGGGCGGCTTGTTCGGACAGGGTGACGGCGGTGTTGGTCATGCTGTGGAAAACTCTCTCCTGTCCTATATGTGCAACCCAGAGCCCCGGGGAAAGGGGCGATCGACTTTCCGGACCGCTGATGTCGCAATCGTTCCAGCCGCCGCCGCGCGCGCCCTATGCCGAAAACCCCGCCCTGTCGCGGGGGCGGCGGCATCCGGAGGCGGAAAGCCGCACCCGCACGCCGTTCGCCCGCGACCGCGACCGGATCATCCATTCGACGGCCTTCCGGCGGCTGAAGGAAAAGACCCAGGTGTTCGTCGCCCATGAAGGCGACCACTACCGCACCCGGCTGACCCATTCGCTGGAGGTGGCCCAGATCGCCCGGTCGATCTCCACGGCGCTCGGTCTCGACAACGACCTGGCCGAGACGGTCGCCCTGGCGCATGACCTTGGCCATCCGCCGTTCGGCCACGCCGGCGAGGACCAGCTCGACGACAGCATGAAGCCGTGGGGCGGCTTCGATCACAACGTCCAGACCTTCCGGGTCGTGGCCAAGCTGGAGCATCGCTACCCCGACTTCGAGGGGCTGAACCTGACCTGGGAGACGCTCGAGGGCATCATCAAGCACAACGGTCCGGTGACCGGAAAGCTCGACCGGCCGTCGTGGAGCATGGTGCGCGACTGCGACCGGGAATGGCCCCTGCGGCTCGACAGCTGGGCCTCGGCCGAAGCCCAGGTCGCGGCCATCGCCGACGACATCGCCTACAACAACCACGACGTCGACGACGGCCTGCAGGCCGGGCTGTTCCGGCTTGAGGAGTTGCTCGACGTTCCGCTGATCGGGCCGATCCTGCATGGGGTGCGCGCCGACCGTCCGGGCCTCGACGAGCGCCTGACGCGGCTGGAAGCCGTGCGGCGGATGATCGGGGCGATGATCGACGACGTGATGGCCGAGACCCTTCGTCGCGCCCAGGCCACCGGCGTCGCCTCGCCGGACGACGTCCGCGGGCTCGACCATGCCCTGGTGGCCTTCTCGCCGGACATGCTCGAGGATCTCTCGCGGCTGCGCGCCTTCCTGATGGAGCGGATGTACCGCCACTGGAAGGTCAACCGCACCCGCAGCCAGGCCAAGCGGATTCTGGCCGACATGTTCTCGCTGTTCCAGGCCGAGCCGGAGGTGCTGCCGGAGGAGTGGTTCGCCCTGTCGCAGAACTGCGATGACGCCGCCCGGGCGCGGGTCGTCTGCGACTACATCGCCGGCATGACCGACCGCTTCGCCATCGAGGAACACCGCCGCCTGTTCCAGATGGACACCTGGAACTGACGCTGCGTCATTAACCGTTTGGCAACGCGAAATTAACTGTCTGGTAGCGATCTTGCGGCGCTGGCGGCCCCGCGCCGCGCTTCGGTAGACTGGACGACGTCGGCGCGCGATTCGCCGCGATGTCCGGTCCGCCGCTCCCTGGAGCCCTGTTTGATGTCCGATCCCGATCGCGGCGCCTATACGCCCCCGACCGACTCTCCGCTGACCTTCGACGCCCGCCGCCCCGTTCGCGGCGCCGGCGGCAATTCCTCGACCCTGATGATCAGCGCGATCATTCTGGTGCTTCTGGTCGCGGGGGCCGGATTCTGGCTCTACAAGGACGGCCAGCGCGGCGCCAACGACGAGCCGCGTCCGGTCGGCGCCGTGGTGGCCGAGACCCGCGCACCGCCGCCCGCCCAGGCCCAGCCGGAGGACGAGAGCGCCGGCCTGCAGATCTACAAGGAGGACGCCGCCGGCGAGGCGGCCCCGACCTTCGCGCCGGGTCCCGAGCCGGTCCAGCCGCGTCCCGCGCCGCAGGCCCAGCCGACCGCGCCGGTGCAGAGCGCGGCCCTGCGTCCGGCTCTGCCGGTAACCGCCGCGCCCGCCCATCCCGTCGTCGCGCCGCCGGCGCAGCCGACCCAGGTCGTGGTCGCCACGCCCAAGCCCGCGACGCCCAGGCCGACGGTCGTCGCCACGACGCCGAAATCGGCGGGTGGCTCGGCCATGGTCCAGATCGGCGCCTTCTCCTCGGCGGCCCTGGCCGATCGCGGCTGGAGCGACGCCGCCTCGGTCGCCCCCGGCCTCGCCGCCGGCAAGGGCAAGCAGGTCGAGGCCATCGACAAGGACGGCAAGACCCTGTTCCGCACCTCGGTGACCGGCTTTTCCAGCCGCGCCGAGGCCCAGACCTTCTGCGAACGCCTCAAGGGCGCCGGCAAGAGCTGCTTTGTGAAGTGACGCGCCACGCCGCCATCCTCGGCTGCCTCGGACCGGTCCTGACCGACGAGGAGAAGGCCTTCTTCCGGGATGTGCGGCCCTGGGGCTTCGTGCTGTTCAAACGCAACGTCGAAACGCCGGACCAGGTCCGCGCCCTGACCGCGGCCCTGCGCGAGGCGGTCGACGACGAGACCGCGCCGATCCTCATCGACCAGGAAGGCGGCCGGGTGCAGAGGCTGGGCCCGCCGCACTGGCGCAAGTACCCGCCGGGCCGGGCCTACGGGACCCTGGCGACCAACGATCCGCTGGTTCGCCGCGAGATCACCCGCCTGGGCGCCCGGCTGATGGCGCATGACCTGCGCGCGCTGGGCATCACCGTCGACTGCGTGCCGGTGCTCGATGTGCCGGTCCCCGGCGCCCACGACATCATCGGCGACCGCGCCTATGGCGAGACAGTCGAGGCGGTCGCCACGCTCGGCCGCGCCGCCGCCGAGGGCCTGATCGCCGGCGGCGTCCTGCCGGTGATCAAGCACATGCCCGGCCACGGCCGCTCGATGGCCGACAGCCACGAGAACCTGCCGGTGGTCGAGGCCTCCCGCGCCGACCTCGAAGCCGTCGACTTCGAGCCGTTCCGCATCCTGTCCGACATGCCGATGGCGATGAGTGCGCACGTCGTCTACACGGCCGTCGACCCCAGGGGGCCGGCGACCACCTCGCGCACGGTGATCCGTGACGTGATCCGGGGTTCGATCGGCTTTGACGGCCTGCTGATGACCGACGACCTGTCGATGAAGGCGCTGCGGGGCGATTTCGAATTCCGCGCCCGCTCGGCGCTGGCCGCCGGTTGCGACATGATCCTGCACTGCAACGGCCGGATGGACGAGATGACGGCGGTCATCGCCGGAACGAAGGTGCTGGCCGGCAAGGCGAAGCGTCGCGCCGACGCGGCCCTGGCGCGGCTGGCCAGGTCGCCCGAGCCACTGGACGTCGCCGACGCCGTCGCCCGCTTCGAGGCCGCCTTCGGCGGACGGCTCGCGGCATGAGCGACATCACCTTCCAGCCGAACCTCAACTTCGACGCCGCGGCCAACGCGGCCGAGGACGGCGACGCCCTGATCGTCGACGTCGACGGCTACGAAGGCCCGCTGCACGTGCTGCTCGCTCTGGCCCGCAGCCAGAAGGTCGACCTGTTGCAGCTGTCGGTGACCAAGCTGGCCGACCAGTACCTCGCCTTCGTCAAACAGGCGCGGAAGCTGCGGTTCTCGCTGGCGGCCGACTATCTGGTGATGGCCGCCTGGCTGGCCTACCTCAAGTCCCGCCTGCTGCTGCCGCGCAACGAGCGGCCGAAGGCCGACGAGGCCCCGCCCGAAGAAATCGCCGCCCAGCTGGCCTTCCGGCTGGCGAAGCTCGACGCCATGCGCAAGGCGGTGGACGCGCTGAACGCCCGGCCGCAGCTGCGCCGCGATGTGTTCGTGCGGGGCGATCCCGAGGCCGTGGTGATCCAGTCCTCCGGCCGCATCGAGGGCGACCTCTACCAGCTGATGAGCGCCTATATCGGCCAGCGGAAGCGTGAGCATGACCGCAGCTATCGCCCGGCCGTGCCGACGGCCTATGCGCTGGACGACGCCCGCCACCGCCTGCGCGGCATGCTGCCGGAGCTGACCGCCTGGACGTCGCTGGCCGGGGTGGCGCCGATGGCCGTCGACGACCTGGGCCCCAGCCGCGCCTCCTATCTGGCCTCGACGCTGTCGGCGAGCCTGGAGCTGGTCAAGGAGGGCGAACTCGAGGCCCGCCAGCTCGAAGCCTTCGCCGATCTCTATCTGCGCAAACGCAAGGATCGTCCGGAGGCGGTGGCGTGAGTGACACCCTGTTTGACCAGATCTTTCTCGAACGCTGCATCGAGGCGCTGCTGTTCGCCGCGGCCGAGCCGCTGAGTCTCGAGGATCTGGCCCGCCGCCTGCCCGAAGGCGCCGATGTCGCCGCCGGGCTGGAGGCGCTGCGTGTGCGCTACGAGCCCCGCGGCGTGGAGCTGGCGGCGGTCGGCGGCCGCTGGCGGTTCCAGACCGCCGCGGACCTGGCCTTCCTGATGACCGAGGAGCGGGACACGCCCCGTCGCCTGTCGAAGGCCGCCCAGGAGACGCTGGCGATCATCGCCTATCACCAGCCGGTGACCCGGGCCGAAATCGAGGCCGTGCGCGGCGTCCAGGCCAGCAGCGGCACGCTCGACATCCTGCTGGAACTGGGGCTGGTCCGCATGCGCGGCCGCCGCCGCACGCCGGGCCGTCCGGTGACCTACGGCACGACCGACGCCTTCCTCGAGCACTACGGCCTGGCCAGCCTGGCCGACCTGCCGGGCATGGCCGACATGAAGGCCGCCGGCCTGCTGGGCCTCGATCTGCCGCCGGGTTTCGAGGTTCCGGATCCCTCGCGTCTCGGCGACGAGGAGGACGCCCTCGATTTCGGCGAGGGGGAGGGCGACTCGCCCGAGTTCGTCCAGGACTACGTCGGCGGCGAGGAGTAGGGGTAGGGCGTTCGAGCGTCCTTCGAGACGGCCCTGCGGGCCTCCTCAGGATGACGACAGCCGGTGCTCGTCATGGTGAGGAGCGAGCCCTCGGGCGAGCGTCTCGAACCACGCACGATGATATCCGTCCTTTAATTTGGCGACAGGCCGCGCAACCGCCTATATTGGGCCCAACAATAGAACACTGCGGGCGCGCCGGTCGCCGTCCGCCTGAAGGAGCATCGCCGCCATGGGTGGTCTGAGTATCTGGCACTGGCTGATCGTCATCGCGGTCGTGGCCGTTGTGTTTGGCGGACGTGGCAAGCTGTCGGGCCTGATGGGCGACGCGGCCAAGGGCATCCGCGCCTTCCAGGACGGCCTGAAGGGCGAGGAGTCGAAGGTCGACGAGACCCCGGCCACGCCGCTGCCCCGCACCGAACCCGAGAAGGACAAGATCGTCAGCTAGACGATCCTGTGGCTTCGTCCCTGATCGCGCCGCACGCGCGAACATAAGGCCGCCTCCATGCTGCCCGGAATCGGTTCGTCCGAACTCTTCGTCATCGCCATCGTCGCCTTGATCGTCGTGGGTCCCAAGGACCTGCCGGTCATGCTGCGCAAGCTCGGCCAGTTCGTCGCCAAACTGCGCGGCATGGCCAACGAGTTCCGCGCCAGCTTCGACGAGATGGCCCGCCAGTCGGAACTCGACGAACTGCGTCGCGAGGTCGAGGCCCTGCGCTCCGGCGGGCTCATGAACCCGATGCAGAGCGCCGCCGACGCCGCCCGCGACGTCGGGGTCGAAAAGGTGTTCGCCGACATTGACGCCAGCATGCAGGGCGGCGGGGTCCAGTTCCCGCCCGTTGCGTGGCAGCCGCCGGCGAACGAGGCGCTTCAGACCATCGCGGCGCCGGAAAAGCCGAAGCGCAAACGCGCAGCGCCCAAGGTCGCCGCGAGCGTTGAAGACGCGACGCCGGCCCGCAAGCCGCGCGCGCCGCGCAAATCCGCCGGGACGATCTCGTGAGCGACGACCTGAGTCCCGATGAGGCCGAGATCGAGGCCTCCCGCGCGCCGCTGCTCGATCATCTGGTCGAACTGCGTCGGCGGCTGATCGTCTGCGTCGGCGCCCTGATCGTCGGCTTCGGCCTCTGCTTCGCCTTCGCCAACCAGATCTACACCTTCCTGCTCCAGCCCTTCGTCAAGGCCAGCGCCCTGATCCAGGCGCAGCGCTCGGGCATGAAGCACGGCCCGTTCGACCTGATCGAGGTGATGATCGGCCTCAAGCATGTGCCGGTCGCCCAGGCCCACAAGCTCGAGCTGATCTTCACCGCGCCGCTGGAGTTCTTCTTCACCAAGATGAAGATGGCCGGCTTCGGCGCTCTGGTGCTGACCTTCCCGATCCTCGCCTGGCAGCTCTACGCCTTCGTCGCGCCGGGCCTCTACAAGAAGGAGCGGATGGCCTTCCTGCCGTTCCTGTCGGCCTCGCCGATCCTGTTCCTGATGGGCGGGGCGATGGTCTACTACTTCATGCTGCCGTTCGTGATGTGGTTCTCGCTGAACCAGGAAGTCACCACCGCCGCCGTCGAGGTGGCGCTGAAGCCCAAGGTTTCGGACTATCTCAGCCTGGTGACGACGCTGCTGCTCGGCTTCGGGCTCTGCTTCCAGCTGCCGGTGATCCTGTCGCTGGCGGGCCTGGCCGGGCTGGTCAGCAGCAAGATGCTGCGCGAGGGCCGCCGCTACGCCGTGGTCATCGTCTTCGTCGTCGCCGCCATCTTCACCCCGCCCGATCCGATCAGCCAGCTGATGCTGGCGATCCCGATCTGCGGCCTCTACGAAATCTCGATCTGGCTGGTCTGGCTCATCGAGCGCCGCCGCAAGCGGGACGAAGAGGCGGCCGGTCGGGACATCGTGCCGGTTTAGGGCGGCGGAGCCGGACTTCACCACCGTGCGTCCTTCGAGACGCGATCCTGAGGGATCGCTCCTCAGGATGACGTGTAGGGTCTGACTGCAAAGGTGATCGTCATGGTGAGGGGCGAGGCATCAGCCGAGCGTCCCGAACCACGCACGGCCGCTTTGCAACGCCCCCGACGCCCGTTAGAGAAAGCGCCTCACCCCAGCCGGCGTTGTTCCCATGCACGACATCAAAGCCATCCGCGACAATCCGACGGCCTATGACGCCGGCTGGACGTCCCGTGGCCTGTCGCCGCAGACGCCGACGCTGCTGGAGCTGGACCGCAAGCTGCGCGCCGCCCAGACCACGGTGCAGACCGCCCAGTCGCGGCGCAACGAAGCCAGCAAGCTGATCGGCCAGGCCAAGGCGCAGAAGGACGAGGCGAAGGCCGCCGCCCTGATGGCCGAGGTCGAGGCCCTGAAGGGCGAGATGGCCGTCGCCGCCGAGACCGAGGCGAACGTCGGCAAGGACCTGCGCGACCTGCTGGCGGCCCTGCCCAACATTCCCGACCTCGACGTGCCGGTCGGCGAGGACGAGGCCGGCAACGCCGAGCAGTCGCGCCACGGCGACCCGCGCCGGATGAACAACGCGCGCGACCACGTCGACCTCGGCGCGGGTCTCGGCGGCATGGACTTCGAGGCCGCCGCCCGGATGAGCGGCTCGCGCTTCGTGGTGCTCAAGAAAGGCGTCGCCCGGCTGGAGCGGGCCATCGGTCAGTTCATGCTCGACCTGCAGACCGGAACCAACGGCTACACCGAGATCAGCCCGCCCGTGCTGGTCAAGGCCGACGCCCTGTTCGGCACCGGCCAGCTGCCCAAGTTCGAGGAAGACCTCTTCAAGACCACCGGCGAGCACTACCTGATCCCCACCGCCGAGGTGTCGCTGACCAACATCGTGCGCGAGCAGATCACCGACGAGGAAGAGCTGCCGCTGCGCATCACCGCCCTGACCCAGTGTTTCCGCTCGGAAGCCGGCTCGGCCGGGCGGGACACCCGCGGCATGATCCGCCAGCACCAGTTCCAGAAGGTCGAGCTGGTCGCCATCACCACGCCTGACCAGTCGGCCGCCGAGCATGACCACATGGTGGCCAGCGCCCAGATGGTGCTGGAGAAGCTGGGCCTGGCCTACCGCACCATGCTGCTGTGCACCGGCGATATGGGTTTCACGGCGAAGCGGACGTTCGACCTTGAGGTCTGGCTGCCGTCGCAGAACACCTTCCGGGAGATCAGCTCGATCTCCAACTGCGGCGACTTCCAGGCCCGGCGCATGGACGCCCGTTGCCAGAAGCGCGGCGAGAAGGGCACCCGCTTCGTCCACACCCTGAACGGCTCGGGCCTGGCCGTCGGCCGCACCCTGGTTGCCGTGCTCGAGAACTACCAGGACGAGGGCGGCAGGGTCTGCATTCCCGACGTGCTGCGACCCTACATGGGCGGCCTGACTCATCTGGAGCCGGGGGCCTGATGCTCCGCACCTGGGACATCGTGACGGTCGGGCAGGGCGTCGAGGACGCGGAGATCCGCGGCCTGCGCGGCCACATCTGTTCCGCCGTCGAGGCCGACCAGATCGGCGTGTTCATTGACGATCTCGAACGTGTCTGGTGCCTGCATCCGCGCGACGTGATCCCGACCGGCGAGACGCTGCCCGAGGCCGGGCGGCCCGGCGGCCATCCGATCCGCGTCAACCAGAAGGGCGAAGTTGTCGGCTGATGCGCATCCTCCTGACCAACGATGACGGCATTCACGCCGAAGGCCTCAAGTCGCTCGAGAAGATCGCCCGGGCGCTGACCGACGACGTCTGGATCGTCGCGCCCGAGTACGAACAGTCGGGCGCCAGCCGGGCGCTGACGCTGGCTGACCCGATCCGCGTACGCAAGGAGGGCGACCGTCGTTGGGCCGTCGCCGGCACCCCGACCGACTGCGTCATGCTGGGGGTTCGCGAGCTGATCGACGGCGTCGCGCCCGATCTGGTGCTCAGCGGAGTCAACCGCGGCCAGAACATCGCCGAGGACGTAACCCTGTCGGGCACCGTCGCCGGGGCCATCGAAGGCATGGCGCTGGGCATCCCGTCGATCGCCCTGTCGCAGGCCATGCTGGCGTTCCACGACGAGGTCGTGCCCTACTGGGATACGGCCGAACACTACGGTCCGGGCATCGTTCGCCGCCTGCTGGAGGTGGGCTGGCCGAACGACGTGGTGATGAACGTCAACTTCCCCTCGCGCCCGCCGGGCGAAGTGACCGAAGTTGAGGTCACCCGCCAGGGCTTCCGCGACACCCACATCCGCACCTTCGACAAGCGCACCGACCTGCGCGGCCGCGACTACTACTGGATGGGCTTTTCCGGGCAGCTGTCGAAACCGGCTGACGGAACGGACCTCAAGGCGGTCTATGAGGGGAAGATCTCGATCACCCCGCTGCATATCGACCTGACGCACCGGGAAACGGTGAACACCCTCAAGGGCCTCATCGGAGGCGCGCCGCCGAAGGCCGGATGACCGAAGAGCCCGAAACCTCGCAAACGCGCATGGCGCGCCTGATCCTCGCCCTCCGGTCCCAGGGCGTGACGGATCCGCGCGTGCTCGACGCCATCGAGCGGACGCCGCGCGAGATCTTCACGCCGGACCTGTTCAAGGAGCGGGCCTTCGAGGACTCGGCCCTGCCGATCGCCTGCGGCCAGACCATCAGCCAGCCGTTCATCGTCGGGCTGATGACCCAGGCCCTGACCATCGGTCCGCGCGACCGCGTGCTCGAGATCGGCACCGGCTCGGGCTACCAGACCACGATCCTCTCGAAGCTGGCGCGGCTGGTCTACACGGTCGAGCGCTATCGCACGCTGATGAAGGAGGCCGAGGCGCGGTTCAAGACGCTCGGTCTCGTCAACGTGATCACGCGCTTCGGCGACGGCGGCGAAGGCTGGTCGGAACAGGCGCCGTTTGACCGCATCATGGTCACGGCGGCGGCGCCGGAAGAGCCGAAGACCCTGCTGGCCCAGCTCAAGCCCAACGGCGTGCTCGTCGCGCCGATCGGCAAGGGGCCTGTCCAGAGCCTGCGCCGTTACGCGGGCGACGGGCAGGGGGGATTCAAGGTCGAACTGCTCGGCGACGTGCGCTTCGTGCCCCTTCTCGATGGCGTGGCAAGAGAACTCTGAGTCTCGCCATCTGACATTTTCGTAACTGGCTTCGAGCGCGCGGTTAACGCAGGCTTACACGCTTACTTAATCGCGCGGCGACCAACCTCTTTGTCCTGCTACGGTTTCCGACTTTTTCTGGCGCTATCCGACTCCTGCCGAAGTCGGACGTCCGACTTTTGACAAAGGGTTCGCTAGGCGTTCTGCAAGGGAAGACCCTCTCTCTCAGCCCAAGCGGCTAGCTTGCCCGCCAGCTGCATCGCACCTTCTTCGCGCAGCACAATATAGTGGTCGCGCAGAATTCTCTCGATGCTATTGGCGCTATGGCCCGTCCACGTCCACATACGGCTAATCTGCACATCGGCAAGAAAAAGGCGGGTGATGCAAGTGTCGCGGGTGTCCTGGGTGCGCTTTAGTTCAAATCCAGCAGGGGCCTTTCGGGAGCTGACAAAGGCGGCGCGCGCATCCCGGAAGCGGTGGCCAAAGGTGTTCGTGCTATGGCGCCGCTGGGTTCGGTGGTCCCAAAGGAACGGCGTCGCGTTCAAGAAGCGCGGACCTCGCAGCGCTTCTCTTGCCCTGCGATCAAGCCGTGCCCTGAGCGGCGTCATGATGGCCGGCATTGCCTCTTGCTGTTTGCGTTTTGTCTTCTCGGGCGTGAACCGCCAGACCTGACCGCCCAGGTTCTCTAAATTGGCGGCGCAGACGTCGCCAATGCGCGCTCCCGTCCAGAGGCCCGCGACAATCCCATCGGCAATATCGCTGTAACCGTTTTCGTCGCACCAAGTGACGAATGCGGTTTCGTCTTCCATCGTCCAAAATACTAGACGGCCCGATGCCGAGCGAAGACCTAGCCGGTCGGCCGGGCTGGCGACGATCCATTCCTTGTTGTGAGCCCATCGCAGGAATGCTGCGGTGGCACCCATGCATAGATTGGCCGTAGCGACCGTCAGGTTCTCAAGCAATTCGTCTTCGTACCATTCCATCAGATTCCGACGGGTCAATTGTGCGACCGGGACGGCTCCGAACTTAGCAACCAGCCGCTTTGCCATGCTGCGATAGGCTGAAAGGGTGCTCGGCGCGCGATCGCGCTGGATCTTGTCGTCGGCGAAATAGGCAAGCGTTAACGCCTCGACAGTGCGCGGCCCAACACTCCGAAGTTTCGTGTCTCCATTTTCGCTCTCGATGACGTCACGAGCCTGATCAATGAGATCGGAGAGGAGCGCGCGCCGCAAACGCCCAGCATCGTCCGTCGGGACGGTTAGCCTGGCTAGGGCGATACGGAGATCACCGAGTGCATCTTCTCCCGCCAATCCACCATTGAGCGCGTCGCGGATAGCTTGTGCCCACAGTGTGCGACCGTCGCAAATGTCAATTGCTTCGCCACGAGATAACCACCGGCCGTCTGGCCCCCGTAGATCAATACCGCGCAATCCCGCTGCGCGGTTTGTTGGCGATGCTTCCCAGCGAGGGCGGCCATCGCGCCATTTCAGGCCGTTCCGCGTGTTTTGGGGAGCAGCAAGAGGCTTGCGTTGCATGGTTGAGGCTCGCAGCGATTGTAGTTTTAGGAGACTCTGGCTTTTCCGGGCGGTCAAGATGGAAGCTCCGTGGGTACCCATGGTCGATCATTGGACCTCCCCAGCAGTGATTTCCCGGCCACTGTGTGCAGCGGCTTCACGCCGTGGCAGCGTCTGAAAAACCTTCTTGGAAACGACCTCCAGCCACTCGTCGTTGCCGGTGGCTGTAAGGCTTAGGCTTTGCTAGCTCGCCCGGAACCGAAGCAGTCGATCAATGTCCAATCCAGACAGGGCTGGTCAACGGCCAGCAGAAGTCACTGCCTTGCTGGGACGTGACCGCTCTGGCCCTTGGCGGTGAGGAAGGCCCGCAGGGCGTTCGCCGCCTCGCCGCTGGCCGTCTCCCGAGTTCGCAGAAGCGCCTCGAGTTCGGCCAGCAAGCTGGGCGAGACAGGGTAATCCCGGCCTTCGCGCGCGGCCTGGGCGATGCGGCGAAGGTTGCGTTGGTTCATCCCGATCAGATCAGCGAGCGGGTTTTGCCAGTTCGGGCCGAACAGCAGTTCGCCGGCGACGGCGACCAGTGCGG
Organism: Caulobacter sp. GW821-FHT12F03; assembly: GCF_058806855.1. Taxonomy (NCBI): domain Bacteria; kingdom Pseudomonadati; phylum Pseudomonadota; class Alphaproteobacteria; order Caulobacterales; family Caulobacteraceae; genus Caulobacter; species Caulobacter sp. GW821-FHT12F03. The sequence continues at coordinate 978,440 of NZ_JBXAQC010000001.1, forward strand.
GCGCGGTTGTCGTTTCTTCGGTCATGGAGCGGTCCTAGCACTGACGCGGGGAAAGGGGGAGAGGCGGGCGAGGCCCGCCCCTCCCGGCGATCATTCCGCCGCAATTCGGGCGGCGTCCCCTTCGTCCTGGGCTTGATCCTCGCCGCCCGGCGTCAGGTCCGCCAGCAGCTTCGGAACCCAGCCGTTCGCCTTGGCCTCGCGCGCCAGCGCCGCCGCCATGTCGGCCTTCTTGTGGTCCGGCGTGAAGCGCGACACGCCGCAGGCCTTGAGGCCCGCCAGCAGGGCCGGTTTCGAGCCCTTCGCCAGCCAGTCGGCGCCCGGCGTCCAGTGGTCCGCGATCTTGTGGCCGATGGCCCGCGCGATGACGCCCAGCGAGGCCCAGCGCGAGGGATGACGCTGGTAGGAGTGCGGCCCGCCTTCGGTGGCGTCGAGCGACCGGCCGAGGCAAAGCGCCGCGAGTTCGGCCTTCTCCTTCGCCTTGAGCGCGCCGACGACAGGGATGGCGGCTTCAAGGGTGTTGGGCAGGCGACCGGCCCACTTGTCGCGCACGGCGTCAAACAGGTCTTCGGCGCCGTTGAGCCGTTCGCCCTTGAGCGGATAGGCGCCCTGCGGCGTCAGTCGGATCGCTGTTTCGCCCCGGAAATGGACCGCCTGAACCGCCAGATGGGCCAGCAGGATATCCTGCGCCGTGTCCGGCTGGGCCAGCAGGGCGCAGCGAACGGAGGCGGTGGCGATGGTCGTCAGGTCCGAGTGACCGCCGTGGCCCCAGCCGTCCAAGGCGGGATCGCCCGAGGCCGCAGGCTTGGCCGGAGAGGCGGTCTTGTTCTCAACCGTGGCCGCGCGCTGGAACCCGCGTTCGATCTGGACTTCACCGCCCCAGCCGATAGCGATGAAGGCGAGCGCCCCCGCCTTCACCTCGTCGGGCCAACTGTTGACCTTGGCGTCATGGTCGGCCAGCAGCTTTTCCGCCGCCGCGATTTCCTCGTCGGTCCCCTCCCCGCTTTCGATCAGGTCTTCGGCGCCCAGCACGGCGTCTTCCTCGTCCTGCGTCATTTCCAGCGGGCCGGGCTGCAACCGATACAGGCGTTCCTCGAATTCGTGAGGCAGGCCGACGACGACCTGGGCCCAGCCTTCGGCCTTCAGCTTTTCCACTTCCACCGCCAGCTTTTCGTCGGCCAGCCGGTGCGCCAGCGCGCCGTCGAGCCACCCGGCGTCTTGGTCGCCGTCGCTGAACAGGTCGAGCAGGCGGCGACCGCCCGCCGCCTCATAGGCTTCGACGCCGACAAACTTCGCCAGATCGGAATGACCCGGCATAACGTCGGACCTGAGCCGCTGGCGGACCTGATAGGCTTTGACGCCGGACGGGCGCAGGTCCTCGAAGATCGCCAGCTGGGCGCCCTGATCATCGGTGAGGGCGAAGGCCGCAACCGCGTCCATATCCACTTCCCCGGCCTTGAACGCCGACAGAATGTCGTCGTGGACGTTGATCAGCCGCAGGAGCCGCTTAACCCGCGCCTCGCCCACGTTGCAGGCCTTGGCGATGGTTTCCGCCGTGTGGCCGTCGCGGATCATGGCCCGATAGGCCAAGATCGTGTCGGCGTTGCTCATCGGCTCGCGCACTTCGTTCGCCGCGACCGACCGGACCCGCGCCAGATCGGGCGAGGCCTGAACGATGACGGGGACGCCGTCGCGCAGCGCCGGGGGGAGTTTCTTGGACGAGCGCAGCAGGTGCAGGGCGGCGAAGCGGCGCGCGCCGTCTTCGACCTTGAAGCCGTCGCCTTCGGCATAGACCGACAGGGGTTGCAGCAGGCCGAGCGAGGCGATGGAAGCGGCGAGGCCTTCGACGTCGGCGGGCGACAGGGCGCGCGCGTTGAGGCTCGACACCGACAGCTTGGCGAGGGCGATGTTTTGAACGGTGGTCATGGTGTTAAGTCTCCTAGACTTGAACGCCCCGGCCCAATGCCAGAGCGCGGACGCTTGGCGCCCGGTGGCTGGGAGGGCGCACCCTCCCAGCGGCCCGATGTCAGGCGGCTACGGGCGCGGCCTTTTCGCCCTGGGCTTCCTCTAGCGCCGCTTTGGCGACCATGATCCGAAGCCAGAGCGGCGCGGCTTCGACCCGCGTCAGGAGCCACAGCGCCAGCGCCGCCGACAGTTCGGGGAACGGGCGACAGGCCGGGTCGCGCAGGCTCTTGGCGCTGCGGGCGGCTTCGGCCTTGCAGCGGTGCAGCGTGACCCTTTCAGAGGCCGACAGGTGCGCCGTCTCGCGGTCCAACAGGTCGCGGTAGTGGGTGGCGGTTTTCATGTCTCGGTCCTTTCCAAGACCGCCCCGGCCCTATGCCAGAGCGGCGAGCGTGGCGCCCGGTGGCTGGGAGGGCGAACCCTCCCAGCGGCCCGGCGTCAGGCGGCTTGCGCTTCGACCTGGTCCTCGTCCGCGGCGACGGGCGAGGCGAGGTTGCGCAGGTAGTCGCAGGCCTTTTGCGCGTGGCTGGCGGCGTTGAAGATCGCGCGCTTGTCTTCCTTCAAGGCCTTGAGCCAGTGGGCCAGATAGGCGGCGTGATCCTCGCGCGGTTCCGAGGCGAGCCCCAGCTGGGCGCAGAGGAAGGCGGCGCCCAATTCGGCGACCAGTTCCTCGCGCGCATAGGCCTCATCGCCGAACCGGGCGCCGAAGGTGCGGGCGAGGCGGCTTTCATGGCCGGTCCAGTGCACCGTCTCATGGGCGCGCACGGAATAGTAATGTTCGGCGACCGTGAACAGTTCGAGCGGGGGGAGCCGGATAGCGTCAACGGCGGGCATATAGAACGCCTTGTCGCCGCCGTGGCAAACGTCCGCGCCGACAGCGTCAAGGAAGCGTTCAGCCGCTTCGATCCGTTGCGGCGCGGTGGCGGGATCGGGAAGCGTCGTCGCTTCGAAGTAATCGGGCGACAGGCCTTCAATCTGTTCAATGTTGAAGACCGTGTAAGCCTTCATATAGGGGATTTTGACTTCCTCCGTTCCGTTGTCGCCTTCGACTTCGCGCGTGATCTTGTTGGCGTAAACCACCTTTGAGCCGCGTTCGCCCTTGCGCACCCCGGCCCCGGCTTCGACGGCTTGCTTAAAGGTCATCCAGCGCCGTTGCGTGAAGCCGCCTTCGGCCTGGGCGCCCCAGAGCAGGAGGATATTGACGCCGCGATAGGCCTCGCCGGTGCTGCGAAGCGGCATGGCGAAAGCGCCGCCGGTGGAGGCCCAATTCTGGCGCCACGGCGGGACCCCGGCTTCAAGCTGGCGAATGATGGTGTCGGTGACGTGCTGATAGACGTCGAAGCGTTCGGTCATGTCTCGGTCCTTTCCAAGAGGTCCCCGGCCCTTGCCAGAGACACACCGCGCGGGCGGCGTTCGCCCTCGCGTGTCCTACATATAGGACAGCCATGCGCCGGGCGCAACCCCCACCCCCTACCCTCGCGCCCCGACCCTTGGCGGCGCAGCTTTCAAGAGGCATAGTGGCCGGGCGCGGCGCGTCCTCGTCCTCCAATGTCCCCTCATCGGGCAGGGGGGAGGGGACAAGCCGGGGGACATGAAACCCCCGGCGCTTCAATGGCCTAGCCGCCGCGTCCCCTATGTCCCCCATGTCCCCGGCTTTTCCTGCGTATGCGCGCGCGCCTGCGACCCGATCAGGGCGCAGCGAGGCGGCGTTGCGTATGCGCAGGAGATAGGGACATGGGGGACATAGGGGATAAGTAGGACAAGACCTTGATCGGCTTCACCTTTCATGTCCCCGGCCATGTCCCCGAGGTTGGCCAGATCGGGGGACATGCCGCGTTGCGCCCGTTTCGCCCTGGGCGAAGCTGGCGACGGATTAGACAAAGGGGTTGATATGAGCGGCGGGGTAGGCGCTGCGCTGGGCGAGGCGCTGGACAAGGGCGAAGGCCTCCCCGACGCGGGCGAGGTGGTGCAGGCCGCGCTCTTCGACGAGGTGGACGAGGCCGACACCGGACGGCTCGACGCGCCTTCGCCGTTGTCGGCGGCGTTCACGCCAGCCAAGGGCGGACCCGGGCGGCCGAAGGGATCGCGGAACAAGCGGACCAACGCCGTTGCGGCGTGGCTTCTCTCCCAGCACCGCCACCCGTTTCAGGTCATGGCCGAGGCCTACAGCATGGCGCCCGCCTAGCTGGCCGTCGCCATCGGCCTGCGTCACGCAGTCAAGATCACCAAGGACGGCGAGGGCAACGAGACCGAAGCCGTCCTGGACCACTACGACAAGGCGACCTTGCTGGAGATCGTGAAGCTACAGCTTCGCATGGCAGAGACCGTCTCGCCCTACGTCGCCCAGCGCTGCCGCTGGCCCTGGCCGCCAAGGTCCGCGCCTCCGTTCAGGTGGCGTTCGAAGGGGTATCTCTTCCCGCGCGCAGGCCGTTGGCTGGCGATCTGGAGGCGGTGGATGGCGAGATCCTAAGCGTCAGATTGGATAGCAAGTCGGACGAGGAAAGTCGGATGGATGGCTAGTGGGCTGTATTCATTGGTATTTATGTGTAAGTTTGGGTTAACTGGAGGCGGCGGGAGGCCTTTGACAGTTGGCGGCTCCAAACCCTCATGTGTGTGGATTCCCGCACAATGACGATGACATACGACGGGCGAATGGTTCGCTAGAGCAAAGGGTCGGGGAGGGGCACAGGTATTGTCGATGGAAGACCAACGTGTTCTTGGGCATCGCCTGCCAACTGGCAACTAGGATTACAACCTTGGGGGCTGCTGCTATGTGGGTCGTGCGCGAGCCTTTGTGAAATGATCGTCCACAGCAAGTATTCTGCTTTCAAGCCAAATGACGCTGGGTTCGCGGCCGTCGACGCTCTGACCGCGCTGGCGATTCTGGCGACCACCATCACCCTTTCGATCGTGGCGTTGTCGGTGGCCAGGCGCGCGGAACAATCCGCGTCGCAGGCCAGCGTTGCCCGCACAACCATACAGCTTCTTTTGGCCCAGCCTGCCCGACCGCCCGGCCTCTACTCCGGCTCCAATCCCGACTTCGACTGGACCCTTCAGGTCGATCAGGAGGCAGGCAGCGTCTCTCCGGTCCAGCTATGCGTCCAGAAGATCAATCTAAGGGCCCGTGCCGGCGGCAAGCTCTATGCTGTCCAGTCCCGCCGCCCCTGTCCGCCCGACGTGCCACAGCCATGAAAGAGGACGGCTACACACTGGCCGAAGTCCTGGCGGCCATGCTGATCCTTGGCTTGGCGATGGGAGGCCTGGTCGAGGGATCACGCATCATCGGCCGGATGCAAAAGCCGATCGTCGCCACGCGGCGGGACGATCAGGTCCTGCGTCGCGCGGAGGCGAGTGTCTCGGGTTTGCTCAGGCTTCGTCCGGGCGGCGATCAGAGCCTGACGGGAGATGCCCAAGGTCTGCAGTTTGCCTGTGAGGCCCGCGCCTGCAGTCTCGCCCTGACGCCTGACGGCGAAAAACTCGCGCTTTCCGTCAGGCGCGGCGAAGTTGCGCAGACCTTTCTCTTGCCTCACGCGGGCAAAATCAGTCTTGTGTATCTCGCGCGTGATGGCCGGTTCGATCGCTGGCCCCAGCCTGACTCCAAGCGGGTCCTGGACGGGGTGATGATCGTCGAAACCTCCGGGCAGGGGGAACTACCGTTAGTCGTCGCGAGATCATGGATCGAGCATCCAAAGACATGCGAGTTCGACATGATCGCGCGGGGCTGTCGTACATCGGCCCCTTAGCTGATTTTGGCGAACCAGATGAGCTTGAGCCTGTGGCCGATGCGGCCCCGGACGTGCCGCTGTTTGTAAAGCCGGTGACGACCGGGCCCGCCCTGCCGTGGGATCAGGCGAGAGCCGCGGCGCTGGAAGCCCGCCTCAACTCGCCGCTGCCGATTGACGAGCTGGCGTGGCAACTGCGCCGGCTGGATCCATGGAAGCCCGGCGCGCCAGGTCGATACGCCGCGATCTACGCCCGCCGCGATGATGTGCGCGAGGGGCTGACCGCTATCGCCGATCTGGATGGACGGGCCATCCCGGTGCAGTTCCCAACGCCCGGCAAGCGACAGGAGCAGGCTCGGCGTCTGGCAGTGGTCGGGACGGTGGCAGGTATCGCAGCCTTTCTGCTGGTCAGCGCGTCCATCTCGATCTTCGCCGTCAGGGCCCGCGCGGGCGCGGAACTCGAAGCGCTGGAGCTGACCACCGCGCGCAGGCTCGAACAGGTCAGGGTTCAGAAGTCGTTGCAGGCCCAGTCGCAGGCCATCTCGCAGGCGGGTCTGACGCAACGCCGCGCAAGTCGCGTGCTTGACGATCTGGCCTGGGCCTCGCGCAACAAGGCGACGGATGCAGACGTCGAGGGCTTTGTCTGGGAAGGCGATCTCTTCGCGGTCGAGGTGCGCAGTGACGCCAGCCCGTTTGTGGCGGCGGCCGACCGCAAGGTTGAGCGCTCCAACAGACCTGTCCGCCCTGGTGTCTGGCTCTGGGGCGTCAGCGCTCCGGATGGCGGCGAGGCGAGTGCGCAATGAGCCAGTTTTCGCCGCCGCCGCCGCTGACGAACGGCATTGCTGTCCTTGCCGGCGTCATCACCCTGGGCCTTTCGAGCTGGGCCATGGCCGGCCTTGCCAGGCCAGACGATTACGAGGCGCGCGTTGCAGCGCTTCAGCAGTCGATCACCGAGATCCAGCAGGGCGCGCCCGGGCAACAGATCGCCGGGTTCAACGAAAAGACCCTGTGCCGCGGCGCGCTGATCCCCGCAGCCTCCGCCGTGCGCTCTGACCTGGTTCGCCAAGCTGGCGCGGCCGGCATGACCCTGAAGGCTCTGGAATCCTCGCCAGGGGCCGGCGCGGGAGAGCTCAATGCGATCGATGTCTCGTTCACCGCAGAGGGCGGGTACGACGGGGCGGTCAAGCTGATCGGTGCGCTCGAAGACGCACGGCCGGAAGTGTTTGTCGACAGTGTGCAGTTGGCGCCGCAGGGCGGCCAGGTTGCGCTCAAGGTGAAGGGGAGGGCGTTTTGCTGGAACTCCGCTCCCCGCTAGTCCTTGGCGCCCCGGCCGTCGGTCTGGCGCTCGCTTGCGCTGGATGGCTGGTGCTGGGCGGAGCCGCCCGCATCACCGGCCCGCTCGACGAGATGCAGACGCAGCTCAACGCGGCCCCGGCTGGCAGGGCGCTGCTCGGCGTATCTTCGGAGTCGGCGGTCGCTAACGCGCTCGCGGCGCCGCTCTTTGTGTCCAGCTCCGCGGAGATCCCGGTCCGATTGCAGGGGCTTGCGAGAACACCGCGCCGGGCGGCGGCGCTTCTATCGATCAATGGCGGACCACCCCAATGGCTGTCGCAGGGCGCAACGCGCGAAGGCATCACCCTGGTTCAGGTGCTGTCGACCCGCGTGGTCATTGATAGCCGGGCCGGTCGCAGCGTCGTGCTGCTTGGCGAGACCAGCGGCTCCGCCGCCGTCTTGAGCGGCGGCGACGCTGCCTCTGACCAGCCGCCGCCCGGCACGCGCATGCCGCCGCCGCCCGCCAGTGCGCCGGGCGCGCCATGACGACCCCAAATTCAGAACAGATCGTGCGCGCCTCAGCGCACAGAAGGACAGGCGTGAGAGTCGGCAGCACCAGAGTGAGACTGAGAGTCGTCCTGCTGGTGATTGCGACCATCGCCTGCGTCAGCCCGCTGGCGGGCGTCCGTCCCGCGGCTGCAGCCGCGGCTGCGGAATCCTACACATTTGCCTTCCGCGACGCTGACATAGCCCAGGTCGCCGAGGAGATCCTGGGTTCCACCCTTGGCCTGACCTACACCATTGATCCCTCGGTCAGCGGCAAGATGTCGTTCCGGGTCGAGCGGCGGATGACCCGCGCCCAGCTGCTGGAGGCCTTTGAAGGCGCGCTCGGCAACAGCGGTGTCGTGATGATCCGCCAGGGCGAAAGCCTTCTGATCACCGCCCGGGCCAACGCCAAGGCTTCGGGCGGCGTGCAGAGCTCGGCCGACGGTGTAAGCCGCGCCGGCTACAGCGTGGTCGCGGTCCCGCTCGACTATGCCGCGCCCAGCGAAGTGGCCAAGGTTCTTCAATCGGTTGGACCGGCCAGCGTCGTGCTGGAGGCAGACGACAAGACCGGCGTGCTGCTACTGGGCGGCACGGGCCGCGAGATCGAAGCGGCGCTTTCGACCATCAAGGTGTTCGACCGCAGCAGTCTGCAGGGCGCGCGGATGCGCTGGTTCGAGCTAGGTCAGGCCTCGGCCCCCGCCATCGCCGGCGAGATCAACCAGATCCTGCAGGCCTCTGGCACGGCCGGCGCGTCCGTGGTCCCGCTGCGGCGACTGAACGGCATCATCGCGTTTGCCCGCTCGACCGGGACGCTGGACGAGATCGGCGCCTGGGTCGACCGCCTCGACAAGAGCGCCGGCGACCAAGCCACGACCCTCTGGGTCTACCACCCGCTCAATGTCTCGGCGGAGTCGCTGGCGGCCACGCTTGCCAGCGTTACCCCGGGCGGCGGCGGCTACACCGCCGCAGCTTCAGTGCCGCCAGGGTCCTCCTCCCCCTCAGGCTCTGGCCCGAGCGCATCAGGAGCGCCCGTTGTCGCTGCGACGCCCGGACCGCCGCCAAGTTCTGGCGGCGGCGGCGACGACCAGATCCGGATCGGCATCGATCGCGAATCCAATGCGCTCCTGATCTCGGCCTCGCCCGCCGACCGCGTGCGCCTCCAGCGGGTGCTGCAGGAGATCGATGTCACCCCGAGCCAGGTGCTGATCGAGGCCTCTATTCTGGAGGTCACCCTGACCGACGGAATGAGCAGCGGCGTCAACTGGTCGGTGGTCGGCGACAACGGCCGGCTCAAGATCGTGTCCACCTCCAGCAGCTCCGGCTCGGTCTCTCCAACTCTGCCCGGCATTGCAGTCACGTTCATCGGCAATGACATCAAAGCCGCTATCGATGCGTTGTCGGAACAGACTGCGGTCGAGGTGATCTCCACCCCCAAGATTGTCACGCTCAACAACCGGACCGCGACGCTCCAGATCGGCGACCAGGTGCCGATCGTCATCCAGACCGCCCAGAGCAATGTGACCCCTGATGCGCCGCGCGTGGTCAACGTCGAGTACCGGGACACCGGGGTGATCCTGACTGTAACGCCCCGGGTCAGCGGCGAGAACACCATTATGCTCACGATCGCCCAGGAGGTCAGCTCGGTCGCCAAGACGACCACGTCCGGCATCGACTCGCCGACCATCCAGCAGCGCCGGTTCGAAAGCACCCTGATGCTTCGCGACGGCCAGGCGGTGGCGCTGGGCGGCCTGATCAGCAGCACCCGGACCAACGGCGACAGCGGTATCCCCTACATCAAGGACGTGCCGCTGCTGGGACGGCTGTTCAAGAATGAGTCTCACGACCGGCGCCGCACCGAGCTGATTGTGCTGATCACCGCCCACATCATGCGCAGCGATGACAGCACCGCCCAGGTCATGTCCGACCTTCTGGCTGACCTCAACGAGATCACGAGTCGTGGCCTCATCAGCCGCTAACACCCCCAACGACCAGGCCGACGGCGGATATGCGACCGCGGCGGCGGCGCTGACGGCGCTCGCCTTGTCGCTCGTGGTCAGCGCGGTGATGGGCGCCAGTCTCACCGACCTGCGCGCATCAAGGGCCGCCCTTGCTCGCACCCGCATTGAGGCGAACCTTGATGGTGTCCAGCAGGCGGCGGTGGTGGCAGTGCTCGAGACCGGTCAGGCCAACCGCCTGCGTTGGTTCATTCCGTCGATGGAGGGGCCGGTCGAGGTTCTGGCTGAGCCGGAGGCCGCAAAGCTCAGCCTTGTCGCCGCCGCCGATCTTGAGGATGGCGCGCTGCTGGGTATGGGCGGCGCCAGCATTTCCTCGATCAGATCCCGACTTCGGGCCATGGCGCTATCGGGCGCGGACGCGTCGGAGGTCGCAAAGCTCGCCGCTATGCCTCTCTGGCGGGCCTGCGCCCCCTCGCTGATGTCGCCCTACGGTAAGGCGACGGACCTAGGCCTCTCGGAGGCCGCGCAGCCGGCGACCGGCCGGTTCGCCTGGCGGGCTGGCGAGGTCTGGCGCTTACGGGCGCTATCGCCCGATGGATGGGCCGACGACCGTATTGTCAGGCTGACCGGAGACTCCGGCCATCCGGCGGCTATCATCGAACGCGTGTTTGTTCGCGGTCAGAGGGGAGGGGAGCCGTGCAGGATCTTCATCGAAGGCGGCGCGTAAGCGCCCGGGACGAAGCCGGCTACACCCTCACCGAGATGCTGGTGGTGATCGGCATCATTGGCCTGATCGCGGCTGTGCTGACACCCGCTCTGATCGGCCAGCTCGGCCGCGCCCGCGCCAAGGCCGCCCAGCTGCAGCTTGAGACAGTTTCGGCCGAGGTGGAGATGTTTCAGGCCGATGTCGGCCGCTACCCAACCCTGGCGGAAGGACTGGCGGCGCTGATCTCAGAACCTGCCGGCGCTGACGGCTGGACCGGCCCCTACATGCGTGACGTCAAGGCGCTCAAGGATCCCTGGAGCCGGCCGCTCCTCTACAGCGTCGGCGCCGATGGTCAGGGCTACACCGTGATCAGCCTCGGTGCGGACGGCAAGGAAGGCGGCAAGGGCGTCAACCGCGACCTGAGGGCGCCGGCGGGGTGATGGCGACTTCGGCGCTCATTCCAGTGGCGGCCGGACTGGTCGGCGCATGCGCTGGCAGTTTCGCGGCCACCGCGCCGCTCCGCTCGCTGCGTGGCGAGCAGGCGCTGGTCGGGAGGTCGCGCTGTGATGTTTGCGGGGCGGCGTTGGGGTTTGGGGCGACCATCCCGATCCTCTCCTACGCCGCGCTCGGCGGCGCCTGCCGGCACTGTAAGGGGCGGATTGATCCGGCCCATGTGACGGGAGAGGTTGTCGGAGGCCTCGTTGCGGCGACCGCGTGCTGGATCGCGCCACCGCTGCAGGCAGCCCTGATCAGCTTGATGGCGCTCATTCTGCTGGCGACTTCGATCATCGATCAAAGGACCCAGCGGCTACCCGATCCACTCACACTGGCTGTCGCGCTGCTGTCGTTCGGTCTGGCGGCGTTGAACGGTCAGGTTCTGATCGGGCTCGCGGCGGCGGCGGTCACCTTCGCCCTCCTTGAGGGCCTGCGACGCGGTTTCATTCTGGTGCGCGGACATTCGGGGCTCGGGTTCGGCGACGTGAAACTGTTTAGCGCCTTGGCCCTGTGGCTGGGTCTCGCCACGCCCTGGGTCGTCGCCGTCGCCGCTCTGGCCGGTCTGGCCACCGTCTTTCTGACCAGGCCCGATCAGGATCGCATCGCATTCGGTCCATCGATCGCGGCCGGCGCCATGACGGTTGGTCTGGCGATACAGTGCGGCCTCATTTCCGCTGATTGGGGCCTTGCGTGACCACGATTGTTCTCAAGCGCCGCGAAACCTTGATCGAAGATCTGCTCGCCCGGGCTGTTGTTGACGGCGCCGCCGTCGCGCGCGCCGGACTGGTGTCGGTCCGCACCGGGCAGCCAGTGGAGCAGGTGCTCAACCAACTGGGCGCCCTGAGCGACGATGATCTGGTCGCGGCCTACGCCAAGGCCAGTGACTGCGCGGTGTGGGAGCCGGCTTCCGATCCTGCCGCCATAACGCCGGGCGAGCTGCGGGTCAGCGCTGAGTTCCTGCGCCGCAACCGGATCCTGCCGATCCGCAGGCAGGGACCCGTGCTGGTCTGCGCCGCCTGCGATCCGCTAGATGAGGAAGCGCTTTCGGGACTGGTGTTCGCGGTCGGCGGTCGCGTCAGCCTTTTGATCGCAAGACCTGCCGACTGGTCGCGCGTGTTTGCCCAGACCTGGGAAGCGGAGACCACGATTGCACCGCAAGCCGATGAGCGGCGGCTTGAGCGGGAGATCGACCAGGTCGCGGATTCCGGTGGCGAGGGCGGCGGCGCGCGCCTTGTCGCCTCGGTATTCGAGGCGGCGATCGCCGCGGGCGCGTCGGACATCCATTTCGAGCCTCGGCGTCACGACCTGCGCATCCGCCTTCGGGTCGACGGCCAACTGGTCGACCATCGCCTGGTCAGCGCCGATCTCGCGCCGGCCGCGGTCTCGCGCATCAAGGTCATCGCCAACCTGAACCTCGGTGAGCGCCGTCTGCCGCAGGACGGCCGCACCAGCTTTGTCGTGCAGGGGCGCTCGATCGACGTGCGGGTGGCGACCTCGCCGACCGTGTTCGGAGAGTCGGTCGTGCTGCGCATTCTCGACCGCGCATCGGTGCAACTGGATCTCGACCGCCTGGGCTTAAGCGCCTCAACCGTCGGCGTGCTGCGGCAGGCTGCACGCTCGCCGCACGGTCTCTTCCTGATCACCGGTCCGACCGGCAGCGGCAAGACGACCACCCTCTATGCCCTGCTGCAGTCGTTCGTCGGCTCGACCCGCAAGGTGCTGAGCGTCGAGGACCCGGTCGAGTATCACTTCGACCATGTGTCCCAGACACAGGTCGCGCCCAATATCGGACTGACGTTTGCTTCCGCGCTGCGGTCGTTCCTGCGCCAGGATCCGGACGTCATCCTGGTCGGTGAAATCCGCGATCCGGAAACCGCCGCCGTGGCCATGCAGGCGGCCATGACCGGCCACTTCGTTCTGGCGTCCGTGCATGCCAACGACGCTCTGGCGGTGGTCCCGCGTCTGCTCGACATGGGTGTGGAGCCATTCCAGCTGGCGGCGGGGCTTCGCGGCGTTGCCGCCCAGCGGCTCGTTCGGCGGATCTGCGAGGGCTGTAAAACCCACCGGCCTGCAGGCGAAGCCGAGGTGATGTTCGCACGTTCGATCGGTCGGCCCGAGCCGATCAGGGCGGCGTTCGGCGCTGGCTGCACGGCCTGCGGCGGCAGCGGGTTCCACGGTCGCACCGCCATTGGCGAAGCGTTCCTCGCGACCGAGTCGATGTTGCGGGCCATTGCCGAGCGGTCTTCGACTGGCGTGCTCGCGGACCTGGCCGAGGCGGCCGGGTTCAAGTCCATGGCGATTGACGGGTTCGAGAAGGTCCTGGCCGGCCTGACGACCGTCGAAGAGGTGATCGCGGCGGTTCATGTCTGACGGTCCATCCAGATATGCCTACGTCGCCGTTGACGCCGCCGGCCGAAAGGTCCGCGGTGAGCTGAGCGTCACCTCGGAGGCCGCTGCATTTGCGAGACTCAAATCCCAGGGCTTGATGCCGGTCACGGTAAAGGCCGCCAGAGCTCGCAAGGAGAGCGCCGCCAAAGCGACCGGCCTTTCCGACCGCGACACGGCTGAGCTTGTCTCGGACCTGGCGGCGCTGCTGGCCGCGGGGTCCGATATCCGCACCGCGCTGACTATCATCGGCGGGAAGGCCGCCCGTCCCAATGTGCAGGCGGCTGCAAAGGTCATGGCCCGCGACATCAGCGGCGGGGATGCGCTGAGCGCCGCGCTCGAACGGCAACTGGCCGAGCGTCACCGGTTTATCGCCGCCTTGCTGGCCGCGGGCGAAGTGTCGAGCGATCTGATCGGCGGCCTGGAGCGCGGCGCCGAGATGCTCGAAGCGCGGATCAAGATGCGTGACCAGCTGGTCTCGGTTCTGGCCTATCCGGTGTTCGTGATGCTCACGGCGATCGCATCGTTCCTGATCATCCTGACCCTGGTCGTGCCGTCGCTGGCCCCGCTGGCCGAGGCACCGGGGGCTGAACCGGGACTACCGATGCGGCTCCTCCTCGCCGCCAGCCGGTTCTTGACCGGCAATGGCTGGCTGCTTGCCGGCGCGCTGGTGGCTGTCGTGATATCAGGCAGCCTGGCCGGTGCTGCCGGGCTCCTCAGGACCTGGATTGAGCGTCTGGCGCTGGACGGGCCCGGCGCTCGGACGGCGGAAGCTCTGATCTATGGCGGGTTTGCGATTGCGCTGGGAGGCATGCTCGCCGCGGGTGCGCCGGTTGGCGAGGCGCTAAGGTTGTCACTGCGGTCGGTGAGGTCACAGCTCGCCCAGAAACGGCTGGAGCCGGTGGGCGGGTCCGTCCGACAGGGGACGGCGCTGTCAGTGGCCCTGGCGAACGTGAGTGGGTTCCCGGATGAAATCGGGCGCCTGGCGCTCATCGGCGAGGAGTCGGGGGCCTTGGGGCCAATGCTTGTGCGGGCTGGTCGGCTTGCGGAACAGGCGGCGTTGCGACGGATCGAGTCCGCCAGTCGGATCATCGGGCCGGCGTTGATTGTTGCGCTTGGCGGACTGATCGGGCTGCTGATGGCCGGTCTGTTGTCAGGTGTCACGGGCCTTGGAGACGCGGCGCTCCAGTAGCCCCGTCGAGGCTGTCCGATCGCCGCTATCGCGAACTGCCGAAATTCAAACGGTACATCGCTCCCGATCTGAGGGGCGTTCGAGACCGATAAGGCAGGCAGGCCTGGATTGCTGCCAGCGCTTGAGCTTCAGCCACAAGGCGCTGTTCGTTTGGCCGCCCGCCGGCAGGCCGAACAATCCGGGGCGGCTCGGCGAGGTCGCCCTGATCATTCAGGACCACCTCCAGCGTCACCGCCTCGGTTGAACGTTGCTTCAGCCTTCGCCAGCAGGGCTCGACCTGTCCCCACAACCCCCTGGAGCCATCGTCCTGGCTCGGCGCACCCGCGCGACTGGCTCGCGAGGTGGTCAGGTCCGTTTCGCCGTCATCACGTTGGCCGTCGCGCTGAGCGCCATTTCCCTGCCGACCAGATGCGCTCAGACTTCCGATCGATCGAAACAGGGACGCCAGTCCGCCGCGGGGACGAGAGGGTTCCGTCTCGCTGGCAAACAGGCCTGACCGCTCCGCTCGCAGCCGCTTCGCCATCAGGTCTGTTTGATCGACCTCGGTTGGCCGCTCTTTGTTATCAGAGCCTGGCCGGCCCCCAGCGACGCCCTCACGTCCTGAAAGGCTGACGACGATTGTTTCACCGTCACCGAACGGGTCGGCCCCACCACGGGGGAGAGTGCCGGAGGCAGTTGCCATGATCGCCAGGACGAAGGCTACATGAAGGAAGATCGCCAGGCCCGCCGCAATGAGCCTGGAGCGAACTGGGGAGCGGCTATCCCGCCCCCTCGTCCCCACCAGTGCCTTTCCCCCAACCATTCCGGGCGCGGCCAGCCGTACTGATATGCGTTGAATCGCTAGTTTCCGCAGGTGTTCGGCATGGCTCCCGACACAAAGAACGTGACGCTACCGGTAGCGGTATATCCCGACGGATGCTGAAGCGTGTAGCTGATGATGCGCTCGTCAATTTCGCAGTTCGGCACGAAGCCCGACGAATAGGTGAAGCTTGCACCGGCCGAGATGATCGTCCCCGCGCTGACCGAAGTAATGGTCAGGGTAGCGGAATCCGAGGCCGTTCCCAACGCGGAGCGCGGGACGGTCGTAGTGGTGTTTTTGTTCACAGAATAGGTCGGATTGAGCAGTGTAATCGGACCGGCCACCGAAACCGTCACCGTCCCTGGCGCCGTCAAGCCATGTCCGTCCGAGACGGTGTAGGTGAAGCTATCCGGCCCAACGTAGTTGGTTGCAGGCGTGTAGGTGAGGCTTGTCCCGCTCGTAATCGAAACAACCCCATGGGCTCCGTCGGTCTTGGCGGAAATGCTGAGCGTGTCCCCATCCGGATCGGTGTCATTGGTCAGGGGGTTGAACACCTTGGCGGTGTTGATGATCGTCGAGATGCTATCCGCGACAGCGACCGGACTATGGTTTGTTACAACAACGGCCACTGTGACGTTCCCGGTCAACGTCCGCGAATAGCTGTCGGTGATATCGTAGGTGAAGTTGTCCGAGCCAGTATAACCGGTGTTGGGCGTGTAGGTGAGCGACGTTCCACCGCTCCCGATCGTTACGGTCCCATGCAACCCGTTCGTCTTGGCGGTGATGGTGAGAGCGTCCCCGAAATCGTTGTCTCTGGGATTGAAAGTCACGGGCTGGTTCAAGCCTGTCGAGAGGGTATCGTCGAATACTCGAAGCCCCTTCTTCCCCGAGAGCGTTATGCGATTTCCGGCCGCGTCGTAGTCGTATTTGACCTCCGCGCCGCTGGTATCAACGGCGCTCTTGAGCCGTCCGAGCGCATCGTAGGTGTAGGCGGTGTTCTCGGCCGCCCACGACCCCTGGGGCAGCATGGCGGCGCAACTCGCCGCCACAAGGATAGCCGCGCGGAAAGACCGGCCGCGAACACTCATCGTAATTTTCCCCACCCGACTCCCGGTCCAACAGCATTTACGAACGCGTGCAGTTTGGAAACTGCCCGCCAAGGTTTTTTAACGTCATACGCGAAAATACTTGATGCACCTCTAGACAGAACGCACGCCCCGCGTTCCCCTTAGGGGCGTCCAGGGGGAGTATTCAACTTGCTGATTGCCGATTCGTCTCGGCGCCAAAACCTGTCGGGTTTTGGCCGCGCCGTTATGTGCCTCGCGGCCCTGGCGCTTCTCTCTTGGCCGGCGCTTGCGAGCGCCCAATCCATTGGAACGCTTCCTGGCGTGCGGTTCGGCTCGGCCAGCCTGATGACGCCCGATGCGGCGGCGACCTACTACAATGGGCAGCCAACGACGGTCACTTATCCTTGGGGCACGACGCGACCGCCCGAAATTGTCGAGACCGCACGGTCCCTGGGCAATGACCCGGACCGGATGTTCGCGTTCGTGCGCAACAACATCAAGGTCGTACCGATGTACGGCCTCCAGAAGGGCGCGCTTGGCGTTCTCATCGATCGATCCGGCACGGCCTTCGACCAGGCCCAGCTGCTGGTTGAGCTGCTCCGCGCCGGAGGGTTCCCGTCCGCCCGCTATGTCGTGGGCGATGTCACGCTCAGCGGGAACCAGCTCGAAAGCTGGCTTGGAACCAAGAACGTGGCTGCCGTATCGTCGCTTCTGGCTAACGGTGGCATTCCCGCGACCATCACCGGAACGACCGACGTCACCTCGATCACCATGGGCCATGTCTGGGTCCAGGTTGAGGTCGGGGGTGTAACGCGCACGCTGGATCCGACGTTCAAGGCTTCAACCCGCTACACGGCGATCAGTGTTCCGACCGCCGCTGCGTTCAACACCACGACGTTTGTCACCACAGCCACGACGGCGACGGTCTCCATCGAGAACGGGGCCAGTTACATCCAGAGTGTCAACATCAGCGGCATCGAGAGTGCGCTGACGACGGCATCCACCTCGCTGCTGACCGATCTTCGCACGACCGACAAGGACAAAGCCGATGAGGAAATTGTCGGCGGCGATCGGATTCAGTACGTAGACGCGCCGGGCGCGACACCGACAACCGGCACGCTGACGGCGCGCTGGACCTTCACCGGCGGCATGCCGGACCGGTTCCGAACCAAGCTCTCCGTCCAGGCCGACAACTGCTCGGCCTCGTTCTTTGTTGACGAGATCTATGGCCGGCGGCTGACGATCCACCGACAAGCGTCGGCTGCGACCTCACCGGTCAACGGCATCTACGTCGATGGCGCTCTGGTCGGTTCGGGCTGTGCGACGCTTGCCTCGCCCCAGGACCTCGCCGTAACGATCACGGCCGACCATCCCTATGCGGCGAACAGCGGCGCCTACATGGATGCCACCACGGTCAAGTATGTGGACTACGCCGAGGACGTCTACATCGTCCATGGTTGGGGCGACACCAGCCCGGCCCTGCAAGGCAAGCTCGCTTCTGAGGCCACGACCGAGCGCGATGAGAAGAAGCCCGATCCCCAGGAAGGCGTGGTGCCGGATGGCGGCACATTTATTCAGTCGGACGCGGGAACAACCGGGGTTTCGATCAAGGCCAAGCTGGCCGCCAGCTGGCTGGCCCAGGTCAACCGGACCAAGGACATTCTCGAGGGCATCTCGGGCGTCTGGTTCCTCCAGCATCACACGCTTGGGGTGGCCTACTCGCAAGGCCAGTGGATGGTCTACGACGCCAACAACAACGGGGTGATCGACTCCGGTGAGGGGCCCGTGAGCGACGCCCCCGTCGACAGTGCGATGCGGCTGGACCTGGACTCCGGCTTCAGCACCACAAGCCTCACTGCCAGTTCGGCCGACGAGCTTGGCGCACGGCATACCTTGGCCGCTGCGATGGCGGCCCTCGAAGGCAGTGTCATGGAGCAGCAGCTGGACGCGGTGGACGTGTCGTCGGCTGCCCAGCGGATCCCGTGGGGCCAGGAAAATCTCGCCTCGACGATCCGCTATCATTTGTTCACTGCGGGAACGACAGCGCCCACGGTGACCACCTATCGCGGCGGCTCGGCGGCGAGCGGCCTGGCCTGTGTCGGCGGCGCGTACACGACTGACGGCTTCAACGTCGTTCAGGCCAACAACCGCGCGCTCGGCCCGGGCCAGGGCGCGGCTCCCCCGTCGGGCAGCGCGCTCAGCCAGCTTATTCCGCAGACCGACGCCACGATGCACCGCGGCTGCGCCTGGATCGCGTTCAAGGCCGACGGCTCGCAGATCATCCACATGGTCACCTCGCTCGACCGCGGCCTCAAGGGCGGCGGCGCGGGCACTGATCCGGTTCAGCAGGAAACGTTCAAGCCCGAGAAACAGGCCGACCTGCTGAAGGATCAGTTCAAGGACCGCTCGTTCGTCGACGGCGTCGACCTGCGCACCGGCGCCTTCACCTACACCCCTGATCCGGACATCACGGTGGGGCAGGGCGAGGCGCCCTACCAGCTGACCTTCCAGCGCACGTTCCAGGCCGGCTCGCAGCACTGCCCAGGTTGTTCGTTCGGCTGGACGCATAACTTCGATATTCGCGCCATGCCGTCCGGCGGTGGCCTTGAGGGCATGGGTTCGGGAACGCCGCTGGCGCTGGCCGGCCCGATGGTCGCGCTGCAGGCCGCCTATTCCGTCTATCGCGCGAACCCCAATGGCCTCCCCAACCAGATCGCCGGCGAGGCGATCATGCGCTGGTACACCCGTCAGCTTTCCAACAACGTCGTCACCGTGACGATGGGCGCCCAGAGCGAGACCTTTGTTCGCCTGGTCGACGGCACGTTCGCACCGCCGCGCGGGTCCGGCGCCAGCTTCACCAAGACCGGCGAGCGCCACGCCATCCTCGAGCCCGGCGCGCGGTCCTATTCCTGGAAGTACGACACGGTCAGCTATGTGCGGAACGGTCCTTCAGCCGACACGATCAGTCTTGGCTGGCGGCAGTTCAATCCGAGCACCACGCTGCTCTATCCAAAGGCCAAGGCATTCGGCTTCTTCGCCACGACCTGGGCCTTCCCGCGCGGGATCAGCCTGACGTTCTCCTACTGCGCGGGCTCGGGCAGCCTCGCGCCGGGACAAACGGAATACACCTGCCGCGATCGCCTGACCCGGGTGACCAACAGCCTCGGCCTCTACATCAATATCGACCGCCTGAACGCCAGCTCCTCGGATGGTCGCTCGACGACGATCGTGACCAGCGCCACCACAGCGCTGGCCGACACCTACGATCCCGAAGGCGAGATGCCGACCAGCTTCACCGACGTGCTGGGGCAGGTCTGGACCTATCAATGGCAGCGCTCGGGCACGGGCGATCGGCCGTCGCCCTATCCCCGCCTGGTCAAGGTGTTCAAGCCGGGCGATACGACCAACGCCGTCCTGCAGCTGACCTATGACCGCCTCGGCGCGGTGAAGGAGTATCGCGACGGGGAGGCGGTGCTCGGCAGCCGGCCGGCGGTGCAGTTCCGCACGCCCGGATTCGGCTACGGCCAGATGGTCGATGGCATGGGCGGGGTCCTGTCCATCGTTTACGACGACCGCGACCGCCAGATCCGCCAGATCGACGAACTGGGCCGCATCAGCCTCACGACATACGACGGCTGGGGCCGCGTGCGTGATCGCGTCGCGCCGGAAGGCAATATCGTCCGCTTCACCTATGACGACCGCAGCAACGTCACGGAGCTGCGACGCATCGCCAAGCCGGGTTCGGGCCTGGCCGACATCGTCATCTCGGCGAGCTGGGACACAACCTGGAACAAACCGACCTGGATCAGGGACCCCTACACGGCCCAGACTGACTTCACCTATTTCACCACCGGCGGCGGCAAGGGCGAACTTCAATCCGTTCAGCGGCCGGCGCCGACGGCCGGCGCCTCGCGGCCGACCTACAGCTTCACCTACAACACCGTCGGCCAGGTGCTCACGGCTACCGATCCAACGGGCGTGCTGATCACCAACGCCTACACCAGCGGCTTCCTGACCTCGACGAACACAAGCGCTTCCGGGTTCACCGCTACCACCAGTTTCACCAACAACACCCGCGGCGATGTGCTCGCGGTCGACGGTCCGCGCACCGATGTGACGGACGTCTCCTACACGACCTACGACGCCCTGCGCCGCAAGCGCATCGAGATCAGCGCCGACCCGGATGGCGCGGGCACCCTGCCTCGCCTGATGAACCGAACGACCTACGACGTGCTCGGCCGGGTCACGACGGTAGAAAAAGGCACGGGCGCCGCGACCGACGGTTCGGACCTGTCGGTCGCCCAGACAGCCATGTCCACCATCTACGACGCAGCCAACAACAAGGTGCGCGAGACCACCCCCGCCGGAATCACCCAGTACAGCTATGACGCCAACAACCGGGTCGTCTGCGCCGCGGTGCGGATGAATCCGACGGTCTACGCCTCGCTGCCCGCGGACGCCTGTGCGCTCGGCGCGGCCGGCGCCTATGGTCCCGACCGCATCAGCAAGTCGCTCTATGACGCCGCCGGCCAGCCGACCGCCACCCTGCAGGGGCTCGGCACGACCGACCAGCGCACCTATGGCGCCTACAGCTACACCCTGAACGGCCAGCAGGCGACGATCACCGACGCCCGCGCCAACCGCTCGACGCTGGAGTACGACGGGTTCGACCGCCTTGTGAAACTGCGCTTCCCGGTCACCACCGTGGGCGCGCTCACTTCGAGCACGACCGACTACGAGCAGTATGGCTATGACGCCGGCGGCCGACGGACCAGCGTGCGCCGCCGCGACGCGCAGGTGATCAATTACGGCTACGACGCCCTCGGCCGCGAAATCCTCAAGGACATCCCCGGCGGAACGGCTGCGGACGTCTACACCGGCTACGACGCCGCGAGCCGGGTGCTGTACAGCCGCTTCGGCAGCACGGCGGGCCAGGGCGTCGACTATGGTTTCGACACCGCCGGCCGACTGACCTCGGAATCGACGTTCGGCCGGGCGATGACCTACCAGTATGATACGGCCGGCAACCGCACCCGCGTCACCTGGCCGGACGCCTTCTACGTCACGTCCAGCTACGACGCGCTGAACCGTACGACCACCATCGGCGAGAACGGCGCGACCTCGGGCCTCAGCCTGCTGGCGACCTATGCCTATGACACGATGGGCCGCCGCGCGACGGTGACGCGCGGCAACAGCGTGGTGACCAGCTATGGCTATGACGGCGCCGACCGACTGACCAGCCAGGGGATGGACGCGGCCGGATCGGCGGGTGACCTGACCCTCGGGTTCACCGTCTACAATCCCATGAGTCAGCTGATAGGCCGGTCGGTGTCCAACGACGCCTACATCTGGCGCGGCCACCCGACGACAACGGTCAACACCGCCGCCGACGGCCTCAACCGCGACGCGGCCATCGCGGCCCTGTCCGGCGGCTACGACGCGCGCGGCAACCTGACCAGCGACGGGTCACGCACCTTCACCTACGACGTGGAAAACCGCCTGCTGACCGTGGGCGGAACAGCGAGCCTCAGCATCGGCTACGACCCGCTGGGCCGGCTGACCAGCACGGTCTCGGGATCCACGACGACGCAGTTCCTCTACGCCGGCTCGGCCCTGGTGGGGGAATACCCGAGCACCGGCAATGCGCCCCTGCGCCGCTATGTGCATGGCCCGGGCGTCGACGAGCCGCTGGTCTGGTACGAAGGCGCGGCGACGACCGACCGCCGGTGGCTGCTGACCAACGCCCAGGGCTCAGTGATCGGCGAGGCCGGCGACGCGGGCGCGGTGACGCGCACCTACACCTACGGCCCCTATGGCGAGCCCCAGGACTGGACCGGCAGCCGCTTCCGCTACACCGGCCAGATCATGCTGCCGGAGGCCCAGCTCTATCACTACAAGGCGCGGGTCTATGATCCGGTGACCGGGCGGTTCCTGCAGACGGATCCGATCGGGTATGAGGATGATCTGAATTTGTATGCGTACACGGGGAATGACCCGGTGAATTCAACCGATCCGTCGGGTCTTATCTCCAGTGCGTTTCTCAGGTTCGTCAATAGCGAGCGCTCTGATAGGGTTAGCGGTGACTGCGCGTTAGAGGCACCGTGCATTACCACCGTTAGCGATGGCGGCGGCAAGCCTCCACCCAAGCGCATTCCGGGTTCTCCGGCCCCCATCGGCGACAATCATCCCCCTCCCGATTCCAGTCCGTGGACTCTTGCTAGATTGATTGCATTGATTGTTGACGCGGGGCCAGCAGCGCCCGCTTTGGTCCTCCGAGGAGATACGCCTGCTCCCCGACCGCAAGATTTCTTCAAAGGGGCTCGCTATTCACCGAAAGTACAACATCAGCTTAACATCGATAAGAAACACGGATTTCCGAGCATAATCGACTATTTAGCCAGCGAGCACGGTACGCTCGATACGGTTACGGGAGCAGATGGAGTTACTAGATCGCGGTTGAGGTTACAGGGCGAGCTTCGCCCCGGAGAGCCAGGCTATTATGAATGGATCAAGGAGCCAAATGGGGTAATCAACCATCGGTTCTTTAGGGTGGGAGTTCCATAGTGACGATTTGGTCAGTTGAGGTGGATGAAATCCTGAAATCTGGAATAAAACTGAAGTCGACAGAAAGTAATAATTGGGCGCTCGTCAAGTCAGACGCCATAAGCGCGGTCGAAGAGATCAGCCGCATCGGGATCGCGATATTGGGTGGAGATGCATATATCTTCAAGGGCGGGGTGTTAACATTCGGATATGCGGGGTGGTATTCTGAAATAGCTGACGGGGAGAAATATGAAGATTTCGTAGAGCGAAGTAGAGAAGAGGCAATTGGGTATATTTCCAAATTCCCTGTTCGGGATGCGCTATTTTCAATAGTGCCGGATGTTCCCCACGTTCCTTCAGGTTCCTAATTTGGGGAAAATGGATGAAACCAGGGCAAAAGCCGGGACACGTACTTTTCAGGTAGATGGACACCTGGTCCACCCATCCACATCCGTCTGACCTGACCCCATGGGCCTTCGCGCGACGGCCGCGCGTGGCAACGGAAACGAGGACTCGCACCTTTCAGGTAGATCAGCAGGCGGTCCGCCACCCACGTCCCTCAGGCCAGGCCTCCCGTCGCGGCGGCCACCGGCCAGCGCACAGAAGCGGGGACACACACTCTTTATCGTTAAGCAACACATCGATAGTCGGTAGGACGCCTCCCGCCTCCTGACGCTCCGCTTCCGGTCGCTACGGGCGGAGCACTTCGTTCCGACGCCACGGACCCCGAACACGAGGCCTCCGACACCGCGGGCCGCCTGACCTCGGAATCGACGTTCGGCCGGGCGATGACCTACCAGTATGACACGGCCGGCAACCGCACCCGCGTCACTTGGCCGGACGCACTCTACGTCACCTACGGCTACGACGCCCTGAACCGTACGACCACGGTCGGCGAGAACGGCGCGACCTCTGGCCTCGGCCTGCTGGCGACCTACGCCTATGACACGATGGGCCACCGCGCGACGGTCACGCGCGGCAATGGCGTGGTGACCAGCTATGGCTATGACGGCGCCGACCGACTGACCAGCCAGGGACTGAACGCCACCGGATCGGCGGGTGACCTGACCCTCGGGTTCACCGTCTACAATCCCATGAGTCAGCTGATGGGCCGGTCGGTGTCCAACGACGCCTACATCTGGCGCGGCCACCCGACGACAACGGTCAACACCGCCGCCGACGGCCTCAACCGCGACGCGGCGATCGCGCTGCTGACCGACGGCTACGACCCGCGCATGTCCGCATCGACGCGGTTGAATTTCAATTTCCTGCGTCTTTTCTGGAATCTGGAATCTGATGAGCCGCCCAACCATGCGCTTTGTTCCGGTGAAGACCGCCGAGCAACAAGCCGCCTTGATGCTGGTTGGTCTACGCGACCGACTGGTTCGTGATCGAACGCGGCTCGTTGGCACAATCCGCGGCTATGCCACCGAGTTTGGGGTGACCACGGCCACGGGTGTTGGCCACGTGGCGCCGATGCTGGCGCGTATCATGGATGACGAAAGTGTGCCGCCGCTCGCTCGAGAGCTATTCTCGGGCCTGGCGGAGGATCTCGACCAGCTTCAGGCGAGGATACAGGGGATCGATGCCAAGTTGATTGCCTGGCATCGCGCTGATGAGCGCAGCCGTCGCCTCGCTGCGATTCCTGGCATCGGCCCGGTCGGCGCCTCCTTGCTGACCCTGAAGGCGCCCGCGCCAGAGAGCTTCCGATCGGCTCGGCATTTTGCAGCGTGGATCGGATTGACACCGAAGGATCACTCGACCGGCGGCAAGGTCCGCCTTGGGCGCATTACGCGGGCCGGCGACGAGGCGTTGCGAACGGCTTTGGTCGCGGGCGCGACCTCGGTCATTCTCCACGCTGGGCGCCAGAAGGTTCTGTCGGCCCAGTCACGCTGGCTGCTGGATCTCCTCAAGCGTAAGCCGGCCAAGCTTGTCGCTGTGGCGCTGGCCAACAAGATGGCCCGGACAGCGTGGAAGCTGTTGGTGTCTGGAGAGGTGATTAGTCAGAGGCCCGCCGAGGAGCCGGCGATCCAGGCGGCATAGAGGAAATCATCGCAGCGCGGAGCATCTGGCCCGCACGTGTTGATGCCAGAACTTGCAGGGTGAACAGCAGATGGTGTGATCGATCGATCCGGGAACGCGGCACTCCGATAAGTTCCATGATCTCTCGAAGGTCGCGACAATGTCAGGAACGCGTCTCGCGGAAACCATCTTGGCCAGCGGTCAGCTCTGACCGCACCAACAGGCCGGACATATGGAAGCAAGCGATCTGATCAAACTGCCTGAGACCGCCTTGTGGGGAGGGGGCCGTCCACATATGGAACTTAGGCGTGAATGACGGGCGTCAACTTCCGTAGTTGACTCCTAGTGACATTGGAAAAGACGGCTCTTGGCCGACGCGGAAACCTGAAGCGATTGCGTCCCTAGGAAGCTCTCATTTGCGGCTCGGAATGTCGGGGTCTTGCCTGGGCCTAGTGGCCGGCTCTTGGCGCCGGCGGCGCAGAGAAGGCGTCCCCCTTCGGCAACCTTCCCGCAACCGAACAATTCGGTCCCATTGACACCGATCTGATCGGGTCATATTCGGTTCTGCCAAGACCGATTCCGGAGCCGCTATGTCTCGTCCCACAGTAACCACAGCGCGGGCAGCTGAAATTGTAGGGGTCGGATATGAAGGGCTGCGCTCTTATCTGAAGCGCGGATTGGGCGGCCGTGTCGGACTGCTGCCTGGCTTTCACAATGCGGGAGCCGCTACGCATGACGATCCCAGCCCGCGTGCGAAGTGGAAGCGGTTCAGTCTTCCCGACCTGTGCCTGTATCGGATGGCGAAGCTGCTGATCGACGCGGGTTTCACCTTCGAGGCCGCCAACTCCGTCGTATCTCGACAGGACCGCTGGTCCGCCTTCGCGCACGACAGGAAGCCGGTACCTCGATTGATGGCGATCTGGCCGCCATACGGCGACCACATCATCTATGAGCCCGATCAGATGGACCTCTTGAAGAAGGCGCTGGAGGAAGCGCCAGAAATTGTAACGCTGATCAATCTGGGCGAAGTGCACGCCCATGTCCTGGCTGCGTTAGGTGACGACGGCGGGCCATCGGCCGACGACGAGGTATCCGCGCCATGAGCGATGTGATGCCGATCCGCTTCGCTTTGCCGCCGCGTCAGTTTCGGCTGGGGAGGCCAGCATGACGGATTATCGTAATGATGCCCGGCGCGAGCTGGCGCGGGCCAAGGATGAACTCGCCTCCACGGACAATGAACGCCTGAAATATGCGGCGCTCGAACTTCGCATGGCGATGGAGTCGCTGACCTATGCTCGGGCGCTGGCCTACAAGGACGAGTTTCCGCCCGCCGAATGCGAGACCTGGCAGCCGCGCAAGGTGATGGCCATCCTCCTCGAAATCGATCCTAATGCCGACAAGGATAGCAGCCTCGCCTTCGGGATCGAGCCGTCGCTTGGCGTGACGCCGGACGTGATGGAGTCCCTGGGCACCGAGCGCGTCCTGAACATGGCGACGATCAAGCGTCACTATGACGCCTTGGGCAGCTATCTCCACGTACCGACGATCAAACAGTGCAAGGACGGCGCAAAGGTCGATCCCGTGAGGTTTCGGGCGCGCTGCGACGATATTGCCGCCTATTTGACTGACGTGTTGGCGTCCCCGGTGTGGAACGCTACGATTGGGATCTTCGCATCGCTCGACTGCATGAAATGCGGCCATCCGGTCCGCAAGCGCATGCCGCGCGGGAGGGCTGTGTTCGATGCGACGTGCTTCGAATGCGGGGCAACCTACAAGGTGACCGACGCTGGAAATGGAAAGGCGCATTTCGAGCCGGACCAGGTTGAGGTCAAGTGCGCCAACCCGGAATGCAAGACGTCGATCTTCCCGTGGCGAAGCGAGATCGAGAACGGTAGGGGCTGGAAATGCGAGGTCTGCGGCGGCGAGAACGACATCAAACTCATGATCCAGCATCGTCCGGCGACCGCCATTGACTCCCACAAGCCCGAAGGGCGCGCGCATGGTCCGGATTGATGTCCACCACCTTCTGGCCTCGCTCACCTATCTGGCGGGATCGCACAAGCATCTGGTCCTGATGCGACGGCAGGTCATCGAGAACGGAGGCGTGGGCCAGCTGGAGATCCAGCGTTTCGCCGAAATGCGCGAGTGCGCCCGGCGGCT
This sequence comes from Caulobacter sp. GW821-FHT12F03, assembly GCF_058806855.1. NCBI lineage: Bacteria > Pseudomonadati > Pseudomonadota > Alphaproteobacteria > Caulobacterales > Caulobacteraceae > Caulobacter > Caulobacter sp. GW821-FHT12F03. The sequence continues at coordinate 1,005,263 of NZ_JBXAQC010000001.1, forward strand.
CGCCGCCATTGCTGAGGCCCTGAACATGCCCGCCGGGCGGGCCAGCGCCGGCCGGTTGTCGCGGAACCTCGACAAGGTCGCGCCGTTTCACATCGCCCTGACTCCTGATCGATTGAGTCTGGTCGCTGATGAGATAGCGATCCTGACCTCGGCCTTTCAGGACGAGATGGAGGCCCGACTGCTGCTGGCCTTTCCAGCCTCCAGCGCCCGATATTTCGCCACCGACCCTCTTTTCGGTGAGCTGGTAGAAGATACCTTTCCAGACGTCGCCTACGACATCGCCGAGGCTGGCAAGTGCCGGGCGCTCGGGCGCTGGACGGCCACGGTCATGCACCTAATGCGCGTGCTGGAGTCAGGACTGGACGCGTTGGCCAAGCATCTGGACGTGCCGTCGGGGGAGAACTGGAACAGCGTCCTCGGCGCGATCGAGGGCAAGCTGCGCGAAGTCCGCCGCAAGGTCGATGGCCGAGAGGAAGAGCAATGGGCGGCCGAAGCGGGCGTCCATCTGCGTTTCATCAAGAACGCTTGGCGCAATCACGCGATGCACCCGCTCGAACGGTACGATGAAGAGCGCGCGGTCCAGATCTTCGAGAACACGCGTTCGTTCATGCAGCACTTAGCCGGCAAACTGACGATGGCCGCCGGCGACAGTTGAGGCCTGCGGTATTGCGGCACGGCGCGCGCTTCGCCTTTACCCGCAGCCCTCATATCGCGATTTCCGGCACGCCGGCATTGGTCAGGAGCTGATAGAGTTCAGCCACTTTGTTGCGCGCACCGCGTTGCTGGCAGAAGGCGAAGATCGCGCGCTGCTTCGCCCGCGAGAGGGCGACAAAAAACGCGGCGACGCCTTCTGGATCGCCCGGAGTGTGAGCCCACCATGCCTTGTCGTCGAGACCGACGAAGATAATGGTGTCGTATTCCAGCCCCTTGCTCTTATGGACGGTCATCATCGGGACCTGATCGACCCCCTCGAATGCGTCGAGGCAGGTCGTCCAGTTTGCCGCGCCATCGGCGCAGGCGAAGAAGTGGATGCAGAAAGCATCTAGGATGATCTGGAGTTGGTCGCCAACGCCATATTCGGCGTAGGTTCGAGCGATCGCATCGAGATCGAGATAGTCAAAAACCCGTGTGGCGAAGTCGAGGGCGCTTTGCCGCGACGGGGCGGTGGCCGCCATGTCGGTGCGAAGCGCGGCGAGGAATGCGGTGAGGTCCGCCTCGACCTTTGCCGCGCGCGCGTAATCGTCTGGCCCGGTAGCGCGCAGCGCCAGGACAGACGCCGAGACCAACTGCCATGCGGCCGGCGCGCGTCGCGTCGCGCCCAGGCGAAAGATCGCGATCGCGACCCGGCTTAGCTCGTCGGACAGCAAATCCTGGAGCGAGGTTTTGCCAAGGATATGGCTCTCGTTACGGATCCGAAGACCTTGAGCGGCGAAGGATCCGGCGAATTCGTACTCATAATCATCGGATCTCTGCTTCACGAGCAGTGCGTAGTCGCGCGGCGCCCGGCCGCGGGTGGCCATGTCGTTGGCGATCCATTGCGCCAGGTGGGCGGCTTCCGCCGCCTTGGTCTGGCTGGACCAGACCTGAGCCACGTCGCCATCGACCTGACGCGCGGTCTGGGCGAGCGTTTGAGCGGTGTTCGGATCTAGGGCTCGCGCGACGACATGCTGGATGGCGACCAGGTCGGGCGAAGAGCGGAAGTTGAAGAGGAGGGGAAAACGGGCTCCCCCGAAATCCGCCTGCAGCCGCTGAAAGGCGTCCTGGCGGGCGCCGGCGAAGACCATGATCCGCTGCTTGTCGTCACCGACGCCGGTGATGATGGTCTGCCCGCCAGAGAACGCCGAATGCAGGAAGTCGTATTGCGCGTAGGTCGTGTCCTGGAATTCATCGACGAACACGAAGGGGTAGGTAGCGACAAGCGCCCGGCGGATGTGGGGATTGGCGCGGACTAGAAGCTCGGCGAGGCGGTTGAGCCCCACGAAGGTAAGGGCGGACGGCTGCCCTGGCCGGAGTTGCGTCGCCCACCAGCGGGCGATGGCGAATTCGGCGGCGTTCTGGCGCGCGATAGGCACCATCGGCAGGCGGTAGCTACCGACGATCTTGGATTCAAAATCGCTCGCGCTGTAGCCGGCGATTTCGGCCTGCCATTGCGGCGGTGCATTGAGCCGAGCGAGGGTGAGGAAGCCTTCGACCGCCTTGGGTTTGGGAAAGGCGATTTCGTAGGGCCGGGTCGGGCGCCAGTCGGCGGGGATGGCGTTGAGAAAACGGTCGACCAGGCTCTTGGTGAAAGCGTCGAAGGTGACGGAGACGAACCGGTTGGCGAACTCTGGCGGGCATCGCTTTCGGACGCGCGAGGCGAGGTTGTTGGCCGCATCGCCTTTGAACGAAATCGCCAGCACGCGGTGCGGTGGCCGGCATAGGCCCGTCTCGAGCAGATAGTCGGCGCGCTGGGCCAGGAATTCGGTCTTGCCAGCGCCGGGTCCTGCGACCACGCACGCCGACCCGGCGTGGCGCAGGGCATTCCATGCCGCCGGTTCAAGATCGTCGATGCCACTGGGGCGCCAGTCCTCTGGCCGAACAGGGCGCATGGTCAGACGCCTGCGGGCGGCGGCGGCGGTGTCAGGCGCGCAACAATCGAAGTCAGGAGCGCACGCAACTCTTCGGGCGCGCCCGCCGCAAGCGCGGCCGGGTCTTGCGCGCTCAACACCCGGACATGGGTGCTAGGCTTGCCGCGCCCTAGGAACAGATAGCGATACCAGCGCATCAAGGCGTCGTGGTTCGCACCGTAAAGGTGAGGCAGGCCGTCGTCGCCCAGAACCGACGTGCGAGGCTCGCCGGCGGGCGACGGCCCTTGGCGGCCCGGTTCGATGACCTGATAGGCGAGAGGAAAGGCCGACAGCATGGAATAGTCGAGATCGAGGGGCGTACAGAAGAAGACGTTGAACTGGCGCAGCCGATTCATCCAGTTGGTGATGTGTGCAGTGTCGGTGATCGGCAGAGCGTCGAAAGCCGCCAGGTTCGCTGCCGGACCGAGCGGCTCGAGCTGCTGCTGGAAGATGGCTTCAGGCGTGACATTGTTCGCAAGCAGTTGCGTACAGGCTGTCTTAATACGTCCCCATCCGCCTCCGGAACGGCCCCAGTCGAGGTCCAGCAAGGTGGCGTAGGGAATGTCGAGGTCGGTCAACAGTCGCCAGAGGTGGTTCACATGGCGGCCGCCCAGCGGAACGACCGCGACGAAGGATCGGTCGATGTCGAGACCCATCGCCTCGGCGAGACGCGGAAGAACGACCTCTTCGGATGAGCCTTCCCCCAGCACGACGAAGCGGGCGAAGTAGAGTTCGGGGTAGGTGCGAACGGCCTCGCGGATGAATTTCGATGCGTCTTCCTCGCCAACGGGGAGGTTGATCGGACGGATGCGGGCCGTGCGATCGTGCGGATTGAGCCGTAAGTGCCTCACCTGGGTCGGGTCCACCCGGGCGAGGATGCTGGGAGAATGGCTGGAGACAACAGCCTGCGCCTGCGGCGACTTCGTCAGGTCCTGGATCTGCCGAACGATGCGGGAGAGATAGAAGGGGGCGAGATTGTTCTCGGGCTCTTCGATCGCGATGAGGGTGAGCGCAGGCAGCGGTACGCCGCCGGCTTGGAACCCGGCGCCAGCAGGATCGGCCACGATCCCGGCTTCAATGTCCAGTGTCGCTGCGGTCATGGCCAGATGGAAGAGTGACCTCTGGCCGTCGCTTAGGTCATCGAGGGCCCGCTCCCGTCCCGCCTCGTCGGGGCGGAAGACCACCTCGACCTTGCGGATGAAATGCTCGAAACGCAGGTCGAGCGGGCGGAAGACCGCCGTCGTGTCGGTCCCGGCGGTGTAGACTTCCCGCCACCGCCGCGTCACCGCTGCGGCAATAACTTCGACGGCCGGCTCCCCGGCGAAAGCGCCGTTCAAGGTGGCGCCTGCGTTTGTGAACGTGTCGCGGACACCCTGCGACCAGTTGATGGCGCGCCACAGCCGGCCGCGCAGAAAGGCCGTCACTTGGGAGGCGCCGTCCCGCGTCGCCGGCACGTAGATCATTTGGATCCGTGCCCGGTCGGTCGCTTTCAACTCGGTGCAATCGGCGTCGGTGAGTGGCCCGAAGGTCCTGACTGCCCAGTATTTCTGTTCAATGGCGCCATCGAGCGAGCCGTCATCGGTCCAGGTCGCTTCGAGGCGCAGGCGGCATTTCAGCTTGCCCGCCTCTTCAGCGGCCATCTGGTGGAAGAATTCTGGAATCGCCGCGCCGCCATCGCCGTAGCCGTCGCCGTCCAGTTCCGGAAAGGCGATGATCGCCTCCAGCACGAAGTTCCGCTGAAGCGGCGCGACGAGCTCGGTGGAAGGGACATGGAAATCCTGGCGCCGTAGGCGTCGCTGATCGCCTGTCACGCCGAACAGGCGCTGCAGGGCCTGCATCAGGGCGGTCTTGCCCGCCCCGTTGACGCCGACAAAGGTGGTCAGGCCGGAGGTTAGATCGACGCTTGTCGCTGCAGGTCCGAAGCAGCGGAAATTCGTTAGACTGAGCCGTTCAATAAACATCGCTACTCGACCTCTCCCTCAGTTATGGAGCCAGCGTCAATTTTCCCTTGATCGGCAGCTTGGCCCTCTCGTGAATTCGTCGCTTATACTTTATCGGTCAGTACAAGGCGTGCTGAAGCTTGAAAAAACGAGCGGCGACCCGGCGCTGCTTTTGTCAGGCGTTTGGTGCGGCCGCTGACGGCTTCGAAAATAGCGCGTGGCGAAGTTCGATCTGTGATCCGGTTTGACGGGTGTGCCGTGTGCGGAAGCGCTCAATCGCTTCAATCGCGGCAAGCGGTGTGGGTCCCTCAGCGAGCGCGAGCGGGACATGGCCGCCGATGGCGTCGGCAATCCGTGAATTGGCGAAGGACACGTCGCCATCGAGCACGTAACCGAGCATGCACCCCACAGGCAGCTGCTCCGCATATTGCTCGGTGAGAAAGCGCATCATGCCCTGCGTGACGTACACGGTCGCTAAGGAGCTACGGCTTCCGCCGTTGATCACGTTGAGCCGCTTGCACTCATAGGCCAGGTATCGCTGTCGATCCCAGTCGAAGAGCACGGCGATGTCGATGATGCCCTTGCTGAATTTCGACCCGTCGGCCGCGAGGCCGAATGGCTCGAACTGATATTCGACCCAATGGCACAACCGACGCACCACGACGTCCTTGGCCAGGCGATCGACGAGATTGATGGTGATATCATCCTCCCCTGGCTGATCGGGAAGAACAGCCATGCACGCTGGCCACGCGGCCGCGATCCTCTCCAGGAAGCGATCGTCAAACGATACGAAGTTTTCGACCCATCCCTGCACATCACCGATCAGCATCAATCCGCGCCCCGCTGTTGGGGTAGGGCGGCTGCTTGCTGGAGATCGAGCGCTATACCATCGGCATCGGCGAGCGCGGTGGAGCGGAGCCAGAAGCGCATCTGCAAAGGCTTAATGAGGTAAAGGCAGTCACCAACGAAAACGCGCAGGTCCGGCATGAGCTGGAAATTGCCGTCGAGTGGCCGGTGGATGTGAGCTGCTAGTTGCTCCAGTACTTCGCCGAGCTCACCGGCCGCATCCTCGGCGTAGTCTTCATGGCCGCCCAGGTGCAGACGAAGTATCGCCAGGTCAGCGCCGCGCGCGACGAGGCGCGCATCGATCTTTTTGCCTTTGAACCAGTCTGCGAGGCTAGCTGCCAATGTGTGGGCGTATTGCGCCCGTTGCTGTTCGTCCGGTGCGCTCCACATTTTCGGGAAGTGGCCTTCATGGGGTTGAAGCGCAGGCAGGATCGCCTCGACGGTATCGTCGATCAGCACGACTTCATCGGGCGACAGGCAGAAGTATTGGTACGCTAGCTGGTCGATTGTCCGCAGGATCTCGCCGTCGTCGACTTGCATCGAGAACGGCTCGTTGGAGCGTTCGCGTGCGTCGTCCACAATCGCAATCAGCTTAAGGGCGGCTTGCGCGGCTGCGGCTGGATCGGGGACATCGTCGGGCGATGGAAACGGCAAATGCAGCAGGTCGGCCTGCTGGACTTCGGGTCGATCCGAGCCGAACGAAGCGGTGCCATGAAAGGCGTACCAGACCGCCACGCGACTATTAAGTATCGCGGTCAGGAGTTTCGCACGGTCGCTCTGGCCGTCCGGCACCACGATTGCTTGGAAGATATGCTGAAAGGTCAGCGGCTGATCGCAATAGGCGGCCCGAAGACGATTCTGCGACGTCTCGACCCCGCGCGGAATAAGGATGCGCGAGCCATCGAACCCGGCCTCGAATCCCCTACGACGAACCGTCGATGATGCGGCCGGCAGCAGGCCATCCACGGTCTGAGCTAGGCGTGAGTAGGCTGCAATGGGTAGGTCCGGCAGTCGACCGACGTACATGCTTTCGAGTGGAGGTGCATCGCTATTGCTGTCTTCATTGAAGGGCTGATAGCCCTGTCCGATGACCCATCGATTGCCCGGCTCTTCGCGGCGACGGCTCAGGCCGCCGAAGTCGTTGACGAAGGCCTCTAGCTTGGGAAGCCTTGCGAGATAGCCAAAGAGCTTGGCATCCGGCTCGCGCATCCAAAGGCGCTGCTTGAAGATGAGCGGGTTATCGAGGACCGCGCCCACCCCAAGCGCGGCCTTGTCCGCACTGCTCAGCGTGATGACGCGCTTGATGCGCAGATTAAGGTCTGCCTTTGGCGCCCAGTAGTCGAAGCGATACGGGAAATTATCCGGATTCGGCCTGCCGTATATGATCAGAGCCGCGGGACGATGGGCTTTTTCGAAGAGCTGGAACCGAAGGTCAGCGAAGTTGATTACGCGGCGGACCTGGGATTTTCGGAAGAACGCATCACGGGCTTCAACCGTGTTTTGGGCGTGGTTGTGAAGAAACCCCATCGCCGGCAGCAGGAACGCGATGAGTCCGCCGTCGGAGAGATGTGAGAGGGCCTTCCAACTGAATGCCCAAGCGTCCTCGCCACCGGGCATGGGATGCCCTGTCTTCTTGCTCCACTGCACGGAAGGGCGTGCCGGGCCGCGGCGGCTGGTCCACGGCGGATTGCCGATGATGACATCATACCGGGCGCCGTCTGGCGACACTTCGAAAAAGTCGCGGCAGACAAGGGTCTTTCCCCAAAGTTCCGGCAGGAGCTTTCCCCGGGTAATGAGCTTGCGGATGTCGCGTGGTGACACCTCCTCGAGCAAGGCGACGTAGAGCGAAAACACGGCGACCCGAACGGCGCCGCCATTCAGATCCCAGCCATGGATTTGGCTCAGCAAGGACAGCAGCGTCTTCCAGGAAATCGTCTGCGTCTTGTGCTTGGCGCGCCAATGTTCGCAGAGCCGCTGGAAAGAGCGGACGAGGAAAACGCCTGAACCGCAGGCGGGGTCGAGGAAGTTTCCTGTCGTCCTTGTCGCATCTGGCAACATCTCCCAGGCTTGGGAAACGACCGTGTCGGCAAGGAACATGGGCGTGTAGTAGGCGCCGTTGGCGCGCCGTTCGGCCTCGCGTTCACCAAGAAAACGATCGTAGACGGCGCTTACGAGCTCGATCGGGATATAACGGAAGTCGTAGCCCCAGAACCGCTGTTGTCCAGAATGCGCCATTTCTTCGCGGCCTGACCGGAACCGCGCCAAGATCGTCAGATGGGCGGGCGTGACCTCGGGTGTCTCGCCCAGGAGCTCGAATGAGCACGGCGCGACGAACAGATCGCCATTGAAATCCGCATGGAGGGTTTGAAAGAAGGACCGGAAGAGATTGACGTCGCCCGTTTCCAGCAGCGCGGAAAAGCTCTCCGCGCGCTTCTCGGAGACGGCCGCAAAGTAGGCGGGCGTTACGATCTCCCGGTCTTCAAGGTAGGCGATAAACATCGCCTGTATCAGCAGGGCTTGCGCCGCCTCGGGAGCGAGCGCGGCCTTCTGCAGGAGGTCGTGAGACGCATTGAGATTGTCGAGCAGGACCTGATCAATGCGTTCTTTCGGGGGGAAATACTCTCCGTAGTCCTTCCAAAGACGTCCGGATTCCGCGCCGTAGATGAGGTTCTGAAATCTAAGAGCTTCGGTCGTCAGGCTGAGGCTGTCGATGAGGCAGAGACGCTCAAAAGCTTCGCCGGGATCGCTCAGCGGAGTACGAGCGAGCGAAAACGCTCTGAGCGTGTCGTCGGCGATGACCAGCAACAGGCTGGCCAAGCCTTGATTCCAGAGCGCGCCGTGAAGGTCGATAATCGCGGCAGGGTCGTAGTGATCGACTTCCAGGATTGCGACAGTTGGTACGCCTTGGACGCAAAAGATCGCCGATACGCCCATTTCAGTGAGGGCGGCTCGGATAGCCTGTGCATGCGGCACGTCGCTGACGGCCTCGGCGGACTCGTAGAGTTCAGGCGAGCGCCGATGTGTGAGCCCCAAGCGGTCTCTCCACTCCGGCGCCAATGCGGATGCCAGGGCGGTGGTCATGCTCGTTTGCTGGGCCGGTCGGGCTGCTTGCCCAGCGAGGTTGGCGGAAACTGCAGATGGCCCTGCATTTGATCGACTTCCGTCGCCGTAAGCGCCGTCCGCAGACGCGCTATGATCGGCGCGCACGGTACACAAAGGGTGGAAGCGACCGGCGACTGGCCATGGGCGAGACTTGCATCGACTATACGGCAGCTGTCGGCTTCAATCAGGGCGACGCAATTTTCGAGTGAGATCCAGGACCTCCCCCCACACGCCTTGAAGAGCTGGTCGAAACGGTCGCCCAACGTTCCCACGCGTACGCCGAAGTCCCGGACAAGTTCGGCAACTATCGCCATGGCAACGACGTCCCCTGGCGCAAAGCTAGGGGCATGCCCTTTATGTAGAGCCAGCGCGGGAATGGCGCTCCGCCACGCGCGAAAAGCGTCCACCGAAATGGCAAGAAGTTCACGAATCTGGCTCTGAGTATACCGCATTAGGGCAAGTTAGTGTGGAACGGCACCCCGATCAACAAGGGGTGAACCCCGCCTTCGCTCGTCGCATGTTTCATTCCTTGTAACTGGCTCACGCGCCTACGGCTGCGGGCTGAGGCTATGTTCTGGTCTGGGCCAACGTCGGCAATTGGCTCACACCGGTCTCCGGATGGGCGGCGAATAAAGGTAACTGACTTTGCCTAGACCCGTGCTGAGACCTGTCTAGACTGGTCTCCTCGAGCCCGCTCAATCGAAGCTTCCCACGCGTGCAACGATCATCTGTTTGAGTGTGGTGGTAGCCGTCATGAAGCGGCTGAATGGATTCAGCAGCTTCGCGAGTCCCTACGCCAACGGGTAACAAGCCCGCATTGGCCTGAGATAGCAAAAGGCTGTTCGGGGTCTCGTGGAATCCGACTTCTATCTGTAGGAGGGCAGAGAGATGGGGCGCGCGGGGCGGACCAAACCGACCTGGGCCCTAGTTTAAGTGACTAGTCGGATATTTGATGGCCGTAACCTATTGTAATTGTTTGGATCGCAAACCCGTGTTCGTTAACGCAGGCTTAAGGCCGCTGGGACGACACAATCGGGGCTTACCCAAGGACCGGCGATGACGCATTTTATCTCCCGCACCGCGCTGTTGACCCTGGCCGCTTTCGCGACCAGCGCCGGCGCCGTAACGCCGACCTATCCGATCCGGGCTCCGGCTCCGGCCAAACCGACGGCGCCGGCGGTCCAGCCGGCCCCGGTCGAGACCGACGAGAACGGCGATCCGATCCCCGCCGGCCGCGCCGCGCCGGCGGCGCCGTCCGGGGCCGGTCCGGCGACGCCCGGCCCGGCCGTCGGCCCGGTGGAAACCCGCGACCTGCCGCCGCCGACCCCGCGCGCGCCGTCGCCCGAGCCCGTCACCCCGTCCGCGCCGCCGCCGGTCATCCGCACCGAGCGCGCCCGGCCGACGCCGCCGCCGGTTCCGGCCACCGTCACCAAGGTCATCACCCTCGCCCCCGGCAAGGTCGTCGACATCGACGGCCGGCCCAAGACCTATACGGTCAAGGAAGGGCAGGGGCTCGACGCCGTCGCCCGCGCCATGGGCTCGACCCGCGCCGAGCTGGCCAAGATCAATGGCCTCAAGGAACCCTACAAGCTGAAGCCGGGCCAGGTGCTCAAGGGGCCGCCCAGCCGCGCCAAGGCCTATGTCGTCGCGCCGGGCGACACCCTGTTCGCCATCGCCAGGCGTTTCAACGTCAAGGCCGCCGATCTGGCCGATGAGAACGACCTGACGGTCAATTCGGCGATCCGGCCGGGCCGCAAGCTGCGCCTGCCGGCCGGCTACAAGGACAGCGGGCCGATCAAGAAGACGGTGACCGTCGAGGCGCCGGCGCCGGCGCCGGAGCCAAGCCGTCCTGAACCGCAGCCCGAGCCGGTTCGTCCCGAACCGGTACGCCCGACCCCCGTGCGGCCGACGCCGACACCCACGCCCGAACCGACGCCCGAGCCTGTTCGTCCGACGCCGGTGAAGCCCGCGCCGGTGCGCCCGACCCCCACGCCGGTGACCCCGACGCCGACCCCGACCCCGACCCCGGTGCGTCCGACGCCCCGTCCGGTCACGCCGCCGGTCACGACGCCGATGCCGCCCAAGCCGCTGCCGCCCGCGCCGCAGGTGGTGCCGGATGACCGCGCGCCGGCCCTGACCGATGAGCAGATCACGGCCCTTGGCCGTGGCCGCTTCGTCTGGCCGGTCAACGGCGACATCATTTCGGCCTACGGCCCCAAGGGCGGCGGCCAGCGCAACGACGGCCTCAACATCGGCGCCCCGGCGGGGTCGCCCGTCCGCGCCGCGGCGGCCGGCAAGGTGGTCTACTCGGGCGGCGACGTGCCGGGCTTCGGCGTGACCGTGCTGATCCAGCACGACGACGGCTGGGTCACGGTCTATGGCCACCTGGCGCGCGCCGACGTCCGGATGCAGCAGCAGGTCCAGGCCGGCGAACAGATCGGCCAGGTCGGCACGACGGGCGGCGTGAGCCAGCCGCAGCTGCACTTCGAGATTCGCTATTCGCCCTCGGCCCGCTTCAAGGCCAAGGCGATCGATCCGGGCCTGGTCCTGCCGCGCGGGCGGTAGGACTCAGTCCCGGCCCCAGCGCCAGCGGAAGCCGCCGCGGGTCCTGGCGACCACGATCACGACCAGCGCCACGATGGCCAGGACGCCGACGCTCGCGCGCAGGCGCCAGTCCACGCTGTCGAGCAGATACGGGCCGCCGATCATGATGGCCGCGAACACCGCCAGCACGGCCCAGCCTTCCCAGCTGCAGGGCAGGCCGACGCCGAAGCCGTAGCGTTTGGGATTGAACCAGGGTTTGCCCATCGGGACCTCCTCGCGGTCAGCCGGGCAGGCTTACGCCCAGTTCGCCGGCCAGGTCACGGATGAACTGCCAGGCGATGCGGCCCGAGCGCGAGCCGCGCAGCTGCGCCCAGCGCAGGGCACGGCCCTGCAGGTCCGGCGTGTTCAGCCCGAAGCGCGCGGCATAGGTCTTCACCGCCTCGAGGTAGCCGGGCTGGTCCATGGGCGGGAAGCCGATCCACAGCCCGAAGCGATCGGAGACGCTGACCTCTTCCTCGGCGTCCTCGGCGGCGGCGATCATGCCACGGCCCTCGGCGTGGTCGCGCGGCATCAGGTGGCGGCGGTTGGAGGTGGCCACGAACAGCACGTTTTCCGGCGGGCCGGCGACGCCGCCCTCGAGCGCCGACTTGAGCGCCTTGGCCGCGGCGGCGCCGTCCTCGAACGACAGGTCGTCGCACAGCACCACGAACCGCTCGGTCCGGCCGCGAAGCCGGTCGAACAGCGGCGGCAGGGCGGCGACCTCGTCGCGATCGACCTCGATCAGCTTGAGCGCCGGATGGGTGTCGGCCACGGCCATGAAGGCGGCCTTGGCCAGCGAGCTCTTGCCCGTCCCGCGGACGCCCCACAGCAGGGCGTGGTTGGCGGGCAGATGGCAGGCGAACCGGCGCAGATTTTCGACGAAGCGGGCCTTCTGTCCGTCCACCCCGATCAGCAGGTCGAGGGGCAGGGGATAGTCCGGCGCCGGGAGAAAGGCCTCGCCCGCCGGATCATGGCGGAACAGGCGCGCGGCCGTGAAATCGGGTTCCGGCGGCGCCGGCGGCGCCATCCGTTCAAGCGCCTCGGCGATCCGCGTCAGCACGGCCTGTGTCTTCTCGTCCATACCCCGCCCTTACCGGGACCGCCGCGCATTGCAAAGCGGGGGGGGAGCCCTTAGTTTCCGCCGACCTTTGGCGCGCCCTGCTGGCTGCGCCGATCCTCGAGACTTCCGGAGACCACATGCCTGCCGGCGATTCCACCAACATGCTGATGCAGTTCGGCCCGCTTCTGCTTCTGCCGATCCTGTTCTACTTCATGATTCTGCGCCCTCAGCAGAAGCGCGCGAAGGAGCACCAGGACATGCTCACCGCGCTGAAGCGCGGCGACAATGTCGTGCTGAACAGCGGCCTGATCGGCAAGGTCGTCCGCGTCGAGGACAAGGAAGTCGGCCTCGAAGTCGCCCAGGGCGTCACCGTCAAGGTCGTCAAGGCGATGATCGCCGAAGTGCGCGGCAAGGGCGAACCCGCCGTCGCCAACGACACCAAGTCCTGATCACAGCGCCAAGGCCTGTCCTGTCATGATGCAGCTCTCGCGCTGGAAGTTTGTCGTCGTCACCGCGGCGGTTCTCTTCGGCCTGCTCTTCACCCTTCCCAACCTGCTGCCCGCCAGTGTGCGGGAGTCGATGCCGGGATTCCTGCCGAAGAAGACGCTGAACCTGGGTCTCGACCTTCAGGGCGGCTCCTATCTGCTGCTGGAAGTCGACACCAAGGCGTTGCGGAAGGAAAAGGCGACCAACCTCCTCGAGGATGTCCGCAAGTCGTTGCGCGATGAGCAGATCCTGTTCTCGGACCTGGTCCTGACGCCGACCGGCGTGACGGTGCGCATCACCGACCCGTCGCTGGTCACCAAGGCGTTCAACAAGCTGTCACGCCTCAACCAGCTGACCAAGTCGGGCAAGCAGGAGCTGCGCATGTCGCGCGGCGACGACCAGCGCATCAGCCTGGTCTTCTCCGAGGCGGCGCTGGCGGAAGAGGGCTCGAGCGCGGTCGACCAGTCGATCGAGATCATCCGTCGCCGCGTCGACGAACTGGGCACGCGTGAACCGGCCATCACCCGTCAGGGCGCCAACCGTATCGTCCTGCAGGCGCCGGGCGAGAGCGATCCCGAGAAGCTGAAGTCGGTCATCGGCCAGACGGCCAAGCTGACCTTCCAGATGGTCGACACCAGCGTGTCGCTGCAGGAAGCCCAGGCCGGCCGTCTTCCGCCGGGCTCGGTGATCCTGCCCAGCACCGACAACTACGCGCCGGCCTATGTCGTTCGCCGCCGCGTCGACGTGTCGGGCGACATGCTGACCAACGCCCAGCAGGTCAATGATCCGCAGACCGGCGAGGTGGAGGTCTCCTTCCGCTTCAACGGCCAGGGGGCCAAGCGTTTCGCCGACGTGACCAGCAAGAACATCGGCAAGCCGTTCGCCATCGTGCTCGACGGCAAGGTCATCTCGGCGCCGAACATCCGCAGCGCCATCACCGGCGGCAGCGGCGTCATCCAGGGCAACTACACCGTAGAATCGGCCAACGAACTGGCCATCCTGCTGCGCGCCGGCGCCCTGCCGGCGCCGCTGAAGGTGGAAGAGCAGCGCACGGTCGGCGCCGAACTGGGCGCGGACGCCGTCAAGGCCGGCATGACCTCCACCATCGTGGGCTTCGTCACCATCCTGGTCTTCATGCTGCTGACCTACGGCTTCCTGTTCGGGGGCATCTCGGTGATCGCCCTGATCATCAACGGCCTGCTGATCATCGCCGCGATGAGCGCCACCCAGGCGACCCTGACCCTTCCCGGCGTCGCGGGCCTGATCCTGACCCTGGCCGTGGCCGTCGACGCCAACGTGCTGATCTACGAGCGGATGCGCGACGAACTGCGGGCGGGGAGGCCCCTGGTGACCGCCATGGACGCGGGCTTCTCGCGGGCCATGGAGACGATCATCGACGCCAACCTGACGACCCTGCTGGCGGCGCTGATCATGTTCTTCTTCGGCGCGGGCCCGGTTCGCGGCTTCGCCTGGACGCTGTCGATCGGCGTCTTCACCTCCGTGTTCACGGCGGTCGTGGTGACCCAGCTTCTGCTCGCCCTTTGGTTCAAATACGCGCGTCCCAAGACGCTGCCGATCGCTTGAGGTGCGTGCGATGACTTTCTGGCCTCTGATCAAAGTCCTGCCGGTGAAGACGAACTTCCGGTTCGTCGACTTCGCCAAGTACGCCGGCGCCCTGTCCGTCGTGGCGACCCTCGCTTCGCTGGCGCTCGTCCTGCTGCCGTTCAAGGGACCCTGCGGGGGCCTGACCTGCGGCATCGACTTCCGCGGCGGCACGGTGCTGGAGTTCACCACCTATCCCAAGGCGGTCGATCTGGCCGTGGTGCGTGAAGCCGTCAGCAACAAGGGCCTCGGCGACGTCGGCGTTCAGGCCTTCGGTGAAGGCGCCAAGGCCGGCGTGATGGTCCGATTCCAGAATCCGGAGGGCAAGGACGCCAACGCGGTGAAGTCGGACGTGCGCCAGGCCATCCAGAAGGCTCTGGGGACGGTGAAGTTCACCAACGACGCCACCGTCGGCGCCAAGGTTTCGGGCGAGCTGTTCACCAGCGGCATCCTGGCCCTGCTCGTCGCGATCGGCCTGATGCTGGTCTACATCTGGTTCCGCTTCGAGCTGCAGTTCGGCCTGGGCGCGGTCGTGGCCCTGTTCCACGACGTGATCCTGACCTTCGGCCTGATCGCCCTCACCAAGATGGAATTCAGCCTGACGACCATCGCCGCGATCCTGACCATCATCGGCTACTCGATGAACGACACGGTGGTGGTGTTCGACCGCCTTCGCGAGAACCTGCGCAAGTACAAGAAGATGCCCCTGCGCGAGGTCATCGACCTGTCGATCAACGAGACCCTGTCCCGGACCGTCATCACCGGCGCCACGGCGATCATGGCGCTGGCCGGTCTCGCCATCTTCGGCGGCGAGGCGCTGTTCGGCTTCTCGGTCATCATGATGTTCGGCATCACGCTGGGCACCTATTCGTCGATCTACGTCGCCGCGCCCGTGATCCTGCTGTGGGGCGTCAAGCGTGGCGGCGAGGAAGAGGCGACGCCGATCAAGTTCGGCGCGGCCTCCCGCCCCTGAGGCCCGGGATGCGCCAGCCGCCTTCGGTGGACGCCTGGGGCGGCGGCGGTTTCCGCGTGGCCGGCGAATGGCGCCCGGGATCGCTGCTGATCCTCGACGATGTCGCCCGGTCCTGGTCGCCGGCCAGTCTGGCCGCCCTGACGCCGGACGATTTCGCCGGGGTGCTCGCCAATCGTGACGCGGTGGAGTTCGTGCTGCTCGGCACGGGGCTGGTTCCCGGCCTGCCGTCGCGGGAAATCCGCGACCTGCTCAAGGCCGCCGGCGTCGGCCTGGAATTCATGGCCACCGAGGCCGCGGCCCGCACCTACAACGTCGTCGCGTCCGAGGGGCGCCGCGTCGCCGCCGCCCTCATCGCGGTGTGATCGGCAAACTGTTTACCAGCCCAGGCGAAGCGGCCTATAGCTGAGCGTCAGGGTAGGACTTTATCTGAGGGGCAATTCGATGATCGCCGGACTTCTTTCCAACTTCCGCAACACCGTGATCCTGAGCGTCGTGCTCGCGCTGGTCATGATCTTCGCCTACACGCAGGGCCATGGCGGCTTCGACGCCACCATCCTCGAGGCGGTGTTCCGCTGGATGCACACCTTCTTCGGCATCCTGTGGATCGGGCTGCTGTACTACTTCAACTTCGTCCAGATCCGCGTGATGCCGGCCATTCCCGCCGAGCTGAAGCCTGCCGTGTCCAAGCACATCGCGCCGGAGGCCCTGTTCTGGTTCCGCTGGTCGGCGCTGGCGACCTGGGTCATGGGCGTGGCCCTTGCCGGCTCCAAGCACGTTCTGATCCCGGCCTACACGCTGGGCGCGTCGGAAGGCTTCGCCAACAAGAGCAACATCCTGCTGGGCATCGGCATGTGGCTGGCCACGATCATGTTCCTCAATGTCTGGGTGTTCATCTGGCCGAACCAGAAGATCGCCCTCGGCATCGTGGAAGGCGACGCGGACGCCAAGGCCAAGGCCGGCAAGACGGCGATGCTGTTCTCGCGGACCAACCTGCTGCTCAGCATCCCGATGCTGACGGCCATGACGATGACGCAGACGATCGGCGCCTTCTAGGCTTGCGACACCACCACTGAGGGGAGGGGCTCGCCGCATGGCGGGCCCCTCTTCGTTTGAGAACCATGGACGAAGATCTCGATACCCTCGTACAGCGGGTCGCCCCGGATCGCTGGCTGTCCAGCCGCTTCGTGGCGGACCCGGCCGCGCGCGCCGACCTGGTCGCGCTCTACGCCCTCGACCATGAGCTGACGCGTATCCCGCAGATCGTCACCGACCCGCTGATGGGCGAGATCCGCATGACCTGGTGGCGGGAGGGTCTGGAAGAAATCGCGGACGGCAGGCCGCCGCGGTCTCACCCCGTGCTGAAGGCCGTCGCCGCCGGCGCCTTGCCGGCGACGGCCCTGGCGGCCCTCGCCGAGGCGAGGCTGGGCGACCTCGACGGGCCGAAGACGGGCAAGGCGGCCCTGGCCCATGCCGACGCCACCGAAGGCCTGCTGATGGCCCTGGCGGCCCGGCGGCTGTCATCCGCCGCCACCGCCGACCAGGTCAAACAGGCCGCCCGCGCGGTCGCCCTGGCCCGCGCCGACGGTCCCGCGGCCCTGTCGGCCCTCAAGGCGTCCGCGGTCGAGCTGGCGCGCCTGCCGGTGGCTGCCTTTCCCGCCGTGGCTCACGGGGCGCTGGTTGGACGCTACGCGCGCGGCGGCGCCCCGGGCGAGCTGGAGAAGCGGCTGCGGCTGTTCTTCGCCGTGCTGCGCGGCCGGATCGCCTGACGGACGCCCGCCGGTCTTGACGCCGGGTGAACTGGCGCGACGCGCCCGGTTCGGCATACTGGCGGGCAACGACACAAGAAACAGGGGAGACGACCATATGGCCCGTGACACCGCGGAAGGATTCACCGACGACCGCTTCGCCGGCGTGCGCGCCGCCTTCGAGGCCAACCTGGCGAGCGGGGCCGACCTCGGCGCCTCGTTCTGCGCCACGCTGGACGGCGAGACTGTCGTCGATATCTGGGGCGGCTGGGCCGACGCCGGGAAGACCCGCCCCTGGGAGCGGGACACCATCGTCAACGTCTATTCGACGACCAAGACCATGACCGCGCTGACCGCGCTGCTGCTGGCCGACCGCGGCGAACTCGACTTCGACGCGCCGGTCGCCCGCTACTGGCCGGAGTTCGCCGCCAACGGCAAGGCCGACATCACCGTCAGCCAGTTGATGAGCCACTCCGCCGGTCTGTCGGGCTGGACCGAGCCGGTTGAGGGCGACATCCTCTATGACTGGGAGCGGGCCACGGCCCTGCTGGCCGCCCAGGCCCCGCTGTGGGAACCGGGCACGGCGCCCGGCTATCACGCGGTGACCCAGGGCTATCTGGTCGGGGAGGTGGTCCGCCGCATCGCCGGCAAGTCGCTGGGCACGGTGTTCCGCGAGGAGTTCGCCGAGCCGCTGGGCGCGGACTTCCACATCGGCCTGCCGGCGTCCGAGGACGGCCGCGTCGCCGACCTGATCCCGCCGCCGCCGAACGACGCGTCGATCGGCGAGGGAGCCAGCGTCTACCGGACGGACAACCCGCCGATCAATGTCGCCTCGACCCGCACGCGTGAATGGCGCGGCGCGGAGATTCCGGCCGCCGGCGGGACGGGCAACGCCCGCTCGGTGGCGCAGATCCACGCCATCCTCGCCAACGGCGGCGTGGCGCAGGGCAAGCGCTTCCTGTCCGAGGCCGGCTGCCGCAAGGCGCTCGAACTGCAGATCGAGGGCAAGGACCTCGTGCTCGGCATGCCGGTCCGCTACGGCATGGGTTTCGGCCTCGGCGGCGCGACCCTGCCGCTGCCCAGCCCCAACACCATCTTCTGGGGCGGCTATGGCGGCTCGCTGGCGATCATCGACATGGATGCGCACACGACCTTCGCCTACGCCATGAATCGGATGGCCGGCACGACCACGGGCGACATGCGCGCCTTCGGCCTGGCCATGGCCATGTGGCAGGGTCTCGGCCTGATCCCGGCCTGATCCTTCCCGCAACGAACAAGGGGGACGCCGCGACGCGGCGTCCCCCTTTTTTGTGGTCCCGGACCTGAAGGCTACTGGGCGGCGGTGTGGGCGTTCAGCCAGCCCAGCACTTCCTCATGCCACTGCACCGAGTTCTGCGGCTTGAGCACCCAGTGGTTCTCTTCCGGGAAGTAGAGCAGCTTGCTGTCGACGCCCCGGCGCTGCAGGGCGGTGAAGGTCGCAAGGCCCTCTTCCAGCGGCACGCGGTAGTCGCGGCCGCCGTGGACCACCAGCATCGGCACGGTCCAGTTGGCCACGTGGTCAGCCGGGTTGAACTGGCTGTAGGTCGTGCCGGGCGACCAGGGCGTGCCGCCGTTCTCCCACTCGCTGAACCACAGTTCCTCGGTCGAATAAGCCATGAAGCGCGAGTCGAAGATGCCGTCGTGATTGACCAGGCACTTCCACGGCTCCTTCCAGTTGCCGGCGATCCAGTTGATCATGAAGCCGCCGTAGGAGCCGCCGAGCGCGCAGGCGCGGCCGCCGTCGAGGAAGCTGTAGGACTTGAGCGCATAGTCCCAGCCCTTCTGCAGGTCTTCCAGCGGGCGGTCGCCCCAGTGCTGGCTGATCGCGTCGGTGAAGCCCTGGCCGTAGCCCGTCGAGCCGTGGAAATCGATCATCACCACCGCATAGCCCGCGCCGGCGTAGGTCTGGGCGTTCCAGCGGTAGTGGAACAGGTTGCCGAAACTGCCCTGCGGCCCGCCGTGGATCAGGAAGGCGACCGGGTACTTCTTGCTCGGATCGAAGCCGACCGGCTTGACCAGATAGCCGTGCACCGTCTCGCCGTTCCAGCCGGGGAAGCTGAACTGCTCGTACTGGCCGAATTCGACGCCGGCCAGCTTGTCGGCGTTGGCGTTGGTCAGTGCGACCGGCTTCGAGCCCGGCTTGAAGCCGATGCTGTACAGCTGGGCCGGCGCGGCCAGATTGTCCTGGACGTAGACGATGCCCTTCGGGCCGACGTCGAACCCGGTGACGTGGCCCTCGCCGGTCAGGGGCGTGACCTTGCCGCTCTTCACATCGATGGCGAACAGGCGCGTCTGACCGACGTCCTCGGCCGTGGTGTAGAGGGTCTTGCCGTCCGGCGACCAGGCCAGCGACTCCGCCGAGCGATCCCAGTCGGCCGCCAGCTCGCGGTCCTTGCCGGTGACTTCGTCATGGATGACGATCTGCCAGCGGTCGGCCTCGAAGCCCGGCCGCTTCATGGCGCGGTAGGCGACCAGCTTGCCGTCGGGCGAATAGACCACGCCGCTGTCCCAGGCCTTGTTGGCCTCGGTGTAGTTGGTCAGCCGGCCCGAGCCGTCGGCGGGGGCGCCGTAGATGTCGAAGTTCGTGCTCCAGGGCTCGGTCTTGCCGGCCAGGCGCGCCGAAAACACGACCTCCTTGCCGTCGGCCGAGAAGGTGAATTCGCTCTCGTCGCCGAACGGCTTGGACGGCGCGTCGCCGTCGAAGCCGTGCATGACCGCGACGGGGTGGTCGGCGGTGACGCCCTTCTCGTCAAAGGTCAGCACGAACAGCTGGTTGCGCGTGCCGTCGGCCCATTCGTCCCAGTGGCGCACGAACAGCCGGTCATGGACCACGCCCGTGGTCTTCTTCGCGGCCCGCGCGGCCAGGCGGTCGGCCGTGCACTGCAGCGTCTCGCAGTCGGGGAACACGGCCATGGTGACCAGCAGCTTCTTGCCGTCGGGCGAGGTCTTGAACGCCCCCACGTCGAACGGCAGCTTGGTCACCTGGCTGGCGCCCGGCGCGTCGACGTCGGCGCGCCAGACCTGCGAGGAGCCGCCGCGGCTGGACAGGAAATAGATGCTGTGGCCGTCGGCCCCCCATCGGGCGCTGGACACGCCGCCGCCGTCCGAGGCGTCGAGCCGGCGGGGTGAGCCGGTGCGGCAGGTCTGGCAGATCAGCCACAGCTCGCTCCTGGCCTTGTTGGCGTCGTAGTCGACGACCCGGCGGGCGTAGAGGATGAATCGGCCGTCCGGCGAGACGCGCGGATCGCTCAGGCGGTCAAGCGTGACCATGTCCTTCGCGGTGAACGGCCGCGCGTCGGCGGCGGAGCTGATCGACAGCGCCAGCAGGCTGGCGGCGAACAGGCGAGCGATGATCTTCATTCAGGCGTTTCCCGGCGGATCGTTGCGCAATTGGGCCGGCACCCTAAGGGTGTCGTGCCGAACGCGCCAGTCATCGGGGCAGTCTTTTCCGCCGCGGGCGGACGGTCAGGCTGTCGGCCCGGCCTCGCCCGTCAGCCAGGCTTCGAGGTCCGCCATGGCCCGTTCGCTCATCATCCGCTTCTTGGCCCGGCCGCGGTCCTGCGGCTGCAGCTTGCGGCCTTCGCCGTCGTGGCGCGGCGCCTCCATCGGCGGCAGCAGGCCGTAGTTGATGTTCATCGGCTGGAAGGTCGCCTTGGGGCCTTCCATGAAGCCGCCGGTGATATGGGTCGCCAGCGCGCCCAGCGCCGTGGTCGCCGGCGGCAGGGTGATGGGGACGCCCAGCCGCTCGGCGGCCGCGAGACGACCGGTCAGCAGGCCGAGCGCGGCGCTCTCGACATAGCCCTCGACGCCGGTGACCTGGCCGGCGAAGCGCAGCCGGGTGTCGGCCTTCAGGCGCAGCTTCTCGTCGAGCAGCCGCGGGCTGTTGAGGAAGGTGTTGCGGTGCAGGCCGCCGAGGCGCGCGAACTGGGCGTTCTCCAGTCCCGGGATCATGCGGAAGATGTCGGTCTGGGCGCCGTGCTTCAGCTTGGTCTGGAAGCCGACCATGTTCCACAGCGTGCCCAGGGCGTTGTCCTGGCGCAGCTGCACGATGGCCCAGGGCTTGACCGTCGGGTTGTGGGCGTTGGTCAGGCCGACCGGCTTCATCGGACCGTGGCGCAGGGTCTCGCGGCCGCGCTCGGTCATCACCTCGATCGGCAGGCAGCCGTCGAAATAGGGCACATTCTCCCAGTCCTTGAACTCGGACTTGGGCCCAGCCAGCAGGGCGTCGATGAAGGCGTTGTACTGGTCCTTGTCCATCGGACAGTTGATGTAGGCGGCCGCGTCGCCGCCCGGGCCTTCCTTGTCGTAGCGCGACTGGCGCCAGGCCTTGGACATGTCGATCGAGTCGAGGTGCACGATCGGCGCGATCGCGTCGAAGAAGCTCAGGCTGTCCTCGCCGGTCAGCGACAGGATCGCCTCGGCCAGCGGCGGGGAGGTGAGGGGGCCGGTGGCGATGATCACGCTGTCCCAGTCGGCCGGCGGCAGGCCGGTGACTTCCTCGCGCACGATGGTCACCATCGGATGCGCCTCGAGCCGGGCCGTGACGTCGGCCGAGAATCCGTCGCGGTCCACGGCGAGGGCTCCGCCCGCCGGCACCTGGTGCCTGTCGCCGCTCGACAGGATGATCGAGCCGCAGCGGCGCATCTCGGCGTGCAGCAGGCCGACGGCGTTGTACTGCCAGTCGTCCGAGCGGAAGGAGTTGGAGCAGACCAGCTCGGCCAGGCCGTCGGTCTGGTGGGCGTCGGTGCCGCGCACCGGGCGCATTTCGTGCAGCACGGCGGGAACGCCGGCCTCGGCCAGTTGCCAGGCCGCTTCGGAACCGGCGAGGCCGCCGCCGATCACATGAACAGGTTTCATCGTCATGGGCGGACACATAGGGCCAGCCGCGTTCGCGTGAAAGCGGCAGATGCTGGCGTCGCGCGGAGAGTTGTGATGGTCTCGTCGATCACGGTTCTTCGGGAGGGCGGATCATGGCTCGGATTGATATCGGAAAGACGGCGTTCGCCGGATTTGGGCTGGTCGCGCGCCGGCCAGTGGCGGTGGCGGGCTGGGCGTTGTTCATCCTGGTGGTCGGCATCCTGCCGGTCGCCGCGGTCATCGCGGCGATGGGGCCGGCGTTCGCCGACCTGGTGGCGCTGGGCAAGGCGGGCGGGGAGCCCACCTCCGACCAGATGATGCCTCTGATCACCACCTGGTACACGGCCAACCCGATCCTGTGGGTGCTGAGCCTGTTGATGCGGGTGATGCTCGCCGGCGCGGTATTCCGCGCGGTCCTCGAGCCGAAAAACAGCGGCTGGGCCTACCTGCGGCTCGGCATGGGCGAGGTGATGCTGGGCCTGGTGGTCATCTGCATGGGCATCCTGCTCGGCATCGGCGCGATGCTGTGGGTCGGCGTCAGCGCCGGCGTCGGCATCGCCCTCTGGCAGGCCTCGCACGCCGCGACGATCGGCTTCTGCATCGTTTCCGGCCTGGCGCTGGTCGTGGTCATGATCTGGCTGTCGCTGCGCTTCAGCCTCGCCGCGCCGATGAGCTTCGCCGAGCGCAACTTCCGTCTGTTCGAGTCCTGGACCCTGACCCGCGGCAATGCGGTCAACCTGCTGCTCGTGGCCATCGTCATGGTGTTGATCATCATGGTGCTCGAGGTCGTCGTCGGGGCGCTGGCGTTCGCCATCCTGTTCGCGGCGGGGGGCGCGGCCGGGCTGCATAACCTCGACCAGCAGACCATCGAGGCCTTCTTCCGCCAGCCGCCGCGGGCGCTGCTGCTGCAGTTGGGGCCGTGGCTGCTGGGCGCCGGCGTCCTCGCCAGCCTGATCGGCGCGGCCGCCACGGCGATCGTCACCGCGCCCTGGGCCGAGGCCTACCGTCAGCTGCGCGGCGCGGACGATGTGACCGCCTGACGGGCGTCGCGCGCGTTCCGGCCCGCGGGCCCGCAAATCCGGTCGCCACAGGGCGCGAAGCAGGGTTAAAGGCGAACAGGAACCACACGCGCCGAACGGCGCGAGGAGTCGCATGTCTCAGGCGCGTTTTTCGGTCCGGACTGCCGTGGCCGAGGGCTTCGAATTCTGGCGCGCCAACGTGCTCAGGGCGATTGGCCCGCTGGTTCTCGCCTCCGTCGGACTTGTCGTGCTGCTGACGGCCAAGGCGCTGCCGTTGGTGGCCATCGGTTTCGCGGTCTATGTGCTGGCCGGACTGATGGCCCAGGGCGCCCTCTATCGCATCGGCCTGGCGGACGCGGGCGCGGAGTCCCCCGACCATAACGGCCCGTTCGGTCTGCAGTGGCGGGCCCTGGAAGGACGGCTCGTCATCGTTGGTCTTCTGGCGACGGTGTTCCTCGCGATCGTCGTGGTCATCGCGGTCTTCATGGTGTCGGCGCTTCTGGTCGGCCTCGTCGGCGTGCAGGAGACGACCGCGGCCACCACGCCGGAGATGCTGCTGGCGAGTCTGACCCCGACGGGAGCCTTCCTGTTCAACGCCGCGGCGCTGATCGCGGTCGCGGGGCTGCTGGCGCTCAACGCCCGCCTGTCGATGGCCGTGCCGGCGACGGCGGCCGAGAACCGTGTGCGATTCCTCAGCAGTCTCCGTCTGACCAAGGGGTCCTTGCTGCGCATTCTCGCCGCGACGATCGTGATCAACCTGCCGATCATCATCATGCAGTCGCTGGCCGGCCTGTTTGGTCAGGCCATGCATGGCCCGGATGCCGTCGCCCTGACGCAGCTTGTTGTCGGAATCGTCTCGACCTTCTTCTATGTGCCGATCTCGGTGGGCATGACGTCCCACATCTATCGTCGTCTGCGGCAGGGGGCAGGCCAATGATCATTTCGCCGTCCGACACGGCCTTCGAGGGCTTCCGCATCATCCGCGACCGGCCGGGACTGATCCTGGCCTGGACGGGCTTCTACCTGCTCTCGCTGCTGGCGATGATCGTCGTGCTGCTGGTGCCGAACATCGGCACCCTGGCGGCCGTCGAGGCGACCGGCGTGCAGCGCGACTTCAGTGAACTGGTCGCCCGGTTCGGCGTGTCGATGTTCATCGCCTTCCCGCTGGCGGTGATCATGCCGATCATGCTGGTGACGGCGATCTACCGCACCGTGCTCAATCCCGAGGACAAGGGCTTCGCCCACCTCAAGATCAGCGCCGACGAACTGCGCATGTTCCTCGTCAGCCTGCTGGTGATCTTCATCTTCGCCATCGCCAGCGGCCTCTACGGCGCCCTGGTGGTGGTGGTGGCCAACAACTCGGGCGGCCTGCACAGGGCGGTGACCGTGGTGGGATCGCTCGGCGGCGTGGTCCTGCTGGGCTGGCTCGCCACGCGGCTGGCGCTGGCGGGGGTTATGACCTTCGCCGAGCACCACTTCCGCCTCTCGGCCGCCTGGCGGCTGACCCAGGGCCAGTTCTGGCGGCTGCTGCTCACGCTTGGCCTGACGATCGTCTACGCCGTCGGCGTGGTCATTCTGGCGCTGGTGTTCAGCCTGGTGCTGGCCAAGATCACCGGCGGCTTCACGATGATGGGCCGGCTGGCCAGCCCCGACCTCAGCCACCTCACGCCGGCGCTGGCGCTAGGCCTGCTCGGCGAACTGCTGTTGCAGATGGCCCTGCAGACCCTGCTCATCGTGCTGGTGTTCGTGATCTTCTACGCCCCGCCGGCGGCCGCCTATCGCCGCCTCAAGGCCCACGGCGTCGCCGACCTCTAGGCGGCGGCGCTCGGCCGGGCGGAGACCCGTTCCAGCCAGGCGCGCAGGTGCGGCGCGTCCGTCGGGACGTCGAGCCCGGTGAAGCTGGCGAAGTCGATCGTCGTCAGGGCCACGATGTCGGCCATCGAATAGCGCGGCCCCGCCAGGAATTCCCGGCCGTCGGCCAGCTCGCGGTCCAGCCAGGCCAGCACCCGGCCATAGGTCTCGCGGTTGGACTCGCCGAAGTCCTGGAACTGGGTCAGCAGGGCCGCGGTCAGCGGATGGGCGTGGCGCCAGAACATGCCGACCGGCGTCATCAGCTGGAATTCGATGCGGCGAATCCACATGTCGATGGTCGCCTGCTCGATCGCCGTCTCGCCGAACAGGGCCGGGGCCGGATGCAGGCTTTCGAGGTACCGGCAGATCGACACGCTCTCGGAAATGGCCGTCCCGTCGTCGAGCACCAGGGTCGGCACCTGGCCCAGCGAGTTGCGCGCCCGGTGTTCGTCCGACTTGTGCTCGCGCTTGTGCAGCGCGACGCGCGTCTCGGGCAGGTCGATGCCCTTCTCGGCGATGAAGATGCGCACGCGGCGGGGATTGGGCGCGGGGTTGCGCTCGCCGTAGAGGATCATGCGGGAGCGCCTGTTTCAGCGAGCGTTTGGCGGCAGGTCGACAAGGCGTGGCTCCTGGGCGGCGGGTTGCCCCCACAAGACCATGCCCGGCGGGTGTTGTCATGATGCCGTCGCGGGACATTGCGATGGGAAAGGGTGCAACCCGGAGGCGCGGCGGGTCTTGCCACGCCGGATCGGGAATGCTCACCTCGCCGCCGGAGCGGTGGTCGGGGATCGCCGATGTGGGGAGTGCTACGGGATGTTTTCGGCGACAGACGCCGCCTTCAGCGGATTTCGCGAAGGTCGTGAGAATTTCAGGACGCTGCTGATCTGGATTCCGATCCTCGGCGTCCTGTCCCTCACCATGCTTGTGCTGATGATCGTGTTCGCGGGGCCCGGCCTCGTGGCGCTGCAGCAGCAGCAGGCGGCGTCCGGTTCCGATCCCAAGGCCGCCCTTGAGGCCTTGAAGCCGCTCGGGACGCTCTACGCCGTGATCATCCCCTATTGCCTGGTCTTCTACGGCATCCTCTACGCCGCGGTGAACCGCATGATCCTGCGGCCGTCCGACCGCAAGCTGGCCTGGATCGCGTTCGGGGCCGACGAGCTCCGGCAGATCGGCCTGATGATCCTGATGGGCCTGCTGTTCTTCGCTGTCTATCTGGTCGGTGTGATCGTCGTCGGCGTTCTGGCCGCGGCGATCGGCGCCGCTGCGGGTACGGGCGTCGGAATCCTCGTCGGCGTGATCGCCGGACTCGCGTTGCTGGGGCTGCTGGTGGTGATGTCGGTCCGCCTGTCGCTCGCCAGCGCCCAGACCTACGCCACAGGGCGCATCAACCTGTTCGGGTCGTGGAAGCTGACCAAGGGGCGCGTCCTGCCCATGCTCGGGGCCTATCTGCTGGCGCTGGTGCTGGCCATGATCGCCTATGCCGCTGTCTATGCGATCCTGCTGCTCGTGGTGATCACCCTCGGCGGCGGCTTCGCGGCGGCCGGCGGCATCTTCTCGCCGGACATGACCTCGCTGCAGACCTACTTCACGCCGATGACGCTGCTGTACCAGCTGCTGGCGATGATCCCCGCGCCGTTCCTGATGCTGATCATGCTCTGCCCGGCGCCGTCGATCTATCGCAGCCTGGTCGGCGCCAGCGGACCGGCGTCGACGTTTGACTGACGCGCCCGCCGCGAGCGGGCCGCCTAGGCCCGCTTGCGGCGCTCGCCGGCCCGGTCGCGGTGGCGCTTGAGCACCTCGGCCAGATAGCGGCCGGTCCAGCTGCCCTCGATGCCGGCGACCTTCTCGGGCGTGCCGACGCCGACGATCTCGCCGCCGCCGTCGCCGCCTTCGGGGCCGAAGTCGACGATCCAGTCGGCCGTCTTCACGACGTCCAGATTGTGCTCGATGACCACCACGGTGTTGCCGTGGTCGACCAGCTCATGCAGCACCTCGAGCAGCTTCTTGGTGTCCTCGAAATGCAGGCCGGTGGTCGGCTCGTCGAGGATGTAGAGCGTCCGTCCGGTGGCCCGCTTGCTCAGCTCCTTGGACAGCTTGACGCGCTGCGCCTCGCCGCCGGACAGGGTGGTCGCCTGCTGGCCGACGTGGATGTAGCCGAGGCCGACGCGCTTGAGCGTCTCCATCTTGTCGCGCACCGGCGGCACGACCTTGAAGAAGTCGGCGGCCTCCTCGACGGTCATGTCCAGGATGTCGGCGATCGACTTGCCCTTGAACAGGATCTCGAGCGTCTCGCGGTTGTAGCGTTTGCCCTTGCAGACGTCGCAGGTGACGTAGACGTCGGGCAGGAAGTGCATCTCGATCTTGATCAGGCCGTCGCCCTGGCAGGCCTCGCAGCGGCCGCCCTTGACGTTGAAGCTGAACCGGCCCGGGCCGTAGCCGCGCGCCTTGCTTTCCGGCAGCTGGCTGAACCAGTCGCGGATCGGCTGGAAGGCGCCGGTATAGGTGGCCGGGTTCGAGCGCGGCGTGCGGCCGATCGGGCTCTGGTCGATGTCGATGACCTTGTCGAAGTTCTCCAGCCCCTCGATCTTCTCGTAGGGGGCGGGGGCCTCGCTGGCGTTGTTCAGCCGGCGCGCGGCGGCCTTGTAGAGGGTCTCGATGGTGAAGGTCGATTTGCCGCCGCCGCTGACCCCGGTGATGCAGGTGAAGGTGCCGACCGGGATCTCGCCGGTGACTCTCTTGAGGTTGTTGCCGGTGGCGCCGACGACGCGCAGCACATGTTTCTTCGAGATCGGCCGGCGCTGCTCGGGTACGGCGATCTCGCGCGTCCCGGTCAGATACTGGCCGGTGATGCTGGCCGGGTTGGCCATGATGTCGTCGGGCTTGCCCTCGGCGATGATATTGCCGCCGTGCACGCCTGCGGCGGGGCCCATGTCGATGACATAGTCGGCCGTGAGGATGGCTTCCTCGTCGTGCTCGACCACCAGCACCGAGTTGCCGAGATCGCGCAGGCCGCGCAGTGATTGCAGCAGGCGGGTGTTGTCGCGCTGGTGCAGGCCGATCGACGGCTCGTCCAGCACATAGAGCACGCCGGTCAGGCCGCTGCCGATCTGGCTGGCCAGGCGGATGCGCTGGCTCTCGCCGCCGGACAGGGTGCCCGAGCCGCGCGAGAGGTTCAGGTAGTCGAGACCGACGTCGACGAGGAAGCGCAGGCGGTCGTTGATCTCCTTCAGGATCCGCCGGGCAATCTCCATCTGCTTGTCGGTCAGCTGGCCTTCGAGCGCCTCGAACCAGGCCTTGGCCTGGCGGATGGCCAGGGTGCTGACCTCGGCGATGTTGCGCTGGCCGATCTTGACCGCCAGAGCCTCGGGCTTGAGGCGCGCGCCGTGGCAGACGTCGCAGGGCGTGTCCGACTGGTAGCGGCCCAGCTCCTCGCGGACCCAGCTGGAGTCGGTCTCGCGCCAGCGCCGCTCAAGGTTCGGCAACACGCCCTCGAACGGCTTGTTGACCTCATACTTGCGGGCGTTGTCGTCGTAGACGAAGTGGATTTTCTCGGTCCCGGTTCCGTACAGCACGACCTTCTGGGCCTCGGCCGACAGGCTGTGCCAGGGCGCGTCCATCGAGAAACCATAGTGCCGCGCCAGCGCCTGCAGCGTCTGGGTGTAGAGCGGCGAGGGGCCCTTGGCCCAGGGCGACACGGCGCCCTTGTGCAGGGTCTTGTCCTTGTCCGGCACCACCAGGTCGGCGTCGAACGCCAACTTGGCCCCCAGGCCGTCACAGGCCGGGCAGGCCCCGAACGGGTTGTTGAACGAGAACAGCCGCGGCTCGATTTCGCTGATGGTGAAGCCGCTGACCGGGCAGGCGAACTTCTCTGAGAACAGGATGCGGTGCGGCTCGCTGGCGCCCTCGGCGATGTCGGCCCATTCGGCCACCGCGATGCCGTCGGCCAGGCGCAGGGCCTGCTCGATGCTGTCGGCGTAGCGCTGCTCCAGGCCGTTCTTGGTCACCAGCCGGTCCACGACCACGTCGATGTCGTGCTTGAACTTCTTGTCGAGCTCTGGCGCGTCCTCGATCGGATAGAGCACGCCGTCGATCTTCAGACGCTGGAAGCCGAGCTTGCGCCACTCGGCGATCTCCTTGCGGTACTCGCCCTTGCGGCCGCGGACGACGGGGGCCAGCAGGTACAGCCGCTCGCCCTCGGGCAGGGCGGTCAGCTTGTCGACCATCTGGCTGACGGTCTGGCTCTCGATCGGCAGGCCGGTGGCCGGCGAATAGGGCACCCCGACCCGCGCCCAAAGCAGGCGCATGTAGTCGTGGATCTCGGTCACCGTGCCGACGGTCGAGCGCGGATTGCGGCTTGTGGTCTTCTGTTCGATCGAGATGGCCGGCGACAGGCCCTCGATCAGGTCGACGTCCGGCTTGCTCATCAGTTCGAGGAACTGGCGGGCGTAGGCCGACAGGCTCTCGACGTAGCGGCGCTGTCCCTCGGCGTAGATGGTGTCGAACGCCAGCGACGACTTGCCCGAGCCCGACAGGCCGGTGATCACCACCAGCTCGCCGCGGGGAATGTCGACGCTGACATTCTTGAGATTGTGCTCCCGCGCGCCGCGCACGCGGATGAAATTCTGATGGTCGGCCATGGTCACCGGGAGGAACGCTCAGCCGGCCAGAAGGAAGCGCGGCGCAACGGCTATATGTAGTGCGCAGACTCGCCAATTGCACAAGAACATTGTGGGAACGCGGCGGCATGATGTCAGCAGGGGCCGATCCTGCTGACACCACCCTGTCATCAGCCCCGGTCGATGCGCGCCGCGAAGCAGCCCCGCCGGGCGTTGTGGGCGTGCAGATAGGCCGCGCGCGGGTCGGCGAGGAAGCGCTCGATCAGCGGCCCGGCCTGCGCGCCCTCGACAATCTCGGCGTCGATCATCATGCCGGCCTTGTCGTAGGCCCGGATCGCCAGCAGGCGCGCCTTCAGCGCCGGCGGCAGGTCGTCCTCGAACCGGGCCGGCGACGCCGCGGCCTCGCGCACGAAGATGGCGTGGCGCGATCGGTAGGGGGTCTCGGCGGCATGGTGCTCGTGGTTGAGCAGCAGCACCGTCTCGCCCGGGTCCGCGTCCTCCAGCGTGATGCGACACGGAAAGCCGGGCTTGCTGTCGACGGTCATGCGGATGACGCCGCGCGTGGCCAGAGCGGCCTCGTCGAGGCCGAACAGCGGGGCGAAGGGCTCGGGCGACAGGCCGGTGACGACGTAGGACATGGGGACTCCTCTGTTGAGGGGTTCCAGTCTGGTCAGGCGCGCGGCGGGCCGCGACCCGGTTCTTGCTGACTTTCAGTCCGGCCGCACGAACCGTTCGCCGACGCCGAGCATCACGCCGCTGGCGTTGGCCACGCCCAGTTCGAGACTCTCGGCGATGTTGCGGGCGCGGACGATGAAATGCTCGGCGGCCAGCGGCGTGCATAGCCAGCGGGCCGTATCCTCGAACAGCGCCAGCCAGCGGTCGAAATGGCGCGCGTCGACCGGCAGCCGCATGTGCTTGGGCATCGGCCGCCCTTGGTAGGCGCCGGTGGCCAGCGCCACCGAACCCCAGAACACCTTCATCTGCGCCAGGTGCGGCCCCCAGTCGGCGATCCTCTCGGCGAACACCGGCCCCAGCAGCGGGTCGGCCCGCACCCGCTGGTAGAAGGCCTCGACAAGGTCGGAGATCAGCGCCTCGTCGATGCCCGTCGCCGCCTTGGCGCGCGCGATGGCGTCGGCGCGGCGCGCGCGGGCTTCTTCGGGCGAATAGGCCGTGGCCTGGAAGGCGAGGGGATCGCTCATGGGCGTCAGATAGTCCTCCGCTGCGCCCCTGGCCACCCGGCCGCGTCTTTGCGCCGCGCCGGCGATGGCCTATATCGGGGGTCCGGCGCCGGGCCGGTCACCCAAGGGAGGCTCTCGTGGATCGCAGCATGGAAAATCGCTTCGCCGTTTCCCTGTCCCTGCCCGTGAGCGCCCATGTCTCCCCGGATCTCCACCAGTCTCGTTCTGGACGCCGTCTCCGCCTCGACGCCTGACGGCCGTCTTCTCTTCGACAACGTGAGCCTCGCCTTCGGGCGGGAACGCACCGGCCTCGTCGGTCGCAACGGCGTGGGCAAGTCCACGCTGCTGCGCCTGCTCACCGGCGAGCAGGCCCCCGCCTCAGGCCGCATCAGCCGCGCGGGCCGGATCGGCGTGCTGCGCCAGACGCTGGCGCCGCCGCCGGGCGCGACGGTAGCGGACCTTCTGGGCGTCGCCGACGGCCTCGCGCGGCTGGCCCGGGTCGAGGCCGGAACGGCCGATGACGAGGACTTCGCCGAGGCCGACTGGGACCTGCCCGCGCGGATCGACGACGCGCTGATCGAGGTCGGTCTGCCCGGCCTTGCCTATGACCGGCCGGGCGACAGCCTCAGCGGCGGCCAGCTGACGCGGCTGGCCCTGGCGGCGCTGCTGGTCAGCGCGCCGGACGTCATCCTGCTCGACGAGCCGACCAACAATCTCGATGCCGAGGCGCGGGCCTTCCTCGTCGGCGTCCTGCGGCGCTGGCGGGGCGGGGCGGTGGTGGTCAGCCACGACCGGGCGCTGCTGCGCGAGATGGACCGCATCGTCGAGCTCTCGGGGCTCGGCGCGCGGGTCTATGGCGGCAACTACGACCTCTACGTCGAGCGGAAGGCCGAGGAACGGGCGGCGGCCGAACGGGCGCTGGGCGACGCCGAACGCGTGGCCGGCCGCATCGAACGCGACGCCCAGCAGGCGCGCGAACGCAAGGACCGGCGCGACTCTGCCGGCCGCAAGTACGCAGCCTCGGGCTCGGCCCCGAAGATCCTGCTCGGCGCCATGGCCGAGCGGGCCGAGAACAGCGGCGCCCGGGGCGAGCGGCTGGCCGAACGCCAGCGGGATGCGGCGGCCGAGGCGCTGGCGGCGGCGCGGGCGCGGGTCGAACAGGTGCGGGCGCTGGCCTTCGCCCTGCCGTCCTCAGGGCTCGCGGCGAGCAAGACCGTGCTGGCCTTCGAGTACGTGGCGTTCGGCTACGGCGAGACGCCGATCCTGTCGGACCTGTCGCTGAAGATCGTCGGACCCGAGCGGGTCGCGGTGACCGGACCCAACGGCGCCGGCAAGACGACCCTGATCCGGCTGGCGGCCGGGGAGCTCGTCCCCGTGGCGGGAAGGATCACCTGCGGCGCGCGCTCGGTGCTGCTCGACCAGAAGACCGCCGTGGTGCGCGACGACGAGACGATCCTGCAGGCCTTCCAGCGGCTCAATCCCGCCGCCTCGGTCAATGACGCCCAGGCGGCGCTGGCCCGCTTCCTGTTCCGCAACACCGCCGCGCACCAGACGGTCGGCTCGCTGAGTGGCGGGGAACGGCTGCGCGCGGCGCTGGCCTGCGTGTTGTCGTCGCCGGAGCCGCCGCAGCTGCTGATTCTCGACGAGCCGACCAACCATCTGGACCTGCAGTCGATCGAGGCGGTCGAGGCGGCGCTGGCCGGTTACGACGGGGCTCTGCTGGTGGTCAGCCACGACCCGGACTTTCTGGCGGCCATCGGCATCGGCCGTGAGATCGCCCTGGGCTGACCTCAGCCGCCGATGACGCGGAAGGTGGCGTTGGCCCGGGCGACCGTCTCGCCGTCGGCGGTCACGAACAGCTGGGCGAAACACAGGGTCCTGCCGCGTTTGGCGAAGGCCGTGGTGAACTCCAGCCACTGGCCGGGCTTCGCCGCGCCGAGGAAGTCGATCGCCAGCGACACCGTGACCAGTCCGCCGGCGGCGTTCAGACCCAGCCCCGCTGAAAGGCCCATGGCGTTGTCGGCGAGGGCCGAGATCAGGCCGCCGTGCACCAGTCCGCGGCTGTTGCAGTGCGCTTCGCCGGCCCGCAGGCCGATGATCACCGCCTCGTCCGTCGTGCGGCTGTAGAGCGGCTCCCACGGCGCGGTGAGCGGGCTCTGGCGGAAATGGGGTGTGAACCCCTCTGGAACGGACATGGCCATCAACCTTCTATTGATGTAGACCAGTCTATATAAAAACTCATGGCAGCCCAGCCCAAACATCGTCAGGCCATCGTCCAGGCCGCCGCCGTTCTGTTCCGGCGTCGCGGTTACGCGGCCACGGGTCTGAATGACATCGTCGCCCGCAGCCGCGCGCCCAAGGGCTCGCTCTATCACTACTTCCCGCAGGGCAAGGCGCAGATCGGCGAGGCGGCGGTGCGCCATGCCGGGGACCTTGTCCGGCGCACCCTGCAGCAGATCGCCGCCGAAGCGCCGGACGGGGCGTCCCTGGTCCGGGCGTACGTGCGCCGGCTGGCCGGCTGGATGGAGCAGAGCGGCTGGCGGGATGGTTGCCCGATCACGACGGTGCTGCTGGAGACGGCCGCCGAGGACGAGGCGCTGCGACAGGCGGGGCTGGAAGCCTTCGCGGCCTGGGAGGCCGTGATCGCCGGCAAACTGCGCGCCGATGGCGTCGCCGACGGGGAGGCCGACCGGCTGGCCGGCGTGGCCATCGGCCTGCTGCAGGGCAGTCTAATCCGCGCCCGCCTGTATCGCGGGCCGGCGCCCATTCTCGAGGCCGGCGAACACCTCGCGACCCTCTTTGACGCCAGGATCGCGCGCCCGCTCGATTGACCCCTGGACCGGCGCGGCCGGGCACGGTTCCTGCTGGGAACCCGCCAGAGCGTTTCGTTCGGGGACAGGCGTTGAAAACTCTCGCCATCATTGCCCGCAAAGGCGGGACCGGGAAAACCACCCTGGCCGTGCATCTGGCGGCCGCGGCCCATGCTTCCGGCTACGTCACCCTTTTGGCCGACACCGACCGGCAGCACTCGGCCGTTGAATGGCGCCGCATGCGCCAGCAGACCCAGCCCGTCGTCGAGGCCGTCAAGCCGGGAGCCCTGTTCGCCCGCCAGCAGGACGCCGCCCGCGCCGGGGTGGACCTGCTGATCGTCGACACCGGCCCGTCGGTCGAGGAGGAGGTCGAACAGGCGGTCCGCTGCGCCGATCTCTGCCTGGTCGTGGCCCGGCCCAATTTCTTCGACATCCGCGCGGTCGCCGAGTCCGCCGCCCTGGCCGCGCGCTTTCACCGGCCGGTCGCGTTCGTGCTCAACCAGGCTCCGCATCGCCAGCAATCGATCGAGGCGCCGGTGCTGATGGAGGCCGTCTCGGCCCTGCGCGCCCTGGGCTTCCCGGTCGCGCCGATCGGCCTGCGCACCCGCGTCGCCTACCAACGCAGCGTGGCGGGCGGCTCGACGGCTCAGGACATGGAGCCGTCCAGCTCCGCCGCCGGCGAGATCACCGCCCTGTGGTCGTGGGTCGAGGCGCGCCTGCAGACCCAGCGGCCCGTGGTCCGCACCCCGACCTTCATCGCAGCCACCGACCGCACCGTGCCGCTTACGCTCTAGCCGCGCGGCAGCAGCACGCCGGCGATCACGTTGCGCTGGGTTTCGCTCGATCCCGAATAGATGCTCGCCGCCCGGGTGGCGAAGTGCTTGGCGGTCGCCCGTGCGCCGTCGGCCAGTCGGCCGGCCTCGTCGCGGAACGGGTCCAGCGCGAGCCCCCGCGCCGTGCCCGTGATCTCCATGGCCAGCTCGGCCACCCGCTGGTGCAGCTCGCTGCCGATCAGCTTGAGCACGGAAGAACTGGTGTTGTCGCCGGGGCGCAGGCGTCCGCCCGGCAGCAGGTTGAGCTCGGCCTGTTCGAAGGCGGTCAGTTCGATCTCGGCGGCCACGAGGCGCGCCATCAGGCCGGGCTCCAGATCGTCCGCCGCCATCGCCGCGGCCCGGGCGCGCTGGTAGACGCGGCGAACCAGCGCGGCCGGGGTGTTGTTCGAGCGGGCCAGCGACATCAGCCGCTTGGCCACGGCCCAGCCCTGGCCTTCCTCGCCGATGCGGCTGGCGACCGGCACGCTGACCTGGTCGAAGAACACCGCGTTCAGTTCATGCTCGCCGTCGATGGTGATGATCGGCGAGACGGTCAGGCCAGGCGTGGTCATGTCGATCAGCAGGAAGGTCAGGCCCTTCTGCGGCTTGTCTTCCGTCGCCGTGCGCACCAGCGCGAACATGCGGTTCGCCAGGTGGGCGCCGGTGGTCCAGATCTTCGAGCCGTTGACGATGTAGCGTTCGCCGACGCGCTCGGCCCTGGTCGCCACCTGGGCCAGGTCGGACCCGGCGCCGGGCTCGGAGAAGCCCTGGGCCCACAGATCCTCGCCCGACAGGATGGCGGGCAGGTAGCGCGCCTTCTGCATCGGCGTGCCCATCTCGATGATCAGCGGCCCCAGGCTGCGGATGCCGCCGGCGAACAGCACCGGGGCGTCGTTGAGGGCGCATTCGCGATCGAACAGGAAGCGCTGGCGCGGCGTCCAGCCCGTGCCGCCCTCGGCGACCGGCCAGCCCGGCGCGATCCAGCCGCGGCGGTGCAGGCGCTGGTGCCACAGCTTGCAGGCGGCGATGTCGCTGTGGACGCCCAGCGTGCGGCGGCCGGCCTCGCGCAGGTCGGGCGTCAGGGCCTCGGCGAGGAATCGGCGGACTTCGGCGAGGAAGGTCGCGTCTGGATCGGATTCGACGGGGGATGGGCAGGGAGCCGGCATGGTAGCCAGCAGAGGGCGGGGCGGGGACCCCGTCCCTGATTCAGGTCAAATCAGGCGCTCTTGTTCAGCGTGATCGCCCGGGCGTCGCCGGCCTGGCCGACTGCGCCGGGGCCATAGCCGGCGCCGGTCGTGCGTTGCGAGGCCACTTCCTCGGCTATGGCGCGGACCAGACCCTCGGTGACGGTGCGGGCGGCTTCCAGCGCGCGGCCCTGGCGGGCCAGCACGGCGTCGAACGCCTCGGTCGCCTGCATCAGCCGCATGCGCTGCTCCAGCGGCGCCTCCTCGATCATCGCCGGCGCCTGACGCACCCGCGCCGACTCGTGGCGGTAGATGTTGGCCAGCTTCGACAGCTCTTCCATCTGGGCGGCGGCGTCCTGCGGCCGACGCTGTTCGAACGCCAGGCACTGCTGCGCCATCAGCGCGGTCAGCCGGTCGGTCAGGGAGATCAGTTGGTCGACACGGTCGGTCGCGTCGCGGGCGTCGAGGGCCATGAATTCGTCTTTCTAGGTGAGACCTTGGAGTTTGAGCATTTCGCGCTGGACCATGTCGCCGATGCCCAGGCTGCCGTGCTTGGCGGTCTGTTTGGCGATGGCGTCGGTCATGAACGACTTGAACATCGCCTCGGCGTCGCCGCCGCCGAACGGGGCGTCGGTCGACAGGCCGGCGAACATCGGCTGCAGCATGGTGGACAGGAACGAGGCCTCGAACGTCTGCGCGGCGTCGGAGATCTTGCGCTTGCGGGCCAGGTCGCCGGCCGAAGCGGTCGGCGTCTGGGCCTGGGCCATCAGGATGTCGGCGGAAACGCCCACGGGTGCGGTCATCACATCACCTCGATGTCGGCTTGCAGGGCGCCGGCGGCCTTGATCGCCTGCAGGATGGAAATCATGTCGCGCGGCGTGACGCCCAGGGCGTTGAGGCCGCTGACCAGGCTGGCCAGCGAGGCGCCGTTCTTCAGCGTCAGCAGCTGGCGGCCGCGTTCCTCGTCCACCGCGACCGCGGACTGGCTGGTCACCACCGTGTCGCCGCCGCGGCTGAAGGGCTGGGGCTGGCTGACCTGCGGCGTTTCCTGCACCGAGATGGTCAGGTTGCCCTGGGCGATGGCCACGGTGGAGATGCGCACCGAGTCGCCCATGACGATGACGCCGCTGATCTCGTCGACGATGACCTTGGCCGGGGCGTCGGGTTCGATCTCGAGCGTCTCGACGGCGGTCATGAAGCCCACCATGCCCTGGCCCGCCGGCGGACGCAGGGTGACGATGGTCGGATTGTCGGCCACGGCCGTGCCGGGGTAGCGGGCGTTGATCACCGTGGCGATGCGCTGGGCCGTGGTGAAGTCGGGATTGCGCAGGGTCATGCGCATCTCGCTCATCTGGGCCATCTGGAAGCCGGTCTCGCGCTCGATCGTCGCCCCGCCGGCGATGCGGCCGGCCGTGGGGACGCCCTTGCTGACCGAGGAGCCCGACGCGCCGCTGGCCGAGACGGATCCGGTCTGCACCGTGCCCTGGGCCACCGCGTAGACGTTGCCGTCCGCGCCGAGCAGCGAGGTCACCAGCAGGGTGCCGCCCTGCAGGCTCTTGGCGTCGCCGGCGGCCGAGACGGTCACGTCGATGGCCGAGCCCGAGGCCGCGAACGGCGGCAGCTTGGCGGTGACCATGACCACGGCCACGTTCTTGGTGTTGAGGTTGGTGTCGCGAACATTGACGCCGAGCCGCTCGAACATCGCCTCAAGGCTCTGGCGGGTCATCGGCGCGTTGCGCAGGTTGTCGCCGGTGCCGTTCAGGCCGACCACCAGGCCGTAGCCGGTCAGCTGGTTTTCCCGCACGCCCTCGAAGGCGACGACGTCCTTGATTCTGGATTTGGCGAAGGCCGGTCCGGCCATCACCAGGGCCAGAACCACCATCAGACTGCCGGCTACCGAGGGACGCATGTCTTTCCTGTCGCAACGCCACGCTACCCGCGCTCCCATGCGAGAAGCGCGCCACGACAAAAGCGCTGTAAAAACAGGACGATAGCGGGCGAATGGCTCGTCGCCACCTTGCCCACGGCAGAATTTGCCCGGCATTAACCATGCCGCAAGCTACCGGGCCGACATTGAGGTCCAATTCACGGTTCGGAGCGGCGTATCGCCTCCATGAAAGTCACGGGATCCAGTTCGGCCGGATCACTCGGAAGCGCCAGGGCCGCGGCGCGCCCGTCAGGCGGGCAGGGCGCCTTTTCGCTGCCTGCGACGGCCTCGGCCAGCGCCGCTTCTGACATCGCCCGCAGCGTCGGCGTGGGCGGAATCGGCTCGCTCGACGCGCTGCTGGCCCTGCAGGATGTCGGCGGGCCGCTGGAGCGCCGCCGCCGGGCCATGGGCCGGGCCGACCGCATTCTCGACGTGCTCGACGAGGTCAAGGTGGCCCTGATCGACGGCGAGGTGTCGGCCCGAGACCTGGAACGTCTCGCGCGGGCCATCCGCGAGGAGCGCATGGCCACCGACGATCCGCGCCTCGAAGGGGTGCTCAACGAGATCGAAACCCGCGCCGCGGTGGAGATGGCGAAGCTCGAACAGGCGAAGGTCGCGGCATGAATCGCCCGCCCGACGCGAGCTTCATTGATCGACGCAGCGCTTTTGATATAAGGCCCCGCTCTTGTGAGCGTGGCGTAATGGGGGCGTGAGACGTCAATGACGACGGCTACGGTTCTGGCGGAAGAAACGACTTATCGTCCTTCGGACGATGAGGAGTTCATGAACGAGCGACAGCTCGAATATTTCAAGCAAAAGTTGCTGGCCTGGAAGGATGAGATCCTTCGCGAATCTCGCGAAACGGTCACCCATCTCCAGAAGGAAACAGAGAACCACCCCGATCTGGCCGACCGCGCTACGTCGGAGACTGATCGGGCTCTGGAACTCCGCACCCGCGACCGGCAACGGAAACTCATCTCGAAGATCGACGAGGCCCTGCGTCGCATCGAGGACGGCTCTTACGGCTACTGCGAGGAGACGGGGGAGCCCATCGGTCTCGCCCGGCTCGAGGCCCGTCCCGTGGCGACCATGAGCGTCGAGGCCCAGGAGCGGCACGAGCGCCGCGAACGGGTCCATCGGGACGACTGATACAAAGGGGGGCAGGCGCCGGTGGCGTCTGTCCCCTGCTTTCGGGATCGTCCGCGGTCCTCGGACCTGATCTCCGGCGCCCTCCGACCTTGACTTCCCGCCGCTCAAAGCCGACCTAGCCCGGCTCTGAGAAGGACGACTTTCCCATGACCGTAAGGGTCCGTTTCGCGCCGTCGCCTACCGGGCGGCTGCATGTCGGCAACATTCGCACCGGCCTGATCAACTGGCTGTTCGCCCGCTCGCAGGGCGGCCAGTTCGTGCTGCGCATCGACGACACCGATCTGGAGCGCTCGACGCAGGAATACGAGGACGGCATCGAGACCGACCTCGCCTGGCTCGGCATGGTCTGGGACGAAAAGCACAAGCAGTCGGCGCGCTTCCCGCTGTACCGCGAGGCCGCGGAGCGCCTGAAGGCGACCGGCCGCCTGTACCCCTGCTACGAGACCGGCGAGGAACTCGACCGCCGCCGGAAGGTGCAGCTCTCCCGCGGGCAGCCGCCGGTCTATGACCGCGCCGCGTTGAAGCTCAGCGAAGCCGAGCGGGCGACGCTGGAGGCCGAGGGGCGGCGGCCGCACTGGCGCTTCCGCCTCGAGGGCAAGCGGGTGAAGTGGGCCGACCTGGCGCGGGGCGACTGCGAGGTCGACACCGCCTCGATGTCGGATCCCGTGCTGATCCGCGAGGACGGGGCCTTCCTCTACACCCTGCCGTCGGTGGTCGATGACATCGACCTGGCCATCACCCACGTGATCCGCGGCGAGGACCACGTCACCAACACCGGCGCGCAGATCGAGATCTTCGAGGCGCTGGGCGCGAAGGCGCCGCAGTTCGCCCACACCACCCTGCTGGTCGGCGCGGACGGCGAGGGCCTGTCCAAGCGCATCGGTTCGCTGTCGATCATGGAACTGCGTGATGGCGGCTATGAGCCGCTGGCGATCGTCTCGCACCTGGCCCGCATCGGAACCTCCGATCCGCTGGAGGCGTCCGAGAGCATCGACGCCCTGGCCGCGGCCTTCACCTTCGGCAAGATGGCCCGTCATCCGGGCCGTTATGACCCGGCCGACCTGTCGCGGCTGAACGCGGCCGTGCTGCACGCGATGAGCTACGCCGAGGCGCAGCCCCGGCTGGCCGAGCTGGGCGCCGATCTGGGCGAGCCCTTCTGGCTGGCGATCCGCTCGAATCTCGGTCTGTTCTCGGGCGTGTCCAACTGGGTGCGCGTGGTGCAGGGCGCGGTGACGCCGCTGATCGCGGAGGAGGATCGCGCGGTCGTGGCGGCTGCCGCTGAACTGCTGCCGGCGATGCTCGACGGCGCCAGCTGGAGCGCCTGGACCACGGCGGTGAAGGAGAAGACCGGGGCCAAGGGCCGCGGTCTGTTCATGCCGCTGCGTCGGGCCCTGACGGGACTCGACCATGGTCCGGAGATGGGCCCGCTGCTGCCGCTGATCGGCCACGACAAGGCGGCCCGCCGGCTGACCGGCGAAACCGCCTGAGTCCGCTCAGGTAAGGCCGGACACGGCCCGGTCGGTCGGCTGGACGCCGATCTCGGCGCCCATCGCCAGCACGGCCGGGACGACCGCCTCGACGGTGTCGACCGATCGCCAGGCGTCGGCGAAGTTGGCCGGCGACAGCTTCTCGCGGATCGTGTGGTGGAACAGCTCGAACAGCGGGTCCCAGAAGCCGCGCGGATTGTAGAACACCACCGGCTTGGCGTGCAGGCCGAGGCGCTGCCACGACAGCAGCTCGACGATCTCTTCCAGCGTGCCGATGCCGCCGGGCAGGACGACGAAGGCGTCCGACCGTTCGAACATCATCATCTTCCGCTCGTGCATCGAGTGGACGACGATGGTCTCGACGTCGTTGAACGGTTGTTCGCGGCCCTGCAGGAAGTCGGGGATGATGCCGAGCACCCGTCCGCCGGCGTCGTGCGCGCCGCGCGCGCTGGCGCCCATCAGGCCGACGCCGCCGCCGCCGTAGACGAACTTCAGGCCCGCGGCCGCGATCTCAGCCCCGATCGCATGGGCCGAGGACAGGAACTGCGGGTCCGCGTCGTTGGACGATCCGCAATAGACGCAGATCGAATCCACGCGGGCAGGCTGGCTGGGCATCTCCAAAGGGCTCCGGGGATGAAAAAGGCGCGCTTGCGGGCGCGCCGTGGGGCTATCATCTGCATGATCGGTTTTTGAGGGCGGGGTTGCAAGCGTGGTGTCGGGACGTTGGATCGCCTGGGCGGGTCTCCTGCCGCTGCTGCTCGTGGGGGCCTGTGGCGATGGCGGCCGGCCGGTGTGGAAATCCGAGGCCCCGAAGGTCGCCCCGGTCGACAGCTATCTGACGCCGCCGCGCGTGCTGGCGGTGCGGGCCGGGCGCGGCGGAATCGCTCTCGCCGGTCTCGCCGAGCCCGGCGCCCGCGTGCGGCTGGGTGAACCGACCGGCCAGATGCATCCGGGCCAGGCCAACGCGGCCGGGCAGTGGACCATTGTCGTGCCGCCGTCAGCCGATCTACGGCTGTTCGGCGTGGCCATGATCGTCGACAAGCGCACGATCCAGGCGGAGGGCTACGTCGCCGTGGCGCCGGACGGCCGCGCGGCGCTGCTGCGCGCCGGCGCGGGCGCCGTGGTGGTGGCGCCGACCTCGCGCCGGCCGCTGATGCTGGCGCTGGATCTTGATCGCGACGGCGCGGCGATGATCTCCGGCGTCGGCACGGTCGGGGCGGAAATCGGCCTGCGGCTCGATCGCACCGCCGCCGGCGGCACGACCATCGATCGCCAGGGCCGCTACAGCTTCGCGCTCAGCCGCCCGATCACCCCGGCGACTCATGAACTGGAAATGTCCGGCGAGGGCGGCGAGGACGTGATCGTCGTCGCCACCGGCCGGCCCGAGGCCCTCGACCGGCCGTTCCGGGCCACCCGTCTGTCCAACGCCTGGCGCATCGACTGGATGACGCCCGGCGGCGGCGCCCAGACGACGTTGCTGTTCGACACGCCGGCGCCGGAGGCACGCTGATGCGCGGCCACGCTCCGCGCACCCGCCGCCCCGCCGAGACGCCGGCGCCGCAGCCCGAGGCCGAGCCCCGCGCGCGGCCGCTGACGGCGCTGAAGGACCTGGCCGGACTGGTGCTGCGGTCGAAGGCGCCGGGCCTGACCTGGCGGCTGACGGTCGCCTCGATCCTGACCCTCGGCGGCAAGATCGCCGGTGTGACGGCCCCGCTGTTGCTCGGCGCGGCCGTCAACCATCTGGCGGCCGGACAGGGAGCAGGCGTCCAGGTCGGGGCGGCCTTCGCCGGCCTCGCGCTGGGCTGGGCCGCGATCCGTTTCGTGGCCGCCGCCGCGCCCCAGGCCCGCGACGCGATCATCACGCCCGTGGCCCAGGCGGCCCAGGCGCGGGCGGCGTCGGAGACCTTCGCCCACGCCCTGTCGCTGTCGATGGATTTCCACCAGAGCAAGCGGACCGGCTCGCTGTCGCGGGTCATCGACCGCGGCGCCCGTTCGATGGACTTCCTGCTGCGGGCGCTGGTGTTCAACCTCGCCCCGACGGTGATCGAGCTGTTCATCGCGGCGGGGGTGCTGGCGGGCAAGTACGACTGGCGCTTCGCCGCGGTCGCGGTGGCCACGGTGGCGGTCTACATCGTTCTGACCTTCTCGGTGTCGGACTGGCGCATCGCCCACCGCCGGGCGCTCAACGACGCCGACCAGGAAGCCGCCGGCCGCGCCGTTGACGCCCTGATCAACTACGAGACGGTCAAGACCTTCGGCGCCGAGGCCCGCGCCGTGGCCAACTACGAGGTGGCCCTGGGCCAGTACGCCGTGGCCCAGGTCCGGGCGACCAACTCCCTGACCCTGCTCAACGCCATGCAGTCCGGGATCATGAGCCTGGGTCTCGCCCTGATGGCGGTGATGGCCGGCTGGGAGGCGTCGCAGGGCCGCATGGGGCCGGGCGATGTCACGGCGGCCGTGCTGATCATGATCAACCTCTATGCGCCGCTCAACATTCTCGGCTTCGCCTACCGCGAAATCCGCCAGTCTTTCATAGACATGGAGGCGATGCTTGATCTGCGCCGCCAGGCGCCGGACGTGGCCGAGGCCGCCGATGCGACCGATCTGCCGGCCGCGCCGGCGGGACAGGGGGGCGAGGTCGTGTTCGACGCGGTGTCGTTCCGCCATGGCGCGCGCTCGGAGGGCATCAGCGAGGTCAGCTTCCGCGCCCGGCCGGGAACCACGGTCGCCCTGGTCGGGCCCTCGGGCGCCGGCAAGACGACGCTGGTGCGTCTGGCCCTGCGGCTCATCGATCCCCAGACCGGCGGCGTGTCGATCGACGGGGTCGACCTGCGCCGGCTGAAGATGGCCGCCCTGCGCCGGGCCGTGGCGCTGGTGCCGCAGGATGTGGCCCTGTTCAACGACACGCTCGAAGCCAACATCGCCTTCGGCCGGCCGGACGCGACGCGCGAGGAGATCGCCTCCGCCGCCGCCGCCGCCGAGCTGTCGACCTTCATCGCGGGCCTGCCGGACGGCATGGCGACCAAGGTCGGGGAGCGGGGCCTGAAGTTGTCGGGCGGCGAGCGCCAGCGCGTCGGCCTGGCCCGCGCGCTGCTGGCCGATCCCCGCGTGCTGATCCTCGACGAAGCGACCAGCGCGCTCGACTCCCGCACCGAGGCGGCCATCCAGGACACCCTGCGCCGGGCCCGCAAGGGCCGCACAACGCTGGTCGTGGCCCACCGGCTGTCGACCATCGCCGACGCCGACGAGATCCTCGTCCTCAAGAAGGGCCGTATCGTCGAGCGCGGCGCCCACGACGCCCTGCTGGCCGCCGGCGGCGAATACGCCACCCTGTGGAAACGCCAGACCCGCGGCCGGTAGGGGAGTTCCGGCCGGGGACAGGATCGCCTGTCCCCGTTGTTGCCCGTTACTGCGCGCTGGAGCGCGGGTCCTTACCGCTCGGGCCGCGCGTAGGGCTGGTACCCCTCGTCCGCGACCTGGGCCTCGTCGTTGACGCGCTGGCGGTCCGCCCAGGCCTGCTTGCCGCGCAGGGCCAGCCAGATGTTGCGGAACCGCCGGGCCAGGGTCTTGGGCGCGGCCAGGGCGGCCGGGGTCAG
Organism: Caulobacter sp. GW821-FHT12F03; assembly: GCF_058806855.1. Taxonomy (NCBI): domain Bacteria; kingdom Pseudomonadati; phylum Pseudomonadota; class Alphaproteobacteria; order Caulobacterales; family Caulobacteraceae; genus Caulobacter; species Caulobacter sp. GW821-FHT12F03. The sequence goes on from NZ_JBXAQC010000001.1 coordinate 1,048,731, forward strand.
GAACAGGGTCAGCAGGGTCGCGAAGCTCAACCCCCAGACCACGGCGGCCGACAGCTGGACCCACCACTCCGACCCCGGCGACTTGTACTCGATGTCGCCGACGCGGAAGTTGGGGTGGATCTGGAACATCAGCGGCAGCAGCCCCACCACCGTCACCAGCGTGGTCAGCATGACCGGCCGGAACCGCTGCACTGCCGCGCGCATGGCCGCCACATCGGCGTCGAAGCCCTGTCGCCTGAGCTGGTAGTAGGTGTCGACGAGCACGATGTTGTGGCCCACGACCACCCCGAACAGGGCGATGATCCCGGTCCCCATCATGATGATCGAGATGTAGTCGAAGGTGTGCAGCAGATTGACCTGCACCCCCAGGAACACCCCGATGGTCGATATGACCACCGCCGACAGCGTCACCAGCACGCCGTAGAAGCTGTTGAACTGCCAGAGCAGAATCACGCCCATCATGAAGATGGTCGCCAGGCCCGCGACGAGGAAGAAGACGCCGGCCTTCTGGGCCTCCTCGTCGGCGCCGCGGAACTTCCAGCGCACGGACGGGGCGATCGGCGCCTTTTCCAGCCAGGGCCGGAGCTGCTCGATCTTCTGGTTGGCCGCCACGCCGTCGACGGTGTTGGCCTTGATGATTACCAGCCGCTGGCCGTCCCGACGCTGGATGGAGGTCACCTGCTGCGCCGGGGTCTGGTGGACGAAATAGCTGGCCGGCACCGGGCCCTGGGCCGTGGTGATCTTCAGCCGGTCAAACGCCGACATGTTGCGCGCGCTCGGCGGGAACCGGACGCGGATGTCGAGCTCGTCCTCGGCGTCGTCCGGCCGGAAGCGGCCGACCAGGATGCCGTTGGTCACGAACTGGATCGCCTGGCCGACCTGCAGCACATCGACGCCGTAGCGACCGGCCGCGATGCGGTCGACGGTCAGGTTCCATTCGATGCCCGGAGAGGCCCGGGTGTCTTCCTGTTCGATCAGCTGCGGATCGCCGGCGAGGTGGGCCTTGATCAGGTCGGCGGCCTGGTTGAGGGACGCCGGATCGGAGCCGCGCAGCTCGACCTGGATGTCCTTGCCCTGCGGCGGGCCGCCCTGCGGCAGCTGGACCTCGGTCAGGACCCCGGGCACATCGGCGACGCGCTTGCGGATGTCCTCGACGATCTGCTGGCCGCGGATGTCAAGCTCGTGCCGGGCCTCGAAGTTGACGAACTGGATGCGCAGTCGGCCGATGGTGTCGTTCGGCGGGCCGCCGAAGCCGAAGCTGTTGAACGCGCCGGCCGAGGCGTAGATCGACTCCATGCCCTTCAGACCGACCAGCCGGGCCTCGACCTGCTGCACCAGGGCGTTGGCCGCCTCGGTCGACAGGTTGCCGCGCGCCTTCACATAGACCGTGGCCCATTCGGGATCCTGGTCGAGGAAGAACTCGGTCCGGTGCGGCGTCTTCGAGAACCAGACGAAGATCGAGATAATCACCGCCATCGCCACGAGAGTCACCCGGCCGGGATGGTGGCCTGACGACCACAGGATCCGGGCGTACCAGCCCATGAACCCTTCCATCTGGCGCGGATCGCCGTGTTCGGACTTGTGGATCTGCGCCAGGTGCTCCTCGTCGACGCCCGTCTTGCGGCCGAAGATTGACCCCAGCGCCGGCGTGAAGATCAGCGCCACGAAGATCGACGCGCCGAGCACCATGAACAGGGTGATCGGCAGGTAGCTCATGAACTTCCCGGCGATCGAGTTCCAGAACATGAACGGGATGAAGGCGCACAGCGTGGTCAGGGTGCCGTTGACCACCGGCCAGAACATCCGTTTGCCGGCCGCGGCGAAGGCCTCGGCCTTGGCCATGCCCTCGGCCTGTTTTCGATCCGCGTATTCGACGATGACGATGCCCCCGTCGACGAGGATGCCGACGGCCAGGATCAGGCCGAACATGACCATCTGGTTCAGGGTGATGCCGAACGCCTGCAGCAGCAGGAAGGCGATCATGAAGCACAGCGGGATGGCCAGGCCGACCATGATCCCCTGGCGCAGGCCCAGGCTGGCGATGATGATCACCATGACCAGCAGGGTCGCCGTGATCAGGCCCGACTCCAGCACCACCAGGCCGCGGTTGATGAACTCGCTTTCGTCGTAGGTGAAGTCGACCTTGACCGTCGGCGGCCAGCGCTTGGACTCCTCGGCCACGACCTTGCGGACCTCGGCCACGGTGTCGAGCACGTTGGCGCCGGAACGCTTGACCACGTCGATGGCGAACGCCGGCTGGCCGTTGAACCGGGTGATCCGGGTCGGTTCCTTGAAGGTGCGGCGCACCTCGCCGATGTCGCCGACGGTGATCAGCCGGTCGCCGTTCTTCTTGATCGGCAGGGCCAGGATGTCCTCGGGCTTCTCGATCACGCCCGGAACCTTGACGGCGAACTTGCCGCCCTCGGTCTGCAGGTTGCCGGCCGGGACAAGCTGGTTGTTGCGGCCGATGACCCCCGCCAGCTCGCCGGCCGTGACGTTGGCCGCCTCCATCCGCACGGGGTCGATGGTGACTTCGAGCAGTTCCTCGCGGCCGCCGCCGAGATCGGTGCGCAGGACGCCCTCGAGGCTCTCGATGCGGTCCTGCAGCTCGCGCGCGGTCTGGTACAGCGTCCGCTCCGGCGCCGCGCCGGACAGCATGATGCCCAGCACCGGATCGTCGTTGACGTTGTTTTCCTGGATGATCGGTTCTTCGGCGTCGGGCGGGAAGCGGCCGCGCGCCAGGTCGACCTTGGCCCGCACGTCCTGCAGGACCTTGTCCTTGTCGAAGTTGACCTCGAACTCCAGCACCACGGTCGCGGCGTTCTGCTGTGCGACGGCGTTCATCTCCTTCAGCCCTTCGAGGGACTGAAGCTCGCGCTCGAGCGGACGCACCAGCAGCCGTTCCGAGTCCTCGGGGCTGACGCCGGGATAGGGCACGGTGATGGCGATGAACGGCACGGGAATGTTCGGGTTCGATTCCCGCGGCAGACCCATGTAGGCGAACAGGCCGAACAACGACGCAATCGCGGCGATGCCGAGCACGACCTTGCGCCGCTTGATGGCGCCGTCGATCAGGGCTGCGATCATCTTGGACTTCTCCTGGGCCCGTCGCGCCTAGCGCGCGGACACGCGAACTTTCTGGCCTTCAGACACGTAGGACTGGCCGACGATGATGACCTGGGCGGGACCGCGCAGGCCGGTCACCCAGATGCCCTCCGGCGTCTCGTCCTGCACCTGCACCGGGGCGAAGCCGACGCGGCCGTCGTTGCGGACGTAGCGGATGCCCTGGCGGCCGGCGGCGTCGAGCACCAGCGTGGCCGCCGGCACCAGCAGCGCGGGCCCCGAGCCGACGGACACCTTCACATCGGCCGACAGGCCCGACCGGGCGCGACCGCCCGGATTGCGGGCCTCGATCTCGACCCGGTAGGTGCGGGTGGCCGGGTCGGCGCTGCGGCCGATCGACCGCACGCGGCCGCTCAGCACTTCTCCCGACACCAGGGTCGCCGTCGCCGGAACGCCGACGCGCACGCCGCCGACCTCGGCTTCGGAGACGTCGACGACGACCACCAGCGGATCGAGCTGGATCATCGTGCCGCAGGCGCCGCCCGGGGCCAGGAACGACCCGACTTCAGCCTCGCGGCTGTCGAACACGCCGGCGAACGGCGCGCGGATGTTGACCTGCTCCAGCGCCACCTCGGCCTGGCGCACGGCGGCCGTGGCGGCGTCAAGGTTGGCCTGGTCCTGCAGGACCTGGGTCTGCGAGCGGTAGCCCTGGGCGGCGAGGCGCTCGGAGGCCTCGCGCTGCAGCTGGCGCGACTTGAGAGCGGCGCGGGCCTGGTCGACCGTCGCCTGGCGGGCGTCGACGTTCAACCGGCAGAGGATCGCGCCCTTCGGCACGAAGGCGCCTTCACGCGCGGGCGTAGCCACGACCGGCCCGGCCGTCTCGGAGCGGACGATGACCGTCTTGTTGGCGTCGGTGCGGCCGCGCACGGACACCAGCGTCGGGCGCATGGTCTCCTGGACCAGCGCCACCTTGACCAGCGGATCCTCGGTCTTGCCGTTGGCCGCGGCGACCTGCGCCTCCGTCTTCGGCTTGGGCGCGAGCCCGCGCACGATCGTGCCGACCACGAAGAAGGCCACGACGACGGCGAGAATCCCGCCGGCGATGAGGTAGGAGCGTTTGATCTGCATCTCTTGTCCCGGGCGCAAACCGACGGACCGGGGCGCGAATTGCGCGCCCTCTATCAGCCCCCCGGAGCAATCTAAACAGTGTTCGGTATCTCTGGATTGCATCGCTCTCGCAAATGAAATTCCTGAAACGTTCCATTCTGAACGCTGGTCAGTCGGGCAGGTGGGACCGATAAGTCACGCATGAAACCATCCGACGATCCCGCGGCCCTCGACGCCGCCGATCCGCTGGCGCGATTCCGCGACGCCTTCGAGCGGCCGGCCGGGCTGATCTATCTGGCCGGCAATTCGCTGGGGCCGCTGCCGCGGGCTTCGGCGGAGCGGGTCGGCCGCATGGTCGCGACGGAATGGGGCGAAAGCCTCGTCCGGGGCTGGAACGCCCACGACTGGATCGGCGCCCCGGCCCGGGTCGGCGGCAAGATCGCCGGCCTGATCGGCGCCGAAGCCGACGAGGTGATCGTCGCCGATTCGACCTCGGCCAACCTCTACAAGCTGGCCATTGCCGCGTTGCAGGCCAGGCCGGACCGCAAGGTGGTGCTCAGCGCGCCAGCCGACTTTCCGACCGATCTCTACATGCTCGACGGCGCGCTCCGCACGCTGGGCGGCGACCGCCGGCTGGTCCTGGCAGAGGGCGAGGCGCTCGAGGCGGCGATCACCGACGAGGTGGCCCTGCTGGTGCTCTGCCAGACCCACTATCGCAGCGGCGCGGTGCGCGACATGGCCGCCCTGACCGCGAAGGCCCAGGCGGCGGGCGCGCTGGTGCTCTGGGACCTCAGCCACAGCACCGGCGTGCTGGAGGTCGACCTGAACGGCTGCAACGCCGACCTGGCGGTGGGCTGCGGCTACAAGTACCTCAACGGCGGGCCCGGGGCCCCGGCCTTCCTGTTCGTCGCCCGGCGCCATCAGCAAGCGCTGGTTTCGCCGCTGTCCGGCTGGTTCGGCCATGCGCGGCCGTTCGCGTTCGAGGACGGCTACGATCCGGCGGCCGGCGTCGCACGCTTCGCCTGCGGCACCCCGCCGATGCTCAGCCTGGCGGCGCTGGAGGGCGGGGTCGATCTCGCGCTTGAGGCCGGCCCGGCCGCCGCCGCGGCGAAGGCGCGGGCGCTGGGCGCGCTGTTCATCGACCGCGTCGGCGACGCCCTGACGCTCGAAAGCCCGGCGGACAGCGCGCGGCGGGGCGGGCACGTCGCCTTCCACCATCCCGACGCCTACGCCATCGTCCAGTGCCTCATCAGCAGGGGCGTGATCGGCGACTACCGCGAGCCGGGCACGATGCGCTTTGGCCTGTCACCGCTGCCGCTGTCGTTCACCGACGTGGCCCGCGCCGCCGATCTGCTGGTGGAAGTGGTGCGCACGCGGGCCTATGACGATCCGGCTTTCCGCCAACGCTCCAAAGTCACCTGAGGCCCCCGATGCGCTATCTCCACACCATGGTCCGGGTCCGCGACCTCGACGCCGCGCTCGACTTCTACTGCGACAAGCTGGGCCTGGCCCAGGTCCGGCGCGTCGACGTCGAGTCCGGCCGCTTCACCCTGGTCTTCCTCGCCGCGCCGGACGATCTGGAGGCCGCGAAGGTCAGCCAGGCCCCGACGGTCGAACTGACCTGGAACTGGGACGACGAGGCCTATGACGGCGGCCGCAACTTCGGCCATCTGGCCTATGCGGTCGATGACATCTACGCCGCCTGCCAGAAGCTGATGGACGGCGGGGTGACGATCAACCGCCCGCCGCGCGACGGTCACATGGCCTTCGTCCGCTCGCCGGACAACATCTCCATCGAGCTGTTGCAGAAGGGTCCGAACCTGCCGCCGGCCGAGCCGTGGGTCTCGATGCCCAACGTCGGGGTCTGGTGATGAGCCTCGCCGGTCGAATCGCCCTGGTCACCGGCGCCGCCGGCGGCATCGGTCTGGCCTGCGCGCAGGAGCTGGCCCGCGAGGGCGCGGACGTGGCGCTGCTCGACCGGGACGGGGAGGGGGCCGCGGAGGCCGCCGCCGCCATCGCCGCCGAGACCGGCCGCCGCACCCTGGCCATCGCCTGCGACGTCTCCGACGCCGATGCGGCCCGCGCCGCAGTGGCCCGGGCGGGGGCCGAGCTCGGCGTCGTCGACATCCTGGTCAACAACGCCGGCATTCTGCGGCCGGGCGACATCCTGACCACCAGCCTGGAGGACTTCGACGCGGTGCTGGCGGTCAACCTCCGCGCCGTGTTCGTCATCGGCCAGGCCGTGGCCCAGGCCCTGGTGGCGGCGGGCAAGCCCGGCTCGATCATCAACATGAGCTCGGTCAACGCCATCCTCGCGATCCCCGGACAGGTCCCCTACGTGACCAGCAAGGGCGCCGTGAACCAGCTGACCAAGACCATGGCGCTGGGCCTCGCCGAACACGGCATCCGGGTCAACGCCATCGGCCCGGGCACCATCGCCACCGAGATTCTCAAGGGCGTGTTCAAGGACGAGGCGGCCAAACGCGGCGTGCTGGCCCGCACGCCGCTGAAGCGTATCGGCGAGCCGCGCGAGATCGGCCGGGTGGCGGTGTTCCTCGCCGGCGAGGACTCCAGCTACATGACTGGCCAGACCCTCTATCCCGATGGCGGCCGCCTGGCGCTGAACTACACGGTGGCTGTGGACTAGGCGGGTTGCGTGGTTCGACACGCAGCCTGCGGCTGCTGCTCACCATGACTTACGCAAAATACACGTCATCCTGAGCCGCCGCGAAGCGGCGTGTCGAAGGACGCACTACCGCCCCGGCTTCACCGCCAGCGGCAGGGCGTCGAACAGCGTCAGGGTCTCGCCCACGGCCGCCCCCTCGATCTCGAGCATCCTGAGCTTGGTCTCCACCCCGCCGGGCGCGGAGAAGCCGCCCGGTTTGCCGCCGGCGCCGAGCACACGGTGGCAGGGCATGAGGATCGGGAAGGGATTGCGGCCCATGGCCTCGCCGACGGCCCGGGCCGCCTCGCGCGGCTCGCCCAGCGCCAGGGCGATCTCGCCGTAGGTCATCGTCTGGCCCGGCGGGATTTTCCGCGCGACGGCGTAGACCCGCCGGTGGAACGGCGGCACGGCGGCCATGTCGAGCGGCGCGTCGGACAGGTCGACCTTGTCCCCGGCCATCAGGGCGACGATCCCGGCGACGACCGGCCGGAGCGCCGGCGGCGGCGGCGATTCGACCGCGCCCGGGAACCGCTCGACGAATCGCCGGCGCACCTGGTCATCGTTCGCGCCGGGCAGGGCCGAGCCGATGACGCCGGCCTCGCCCCAGGCGAGCCCGCAGCGGCCGATGGCCGTATCGAACAGGGTGAAGCCGGGCGACGTCATGGCCGCGATCCTAGCAGATCCGCGCCCGGCCGTTGACCCGCGCCCGCGCCGGATTAGCTGGCGGGCGATTGATCCGATGTCAGGAGTCCGCCGATGCCGGCCGCGAAACCCTTCTCCGACGGCGCCCGCGCCACGGCCATGGCCCTGATCGGCCAGTACGGCGAGGACGCGGAGGTCATGGCGGTCATGCGCGCGGCCGAACTGGCGGCGCTCGGCGACGTCGCGGGCCTGGCGCAATGGGACGAGATCATCGCCTGCATCCTCGCCATCGAGGCCGGCGAACCCGGCGCACGGGCCGTTCAGTAGCGGTCAGGGGAGGGGTCCCTGGAAGATGGCTCCGCGGGTAGGATTCGAACCTACGACCAGCCGATTAACAGTCGGCTGCTCTACCACTGAGCTACCGCGGATCACGCATCTCAGGAAGGTCGGTGCGTATAGCTTCGGCCGGGGGGAGGCGCAAGCGCCTTGCAACCGCATCGCCGATGAAAAAAGCCCGGCGGGTGAGGCCGGGCTGTCAAGTTGGTGATGGTGGGATGCCTTCATGGAAGACGGGCCGACGGTGCGCCCGCATGGTGAATCGAAGGTTAAGCCGGCGGACGCGTCCGGTTTGACCCCGATCAAGGCGCGGGCCGCGCCGCGCGCCGATGCTGCCGGGCTGTATGGGGGCCGGTTCATGACTGTCGATCATCGTCTTTCGAAGGGTCTGCTGGCGCTGGCGACCCTGGCGGCGGCGACGGGACTGGCCCTCGCCGCCGGCGCGCGCGCCGAAGCCCCGGCGGCGTCGGGCGTGACGCCGGTCGAGGCCGGCCGCGTGATCGCCGAACGGGACTGCTCGTCCTGCCACGCGGTCGGTCCCGAGGGCGAAAGTCCGCTGGAAGGCGCGCCGCGCTGGCGCGATCTGCACAGCCGCTTCCCGGTCGACGACCTGGCCGAGGCGCTGGCGGAGGGAATCAGCGTCGGCCACCAGGGCATGCCCGACCGCGCCTACGACCCGGCCGACGTGACGGCCCTGATCGCCTACATCAAGTCGCTGGACCGGGCCGCCGCTCCTGCAACGCCCAAGCGGTAGGGCAGGGCGTGCGGCGGCTGACGTCCCGTCTTCGCCGAGGCTTCGAGGGGCATTCTGCTTCGACTGAAAAAGCAGGACGTGTCCTGCGAAGCCCGGAGGGCGGGGTGCGGTCACCAGCCCTTCTTCGCCAAGGCTTCGAAGGGCATCCTGCTTCGACTGGAAAAGCAGGACGTGTCCTGCGAAGCCCGGAGGGCGGGGTGCGGTCGCCAGCTCTTCTTCGCCAAGGCTTCGAAGGGCATCCTGCTTCGACTGAAAAAGCGGGACTTGTCCTGCGAAGCCCGGAGGGCGTGCGGCGGCCGCCGGCCCTTCTTCGCCAAGGCTTCGAAGGGCATCCTGCTTCGACTGGAAAAGCAGGACTTGTCCTGCGAAGCCCGGAGGGCGAAGCAGGATGGAGGCCTGGCCCGGAATCGAACCGGGGTGCAAGGATTTGCAGTCCTCTGCGTAACCACTCCGCCACCAGGCCTTGTCGTGTCGTCATCACCGGCGCGGGCGGTCGCGTCGGGAAGGGGCGGACGCCTACCAGACGCTTGCTCCGCTTACAATGCCTTCCCACGCTTGCATTGCGTTCCCGTTACCGCCGGACCTATAAGCCGCCCGGAAGACTCAACCTGCAAGCCGCCAGAGAACCCGCATGAGCGCCGACTTCGCCGCCGCCCGTCTGAACATGGTCGAGAGCCAGGTGCGCCCCTCGGACGTCACCGATCATGCGCTGCAGGACGCCATTCGCGTCGTCGCCCGCGAATCACTGCTGCCCGCGTCGAAGGCCTTCGCGGCCTACGCCGACGCCGAGGTCGAATACGCGCCGGGCCGCTGGCTGATGCGCCCGCGTGACGTGACCAAGCTGCTGCAGGCCCTGGGCCCGCGCGCCGGCGAGCGCGCCCTTGCCATCGCCGCGCCCTACGCGGCGGCGGTGCTGGAGGCCATGGGCCTGCGGGTCACGCGGCTGGACGAGGGCGACCTGGGCGCCGTCCCGGCCGGCGGCTTCGATCTGATCATCAGCGAGGGATCGGTCTCACGCACGCCGGAGAGCTGGAAATCGGCCCTGGCGCTCGGCGGCCGGCTCGGCGTGGTCGAGCGCGCCGGTCCGATGGGCAAGGCGTTCGTCTTCGTCCGCGCCGACGACGGCGTCGGCGGCCGGGCTTCCTTCGACGCGGCCCCGCCCTATCTGCCGGGCTTCGAACCTGTTCACGGTTTCGCCTTCTAATCGGGCGAAGCTGAAATAAGCCCGCAACGGGCGCGTGTGAAAAAAGCTTAACTGGTCGCCACTGGCGGCGGACATTACAGGCGATCATATAAGGCTCGCCTGGCTTGTGGGTCCTTGGGGATAATTCATGTTGAAGAGTCGTCGTGCGGGCCTTCTTGCCGCCGTTTGCAGTTTCGGTCTGATCGCGGGCGCCGCGGCTTCGGCCTCGGCCGAGACGCTGGCGGACGCCATCGCCCTGGCCTACCAGACCAACCCGACCCTGCAGGGCCAGCGGGCCAGCCAGCGCGCGCTGGATGAAAGCATCGTCCAGGCCCGCACCGGCCTGCGGCCGCAGATCGACGCCTCGGCCAGCGCCTCCACGTCCGACAGCCAGGGTGATGCGAAGGGGACCGGCAACGCCGCCCGCTCCAGCAACGCCGGCATTTCCGTCAGCCAGCCGATCTACACCGGCGGCCGCGTGTCCTCGCAGATCAGCGCCGCCGAGGCCGATGTGCTGACCGGCCAGGAAGGCCTGCGCAGCGTCGAGGCCAGCGTCATCCAGGCGGTCATCACCGCCTATGTCGACGTGCGCCGCGACCAGGAACGCCTGCGCATCAGCCAGGAAAACGTCGCCGTGCTGCAGCGCCAGCTCGACGAGGCCCGCGCCCGCTTCGAGGTCGGCGAAATCACCCGCACCGACGTCGCGCAGGCCGAGGCCCGACTGGCCGCCTCGAAAGCCTCGCTGGCCTCGGCTCAGGCCCAGCTGGCCTACAGCCGCGCCTCCTACGCCGCGATCGTCGGCCAGAACCCGGGCGACCTCGAAGCCGAGCCGTCGCTGGAAACCTTCCTGCCGCCGGCCATCGAGGACGCCTTCGACGCGGCCGAGCAGAACAACTCGCAGATCCTCGGCGCGGAATACGCCGAGCGCGCCAGCGCCGCCCGCGTGTCCGTGGCGCGCTCGTCGCGCCTGCCGACCGTCACGGCGACCGGGTCGCTGGGCTTCTCCGGTTCGACGGCGCAGCAGTCGTTCATTCCGCCCACGGGCGCCGGCGGGGCCTTCGACGACTACCAGCGCAGCGTCAGCGGCCGCGTCTCGGTCAGCGTGCCGTTGTTCACCGGCGGCCTGATCAGCTCGCAGGTCCGTGCGGCCGAAGAGCGCAACAACGCCGATCGCCAGTCGATCGAGGAAACCCGCCGCAGCGTGCTGCGCACGGTGTCGCAGGCCTGGAACAGCCTGATCGGCGCGCGCGCCAACCTGACGGCCAACGAGGAACAGGTCCGCGCCGCGCGCATCGCGTTCGAAGGCGTGCGCCAGGAGGCCCAGGTCGGCCTGCGCACCACGCTGGACGTGTTGAACGCCGAGCAGGAGCTGCGCAACGCCGAGCTCTCGCTGGTCAGCGCCCGCCACGACGAATACGTGGCCGCCGCCGTCCTGCTGTCGGCCATGGGCAAGCTCGAGGCCCGCTATCTGGTGCCGGGCGTCGAACAGTACGACGCCACGGCCAACGGCAAGAAGTTCAGCCACAAGCTGGGCTGGACGCCGTGGGAGCCGGTGCTGGTGTTCATCGACAGCGTCGCGGCGTTGCCGGGACCGCCCCCGCCGGCGGCGGGCTCGGTCGACGCGCCCGTCTCGACCGCGCATTAACCAGATCCACGCACAGGCCTTGAGCAAAAGCGCGTGTTCGGCGTTTGCACGAACGCCGGGGCGTGCTTACGCTAGGCTATTGGAATCGCCTCCCGCAGGTACGGCTCGACATGTCTGAACAGACCGCCCAGGAACCGACGATGGAGGAGATTCTCGCCTCCATCCGGCGCATCATCTCCGAAGACGACGCGCCGCCGGCCGAGGCCGCGCCGGTCGAGGCGGCTCCGGTCGTCATGGCTGCGCCCGCGCCCGCGCCCGCGCCCGTTGAGCCCGAACCCGAGGACGACGACGTTCTTGAGTTGACCGAGACCATCTCGGCCGCGGACGTGGAAACCGTCGGCGACCTCGACGTCTACAGCCCGCCGAAGGCCGCGCCGGAGCCCGCCTGGGAACCCGAGCCCGAGCCGGAACCCGAGCCTGTCTTCACCGCCGCGCCCGAACCCGCGCCCGCGCCCAGCTACACCATGGGCTCGGCGTCGGTCTCCGGCGGCATGACGATCGAGGAACTGGTCCGCAGCATCCTCGAGCCCAAGCTCAACGAATGGGCCGACGAGAACCTCGACGGCATCGTCCGCTCGATCCTGCGCGAAAAGCTCGACCGAGTATTCCGCTAAGCCATAGAGGCCGGCCCCCGACCCAGGGTAGCTGGCCTTGCCGCTTCGCGATCCCGATCACCTTTGATAGAGACCGGCGGCCCGCAGCCAGCGCGCCGCCCTTTTGCCGTGTCCAGATCCCATGCTCGACAAGACCTTCGATCCGCAGACCGTTGAACCGCGCCTCTACAAGGCCTGGGAAGAGTCGGGCGCGTTCGCCCCGACCGACGATCCGGCCGCGGAACCGTTCAGCATCGTCATCCCGCCGCCCAACGTCACCGGCAGCCTGCACATCGGCCATGCGCTGAACAACACGCTGCAGGACGTGCTGATCCGCTTCCAGCGCATGCGCGGCAAGGCGGCCCTGTGGTTGCCCGGGACCGACCACGCGGGCATCGCCACCCAGATGGTCGTCGAGCGCCAGCTCGCCGCCGCCGGCAACGTCGGCCGCCGCGACATGGGCCGCGACGCGTTTGTCGCCAAGGTCTGGGAATGGAAGGCCGAGAGCGGCGGCGTGATCGTCAACCAGCTGCGCCGGCTGGGCGCCAGCTGCGACTGGTCGCGCGAGCGCTTCACCCTCGACGAGGGCCTGTCGGCCGCCGTCCGCAAGGTGTTCGTCCAGCTCTACAAGGACGGCCTGATCTACCGCGACAAGCGGCTGGTGAACTGGGACCCGCAGTTCCAGACCGCCATCTCCGACCTCGAGGTCGAGCAGAAGGAGGTCGACGGCGCCTACTGGCACTTCGCCTATCCGCTGGAGAACGGCGTCACCTATCAGTACCCGGTCGCCTTCGATGACGAGGGCAGGGCCACGGAGTGGGAGACGCGCGACTACATCGTCGTCGCCACCACCCGTCCCGAGACCATGCTAGGCGATACGGCCGTCGCCGTGCATCCCGACGACGAGCGCTACAAGGGCCTGATCGGCAAGACCGTGAAGCTGCCGATCGTCGGGCGCTCGATCCCGATCGTCGCCGACGACTACGCCGACCCGACCAAGGGCTCGGGGGCGGTGAAGATCACCCCGGCCCACGATTTCAACGACTTCGAGGTCGGCAAGCGCCACGGGCTGGAGGCGATCAACATCCTCGACGCCTTCGGCAGGGTGAACGAGAACGCCCCGGCCGAGTTCGTCGGCCACGACCGTTTCGTCGTGCGCAAGATGATCATCGCCCGCTTCGAGGAGCTCGAGCTGCTCAAGGGCACCGAGAAGACCCGCCACATGGTGCCGCACGGCGACCGCTCGGGCGTGGTCATCGAGCCCTGGCTGACGGACCAGTGGTACGTCGACGCCGAGACCCTCGCCAAGCCGGCCATCAAGGCCGTGGAGGAGGGCGCGACCGTCTTCGAGCCGAAGAACTGGGACAAGACCTACTTCGAGTGGATGCGCAACATCCAGCCCTGGTGCATCAGCCGCCAGCTGTGGTGGGGCCACCGGATCCCGGCCTGGTTCGACGAGGACGGCAATGTCTACGTCGAGGAGACCGAGGAGGCCGCCCGCGCCGCCGCCGGCGGCAAGGCGCTGAAGCAGGATGAGGACGTCCTCGACACCTGGTTCTCGTCCGGCCTGTGGCCGTTCTCGACGCTCGGCTGGCCGGAAAAGACCGCCGATCTGGAGCGGTTCTATCCGACCCACACCCTGGTCACCGGCTTCGACATCATCTTCTTCTGGGTCGCCCGGATGATGATGATGGGCCTGCACTTCACCGGCGAGGTTCCGTTCCAGCGGGTGGTCATCAACGCCCTGGTGCGCGACGCATCCGGCGCGAAGATGAGCAAGTCCAAGGGCAACGTCATGGACCCGCTGGAGCTCATTGACCAGTACGGCTGCGACGCCCTGCGCTTCACCCTGACGGCCATGTCGGGCCAGGCGCGTGACATCAAGTTGTCGACGCAGCGTATTGAAGGTTATCGTAATTTCGGCACCAAGCTGTGGAACGCGACGCGCTTCTCGCAGATGAACGGCTGCGCCCGCGTCGAGGGCTTTGACCCGGCCGGCGTCAACCAGACGATCAACAAGTGGATCCGCGGCGAGGCGGTGAAGACGGCCGCCGCCGTCACCGAGGCTCTGGAGTCCTGCGCCTTCGACGCGGCCACGGGCGCGCTCTACCGCTTCATCTGGAACGTCTTCTGCGACTGGTACGTCGAGCTGGCCAAGCCGATCCTCAACGGATCGGACGAGGCGGCCAAGGCCGAAACCCAGGCCATGACCGCTTGGGTGCTCGACCAGTGCCTGCTGCTGCTGCACCCGGTCATGCCGTTCCTCACCGAGGAGCTGTGGGCCCGCACGGCGGAGGAGGGCGGCCCTGCCCGTGACGGCTTCCTGATGACCACCCGCTGGCCCGATCTGCCGGCCGACTGGATCGACGCCGGCGCCGAGGCCGAGATCGGCTGGCTGGTCGACCTGGTCACCGAGGTTCGCTCGATCCGCGCCGAGATGAACGTGCCGCCGGGCGCCCGCGTGCCCCTGACCCTGTCAGGCGCCGGCGAGGAGACGCGCGCGCGGCTGGCCCGCCACCGCGACCTGATCCTGACGCTCGGCCGTCTCGGCTCGGCGGAGGAGGGCGATCCGCCCGCCGGCTCGGCGCCGTTCACCATCGGCGAGGCCACCGCAGCCATCGCCATCGCCGACTTTATCGATCTCACCGCCGAACGGGCCCGCCTGACCAAGGAGATCGCCGGCCATCTCGCCGACATCGAGCGGGTCAACCGCAAGCTCGGCAACCCGGACTTCCTGGCCAAGGCCAAGGAAGAGGTGATCGAGGAGAATCGCGAAAAGCTCGCCGACGCTGAAGCCGCCAGGGCCAAGCTGGAAGCGGCGCTCGAACGGCTGGCCAGCGTGGCCTGAACCTGAAGACAACAACGGAAGGGCCGACAATGGCAGCCAATACCCCAGCGAAGCGGACGCCCGTCCTGACGGCCCGGGTCGAGGCCGAGATCGGCGGCAGGATCCGCACCTCCCGGCCGATCCCGTTCACGCTCTCGGGCGTGACGCTGATCGCGCATTCGGAAAAGGCGGCGGACGGGTCCTTTGCGCTGACGGTGACGGCCTCGCCCCCGCCGTCGGCGGGGGTGGCGCGCTTCGAGAAGACCTGCTTCGAGCCGGTGACTTTCACGCTGTTCGACGAGGATACGCCGATCCACCAGACCGAACTGAAGAGCGTGTTCGAGGGGACGACCGTCGAACTGATTGGCTAGGCGCCGCGCGGGGCCGGGGCGATGATGGCCGCGACCCGCCGCCCCAGCTCCACGAGCGCCGACCGCCGGAACAGGCCCAGCAGCAGGACGGCGAAGACCAGGTTGGTGCAGGCGGCGATGAACAGGCCGCCGCCGTCGTGGTTCGGGTCCGTGCCCAGCGGCGTGAACAGGTGGAAACTGACCGCTCCGGTCATCACCAGCAGCCCGGCCAACGCCCCGCCGGCCTGAAGATGTTTGAACCGCGGGTGCAGCCCGACAATCAACAGGGTCGAGGCCAGCAGCTCGATCGAGCCGATGACATACTGCGAGAACAGACCGGTGTGGCCGAACAGGCCCGCCGCGCCGAGGCCGGCGGCCCAGCCGTCGAGCAGGCCGAAGATCACCTGGGTCTTGGGATGGTCGGTGAACTTGTAGCGCAGGCTGTCGAGGAAGATGACGGCCATGAACACGGCCATCAGGTCGGGGACGTATTTCAGGAAGCGTTTCATGGCCGGGCTCACTTTCCGAGGACGCCGGGCCAGTTGGCGTCGCCCTGCCGGATGTAGCCGGGGATGTCCTTGACCCATTTGCTCTGAATGTCGGCGTTATAGTTCAGGTACAGCTTGCCGCCGACGATCTTCCAGTTCAGCGGATCGCCCTTGGCCGTGTAGTCGTGCGCCACGGCCCAGGCGCAGTAGCCGCCGTATTGCGGCGCATAGGCGGCCGGATTGGCCTTGAATTTCGCGAGGTTGGCGGCGGAACTGAATTGCCAGCTGACGCCCTTCCAGTCCGTGGCGAATTGCGGATTACCCTTCACGGGCCGCCCTGCCGTGAAGTAGGCCACGACATCGTAGCCGCCGGCGCCGACCTGCGAGAACGGGGCGGTGTAGACCGGCGGCCTGGCGGCCAGGGCGGCCCCGGGCAGGGCGGCGGCGGCGATCGCCACGGCGAGGATCAGGCGTTTCATCGGGGTTTCCTTCAGGCGACCCGACGCTCGACGGCGTCGGCGACGAGGTGCGGATCGAGGGGCGTTTCGGCGATGTGGTTGACGTAGTTCGACAGGGTCTTGAGGCCGACGGCGAGAATGATCTCCAGCGCGTTGGCGCGGGTGAAGCCGGCGGCGACGAAGGCGTCCAGGTCCGCGTCGGCGACGAAGCCGCGCTCGCGGATCATCCTGACGGTGAACAGGCGCAGGGCCTCGAGCCGGGCGTCGGCCACTGGCCGTCCGGCGCGCACGGCGGCCAGGGTCGCCTCATCGATGGCGGCATCGCGGGCGCGAACCGTGTGGGCCGGGGTGCAGTAGTGGCTGTCGTGCTCGACGGAGACGGTCAGCAGCACCAGCTGCTGCTCGGCCGGGGTGAAGCCGGTCTTGCGGAAGATCGCCGACAGCGCCGCATAGCCTTCCAGCAGGGCCGGGGCCTCGGCCATCTGGGCCAGCAGGGCGGGGACGTAGCCCATGGTCTGGCTGGCCTGATCAAGGATCGGCTTGGCCTCGAACGGGGCGGTGGCGCGGGTGTGGAGCGGGAACTGGGCCATGGCGACCTTATGCCGACGTCCCGCGCTGGCGATAATCCCGTGATCTGGCATCATATTCATGCAATGTGGGCATGAATGGATCGTCTGGACGCCTATCGCCTGTTCGTTCGCGCCGCCGAGACGGGCGGCATTTCCCGCGCGGCCCGCGAGATGGGCCTGACCCAGCCGGCGGCCAGCCGTCTGCTCGGGGCCCTGGAGACACAGCTCGGCGCGCGGCTGTTCGCCCGCTCGACCCGCAGTCTGACCCTGACCGAAGCCGGCGGTCTGGCGCTGGATCGCGCCCGCGCGGTGCTGGCCGAGGCGGACGGGCTGGAGGCCGCCGTCCGGGGGCTGGATCGCACCCCGACCGGCCTGCTGCGCGTGGCCGCCTCGGTGGCCTTCGGCCGCGCCGCCCTCATCCCGCGCACGGCGGACTTCCTGCGGGCCTTCCCGCTGATGCGGCTGGCGTTCGTGCTGCGCGACGAGCGGGTCGACCCGGTGGCGGAGGCGGTCGACCTGACTTTCCGTCTTGGCCCGCTGGAGGACTCCCGCCTGACCGCCCGCCGCCTCGGCGCCTACGGGCGGCGGCTCGTCGCGTCGCCAGAGCTGCTGGCGCGGGTGGGGGCGCCCCGCACGCCGCGCGATCTCAACGACTGCCCGACGCTCGATTTCACGGGTCTGACCTTCGGCCGCCGCTGGCCGCTGTCCGACGGCCGCCGCAGTGAAACGGTCGAGGTGCGCGGCGAAACCCGCGCCAGTTCGGGCGAGGCGGTTCTGGACCTGGCGCTGCAGGGCCTGGGCGTCGCCCTGCTGCCGGCCTTCCTCGTCGACTCGCTGATCGACGACGGCCGGCTGGTGCGCGTCCTGCCGGACTGGAGCGGGCCGGACCTTGAGTTGCACGCGCTCTGGGCGGCGCCCGAACTGCCCCGAAAGGCCCGCGCCTACCTCGATTTCCTGCTTCCGGCGCTGTCGGGGCGACGTTAGGTCAAACAGACGTTTGCATGCCTGCCGCGCCTGTGCTTTTGACGGCGCGAGGCGTCGGCAAGAACGCCCCTTCAGTGTTCCAGGGAGACGTTGCATGACCCAAGCCGCCCAGACCGAAAAGCCCTGGCCCGCGATGACCGTCCGCGAGGCCTACGCGATCCTCACCGCGCCGGGCATGCCGACCGAGATGGAAGAAGTCGAGATCCGCGGGATCAAGACCCGGGTCTGGAAGAACGCGCCGCCGACGCTGCGCGACGTGGTGACCATCGGCCGGGCGCACGGTGAGAAGATCTTCCTCGTCCACGAAGACGAGCGCGTCAGCTTCGAGGCCTTCCACCGCGCGGTGGCGGCGTTCGCCAGGACGCTTGCCGACAAGGGCGTCGTCAAGGGCGACCGGGTCGCCATCGTCATGCGCAACCTGCCGGAATGGCCGGTGGCCTTCTACGCCGCCTCGAGCCTCGGCGCGATCGTCACGCCGCTGAACGCCTGGTGGACCGGACCGGAACTGGAATACGGCCTGACCGACTCGGGCACCAAGATCTGCGTCGTCGACGTCGAGCGGTTCGACCGTCTGGCCGAGCACTTCCCCAACTGCCCCGACCTGCAGCACGTCTTCGTCAGCCGGATGGTCGACGAGGTGGCGCACCCGTTCGTCAGCAAGCTGGAAGACGCGATCGGCGGTCCCAACGACTGGGCGAAGCTGCCGGACACCGCCCTGCCGACGACGCCGATCGACGCCGACGACGACGCGACCATCTTTTACACCTCGGGCACCACCGGGAAGCCGAAGGGCGCCCTGGCCACCCACCGCAACGTCAATTCGAACATCTTCTCGGCCCTCTGCGCCGGCGCGCGGGCCTTCCTGCGCCGGGGCGAAACGCCGCCTGCGCCCGATCCGACCCTGCCGCAGAAGGGCAGCCTGCTCA
The DNA here is from genome assembly GCF_058806855.1 of Caulobacter sp. GW821-FHT12F03. Lineage (NCBI taxonomy): Bacteria > Pseudomonadati > Pseudomonadota > Alphaproteobacteria > Caulobacterales > Caulobacteraceae > Caulobacter > Caulobacter sp. GW821-FHT12F03. The sequence continues at coordinate 1,067,321 of NZ_JBXAQC010000001.1, forward strand.
GCGTGCCGTTCTTCCACGCCACCGGCTGCTTCGCGGTGCTCAACCCGACCCTCTACGCCGGCGCCAAGCTGGCCATGATGCGCCGCTGGGATCCCGAGGCCGCGATGCAGATGATCGAGCGCGAGCGCCTGACCAGCGCCGGCGGCGTGCCGACCATCGCCTGGCAGCTGATCGAGCATCCGGCGCGCGCGAAGTACGACCTGTCGTCGATCGAGAGCATGGCCTACGGCGGCGCGCCCTCCGCGCCGGAACTGGTGCGCAAGATCAAGGAAGTCTGGCCCAAGTCCCACGCCGGCAACGGCTGGGGCATGACCGAAACCAGCGCCACCGCCACCTCCAACTCGGCCGAGGACTACGAGCACCGCCCCGACAGCTGCGGCCCGCCGGTGCCGGTCACCGACCTCAAGATCATGACCGTCGAGGCGCCCTACACCGAACTGCCGATCGGCGCCGTCGGCGAGCTGTGGTGCAAGGGGCCGCAGGTCGTGAAGGGCTACTGGAACAAGCCGGAAGCCACCGCCCAGACCTTCGTCGACGGTTGGGTGCGCACGGGCGACCTGGCGCGCCTGGACGAGGAGGGCTTCTGCTTCATCATCGACCGGGCCAAGGACATGCTGATCCGCGGCGGCGAGAACATCTACTGCATCGAGGTCGAGAACGTTCTCTACGATCATCCGGCGGTGATGGACGCGGCCTTGGTCGGCATCCCGCACAAGACGCTGGGTGAAGAGCCGGCGGCGGTCGTGACGCTCAAGGAAGGCGCCCACGCCACCGAACAGGAGCTGCGCGCGTTCGTCGCCGACCGCCTGGCCGCCTTCAAGGTGCCGGTGAAGGTCGTCTTCTGGCACGAGACCCTGCCGCGCAACGCCAACGGCAAGATCCTCAAGAACGAGCTGAAGAAGGTCTTCGAGACGGCGTGAAGAACAGGGACATGCACTTCAGTGCGTGTCCCTTGCCGCTTCAAGCCGATGGGGACACGCTAGGGAGCGCCTGTCCCCTCCGAACCAGGAGCACCCGCATGGTCCAGTCCGCCGCCGCTACGGTCGATGAGTACATGGCCACGCTCGAGCCGGACCGCCTTGCGGCCATGAGCCGGGTGCGCGACCTCGGCCGCGAGATCTTCACCGGCTGGGTCGAGACCATGGCCTACGGCATGCCGGGCTTTGGCCCCGAAGCCGGCCCGCCGGTGTTCAGCTACAACAGCCAGAAGCAGTACATCTCGCTCTACGCGGGGAAGGGCGCCGTGGAGGCCTTCCGCGACCGCCTCAAGGGCGCCAGCCTCGGCGGCGGCTGCATCCGCTATCGCAATCCGGAAAAGATCGACTTCGATCTCGTCGCCGAAATCCTCCGGCACATCCGCGCCCATAAGGGCGCGGGGTGCTGAGGCCGTCCTACCCCGCGTTCACCGGCGGCCTGCGTCCCGCCCAGGGCTGCGCCGCCTCCAGCTGGTAGGCCAGCTGGAACAGCAGTCCGTCATTGCCCGCCTTCGCCGCGAACTGGATGCCCACGGGCAGGCCGTCGGCCGTCCAGTGCAGCGGCACGCTCATGGCGGGGGCCCCGGCGACGTTTTCGAGCGGGGTGTAGCCGACGTAGTCGGTCAGCCGCTCCGACAGCACCGCGAACGGCACGTCGCCCGAGACATAGCCCAGCGGCACGGGCGGCTTGGCCAGCACCGGCGAGACGATGACGTCATAGTTGGCGAACCAGCCGTCATAGGCCGCCGAGGCCTGTTCCAGCCGGCCGATGGCGGCCTCCACCGCGCCTTCGGGGGCCTTGGCGATCAGCTCGGCCATGGCCAGCGAGAAAGGCTCGGCCATGCTGGTGTCGGGCGCGCGGCCGAGCGCCTTGCTCATGGCTGCGATGTCCATCGCCGCGCCGGCCGACCAGAGGGTGAGGAAGTCCTGGCCGAAGCGGGCGGAGTCGATCGGCCACTCAGTCTCGCTGACCCGGTGGCCGAGCGACTGCAGCAGCTTCACCGCGCCGTCGAGGCCGGCCTGGACCTCGGCGTCGGGGCGTCGTCCCGTGCCGCCGGTGGCCAGAATGCCGATCCGCAGCTTCTTGCGCGTGGCCTTCTGCACGAAGCCGACCGGGCGGTAGGGGGCCGCGGCGTCGGTGCGCTCGGTCGCCGCGAACAGCGCCGCCGAGTCGCGCACCGAATGGGTCTCGGCGTGATTGACCGACAGGTCGACGACCTTGAGGCCCATGTTGCCGGCCAGCCGCCCGCGCGAGGGCTTGAAGCCGAACAGGCCGCAGTTGGCCGCCGGGATGCGGATCGAGCCGCCGCCGTCGCTGGCGTGGGCCAGCGGCACCACGCCCGACGACACCGCCGCGGCGGCGCCGCCCGACGAGCCGCCCGTCGAGTGGCCGACGTTCCAGGGATTGCGCGTCGGGCCCAGCGCCAGCGGCTCGGTCGTCGGCAGGTAGCCGAACTCGGGCGAGGCCGACTTGCCGATGACGATGAAGCCGCTGTTCACCGCGGCCTGCACATAGGGATCGGTCGTCTTCGCCGGCGGGTTCAGCATGTTGCCGCGGCTGCCCGAGCGGGTCGGCAGGCCGGCCCAGTCGTCGAGATCCTTGACCAGAAAGGGCACGCCGGCGAACGGTCCGGTCTGGCCGCCCTTCTTCGCCGCGTCCAGGGCCCGGTCGAAGTCGGAGTTGACGATGAAGTTCAGCTGCGGCTGCAGGGTCTCGGCCCGGCGGATCGCCGCCTCGACCGCCTCGACGGTGCTGATCTCCTTGCGGCGGATCATGCCGGCCAGCGTCGTGGCGTCCGGCGTCCAGGGCGCGACGGGCGCGGCCTTCGGCTTCGCCTCGGCGAGCGCCGGGATCGCGGCGACGGCGGCGGACGCGGCCATCAGGCCGCGGCGGGTGAAGTTGGTCATGAAGCCCTCCCTCGAACGTCTCGCGCGTTCGTGACTGGCGTTCAGATTGGCCGGTCGAACGCCGGTTCGCAAGCGGGCGTGGCGCTTGACGCGGGCGTCAGGCGGCGCGACTTTCCCGCCAACGAAACACACGGGAGGAGAAGCGCCATGGCCGACGGATCAATGGCGGGCGTCAGCTCGCTGAAGGGAACGGTCAGCGAGGCGGAGTGGAAGGCGCGGGTCGATCTGGCCGCCCTCTATCGCCTGGTCGCCCTGCACGGGTGGGACGACATGATCTTCACCCACATCTCGGCCCGCATTCCGGGACCCGAGCACCACTTCCTGATCAATCCCTACGGCATGTTCTTCGACGAGATCACCGCGAGTTCGCTGGTGAAGATCGACCTCGAGGGCCGGGTGCAGCAGGAGACGCCGTACTTCATCAATCCGGCGGGCTTCACCATCCATTCGGCGGTGCACGCGGCCCGCGAGGACGCGATGTACGTGATGCACCTGCATTCGGACCAGGGCGTCGCCGTCTCGGCCCAGCAGGGCGGCCTGCTGCCGCTGTCGCAACACGCGCTGATCGTGCTGCCGCAACTCGCCTATCATGACTATGAGGGCATCGCCCTCAACCTTGACGAGCGCGAGCGTCTTGTGGCTGACTTGGGCGACAAGTCCGCCATGCTGTTGCGCAACCACGGCACCCTGACCGTGGGCGAGACGGCGGCGGCCTGCTGGCTCAACATGTTCTATCTGGAGCGCGCATGCCTTCAGCAGGTCATGGCCCTTTCGGCGGGACGCGACGGCGTGCTGAACGCGCCGGACGCCGCCCAGGCGGAAGTGCGCAGCCAGATGGGGCGCGGCATGGGCGCGATCGGCAACCTGGCCTGGCCGGGCTGCCTGCGCCAGCTGGACCGCAGCCTGCCGGGCTACGACGCCTAGCCCGATCGCCGGGATTTGAGGGAGCCGTCGCGGGCCTGCTGCTCGCGACGGCTTTTTCGCGCCCGGCGCTTGCCGGGGCCTGGCCCCAGGCGCCGGGCGAGACCCTGGCCATTCTGAAGTACGAACGGTCGACGGCCGACCAGGCCTTCGACGCCTCCGGCGACCGCGTCGCCATGGAGGACCGGGCCGACGACGCGGTCAGCCTCTATGTCGAGCGGGGCCTGACCCGCCGGCTGACGCTGCAGGGCCAGGTCGGCTGGACGCGCGGTGAGGACGGCTTCGCCGACTATGCCGGCCGGGGGCCGCTGGAGCTGGGCCTGCGCTACAGCCTCCTGCGCACCGACCGGTCGGCGGTCAGCCTCTATGTCGGCGCGGCGCTGGCGGGGGAGGGGCGCAACGCCGGCTACGCCGCGCCGGGCGCGGGCGGCGCGGATGTCGAGGCCCGCCTGCTGGTCGGCCGCGCCTTCACGGCGGCCGGGAGGGCGGCGTTCGTCGATGCGCAACTGGCGCGACTGGACCGCTCGGGCCTGCCCGACGAGACTCGGGCCGACCTGACGCTCGGCATGGAGCCGAGGGACCGCTGGCTGATCCTGGCGCAGGCCTATGCCGGCCAGGCCGACCGGGGTGGAAATGATCCTCGCTGGCTCAAGCTCGAGATCTCGGCCGTCCGCAGGGTCGGCGACTGGCGTTTTCAGGCCGGTTGGAGACAGTCTGTCGCCGGCCGGTCGACGCCGCTTGAAGGCGGACCCGTGTTCGCTGTCTGGCGGTTGTTCTGATTTGTTGCGGCACTGAAACAGAGCGTCACGCAAGCGTCACCGCATTACAGTTTACGCGAGCGGCAATGCCCCTATATGTGCGTCCAGATGTCGCTGGCTGTGTCGGCGCCCGGAGTTGTTCGTGATCCGCCGTCATTTCTTCCTGATCGCCGCCGCCACACTGCTCGCGCTGATGCTGGTCGGCGGCGGGATCAAGCTGGCCACCGCCGAGCCCAAGGGCAAGGGCGGACCCGGCGGCGGCGCCGGTCGCGCCTCGGCCGTGTCGCAGGTCGTGGTCGCCGAGCGTCCGTTCGCCGACAGCATCGAGGCCCTCGGCGTCGCCAAGGGACGTGAGTCGGTCACCATCACCTCCAACACCAGCGAACTGGTCACGGCCGTGCGCTTCCGCGACGGCCAGCAGGTGTCGCGCGGCCAGGTGCTGGTCGAACTGAAGGCGGGCGAGGAAGACGCCGGCCTGATCGAGGCCCAGGCCCGCCAGACCCAGGCGGAGCGCGACTACGCCCGCTGGAAGACGCTCGCCGACCAGGGCATCGCGCCCCGGGCCACCGCGGAACAGTACCGCGCGGCGCTGGACACGGCCCGCGCCGGCGTCGAGGCGGCCCGCGCCCGCAAGATGGACCGGGTCATCCGGGCGCCGTTCTCCGGCGTGGTCGGCCTGACCGACGTGGCGCCCGGCGCCCTGATCAGTCCCGGGGCGGCCATCGTGACCCTTGATGATCTGACCATGGTCCGCGTCGATTTCGAGGTGCCCGACCGCTACGTGCCGGTGCTGGCCGAGGGCGCGCCGATCGTCGCCAGGGCCGACGCCTGGCCGACGGAGGCCTTCAGGGGCCGCATCGCCCGGCTCGACAGCCGCATCGACGCCACCACCCGGGCGATCACCGCCCGCGCCGAATTCGCCAACCCCGGCGGCCGCATCAAGCCCGGCATGCTGATGCGCGTGTCGATCGCCCACGGCGCCCGCCAGGGTCTGGCCGTGCCCGAGGCGGCCGTGCAGTTCGAGGGCGACCAGGCCTTCGTCTTCGTCATCACCCCCCGCGCCGACGGTTTCTCGGCCCGCAAGCAGGCGGTCCAGACCGGAGCGACCGAAGGCGGCTTCGTCGAGATCACCGGCGGCCTGCGGGCCGGCGAGAAGATCGTCGCCGACGGCCTCAACCGCATCCAGGACGGCCAGCCGGTCAAGGTCGGCGGCGGCCAGCGCCCGGGCGGCGCGGCGCCGGCCCGGAAGGCGGGCTGATGCTCTCGGACCTGTCGGTCAAGCGGCCGGTCTTCGCGGCGGTCGCGGCCATCATTCTCTGCGTGATCGGCCTGGCCTCGTTCCTCAGCCTGCCGATCCGCGAGCTGCCGAGTGTCGATCCCCCGGTGGTGTCGATCTCGACCACCTATCGCGGCGCCTCGGCGGAAATCGTCGAGGAGCGCATCACCCAGGTGCTCGAGCGCCAGGTCAGCGGCATCCAGGGCATCGACCGGGTCTCGTCGTCGAGCCGTGACGGCCGCAGCCAGATCAACATCACCTTCAAGCTCGACACCAACCTCGAGACGGCGGCCAACGACGTGCGCGACGCGGCCAGCCGGGTGGTCAGCCAGTTGCCGGACCAGGCCGACCCGCCGCAGATCGCCAAGGCCAACGCCGACTCCTCGCCGATCCTGATCCTCAACATGACCTCGACGACGCTGGATCCGCTCCAGCTCGCCGACTACGCCGACCGCTTCCTTGTCGAGCGGCTGTCGACCATCCCGGGCGTGGCCACGGTCAACCTGCTCGGCCCGACCTACGCCATGCGCATCTGGCTCGACGCCGACCAGATGGCCGCGCGCGGCATCACCGTCGACGACGTCGAGACCGCGCTCAACAGCCAGAACGTCGAGCTGCCGGCCGGCGCGCTGGAGAGCACGGCGCGCGACTTCACCATCCGGGTCAACCGCGGCTACTCGCGGCCGGAGGATTTCGCCACCCTGCCGGTCAAGGTCGCCGGCCAGGCCGCGGCCGCCAACGCCTATGTCACCCGGCTCGGCGACATCGCCCGCATCGAGGAGGGGCCCGCCGAGGCCCGCCGCGTGTTCCGCGGCAACGGGGTCGACCAGATCGGCCTGGCCCTCAGCCGTCAGTCGCAGGCCAACGACCTGGCCATCGCCAAGGCCGCCCGCGCTGAGGTCAAGGCGATCAACGCGACCCTGCCCGAGGGCACGAAGATCGTCATCGCGGTGGACTCCTCGCAGTTCACCGCCGAGGCGATCAAGGAAGTCTGGATCACCATGGGCATCTCCATCGCCCTGGTGGCGATGGTCAACCTGCTGTTTCTCGGCAGCTGGCGGGCGGCGATCATCCCGTCGATCGTCGCGCCGATCTGTCTGCTGTCGACCTTCATCGTGCTGGCCCCGCTGGGCTTTTCGCTCAACCTGCTGACCCTGCTGGCGCTGGTGCTGGCGGTCGGCCTGGTGGTCGACGACGCCATCGTGGTGGTCGAGAACATCCAGCGCCGCGTCGATGACGGGGAGCCGGCCACGGTGGCCGCCACGCGCGGGGCGCGACAGGTGTTCTTCGCGGTCATCGCCACCACCATCGTGCTGATCTCGGTGTTCGGGCCGCTGATGTTCCTGCCCGGCTATATCGGCCGGCTGTTCGTCGAACTGGCCGTGGCCATCGCCTCGGCCGTGGCCTTCTCGGCCTTCCTCGCCCTGTCGCTGTCGCCGATGCTGGCGTCAAAGCTGCTGCGGCCGGCCTCCGGCAACGGCTGGCTGGCGCGGCGCGTCGACACGGCCGTCGACCGCGTCAAGGAGTCCTACCGCCACTCGCTGGAGATGCTGCTGTCGACCCGCGTCGCGGGCTTCGGCGCGCTGGCGCTGGTGCTGGCGCTGGCCCTCGTCGCGGGCGGGCTGTTCGTCGTCCTGCCGCAGGAACTGGTGCCGGCCGAGGACCGCGGCCGCGTCGACATCAGCATCTCCGGCCCCGAGGGCGCCGGCTTCGACTACACCCGCGCCGCCGTCGACAAGGTCGAGGCGGCGATGAAGCGTTATGCCCAGCAGGGCGAGGTCGACCGCTACGTCGTCAGCATCCCGCGCTTCGGCGCGTCCCAGTTCAACACCGGCAACGGGGTGCTGGTGATGAAGCCGTGGGGCGAGCGCAAGAAGACCTCCGACCAGGTCGCCGACGAGCTCAACAAGAGCCTCAGCAAGCTGACCAGCGTGCGGGCCGTGGCCAGCGTGCGCGGCGCCTTCCAGCGTGGCGGCGGGCAGGGCGGCGGCACCAACGTCGACCTCGTCGGCCTCGGCAACGACTATGGCGAGATCGCCCGCTGGCTGGAGCCGATCCGCGACGCGATGCAGGCCAATCCGGGCTTCTCGCGGCCCCGGCTCGACTACGAGCCCACCGCGCCGCGCCTGTCGGTCGAGATCGACCGCGAGAAGGCCGCCTCGCTCGGCGTGACGCCACAGGTGATCGGTCGCGCGCTGGAGACGATGTTCGGCTCGCGCCGGGTGACGACCTTCATCAAGGGCGGCCAGGAATATGACGTCATCGTCCAGACCGATCTCGACAAGCGCCGCACGCTCGGCGACCTCAACACCCTCTATGTCCGCGCCGGCTCCGGGACCCTTGTGCCGCTGTCGGCCGTGGTCACGACCAGGCTGCACGGCGACACCCCGGACCGCCAGCGCACCGACCGCCAGCGCTCGGTGCGCCTGACCAGCCAGCTCGCGCCCGGCTACACCGTGGCCGACGCGGTGGCCTTCCTGAAGGCCGAGGCTCAGAAGAACCCGGCCCCCGGCGTGACCTACACCTGGGACGGCCAGGCGAAGGACTACCTCGAGGCTTCCGGCGCCGTGGGCCTGGCCTTCGGCATGGCCCTGCTGCTGGTCTTCCTGGTGCTGGCGGCGCAGTTCGAGAGCTGGATCCACCCGGCGGTGATCATGCTCACCGTGCCGCTGGCGGCGCTGGGCGGTCTGTTCGGCCTGCTGCTCAGCGGCCAGACGATCAACACCTACAGCCAGATCGGCCTGATCATCCTGATCGGGGTGGCGGCCAAGAACGGCATCCTGATCGTCGAGTTCGCCAACCAGCTGCGCGACGCCGGCCGGTCGATCCATGACGCCGTCATCGAGGCCGCCGTGCTGCGCCTGCGGCCGATCGTGATGACCTCGATCACCGCCGCCTTCGGGGCCCTGCCGCTGATGCTGTGGTCGGGCGCGGGCGCGGCCAGCCGACAGACCATCGGCGTGACGATCTTCTTCGGCGCGATCTTCGCCACCATGCTGACCGTGTTCGTCGTGCCGGTGTTCTACAACCTGCTGGCCCGCTTCACGAAGTCGCCGGAGTACACCGCCCGCCAGATCGAAGCCTGGGAGCACGACGAGGCGACCACCGGCGCCGCCCCGGCGGAGTAGGGCGCCCTAGAGCACCCAGCCGCCGTTGGTGTCGCCGCCGCCCGTGTAGAGGTTGGTTGTGGTGGCGGCGTGGTTGCCGGTGATCTCGACGCGCAGGTCGGCGTAGCCGTCGCCGTCGACGTCGAGCTGCAGCACCGTAACCCCGCCGCTGAACGCCAGGGTCGCCTGGCCGGCGACGTGGGTGAACTTGCTGACGAAGGTGAAGGCCTGGTCGCCGGCGAGGTTGACGTTGGCGTCGATGGCCGAGAGGTCGATCCGGTCGTTCGAGTTGAACGCCAGGTCGAGGATCTTGTCCTTGTCGGCCGACTGGCCGAGACCGGTGCGGTGGATGTCGAGGTTGGTGAACACGAAGGTGTCCGACCCGCCGCCGCCGGTGAGGGAGTCCTCGCCGTTGCCGCCGTACAGGGTGTCGTTGTCGTTCTCGCCGTAGAGCACGTCGTTGCCGTCGTCGCCGTACAGGGTGTCGTTGCCGTTCCCGCCGTAGAGGGTGTCCAGATCGCCCATGCCATGCAGGACGTTGTCGCCGCGGGTGCCGATGATGGTGTTGCGGACATTGCTGCCGGTCCCGTCGATGTTGCCGGCCAGCAGCAGCAGGGTCAGGTTCTCGACGTTGTCGGCCAGGGTGTAACTGACCGAGGACTCCACGGAGTCGGTCCCTTCGCCGACGCCCTCCACGATCGTGTCACCGGCGTTGTCGACATAGTAGGTGTCGTTGTTCAGGCCGCCGGCCATCGAGTCCGCGCCGGTCCCGCCGTCGAGGACGTCGTTGCCGGCCCCGCCGATAAGGCTGTCGTTGCCGGCCTCGCCATAGAGGGTGTCGGCGCCCACCGACCCGTCCAGCGTGTCGGCGCCGTCGCCGCCGTAGAGAGTGTCGTTGCCGCCATCGCCGTTGAGGCTGTCGTCGCCGCCCAGGCCCGACAGCACGTTGGCCGCGCTGTTGCCGAGGATGACGTTGTCCGCCGCGTTGCCGGTGCCGTTGATCGTCCCGCCCGGCGCGGCCAGGGTCAGGTTCTCGGTGCCGTCGCGCAGGGTCCAGGTGATCCGGCTGATGACGGTGTCGACGCCGTCCCCGCCGGTCTCGTCGGTGGTGTCGCCGACGCTGTCGACCACATAGGTGTCGTTGCCCGCGCCGCCGGTCATGCGGTCGGCCCCGACGCCGCCGCGCAGGTAGTCCGCGCCCGCGCCGCCGGCCAGGATGTCGTCGCCGTCACCGCCGTCGAGCAGGTCGGCGCCGTTGTCGCCGTTGAGAACGTCGTTGCCCGCCTCGCCGTAGATCGTGTCATTGCCGTCACCGCCGCTGACAGTGTCGACCTCGCCGCCGGCGTAGATGGTGTTGGCCCCGCTGTTGCCGGTGATGATGTTGCGCAGGCCGTTGCCGGTCCCGCCGATGTCGCCGCTCCCGGTCAGGGTCAGGTTCTCGAGGTTGCCGCCGAGGGTGTAGGTGATGGCCGCGCGGACCTCGTCGGTTCCTTCGCCGGCGTTCTCGGTGACCGTGTCGCCGCCATCGTCGACATAGTAGATGTCATTGCCCGCGCCGCCGGCCATGGCGTCGGCCCCGGTCCCGCCGTCGAGCGTGTCCGCGCCGCTGCCCCCGTTGAGGGTGTCGGCGCCGGCGTCGCCGCTGAGGACGTCGTCGCCGACTTCGCCATTGAGCGTGTCATTGCCGTCGCCGCCGCTGACGGCGTCGTTGCCGCCGTCGGCGTTGATCGTGTCGTTGCCATCCATCCCCGACAGGATGTTGGCCCCGCTGTTGCCGGTCAGGACGTTGTCCGAGGCATTGCCCGTGCCGTTGAGCGGCGCCGAGCCCGCGAGGGTCAGGTTCTCGGTGCCGGCGGTCAGGGTCCAGCTGATCGTCGAGGCCACGGTGTCGACGCCGTCGCCGCCGGTCTCGTCGGTGGTGTCGCCGGCGTTGTCGACCACATAGGTGTCGTTGCCGGCGCCGCCCTGCATGGTGTCCGCGCCCGTGCCGCCGCGCAGGCGGTCTGCGCCCGCGCCGCCGACCAGCGTGTCATCGCCGCCGAGGCCATTGAGGATGTCGTCGCCGTCGCCGCCGTCGACGACCTCGCCATCGGCCGTACCGGTCAGGGTCTCCGACCCCGCGCCGCCGATGACCGGCTCGGCCTGGGCCGTGACGTTGATGGTGATCGACTGACCGTGCGAGGCGGTGTTCTGGTAGTAGAACAGGGTCCCGAACAGCTCCCCGAAGACCACGTCGGCGTCCCCGTCGCCGTCCACGTCCGCGACGGTCGGCGGATTCCAGCCGCTGCCGATGCTGACGCCGTTGAACGGATTGGACGCGCCGGAGCGGGCGACGAACACCGGAGCCGAGGCGGATCCGGTGTTCTCGTAGTAGAGGATGCCGCTGTTCTGGCGGCCGATGATCGCGTCGAGGTCGCCATCGCCGTCCTTGTCGAGGAAGGCCACGCCGGCGAGGTTGCCGAAGCCGCCGCCGTTGAACGGATTGGCCGCGCCGGCGCGGGCCGTGAACGTCGGCGCCCCGGCCGAACCGGTGTTCTCGAAGTAGCTGATGCCCCCGCTGCCGTCGCCGACGAACAGGTCGAGATCGCCGTCATTGTCGATGTCGACCAGCGTCGGCGTGCCTTCGCTGCCCACCGTCGTGGCGTTGAACGGATTGGCTCCGCCGGTGCGAACGGTGAACGTCGCCGACGCGGCCGTGCCGGTGTTCTCGTAGTAGGCGATCGTGCCGTCGACGAGACCAAACAGCACGTCCCGGTCGCCGTCGCCGTCGACGTCGGCGATGAAGGTCTTGGGATTGCCACCGACGTTCAGGCCGTCGAACGGGACCCCCGCGCCGGTGCGGGCGGTGTAGACCGGCGCCGTGGCCGTGCCGGTGTTCTCGAAATACTGGACCGTGCCGCCGTTGTTGCCGAGCACCAGGTCCAGGTCGCCGTCGTTGTCGAAGTCGCCCAGGGCGAGGCGCGAGTGGAAGCCGGAGTCGATGCCGTCGAACGGACTGCTCGCGCCGGTGACCGCCGAGAAGGCGGTGGCGCCGGCGACGTCGCGGCCGGCCGCGTCCGTGACATTGATGGTCAGGGTGCGGCTGGCCGTCGGCGTGTCGCTGACGTTGGCGTAGGTCAGGTTCTCGATGACCGCGTCGACCATCGCCGAGGTGACGGCGCCGTTGAACGTCACGGTGAAGGTGGCGCCTGACCCGCCCGTCGCCGTGCCGATGGCCACGGCGGGGGCGCCGGCCGCGCCGTCGGCGTCGTAGTAGACCGTGCCGCCCGACAGGCTGACGACGGCGCCGCTGGCGATCGACACGCGATCCTCGGCCAGCAGGCCGGACACGGTCAGGGTCCCGCCGTTGTAGTTGCTGTCGGGGTCCGCGAACGTGACGCTGGCGTCGATGATCTGCGGTGTGGCGTTGACGAGGTTCTCGCCGAAGGTCGCCGAGGCGGCGACGCCGGAGAGGGTCGGGGCGTCGTTGACGCCGGTGATGTCGATGTTGACCGTGCCCAGCGCGACCGCGCCGGCGCCGTCATCGGCGGTCACGGTGAGGGTCGCGGCATTGTCGCCGCTGGCGTTGGACGCGCCCGTGTAGAGAATGTTCGACGCCGTGTTCAGGAAGGTGTCGATGGCCGAGGCCGTGCCGGACAGGGTGATCGCGCCGGTTCCCGAGTTGCTGACGGTCACGCCGCCGCCGCTCGCGGCGGTCATCGTGCCGGCCGAGGCGGTCAGGACGACGGTGATCGCGCCGCCCGTGTCGACGTCGCTCAGGGTGATGGCCGAGAGGTCGAGGGTCGAGGCCGTGTCCTCGGTCACCGTCACGTCGGTCGGCAGGCCGGTTGCCGACGGCGCGTCGTTCTGGGCGGTGACGGTGATGGCGACGGTCGGGATGGTCGGGGTGTTGTTGATCCAGGTGCGGAACTGGCCGTTCAGGCCGCCGGCCACCATGTCCAGATCGCCGTCGCCATCGATGTCGCCGAATTCCGGTGCGCTGACGAAGCCGACATCCACGCCGTTGAACGGGTTTGACGCGCCCGACACGAGCGTGAAGGCGCCGGAGGCGCCGTTGGTCCCGTTGCGATAGAAATCCAGCCGTCCGGCGTACTCGCCCAGGATCATGTCGATGTCGCCGTCGCCGTCGACATCGGCGAAGGCCGTCTTCGCCCAATGGCCATAGTCGACCCCGTTGAACGGATCCTGCGCGCCGGTGACCAGGGTGAAGACGCCCCCGGTGTTGCGGTAGAACTGCAATGTGCCCTGTTCGCTGCCAACGATCAGATCGCGATCGCCGTCCGCGTCCACGTCGGCGAAGGTCGGCGCCGCGAAGCCGCCCGGGACGGCCGAGACGCCGTTGAACGGATTGCTGGCGCCAGTGACCACCGTAAAGGCGCCGGCGCTCCCGTTGGTCCCGTTCCTGTAGGTGACAAGCGAGCCGTCCTGATTGCCGACAAGCAGGTCAAGGTCACCGTCCTGGTCTATGTCAAAGAAGTCCGGCTGGCTCTGGAAGCCAGTAAAAAGACCATTGAACGGGTTGCTGGCGCCGGTCACCGCGGTGAACGCGCCCGACGTACCCGTCGTGCCGTTGCGCCAGAGGAAGAGCGAGCCGCCGGAACTACCGCCGACGAGGTCCATGTCACCGTCGCCATCGATGTCGACCAGCGCGGGAATGCTGTTGTTCGCGGTGGAGAAGCCGTTGAACGGATTGGCCGCGCCAGTCGCTTCGGTGAAGACCGGCGACACCACACCGGTGCTGCCGCCCGCCGCGTCGGTGACGTTGATCGTCAGGGTCCGGCTCGCCGTCGGCGTGTCACTGACATTGGCGTAGGTCAGGTTCTCGATCAGCAGGTCGATCATCGCCGACGTGGCGCTGGCGTTGAAAGTCACCGTGAAGGTCGTGCCCGAGCCCCCGGCGGCTGTGCCAATGGCCACGGCCGCGGCACCGCCGGCGCCGTCGGCGTCGTAGTAGACCACGCCGCCCGATAGGCTGATGAACTGGCCGCTGAGCACCGAGACCCGGTCTTCGGCCAGCAGGCCGCTGACGACCAGCGTGCCGCCGTTGTAGTCATTGTCCGGGTCGGTGAACACGACGGCCGAGTCGATCACCTGGGGCGCCGCGTTGACGGTGTTCTCGTTGAACGTCGCGCTGGAAGTGCCGGTCAGGGTAGGGGCGGTCATCGTGTTTCAGAGCTCTCGCATCGGCCGGGGAGGGCCGGACAAACAGGTCAGAGGGGCCGGGAGTCCGGTCAGCATCCGGCCCGCGAGAAGGCTTCCGCGGCGATGGTTTCGGACAATCGGCCAAGCGCGGAACCTCGCGGCGCGCGACCGCGCGGTGAATGGAAAAAAACAGACAGGGTTACTGAAAACGTTACCCGAATTGGGTTTGGCTCGCGTCCCGGGCGAAAACGTCGCCCGCCGCGCTGCGGCCGGCGCGTGCCCGAAATTGCGGCGTTTCGGCCTGCGCCCGGAAATTTCGGGGCTCGCGACATTACATCGTGAACGGCGTTCAGCTAGATGCGATCGGCGGCTGGTGACGGCCGATTCCGGGGGCATTCAGGGTTCGGGGCGTGTGTCGGTCGACGGCTGTAATCTAGGGGGCGCGTGGGGGCCTCGGGCGCTGTCGCGCGCCCTGATCCAGGAATTGCCGCATCTGCGCCGTCGGGCGATGCCGGATTTCAGCGCACAGGTCCGGCGTGTGGTCGATGTCTGGGCGCCGCTGCCGGGGCCAGCCGGAGAGCTCAGCCGCCTGCTGCAGGACATGGGCCGCTTCACCGCCGGCGCCTGGGTGAGCTGGCTGGAAGCCACGCCGGGCGGGCTGACCCTGGCGCGGATGAGCGATGCGATGCGGCGGTCGAACCTGTCCGGGCCGGGGCGGGCCCGCACCATCCTCGGCTACCTGCGCTTCATCGGCTTTATCGAACCCGCGCCGGAAGCCCGCAACGGGCGCGAGAAGCACTACCGCACGACGGACCGGCTGCGCGCGGCGTTCCGCGCGCGGCTGCGGCTGGAGCTCGAGGCGCGGCGCGACACCGATCCGGTCATGGCCGCCCTGCTGGCGCGCCTCGACGAGCCGGGGGTCTGTTCCGCCTACATCGCCATCATCGGCGAGGTCGCCCTGCTGACGATGGAGGCGGGGGGAACGGTCAGCAATCCCGTCGACACCTTTTCGCAGCGGTTCGCGGGGGTGGGCATTCTCTGCGAGATGCTCAAGGGGGGCCGCCCGGGGGACGTCTTCCCGCCCCGCGGGACGGTGGATTTCAATGTCCCTGACCTGGCCCGGCGCTGCGGGACCTCGCGGATGCAGGTCGTCAGTCTGCTCCGACAGGCGCGTCACCGCGGTCTGCTGGTCCCGACCGCCGACGGCGAGCGGTTCTCGGAGGATCTGCTGACCAACTTCGAGACTCTCGTCGCGGGCGCCACCGACATGATGGTCGGCAGCGCCCGCCTTCTGTTCGGCGGTCCGCCGGTGGTGTTCGCCGACGACGCGGCGAACGGGCAGGGCGCTCAGAGCACCCAGCCGCCGTTGGTGTCGCCGCCGCCGGTGTAGAGGTTGCCGGTGGTGGCGGTGAGGTTGCCGTTGATCTCGATGCGGAAGTCGGCCTTGCCGTCGCCGTCGACGTCGAGCTGCAGGGTGGTCACCGCGCCGTTGTAGGACAGCACCGCCTGGCCGGCGACGCGGGTGAAGCCGGAGACGAAGGTGAAGGCCTGGTCGCCGCCGCTGTTCACATTGGCGTCGATGGCCGAGAGGTCGATGCGGTCGTTGGCGGCGAAGCTGAGGTCGACGATGGTGTCCTTCTCGACGAGGCCCGCGCCGGTGCTGAACCGGTGGATGTCCAGGTCGGTGAAGGCGAAGGTGTCTGCCCCCGCCCCGCCGGTCAGCCGGTCGGTTCCGTTGCCGCCGTAGAGCAGGTCGTCGGCGTCGCCGCCGTCGAGCACGTCGTTGCCGTCATCGCCGTAGAGGGTGTCGGCGCCGCCGAGACCGGTGATGGTGTCGACCTCGCCGCCGCCGTGCAGGACGTTGGCCCCGCCGCCGCCGATAATCGTGTTGCGCAGGGCGTTGCCCGTGCCGTTGATCGACCCGGCCCCGCTGAGGGTCAGGTTCTCGAGGTTGTTTCCCAGGGTGTAGGTGATCGAGGCCGTCACCGTGTCGGTCCCCTCGCCGGAGGCCTCGATGACGGTGTCGCCGGCGTCGTCGACGACATAGCTGTCGTTGCCCAGGCCGCCGGTCATGCTGTCGGCCCCGGTCCCGCCGTCGAGCGTGTCATGGCCCAGCCCGCCGATCAGGGTGTCGACGCCGGCGTCGCCGTTCAGGACGTCATTGCCGACCGAGCCGTCGAGGGTGTCATTGTCGTTGCCGCCGTTCAGCGTGTCGGCGCCGCCGTCGCCCAGCAGCGTGTCGTTACCGTCCAGGCCCGACAGGACGTTGGCCGAGCTGTTGCCCAGAAGCACGTTGTCCAGGCTGTTGCCGGTGGCGTTGATCGCCCCGCCGGGCGCCGCCAGGGTCGCGTTCTCGAAGCCCGCGCCCAGGGTCCAGCTGACGGCCGAAATGACCAGGTCGACCCCGTCGCCGCCCGCTTCGTCGGTCGTGTCGCCGGCGTTGTCGACAACGTAGGTGTCGTTGCCCGCGCCGCCGGTCATGGCGTCCGCGCCGGTTCCGCCCCGCAGGTAGTCCGCGCCCACGCCGCCGATCAGGGTGTCGTTGCCGGCTCCGCCGTCGAGGAAGTCGTCACCGGCTCCGCCGTCGATCAGATCTGCCGCGCCCGATCCGGTCAGGCTGTCCGCCGTTGCGCCGCCGAGGATGGCGTCGATTTCAGGGGTGACGGTGATCGTCGTGCTGACGCTGTTGTGGACCGTCTGGTTCTGGAAGAACTTGAGGTTGGCCGGCACCAAGCCATAGGGGGCGGAGTAACCGATATAGTTGCCGACAAGGGCGTCAAGATCGCCATCGCCATCCAGGTCGGCGAATGTCGGCATGCTTTCATAGCCAACGGTCACGCCATTGAAGGGATTCGCGGCGCCGCTCCGGGCAACGAACCTCGGAGCGCCAGCAGAGCCTGTGTTCTCGAGGAAGGTGAGCGTGCCATTGGACTGGCCGACCACCGCATCCAGGTCACCGTCGCCATCGATGTCCACCAGGAATGGATTGCTGTCTCGTCCGACATTGAGGCCGCTGAAGGGATCTGCCGCCCCTGTGCGCAGGACAAACACCGGCGCCCCGGCCGTGCCGGTATTCTCGTAATAGTTCAGAACTTCGCCATAGGCCTCGCCGACGACCATATCCAGATCGCCGTCTCCGTCCACGTCTCCGAACGCGGGCGACGCGCGGAAGGTCTCGTCTACGGCGACAAAGGGATTGGCCGCACCTGTCCGTTCGACAAAGGCCGGGGCCAGCGCCGTGCCGATGTTCTCCTGATACCGGATCGTCCCGTCGTTGGCGCCGAACACCAGGTCAAGGTCGCCGTCGGCGTCCAGGTCGATCAGCACCGGCGCGGGCGCCTGATCACCCGGCATGATGTCAAACGGAACGGCCGCCCCGGTCCTCTGTTGGAACACCGGCGCCGCGGCGGCGCCGGTATTCTCGAAATACTGAAGGCCGGTGAAGGGAACGCCGACGATGGCGTCGAGATCACCGTCCCCATCCAGATCGCCGAAGGTCGCAGCGGCTCTGTTGCCGAACGTCATGCCGGAGAACGGATTGCTGCCGTCCTGAAGGCTGAAAGCCGTGGGCGAGGGAAGGCCAGCGCCCGCCGCGTCGATGACGTTGATCGTCAGGGTGCGTGTGACCGTCGGCGCGTCGCTGACATTGGCGTAGGTCAGGCTCTCGATGACGGCGTCCACCATCGCCGAAGTGGCGGCGCCGTTGAACGTCACGGTGAAGGAAGCGCCGCTTCCGCCCGTCGCCGTGCCGATGGTCACGGCCGATCCGACGCCCGCGCCGTCGGCGTCATAGGAGACCGTCCCGCCGGACAGGCTGATGATGGCGCCGCTGGCGATCGAAACCCGGTCCTCGGCGAGCAGGCCGGAGACCGTCAGGGTTCCTCCGCTGAAGTTGCCTTCGAAATCCGCGAACGTGACGTTGGCGTCGAGCAGCTGCGGCGTCGCGTTGACCAGGTTCTCGCCGAAGGTCATCGAGGCGGCCAGGCCCGACAGGGTCGGCGCGTGGTTGGGCTCGGGAATGTCGATATTGACCGTCCCAAGCGTCGTGAAGTTGAAGAAGTCCGTGCTGGTCGCGACGGTCAGGGTCACGGCGTTGTCGCCGACTACGCCGGAAGCGCTCGTGTACTTGATGTTGGCCGGCGTGTTCAGCCAGGCGTCGAGGTCCGACAGCGTGCCCGACAGGTACATGATCGTCCCGAACGAGCTGACAGAGACGCCGCCGGACTGCGTCCCGGCCAGCGTGCCCGACCCGACGGTCAGGCGAAGGACGATCTGACCGGTCGTATCCGGATCGGAGAGCGTGATGGACGACAGGTCCACGTTCGAGGCTGTCGCAGCCGTGACCGTCACGTCGGTCGGAACGCCCGTCGCGGTCGTCGGGTCGTCCTGGGCGGTCACCGTGACGGTGATCGACGGCGGCGGGGCTGTGACGTTGATGAAATACTGCAGGATGCCGTTGGTTTGGCCGACGACCGCGTCCAGATCGCCGTCGTGATCCAGATCGACGAGCGTTGGAGCGCCCTTCGCGTCGATGGAGAAGGCGCCGAAGGGGTTGTCGTTGCCGATGCGCTCGACGAAATCCGGCGAAGACGCCGTGCCGATGTTCTCGAAGTAGTGCAGGCTCCCGAACATGTCGCCGGCGAGGGCGTCGAGATCCCCGTCGTGATCCACGTCGCCGAAGGTGATCGACGAACGGTCGGCGACGCTGATGCCGCTCAGGCTGCTGCCGCCGCCGAACTGCGGAGTCGAGGCCGAGCCGAAGTTCTCGAAATAGGTCAGGGAGCCGTTCAGCGCGCCGACGACGACATCAAGGTCGCCGTCACCGTCGAGATCGACCAGGCTCGGCTTGCTGTAGTCGCCGACGTCCAGACCGTTGAACGGATTGCTGAAGGACAGGCGCGCCGTGAACTGGGCCGACGAGGACGATCCGGTGTTCTCGAAGTAGAGCAACTGGCCGTTGCCCAGTCCGACGACCAGGTCGATATCGCCATCTCCATCCAGGTCGCCGAACGTGGGCGCGGTTGTGCCAGGAATGATTATACCATTGAACGGGTCCTGGGCTCCGGTCCGCTGGGTGAAGGCCGGAACCTGGGCCGAACCGGTGTTTTCGTAATAGGCGATGGCGCTGATGGAATGGCCGACAGCGAGGTCCATGTCGCCGTCACCGTCTAGGTCCGCGAAAGCCGGAAAGCTGTCGGAGCCGGGGTCAATGCCCTGGAAGGGATTGTCGAAGTCCCTCAATTCCTGAAACGTCGGAACGCCGTACAGCGATTGGCCGGACGCGTCGGTGACGTTGATCGTCAGCGCCCGCGTTTCGGTCGGGTTCTGGCTGACATTGGCGTAGGTCAGGCTTTCGATCAGGGCTTCGATGATCGCCGAGGTGGCGTTGGCATTGAAGACGACCGAGAACGCCGTGCCGACGCCGCCGCTGGCCGTGCCGATCTCCATCGGCAGCCCGCCGCCTGCGCCGTCGGAGTCATAGTAGACCACGCCGGCCACGAGCCTGATCGTCGCGCCGCTGGCGATCGACACCCGGTCCTCGGCCAGCAGGCCGGAGACCACCAGGGTTCCGCCGTCGAAATTTTCGTCCGGATCGGTGAAGCTGACGTCACTGTCGATCACCTGCGGCGTCACGTTGACGGTGTTCTCGTCAAAGGTCGGATCGTTGAAATCGGTAAGGGTAGGGGCGGTCATAACGGCGATCCTCACAGGCAGAGAGACCGCGCCCGTCGGCTGATCGGGCGCGTACCATGGCGGAGGACGCCGACCGCAGTCGGCGCGCTAGGCCACCCCGTGAATCGACGGTATCCATGCCCCCAGCGTGATGTGATGCACACCCTCATTGGTCGAGGCCATGACAATCGTTGCTCAGAATGGGGGCGGTAATTTGAAAGGCGAGTATTTCGCCACAGGGGTGTGATTTTCGGCGGTTTTTGGCTTGGGTATATGTAGCGGCATCGCTGTCGGGCGTGGCCGGGGCGGTGCGCCGACGCAGCGGGGAGGGAACGCGCGACGCGTGCGTGCACCACGGCCGGGCGCGTGATTCCGGATGCCAACCGCAGCCATCCGCCCTATGAAGTCCGCAAAGCTTCCGCGGGCAGACCTGACCCGTGAACCTGCCAGAGGGCGCATATGGACGACGCCGGTTTCGCTGTTCGCGGCAAGGATATCGCGCTGTTGCGCCGTCTGGAGGAACGGGTTCTCTGGCTGGCCAGCTGGACGATCCACAACGCCAACCACCTGCGCGACAGCCGCGACGGCCTCAAGGTCGGCGGGCACCAGGCGTCCTGCGCCTCGATGACCACCCTGATGACGGCGCTCTATTTCAGCGCCCTGCGGCCGCAGGACCGGGTGGCGGTCAAGCCGCACGCCAGTCCGGTGTTCCACGCCATCCAGCACCTGTATGGCCGCCAGACCCTCGACCAGCTGCAGCGATTCCGGTCGCTCGGCGGGGCGCAGTCCTATCCCTCGCGGACCAAGGACATCGACGACGTCGACTTCTCCACCGGCTCGGTGGGCCTCGGCGTGGCGATGACCGCCTTCGCCAGCCTGACGCAGGACTATCTGGCCGCGCGCGGGGCGGTGAAGCCCGACGCCATGGGGCGGATGATCAGCCTGCTCGGCGACGCCGAGCTCGACGAGGGCAACATCTACGAGGCCCTGATCGAGGCCTGCAAACACGACGTCCGCAACACCTGGTGGATCGTCGACTACAACCGCCAGAGCCTCGACGCGACGACATCGGACCGGATGTTCACCCGCTACGGCGAGATTTTCGAGGCGGCCGGCTGGACCGTCGAGACGCTCAAGTGGTCGAAGCGCCAGCGTGAGGCTTTCGGCAAGCCCGGCGGCGCGGCGCTGCAGGCGTGGATCGAACGCACGCCCAACGACCTCTACGCGGCCCTGACCTACCAGGGCGGGGCCGCCTGGCGGGAGCGACTGACGGCCGATCTCGCCGGCGACAAGGCGGCGCTGACGCTGATCGGCGGCGTGGACGACGCCGAGCTGGCCCTGCTGATGACCGAGCTGGGCGGTCACTGCCTGGAGACCATCCTCGAGGCCTTCGCCCGGGCGGCCGAGGACGACGCGCCGCGGGTGTTCATCGCCTATACGGTCAAGGGCTGGCGCCTGCCCTTCGCCGGGCACAAGGACAACCATTCGGGTCTGATGACCCCGACCCAGATCGCCGAACTGCGCGAGCGCCTGGGCGTGCGGGAAGGGGAGGAATGGGATGTCTGGTCCGGCCTCGCCGACAACGAGCGCAAGGCCATGCGGCGGCTGGTCGAGACAGCGCCCTTCGCCGCCCGCAAGGACGGCCATCGCGCCGCGCCGCAGGTGGCCACCCCCACCGCCGACACGCTGCTGAAGGCCGTGGCGGGCGGTGGCGAACAGTCGACCCAGGCCGCCTTCGGCAAGGTGATGTTCGAGATCGCCAGGGCGACCGACGAGTTCTCGGGCCGGGTGGTGACCACCTCGCCGGACGTGACCGTCTCGACCAACCTCGGCGGCTTCGTCAATCGGCGCGGCGTGTTCCATCGCCGGGCCCATGAGGATGTGTTCAAGAACCGGCGCATCCCCTCGGCCCAGGTCTGGGCCATGGGCGAGACGGGGCAGCATGTCGAACTGGGCATCGCCGAGAACAACCTGTTCATCGCCCTGGCGGCGCTGGGCCTGTCGGCGCCGCTGTTCGGCGAGCGGCTGTTTCCGGTCGGCACGCTGTACGACCCCTTCATCGCCCGCGGCCTCGATGCGCTGAACTACGCCTGCTACCAAGACGCCCGCTTCCTGCTGGTGGCCACGCCCAGCGGCCTGACGCTGGCGCCGGAGGGCGGGGCGCACCAGTCGATCGGCACGCCGCTGATCGGCATGGCCCAGCCGGGGCTGGACAGCTACGAGCCGGCCTTCGCCGACGAGACGGCGGTGCTGATGGCGCATGCCTTCAACCGCATCCAGGCGACGGACGGCGGCTCGACCTACCTGCGCCTGTCGACGCGCGTCATCGACCAGCCCGCGCGGGCCGACGGCGCCTGGCGCACCGGCTGCGTCGCGGGCGCCTACTGGATGAAGCGGCCGGCGCCGGACGCGCGGCTGGCGCTGGTCTACAGCGGGGCCATCGCGCCGGAGGCCCTGGCGGCGTTCGACCAACTGCTTGAGGACGAGCCCGGCGCCGGCCTGCTGGCGGTCACCTCGCCGGACGTGCTGCACGCCGACTGGACGGCCGCGGGCCGCGCCCGCTGGACCAGGGGGGAGCAGCGCACGGCGACGATCGAGGCCCTGCTGGCCGATCTGGCCCCGACGGCGGGTCTGGTGACGGTCATCGACGGCTCGCCGGCGGCGCTCAGCTGGATCGGCTCGGTGCGCGGCCAGCGGGTGCGGGCGCTGGGGCTGGAGACCTTCGGCCAGTCGGGCGACCTGCCGGACCTCTACGCGAAGTACCGCCTGGACGCCGACGCCATCCTCGACGCCTGCGCCGATCTGATGGTCTAGCCGGGCGCCGGCGCGTCCATGCCGCTGATCAGCCCGTCCCGGAAGGTGAAGATGTGGGTGATGACCCCTTCGCCCCAAAGCTTGCCGCCGCGGTGCACCGTGTAGAGCGTTGTCATGACCAGCCGGTCGTCGCCCTCGGTCTTCTGGTCGACCACGGCGCCGGTCAGGGCGATCTGGCGAAAGACCTGGTCCCAGTAGGCGCGCACGGCGGCCCGGCCGCGCAGGCGCCCGCCGTTGAACATGTCCAGCCAGTCGACGTCGGGATGCAGCAGCGCCGCGGCGGACTCGAAGTCCCGCTGATTGATCGCTTCAAACAGCGCGGCCGCCACCGCGGCCCGATCGGTCATCACCGCCAACCCCCCAGTCAGCCGATGCAGGAACTGATTACCTTTCACCGCTCGCCGGGTCTGGCGAGTCCTTTCTGCGTCAGTCCCACTCCATGCCGATGATCTGGTCATCCTGGAAGCGGTAGGTATTGGTGACGACTTCCTCGGTGAACAACCTGCCGTCGAGGGTTCGCACGACATAGGCGACCTTCACGGCGACACGCCCGTCGTCGAGCTCTGTCATGCTGATCGGCGTGCCTTCCGGATCGATCTTCGCGAACTGGTCGCGCCACATGCCGCGCAACGCCTCGCGGCCGGTCATCTGCCGGTTGTCGAACAGGTTCGGCCACGAAACGTCGGCGTGCATGAAGCCCACGACCGCGTCGATGTCCTTGCGGTTGAAGGCCTCGTAGAGGCGTGTCAGCAGGGCTTTGTGATCGCCCATCGCATCCTGTCAGTCGTCGGCGGGCTTCGCCGTCTCGATCATAAGATACGCGATAAGATCCGTTCTGGCTTTAGGATCCTTGACGCCCATGAAGGTCATGCGCGTGCCGGGAATGTCCGCCTTCGGATCGGTCAGCCACTTGTCCATGTGAGCGGCGTCCCACTTGAAGCCGGCGGCCTTCACGCCGTCGGAGTAGTTGAACTTCTCGACCGTGCCGACGGTGCGGCCGAACACGCCGTGCAGGTTCGGGCCGGTCATGTTCATGCCGCCGGCGTTGATCGTGTGGCACGAGCGGCAGAGCGCGAACGTCCGCTGGCCATTGGCCAGATCGGCGGTGTTGTAGGGGGCGGGCAGGGCGGCCAGGGCCTTGGCGGCGTGTTCGGCGGCCTCGGCCTGCTCTTCCGAGGGCGCGGCCGGCGCCGGGGCGGCGGCGGCGGGCGCGGCTTCGGTGGCCGCGCTGTCGGCGGCGGGGGTCTCGGCGGACTTGCTGCAGGCCGTCAACAGCGCCGCGGCGCTCACCAGAACCAGAAACTTGATGTCAGTGCGCATGGATCTTTCTCCCGACCGATGCGGCGCAAGCTAGCGCGGTTTGCCGATGATGCAACGGCGCGGGCGGCATTTGATCCAGCGCAATCGGCGACCGGGGCCGGAGGGTTGACGGAATGTAACGCTGAGGTTACATGTAACCTTCACGTTACATGGGAGGCCGCGATGGCCGGCAAGAAATCATTCGAGCTCTCGATGTCGGAACGGGTCGAGCGGGCGCAGAAGCGGCGGACCCGGATTCTCTGGGTTCAGGGGCTGTCCTTCCTCGTGTGGCAGGGCGCGTTCCTCAACACCGTCCTGACGCACGAGGGGCCGCTGCGGCTGGTCGACCAGGTCAAGCTGGGCGGCTTCGTGATCTGGTGCGCGGCGCTGCTGATGCTGCTGATGACCGGCGGCGGCCTGTTCCGCAACAAGGCGGTGAGGGCCATTCTCGAGGACGAGAGCACCCACGCCCACCGTCGCACGGCGATCACCATCGGCTTCTGGACCGCCATGGTGGTGGCGCTCGGCCTCTATGTTGCGGCGATGTTCATTCCGGTGACCGCGCTGGAGGCGATTCACGGCATCCTGACGGCCGGGGTGGTCACGCCCCTGATTGCCTTTGTCTCGCTGGAGCGCCGCGCCGAACGCCATGGCTGATCCGGGTCTGTCCAACGGGCTGAAAGCGGCCCGGACCCGGCTGGGTCTCACCCAGGCCGATCTGGCCGATCGGGTCGGCGTCACCCGCAAGACGATCAACACCGTCGAGAATGGCGTGTTCGTGCCCTCGACCGTACTGGCCCTGCGCCTGGCGAAGGCGCTCGGCGAGCCGGTCGAGGCGCTGTTCTGGATCGAGGACTAGTCGTCGCCGGCGGGCCGGCCGCGCATGGCCTTGACGCCGCCGCGGCGGGTCTTGGCGTCGACACGCCGCGCCTTGGCGGCCTTTGACGGCTTCGTCTTCCTGCGCGGCGGGGGCGGCGGTTCGGCGGCCTTTCGGATCAACTCGGCCAGCCGCTCGATGGCGTCCGCCTTGTTGCGCTCCTGGGTGCGGAAACGGTTGGCCGCGATCACGATCACCCCGTCCAGCGTCAGGCGCGAGCCGGCCAGCTTCTGCAGCCGCGTGGAGACGTCGTTCGGCAGCGACGGCGAGCGCCGCGCGTCGAAACGCATCTGCACCGCCGTGGCGACCTTGTTGACGTTCTGCCCGCCGGGTCCGCCGGCGCGGATGAAGGCGAACTCCAGTTCGGAGTCCTCGAGCGTGATGGCGGGCGTGATCTCGATCATGGGAGGGACGTTTTAGCCTATTCCCGCCCCGCGCGCCTCACTGCGTCATGCTGACAGGGACTGACACCACGCCGTCGTAAGCGCCTGAGGATCCAGCGAGTCCCACCGGAGCCTTCATGACCAGTCCCTCCACCCGCCTTCTTCGCCGCACGGTCCTCAAGGGCGCCGCCGCCCTGGCCGCCGCCGGCGTACCGGCGCTGGCCGCCGCCGCGTCTCCCGCCGTCGGCAGACCCGGCGACTTCGACTTCCTCACCGGCGAATGGAAGATCAGCCATCGCCGCCTCAAGGCCCCGGGGGACTGGGACGTGTTTGAGGGCGAGGCGACCTGCTGGTCGATTATCGGCGGGGTCGGGCATGTCGAGGAGCTGCGCATCCCGGCCCGGGACTTCAGCGGCACGGGGCTGCGCTTTCTCGATATGGAGACCCGCATCTGGTCCGACTTCTGGGTCAACGCCAGGAGCGGCGTGCTCGGGGCGGCCGGCCTGACGGGCGGCTTCGCCGACGGCGTCGGGCTGTTCACGGCCGAGGATGTCGACGGCGACACGCCGATCAGGGTGCGCGGCGTCTGGGACCGGATCACCGGCCAATCGCACCGCTGGCGTCAGGGCGTGTCGCGTGACGGCGGCGTCACCTGGGACGACAGCTGGTTCATGGACTGGACGAAGGTCTGACGCCCGCCGGGCCTGCTCAGCCCCCAGTCCGGGGCCGGGACGTCTAGCGCCGCTTCCGCTTTTCGCGCTGGATCGCCTCGTCGAGCGCCTGCAGGAACCGCGAGCGGTCGTTGCGGTCGAAGGGGCGGGGGCCGCCGGTGATCTCGCCGGTCGAGCGGATGTGCTCCATGATCGCGCGCTGGGCCAGCGCCCCGCCGATGGAGTCGGCGGTGAACGGCTGGCCGTTCGGCTTGATCGCCGTGGCTCCGGCCTTGATCACCCGGTCGGCCAGCGGAATGTCGTTGGTCACCACCACATCGCCCGGCGCGGCGCGCTCGGCGATCCAGTCATCGGCGATGTCGGGGCCCGCGTCGACGATCACCCGCTCGATCAGCGGCGAGGCCGGGATCATCATGAAGCTGTTGGAGACAACGAAGGTCTTCAGTCCGTAGCGCGCGGCGACCTTGTAGGTCTCGTCCTTCACCGGACAGGCGTCGCCGTCGATGTAGATGCGGATCGGGTCGGACGGTGTGCTCATTGTGAGGGTTTAGCCAGCGGAACCTGAATCGGCCAACAATCGTTAACGCGAGGTCTATGAGCATAGGGGAGTTCCTCACCATGCCGCTGTTCCTGAAGCGTTTTCTGGCCGACATCGACGCCCTGATCTGGACGATCACCGCCGGGGCCTAGGCCGGCCGGGCGACCCGTCGCAACAGATCCCCGGTCATCTGGCCGATTTCCGCGACCGCCTCGCGCGCCGGCGCCGACACGTGGGTCAGGTTGATGAAGCCGTGCGGCAGGGCCGTGTAGTACCGCTCCGTGAAATCCACGCCCGCCGCGGTCAGCTGCCGCGCATAGGTCAGGGCGTCCGGCCGACAGGGATCGAGCGGTCCGCCCGCCACCAGCAGGGTCGGCGGAGCCCCTCCTTCCAGCGCGCCGAGCAGGCAGGGCGCGGTGGTGGTCGCCAGCTGCGCACGGATGAACTGCACCGCCAGCCGCCCGACGATCCGCGCGTCCTGCAGCAGGCTTGACGCCCAGACGTCGTCGTCCAGCGACAGCAGAGGATAGATCAGCACCTGGGCCTTCACGGCGCCGGGCGTCTCGGCGTTGAGCCGCGCGGTGGCCGCCACGGCCAGATAGCCGCCGGCCGAGTCGCCGCCGAGCGCCAGGGCGTCCGGGTCGGCGCCGAGGCTGGGCGCGAGGGCCTGGATGGCGCGAAACGCGGCGAGGGCGTCATGAAGCTGGGCCGGGAAGGCGGCTTCCGGCGCCAGGCGATAGCGGCAGGCCAGCACCCGGACCCTGGCCGCGTCGGCCAGCCGGACGCAGAAGGCGTCGTGGGTCTCCAGATCGCCGAGCACGAAGCCGCCGCCGTGGAAGAACACCAGCATCGGTCCCGGCGTCTGCGCGCCCTCGGGCACGTAGAGGCGCGCGGCCAGCGGTCCGGCGGCGCCCTGGACGGTGAAGTTCCGCAGTTCGGCCAGGTGCGGCAGCGTCCGGTCGCGGCGCGACAGCATGAAGCCGGTCGCCTTGCGCGCCCGTTCGACGCCCTTGCGGGTTTCCGCCGCGAGGCGTTCGGCGAGGCTGTCGCTCAGGTCAGGCAAGGCGGGGTCCCTTCACGAACGGGGGCGGATTGACCCCCTCGATGGCCCACCAGATGTCGTCCCGGGTCGTGGCGATCGCAAGCACCTGCGTCGCCTCCTCATGGCCCATCCGTTCGGCGATCCTGAGCCAGTGGACGTACCAGCGGCGGCGGCCGGCCTGGCGCTGGCGCATGGCCAGGTTCCAGGCGGCGGTGTCGTCGCCGGCGGCGACCGCGCGCTTGAGCCAGTACACGGCCTCCAGCGGCCGGGGCGGCGCCATGACATCCTCGATCAGGATCGCCAGGCTGTTCATGGCCAGGCAGTAGCCCAGCTGGGCGGACACCGTGTACAGCGCCTCTGCCTCGAACAGCCGGCCCTGGCCCTCGCGCTCGTTGGCCTCGGCCCACAGCTGGCAGGCCTGGATCTGGATGTCGGAGCTGCGGATCGTCATCACGCTGAGCCCCCGTGAAGCGTGGTGCCGGCTACAGGAATCGAACCCGTGACCTTCGGTTTACAAAACCGCTGCTCTACCATCTGAGCTAAGCCGGCCAGGCGGCGCGCCGGAATGGCGGGCCGCGCAGGGCTCTTCCTCTGACAGAAGCCGCGTCGGGTCAACCGGCCGGCGCGGCGTGGCGTCAGGCCAGTTCGAACGAGGCCTGGCG
This sequence comes from Caulobacter sp. GW821-FHT12F03, assembly GCF_058806855.1. NCBI lineage: Bacteria > Pseudomonadati > Pseudomonadota > Alphaproteobacteria > Caulobacterales > Caulobacteraceae > Caulobacter > Caulobacter sp. GW821-FHT12F03. The sequence goes on from NZ_JBXAQC010000001.1 coordinate 1,095,366, forward strand.
GGTCATGCCGGTGCCGGACAGCTCGGCGCCGTCGAACCGCACGGGCCGGCGGGCCCCGCCCTGCTGTTCCAGCGGGGTAATGTCGGCATCCTGGAAGATGGCGTGGGTCAGGCGTGCGCGCAGGAACGACGCGCCGCGCAGGTCGGCGCCCTTGAAGCTGGCCCCGCGCAGGTCGGCGTCGTCGAAGATCGCGCCCTGCAGCTGGGCGCCGGAAAAGTCGACCCCGACGCCGATCGACGAGCGGGCGGTCATGCCGGCCAGAAGCTGGTCGCTGAAGAGGTTGCGGGCCGGACGAAGGTCGAAGCCGTCGAGGCAGGCGGGCTTGCCGCTGCGGCCGTTGGTCCTGCCCCAGGTCTCGGACCGTTCAAGCTCGCCGCGAATGTCGTCCAGCCGGGCGATCGCCTGCGGCGTCGGGTCGACCACGCAGCCTTCGAGCGACACGCCGGACCGCTGAAGGAAGCCGACGTCGACATTGGTGACGATGGCGCCCTTGAGCACCACGCCGGTCAACCGCGCGCCCGCCAGGTCCACGCCATCGAGATTGGCGTCGGTGAAGTTGGCGTTCTTCAGGTTGGCGTTGCGCAGCAGCGCGCCGCGCAGCGAGCAGTTGGTGAAATCGACGCCGAGCGCCACAGCGTCGGTCATGTTGGCGCCGTTGGCCGTGGCCCCGGTCATCTCGGTGCGGTGGCCCATCCACTTCAGGCCGAGTGTCTCGTCAGCGATGCACAGCACCGCGGCCCGCATGTCGGCCTGGTCGAGGTTGGCTCCGGCCAGCTTGGCTCCGGCATAGGTCCCGCCGCGCAGGTCGGCGCGGAACAGTCGCGCGCCGCGCAGGTCGCAGCGGGTCAGGTTGGCGCAATAGAGGCTGACCCGGCTCATGTCGGAGCCGATGAAGGTGCTGCCGGTCAGGTCCGCCCCGGTGAAGTCGGCGTCGGCAAGCCGCTTGCGGTCGCAGCGCAGGCCGCGGGCGACGACGTAACGCAGGAGGCCGCGCGCCCCGCCGGGGCGACCCATGACGAAGGCCTCGTGCGCCTGGATCCGGGCGGCGAAGGTGTCCGCGTTCAGCAGGGTTATCCGCGGAGCAAGACTGGAACGGGAACGTGACATAGCCTCTTCAGCTAGGCGAAAGCCGTCACCGAAGTCTTAGCCGGGGCCTTGTCTGGCCCGGAATGGGTGCAATTGGTCCGGCGTCCCGCTCAGACGGCCGCGAGGCGGGCGAGCCCGGCCGCGCGCCACTTCTGGGCCACGGACCAGACGATCACCCCGGTGGCGACCACAGCGATCAGGATGGTGCAGACGGCGTTGATTTCCGGCGTCACGCCGAGCCGCACCTGGCTGTAGATGCGCATCGGCAGCGTCGTCGCCCCGGGGCCGCTGGTGAAGCTGGCGATGACCAGATCGTCGAGCGACAGCGTCAGGGCCAGCATCCAGCCGGCCAGCACCGCCGGGAAGATGTTCGGCAGGGTCACCTGCAGAAACGCCCTGGCCGGCGTACAGCCGAGATCCTGGGCGGCCTCTTCCAGCGAGCGGTCGAAGGTGATCAGCCGCGAATGCACGACCACCGCGACATAGGACAGGGTGAAGGTGGTGTGCGCCAGCATGACGGTCCAGAAGCCGCGGTCGAGGCGCAGGGCGACGAACAGCAAAAGCAGCGACAGGCCCATGATCACCTCGGGCATGACCAGCGGCGCATAGACCATGCCGGAGAACAGGGTGTGGCCCCGGAACCGGCCGCCGCGCACCAGGGCGATGGCCGCCAGCGAGCCCAGCACGGTTGCCGCCGTCGCCGACAACAGCCCGATGCGCAGGGTCGTCCAGGCCGCGTCGAGCAGCTGGTGGTCCCTCAGCAGCGCCGCGTACCACCGGACGGAAAATCCGCCCCAGACCGTCACCAGCCGGCTGCCGTTGAACGACCAGACCACCAGCAGCACGATCGGCAGGTAGAGAAACGCGAACCCGACGGTCAGAGAAACGAGATTGAACCAGGAGGGGCCTCTACGCATGGCCTGGCCCCCCGGCCATGGGTCGTGCGTCCTTCGACACGGCGCTGCGCGCCTGCTCAGGATGACGACCCGATTGCATGTCATCCTGAGCAGCGCCTGAAAGGCGCGTGTCGAAGGACGCAATCTGCAACCCCGCCCTCACGTCCCGGCCTCCAGGGCTTTCTGCTGCTGGCGCTGGTAGAGCAGGATCGGCGCGATCAGCGTCAGCAGCAGCACGATGGCCACGGCCGAGGCGAACGGCCAGTCGCGGTTGGCGAAGAACTCCATCCAGATCGAGCGGCCGATCATCAGCGAGCCGGGCCCGCCGAGCAGGTCGGGAATGACGAACTCGCCGACCATCGGAATGAAGCACAGCAGGCAGCCGGCGATGACGCCGGGAATCGAGAGCGGCCAGGTCACCTGCCAGAAGCTCTTCCACGGCGGCGAGCCGAGATCGGCGGCGGCCTCCAGCAGGGTGTGATCCAGCCGCTCCAGCGCCGAATACAGCGGCAGGACCATGAACGGCAGGTAGCTGTAGACCAGCCCGATCTGCACAGCGGTCGGGGTGTAGAGCAGGTCGACCGGCGGGATATGCAGCACTCCCAGGAAGGCGTTCAGCAGGCCCTGCGGCTTGAGGATGCCGACCCAGGCGTAGACCCGGATCAGGAAGCTGGTCCAGAACGGCAGGATGACGAGCATCAGCAGCACGTTGCGCGTGCCCGGCCGGCATTTGGCCATGCCGTAGGCCATCGGGTAGCCGACCAGCAGGGCGAGGACCGTGCCGGTCGCGGCGAAGCGCAGGCTGGAGATATAGGCGTCGAGATACAGCCGGTCGGAGACCAGTCGCCGGTACATCTCGCCGTCCAGCGCCCCGAGGAAGTCCCGGATGCCCTGCAGCCCATGACTCCAGACGATTTGCGGCGTGTAGGGCGGGATGGCCAGCGCCGTGTCGGACAGCGACAGCCGCAGCACCAGCAGGAACGGAAACGCGAAGAACAGGCCGAGCCAGAGCGCCGGCAGCAGGGCGGCCCGTGAACGCGGGCGGCTCACGGCGTGCGTCCTTCGAGACGCGATCCTGAGGGATCGCTCCTCAGGATGACGAAGAGGGAGGGGCTGCAAAAATGCTCGTCATGGTGAGGAGCGAGCCTCAAGCGAGCGTCTCGAACCACGCACGTCACGACGTCAGCACCACGCCGGCGTCGGGGTCGAAGCTGACCCAGACCTTGTCGTCCCAGTCGATAGGCCGGTCGACGAACCGCCGGGAATTGGCCCGCGCGACGCGCACCAGTTTCCCGCCCGGCAGCTCGACGATGTAGTTGGTCCAGTCGCCGGTGTAGCCGATGTCCCAGATCTCGCCGGCCAGGGTGTTGCGCGCGCCGGGGGCGGGCGGGTCGAGGCTGATGCGCATCTTCTCGGGCCGCACGGCCAGCCAGACGGTCGACCCCGGGCCAGGGCAGTCGTCGTCGAGCACATAGAAGCCGGCCTCGGCCTCGGCCAGATTCAGATGGGCCATCGGATGCTCGATGGCTTCCACCGTGGTCTCGAACAGGTTCACGTCGCCGAGGAACTCGGCCACGTAACGGCTGTTGGGCGCCTCGTAGACCTCCTCGGGCCGGCCGACCTGGACGATCTTGCCGTCGCGCATCACCGCGATCCGGTCGGCCATGACCATGGCCTCTTCCTGGTCGTGGGTGACGATCAGGAAGGTCACGCCGAGCTCGACCTGCAGGTCCATCAGCTCGAACTGGGTCTCCTCGCGCAGCTTCTTGTCCAGCGCCCCGAGCGGCTCGTCGAGCAGCAGCATGCGCGGCTTGCGGGCCACGGCGCGGGCGAGGGCGACGCGCTGCTTCTGGCCGCCGGACAGCTGGTCAGGGCGGCGGCGGGCGAACCCTTCCATCTTCACCAGGGCCAGCATCTCGGCGACGCGGGCGGCGATATCCTTCTTCGCCATGCCCTCCTGCTTGAGGCCGAAGGCGATGTTCCGCTCGACGGTCAGGTGCGGGAACAGGGCGTAGCTCTGGAACATCATGTTCACCGGCCGCCGGTGCGGCGGCGCCCCGGCCAGATCCTCGCCGTTCAGGGTGATGCGGCCGGCGTCGAGGCTCTCGAACCCGGCCAGCATCCGCATCAGGGTGGTCTTGCCGCAGCCGGACGGGCCGAGCAGGGCGAAGAACTCGCCCGGATAGATGTCCAGCGACACGTCGTCGACGGCGGCGTGGTCTCCGAACCGCTTGGTTACGCCCTGGAAGCGGACCAGCGGCGTGGCGTTCGGGTCGTTCCACGGGGCGAAGCTCGACCGGACGGCGCCGATGTTGCGCCGGGTCTGTTCGCCGCGGGGTTGTCGGGTCGAGGGCGCGCGGCTCATCGCCCGGTCATCACCCGCGTCCAGAGGCGGTTCACCTGCTGCAGCAGCGCCTGGTCCTTGGTCGTGGTCACGAACAGCCGGCTGAACACGTCCGGCGTCGGATAGACGTTCGGATTGTCGCGCAGGTCGGCGTTGACCAGGGCCGTCGCCGGCAGGTTGGCGTTGGCGTACTCGGTGTAGTTCGACGCGCGGGCGATCACCTCGGGCCGCAGCATGTAGTCGAGGAATTTGTAGGCGGCCGCCTTGTTGGGCGCGTCCACGGGAATGGCGAACACGTCGAACCAGACCTGGCTGCCTTCCTTCGGGATGACATAGCCGATCTCGACGCCGTTCTTGGCCTCCTCGGCACGGGTCGCGGCCTGGAGGATGTCGCCGCTGTAGCCGATGGCGATGCAGGCGTCGCCGTTGGCCAGGGCGTTGATGTATTCCGACGAGTGGATCTTGGTCACGTAGGGCCGCAGGCTGACCATCAGGTTCGTCGCCGCCTCGTAGTCGGCGATGTTGCGCGAGTTGGGGTCCTTGCCGAGGTAGTTCAGCGTCACCGCGTACATGTCCTCGGACGCGTCGAGGAAATAGACGCCGCAGTCCTTCAGTTTGGCGAGGTTCTCCGGCTTGAACACGACGTCCCAGCTGTCGATCGCCACGCCGGGCAGACGCTTGGCGATGGCGGCCTTGTTGTAGCCGATGCCCATGGTGCCCCACATGTAGGGCACGGTGTACTTACCGCCCGGATCGAACGGCTCCATCCGCGCCATCAGGTCCGGCCACAGGTTCTTGCGGTTGGGAATCTGGCTGAAGTCGAGCGGGCTGATGGCCTTGGCGGTGATGTAGCGCGGCACGTTGTGGTTCGACGGCGCGACGATGTCGTAGCCGGTCCCGCCGGTCAGCACCTTGGTCTCGAGCACCTCGTTGGAATCGAAGGTGTCGTAGACGACCTTGATGCCGGTCTCCTTGGTAAACTCGTCCAGCAGCGCCGGGTCGATGTAGTCCGACCAGTTGTAGATGCGCAGCGTCTGGGGCTTGTCGGCCCCGCCGCCGCAGGCGGCCAGGGCCAGGGCGGCGGCCCCCAGGACCATCGCGGTCCAGCGCCGCGTCATACCGGTCATTGCAGACATCCCCGCGTCTCCCCAGAAGGCTGAAAATCGTTATAGGGCCTTGGACGGCCGACGAAAGCCCTTACCCGGCGGGGCGGGAGGCGCGCGGCAAACTTCCCATTCCCGGACGCGGCGGCTATAGCCCGCGCCATGGCCCGCATCCTCATCACCTCCGCCCTGCCGTACATCAACGGGATCAAGCACCTGGGCAACCTCGCCGGCTCCATGCTGCCGGCCGACGTGTTCGCGCGCTTCCAGCGGGCCCGGGGGGCCGAGACCCTCTACATCTGCGCTACCGATGAACATGGCACGCCGGCCGAGCTGGCCGCCGCGGCGGCGGGCCAGGACGTGGCGACTTACTGCGCCGAGCAGCACGACCTGCAGAAGGCCATCGGCGCCCGGTTCGGCCTCAGCTGGGACTGGTTCGGCCGCAGCTCGAACGCGCCCAACCACCGCCTGACGCAGCACTTCTGCGAGGCGCTGGAGAAGAACGGCCTGATCGAGGAACGGACCGACAAGATGGTCTACTCGATCGACGACAAGCGCTTCCTGCCGGACCGCTACGTGGAGGGAACCTGCCCCCGCTGCGGCTTCGACAAGGCGCGCGGCGACCAGTGCGACAACTGCGGCGAGCTGCTCGACCCGGTCGACCTGATCAATCCCTATTCGGTGATCAGCGGCTCGCGGAACATCGAGGTGCGCGACACCCGCCACCTCTACCTGCTGCAGACCAGGATCGAGGGAAAGATCCGCGCCTGGGTCGATTCGAAGGCCGAGGGCTGGCCGGCCCTGACGCGCGGCATCGCCTACAAGCACCTCGACGAGGGCTTGATCGACCGCGGCATCACCCGCGACCTCGCCTGGGGCATCCCGGTGGTCAAGGACGGCGCCCCGCGCCCGGGCTTCGAGAACAAGGTGTTCTACGTCTGGTTCGACGCCCCGATCGAATACATCGGCGCGACCGTCGAGTGGTCCGAGGCGACCGGCGCGGAATGGAAGCGCTGGTGGCGCACCGACGAAGGCGCGACCGACGTCGAGTACGTCCAGTTCATGGGCAAGGACAACGTCGCCTTCCACACGGTCAGCTTCCCGGCGACGATCATCGGCTCGGGCGAACCCTGGAAGCAGGTCGACCGGCTGAAGGCCTTCAACTGGCTCAACTGGTACGGCGGCAAGTTCTCCACCAGCGGCAAGCGCGGCGTGTTCATGGACGCGGCGCTCGAGCTGCTGCCGGCCGACCTGTGGCGCTGGTACCTGACGGCCAACGCGCCGGAGGGCTCCGACACGGCCTTCACCTGGGAGCAGTTCCAGTCGGCGGTGAACAAGGACCTGGCCGATGTGCTGGGCAACTTCATCAACCGCATCGTCCGCTTCAACGAGAGCAAGTTCGGCCCGGCGGTCCCCGCCGGCGGCGAGCCCGGTCCGCGCGAGCAGCAGCTCTACGCCGACGTCGCCGCCCAGCTGGCCGTGCTGACCACCGAGCTCGAAGCCATCGAGGTTCGCAAGGCGGCCCAGGCCGTCCGCGCCCTCTGGGTGCTGGGCAACGAGTATCTGCAGGAGGCGGCCCCCTGGACGGCGTTCAAGACCGACGTCGAGCGCGCGGCCGTGGTGACGCGCACGGCGCTGAACCTCGCGGCGCTCTACGGCCGGGTCAGCGCGCCCTTCATCCCGTTCGCGGCGGAGGGCATCTGCAAGGCGTTCGGCGAAGCCTGGCCGCCGGCCTGGCCGGGAACGGACGTCGCCGCCGAACTGTCGCGGCTCGAGCCGGGCAGGGCGGTGACCGCGCCGGACGTGCTGTTCCCCAAGATCCTCGACGAACAGATCGTTGAGTGGACGGAGCGGTTCGGCGGCGCCGACTGACCACGCTGACGACGCCATAATTTGACTCAGTCAAATTATGGATCCAGTCTAGCGTTATGAGCCTGCGAGAGACCAAGCGCGCCCGCGCGCATGCCCGCATCCTTGACGTCTGCGAGGCGCTGTTCCGCGCGCGCGGCTTCGACGCCACCAGCATCGACGACATCGTCAGCGCGGTCGGCGTCAGCCGCCAGACTTTTTTCAACTACTTCGCCGGCAAGGACGCGGTGCTGACTGAACTGGCGATCGGCTGGTTGCGCCGGCAGGCCGACCTGCCGGCGCTCGATCCGGACCTGCCCGCCGGCGCCCCGGTGCTCGAGGCGACGCGGGACTGGGTCGCCGCCCAGGCCCGGGCGATCGAGGCGGACCGCGACTTCATGCGGCTGGTGGTGGTGCGCACGGGCCGAACCCTGGCCGGCGACGGGGAGCCGCGCGGCCGACGCAGCGACCTGGGCGCCCAGATCTTCGCGGGTGTGGCGGCCATCTTCCGCGCGGGCCAGGCGGCGGGCGAGATCCGCGCCGACATCGACCCCCTGCGACTGGCCGAGGTCTACGTCTCGGCCATGCTCATGACGGTGCGGCTCTGGCTTCTGGGCGAAGGCGACGCGGGCGAGCGGCTGGAGACGCGGATCAACCAGACCATCGACCTGCTCGAAGGCGGCCTGCGGGTCCCGGACCGGCGGGACGGCGCGCCGTGACGGCCGGGCGACCCGGCGGACGCGTGCGGTTCGGCAACTGGATCCGCCTGCGGATCCTGCTGGCGTATCTGGCTGGCGGCGCGGCCCTGACGGTCGCGGGCGCCCTGGTGAGCGCCCCGTCCGCGCGGCTGATCCTCTGGCTGGCCGCGGCGACGCCGCTCGGGATCGGGCTGTTCCTGACCTATCTCTGGGTCGCCTTTTCGGACCGGGGCGGGCGTGTCCAGCGCCGGCTGTGGGCTGTGGTCCTCGACCGGCTGGCCTGGGACGGCCGGGGACAGGCGCTCGACATCGGCACGGGGCAGGGCGCGCTGGCCATCGGCCTCGCCGAGCGGCTGCCCGCCGCGCGCGTCGTCGGTGTCGACCTGTGGGCCGCGGGCTGGGAGTATTCCAGGGCGGCCTGTGAGCGCAACGCGCGGGCCGCCGGCGTCGCCGACCGCGTGCGCTTCGAGCGCGCCAGCGCCGCGGCCCTGCCGTTTCCGGACGGGACGTTCGACGCGGTGGTCAGCCATTTCGTGTTCCACGAAGTGCGCGACGGCGGCGGTCCGCGGGCCGCGCTGCGCGAGGCGGTCAGGGTATTGCGGCCCGGCGGGCGGTTCTGCGTCCAGGACATGTTCCTCGATCGCCGGCTGTACGGGCGCGTCGAGGAGCTGCTGGACATGCTGCGGGCCTGCGGCCTGCGCGAGGTCGCCTTTTCCCGCCTCGCCGACCTCGGCCCCGTCCCCTGGGGCATGGGCGGCCGGCGTGTGCTGGGCGCGGCCGGGGTGATCACCGGCGTGGGCTGAGCGAGCCTAGTGCTTCTCGAACTTCTGCTTTTCGGCGGGCGTGATGTCGAGGAACCCGGGCATGACCGCGTTGTACTGCTCGACGCGGTGCAGATCGACGAACACCTGGCGCGTGCCCTCCCACATCATGTGCAGGGCGACATAGAGCACGATGAACAGGCCGATGTAGCCGATCCAGCGGAAGCGGTGCAGCAGCCGGGCGATCCAGCTGGCCGCCACGCCCATCAGGCCGATCGACAGTAGCAGGCCGAACACCAGCACGGCCGGGTGCTCGCGCGCGGCGCCGGCCACGGCCAGCACGTTGTCGAGCGACATCGACACATCGGCGATGAGGATCTGCAGGAAGGCGGCGCGGAACGACTTGGCCGGCTTGACCTTCGGCTCGGTGGCCGGGTCGTTGTCGAGGCAGGCCTCGGCCTCGGCCTCGTCGTGCGCGGCCTGCTCGTGCAGCTCGCGCCACATCTTCCAGCAGACCCACAGCAGCAGCACGCCGCCCGCCAGCAGCAGGCCGATGATCGCCAGCAGCTGCACCGTGATCAGGGCGAAGCCGATACGCAGCACCACCGCGGCCATCAGGCCCCAGAGGATGGCCTTGCGACGATCCTTGGGCGGCAGCCCGCCGGCGGCCAGGCCCACGGCCACGGCGTTGTCGCCGGCCAGCACCAGGTCGATCATCAGGACCTGCAGCAGGGCCGCGCCGGCGCCGCTCAGATCGACAGCCATCAGAGTTTCAAACATGCGCGCCTCAATGCGTCAGCCGCCGACGCCTTGCAAGGCGTCGACGGCTGATTGCTCCCGCGGACCTGACGCCTAGTGGGCGTGCTCGGGTTCCTTGTGGTGCTCATCATGGCCGTGACCATGGGCGTGGTCGTCATGACCGTGGCCGTGGTCGTCGGCCTTGTGACCGTGGTCGTCGTGGCCGTGGCCGTGGTCGTCATGGCCGGAGTGCGAGATGTGCTGGGCCGGACCGTGGCCATGGTCATGACCATGGTCATCATGACCGTGGCCGTGACCGTCGTCATGACCGTGTCCGTCGTCGTGACCATGCCCGTGATCGTCGTGGCCGGCGTGATCATCATGACCGTGCGAGGTCAGGGCGGTGTGGTGGGCGTCATGGCCATGGCCGTGGCCGTCCCCGTGGCCGTGGCCATCATCATGACCGTGGCCGTGGTCGTCGGCCTTGTGGCCGTGATCGTCGTGGCCGTGACCGTGGTCATCATGGCCGTGCGAGGTGCTGGCGGCGTGATGGGCGCCGTGACCATGGTCGTCATGACCGTGGCCATGGCCGTGATCGTCATGGCCGTGGCCGTGATCATCGGCCTTGTGGCCATGATCGTCGTGCCCGTGATCGTCGTGGCCGTGCGCGTCGTGCGAGGTGTGGTGCGCGCCGTGGCCGTGGTCGCCATGGCCGTGTCCGTGATCGTCGTGCCCGTGGCCGTGGTCATCGTGACCATGACCATGGTCGTCGTGGCCGTGCCCATGGTCGTCATGACCGTGGCCATGATCCCCGTGGCCGTGACCGTGATCATCATGGCCGTGCGAGGCCAGGGCGTAGCCGCCCGCGGCGCCGGCGGCGGCGGCCACCATCGGATTCACATAGCCCTGGCTGGCGGCCGTGACCGGGTGGGCCTCATGGGCGGGTTCCTGCTCGTTGACGCCGTAGTCCTGCATGGTGCGGAACTTGCGGCGACGTTCGGCGCGGGCGCGGCTGGCGCCGGCGCCCCGGGCCAGGACCACCAGCAGGATCAGGGCGAGCAGGGCGAGCGCCCCGCCGACCACGTTCTCCCGCGCGACCTTGCCGACGCCCGGCAGGGTCGGCTCGGGCACCCACGGGAAGGCCAGGGCCTTCAGCGACGGCATGCCGAGCTTCGGCAGCTTGAAGCCCTTGGCCGCGGTCGTGGCGGCTTCCACCGGGGCCGCGACGGCCTCCTTCAGGGAGCCGACGGAGAAGGCCGTCTTCGGCTTCACGCCCTTCAGTTCGAGACCATAGTCGGCCGTCAACGGCGACCGGACGGCGTCGGTCGGCTTGACCTTCCAGGTGAAGGTCGTCGGCTTGCCGGCGGCGACCGGGGCGGTCTGCTGGCCGGGCGGGTTGATGGCGTAGCCGTCGCCCTTGAGGCTGGCGTAGGCGTCGACCTTGCGGGCGGCGCGGCCGAGGCCGAGTTTGGCGGCCTGTTCCTGGACCATGGCCAGCAGATCGCCGGGCAGGGACAGGACGACATCGGCTTCCTTGCCGGCCTTCAGGTCGGCAGGCACCGACAGGGTGGCGCCGCTGTTGATGCCGCCGGACACGGCGGCCTGCAGCTGCTGCGGCGGGGTCAGTTTCGGCGCTGCGGCGACGGGCGCGGCCGGGGCGAGCACCGGCGCCGGGGCGGCGGGCTTGAGCGGCGCGGCGGCGACCGGGGCGGGTGCGGGCTTCACCGGGGCGGGCGGCGCGGCCTTGATCACCGCCGGCTTGACCACCGGCTTGACGACGGGCGCGGGCGTGGACGTGGCGGCGCGCCAGCTGCGGCGCGGGGCGGCGGCCACGGCGCGCGGGGCGTAGCGGTTGCCGTAGACCTGACGCCGCTCGGCGGCAGTCATGTCCTCGGGATTGGCGACCGGGCGCATGGCGATCTGCAGCGTGCCGTCGGCCTTGCGGCGCGTGACCAGCTGGAAGCGCGGACCGCCGGTCGAGGTGGCGGCCGTTTGGCCTTTCGGTTCAGGCAGATAGTCGTACTTGTGACCGTAGAACCTGACTCGGTCGGCCTTGCTCAGGTCGCCGGGATTGGGCACCGGCGCCATGCCGCTGAACGTGCGCGGGCCGCCGGCCAGGCCGTCGGGAGCGGGACGCGCGGCCGCGCCCTGACCCATCAGGGTCGGGGTCGAAGCGCCGCGATCATAGCTTGAGGGTGGAGGGCCGGCGTAGCCGTCGTCAGGCGCGGCGCCGCCGCACCCGGTAAGCGCCAGAAAAGCCGCGCCCGAAGCGGTACAGGCCGCCAGACGCATAAAGCCCTTCAACATTGAGAACCCCCGATCCCATGCCGAAACGGCGGGAAACAGGCCCCGCCCTTCACAAGCGTGGAAGAAAAACACGCCTTGGCGACGAAATCAAAACGGTTAATTCAGATTCTCGTAACGTGTTCACCTCAGAGGCGAATTCGTGAGGCTTCGTAGAGCGCGATTGCCGCCGCATTGGACACGTTGAGGCTCTCGAAGCCCCCCGGCATGGGGATCTTCGCCAGCACGTCGCAATGCTCCGAAACCAGGCGGCGTAAGCCTTCGCCTTCGGATCCGAGCACCAGAACGGTCGGCGACCCGTCCATTGCGTCGGCCAGATTGACCGACGAATGGCCATCTAGCCCCAAAGTGCGCCACCCCAGGTCCGAGAGCGTCTCCAGGGCCCGCGAAAGGTTAACCGCGACCGCGTGCGGCATCTTGTCGATGGCGCCGGCGGCGGCCTTGGCGAGGGCGCCGCTGAGCACCGGCGCGTGGCGGTCCTGCAGGATCACCCCGCGCGCGCCGAATGCGGCGGCCGAGCGGAAGATGGCCCCGATGTTCTGCGGATCGGTGATCTGGTCGAGCACCAGCAGCACGCCTTCGGCCGGAGAGCCGATGTCGTGAATAGAGAGCGGCTCGAGCGGATCGATCTTCAGGGCCAGGCCCTGGTGCACGGCGCCGGCCGGCAGCAGCCGGGCGATCGCGGGCCCGTCGACTGATTCCATCTGCTTGAGCACACCGAAGCGGCGAGTCAGGGCCTGGGCGCGATCTGGAGTGGCCAGGAGTCGGCGCGGCTGGGCCCGGTTCGGATTCTCCAGCGCGGCCTCCACCGCGTGCACGCCCCACAGCCAGTCCTTCGAATCCGTCGCGGAAACCCTTTGCGGACGGGGTTTTCCGTCTTTTTCGAGATGAGGACGAAAGCCTGATTTCCGGTCGTTGCGTTGTTTGGGGGACGACACTATAAGACGCGCTCCGATTTGGGGCCCCACGGTTTTCCGCGCGTTTGCGGAGGCCGAGCCGCCAAGGAAGAAAGCCTTTAGACCGCGTGCGGGGGAATGTCCCGAGTGGCAAAGGGGAGGGACTGTAAATCCCTTGGCGTCAGCCTTCGTAGGTTCGAGTCCTACTTCCCCCACCACGTGATCTGAAGGCTCTCCTTCCTGGCAGCCGGGACCTCCGGATCAGAACAACGGGAGTCCACCGCGATCCCGCCTCAGGGCGGGTATAGCACAATGGTAGTGCAGCAGCCTTCCAAGCTGAGGATGCGGGTTCGATTCCCGCTACCCGCTCCAGGCGCTCCCCTACATCTTCTTCGCTGGCGCCAGGGATTGGAAAGAAAATGGCCAAGGAAAAGTTCGAACGCACCAAGCCGCACTGCAACATCGGCACGATCGGGCACGTCGACCACGG